>CAWARE010000024.1:0-145122 GCA_963784345.1 uncultured Actinomycetota bacterium
CGTCACTCGCTGCTCCGCTGCGCGCCGATTGGCTCTGCCTTCCTTCCTCGTTCGCACGACGAAAAGCGTGTCGTGCTCTCTCGTCTGTCCAGGCAGAGCCGGGCGCTCCGCTGCGCGGTCGCTCGCGACGGGGCCGGCTCGCTGACGCTCGCCGGAGAGCAAGACGCTTTGCTCGCGACGGGCTCGCTCGCTGACGCTCGCTCGGATCGTGTCGGTGGGGCTGAGTAGGGTCGGTCGTCGGGTCGGTGTTCTGCTGGTCCGACGACGACGTACGTAGGAGTGGAAGACGACGATGGAGTTCAGGTATCTCGGCAACAGCGGGCTGAAGGTCTCGGCGATCAGCTACGGCAACTGGGTCACCCACGGCTCGCAGGTGGAGGCCGAGAAGGCCGCGGTCTGCGTCCGCGCGGCCCTCGAGGCCGGCATCACGACCTTCGACACCGCCGACGTGTACGCCAACACCAAGGCCGAACAGATCCTGGGCGACGCCCTCGCCGGGGAACGCCGCGAGAGCCTGGAGATCTTCACCAAGGTCTACTTCCCCACCGGCCCCAAGGGACCGAACGACACCGGTCTGTCCCGCAAGCACATCCACGAGTCGATCAACGGCTCGCTGAAGCGGCTCCAGACCGACTACGTGGACCTCTACCAGGCGCACCGCTACGACCACTTCACGCCGCTGGAGGAGACCATGGAGGCCTTCGCCGACGTGGTCCGATCAGGCAAGGCGCTCTACATCGGGGTCAGCGAGTGGACCCCCGACCAGCTGCGCGCCGGTCACGCCCTGGCCCGTGAGCTGCGGATCCCCTTCGTGTCCAACCAGCCGCAGTACAGCGCGCTCTACCGGGTGATCGAGCCCGAGGTGGTGCCGACCTGCCGCGAGCTGGGGATCAGCCAGGTCGTCTTCTCCCCGATCGCGCAGGGTGTGCTCACCGGCAAGTACAAGCCCGGTCAGCCCGTGCCCGAGGGCTCCAGGGCGACCGACGAAGCCGGCGGCGGAGCGAACTTCATCAAGAACCTGGTCTCGGACGAGGACCTGCTGACCCGGGTGCAGCAGCTCCAGCCGCTGGCCGAGGCCGAGGGACTGACCATGGCCCAGCTGGCCGTGGCCTGGGTGCTCCAGAACGACAACGTGGCCTCGGCCATCACCGGCGGCTCGCGGCCCGAGCAGATCACCGCCAACGTGGAGGCGGCCGGCAGGAAGCTGTCGGCCGAGACGCTGGCCGGCATCGACGACGCCCTCGGTGACGCCGTCCAGCGGGACGGCTCCGTGGTCGGCAAGGCCTCCCCCACCGAACGCCTCACCTGAGCCGGCCGGGGACGACGATGGCGTGGCGCTGGGTGGGTGAACCACCGATACCGGCCGAGCTCGAGCAGCGTTGGCACAGCCAGGGCGATGCCGAGACCTGGCTCGGTGAGTTCTATCCCGAGCTCCGGGAAGCCGGGGTCCGGGCCGTGCGCCTGTACGAGGAGGACCGGCTCGTCTACGGTCCGATGTCGCTCGACCCGGAGTGACGCTGCGGGCGGGGGCGGCCGAGACGGCCGACCCCGCCCGGACCCGATGGCATACGCTCCGACCATGATCGAGAGGGAGCGTTCATGACCGGGTCACGACTGGTTGCGGTCGGGCACTTCCAGCCCGAGCGGGTGGTCACCAACTCCGAGCTGGAGACCATGGTGGAGACCAGCGACGAGTGGATCCAGCGGCGGGTCGGGATCAGGGAACGGCGCTGGGCCGGACCCGACGAGACCGTCGACGTGATGGCCGAGAAGGCCGCACGGGACACGCTGGCCAAGGCCGGGGCGACCGCCGACCAGGTGGATCTGGTGATCGTGGCCACCTGCAGCGCGCTGGACCGGTCCCCCAACATGGCCGCCCGGGTGGCGCACCGGCTGGGGATCCCCGGGGCCCCGGCCACCATGGACATCAACACCGCCTGCTCCGGCTTCCCGCACGCCGTCGCGATCGCCCAGCACGCCATCGCGGCCGGTGCCTCCACCACGGCTCTGGTGATCGGTGCGGAGAAGCTGACCGACGTCACCGACTTCACCGACCGGACCACCTGTGTGCTCACCGCCGACGGTGCCGGCGCCTTCCTGCTCACCGCCGACGCCGACGAGCACATCTCCCCGGTCCTGTGGGGTTGCGTCCCCGAGCTGGGCGACGCCGTGCGGATCGAGCGGTCCGACAACGACAAGTTCGCCCAGAACGGGCGCGCCGTCTACCGGTGGACCACCTTCGAGCTGCCGAGGATCGCCCGGGAGGTCATCGACAAGGCGTCCCTGGCACCCGAGGACCTGGCCGCCATCGTGCTGCACCAGGCGAACCTGCGCATCATCGAGCCGCTGGCGGCCAAGATCGGCGCCGTCAACGCCGTCGTCGCCACCGACGTCACCGAGTCGGGCAACACGTCGGCGGCGTCCATCCCGCTGGCGCTGTCCAAGCTGCAGGAGAGGTCCCCGCTTCCGTCGGGTGCGCCGGTGCTGCTCTTCGCGTTCGGCGGCGGTCTGGCGTACGCGGGCCAGATCGTCCGGATGCCCTGAGCATGCCCACCCCCACCTACATCACCGAGCTCCGCGAGGTCTGGGGACATCGACCGCTGCTGCTGCCGGGAGTCTCCGGCGTGGTCCTGCGCGGCGATCCCGGACACGAGCAGATCCTGCTGGGCCAGCGGGCGGACAACGGCCGCTGGAGCCTGCCGGCCGGGATCGTCGAGCCGGGTGAGCAGCCGGCCGACAGCCTGGCCCGCGAGCTCTGGGAGGAGACCCGGGTCAGGGTGGTCGTCGAACGGTTGGTGAGCCTGATCGCCGATCCGGACATCACCTACCCGAACGGGGATCGCTGTCAGTACATCTCCATGACGTTCCGCTGCCGCTACGCCTCCGGGGAAGCCGCGGTCGGCGACGAGGAGTCGCTGGCGGTCGGCTGGTTCGACCTCGACGCCCTGCCGGGCGACCTCAGCGAGCGGGGGCGGCAGCGGATCGCGGCGGCACTCTCCACCGACCCGGCCTGCGCCTTCGTCGTCTCCGGCTGAACCTCAGGTCGTGGTGGCGCGCGAACGGTCCCGGCGGACGTCGGACACGAACAGACCGGCGCCGAAGACGGCCACCAGCAACCCGACCCCCACGATGACCGGAGCGGCGTTGCGCGCGTCACGCGCGCGCGCCTCGTAGCTCTGCGCCGCGCTGCCATCGGCCTTGGCGCAGCTCTGACCCGGACTCAGCTCCACGCCCCGACAGGTCACCGTGGGATCGGCCCCCAGGGTGAACGGATACAGAGCCACCAGCAGACCGGCCAGGGCGAGGACCAGGTGGGCCAGCCGGCGTCCGGTGATGAGCCCCCTCACGGCTCGCGGACGCCAGGGGTGACGAACGGCGGCTTGACGATGGTGAACGCCTCCTGCCGCTGCCGTACGTCGACCAGGACCTGCTCACCCAGCACGAACCGTGGGTCGAGCAGGGCGAGGGCGATCCCCGTCTTCAACGAGGGCGAGAAGGTCCCGGAGGTGATCGACCCGATCTCCCGCCCGTCGTTGTCGCGAACCAGCATCCCCGGCCGGGGGATCCCGCGCCCGACCGCGCGCAGGCCCCAGAGCAGCCGGTTCGGGGTGGCCTCCTTCTCCGCCCGCAGCGCGGCGTCGCCGAAGAAGGCGTCCTTCTTCCAGCCGACGGCCCAGCCCAGCCGGGCCTGCACCGGGGAGATGTCGGGCGAGATGTCCTGACCGTGCAGCGGGTAGCCCATCTCGGTCCGCAGCGTGTCACGGGCGGCCAGACCGGCGAGCTGGATCCCGTACGGCTCCCCGGCCGCCACCAACGCGTCCCAGACGACACCTGCCTGCGCGCTGGCCACGACCAGCTCGTAGCCGCGCTCGCCGGTGTAACCGGTGCGGCAGACGGTGAGCGGCACACCGGACAGCTCGGCGTGGGCGAACGACATGTAGCCGTGGCCGGTGGGCAGACCGGCGGCTTCGAGCACCTCGTCGCTGTGCGGACCCTGGACCGCGAACACCGCGTACGCCTCGTGCTGGTCCTCGACGGTGACGTCCCCGGGAGCGGCGGCCGAGAGCAGACCGGCGACCTCCGCGCAGTTGGCGGCGTTGGGGATCAGCAGGACGTGGTCCGGACCGTCGAGATAGGCGATCAGGTCGTCGACGACCCCACCGTCGTCGTTGCAGATCATCGAGTACTGGGCCTGTCCCGGAGTGATCTTGCCCAGGTCGGCGGTCAGGCAGCGGTTGACGAAGGCGGCCGACCCGGGCCCGGTGACGGCGATCTTGCCGAGGTGGCTGACGTCGAAGAGACCGACACCCGTACGGACGGCTGAGTGCTCGGCCAGGACCCCGGCCCCCGCGTACTCCAGCGGCATCGACCAGCCGCCGAACTCGGAGAACTTGGCGCCGGCGGCCTCGTGCCGGTCGTGGACCGGGGACCGCTTCAGCGACGGTGCCGTCGGGACCGGCTCACTCACCGAGGGCTGGGACCGGTTCCCACCGGTCGGCGGGGAAGCAGCCGATGATGCGGTGGACACGTCGACGAACCTACCCCACTACTGTGGGCTGGTCCCGCGTTCTGCGCCGGGCTGATCCACCGAGTGAACCCGCGAGTGAAGGAGCCCCCGTGCCCGTCCCCAGCCTGCCGACCCTGACCGTCGCCCGGACGCCCGACCGGTCAGCGACCGCGCTGGTCCTGGGTTACGGCGCCGACGGTGTGGTGGGAGCCCCCACCGGCCTGGACAAGGAGTACGACAAGCGACTCGGCCTGGGGCTGACCGCAGTGGCCGCCAGCGTCGGCGCCAAGGCCGACGCCGGTCACACCCGGACTCTCCCTGCTGTCGGTGGCTGGCCCGTCGTCATCGTCGTCGGGCTGGGCCTGGAGTCGCCGACGCCCGAGGACCTGCGCCAGGCCGCCGGGGCCGGCGTCAAGCAGGCGGCGAAGCAGACCGACGGCGGCGCCCAGATCGCCGTCGCCCTCGGAGCCGACGAGCCGGAGACGGTGCAGGCCGTGGCCGAGGGCGCGTTGCTGGGCAGCTACCGCTACCGCCCCACCGGCAAGGGCGCCGACCAGGCCGCCGCCGTGACCTCGATCGCGGTGATCAGCCCGCTGGCCGGGCGTCGGGTGAGCACGACGGAGTCGGTCACCACGGCCCAGACGATCGCCCGCGCGGTGGCCACCGCGCGGGAGTGGGTCAACATCCCGCCGAACCTGCTGTACCCCGCCTCGTTCGCCGAGGAGGCCAAGACGTTCCTGAAGGACGCCAAGGTGTCGGTCGAGGTGCTGGACGACAAGGCGCTGGCCAAGGGCGGCTACGGCGGCATCCTGGCTGTCGGTGGGGGTTCCTCACGACTCCCCCGGCTGGTCCGGATCGCCTACTCCCCCCGCGGCGCCAAGCACCACCTGGCCCTGGTCGGCAAGGGCATCACCTTCGACTCCGGCGGCTTGAACCTGAAGCCCGGCGACAGCATGTACACGATGAAGTGCGACATGGCCGGTGCCGCAGCGGTGATCGCGGCGGTGGGCGCGATCGCCGACCTGGGACTGCGGGTCAAGGTGACCGCGTACGCCTCCCTGGCCGAGAACCTGCCCTCCGACACCGCCTACCGCCCGTCGGACGTGCTGACCATGTACGGCGGCAAGACCGTGGAGAACGGCAACACCGACGCCGAGGGGCGGCTGGTGATGGCCGACGCCATCGCCCGGGCCAGCGAGGACGCGCCGGACCTGATCGTGGACATGGCCACCCTGACGGGGGCGGCGGTGGTCGCCCTGGGTGACAAGACCGCCGGTTTGATGGCCAGCGACGACGACACCGCGGACCGGGTGCTGGATGCCGCCGAGGCCGCCGGCGAGGACGTCTGGCAGCTGCCGATCCCCAAGCACATCCGCCCCAAGCTCGACTCCAAGGTGGCCGACCTCCGCTCGACCAGCGGCGACCGGGCCGGCGGAGCCCTGGTCGCGGCAGCGTTCCTGCGGGAGTTCGTCGGCGAGGGCATCGCCTGGGCTCACGTGGACATCGCCGGGCCGGCGTGGACCGACGGCGGCGGCAGCGGCTACGTCTCGCCCGGCGGCACCGGCTTCGGCGTCAGGACCCTCGTGGCACTGGCACGCTCACTGGAGGAATGAAGCTAAGGCGCTGCTCGGCGGCGCTGTTCGGCGCAGCGCAAGCCGGCGCGGTCGGGAGTGCAGGAGCGGATCGGGTCGGGACACGCTTGTCGTCCCGGCCCGAGGAGCGACGAACGAGCGGCCCAGAGCGCCGGCGAGCAGCGCCATGAGTTGAGCGCGGCGCTCGGGGTCCCTCACCTCACCGCAGGTCGGGGTGCTTCTTGTTGCGGGTGTTGTAGTCCCGCATCCGCTGCGGGTAGCCGACCACGGCCGCGTCGTAGCCGGGGATCTGCAGGCTCTCGGCGAACTTGTGTCCCCACTCCGGCGAGGGCACCACCCGACGGGTCCACTCGCCGTCCCAGGCCACCAGCAGCAGGGTCGTCTGGGTGACCGACGTACGGGGCTCGATGAACGCCTCGACGCCACGGTGGGTGCTCGCGAACTCGCTCAGGTGCATCGTGATGGCGTCGTCGACCTTGCCCGAGGGCCTACCCGCTCCACCACCCCGCCGCAGCTTCTGCGTACCCCGCTTCAACCAACCCATGACCCCCAGTATGAAGGGGCGGTCCGCACGCCGGCTCGGGTCGCTCTCAGCGCAGGTCGGTCAGGACCTCGGCGAGCTGGTCGACGGCCCAGTGCAGCTCGTCGGCGGTGACGACGAGCGGCGGGGCGAGGCGGATGGTCGAGCCGTGGGTGTCCTTGACCAGGATCCCGCGGGCCATCAGCCGCTCGCTGACCTCACGACCGGTGGCCAGGGCCGGGTCGATGTCCACCCCGGCCCACAGGCCGACGCACCGGACCGCGGTGACCCCCTGCCCGATCAGCGCGCGCAGCCGGTCGCCCAGCACCTCACCGAGCTCGCTCGCCCGACGCTGCCAGGAGCCGTCGGCCAGCATCCGCACCACGCTCAGCCCGACGGCGGCCGCCAGCGGGTTGCCACCGAAGGTGGACCCGTGCTGGCCGGGATGCAGCACACCGAGCACGTCGGCGTTGCCGACCACGGCCGAGACGGGGACGACCCCGCCGCCCAGGGCCTTGCCGAGCAGGTAGAGATCTGGTTCGACACCGACGTGCTCGGAGGCGAAGGTCGTCCCGGTCCGTCCCAGTCCCGACTGGATCTCGTCGCAGATCAACAGCATCTGGCGCCGGTCGCACAGCTCGCGCAGCCCCGGCAGGTAGTCGGCCGGCGGGATCACGACGCCACCCTCGCCCTGGATCGGCTCGACCAGCACCGCGACGGTGCTCGCGTCGCAGGCCGCCTCGACGGCGGCCACGTCGCCGTACGGGACGGTGCGGAAGCCCGGCGTGTAGGGACCGAAGCCGGCGCGGGCGTCCGGGTCGTCGGAGAACGAGATGATGGAGATGGTCCGGCCGTGGAAGTTGCCGGCCGCCACCACGATGGTCGGGTTCTCGATCCCGCGGACGTCGTGACCCCACTTGCGGGCCACCTTCAGACCGCTCTCCACCGCCTCGGCGCCGGTGTTCATCGGCAGCATCATGTCCTTGCCGGCCAGCGCACACAGCTCGGCCGCGAACGTGCCGAGCTGGTCGGAGTGGAAGGCCCGACTGACCAGGGTGACCCGGTCCAGCTGCTCCTTGGCCGCCTGCACCACCGTGGGGTTGCGGTGCCCGAAGTTGACCGCGGAGTAGGCCGCCAGGCAGTCGAGGTAGCGCCGACCCGTCACGTCGGTCACCCAGGCACCCTCGGCCTCGGCGATGACGATGGGCAGCGGGTGGTAGTTGTGAGCGACGTGCGCGTCCTCGAGGGCGATCTCGTCGGCCGTGGGATCGGCCGCAGCGGGCACTGTCGCACGGGGGCTGCGGTGCTCGGTCACGGCGCTGCTGTCGGTCATGGTCTGGCTCATGCTCCCACCTCCGCCCCGGACGCGCCGCCGGCTGTCGGTCGCCGCAGCTCGAGGGTGCAGCACTTGACGCCGCCGCCGCCCTTGAGCAGCTCGGACAGGTCCACCGGCAGCACCTCGAAACCGCGCTCGGTCAGCTGGGCGGCGAGATCGGTGGCCCCCGGCGCCAGGACGACGTGCCGACCGTCGGACACCGCGTTCAGCCCGAGCACCGCGGCGTCGGCCGCCGTGGCGATGACGGCGTCCGGGTAGAGGGTGGCCAGCACCGCCTGGGCGACCGGTGAGAACGCCTCCGGGTAGTAGGCCACCGTGCGGTCGTCGAGCACGGCCAGGGCGGTGTCGAGGTGGTAGTACGCGGGATCGACGAGCTCGAGGCTGACCACCTCCAGACCGGTCAGCCGGGCCACCTCCGCGTGTGCGGCGGGGGTGGTGCGGAAGCCGGTGCCGGCCAGGATGGTGTCGCCCACGACCAGGAAGTCACCCTCCCCCTCGTTCACCTCGACCGGCTGGTGGACCGGACCCAGACCGTGGCTCTCCAGCCAGCCCGCGTACGCAGCGGACTCCGCGGCCCGTTGCGGGTACGCGAACCGGGCGGCGATCGTGGCGGTGCGGGTCACCAGGGCGCCGTTGGCGGCGTACACCATGTCGGGCAGACCGGCGACCGGGTCGAGGAGGTCGACCCGGTGCCCGAGGCGGCGGTAGGTGTCGGCCAGGGTCTGCCACTGGCGCAGGGCGAGGTCCCGATCGACCTCGATCCCCGGGTGCATCCAGGGGTTGATCGCGTACTCCACCGCGAAGTGCCGCGGCGGCGTCATCAGGAAGTGGCGCGGGCGGGGCACGCGCTGCGTGCTGCCCGTGGGTGCGTAGGCGAGGTTGGTCATGGGTGGGCTCCGATCGACGCGATCGAGGGACGGCATCCCTCCCGCCGGTCCTGGTGAGGCACGGTCGCCTTCAGCCTAGGAACCGGCCGGTGCGCAATCAATCGCCGGATGTTGCGACTTTGGTCGTCATTCCGGCTGTCCATTCCGCCTCAACAGCGATACGTTGCGCGGCTAGGGTTAGGACCCATGGACGTCGTGGACGAACGAATCCTGCACCACCTGGTCCGCAACGCCCGCGCGACCTTCGCCGACATCGGCGCCGAGGTGAATCTCTCGGCTCCGGCGGTCAAGCGACGGGTGGACCGGATGATCGCGGACGAGACGATCGCCGGCTTCACCACCATCGTCGACCCGGAGTCGCTCGGGTGGGGCACCGAGGCGTACGTGCAGGTCTACTGCAAGGGCACCGTGTCGCCGCAGGCGCTGCTGAACACCTGGGACTCCATCCCCGAGGTGGTCAGCGCCTCCACGGTGACCGGACAGGCGGACGCCATCCTGCGCGTCCGGGCTCGCAACGTCCGCGACCTGGAACGGGCCCTGGAACGGATCCGCGGCGACGACACCATCGACCACACCGAGTCGATCATCGTGCTGTCCCGGTTGATCGAGCGCGGCTGACGTCGGCCGCCGGTGACCCCGACCCGTGGGCGTCGCGGCGCTAGTTTGCTCCCATGACGGAACGCGTTCTCCCATGACCGAGCAGCCGGATCTGGTCGTCCTCGGCGGGGGCAGCGGCGGGTACGCGGCGGCTCTGCGCGCCGCCCAGCTGGGGCTGCGGGTGACCCTGGTGGAGAAGGGCAAGCTCGGCGGCACCTGCCTGCACCGCGGCTGCATCCCGACCAAGGCGATCCTGCACGCGGCGGAGGTGGCCGACGCCGCCCGGCACGGCAGCCGGTTCGGCATCCACGCCACCCTCGACCGGGTCGACGCCCAGGAGATCACGGCGTACGCGGACTCGGTGGTGACCCGGCTGTTCAAGGGGCTGACCGGCCTGGTCAAGAGCCGCGGCATCACCGTCGTGCAGGGCGAGGGGCGGCTGGAGGCGGTGGACGGCACGGTCGGCGTCCGGGTGGCCGACGAGCTGATCACGGCCCCGGCCACCGTGCTGGCCAGTGGCTCGGCCGCCAGGTCGCTGCCGGGCGTGACCGTCGACGGCACCCGGGTGCTGACCAGCGAGCACGCCCTGCGGCTGGAGACCCTGCCGACCAGGGCCGTGGTGCTCGGCGGCGGCGTGATCGGCGCCGAGTTCGCCTCCGCGTGGACCTCGCTGGGAGTCGAGGTCACGATCGTGGAGGCCCTCCCCCGGTTGCTGGCCGGGGAGGAGCCGGAGATCTCCGCGGCGGTCGAGCGGGCGTTCCGCAAGCGGGGGATGACGGTGCGGACCGGGGTCGGCGTCGAGGACGTCAGCACCACCGACGACGGCGTCCGGCTGCTGCTGGCCGACGGCGGAGAGATCGCCGGTGACCTGGTGCTGGTCGCTGTCGGACGGGGTCCGGTGAGCGACGGGCTCGGCTACGCCGAGGCCGGGGTGGTGCTGGAGCGCGGTCTGGTGGTGGTCGACGAGCGGCTGGCGACGTCCGTGCCCGGCGTCTACGCCGTCGGCGACCTGGTCGCCGGGCCGCAGCTGGCCCACCGGGGATTCGCCCACGGCATCTTCGTGGCCGAGGAGATCGCCCACCGAACCGGTCGGTGGGGAACGGCCGCCGGTGCCGGTCCGCGACCAGGATCTCCCGCGGGTGACCTACAGCGACCCCGAGGTCGCCTCGGTGGGGCTGAGCGAGGCGGCCGCCCGGGAGGCGTACGGGGACGTGCAGACGCTGACCTACGACCTGGCCGGCAACGGGAAGTCGCAGATCCTCAAGACGCAGGGCTTCGTGAAGCTCGTACGCCGGGTGGACGGCCCGGTGGTGGGGGTGCACCTGGTGGGCTCGCGGGTCAGCGAGCTGATCGGCGAGGCACAGCTCATCACCGGCTGGGACGCCTTCCCCGCCGACGTCGCGGCCCTGTCGCACGCCCACCCCACCCAGTCCGAGGCCCTCGGCGAGGCCCACCTCGCCCTCGCCGGCAAGCCCTGCACGTCCACGGCTGACGCTGCGCGCCCGCCGGGACGGCCGCCCGGTCGAGCGACCCGGGCGGGCCCGAGCGCGGTGGGACGCCTATGGCTAGGCTGAGCCACACCGTTACGCTCAGGTCACACGCGACCAAGCGTCTGACCCCCCGGTTCTGCGCCAGAAGGAGTCCCACCACCTCATGTCGACCTCCGTAACTCTCCCCGCTCTCGGCGAAAGCGTCACCGAGGGCACCGTCACCCGGTGGCTGAAGCAGGTCGGTGACTCGGTGGAGGCAGACGAGCCGTTGCTCGAGGTCTCGACCGACAAGGTCGACACCGAGATCCCCTCGCCGGTGGCCGGTGTGCTGCTGGAGATCAAGGCGGCCGAGGACGAGACGGTCGAGGTCGGCGGCGAGCTGGCGGTCATCGGTGACGCCGACGAGGCGCCGGCCGGCGACTCCGGCGGCGACCAGGCCGAGGCGGAAGCCGAGCCCGAGCCGGAGCCCGAGCCCGAGCCCGCCCCGAGCGCGGAAGCCGACGAGGAGAAGGCGTCGCAGGCCAGCTCCAGCGGTCCCGCCGCCGGCACGGCTGGCGGTGGCGGTGGCGGCACCGAGGTCACCCTCCCGGCCCTGGGCGAGAGCGTGACCGAAGGCACTGTCAGCCGCTGGCTGAAGCAGGTCGGCGACACGGTGGAGGCCGACGAGGCGCTGCTGGAGATCTCGACCGACAAGGTCGACACCGAGATCCCCTCGCCGACGGCCGGCACCATCCTGGAGATCCGGGTGGCCGAGGACGAGACCGTCGAGGTCGGGGCCGTGCTGGCCGTCATCGGTGACGGGTCTGCGGCGGAGTCGGCTCCCGAGGCCGAGGCACCGTCGAACGAGACCGCACAGGTGGACAGCGCGGACACCATCGAGGAGCAGACCGAGGCCGGTGACGAGGGCGGCCAGGCGCCGATCCCCGCGCAGCCCGAAGCCGCAGCCCCGAAGGCCGAGCAGCCCAAGGCCGAGCAGCCGAAGGCCGAGCCCGCCAAGGCGGCGCCCGCGAAGCCCGAGCCGGCCAAGTCCGAGACCGCCGAGGGGGACCGCAGCTACGTCACCCCGCTGGTCCGCAAGCTGGCCGCCGAGCACTCCGTCGACCTGTCGTCGGTGACCGGCACGGGGGTCGGCGGGCGGATCCGCAAGCAGGACGTGCTGGCCGCGGCCGAGGAGGCCAAGAAGGCTGCCGAGGCTCCGGCCCCGGCCGCTGCTCCCGCCGCAGCCGCCTCCACCCCCGCTCCGGCGGCGAAGAAGCCGGCCGCCGAGCCGAGCAACCTGCGCGGCACCACGGAGAAGCTGTCCCGGCTGCGCAAGACCATCGCCAAGCGGATGGTCGAGTCGCTGCAGGTCTCGGCCCAGCTCACCGCGACCGTCGAGGTCGACCTCACCGCCATCTCCCGGATCCGGGCGAAGGCCAAGGACGACTTCAAGGCCCGCGAGGGCGCGAGCCTGTCGTACCTGCCGTTCATCACCAAGGCCGCCATCGAGGCGCTGAAGGTGTACCCGAAGGTCAACGCGACCATCGACACCGAGGCCGGGGTGGTGACCTACCCCGACGCCGAGCACATCGGCATCGCGGTCGACACCGAGCGTGGCCTGCTGGTGCCGGTGATCAAGGACGCGGGCGACCTCAACCTCGCCGGGATCGCCAAGAAGATCGGCGACCTGGCCGCGCGGACCCGGCAGAGCAAGGTCGGACCGGACGAGCTCAGCGGCGGCACCTTCACCATCACCAACTACGGCTCCGCCGGGACGCTGATGGACACCCCGATCATCAACCAGCCGCAGGTCGCCATCCTCGGCACCGGTGCGCTGGTGAAGCGGCCGGTGGTGATCAAGGACGCCAACCTGGGTGAGGTCATCGCGGTGCGCGACATGATGTACCTGTCGATGTCGTACGACCACCGCATCGTCGACGGTGCCGACGCCGCCCGCTTCCTGTCGCTGGTCAAGGCCCGGCTCGAAGAGGGCGACTTCGGCGCCGAGCTGGGGCTGTAACCATCCGCTATCTGCTGGCCGGCGCGTCCGGGTTCCTCGGTACGGCTCTGCGGATCCGGCTGGCGTCGGAGGGTCACGAAGTGGTCCGGCTCGTCCGTCGCGAGCCGGGCTCGGCCACCGAGTTCGGCTGGGATCCCGACGCGGGCACGCTCGACGACCACGTGCTGGACGACGTGGACGCGGTGGTCAACCTGTGCGGTGTCGGCATCGCCGACCGACCACTCACCACCAAGCGCAAGGAGCTGGTCAGGTCCTCACGGATCAACCCGACCCGGACGCTGGCCGACGCCTTGACGGCCCGGCACGAGCGGACAGGGTCGGCTCCGGTGCTGCTGCAGGCCAGCGCCACCGGCTACTACCCGTCCGAGGGATCCGATCAGCCGCTGACCGAGTCCGCGCCGGCGGGAGCCAGCTGGATCTCCGGGCTGGTGGCGGAGTGGGAGCGTACGGCTCAGCCCGCCGCCGACGCCGGTGTCCGGGTGGTGCTGTTGCGCACCAGTCCGGTGATCGACTCCAGCGGTGGGCTGTTCCCGGTGATGAGGAGGGCGTGGTCACTGGGCGCCGGGGCGGTGCTCGGCGACGGCACCCAGCACATGCCGCTGATCCAGCTCGGCGACTACCTCCGCTTCGTGCTCTGGGCCGCGGAGCACCACGAGGCCTCCGGACCGTACAACCTGACGCTGCCCCAGCCGACCACCAACGCCGAGTTCACCGACGAGCTGGCCGGACAGCTCCACCGGCCGCGCTTCCTCAAGGCGCCCAAGGCGGTGCTGTCGACAGTCCTCGGTGACTTCGCCGAGCAGCTCCTCGGGGACGTCTGGCTGCTGCCCCAGCAGGCGACCGACCAGGGCTTCACGTTCCTGGCTCCCGACGTCGCCACCGCCATCGCGCACTCTCTGCGCGACTGAGCTCTACCCACGAGCCGTCGGGCTCCGTCTGTCGCCTGGAACCCGCAACCTCACCGGCACCGGTAGGCCTTGGCCCTGGCATCGGCACGGACACCGGCACCGCAATTTCCATCCGTGGATGCAGATTCCCGCCCGCGCGGGCCACCCGGCCTGCAATTTCCATCCGTGGATGCAGATTCCCGCCCGCGGGCCACCCGGCCTGCAATTTCCATCCGTGGATGGACATTGCCCACCACCCGCGGCCCCCGAGCACGCACTACCCACCCGTGGATGGAAATTGCCCACCACCCACCACCCAGCACCCACCGCCCCAGCACCGACACCCACGACGCACGGCCCCCTCACGGCCGCGTCCTAGACTCCAGTCATGAACCTCGACTTCCTGTACCCCGGTCCCCTCGGGACGCACGAGGTCGACTACCTCGCCGCCTGGGAGTCGCAGCGCCAGATCCACGCGGAGGTCAAGGCCGGCGAACGACCGAGCACGGTGCTGCTGCTGGAGCACGCCAGCGTCTACACCGCCGGCAAGCGGACCGAGCCGCAGGAGCGGCCGCTGGACGGCACCCCGGTGGTCGACGTCGACCGGGGCGGCAAGATCACCTGGCACGGCCCCGGCCAGCTCGTCGGCTACCCGATCGTCAAGCTCCCCGAGGCCGTCTACGTCGTCGACTACGTCCGCCGGCTGGAGGAGGCGCTGATCGACCTGTGCGCCGACTACGGGCTGACCTCCGCCGCCCGGGTCACCGGTCGGTCCGGGGTCTGGCTGCCCGCCGAGGCCGGAAAGCCCGAGCGGAAGATCGCCGCCATCGGCGTCCGGGTCGCAGCCGGGGTGACCATGCACGGCTTCGCCCTCAACGTCGACCCCGACCTGAGCGCGTTCGACGCGATCATCCCGTGCGGCATCACCGACGCGGGCGTCACCTCCCTGGCGGCCGAGACCGGCGAGGCCCCCGGTCTGCCGGAGGTCGCCCACGTGCTCCGACCGCACCTGGAGCGTTACCTGTCCTTCCAGCCGTACGAGCAGTCCGAACCGATGCGCCACGGGGCCGAGTCGAAGCCGGCCGTCACCTACGGCCTGGCCGTCGCCTGACGCACTGAGCGAGCGTTCTGCACCTCGGCTCAGCCCGCTCCCCCTCGACCGGCCCCGGCTCGCCAGCTGCGAGCGGGTCGCAGCGTCGACCGCACCCCTGCCTCTGGCAGGCTCTGGCCATCAGCCGAGGTCAGGGGTGGCGTGTCCGATTCGACGATGCCGTGGGCGTTGCGCACAGCGGGTCTGCACAAGACGTACCCGCGCCGGCGCGTCCCCACCCCGGCGGTGGACCGGCTCGACCTGAACGTGCCGTCGGGCGGGGTGCACGGGTTCCTCGGACCGAACGGCTCCGGCAAGACCACCACCATCCGGATGGTGCTGGGGCTGATCCGGGCGGACGCGGGCCGGATGGAGATCTTCGGCACCGAGGTGCCGCGCCGGCTGCCCGACGTGGTGAACCGGGTGGGAGCGATCGTCGAGCAGCCCAAGTTCTTCCCCGCCTTCACCGCGCGTCGCAACCTGGAGCTGCTGGCGGCCGGGATCGGTGTCCCGAAGCAGCGCGTCGGCGCCGTCCTCGAGGAGGTCGGGCTGGCTGCTCGGGCCCGGGACCGCTACAAGACGTACTCGCTGGGGATGAAGCAGCGGCTGGCCATCGCCGCCACGCTGCTGAAGGACCCTGACCTGCTCATCTTCGACGAGCCGACCAACGGTCTGGACCCGGCCGGGATCCACGCCATCCGGCAGACGATGCGTCACCTGGCCGACCAGGGCAAGACCGTCCTCGTCTCCAGCCACATCCTGGCCGAGGTGCAGCAGGTCGCCGACACGGTGTCGATCATCGGCCGCGGACGACTGCTCGCCGAGGGACGGGTCGACGACATCCTGGCCGGTCGCCGGGGGCGGCGTACGGGTCAGGGTGCCGGACGCGTACGCGGTCCACCGTCTGCTGGCCGACGCCGGTTTCGGCTGCGTGGTGGCACCCGACGGGGCGCTCAGCGTGACCACAGCCCCCGACGGCTCCCCGGTCGATCCCAGCGGCCTCAACCGCTTCCTGGCCGACCGCGGCGTCTACGCCTCCGAGCTCGGCCGGGTGCAGGCCAACCTCGAGCAGGTGTTCCTGCAGCTCACCGCCGCCGACGCCCTGGGCTCGGCGCCCCCGGCCCCGCCGATCCGCCGCCACCAGCGCCACCAGGCGCCGAGGTGGGACCCCGATGAGGCACGCACTGCAGGCCGAGGCCCTCCGGTTGCGCAGCCGACGCCTGACGCTGGTGGCCCTGCTGCTCCTGCTGGGGCTGATCGCCCTCTTCCAGCTGGAGGTGAACTACGAGATCACGCCGCCCACGGCCGCCCAGCAGGCCCAGAACCAGGCGGACTACGAGCGGGACGTGCAGGACTGGGAGGCCAACCACACGGAATGGGAGGCCGACTGCACCGCGTCCGGGGGCACCGCCGAGGAGTGCGCGGTCCCGCGGCCTGAGCTCCTCGGACTGGGGCTCGACCGGTCACGTTCCTCGACGCCGTGCCCGGGGCGGTGAGCTTCACGGTCTACCTGGCCGGGCTGGTGCTCTTCGTCGCCACTGGCCTCGTTCGTCGGCGCGGAGTCCACCACCGGCTCGCTGGCGAACTGGCTCACCTTCATCCCCGACCGACGGATCGTGCTGACCAGCAAGCTCGTCGTCGCCGCCGGTTTCAGCCTGCTGGTGGGGGTCGTGGCCACCGGGCTGACCGTCGCCGCGTCGTCGGTGCTGGCCCTGGTGCACCGGCAGCCGCTGACCGGCCTCGACCAGGTCGTGGCGATGGCCGGCCGGGGCGTCGTCGTGGTGATGATCCTGGGTGTGCTCGGCTTCTGCGTCGGTCTGCTCACCGGGTCCACCGGGGCCAGCATCGGGGTGCTGCTCGGCGGTCTCGTCGCGACGTACGCCCGGCTCATCTTGTCGGTGACGTCGCGCTGGGCCGAACGCCTGGCGGCGTGGAGTCCGGAGGTCAACCTGTCGGCCATCCTGCACGCCGGGACGACCTACCCCGTCAGCACCGGGACCGGCGCCGTCTCCGAGGAGTCCGGGGAGCTACCTGGAGCAGTCGCTGAGCCTGGCCCACGGCCTCGGCTACTGGGCGCTGCTGCTCGCCGTCCTGATCGCGGTCACCTGGCTGGTGTTCCGGCGCCGGGACGTCTCCTGACCGGCTCCGGACCCGGCGTCCGCCCCGTTCCGCACCGGAGCCGTCCGGGTCGTCAGCGAGTAGGCTGAGTCGGTGACCGTCACCCCCGAAGGACGCAAGATGCTCCGCCTCGAAGTGCGGAACGCCAGTGTGCCGATCGAGAAGAAGCCGTCCTGGATCAAGACCACCGCCCGGATGGGACCGCAGTACACCGAGCTGCGGAACCTGGTGAAGAACGAGGACCTGCACACCGTCTGCCAGGAAGCCGGCTGCCCCAACATCTTCGAGTGCTGGGAAGACCGCGAAGCCACCTTCCTGATCGGCGGGGACCAGTGCACCCGACGCTGCGACTTCTGCCAGATCGACACCGGCAAGCCCGCCGACTTCGACGCCGGCGAACCGCTCCGGGTGGCCGAGTCGGTCCAGAAGATGGGTCTGCGCTACGCCACCGTCACCGGCGTCTGCCGCGACGACCTGCCCGACGAGGGCGCCTGGCTGTACGCCGAGACGATCCGCAAGATCCACGAGCTCAACCCTGACACCGGCGTGGAGATGCTGGCCCCGGACTTCTCCGGGAACCCCGACTACCTGAACCAGCTGTTCGACACGCGCCCCGAGGTGTTCGCCCACAACGTCGAGACCGTCCCTCGCATCTTCAAGCGGATCCGACCCGGGTTCCGCTACGAGCGGTCCCTGGACGTCCTCCGTGCCTCCCGCGCCGCCGGTCTGGTCACCAAGTCCAACCTGATCCTCGGCATGGGTGAGACCCGCGAGGAGGTCTCCGAGGCGCTCCGCGACCTGCACGGCGCCGGCACCGAGATCATCACCATCACCCAGTACCTCCGCCCCTCCCCGCGGCACCACCCGGTGGAGCGCTGGGTCAAGCCCGAGGAGTTCATCGAGCTCCAGGCCGAGGCCACCGACATCGGTTTCGCCGGGGTGATGAGCGGACCGCTGGTCCGTTCCTCCTACCGCGCCGGTCGGCTGTACCGCCAGGCCGTCGAATCCCGCGACGATCTCGTACCATCGGCCGTCAACGGCTGAGTCGCCCGACAGCAGCACAGTTCCACGCAGACGAAGTGAAACACGAGGGAGCACGGCATGGCTGACCAAGCCGGCAAGGAAGCCAAGGCGCAGCTCAAGGCCGCGAAGCAGGCCGAGAAGGCGCGTCGCAAGGCCAGCACCGACCCGGCCGACATGGGCCGGATGCGGCAGATCAAGCGCGCGTACACGCTCACCCACGAGTACGACAAGCAGCTGCCGCTGTGGGTGTTCGGCCCCTGGGTCGCCATCCTGGTGATCGCCCTGGTGATCGGCTTCGTGGTCGGGCACCCCATCTACGCCGGGATCCTCGGGCTGAGCCTGGGCATGCTCGCGGCGATGCTCTTCCTGGTCCGACGGACCAAGAAAGCCACCTACAAGCGGTACGCCGGCCAGGCCGGCTCCGCCGAGGTCGCTCTCTCGATGCTGCCGAAGGCGTGGGTCTCCAAGCCCGTCATCGCGGTGACCCGCCAGCAGGACGCCGTCCACCGCACCCTCGGTCCCGGCGGTCTGGTGCTGATCGGCGAGGGCGAGCCCGGCCGCCTCAAGGCGTTGCTGGCCAGCGAGGTCCGCAAGCACGAGCGGGTCGCGTACGGGGTGAAGGTGACGACGATCGTGATGGGCGACAAGGACGGTCAGGTCCCGCTGGACAAGCTGGCCGACCACATCAAGAAGCTGCCCAAGACTCTGCAGTCCAACCAGGTGACCGACATCCGCCAGCGGCTGCGCGCCCTGGACGCCGTCCGCCCCCAGCTGCCGATGCCCAAGGGGCCGATGCCGACCAGCGCACGCCAGTCCAGGGGCTCTCGTCAGGCGATGCGCGGGCGGTAGTCCGGACGCTCGTCGTCAGGCTCGCCGGACGTTCGCCGCAGCATCGTCGTCAGGCTCGCCGGAGGCCGCGTCGGAGCTGTTTGGCCGCACGCAGCAGCGCCACCACGAACAGGTCGCCGGCGGTGGCCGTCGGGGTCGCCTCGTTCAGCTCGATCCACTGACGCCCGCGCTTGAAGCGCAGCAGCCGCCGCAGCTCCGGGGGCAGCGGCCGGTCGGTCACGTCGAACTCCGCTCCCTGGCCGAGGGCCGCCGACAACAGGCCGGCCGTCGCTTCGGTCGCCGCGTCCAGCGGGACCGTCGTCGGCCGGGGCAGCTCGCCCACCTGCGGCCGCTCCAGCAGCAGTTGCGGGTCCCCGATCACCCGACAGCCGGAGCCGAGCACCGCGTCGTGATACCTCCGGGCGCGGGCGAGGGCGGGCTCCTCCGCCCAGGGCGGCAGCACCATGCCGCTCTCCTGCTCCGACGGCCGACGAGCGCGCAGCGTCCGCGCGATCAGGCCGTCCCGGATCAGCACCTCGTACGGTCGCCAGCCGACCTTCGCCTCGTGCACCCGCGCGTTGACCCCGCGCAGGAACTCGGCCTCCTGCCAGGACAGCGACCGGTTCTCCCCACCGTCGGGGGCATTGCGCAGCAGCTCCCGCGGCAGGCCGAGCAGGTCACTGAACGCGTCCGGCAGCAGGTTCGGTCGGCTGCGGTCGCCGATCACCACGGTGAGCCGCTCGGGACCGACCAGATCGAGCCATCGGGTGAGGATCTCGGCCTGGTCGTGTCGGCGGTGGAACGACCGGGCGAGGTTGCTGCGCGGTTCGTCGGCCAGCACCTCCCGCAGCCACGGCTGGAACGCCTTGCGGCGGCCGGCCTTGACGTACTGCTGCCAGCTCGAGCCCAGCAGGGTGGCGAAGCCGCGCAGGGTGATGACGACGTGGGTCTGCTCACCGAGCTCGGCGACGAAGCGTGCAGCCTGCTCGTCGTCGGACTCCGAGGCGAACTCGTGGCTGATCAGGATCCGGTCCGTCTCGTCGGCCGCAGCCACCTCGGCCATCAGCTCACGCCACCAGCGCAGGTCCGGTGCCACCGCCCCCGACACCGACCAACCCAGACGCCGACCCATCAACGCGCACACGGGCTGCAGGTGGTTCACGCCCCGACCCGGATAGCGCACGCCGTGGGCGGCGAGGTCCGCGCGGTGGGACGCTGCCGCCCGCTGCAGGGCAGTGGTGCCGGTCTTCATCAGCCCGATGTGCAGCAGCCGGGTCCCCGGCGGCAGCGCAGCCGCTGCCGTCGGGTCGGGTCGGGTCGTCGTCGAGACGGCGATCGAGGGCTCCTCCACGTCGCCCAACGGTAGCCCGATTTGCCGGAAGGACACTGGGTGCGAGGGAATGGGGGCCTATGGCCAACGTGGTGAACGCCGAGCGGGTGAGTGTGCAGTACGGCACCCGGCTCGTGCTGGACGAAGTGAGTCTCGGGGTCGCGGCCGGGGACGTGATCGGCGTCGTCGGCCGTAACGGCTCGGGCAAGACGACGCTGCTGCGCGTGCTGACCGGGGTCGACGACCCCGACTCGGGTCGCGTCGTGCGGACGGCCACCGCCTCCATCGGCTACCTGCACCAGGCGGACGACTTCGCGCCCTCCTCGACCGTCCGCGACGTCATCGTGGGCGGCGAGGCCGACCACGTCTGGGCAGCCGACTCCTGGACCCGGGCCCTGGTCGAGCACCTGCTCGGCGCCGTCGACCTGGACAGCCCGATCGCGCAGCTGAGCGGTGGCGAGCGCCGCCGGACGGCCCTGGTCGCGCTGATGCTCGGCGGCCACGACCTGCTGGTGCTCGACGAGCCGACCAACCACCTGGACGTCGAGGCCGTGGACTGGCTGGCCCGACACCTGCGGACCCTGCAGGACCGCGGCACGGCCATGCTCGTGGTCAGCCACGATCGCTGGTTCCTGGACGCGGTCTGCTCGCGGGTCTGGGAGGTCCACGACGGCGTGGTGGACGCCTACGACGGCGGCTACGCGGCGTACGTCCTCGCACGCGCCGAGCGGTCACGGCAGGCCAGTCAGCTGGCCACCCGGCGCAAGAACCTGCTGCGCAAGGAGCTGGCCTGGCTGCGCCGCGGCGCTCCCGCCCGGACCTCGAAGCCGAAGTTCCGGATCGACGCGGCCACGGTGCTGATCGAGGACGAGCCACCACCGCGCGACCGACTGGAGCTGGAACGGTTCGCGGTCACCCGGCTGGGCAAGGACGTGTTCGACCTGACCGACGTCAGCGTCGCCATCCCCGGTCGCACCCTGCTGTCCGACCTGTCCTGGTCGATCGGACCGGGTGACCGGATCGGTCTGATCGGGATCAACGGCGCCGGCAAGACCACCCTGCTCCGGCTGCTGACCGGCGACCTGGCACCGGACTCCGGCCGGGTCAAGCGCGGCCGGACGGTCGACATCGGGCACCTGTCGCAGGCCGTCGGCGAGCTGCCGGCCGGCGAGCGGGTGCTGGACCTGGTCAACCGGGAGCGTCGGGTCACCCAGGTCGCCTCCGGCAAGGAGGTGACCGCCACCAGCCTGCTGGAGGACTTCGGCTTCACCGGTGAGCGGCTGACCACCCGGATCGGCGACCTGTCGGGTGGCGAGCGGCGACGGCTGCAGCTGCTCCGGCTGCTGGTCGGCGAGCCCAACGTGCTGCTGCTCGACGAGCCCACCAACGACCTGGACATCGACACCCTGACAGTGGTGGAGGACTACCTCGACTCCTGGCCGGGAACCCTGATCGTGGTCAGCCACGACCGCTACTTCCTGGAGCGGGTCTGCGACGTCACGTACGCACTGCTCGGTGACGGCAGCTGCGTGCTCCTGCCGGGCGGCGTCGACCAGTACCTGGAGCTGCGCCACCGCGCCGAGTCGTCGTCCGGTGCGAGCGCAACCACCGGGCGGGCTGGAACCGGCGGGGCGTCGGGCGGCACCGCCGCGAACGGCTCGGGCACCTCCGCGTCCGACGGCCCCTCCCCCGCCGAGACCCGCCAGGCCCGCAAGGACCTGGCCCGGATCGAGAGCCAGCTGGCCAAGCTGGACCGGCGGGTGGCGAAGCTGCACGAGCAGATGGCCGAGACGGCCAGCGACTACGGCAAGCTGGCCGAGCTCCAGCAGCAGCTGACGGCGACCACCGACGAGCAGACCCAGCTGGAAGAGGCCTGGCTCATCTCCGCCGAAGCCCTCGACTGATCCCGCCGGCTGCTCCCCTGCTCCGACTTCTGTCGAGCTATCCCGTCTGGGTGATGCCGGCTCGACAGAAGTTCGAGCGCGTGGCTGCCGGGAGACCGCGGGGTAGGTTGGCGCCATGAGCGTGATCACCGTCGACTCGTTGCTCACGGCCCTCCCCGAGGGCGTGGTCGTGACAGATCCGGCCGTCGTCGAGAACTACCGGTTCGACTGGTCCCGCGACCCGGGCGCCGGCACACCGATCGCGGTGGCCCGCCCCACCGACGCCGGGCAGGTGCAGGCGATCATCCGGTGGTGCGCGGAGAACCGGGTCGCCGTGGTGCCCCGAGGCGCCGGCACCAGCCTGTCCGGCGGGTCGTCGGCGGTCAGTGGCGGCATCGTGCTGTCGCTGGAGCGGATGCGCGCCATCGAGATCGACACCACCACCCGGGTCGCCGTGGTCGAGCCGGGGGCGTTCAACGCCGAGGTCAAGGCCGCTGCCGCCGCCCACGGTCTCTGGTACCCACCGGATCCGTCGTCGTACGAGATCTGCTCCATCGGCGGCAACATCGCGACCAACGCGGGCGGCCTGTGCTGCGTGAAGTACGGCGTGACCACCGACTACGTGCTCGGGCTGGACGTGGTGCTGGCCGACGGCGAGCTGATCACCCTGGGTGGCAAGCGGATCAAGGACGTGGCCGGTCTGTCGCTGCTCAAGCTGTTCGTCGGCTCGGAGGGAACGCTCGGGATCATCACCCGGGCGGTGCTGCGGCTGCTACCGGCCCAGCCGCCCCGGGCGACGTTGGTGGCCACCTTCCCCGACCCGGAGGCGGCTGCCCGGGCGGTCGTGGCGCTCGGCATGGTCGCCCGCCCGTCGATGGTCGAGCTGATGGACAACGCGTCGATCAACATCGTCGAGGACTACCGCTCGATGGGGCTGGACCGCAACGCCGGCGCACTGCTGCTGGTCCAGTCCGACGCGCCCGGGCGTGGCCTGCTCGGCCGAGATCGCCCTGGCCGAGGAGGCCTGTCAGAGCAACGGCGCGTCCGAGTGCTTCACCACCGACGACCCCGAGGAAGGTGAGATGTTCGCCGAGGCGCGGCGGATCTTCTTCCCGGCGGTCGAGGGGCGGGGGGCCTTGATGCTCGAGGACGTCGGCGCTCCGGTGCCCGAGCTGCCGGCCCTGTTCGCTGGGATCGCCGCCATCGCCGAGCACCGGCAGGTGGACATCCCGGTGGTCGCTCACGCCGGCGACGGCAACACGCACCCGACGATCGTGTTCGACCCGGCCGACACCGCCGCGCGTGACCGGGCTGCGCTCGCCTTCACCGAGATCATGGAGCTCGCCCTGTCCCTGGGCGGCACCATCACCGGCGAGCACGGGATCGGGCGGCTCAAGAAGGAGCTGCTGCCCACCCAGCTCGGTCCGCGGGTGACCGAGCTCAACCGGCAGGTCAAGCAGCTGCTGGACCCGGACGGGATCCTCAATCCCGGAGCGATCCTCTGACGTGAAGGGTCGGGCTCGCCAGGACCGCCCTGGTCCCGGCTCCGTCCTCCGCCTACTTGCGGTTCACCACGACGGTGGTGGCCGCCAGGTCCTGCAGCCCCCGTCGGTCCGGGCCGATGATCAGCGGTGGCAGGGCCAGGCAGATCAGGGCCTGCCGCAAGGCGGCCCGGGGGAAGCCGACGGGCAGGGTGTCGAGCCGGACGACGGCGATCCGGCAGATCAGCTGACCGAAGCTGCCGCTGGCCACCGCGACCAGCACCGTGGACTCGACGAAGAAGGTGGCCAGGGTCATCCAGGCCTGCCAGCCGCTGCCGGTGAGCACGTCGGTGCCGAAGATCGCGACCGCCACCCCCATCGACGCCGCCCAGTCCAGCAGCAGCGCCGCCACCCGGGACCGCCAACCGGCCAGTGACCCTCGACCGGAGGCGGGCAGACCCAGCCGCTGTCCCGGATAGGGCTCGGCCGGGACCTCCGGCGCTCCACGCGTAGCCACGCCGCGAGGCTACCCGTCCGCTCGCGTACGCCCCGGCGCCGAGCTCGCCGCTCCCGGGTGTGATCGCGGCGGCACGCAACCGAAACAGGGCGGACACGTGGGCTCAGTACGTTCACCGGGTAACCCGCTGTCGAGGTCCCGCCGGGGCATTCCCACCCGCACGTGCCCGACGTCATCGGGTCCGGTCGTCCAAGCCCGACCGGCCCCACGCACCCGAGGAGCACCATGAGTGGAAGCGCCACCCGGCACGACGCCGTCGAAGCCGTCACGTCGTACGAGATCCCGCACAAGGACTTCGCCGAGCCGCTCGGCCAGCTGTTCGGCAAGAACGTCTTCGACCTGTCCCGGATGAAGAGCCGGCTGCCCAAGAGCGTCTACACCTCGGTGCTGGCCACGATCGAGAAGGGCGCACCGCTCGACCCGGCGATCGCCGACTCCGTGGCCTCGGCCATGCGGGACTGGGCGCTGGAGAACGGTGCGTCGCACTACGCCCACGTCTTCTACCCGCTGACCGGTCTGACGGCGGAGAAGCACGACTCCTTCCTGGAGCCGGATGCGAACGGCAGCTCGCTGGCCCAGTTCACCGGCAAGACGCTGACCCAGGGCGAGCCGGACGGCTCGAGCTTCCCCAACGGCGGCATCCGCAGCACCTTCGAGGCTCGCGGCTACACCGCCTGGGACGTGACCAGCCCGGCGTACATCCTGGAGAACCCGAACGGGAACACCCTGTGCATCCCCACGGTGTTCATCTCCTGGACCGGCGAGGCGCTGGACAAGAAGACCCCCCTGCTGCGCTCGCAGCAGGCGATGAGCGTGCAGGCCGCGCGGCTGCTGAAGCTCTTCGGTCACGCAGATGTGGACACCGTGGTGTCCTACGCCGGCGCCGAGCAGGAGTACTTCCTGATCGACGAGCACTTCTACTACGCGCGCCCGGACCTGATGAGCGCCGGCCGGACGCTGTTCGGCGCCAAGCCGGCCAAGGGCCAGCAGTTCGACGATCACTACTTCGGCGCCATCCCCGAGCGGGTGCTGGCCTTCATGATCGAGGTCGACCGGGAGCTGTTCAAGCAGGGCATCCTGGCCAAGACCCGGCACAACGAGGTCGCCCCCGGTCAGTTCGAGATCGCCCCGCTGTTCGAGAAGTCCAACCTGGCCCATGATCACCAGCAGCTGATGATGACCACCCTGAAGAAGGTGGCCGAACGCTACGGGATGACCTGCCTGCTGCACGAGAAGCCCTTCAACGGGGTCAACGGCTCCGGCAAGCACGTCAACTTCTCGCTGGGCAACAGCAACCAGGGCAACCTGCTGAACCCCGGTGACACCCCGCACGAGAACGCGCAGTTCCTCACCTTCTGCGCCGCGATCATCCGCGGTGTCCACCTGTACGGCGGGCTGCTGCGCGCCGTGGTCGCCTCCGCCAGCAACGACTTCCGCCTCGGGGCCAACGAAGCGCCACCGGCGATCATCTCGATCTTCCTCGGCGACCAGCTGATGGACGTCTACGACCAGATCGCCAAGGGCGGGGCGACCGGCTCCAAGAGCGGCGGCACCCTCGAGGTCGGTGTCGACACCCTGCCCAAGCTCAAGGCCGACCCGGGCGACCGCAACCGGACCAGCCCGTTCGCCTTCACCGGCAACCGGTTCGAGTTCCGGGCCCCCGGATCGGGGCAGTCGATCTCCGGTCCGATGGTCGCGATCAACGCGATCCTGGCCGACTCCCTGGACTTCATCTCGACCGAGATCGAGGCGAAGCTGGCCTCGGGGGTCGACTTCAACGACGCCGTCCAGTCGGTCCTGCAGGGCATCGTCACCGACCACGGCGCGGTCATCTTCAACGGCGACGGCTACTCGGCCGCCTGGCAGGAGGAGGCCGCCCAGCGTGGGCTGAAGAACCTGCGCACCACGCCGGACGCCCTGCCCGAGCTCGCCGACCCGGCCGTGGTCGCGATGCTCGACAAGTACAAGGTGCTCAGCCCGCGCGAGCTGAACAGCCGGTACGAGGTCTACCTCGAGCAGTACATCCTCAGCGTGCACGTCGAAGCGGTGGAGACCGCGCGGGTCGGCAAGACGGCCATCCTGCCGGCGGCGCTGCGCTACCAGGCGCTGCTCGCCGACAACGTCGCCAAGCTGACCGCCGTCGACGTCCCGGCCGACCGGACCATGCTCGACGCGGTGACCGCCGAGATCACCAAGCTGACGACCGGTATCGCCGCGCTCGAGTCGGCGCTGGCCCACGAGGCCGGCGACTCCTCGTCGCTGGAGCACGCCACGCAGGCCAAGGACGAGCTCATCCCGCCGATGGCCGACGTCCGGGCCGCCGCCGACGCCCTCGAGGAGCTGGTGGCCGACGATCTGTGGCCGCTGCCGACGTACCAGGAGATGCTGCACATCCTCTGATCTCACCGGGTCGCCGTGGGGCGGCTCCAGCGGACGAACGGGTTTCCGGCGAGGGCGCGTGTCACACCAGTGAAACAAGCGCGCAACTCGGCGGAAACCCGTTCTCCGTATCTTCGCTGGAGCCGAGGACGATAGGGTGGCGCGCGCCAGCGAGACCACAACGCGTACCCCTCGTACGGTTCCAGCCGCACCTCGGGTTCACCCACGATCACCGGAGGACAGATGTTCCAAAGCGCCGACGAGCTGTTGGCCTACATCAAGGACGAGGGCGTCGAGATCGTCGACGTCCGCTTCTGCGATCTGCCCGGCATGATGCAGCACTTCACGGTCCCGGCCGGATCGTTCGACATGAGCGTGTTCGAGGACGGCCTGGCGTTCGACGGTTCGTCGATCCGCGGCTTCCAGAAGATCCACGAGTCGGACATGGCCCTGCTGCCGGATCCGACCACGGCCTACCTGGATCCGTTCCGGGCCGCCAAGACCCTGTGTCTCAACTTCTTCGTGCACGACCCGCTCACCAAGGAGCCCTACAGCCGCGACCCGCGCAACATCGCGCGCAAGGCGGAGAACTACCTGGCCTCCACGGGCATCGGCGACACCGCGTTCTTCGCCCCCGAGGCCGAGTTCTACGTCTTCGACGACGTCCGGTTCGAGACCAAGCAGAACACCGGCTCGTACGCGATCGACTCCGTGGCCGGCGCCTGGAACACCGGGCGGGTCGAGGAGGGTGGCAACCGCGGCTACAAGGTCAAGTACAAGGGCGGGTACTTCCCGGTCCCGCCGGTCGACCACTTCGCCGACCTGCGCGACGTGATGACCCTGAACCTGGAGGCCGCTGGCCTCACCGTCGAGCGGTCCCACCACGAGGTCGGCACCGCCGGCCAGGCCGAGATCAACTACCGGTTCAGCACCATGCTGAGCGCCGGTGACGACCTGCAGAAGTTCAAGTACATCATCAAGAACACCGCCTGGGCCGCGGGCAAGACCGCGACCTTCATGCCGAAGCCGATCTTCGGCGACAACGGCTCGGGCATGCACGTGCACTCCTCGCTGTGGAAGGGCGGCGACCCGCTCTTCTACGACGAGGCCGGCTACGGCGGCCTGTCGGACCTGGCCCGCTGGTACATCGGCGGCATCCTGGCCCACGCCCCGGCCCTGCTCGCCTTCACCAACCCGAGCGTGAACTCGTTCCACCGCCTGGTGCCGGGCTTCGAGGCGCCGGTCAACCTGGTCTACAGCTCGCGCAACCGCTCGGCCGCCATGCGGATCCCGATCACCGGGACGAACCCGAAGGCCAAGCGGGTCGAGTTCCGCTGCCCGGACCCGTCGTCCAACCCGTACCTGGCGTTCGCGGCCCTGCTGCTCGCCGGTCTGGACGGCATCCAGAACAAGACCGAGCCGCCGGCCCCGATCGACAAGGACCTCTACGAGCTGCCGCCGGAGGAGCACGCCAACGTGCCCACCGTCCCCGACAGCCTCGGTGGTGCTCTCGACGCGTTGGAAGCCGACCACGAGTTCCTGCTGCAGGGCGACGTCTTCACCCCCGACCTGATCGAGACCTGGGTCGAGCTGAAGCGGGCCGACATCGACGCGGTCCGGCTGCGCCCGACGCCGCACGAGTTCGAGATGTACTACGACTGCTGATCGTCTCCGCCGATACGACTGCTGATCGCCACGAGGCCCCGGATCTTCGGATCTGGGGCCTCGTGCCGTCATGGCTTCCGTGCCTATACGAGGATCACGTGCCTACTCATCGACACAACCTGTCTGATACGAACTAGGCCGGCGTGAGTCCCCAGAGGCCCGGTGCAACCGGGTGATTGCCCTAAGCACGTTTCCCTCATTCTGGGGTTGAGAACCGTGGATCCGCTTTCCTGACAGTGAGTTGGACCAACGCTCAGGTCAGGGCCCTGAGACTCACGGGGTGGCCCTGGGCAGCGGCCCAACCAACCCAGTGAGGTGGCAGCCAAGTGTTCGACACGACTTGCGGATGTCGCGGATGCCGTGCCATCGCCCACAGCATGAACAGCAGCTCGGCCGCGTAGGTGTGCAGGAGCCAGTGGACTGGGCCGTTACTGCTCTCACCATGCAGTTCGACGATGCCGAAACCGACCACGTTCATAGCGGTCACCGCGTCCCACGTCCACTGGTAGAGACCACCCATCGTCTGCAGGTGAAATCCGTGCGTGGTGACGAAGACGTGGCCGTGGTCACTCGCCATCCAGCGAGGAATCAAGTCTGCCTGGGCTCGTGCACGACGAGAACCGTTCCCAATCGCCTGTCCGACCATGCTGCCAACCATGATTGGGAGCGCACCCCTACCGGTGGCGAAGATCATCGAACTGCTCTGTTGGTACGTGCCATCCCCGGGAGACCCCCAGGTGCTCAACAAGAACTCGCCGTGAGCGAGTACCCGCTCGGTTGTCTCCGCTAGAACGAAACTGACGCCGATATCTGGGACAGCCTCCCAATCACCATCACGGATGGCCGCCAAGATCCCGCACGTATGCCAGAGCGCCGCGTCCTGCGATGTCCAGGCCCTGACGGGAGGCTTCTCTTTCACGCTCATCCTCACAACCAGCGATGCTCGACGGCTCGGCTTCGTTCCTTGCCAGAATAATTGCGAGGATGCATGTTGGCGAGCAATCCACCTCTCCATGTCGCCGTTAGGCCAGAAGCTCGATAGGAGATTCAGCTGGCCGCCGAGATCACGCCGGCCCGATCGACCAGGCGGCCGCTGGCGACCCCGAGACGCAGTGCCTCGTCCAGCCGGGCGCGGACCGGCTCGGTCAGCCGGTTGCCACCGAACAGCTTGTACGTCTGCTTGAACAGCTCGTCGGTGCCGATCCCCATGGCGCGGGCAGCGACGTGCGCCATGGCGTTGGCGATCTCCAGCAGCGCGATGTCGGCCAGGGGGCGCGTCTTGACGTCGTCGCTCGCCCGGAAGCCGGTCCAGTCGCCGGGGTGACGGGACGGCGGCCAGCAGAAGCCGTCCTCCCGATCGCGCCGCACGTCGTCGGGGAGCAGGGCCCGCAGCTGGGCCAGGCGGTGATCGACCAGACGACTGCGGCCGTACGCCTTGACCAGACGGCGGCCGAGACGCTCCACGCTGATCGGACCCGACTCCTCGACGATCGTGCGCATCACCTGCACCACCTCACGCCGAGCCCGGGGGTCGTGGTCGAGTCGTTCCAGCACCGAGGAGGGGTAGGGGCCGAGCTCGCTCTCGACGTACGGCTCGAGATCGGTGGGCGTCGCCTCCTCCTCGGCGGTGCTGTCGACCATCGCGTCGCTCGGACCGCCTTCTTCGTCGGCCGGCCCGTCGGCTTCGTCGGCTGGCCCGTCGGGCTCCTCGTCGGCCGGCCCGTCGGGCTCTTCGTGGACCGGCTCGGGGTCCGCGACGGCCGGATCCGGTTCCGGGTCCGCGAGCCCGGACTCGGGATCCGCCGGTTCGGCGGAGGTGTCCGCCGACTGCTCGTAGGTCTGCCACGTGGTGGACGCCGTCACCTCCCCCACCTGCCGGGGCGCCTCCGCCGACGCGTGCGCCCGCTCCACCAGCTCCCGGGTGACCCCCTCGGGGTCCGACAGCCAGGACGGCAGCCAGACCCGGGCCACTGCGGGCCAGCCCATGATCGACGACAGCACGTTGACCGGGGCACCGTCGCGGTCGCCGGTGGTCGCCCGCGCGGCCCAGACCGGTCCGTCCAGCAGCACCGCGAGGGTGGGTGTGTCGCCCCGACCGGGCGCGGCCACGGCCAGGTCGATGCGGAACTCCGACAGCCCGACCTCGGTCTGCACTGCGCAGCCCGCCGCCCGCAGGGCCGCCGCCACCTGCTCGGCGTGCCGGTCGACGGCCACCTCGCTCCGGGCCCGCGGTGCCACCCCGTACTTGGCCTGCTCCAGATAGGCGCGCAGGTGGCGGATGCCGACCGAGGAGGTCTGGTCGGCCCGGACGTCCTCGGGCTCGAACGAGGAGAACACCATCACCCGCCGGCGCGCCCGGGTGACGGCCACGTTGAGCCGCCGCTCTCCGCCGCTGCGGTTCAACGGCCCGAAGTTCAACGGCAGCACGCCATTGGCGTCCACCGAGAAGCCGGTGGAGAAGATGATCACGTCCCGCTCGTCGCCCTGGACGTTCTCCAGGTTCTTCACGAACAGACCGTCGTCCTTGCTGGCCAGGGACTCTCGGATCCCCTCGACCTCGCTGTCCCACAGCATCGACTCGATCAGACCCCGTTGCTGGATGTTGAAGGTGACCACGCCGATCGAGCGCTCCCGCTGCCGCCACCGCCGCAGCACCTCCTCGACCACAGCCGCCGCCTCGGCCGGGTTGGTGCGCAGCAGACCCTTCTCCGTCGCCGCGGTCCCGCTGCGCGGCAGGGTCCCCCGGGTGCCGGTGCGCAGGAAGGTCCCGTCGACCCGGGTGAAGCTGACGCCGGTGTCGAACAGCTGGCCGGGGAAGGCGGGGAACGACGACAGCCGGTCCTCGTAGTACTGGGCGTTGGAGAAGCTGATCAGGCTCTCGTCACGGCTGCGGTAGTGCCAGGACAACCACAGCCGTGGCAGTCCCGCCTGCACGCACTCCGACAGGACGCTCTCCTCATCGGGCACCACGACGAAGTCGCCGTGGTCGACCTCCTCGCCCTCGTCGGAACCGAGCTGACCGAAGCTGTACGGCGGCATCTGCTGGGAGTCACCCGCCACCACGCAGGCGGCCGCGCGCCCCAGTGCGCCGATGGCGTCCGGCACGGTGATCTGCGACGCCTCGTCGAAGACGACCAGATCGAACTCCATCGCACCGGGAGCGATGAAGCGGGCCAACGAGTCAGGGCTGACCAGGACGCACGGCGTGATCGCGGCGATCACCTCGCCGTACGTGCTGATCAACGACCGCACACTCAGACCGCCGCGGCTGCGCCCGACCTCCCGCTCGAGGGCGGCGACCCGACCGAACACCGTGCCGGTGCCGAACGGCCGGGCCGCGACCAGGGCGGCCGGCAGCACCGACACCGAGGCCGTCCGCACCGCGTCGGCGGCCCCGAGGAAGCGGGCGATGAAGCGGTCCTGACCGGCGCCGTCGAAGGTGCCGAAGCCGCCGTCGTCCCAGCGCTCGATCAGGGCGGCCTCGGCCATCCCCCGCTCCAGCGCGGCGACCGCCTCGGCGCCGGGCACCTGCCCGCTGAGCAGCTGCCAGCGCGCCTCCGGCAGGTCGGCGGCCAGTGGCTCGACAGCTGCAGCGGCCCGGAGCCAGCGACGCAGTGCGGCCCCGTGCGGTGCGTCGGCGGCCCGCCGGGCGACCCCGTCCCGCCAGGCGTCCAGCAGCCCGTTCGCCCCGTACGCCGCCTGGTCCAGGGAGCGGCTTCCGGTCGCGGTGAAGACCGCCTGCAGCCGCGTCAGAACCTCGGCGAGCGCGGTGGTCGGGGCGGCGGCCAGCTCGGGTTCGCGCTGCCGTACGGCGATGGTCTCCGCCGCGGTACCGGCACCGAGCCGGTCCAGTGCCGTCAGGTGCGCATCGAGAGCGCCCAGGGCCCCGGCCAGCTGCTCCGCGCCGGAGTCGCTCACCAGGTTGAGCTCGGACGGTAACCCGCGGAGCCCCGGCAGCGCCTGCCAGCCGGCCAGCACGGCGCGGTGCTGGTCGGCCAACCCGGCCAGGGCATCGACGCGGGTGGTGAGCTCCTTGGGCGGCACCTCGCGACCGGGGCGGAGGTGGGCCAGCACCGGACCGGCCGCGGTCAGCAGCCGCCCCTTGCGGCCCAGGAAGAAGGAGTGCTCCGCGATCCGGAGGTCCTGGCGGACCGGGCCCAGGTCGACGCCGAGCACCTCGGGAGCGAAGTCGGTCAGAGCCGGGGCCGCCGAGCGGCGCAGAGCTTCGGTCCGACCGGTCAGCTCCGCTCGCGCCGCCGCCCACCGCGCGCTGCTGAGCTCGGCCAGCTCGTGTCCGCCCAGCGGCGCCGCCAGCAGCTCGAGCAGATCCTGCAGCTGCCCGGCGGTGGCGGCCCGGCCCAACAGCGCGGCCGCCCCGGGAGTGACCCGCTCGAGCGCCGCAGAGGCCCCAGCCACGGCGGCGTCGGCGGCCGGCAGCAGCGAGAACACCGCGGCCGGGTCGACCGGCTGCTCCCCCGGTCCGGCGAAGCCCCAGGCCCGTGACACGTCCGGGTCCAGCCCGCTGAGGTCGCCGACCGCCCCGGTCACCAGCCGCCGGAGGCCGTCGAGGTCCAGTCGCCCCTGCGGTGCGGCGGACCCCTGGTCCTGACCGAGCACGCCGGGCGGGATGGTCAGCGACGGGCCGGGTCCCCGGGCCAGTGTGGTGGCCCTCGCGCTCCACAGCGACAACCCGGCCCGGTTGGGCCGGTGCAGCCGATCGGCGTAGCCGCGCAGCGCTGCCGCCGAACCCTCGACCTCCCCTAGGGCGGCGCGGTAACCGTCCTGGTCGGGTTGCGGCCGCTGGGCCAGCGCCGTGCGGATCCGGGCTCGCACCTCGGCCGGACGGGCGTTGTGGTCGTGCAGGTCCAGTGCGTACGGGAGCAGGCCGATCTCCCCGAGCCGGTGGCGTACGACGTCCAGCGCGGCGCCCTTCTCGGCCACGAAGAGCACCCGGCGACCCTGGGCCAGCTGGTCGGCCAGGATGTTGGTGATGGTCTGCGACTTCCCCGTCCCGGGCGGACCCTCCAGGACGAAGCTGTGCCCGGCCCGGGCGGCCGCGATCGCCTGGGCCTGGGCACCGTCGGCCGGGATGGGGGCGGTGGCCACGACGGCGTCCAGGGCGGCCACCGCCGCCGGGTCGTCCAGCCGCGGCGCGGCGAACGCCGCCTCGTCGGCGGTGTCGGTGATCTTGCCGTCCAGCAGCTGACGGACCAGTGGCCGCTCCACGAACCGGGGCCAGTGCTCGTCCAGGTCGCGCCAGAGCAGGAACCCGGTGAAGCCGCCGATGATCAGGCGGGCTTCGCTCTCCACCCGGAACGACAGACCCGACGCCGCGATCGCCTCCCGGAACCGCCGCACCACCGTCTCGACGTCGACGCCCTCGCCGTCGGCCCGCAACGGCAGCTCGTCGAGGTCGGGCACGGTGAAGCCGAACTCGACCCGCAGCTTCTCCAGCAGCGACAGGTTCACCGTGACGCCACCCGACGGGTCCGCCGCCAGCCGGTACGGCATCACCACGCCCTTGATGTCGACCGGGAGCAGCAGCAGCGGTGCGGCCAGGGTGCGGTCCCCCAGCTCCCAGTCGAGCCGACCCAGCGCCAGCATCAACGGGTTCGCACCGGTCTCCTCGCGACCGGTCCGGGCGCGGTAGCGCAGCCGCGCGAAGGCCCGGTCGTGGTCGTCCCGGGCGTGCCCGGAGTAGATCGTCGCCTTGCTGGTCAGCATGGCGCGCTGCACGTCGGCCGGCAGGGCGTACGCGTCCCGGGCGCCCTCGCTGACCACCGCGCCGGTGAGGTCGTCGGCGGCGCGCACCGAGATGGTGCGCCCGTCCTGCAGCTGGTCGGCCAGCACCCCCAGGTGCTCGGGAGGCAGCAGCAACGGCACCTGGGTCATCGGCTGGCGCAGGTTGAGCAGCTTGTTGCGCAGCGTGAGGTCCAGCAGGGCGTTCTTCCAGGCCTGCACGCGCGGTGGTGCCGGCTCGGCCGCGGCCCGGGGGGCTCGCGAGGTCGGCGCCCCTGCGCCCGTGCCGGCGCCCCCACCAGTGACAGTGGGCGTGGTGGCCCTCGGCTGGCCGGCCGGGACGTACTCGACGACCTCGACCACGCCGTCGGGCCGCTCCCGACGGGCCGGCAACGGGTAGACCCGGAGCATCCGGGCCATCCCGATGTCGACCACCCCGAGCAGCTCGGCCGTGCCGCCCAGGAAGTAGGCGTCCCGCGGCGCCTGCCGCGCCCGCCGCACCAGATCGCGGGGCGGACGCCGCTCCCGGGTCACCAGCGTGGTCTCCAGCACACCCATCAGGTCCAGGTCGACCGCGTTGGCCGGCACCGCGATCTGGGTGCTGGCCGCATCGGGAAGGCCCCGCTCCGGTTCCCGCCAGTAGCCCAGGAACGCGTGACCGGCGGCGATCCACAGCACGGGCGTGACGCCCACGTGCTCCAGGGCCGACGCGAGCAGCAGGGTGGTGTCCAGGCAGGTGCCGAGCCGGTCCGCGAGGACGTCGCCTGGCGTCCGCACCTTCTGGCCGTAGCCCCAGCTCGCGGGCGGCTGGGCGTAGAAGACGTCCCGGTCGTGCACGGCGGTGAAGACCGCCGCCACGATCTGGTCGATCCGCTCGGGTGTCGCGTGGGTGACGGCCAGCGAACCGCTGCCGGTCGCCTTCTCCAGGACCTGAGCGGCCTCGGAGACCAGCGCGGGGAGAGCCGGGTGGTTCGGTTGCACGAACGCCGCCAGCATCTCCAGCGAGAGCACGGGGGCGCCCGGGTCCAGCGACCACTGGCGCGCCGCCTGCACCCGGATCGGGTGGGCGGTGCCGCCGACGGAGACGCCGTCGACGCTCACGTCGACCACGATCTCGGCGCCGATCTCCTCCTCGACAGCTGACAGGTACCCGGGATCGAGGCGGAGCGCGGGGGCGTCGATGACGACCGGGTGGCCGGCCTCGAGCCGCTCGACCGGGTGCTGCCAGGGGCGGCTCAGCACGGCGCCGAACGTGTCGACCACCCGGGCCTGCACCAGCAGGCCACTCGGCGGGTGCGCATCCTCGACCGGGACACCTGTCGGCGCCGATGCTGCGGCGACGCCGTCAGTAGCGCCCCGGGGGACGACGGCGTCGGTAGCGCCCCTGGAGACGACGATGCGGTGCAGGAACGGCAGCCCGTTGTGCGCCATCGCGTGGTTGACCACTGGTGCGCTCAGCACCTCGATGATCAGGTCGCTCGGCACCCGGCCACCCTAGTGTCAGGAGGGGACACCACCGGGTCGCCCGGCCCGATCGGCGTTAGCCTGAACGCGTGCGGTCGACCTCTTCCCCTGCGCGGCCCGCCGACGCCACGTCCTACCCGCGGCGGGCGGGAACGGTTCCCTACCCCCGGCGTATCGCGATGATCAGCCTGCACACGTCGCCGCTGGCCACACCGGGCGTGGGCGACGCCGGCGGTCTGAACGTGTACGTCGCCGAGCTCGCCCGACGGCTGGGTGAGCGCGGACTCGGCGTGGACGTCTTCACCCGACGGGCCGACGCGGACGTCCCCGACGTGGTGCACGTCAACGAGTACGTCCGGGTCGTGCAGGTGACAGCGGGTCCGGTCGCCGAGATCGCCAAGGAGGAGCTGCCGGCACTGCTCGACGACTTCGCCACCGCGATGGAGCCGCACGTCGCCGATCACCAGGTGCTGCACTCCCACTACTGGCTGTCCGGGATGGTCGCTCGGACGCTGCGCGCCCGGCACCGGATCCCGATGGTCCACACCATGCACACCATGGCGCGGGTGAAGAACGAGCACCGCGGGGACGGGCACGTCAGCGAACCCGACATCCGGGAGAGCGGCGAGGCGCTGATCGTCGCCGACGCGGACGTCCTGACGGCGAACACCACCGACGAGGCGTCCGAGCTCCGACGCCACTACGGCGCCCGGGACGAGCAGATCGCTGTGGTGCCCCCCGGTGTGGACCTGCACACGTTCCACCCCTGTGACCAGCCGAGGAGCCGGGCCCAGCTGGGTGTCGCCCCGGACGCGGAGGTGATCTTGTTCGTGGGACGGATCCAGCCGCTCAAGGCCCCCGACGTGCTGATCAAGGCAGCCGCCCGGCTGGTCCATGATCATCCGGAGCGTCGCCGCCGACTGCGGTTGATCATCATCGGCAGCCCGAGCGGGCCGGAGGCGGCCTGGGCCACCGGCCTGCCCCAGCTGGCCCAGGACCTCGGGATCGCTGACGTGGTGGAGTTCCGGCCCCACTCCCCCCGCGCCGAGCTGTTCCGCTGGTACTGCGTCTCCGACGTCGTGGGTGTGCCGTCGCACAACGAGTCGTTCGGCCTGGTCGCCCTGGAGGCGCAGGCCTGCGGCCGGCCGGTGGTGGCCACCGACGTGGGCGGTCTGCGACACGCGGTCGAGGACGGCGTCACCGGGCTGCTGGTGCCCGGCCACGACCCGGACGAGTGGGCCCGGGCGCTCGGCTCGATCCTGGACGACCCGGAGGGCTCGCAGTGGCTCGGGGCCGGCGCGGCGGTCCACGCGGCGACCTTCAGCTGGTCGAACACGGCCGCCTCGACCTTGCGCGCCTACGCGGCAGCCCAACGCGCGTACGCCCGCGCCGAGCACCCCTGAGACCCGCCCCCGAGATCTGACGGCACGGATATCTGACGGCACGGAGATCCGACGGCACGGAGATCCGACGCCCTGGGAACTGACGCCCGTCCTGACAACCGGGCGTCCAGGGGCCACCATGGCGTGATGGCTCTGTGGCGGCACAAGGGTGCACCGGGTGTGCTCGCGGTCGCCTTCCTGGTGGGCTGCAGCGCCACCGGCCCGGGCACCCGGGCCTGCACCGAGCTGGGCTCGCCCGCTGGTGTCATGGTGACGGTCACCCGCGACGTCGCGGTGACCGGACCGCAGCTCACGCTGCGGATCTGTCAGGACACCTGCGTCCAGCAGCGCGTCGACCTGCAACCTGGTTCCGTCACCGTCGGGGCGACCTGCTCGTCGGAGAACCCCGACGGCAGCTGCTCGGCGTCCTCGTCGCCCGACGGCACGCTGGTCGGGTTCGTCGACCTGCCGCAGCTGTCGGCCGGTCCGGTCCGGATCAGCGGGGACCGGGTGGGCTCGCCCGGACGCACCCGACTGGCCGAGATCACGGTGACGGCCGTCGCCACCTACCCGAACGGAGCGAGCTGCCCCGCCGGTGGACCGCAGGCCGCGGTCCGGGTCACCGCCGACGGTCTGCGCTGACCTGTTCGGTCCTCTGACCCGCGGGCGCCCGGCGACGAGGTCAGTGCGGGCGCTGATCACCTTCCTGCAGTCCCCAGAACACCCGTTCCACGACGGCGTGCGCGCGGCGGGTGACCCGCCGGTAGTCGGCCAGCAGGTGCGAGGACTCCCCCGGCCCGTAGCCCATCAGCTCGGCCAGCGCGGCCAGCTCGCGGTTGTCGCTGGGCAGCGAGTCCGAGCCGCGCCCGCGGACCAGCATGATCTGGTTCCTGATCTTGCTGGACAGCAACCAGGCGGCTTCCAGATGACCGGCGTCCTGTGCGTCCAGCAGGCCCGCCCGCTGCGCCGCCCGGAGGGCCTCCACGGTCCGCGAGGTGCGCAGCTCCGGGACCACGTGGGCGTGCTCCAGCTGCAGCATCTGCACGGTCCACTCGATGTCGGCCAGTCCACCGGGCCCGAGCTTGGTGTGCTTGGCCGGGTTCGCGCCCCGTGGCAGCCGCTCCGCCTCGACCCGCGCCTTGAGTCGCCGGATCTCGTGCAGCTGGGCCGGGGTCAGCCCGCCCTCGGGCCAGCGCTTGGCGTCGATCAGGTCCATCAGAGCCGCCCCCAGCTCGGGGTTGCCGGCCAGGGCGTCGGCCCGGACCAGGGCCTGCATCTCCCAGGTGGACGACCAGCGGCTGTAGTAGTTGCGGTAGGCCGACAACGTACGGATCAGGGCGCCACCCTTGCCCTCGGGCCGGAGGTCGGCGTCGAGGCTGAGCGGCGGGTCGGCGCTCGGCCGGGTGAGCAGCCGGCGGAGCTCGGAGATGGCCGCCCCGGCGATCTTGGTCCGGTCCGGCGCACCCGGTTCGCTGTCCTCCATCACGAACATGGCGTCGGCGTCGGAGGCGTACGAGAGCTCGCGGCCGCCCCAGCGACCCATCCCGATCACCGCTATCTCGGGCACCTCGGCCGCGTCGGAGGTGCGCCGGGCGATCGCCAGCGTGGTGTCGATGGTGGCCGAGGCCAGCTCGGAGAGGGCGTCGCCCACCACGAGCACGTCGCTCATGCCCAGCAGGTCCCCGGCGGCGATCCGGAACAGCTCGCGGCGGCGGATGCCACGGACCGACTCGACAGCGTGCACCGGGTCGGTGTGCCGCCCGGCGGCCGCCCGCATCTCCGCGCACAGGTCCGCCTGCGAGCGCGGCACCAGCTCGGCGTCGTCGGCCAGCATCTGCATCGTCTGGGGCGCCCGCTGCAGCAGCGTCACCGCGTACCGGCTGGACGCCAGGATCCGGGCCAGCCGCTCGGCCATCATGCCCTCGTCGCGCAGCGCCCGCAGGTACCAGGGGGTGCTGCCCAGGGTGTCCGAGACCTGTCGGAAGGCGAGCAGACCGTGGTCGGGGTTGGGGGCGGTGGCGAACCACCCGAGCATGGCGGGCAGCAGCTGACGCTGGATCTCAGCCTGCCGGGTGACCCCCTGGCTGAGGGCGGCGATGTGGCGGAGCGCGGCCTTGGGGTCGGCGTAACCGAGCGCCTTCAACCGGTCCTCCGCCGAGGACTCGGTCAACCGGAGGTCCTTGGACGGGATCCGGGCGACGGCGTCCAGCAGCGGGGAGTAGAACAACCGCTCGTGCAGGCGCCGGACCCGCTGGCCGGAGTGCTTCCAGATCGAGATGACCTGCTCGGCCGGTCGGGCGTAGCCGAGCGAGCGACCCAGCCGGCGGAGGTCGGTCTCGTTGTCGGGCAGCACGTGCGTCCGACGCAGGTGGAACAGCTGGATGCGGTGCTCCAGCGTGCGCAGGAACTGGTACGCCAGCCCGAACCCCTTGCCGTCGTCGCGACCCACGTAGCCGTTGTCGATCAGGGCCTTCAGCGCGTCCAGGGTGGCCCGGTGGCGCAGGCGTTCGTCCACCCGGCCGTGCACCAGCTGGAGCAGCTGGACGGAGAACTCGACGTCGCGCAGACCGCCAGCTCCGAGCTTGATCTCGCGACCGGCGTCCCGGGCGGGGATGTGCGCGACCACCCGCTTCCGCATCGCCTGGGTGTCGGAGACGAAGTTCTCCCGCTCCGCCGCCCGCCAGACCATCGGCGCCACCATGTCCACGAAGTCCTGGGCCAGGGTCAGGTCACCGGCGCTGGGGCGGGACTTGAGCATGGCCTGGAACTCCCAGGTCTTCGCCCAGCGCTCGTAGTAGGTGCGGTGGCTGGACAGCGTCCGGACCAGCTGACCGGCCTTGCCCTCAGGACGCAGTGCGGAGTCGACCTCCCAGATGGTCCCGGCCGCGGTGAAGGCCGAGCACACCCGGGTCAGCTCGGCGGCCATCCGGGTGGCCACGCTGACCGCCTGCTCGCTGGTGATCAGCGGGGTGCCGTCCTCGCCGAGCACCGGCTCGGCCACGAACAGCACGTCCACGTCGCTGACGTAGTTGAGCTCCTGGGCGCCGCACTTGCCCAGGCCGACCACGGCCAGGCGGGTCTTGAGGCCGTTCGGTCCGACCTTGGCCCGACCCATGGCCAGGGCCGCCTCCAAGGTCGCGTCGGCCAGGTCCGACAGCGCGGACGCCACCAACGGCATCACCTCGATCGGCTCCGGGTCGCACACGTCCCAGGCCGCGATCCGCAGCAGGTGCCCCCGGTAGGCCAGCCGCAGGCCGTCCCCGACCGGATCGGTGGCCACCGGCTGGGCGGCGTCCGGATCGGCGCCCACCGAGCGGAGCAGCTCGGCGCGGACCGCTTCAGCTGTCAGGGGGGCGAGATCCGCGTCGAGCCAGTCCAGGTGCTCGGGATGCGCCAGCAGATGGCGGCCGAGGGACTCGCTGTTGCCCAGCACGCCCACCAGGTGGGTAGCCAGCCGACGGGAGCCGGCGAGCCGGCTCAGCAGATCGGGGACCGTGTCGGTGAGACGGTCCAGACCGGTCAGCGCCAGGTCCGGGTCGGCGGCGTCGGCGACCAGGTCGAGCAGGTACTCGTGGTCGGTCTCCCACTCCGACAGCATCCGCACGGCTGCGGTGGCGTCGGCGAAGCCGCGCCTGGCCAGCGCACCCTGCGTCGTCTCGATCCGGCTCACGGAGGTTGATGTTACTTGCGTGAAACCTGGCCCGTCGTCGGTGCCGGGTGGGCCAAGATGGGGCTGTGCGCAGCCGACCCACCGCCGCCGAGGCGCTGCTCGAGCAGAGCCGCGCCGTGCACGGCTGGCTCACCGATCTGCCGGACGAGGCGTACGCCCGCCCGACGGTGCTGGACGACTGGGACGTGCGGTTGCTGACCGGCCACCTGCTCCTGGTCGTGGAGGGTGCCGTACGGGTGCTGGGCCGGCCGAGCCGGGAGAAACCGCTCGCGCCGCCGGCGTTCGTGGCCCGCTACCGGCGCGAGGTGGACGCCATCGCCGCCTCGACCGCGGAGACGGCGGGCGAGCACCCGGGACCCCGTCTGACGGCGGCCCTGGGCGAGGCCGTGGCAGCACTCGAGCGTGCGCTCGCGCAGCCGTACCCGCCGGTGCTGGCGGCGCCCCGCGGTCCGTTCCGTGCCGAGGACTGGATCGAGACCCGGATCGTGGAGCTGGTCGTGCACGCCGACGACCTGAACCGCACGTTCCCCGACCGCGAGCCGGTCCCGCTGGTCCGCTCGGCCCTGGGCCGCACGATGCGGACCCTGGCCCAGATCCTGGCCGACGCCCACCCGGGACGCTCGGTCGAGGTCCGCATCCCGCCGTACGCGGCGGTGCAGTGCGGTCTGGGTGATCCCGGACCCACCCACACCCGCGGCACCCCGCCGAACGTGGTGGAGACCGACGCGCTCACCTTCCTGCGGCTGGCCACCGGGCGGCTGTCCTGGCCGGACGCCGTCTCGGCCGGGAAGGTCCACGCCTCCGGCCTCCGCGCCGACCTGTCCAGCGCGCTCCCGATCTTGTCCTGAGCCGCCTACCCCGCAGACCCCTCCGGCCGGGTCGGCGTGTCCGCAATTCCCATCCACGGGCGCCACATGCGCCCAGGCCAGGTCGACGTTGCCCGCAATTCCATCCACGGGCGCCACATGCGCCCAGGCCAGGTCGACGCTCCCCGCAATTCCCATCCACGGGCGCACATACGCCCAGGCCAGGTCGACGCTCCCTCAATTCCCATCCACGGGCGCCACATGTTCCCGGGCCAGGTCGACGTTGCCCGCAATTCCCATCCACGGACGCCACATACGCCCAGGCCAGGTCGACGCTCCCTCAATTCCCATCCACGGGCGCTACTTAACGCCCCGGCCAAGTCGCCGTTCGGGCAGTGTTCGTCCACGGGCGGCCTGTTGAGGCCCCGGGGGCAGAGCGGGCGCAGGCGCCTCAGACTCCTGACGACCCAGCGGTCAGGTCGGACCGAAACCGCATTGGCGCGAGGCTCACAACACGGGCAGGAGCTTCTGGAGCTCCATCGGGGTCACCTGGCGGCGGTACTCGTCGAACTCGGCCCGCTTGTTGCGCAGGAAGAAGTCGAACACGTGGTCCCCGAGGGTCTCCGCGACCAGGTCGGAGCGCTCCATGATCCGGATGGCCTCGTCCAGGTTGCGGGGCAGCGGCTCGATGCCCAGCGCCTGGCGCTCCCGCTCGGTCAGGCTCCAGACGTCGTCCTCGGCCCCCTCCGGCAGCTCGTACTCCCCCTCGATCCCGGCCAAGCCGGCGGCCAGCATCAGGGCGAAGGCCAGGTAGGGGTTTGCCGCGGAGTCGATCGAGCGCAGCTCCACCCGTGCAGAAGAACCCTTGTTCGGCTTGTACATCGGCACCCGCACCAAGGCCGAGCGGTTGTTGCGGCCCCAGCAGATGTAGCTGGGCGCCTCGCCGCCGCCCACCAGCCGCTTGTAGGAGTTGACCCACTGGTTGGTCACCGCGGTGATCTCCGCCGCGTGCCGCAGCAGGCCGGCGATGAAGTAGCGGGCCACCTTGCTCAGGTGGTATTCGGCGCTGGCGTCGTAGAAGGCGTTGTTGTCGCCCTCGAACAGCGACATGTGGGTGTGCATGCCGGAGCCGGCCTGGTCGCTGAACGGCTTGGGCATGAACGAGGCGTTGATGCCCTGGGACAGAGCGACCTCCTTGACCACCACCCGGAAGGTCATCAGGTTGTCGGCGGTGGACAGCGCGTCGGCGTAGCGCAGGTCGATCTCCTGCTGGCCGGGCGCCCCCTCGTGGTGGGAGAACTCCACCGAGATGCCCATCTGCTCGAGCATGGTGATCGCCTTGCGCCGGAAGTCGCTGCCGGTGCTCTGCGGGGTGTGGTCGAAGTAGCCCGACGAGTCCACCGGCGTCGGCGAGACGCCCGGTAGGAGCGGGTCCTTGAACAGGAAGAACTCGACCTCGGGGTGGGTGTAGAAGGTGAAGCCCAGGTCCGCGGCCTTCTTCAGGGTGCGCTTGAGCACGTAGCGCGGATCGGCGTACGACGGGGAGCCGTCCGGCATGGCGATGTCGCAGAACATCCGCGCCGTCGCCGGGCTCGCGTCCCGCCAGGGCAGCACCTGGAAGGTGGACGGATCCGGTCGCAGCACCATGTCGGACTCGTAGACGCGGGCGAACCCCTCGATCGCCGAGCCGTCGAACCCCAATCCCTCGGAGAACGCTCCTTCCAGCTCGGCGGGCGCGATGGCCACCGACTTCAGGAACCCCAGGACGTCGGTGAACCACATCCGGACGAACCGGACGTCTCGTTCCTCGATGGCCCGCAACACGAACTCGGTCTGCTTGTCCACGGCGCCAGTCTGCCGCCTGAGCCGGCACGACGCGTACGGAGGTGCCCCGTGTCTCCCCACCGAGACGCCGACGGCCCTCCCGGACGACGAGCACCCGAGCCGACGGACACCCTCGATAGCCAGACACCAGGGTCGCGGGTCACCGGCGGGTGGACCCCTCGCCGTTAACCTGAGGCAATGGCGCAGCCCGGCTGGTACCCCGATCCCGCGGGGACCCCGAACCGGTTCCGCTACTGGGACGGTCGGAGCTGGTCGAACGAGACCACCGACGACCCCGCCGGCGCCCGTCCGGCCGGTGGCGCGCCCGCAGCCGGCGGCCGGGAGTCGAACCGACGACGGCTGGGCCCCCTCATCCTGGTCGTCACCGCGCTCCTGGTGGTGGTCCTGGCCGGGTTCTTCGTGGTCCGGGGACTGACGGCCGACCGGCCCATCGTCGACCCCGGTCCCCTCCCGTCCTCCACCGTGTCCGGCTGGGACGACAGCAGCCCGACCACCGAGCCGGAGACCCCGTCCCCCACCCCGTCGGTCTCGCGACCCACCCCGACGCCGAGCCTGACCCGGACGCCGACGCCGACCCCCTCGCCGACCGAGCAGCTGCGCGCCTGCCCGGACGGCCAGCCCACGGTCCGGCAGGACCACCCCACGGACGGCCGCATCCACGGCGGGGGACTCTCCTTCCCCGAGGCGAAGGGCTGGGACCCCTCGTCCGGCGCGGAGTTCAGCTGGGCCTACGACGTCGGCGAGCAGATGACGATGGCCGAGTCACCGAACTGGTACGCCAACCTGGCCGTCGGCGCCCTGTTCACCGGTGACGGCTTCGACGAGCCGCGCCGGTCGGCCGAGCTGGTGATGCAGTGCGTGATCACCTCGGGTCTCTACCCGTACTTCACCGGCCGCGAGCCGGTCTGGTCCAAGCAGGTGACCGTCGACGGTCGCCCCGCCTGGTCCATCCGCGCCGAGATCCGGGTGGACGACCCGAAGCTGGACACGAAGGGCGACACGGTGGAGGTGATCGTGGTCGACACCGGCTCGCCGGAGTCGCTGTCCATGTTCATCGGGGCGGTCGACATCGGCAACACGTCCCTGGCCGCGACCATGGACTCGACCATCGAGAACCTGCGGGTGGAGTGACGCCTACGACGCGCGCGCCGGCCGTCCTCGTGGACGACCGGCGCGTCATGGGTCAGGCGTCGTTGCGCACCGGGGTGTCGGGGTCGGCACCGGCCGGCGCGGGACCGTGGGGCTCCACGCCCGGACCGTTGACCAGCTCGGCGATCGCGTCGCCCACGGTCTTGTCCACGTTGCGCCAGTAGGTGAAGACCCGCTCCCGGATGTCCGGTCGTACGGTCCCCAGGGTCGAGGCGACGGTCTCGACCAGCCGGTCGCGTTCGGCCTGGTCCATCACCTGGTTGACCAGCGCGTTGGCCTGGCTGAAGTCGTCGTCCTCGGCCCGCAGCGTGTACGCGGACCGGACCATGTCGCCGTCGCTCTCCCAGCTGTGGCCGGCGAACAGGTCCGCGTGGACGGCGGGGCCGCCCTCGGAGTTGGGTGAGTAGACCGGCTGGCCCGGGTTGAACTCGTAGCGCATCGGCCCGTCGAACTCGTACGAGTTGACCGGCACCTTCGGCCGGTTGACCGGCAGCTGCAGGTAGTTCGGGCCGATCCGGTAGCGGTGCGTGTCGGCGTACGCGAAGACCCGGCCGAGCAGCATCTTGTCCGGGCTGAAGCCGATGCCCGGGACCACGGCGCTCGGCTCGAAGGCCGCCTGCTCGATCTGCGCGAAGAAGTTCTCCGGGTTCCGGTTCAGCGTCATCGTGCCGACCTCGATCAACGGGTAGTCCTCGTGCGACCACACCTTCGTCAGGTCGAAGGGGTTGACCCGGTAGGTCTTGGCGTCGTCGTACGGCATCACCTGGACCGACAGCGTCCAGGACGGGAAGTCGCCGCCCTTGATCGCGTTGAACAGGTCGCGCCGGTGCGCGTCCGGGTCGGTGGCCGCGGTCAGCGCCGCCTCGTCGTTGGTCAGGTTGTGCACGCCCTGGGCGCTGTGGAAGTGGTACTTCACCCAGGACCGCTCGCCCGCCTCGTTGACCCACAGGTAGGTGTGCGACCCGTAGCCGTTCATCTCCCGCCAGGAGCGCGGGATGCCGCGGTCACCCATCAGGTAGGTGACCTGGTGCGCCGACTCCGGCTGCAGCGTCCAGAAGTCCCAGCGCATGTCCCAGTCCTGCAGCCCCGAGTCCGGGAGCCTCTTCTGGCTGCGGATGAAGTGCGGGAACTTCATGCTGTCGCGGACGAAGAAGATCGGGGTGTTGTTGCCGACCAGGTCGTAGTTGCCCTCGGACGTGTAGAACTTCAGCGAGAAGCCACGGGGATCGCGCACGGTGTCGGCGGAACCCTGCTCGCCGGCGACGGTGGAGAACCGCGCCAGCATCTCGGTGCGGACCCCGGGCTGCAGGAAGGCGGCCTTGGTGTACGCGCTGACGTCCCCGGTGGTCTCGAACTCACCGAACGCTCCGCCACCCTTGGCGTGGACGTTGCGTTCCGGCACCCGCTCCCGGTTGAAGTGGGCCATCTGGCCCAGGAAGTGGAAGTCGTGCAGCAGCATCGGGCCGTCGGCGCCGACGGTCAGCGAGAACTGGTCGCTGGGGGCGGGCGCTCCGTTGTCGGTGGTCGAGACGACTGGCGAGAGCTCGCCGTCGCGGGTGGTGGCGTGTACCTCGGACATGAACTACTCCTTCAGTGGGATCGCTGAGAGATGTCTGTTCCGCCGGTGGTGATGGTGCAGTCGTGGGTCAGGTGGGCGTGGGTCAGGTGCGCGTTGGTCAGTGGGACAGGATCAGCTGGTGGCCCGGTCCCGGGTGCAGGTCGGGCAGGTCCCCCAGTAGGTGACCTCGGCCTCCTCTATCGAGTATCCACGTGCGTCCTCGGGCACCGCGCACGGCATCGACCCGACGGCGCACGGCACGTCGACGACGGACCCGCACGACCGGCAGACGAGGTGGTGGTGGTTGTCCCCGGTGGCCACCTCGAACTTCATGGCCGAACCGGCCGGCTCGAACCGGCGCAGGATGCGGTGCTCGGTGAGGGTGTTGAGGGCGTCGTAGATCGCCTGGGTCGACACCGCCCCGATCCCGGTCCGCACCCGCTCCGCCACCTGCTCGGCGCTGAGGTGGGGATCGGCGTCGACGACGTCGAGCACGGCGAGCCGCGACTGGGTCACCCGAAGGCCGACCGCCCGGAGACGCTCAGCCCAGCTGAGCGCTTGCACTGCGGTGGTCATGCCGTCTAGAGAACCACGTTCTCTGGAATCGTTCAACTAAAGCCGGGCGGACTCGCGCTCCGCGGGTGCCACCTACCCGCGGAGCACGAGAGGATCAGACCGGTGCGGTCAGCTGGCCGAGACGGGTCCAGGTCTCGACCACCGTGTCGGGGTTGAGGGACATGCTGTCGATGCCCTCGGCCAGCAACCACTCGGCCAGGTCGACGTGGTCGCTGGGTCCCTGACCGCAGATGCCGACGTACTTGCCGCGGGCCTTGCAGGCCCGGATCGCCGCGCTGATCATGAACTTGACCGCGGGATCGCGCTCGTCGAACGAGGCGGCGATCAGGCTGGAGTCCCGGTCCAGGCCGAGGGTCAGCTGCGTCATGTCGTTGGAGCCGATCGAGAAGCCGTCGAAGTGGTCCAGGAACTGGTCGGCGATCACCGCGTTCGAGGGCAGCTCGCACATCATGATCACCTCCAGGCCGTTCTCGCCGCGGACCAGACCGTGCTGGGCCAGCAGGTCGATCACGCCCTTCGCCTCGGTCAGCGTCCGCACGAACGGGATCATGATCTTGACGTTGGTCAGCCCCATCTCGTCGCGGACGAACTTCAGCGCCTCGCACTCCATCGCGAAGCAGTCGGCGAAGTCCGCCGACAGGTAGCGCGACGCCCCCCGATAGCCGATCATCGGGTTCTCCTCGTGCGGCTCGTAGAGGTCGCCGGCCACCAGGTTCGCGTACTCGTTGGACTTGAAGTCACTCATCCGCACGATCACCGGGTGCGGTGCGAACGCCGCGGCGAGCATCGAGACCCCCTCCGCCACCCGGGTGACGAAGTAGTCCCGGGGGCTGTCGTACGCCGCGACGCTCTCGGTGATCTGCGCCTTGAGGTTCTCGTCGGCCAGCGTGTCCAGATCGAGCAGCGCCCGCGGGTGGATGCCGATCTGCCGGTTGATGATGAACTCCAGCCGGGCCAGACCGATGCCGGCGTTGGGCAGCCTGGCGAAGGAGAACGCCTGGTCCGGGGTGCCGACGTTCATCATGATCTTGACCGGGATGTCGGGCATCGACGCCATCGCCGTCTCCTGCACCACGAAGTCCAGCAGGCCGTCGTAGATGAAGCCGGTGTCCCCTTCGGCGCAGGAGACGGTGACCTGCTGGCCCTCGCTCAGGTCCCGGGTGGCGCTGCCGGTCCCCACCACCGCCGGGATCCCCAGCTCACGGGCGATGATCGCCGCGTGGCAGGTCCGGCCGCCGCGGTTGGTGACGATCGCCGAAGCCCGCTTCATGATCGGCTCCCAGTCGGGGTCGGTCATGTCGGCCACCAGCACCTCACCCGGCACGAAGCTGGACATCTGCGACACCGAGCTGAGCACCCGGACCGGACCGGCGCCGATCTTCTGCCCGATGGCGCGACCCTCGATCAGCACCGAGCCCCTCTCGTTCAGCCGGAACCGCTGGATCGTGGACCCCGCACGCGACTGCACCGTCTCCGGTCGGGCCTGCAGGATGTAGAGGCCGCCGTCGGTGCCGTCCTTGCCCCACTCGATGTCCATCGGCCGGCCGTAGTGCTCCTCGATGGCCAGCGCCTGCCGGGCCAGCTCGGTCACCTCGTCGTCGGTCAGACTGAGCAGTCCGCGCTGGGCCACGTCGACGTCGACGAACTCGGTGGTCCGGCCCACCGTGGCGTCGGCGGTGTAGATCATCTTGATCGCCTTGCCGCCGACCCCGCGCTTCAGGATCGCCGGCCGGCCGGCCCGCAGGGCGGGCTTGTAGACGTAGAACTCGTCCGGGTTCACCGCCCCCTGCACCACTGCCTCACCCAGTCCGTACGAGGACGTGATGAACACGGCGTCGTCGAAACCGGACTCGGTGTCCATGGTGAACATGACCCCCGAGGCGCCGATGTCGGAGCGGACCATCTTCTGCACCCCGGCGGACAGGGCCACGGCCTCGTGCTCGAACGAGTGGTGCACCCGGTACGCGATCGCGCGGTCGTTGTAGAGCGAGGCGAAGACCTCACGCACAGCGGTCAGCACCGCGTCGATGCCGCGGATGTTGAGGAACGTCTCCTGCTGCCCGGCGAAGGAGGCGTCGGGCAGGTCCTCCGCGGTCGCACTCGAACGGACCGCGAACGACGCCTCCGCGTTCTCCCCGGCCAACCTCTCGTACGCGGCCCGGATGTCGGCCTCCAGATCGGCCGGGAACGGCTGCTCGATGACCGCCGTACGGATCCCCTTGCCCACGCGGGCGAGCTCATCGACGTCGTCGGTGTCGAGATCGGCGAGCTTCGCGTTGATCAGGTCACCCAACCCGGTCTGGGAGATGAAGCGTCGGAACGCGTCGGCGGTGGTGGCGAAGCCGTCCGGCACCCTCACTCCGGCCGAGGTCAGGTTGGCCACCATCTCTCCCAGGGAGGAGTTCTTGCCGCCCACCTGCTCGAGGTCGGCCAGACCCAGCTCGGAGAACCAACGGACGTTGTCGGTGGCGGGGCCTGCACTGGTGGGGGTCGCGGTGGTCATCCGGGGTCCTCTCGGGGGTGGCGGGACAAGCGGTCGGCGGGAGCCGGGGTCTGACTGGCGGGCGGGGGCGAGCTGGGGTGACTGTCGGTTCGGGGCGGTCAGGCGGCCGGGAGCGTGCGGGACTGCAGGATCACGGTCGACATCTCCTCCACGGACTTGGCCGAGGAGTTGATCGACGGGATCTTGTGGATGCGGTAGAGGGTCTCCGCGCGGCGGAGCTCGAAGGTGCACTGCTCCAGCGAGGCGTACCGGGAGTTGGCTCGGCGTTCGTGCCGGACCTGGCTGAGTCGGGCGGCGGTGGTGGTGATGCCGAAGCAGCGGTCCCGCAGGTGCCGGATCGGCTTCGGCAGCTCGTTGGTGTCGAAGTCCTCCTCCACCAGCGGGTAGTTGGCCACGAAGATCCCGTGCTGCAGAGCCAGGTACATGGTGGTCGGGGTCTTGCCGCAGCGGGACGGGGCGATCAAGATCACGTCCGCCTTGTCCAGGGCCCGCATGCTCTGACCGTCGTCGTGCTCGATCGCGTACTCGACAGCCGCCATCCGGGCGTTGTAGCGCTTGACGTCGCCCAGACCGTGCAACCGGGCGGCGACCCGCTGCCCCTCGTGGCCGAGGATCGCCTCGACCTTGGTCATGTGCAGATCGAAGAAGTCGATCAGCGGACAGCGCGACCGGTGCAGCTCGTCCCGGATCTCGGTGACGGCCGTGGTGGAGAAGGCCAGCGGCGTGACCGGCCCGTCCATGGCCGCATCCAGCGTCGCCACGACCTTGCGGGCTTCCTCCACTGTGGTGATGAAGGGGATCAGCCGGCGTTCGAAGCGCAGGTCCGGGAACTGGATCAGGAGCGCGTTGCCCATCGTCTCGGCGCTGATCCCGGTGCTGTCGGACAGGAAGAAGACCGGAACGGCAGGCGGCTCGGTCGTCGATCCGTCGGGTGTCGAGATCCCCATCGGGCGCCTCCGGCTCTGAGTCGTGGACCAGACCAGGAGACTCCCTGGACTAGACCACGAACGTTACTGGTATCAGCCCCGCGCATTGCCCTCCAGAGCGTGTGAATCCGCACACGGGCGAACCTCACACCCTGCGTTATGTCCACAACCTTGCTGACGCACTCCTGCGCGTGCTCACGCAGCCGTTGCATCACGAGCGTGGGTACCCGGAGGAGTGCGTCAGCGGGGTTCAGGGGAGGGTGAGGACCTCGGCGCCCGAGTCGGTGACCACCAGGGTGTGCTCGAACTGGGCGGCGCGCGAGCCGTCGAGGGTCAGCACCGTCCAGCCGTCGTCCCACAGCTCCCACTCGTGGGTGCCGAGGGCGAGCATCGGCTCGATGGTGAAGGTCATGCCCGGCTCCATCACCGTGTCGTGGTGGGGGCTGTCGTAGTGCGGGATGACCAGCCCGGAGTGGAAGCTGGTGTGGACGCCGTGCCCGGTGTAGTCGCGGATGACGTGGTAGCCGAAGCGCTTCGCGTAGCTCTCGATCACCCGTCCGAGCACGTTCACCTGCCGTCCGGGCTTGGCCGCCGCGATCGCCCGCCGGAGCGCCTCCTCGGTCCGCTCACTGAGCAGCCGTGACGCGTCGTCGACGTCCCCGCAGCCCACTGTGAGGCAGGTGTCGCCGTGCACCCGGTCCACGAACGCCGTGACGTCGATCTTGACCAGGTCGCCGTCCTCGAGGGGCCGGGCATCCGGGATGCCGTGGCAGATGACCTCGTTCACCGACGTGCAGCAGGACTTGGGGAAACCGCGGTAGCCCAGCGTCGACGGGTACGCGCCCTGCTCGACCAGGAACTCGTGCACCACCGCGTCGATCGCGTCGGTGGTCACCCCCGGTGCGACCACCGCTGCCCCGGCCCGCGCCGCCTGCGCGGCGATCCGTCCGGCCACCCGCATCCGCTCGACCGTCTCCGCGGTCTGCACGTGGGAACCCCGGTAGGGCTCGGGAGCGGCCTTCCCGACGTAGTGCGGTCGCGGGATCCAGCCGGGCACGGGCCGGGTCGGCGAGATCGAGGCGGGTCGGATGCCGGTCACAGCCACCGATCGTACGGAGTAGCGTCACGCTCATGGCCGACAAGCACTTCTGGTACGACCTGACCACGAAGTCCGTGATCACGGACGACAACGACACCAAGGCCACGGACCGGCTCGGACCGTACGCCACCCGCGAGGAAGCCGAAGGCGCCCTCGCGAAGGTCGAGGAGAACAACAAGTCGTGGGACGACGACGACGACTGGGGCGAGGATTAGCATCTTCCTTCGTGCCGCTCTTCGACCTGCCCCTGACCGAGCTCGAGTCCTACGCCCCTGACCTGGCGGTCCCGTCCGACCTGGTGCCGTTCTGGACCGAGACGCTGACGGAGACACGGAGTCACGACCTCGCGCTCACCCGGACGCCGTACGACAACAAGCTCGCGCTGATCGACACCGAGGACCTCACCTACGCCGGCTTCGGCGGCACCCCGGTCAAGGCGTGGCTGCACCGTCCGGCCGGCGCCGAGGGTCCGCTGCCCACCGTGGTGCAGTACCACGGCTACTCCGGCGGTCGCGGTTTCCCGCACGCCACCACGACCTGGGCCCAGGCCGGCTACGCGCACCTGGTGATGGACACCCGTGGCCAGGGCTGGAGCGCTGGTGGACCGAGCGGCACGGCCGACTGGGCGCCGGAGGCGGGTCTCAACCACACGCCCGGCTTCATGACCTCGGGTCTCGGCGACCCCCACCACTACTACTTCCGGCGCGTGTACGCCGACGCCGTCCGGCTCCTCGACGTCGCACTGGCTCTGCCGGAGGTCGACTCCAGCAAGATCATCGTCACCGGCGGCAGCCAGGGGGGCGGCATCACCATCGCCGCGGCCGCTCTCGCTGCCCTGTCCGACATCCCGCTGGTCGGCGCCGCTCCGGACGTGCCGTTCCTGTGCCACATCCGCCGGGCCGTCGAGCTGACCGACCGCATGCCGTACGGGGAGATCACCCAGTACCTGGCCGCCTGGCGGGACCACGCCGAGCAGGCGTACGCGACCCTGGCCTACATCGACGGAGCGATCCTCGGCCGGCTGGCCACGGCGCCGACGCTGTTCTCGGTCGCCCTGATGGATCCGATCTGCCCGCCGTCCACCGTCTTCGCCGCGTATCACGCGTACGGTGCCGACGCGCCGGATCCCGTGTCGGACAAGGAGATCCGGGTCTACGGGCACAACGGTCACGAGGGTGGCGGTCCGTACCAGATCGACGCGCAGCTGGACTGGTTCGCGGAGCGGTTCGCGGCCGCTGACCAGGGCTAGACGCCCGGCGCCGCCACCACCACGGTGCCGGCCCCGGTGATCGCCACCGTCTCCTCCGGGTAGGCGAAGACGGACTCACCCCGCGCCAGGGTCCGGGTCGTGGTCCCGTCACCGATCTCGACAGTGCCGTCCACGACCAGCACCACCCGGCCGGTGGCGGCCGCCGGCAGCGGCACACCGGTCGGACCGGCCTCGATCCGCCACAGGGCGAACTCCGGCGCCGGGGTTCGGTAGCGCCACACCCCGGGTCGCTCCTCGACCAGCTCGACCAGGTCGGGCACTCCCGGGGTGAAGTCCAGGATGGCCAGCAGCTCGGACACGTCGACGTGCTTGGGCGTGAGTCCGCCACGCATCACGTTGTCGGAGTTGGCCATCACCTCCACCCCGATCCCGTGCAGGTAGGCGTGCAGGTTGCCGGCCGGCAGGAAGAGCGCCTGGAACCGTCCGAAGCCGAGCCGGTTCATCAGCAGCGCGGCCAGCACGCCAGGGTCGCCCGGGTAGTGCTCGTCCAGCTCGACAGCGGTCCGGGCGAAGAGCGCGAGCTCGTCGTCAGCGCTCTCCTCGCCCGTCTCGATCAGCTCGGCCGCCGCGGTGACGATCTGGGCCACCACCTCCCGCTCGCCCTCCCCCAGGCCGAGGACACGGGCGAACACCTCGGCCAGCTCGTCCGGTCCCCCGCCCTGCAGGGGACCCATCAGCTCGGTGGCCGCGGGCACTCCGAGGCGGGCGACGAGGGCGTACGTCTGGTCGGGCTCGCGGAAGCCGCACAGGGCCTCGACGTCGTCGAGGGCCACCAGCATCTCCGGCTTCGGCCAGTCGTCCCGGTAGAGACGGGTCGGGGCGGACCGCTCGAGCCCGGCAGCTTCCTCCCGGGCGAACCCCGTCTCCGCCTCCTCCCGGGTCGGGTGGGCCTGCAGGGACAGCGGCTCACCGGCGGCCAGCACCTTGAGCAGGTACGGCAACCGGGGGCCGAATTCCGCCACCGGCTCGGCCCCGACCACGCCCGCCGGGTCGGTGGAGATGCGGTCGGTCCAGCGGGGTGCCGCCCACCCGGGACGGAGCCGCTGGGTGCGCGCCCAGCCAGAGCTCCGCTTGAGGTTCTCCGTCGGGTTCGACGCCCAGGAAGGCGGGCAGGGCCGTACGGGAGCCCCAGGCGTAGCGCTGCACGGAACCGGTGAGGAGATCCATCGGGTCAGGTCCTTCTGGAGCTGGGAGTGTCGAGTCAGGCCGGAGGGGGCGTCGTCGCCGGTGTCCGGGAGACCAACGGTACGGCCGGGCGCACCAGGGCGTTGATCACCCGGCAGGTGACGTCGGCCATGTCGACGGAGGCGGGCTCGTACAGCCACTGGATCTGCAGCCCGTCCATCACCGCGATGATCGCGGACGCGGTCGCCGCCGGGTCGGTCGGCGCGTCGAAGTCCCCGTCGTCCACACCTTCCCGGATGGCGGTGGCGATCAGGACCCGCAGCCGCTGGTAGCGGTCGAGGAACCACCCGCGGGCGGGGTGGGCGTCGGTGGCGGCCTCGACCGACAGCACCGCGTACATCTGGGTGCTCACCGGCATCGTCGTGTTGCGGGCCATGGTGTCCACGAGGTGCTGCAGCAGCTCCCGTCCGCGCGGCACCTCACCACCTGTCGACTCCTGCAGCCCGAGGACGTCGCGCCGCTCGAGCAGCTCGACCAGCAGCGCTTCCTTGGTCTTGAAGTGGTGCAGCAGCCCGGCCGCCGTGATCCCGGCGGCGCTGGCCACGTCGGCGAGCGTCGCCTTGTAGTAGCCCTTCTGACCGAAGGCGACCAGTGCGGAGTCGAGGATCTCCTGCTTGCGGAGCCTGGTGCGCCGGGCGTACACACCCTCGGGCTTCTCCTCCTCCACCTGAGGCGACGCTGGGGGGACGGGCGCCGACCAGCGCCCCGGCTCCTCCTCGACCGTCATAGGTCGTCATGCTAGACCGCCCCGCTCCCGCGACCCGGACCGCACCGCCAGAGGGGTCGGTCTTCGTGGGATCGCTCTCACGCCTCGTCGATCGCCGGCCGGACGCCGAGAACCGGTACGCTGAGCGCGGATGAGTCGGCCGGGCGGTCGCGGTGTCGCAGGGCACCGAGGAAAGTCCGGACTCCGTCGAGCAGGGTGGTGGGTAACACCCACCCGGGGCGACCCGCGGGACAGTGCCACAGAAAGCAGACCGCCTCGACCTCTCGCGAGGGAGATCGGGGTAAGGGTGAAACGGCGGTGTAAGAGACCACCAGCATCCCGGGTGACCGGGGTGGCTAGGCAAACCCCACCCGGAGCAAGATCAAGAAGGGTGCCTCCGGGCACTCGCGGAAGCGTTCGAGGGCTGCTCGCCCGAGCTTCCGGGTAGATCGCACCAGGCGACCGGCAACGGTCGTCGCAGATGGATGATCGCCGCTCGGGCCCTCGGGCCCGGGTACAGAATCCGGCTTACAGGCCGGCTCGTCCGCCCACCTTGCTCCGGTTGCGCGTCCGCTCGCCGCCGGGCACGTGCTCGGCCACCTCGACGGACTCGGGCACCGCGACCGCCGGCTGGCTGACCGGGTCCGGCACCTGACCGATGCCGTCGGCGAGGTCCAGACGGGAGTAGGTCGGATCGGGGTCCTCGGCCACCCAGCTGGTGAAGAAGCGGTGCAGGTAGGCGCGCACGGGGCCACGGGGGGCGGTCGGGCGGCTGGCCCGAACCTCCGGCTCACGTCTCGACATCGCAGGGCTCCTCTGCGGCAGCTCCCCCGCGAGCTCCCGCTGGCTACTCCCCCGAGTCAGGTGGTGACAACCCGGCGTCAGCAATCCGGGTGATTGTCATTGTGACACGGCTTGCGTGGTCGCGACACCCCTCACGCGAGACTCGTGCTGCCATCACTCGTGCTGCCATCTGCCTGCCGGTCCGGTGCACCGACCGTACGGATTCAGACGAGGGCGAACTCGACCCGCCCGCTGGCCCAGTCGGCCGACTCCAAGCGGACCCGCACCTCGGTCCCCAGCGGCAGATCGGCGCCGCGGACACGGCCCTGAACGGCTGGATCGGCCAGCATCACGACGCCGCGCTTGCCGTCGCTCTCGACGTCGACGACGGTGCCGGTGAACTCGGTGCCCACCCGGTCGTGCAGCAAGGACACCTCGACCAGGTCGATCACCGCCCGTTCGTACTTCTTCGAGCGCGACTCAGCGGCGGCCATCAGCTCCGGCAGGGCGGGCAGCGCCGTCCTGGCCCAGTCGGGGACGTCCTGTCCGGCGGACAGGGCCAGGCACACCTCCCCCGCAAAGCGGTCGACGAGGCGTCGCAGCGGTGCGGTCACGTGGGCGTAGTCGGTGGCCAGGGCGGCGTGCCGGGTGTTCGCCGGCAGCTCGCCGTCGAAGGCGGTGTAGCCCGCACCGCGGAACAGCTCCGTGCAGGCGTTCAGCATGGCGGCATGGGCCGGGATGCTGGGGTCGAGACTGCGGACGAACTCGGGGTAGTCCTGGTCACTCGGCCAGGGGATCCGCAGCGCCTGCGCGGTCCGGCGCAGCCGGCGGAGCGCCCCGGGGTCGGCGGCCGGCAGGGTCCGGACGACGCCGATCTTCCTGGCCAGCATCAGACCGGCCGCGGCCATCCCGGTGAGCAGCGAGATCTGGGCGTTGTAGCCCTCGACCGCCAGGGTCGCGCGATAGGTCAGCGTGTAGCGGCCGGCCGCGTCCACCTCGATCTCCTGGGCCGGGATCTGCAGGCTGACGCCACCCCGCTCGCGTTCGAGCTCCTCCCGACGCCGACCCACCTCCACCAGCAGCCGGAGGACCTCCCGGGGGCTGCCGCCGTCGATCTCGGTCTGGGCCTGCTCGTACGTCAGCTGGGCCCGGCTCCGGACCAGCGCGCGGGACAGGTCGACGTCCTGCAGCTCACCCCGTTCGTCGAGCCGCAGGGTCCACAGCAGGGCCGGCCGGACCTGATCGGGCAGCAGACTGGCGGCGCCCTCACTCAGCACCGGCGGGTGCAGCGGCGTCCGGACGTCGGGGGCGTAGAGGGTCAACCCCCGGCGGCGGGCCTCGGCGTCGACCGGGTCGCCGGCCGCCACGAAGGCGGCCACGTCGGCGATGGCGTACGAGACCACGAAGCCCGTTCCGGCTGCGGCCACATGCAGCGCCTGGTCCAGGTCCTTCGACCCGGGCGGGTCGATGGTCAACAGCTCCAGGTCGGTGCGGTCCAGCTCCGGCAGCCGCGGCTGCCGCGCCGCGGCTTCGGCGGCGGCCGTCACCTCCGGTGGGAAGTCGGCCGGGATCTCCAGCCGGGTCCGTAGACCGGCGATCGCCTCGGCCAGGGTGGTCGGCGGTGCAGCGGGATCCGCGCCGGCCCCGGGAGCCGGGGCGGTGGGCAGGGCGATGAAGCGGCTCGGCACGTCGCCGCCTCAGAGACCGGACTGCTCGGTGCGGACCAGGATGCGGGTGCACTCCTCGCAGCGCAGCACCTCGTCCTCGGCGGCGGCGACGTAGTCCCGGAGCTCGGCTGCGTTGACTTCCAACCGGCACCCGGTGCACCGTCGCTGCACCAGCTCGGCTGCTCCGACCCCACCGCGCGAGGCGGCCAGCTTGGTGTAGAGGGTGAGGAGGTCCTGCGGCAGACCGGGAGCGAGAGCGTCCCGTTCGCGGCGTCGCTCGGCGATCTCGGCGTCGATGACGGCGAGCTGCTCGTCGCGACGTGCCTCCAGAGTCTGCTTCCGCTCGGCCAGCACGGACTCCTCCGCCCGGCGGCGGTCCCGGGTCGCGGTCGCCTCCTCCAGTGCCTCCATCACCTCCAGCTCGGCGTCCTCCAGCACACCGATCCGGCGGTGGAGGTGCTCGACCTCCTCGATCATGGAGTTGAGGGCCTTGGGGTCGGGCACCGTGCCGTCGGCGATCCGCTGCTGGTTGCGGGTGAGCCGCTGCCGTACGGGCTCCAGATCGGCCTCGGCCCGCTCCTGGTCGGCCTCCAGGTCGCTGACGTTGGTCTCGGCCGCCACCAGGGCGTCGTCCAGCTCGTCGGCCTCCACCGCCAGTCGCTGGAGCTCACCGATCTCGGGGAGGGTGCGGCGTCGGTGTGCGAGCTGCAGCACGGCGCTGTCGAGCGTCTGGACCTGCAACAACAGCAGCTGGGCGTCCTTGCTGGCCTTGATGGTGAACCTCCTGGTCGGGGTGGGCCCAACCCTAGTGCTGTCCGCGGCCGGGTCCGGGCGGGCCGACGAACCAGAGCCGTACGAGGAATCGGGGTCGGTCGATGAACGCGAGCCGGCCACCGCGGTGGAACGCTTCACCGACCGGTCGTGCCATCATTCTTTCGTGCCCCAAGTCAGCATCCGCGACGTCGCCGAGCAGGCCGGCGTCGCTCTGGGCACCGTGTCCAACGTGCTGAACCGGCCGGAGAAGGTGGCGCCGGCCACCCGGGAACGGGTCCGGGCAGCTATCGAGCAGCTCGGCTTCGTCCGCAACGACGCCGCCCGCCAGCTCAAGGCGGGCCGCAGCAACTCGATCGGCTTCATCCTGCTCGACGTCCGGAACCCGTTCTTCACCGACGTGGCCCGGGGCGCGGAGCAGCAGGCCGCCCAGCACGGCATGTCGGTGCTGCTGGCCAACAGCGACGACTCCCCCGCCCGGGAGTCGGACTATCTCGACCTGTTCGTCCAGCAACGGGTCCAGGGGGTCCTGGTCTCCCCGCTCGGCGACATCGCCGACCGGTTGGAGCGGCTCAAGGACCGGGGCATCGTCACCGTGCTGGTGGACCGCCGGGCGGACGGGCGACAGTTCTCGTCGGTGTCGGTCGACGACGTGGCGGGTGGTTACCTGGCGGTCTCCCACCTGATCGAGCAGGGGTGCCGACGGATCGCCTTCATCGGCGGCCAGCTGGGCATCAAGCAGGTGGCCGACCGCCTGGAGGGCGCCAACCAGGCCTGCGCCGCCCACGACGGCGTCGAGCTCGAGGTGCTGACCCACGACGGGACGGGGGTGCACCAGGGCCGGGAAGCGGGAGCCACGATCCTGCGGCGGTCACCGTCCGACCGCCCCGACGGCGCGTTCTGTGCCAACGACCTGCTCGCGGTCGGCGTGCTCCAGTCGCTGACCATGATGGCCCGGCTCAAGGTGCCCGACGACCTCCGCCTGGTCGGCTACGACGACATCGACTTCGCCGCCGCCACCGTGGTCCCGCTCACCTCGGTCCGGCAGCCGTCGCTGTTGATCGGCAAGACCGCCGTCGAGCTGCTGATCGAGCAGATCGGGCCGGAGCCCAAGGAGCCTCGCGAGGTGGTCTTCCAGCCGGAGCTGATCGTCCGCGAGTCCAGCACCGGGACCGCGAGCCCGGCCTGAACGATCAGCCGTCGCTCGGGACGGAGGAGTCGGCGGCATCGCGGACCGGAGCCGACGGTGTGAACCGGCGCAGCTCCAGCCCAGCGCGCAGCACCGCCCGCAGATCCTCCAGGGAACCGGTCAGTGCGCCGGCCGTCCTGGCCTGGACGACGACGTTGCCCAGCGCGGTCGCCTCGGTGGGTCCGGCCAGCACCGGTCGTCCGGTGCGGTCCGCCGTGAGCTGGCAGAGCAGGGCGTTCTGCGACCCACCACCGACCACGTGGACGGTCTCCACCCGACGGCCGGTCAGCTCCTCAGCCTGCTGCACGGTGTGCGCGTACGCGACCGCCAACGAGTCGAGCACGCAGCGGACGATCTCGGCCGGGGTGCCGGGCACGGTCTGACCCGAGGTGCGGCAGGCCGCCTGGATCCGGGCCGGCATGTCACCCGGGGCGATGAACCCGTCGTCGTCGACGTCGATCACCGGACCGCCGGCCGGCAGTCCGGCGGCCCGCTCGAGCAGCAGTCCGAGCTCGGCCTCATCACCCTGCTCCGACCACTCCCGCAGGCTCTCCTGGAGCAACCAGAGGCCGCCGACGTTGCGCAGGAACCGGACCCGGCCGTCGACGCCCCCTTCGTTGGTGAAGTTGGCGGCCCGGCTGGCGTCGGTGATCACCGGCTCGTCCAGCTCCAGCCCGACCAGGGACCAGGTGCCCGAGGACACGTACGCGACGTCACGGCCCGACGCGGGCACCGCCACCACGGCCGAGGCCGTGTCGTGGGAGCCGACGGCCACCACCCGGGTCCCGGCCGGCAGACCGGTCCGGGCGACGACGTCGGCGGTGATCGGCCCGACCGGCTCTCCCGGCTCGACCAGCGCTGGGAACAGGTCGGCGGCGACCCCGACGGCCTCCAGCACCTGGCGAGACCAGTCCCGCTGCCGGGCGTCCAGCAGACCGGTGGTGGAGGCGTTGGTGATCTCGGTCCGCAGCTCACCGGTCAGCCAGTACGCGAGCAGATCCGGCAGCAGCACCGCGTGCGCCGCCCGCGACCACAGCTCCCCGCGCTGCTCGGCGGCGAGCTGGTAGATGGTGTTGAAGGGCAGGAACTGCAACCCGCTGACGGCGTACTGCTGGGCCCGGCCGATCCTGGCGTCCACGTCGGCGATCACCGCCTCGGTCCGGTCGTCCCGGTAGGCCGTCGGCTCGGCCAGCAGCCGGCCGTCGGCGTCGAGCAGGCCGTAGTCCACCGCCCAGGTGTCGATGCCGATGCTGACCACGTCGGGATAGCGGGACGCGAGCTCGGCCAGCCCGGTCAGCACCTCGGCGTACAGGCCGGTGAGATCCCACCGCAGGTGACCGTCGACGGTCTGCAGCCCGTTGGCGAACCGGTGCACCACCTCGATGCTGACCGTGCCGTCCCGGACGAACCCGGCGACGACCCGGCCGCTGGAGGCACCGATGTCGATCGCGGCGACAGTGACCGTCGTGGTGTCGGCGGTGGGCCCGCTCATCGCGCCGCTCCCGTGGTGATCATGGACTGCCTCGGTCTCAGCGCAGGAAGGCCGCGGCGACGCCGGCGTCGACGGGCACGTGCAGTCCGGTGGTGTGGGACAGGTCGGCCGAGCAGAGCACGAAGACGGCGTTGGCCACGTGCTCGGGCAGCACCTCGCGCTTCAGCAGCGTCCGCTGGGCGTAGTACTTGCCCAGGTCCTCCTCCTCCACCCCGTAGACCGCGGCCCGCTTCGCCCCCCAGCCGCCGGCGAAGATGCCGGAGCCCCGCACGACCCCGTCGGGGTTGATGCCGTTCACCTTCACCCCGTGCTCGCCGAGCTCGGCGGCCAGCAGCCGCACCTGGTGTGCCTGGTCGGCCTTGGTGGCGGAGTAGGCGATGTTGTTGGGTCCGGCGAAGATCGAGTTCTTGCTGGAGATGTAGACGATGTCCCCGCCCAGCTGCTGCTCGATCAGCACCTTCGCCGCCGCCCGGGAGACCAGGAACGATCCCTTGGCCATCACGTCGTGCTGCAGGTCCCAGTCCGCCACCGTGGTGTCCAGCAACGCCTTGGACAGTGACAGACCGGCGTTGTTGACCACCAGGTCCAGCCCGCCGTACGCCAGCACGGTGGCGTCCACCGCCGCCTGCACCGCGTCCTCGTCGGTGACGTTCGCCGCGATCCCGATGGCCACGTCGCTGCCACCCAGCTCGGCCGCCGCCGCCGCGGCCTTGTCGGCGTCCAGGTCGGCGATCACCACACAGGCACCCTCGGCGGCCAGCCGGGTCGCGATCGCCTTGCCGATGCCCGACGCGGCGCCGGTGACCAGGGCGATCCGCGAGGCCAGCGGCTTCGGCTTCGGCAGCCGCGCCAGCTTCGCCTCCTCCAACGCCCAGTACTCGATCCGGAACTTCTCCGCCTCGTCGATCGGGGCGTAGCTCGACAGGCCCTCAGCACCCCGCATCACGTTGATCGCGTTCAGGTAGAACTCACCGGCCACCCGCGCGGTCTGCTTGTTCTTGCCGTACGAGAACATCCCGACTCCGGGCACCAGGATGATCGCCGGGTCCGCCCCGCGGATGGCCGGCGAGTCGGCGTCGGCGTGGCGGTCGTAGTAGCCCTGGTAGTCGGCCCGGTAGGCCTCGTGCAGCTCCCGCAGCCGGGCGACGCAGTCCGCCACCGGTGCGTCGGCCGGCAGATCCAGCACCAGCGGCTTGACCTTGGTGCGCAGGAAGTGGTCCGGGCACGAGGTGCCCAGCTCGGCCAACCTCGGGTGCTCGGTCGAGGCCAGGAACTCCAGCACCCGGGCATCGTCGCTGTAGTGACCGACCACCGGCGCGTCGGCCGACGCGATCGAGCGCAGGGTGGCCGCCAGGGCGGCGGCCTTGGCGCGCCGCTCCGTCTCCGGCAACGCCCCGTACCCGTCCAGCGCCGGACCGAACGGCTCGTCGGAGCTGTGCTCGGCGATGTAGGCGGCGGCGGTGTCGATGATCCACAACGAGTTGGCTTCGGCCTCCGCGCTGCTGTCCCCCCAAGCCGTGATGCCGTGGCCGCCGAGGATGCACCCCACCGCCTCCGGATGGGCCTCCTTGATCGCCGCGATGTCCAGTCCCAGCTGGAATCCCGGCCGCCGCCAGGGCACCCAGGCCACCTTCGACCCGAAGATCGTCCTGGTCAGCTCCTCCCCGTCTGTCGCGGTCGCGATCGCGATCCCCGAGTCCGGGTGCAGATGGTCCACGTGTGCGGCCTCCACCAAGCCGTGCATGGCCGTGTCGATGCTCGGCGCCGCCCCACCCTTCCCGTGCAGGCAGTAGTCGAACGCCGCCACCATCTCGTCCTCCCGCTCCACCCCGGGATACACGTTCACGAGCGCCCGGAGCCGGTCGAGGCGGAGGACGGCAAGACCGGACTCCGTCAGGGTGCCGAGATCCCCACCGGAGCCCTTCACCCACAACAACTCAGTGGCCTCCCCGGTCACCGGGTCGGTCTCGGTGCCCTTGGCGGAGGTGTTGCCCCCGGCGTAGTTGGTGTTCTTCGGGTCGGACCCGAGCCGGTTGGACCGACTCACCAGGTCAGCGACAGTCGGATTCACAGCCATGATCATTTCCTCGTCTTGAGATCAACACGTACGAATTCAGCTCCCCCACACGTCCGCATGGAGCCGCACCACTCCCAGCCCTCCCCTTGGGGGTGGACACGTCGGCTCCAAGGCGCACGGTCTGCAGGGGTCGAGAAGGGGCGTGGATGGGTCTGGCGGGAGCGCGGAGCCTGCGGAGCGCGGATGGTTGCCCCGATCGACCCCTGCAGACCGTGCGCCGACCCGACCACGAAGAAGACCTAGGCCCCCCAACCAGCCTGCTGCCCACCTACCCGATCACTCTCGATCTTCGTCTGGTAATCAGATTCCGCGTACGCGCGCATCGGATCCGCCGGCAACCCACGACCATCACGCCATTCAGCCAGGTCCGGTCTGACATCGGTATAGAACGCATCCATCAGCACAGCGTTCGCTCCGAGCACGTCCCCGGACTCCTGCGCCGACGCCAGAGCCGGCGCGTCCACCAGCAGAGCCCGTGCCGTCATCTCCTGCACGTTGAGCACCGACCGGATCTGGCCGGGGATCTTGTCCTCGACGTTGTGGCACTGGTCGAGCATGAACGCCACGGTGGAGTCGGGATCCAGTCCGCCGCCCCGAACCACCTCGTACAGGATCCGGAACAGCTGGAACGGGTCGGCCGCCCCGACGATCAGGTCGTCGTCGGCGTAGAAACGGGAGTTGAAGTCGAACGAGCCGAGCTTCCCGAGCCGGAGCAGCTGCGCCACGATGAACTCGATGTTCGTGCCCGGCGCGTGGTGGCCGGTGTCCAGGCAGACCAGCGCACGGTCGCCGAGGGCGGTCACCTGCGCGTACGACGTGCCCCAGTCGGGGACGTCGGTGTGGTAGAACGCCGGCTCGAAGAACTTGTACTCCAGCACCAGCCGCTGGTCATCGCCCAGCCGGTCGTAGATCTGGGCGAGGCTGTCGGCCAGTCGGTCCTGCCGGCCGCGGATGTCGCCCTGGCCCGGGTAGTTGGTGCCGTCGGCCAGCCAGATCTTGAGGTCGGAGGAGCCGGTCTGGTGCATGATCTCGATGCACTCGTAGTGGTGGTCGATCGCCTTCTGCCGCACCGAGGAGTCCACGTGGGTCAGGCTGCCGAACTTGTAGAGGTCGTCCTGGAACGTGTTGGAGTTGATCGTGCCGAGCGCGACCCCGAGATCCGCCGCGAACCGCTTGAGCGCGGCGTAGTCGTCGACGGTGTCCCAGGGGATGTGCAGGGCGACCGTGGGGGCGAGCCCGGTCAGCTCGTGCACCTTCGCCGCGTCGGTGAGCTTCTCCTGAACGGTGCGCGGCGTGCCGGCGGTGGCGAACACCTTGAACCGGGTGCCTGAGTTGCCGAACGCCCACGAGGGCAGCTCGATGGCCTGACGGCTCAAGACGTCGAGGACAGCGTTGTCGATCATCGCCGGGTCTCCTGTCGGCTAGTGCTGATCATGACACCACGTCGGTGATCATGGCGGAACGGTCGGTGCTGTGGGGAAAGCGGAGTCGGTGGTCGCCCGCGGTCAGGGTCGACTGCTCGACCCCGACCAGATCGAGCTCGGCGGTGACCCCGGCGGGCAGGCTGACGTCGAGGACGATGTGGTCGTCGAGCAGCTGCCAACCGACGTCGATGCGTCCGTGCGCGGTGGCCAGGGAGGCCTTCGCCCAGGTCAGGTCGCCGCCCGGTCGGGGGGCGATGCGCACGGTCCGGTAGCCCGGTTCGGCGGGAGCCAGGCCGGCCACCACCCGGTGCAGCCAGTCGGCGACGGCGCCGAGCGCGTAGTGGTTGAAGCTGGTCATCTGGCCGGGGTTGATGGTGCCGTCCGGCAGCATCGAGTCCCAGCGCTCCCAGATCGTGGTGGCCCCCATGGTGACCGGGTAGAGCCAGGAAGGGTTGCCGGTCTCCAGCAGCAGCCGGTACGCCTCCGCGACGTGCCCGGTGCGGCTGAGCGCCTCGGTGACGTACGGCGTGCCGGCGAATCCGGTGGCGATCCGGTACCCGTTCTCCGCGACCAGCTCGGCCAGTCGGTTGCCGGCCATCAGCTCTGTGTCGGGGTCCAGCAGGTCGAACGCGATGGCCATGGCGTACACGGTCGGGCAGTCGCTGACGATCCGGCCGTCGGCGGACACGTAGTGCTCGGCGAACGCCGCCCGGGTGCTGTCGGCTACCGCCCGGAACTCGGCCTCGTCGTCGGTGCGACCCAGGACCTCGGCGCTGCGCGCGGTCAGCGACGCACTGCGGTAGAGGCAGGCGGTGGCGACCACGTACGGGTCGGCCTCGGCCAGGAAGGGGTTGTCCGGCGGGGCGGTCGGATCGAGCCAGTCACCGAGCTGGAAGCCCGTGTCCCAGAGCCCGTTCTCCGACACCCGACGGGCGCAGGCTCGGACGTGGGCCGCCATCGACGGGTGGCACTGCTCGAGGACCGAGCGGTCGCCGTAGGCCTCCCACAGGGCCCAGGGCACCCAGACCCCCGCGTCGCTCCAGATGGCCGTCGGGCTGTCCGAGGGCCAGCCGGTGGCGTTGTCGAGCAGCTTGAGCACGTCGGGCACGACCAGCGGCACGATGTCGTCGGCGGCCCGCTGCTCTGCGGCCAGGTCCAGCAGCCAGTCGCGCAGGAACCCCGACACGTCGAACAGGTAGGCCGCGGTGGGGGCGAAGACGGCGATGTCGCCGGTCCAGCCCTGCCGCTCGTCCCGCTGCGGGCAGTCGGTCGGCAGATCGAGGAAGTTGCCGCGCTGGCTCCAGACCACGTTGGCGTGGAGCTGGTTCACCAGCTCGTCGGAGCACGCGAACGTCCCGGTCCGCGACAGGTCCGAGTGCACGACCACCGCCACCACGTTCTCCGGCCCGATCGGCTGGTCCAGACCGGTCACCTCCGCGTACCGGAAGCCGTGGAAGGTCAGCGTCGGCTCGAACACGTCCGGTCCGCCGCTGCGGATGAAGGTGTCGGTGGCCAGGGCCGAGCGGAGCGGTCGGGTGCCCAGCTCGTCGTGCTCGAGCACCTCGGCGTGCCGGACGGTGATCACCGAGCCGGCCTCGCCGGTGGTGCTGATCTTGAGCCAGCCCACCAGGTTCTGACCGAAGTCCAGCAGCGTCCGGCCGCTGGGGGACGTCCACACCCGGACGGGGGCGATCTCCTCGTGCCGGACGACCGGCGGTCCGACGTAGGGAGTGAGAACTGACAGGTCGGCGTCGTCGACCTCGACGGCCGGCGCCCAGGTGGAGTCGGCGAAACCGGGCGCCAGCCAGGCGGCGGAGGCCAGCCGGGCGTCCACCGTCTGCCCGTCGTAGAGGTCGTCGACCAGCACCGGCGACGGACCGGAGTCCCAGGTGCTGTCGGTGACCACCACTTGCCGGTGGCCGTCGGCGAAGTCGATCTCCAGCTGGGCGATGCCGGCCGGACGCTCTCCGTAGACACCGCGCTCACCGGTCCAGGCGAGCCGCCCGCTCCACCAGCCGTGACCGAGCTGGAGCCCGAGCACGAGCGGCTGCCCGTGGTCGGCGATCCTCCGGACCCTGTCGGTGACGTCGTACGACCGGTAGCGCAGCCGCCACTCGTAGCTGGAGAAGCCAGGGGTGAGGACGTCGTCACTCACCGGTCCGCCGGCCAGGTGGGCCTCGACGATCCCCCGCGCGCTCACGTGCCAGACAGCTGACAGCACCTCGCCGTGTCCGTCCTCGAGCGCGGTCTCGCGGCGCAGCCGCGGGGCACTCGTGCTCGCGGCACCGGACTCGATCAGCGCGGCGGTCCAGGCGACCGGCTCCATGGGGACCCCTCAGCTCTGCGGGACGGCACCGGGGCTCGAGCCGCGGCATTGAAACGATTCATAGTGAATCAGTCCGAGCCTCGGACGTCAAGGCGTGCAGGCCCCCCGCTTCGGCCACCAAGTGGCAAGAGAATGAGGTCGACGGATCGGGAATGATCCGCCATCACTGTGAGTTCACCCTGGTATTCCTGAATGGCCGTTCAGTCACATCGAGGTGGCGGTGCCCGCTCAGCCGATCCCACTCCTGGAGGAGCGCCCGATGACCGCAGTCGACGCACCCGTCACCGCCCCGTCGCTCGTGGGCGACGCCCGCTCCGAGCTGTCCAGCCGCTTCGTCGGCCGCAAGTACGTCCAGCTGGTGCTCGTCCTGGGCGCGTTGAGCGCGATCGGACCGCTCACCATCGACACCTACCTGCCCGCTCTGCCCGAGCTGTCCCGTCAGCTGGGCGCGACCGACGCGCAGGCCCAGGCCACCATCACCGGCCTGCTGATCGGCCTCGGCTTCGGTCAGCTGATCATCGGCCCGCTGTCGGACTCCGTCGGTCGCCGCAAGCCGCTGCTCGCCGGCCTCGTGCTGCACGCCGGGATGTCGATCCTCTGTGCCCTGGCCCCGAGCATCGGTCTGCTCACGGTGACCCGCACGCTGCAGGGCTTCGCCGGTGCGGCCGTCGCCGTGGTCTCGATGGCGGTGGTCCGCGACCTGTTCAGCGGCATCCGGGCTGCCCAGCTGCTGTCCCGCCTCGTGCTCGTGCTCGGCGTCGCGCCGATCCTCGCCCCGTCCCTGGGGAGCGCCCTGCTCGCCCTCACCTCGTGGCGCGGCATCTTCGTGGTCCTCGCGGTCATCGCCCTCGGCATGCTGGTGCTGGCGTTCCTGGCGCTGCCCGAGACGCTCCCCGCCGAGCGCCGCCGGCCGGTCAGCCTCACCGGCTCCCTCCGGGCGTACGGGGCGCTGTTCTCCGACCGCCTCTTCATCGTCATGGTGCTGGTCGCGGGCCTGATGTTCGCCACCCTGTTCGCCTACATCTCCGGTGCGCCCTTCGTCCTGCAGGACCTGTACGGGATGACCCCGCAGCAGTTCGGCCTGGCCTTCAGCGCCAACGCCGTCGGCATGATCGCCATGACCCAGATCAACCCGTGGCTGGTCAAGCGCTACAGCCCGGTCAGCGTGCTCAGCTTCGGCGTGCTGCTGGCCGTGACCGGCGCGGTCACGCTGCTGGTGCTGATGCTGCTCGGCGTCGACGGGTGGATCGCCTTCATGGCACCGCTGTTCTTCGTCATCTCCGCGGCGGGGCTCTCCTTCCCGAACGCCCCGGCCATCGCCTTGAACCGGCACGGCGAGTCCGCGGGCACCGCGGCCGCCCTGCTCGGCGCCTCGCAGTTCATGATCGGCGGCGCGATCGCCCCGCTGGTCGGCGCCTTCGGCAACGGCACCCCGGTCCCGATGGCCGTCATCATGGTCGGCACCACCGGCCTGGCTGCGGTGCTCCTGCTCAGCGCCCGCAAGGCGCTCAGCCGGTACGACTACTCCTGAGTCAGCGAGCTCTCCCTGGTCCGGGCAGGACCGGGGAAGGGCTCGTCATGGGAGCAACTCGATCATCTTCGGCCGAGCTCTCATCGCGTGGATGATCAGCTCGTTCCCGCTGTCGAAGACGAGCACCACTGTTTCCAGCAGCCGTCCTGCGGTGTCGAAGCCGAGTCTCAGCTGACGCGCTGGGCTGTCGTCATCGAGGTCCTCGATCCGGAGCGACCACGTGGCCGCCTGGAGGGCGTCCACTGGGTCGACGCCGTGCCGTCGGGCTCACTCGTGGACCTTCACGCAGGTGCAGCGGCCAGCGCGTCACGGATGACCTCTGAGCGCGACTTCCCCTCGCGTGCTGCCCGGGCGTCGATCCGAGAGAGCTCCTCCGCTGTGAGACGCAGGGCCACGACCTGCGAGGGTTCGGCACCGCGGCCAGGCCGGCCCCGCCCTCGTTTCTTCTGCTCCTCGACGTCGTACCCGGCTTCGGCTTCGGCCGCCCACTCCGCGATCTGCTCGTCGCTGACCGGCTTCCCGTTGATCGTCTCGCGACTGTCCACGCGATTAGTGTATGACGAAAATGTCGGGTGGTCGCGTCCTGTCTAGACCGGTGCGTTCCAGCGCTCCAGCGCCGGCTCGCCCTTCTCCTCGCCGAGGATCGAGAGGCGGGCCGTCTCGAGCGGGAAGCTCCCACCCCACCGCAGGTCGAGCCCCAGCCAGCGGACCGTGAGCGAACGCAGCGAGTGCCCGTGCGCGAAGCAGATCGCCCGCTCCACGCCGGCCGAGCGGATCCGTGCGATCACCCGATCCAGCCGCTCGGTCACCTGGTCGTGGGTCTCGCCGCCGGGGGTCGGGTGGGTGAAGATCGTCCAGTCGGGATCGGTCTCGTGGATCTGGTCGCTGGTGAGGCCCTCGTAGTCGCCGTAGAACCACTCGACCAGGTCCTCGCTCACCTCCGGCTCGTACGGTCCGACGAACCCGGCCAGCTCCGCCGTCCGGAGCGCCCTCCGGCGGGGGCTGGACAGGATCAGCCCGAACGCGGCCGGATCCAGGTGCCCGTGCAGGGACTCCGCCTGGATGACCCCGCGGTCGGTCAGCTCCAGGTCCGTCACCGACGTGTGCCGACCGGCCGCGCTCCACTCGGTCTCCCCGTGCCTGACGACGTAGAGCTCGGTCACGACGGGAGCCTCTCGGGAGTGTGGTCGCCTGGCGAACCGTCGACCAGCGCCGGTGCTTCCAGGTCGGTGTACGGGATCCGGCCGCCCCAGACGTGCCAGTGCTCACCGGCGGCGATCCGGTCCAGGATCGCCCGCTGCAGGGTGGTGTCGCGCGGCAGGGCGTCCAGATCGACAGGTGGTCGGCGGGCGAACGTGAAGAACACCGCGTCCTCGTCACCTGGTCCGGGCTCGCCCTCCAGCGTCCACCGCCGTTGGAAGAGGGCCATGTTCGAGGTCTCGGACAGCGCGGCGGCCAGGTCGGGATCGAGCAGCCAGCTGTGGCAGAAGAAGGCGTCGGTCGGGTGGTCGGCGAAGTGGTCGGCGAAGAACTCCCGGGCGGCCGCGAAGGACGCGTCCACCTCCGCCGGGGTGAGCGGCCCCGATCGCGGGATGTGGGTCGAGAGCACCCACCCGGTGCTCGACGACTCGCTCGGGTGCAGGTTGAACTGCAGCCGTCCCAGCCAGTAGAGCGCGCCCGACCACGCCACGCGCAGCCAGTCATGGGTGTGCAGGCCGAAGGACCCGTACGTCAGCCGGTGGACGTGGACCTGCTGCCCGAGATCGGACAGGGCCCGCCAGGAGTCATCGTCCCCGATCCCGCGGGACGCGTGGAACGTCCGCACCTCGTCGGCGCTCGCCACCAGGGCCAGCAGCTCCAGCACCCCTGTCCCGTACGCCGAGACGGTGCCGTCCGGGCGCCAGGGGGACGGCTGCGAGCCGTCCCACGGGTCACCGATCCGACCCACGTCGCGGGCCAGCCGCTCCGCCGTCTGCTGGACGATCTCGGTCTCGGTCGGTTGCTGCAGGACCGCCCCCGCGGCGGCGAGGGCTGCCGCCCGGTCGTCGGGACGGAAACCCAGTCGGTCCAGGCGGTCGGGCAGGTCGTCGGCCGCCAGCCGCTCGCGTACGTCCAGCACCCGACCCACCCTACGGGTGACAGACTGGTCCGATGAGCGAGACCCAACCCGAGCTGCCGAATCGTCAGACCCCGTTCAGCGACGCGTTCAAGGCGTTCATCGCCGACGGCTGGGCGCCCTACCCCAGCGAGCTGCCGGCCCGACTACCCGCCGCCGAGGCTGCGGTGGCCCGCCGCGACCGGGTGAGCGCGCTGTACCCCGGCGAGCGCGTGGTGATCCCCGGCGGGCGGGTTGAAGATCCGCTCCAACGACACCGACTACCGCTTCCGGCCCCACTCCGCCTTCGCCCACCTGACCGGGCTGGGCACCGACCGCGAGCCCGACGCCGTGCTGGTGCTGGAGCCGACCGACGACGGTCACGACGCTGCTCTCTACTTCACCCCCCGGGCCCCGCGGGACTCCGCGGAGTTCTACTCCGACGCCCGCTACGGCGAGATGTGGGTGGGCCGGCGGCAGTCGCTGGAGGAGCTGGCGGCCGAGTGCGGGATCCGCTGCGTGCCGCGCAGCGAGCTGGATGAGCACCTGGCCAAGAACGCCGAGGAGACGCTGATCCGGGTGCTGCGGGAGGCCGACCCCGCGCTGGCTGCCCGGGTGGACGAGATCCGTCGGGTCGGCGCCGAAGAGACGTCGCAGGACCAGGACGCCGAGCTGGCCGAGGCGCTCAGCGAGCTCCGGCTGATCAAGGACGCGTTCGAGATCGAGCAGATGCGACAGGCCTGTGCGGAGACGGCCGAGGGTTTCGCGGCTGTGGTGGCCGACCTGCCCGAAGCCGTACGACGCGGCCGGGGCGAGCGCTGGGTGGAGGGCGTCTTCGGGCTGCACGCCCGGCACGCCGGCAACGCGGTCGGCTACGACACCATCGCCGCCTCCGGGGACCACGCCTGCACGCTGCACTGGATCCGCAACGACGGCGACCTCCGGGACGGCGACCTGCTGCTGCTGGACGCCGGGGTGGAGCTGGACACGCTCTACACGGCCGACGTGACCCGCACGCTGCCGGTGAACGGCCGGTTCAGTGACGAGCAGCGGATGGTCTACGAGGCGGTGCTGGAAGCGCAGCAGGCGGGCATCGACGCCGCGAAGCCCGGGGCGAAGTTCTCCGACGTGCACGCCGCGGCGATCGCCGTGCTGGCCCGCAAGCTCGAGGAGTGGGGGCTGCTGCCGGTGACCGCCGAGGAGTCGCTCTCCCCCGACGGTGGTCAGCACCGCCGCTGGATGGTGCACGGCACCTCCCACCACCTGGGCATCGACGTCCACGACTGCGCGCAGGCCCGGCGGGAGAACTACCGCGAGGGGACCCTGGCCGAGGGCATGGTCATCACCGTCGAGCCGGGTCTGTACTTCAAGGCCGACGACGAGCTGGTGCCGGCGAACCTGCGCGGGATCGGGGTGCGGATCGAGGACGACATCGTGATCACCGCCGACGGCGCCGAGAACCTGTCCGCCGCGCTGCCTCGCTCGAGTGCCGACGTCGAAGCGTGGATGGCCACCCTGCTCCCCCGTGCCTGAACCCGCGTCGCCTGAACCCGCGTCGCCTGAAGCCACGTCGCCCGAACCCGCGTCGCCGGCCTCGTTGGACGTCCTGGTCGCCGAGGGCCGGGGCGGGATGCTGCTGTTCGGCATCACCCCACCCAAGGCGAGCACCCCGGCCGAGGACCGCCGCCGGATCGCCCGGCTGACCCTGGAGCGGCTCGCGCCGGTCGACGTCGACGGACTGATCCTGTACGACATCGACGACGAGAGTGATCGGGTCAGCGAGGACCGACCGTTCCCCTACCTGCCGACCTGTGACCCGGCCGACTTCTACACCGAGCACCTCGGCGCCTGGACCAAGCCGGTGGTGGTCTACCGCAGCGTCGGGAAGTACGCCGCCGACGAGCTGACCGGTTGGCTCGACGCCCTCGACCCGCGCCGGCAGCTCGGCGTGTTCGTCGGTTCCTCGACCAGCAGCAAGGACGTCCGGACCACGCTGGCGGAGGCCCACCACCTGCGTCGAGCCCGCCGACCCGAGCTGACCCTCGGCGGGGTGGTGATCACCGAGCGGCACGCCGGCCGGGGCGACGAGCACCTGCGGATGCTGAGCAAGCAGGAGGCCGGCTGTGCCTTCTTCGTCAGCCAGGTGATCTACGACGTGGACAACACCAAGAGCCTGGTGTCGGACTACGTCTACGCCTGCGCCGACCGGGGGGTGGCTCCCTGCCCGGTCGTGTTCACCCTGGCCGTGTGCGGGTCGGCCAGGACGCTGGCCTTCCTGCAGTGGCTCGGGGTCCAGGTGCCGCGGTGGTTGCAGAACGAGCTCGTGCACGCCGACGACCCGCTGGCGGTCAGCCTCGACCAGTGTCTGACCGGCGCGGGCGAGCTGGCCGCCTTCTGCCGTCGCCTCGGGGTGCCGTACGGGTTCAACGTGGAGAGCGTGTCGATCCGGCGGACCGAGATCGAGGCAGCCGTCGACCTGGCCGGCCGACTGCGCCCCCTGCTGGTCTGAGGCGGGGCGATCACAGCGAGGGCGGTCACAGCGAGTGCGGGCGACCCTTGAGCGCGAGCGGCCGTGATCGCCCGCCGGTGTGCTGAGGAGGAGAGAGGAGAGGTGCTTTTTCTCTCCGAACGACGACGAAGTAGCCGGGTTCCAGGGCGGTCACAGCGAGTGCGGGCGACCCTTGAGCACGAGCGGCCGTGATCGCCCGCCGGCGTGCTGAGGAGGAGAGAGGAGAGGTGCTTCTTCTCTCCGAACGACGACGAAGTAGCCGGGTTCCAGGGCGGTCACAGCGAGTGCGGGAAACACAGACCCCTACTCGAAGGCGGCGGCGCGGGCGCCCGGGAGCTGCTGCAGCATCTCCCGCGCCTGAGCGGCGACCTTGTGCTCGCACAGCACCTCGTACTTGGTGGCCACCGTCTGGGTGACCGAGGTGAAGTCCCGCTTGCCGCGGGTCAGGGCGTAGCCGGCGGCGGCGAAGGCGATGCCGATGGCGATACCGAGAGCCAGGCAGCTGAGGATCAGCACCAGCACGCTGGCCGGGCGGGTGAACAGGAGCATCACGATGCCGACGAGCAGACCGGTCGAGACGCCGGAGGAGACGCCCTGCGAGAGCACCGTGCCCCAGCTCTTCCGCCCCAGCACCCGCTCGACGGACTTGAGCTCGGTGCCCACGATGGCCAGGTTCTGCACGGCGAACTTCTCGTCGGCGAGGTAGTCGACGGCCTTCTGGGCGTCGGCGTAGCTGTTGAAGATCCCCACCGACTGCGGGAACTCGAGCTCGAACATCGATCCGGGCTGCGGACGCTGAGCGGACATGGCCCCACCTCTTGACGTGACGGAAAAGTCCATTCTACCTACGCAGGCCGCCCGGGATCAGCGTCGCCAGCCCGCCAGGGCGACCACCAGCTTGTCCTCCACCGGACGTGGTGAGCTGCCCGAGTACTGGCTGAGCATCGAGAACGCGTAGAGCCGTCCGTCCCGGCCCCGGACGTACCCGCTGAGGGCGGTCACCCCGGTCAACGTGCCGGTCTTGGCCCACGCGTTGTTGGCGGCCCGCGTCCCGTTCATCCGGTGGCGCAGGGTGCCGCCGATCATCCGGCTGCTGTTGCCCGCCACCGGCAGCGACGCCTTGAAGGCCGGGAACCAGGGCTCCCGCTGCACCTTGACCAGCAGCGTGCCCATCGCCCGCGGGGTGACGGTGTTGGACCGGGTCAGCCCGGAGCCGTCGCTGAGAGCGACGCCGCCCAGGGGGACGCCGGTGGCGGACAGGTACGCCCGGGTCGCGGCCAGCCCCTTCGCCCAGCTGCCGGGGGCGCCGGACCGCTTGGCCCCCATCGCCTTGGTCAGAGCCTCGGCGTGCATGTTGTTGGACAGCTTCATGAACGGCACCAGCAGCTGGGACAGCGTCATCGAGGTGTCCGTGCCGATCACCCGACGACCGGAGGACGGCGTGGCCACGGCAGTCGTCCCACCCCGTACGGTCACCCCGGCCTTCTTCAGCTCGGCCCGGAACACCGCGGCGGCGTAGAGGTCGGGGCGGTCGACGGTGATCAACCGGCTGCCCGAACGACCGCCGCCCACCCGGCCCCGCAGGGTGATCGTCTTCGACCCGTACGCCCGCGTCGCCGAGAAGCTGGTCGAGCTGCCCTTCTTGCCGGTGGTGGTCAGGTTCCGCAGATCCAGGTACGCCGCGGCCGACGCCGGGGTGGTGGTGATCTTGGCCCTCTTGCCCGTCGAGCCGGCCTTGTAGCTGATGATCACCGTGCCGGAGTCGTAGTCGGCGTTGGGGGCGAGGGTCACGGCCGAGATGGGTGCGGCGTAGTAGTCGTCGGCGTAGGACGTCTTCCAGGTCGGGTTGTAGCGGACGCTGTCGAAGTAGCTCGCGTCGACCACCAGCTTCCCCGTCACCGTGCGGATCCCGGCCGCCCGCACCCGTTGGGCCAGGTAGGCGTAGTCACTCACCCGGGCGGTCGGGTCGCCGTAGCCCTTGAGGTAGAGCCGACCGTTCAGGGTGCTGCCGCTGAGCGTGGCCCGACTGATCACCTCGGTCTTGAACCGGTAGCCCGGCCCGAGGGTGTGCATGGCCGCGGCGGCGGTGATGATCTTGGTGTTGGAGGCCGGCATGGTGGACCGGCTGCCGCTGCGCTGGTAGAGCTCGCTGCCCGTGGCGGCGTCGTACACGACCACTGACGTCCGGCCCTTGGTCACCCGGGAGTCCTTCATCACCGAGGCGATCTTGGTCGCCAGCGCGGGATCGGACACCTTCGCCGCCGCCTGGGGAAGGCTGCCGGATGGGCCCACGAGGCCGGCTCCGGAGATCGCCAGGCCGGCAGCCAGGGCGATGACGAGCGATCTCGGGGCGGTGATCGACGGCGACTGTCGGCCGGTGATCATCGCGCCCAGACGGGGAAGTGATCTGGACACGCGAACTCCTCGGATTGTGCTCCCCCGAGCTCGCAGGAACAGTAACCCACGATCATCGCGGCGGGAAGACGCAGAACTCGTTCCCCTCGGGATCGGCCAGCAGATCCCAGGCGACGTCGTCATCTCGGCCCCGGAGCAGTGTCGCGCCCGCCGCGACCAGTCCGGCCGGGTCGCCGACCACGTCCCAGTGGATGCGGTTCTTCACCAGCTTCGGCTCCGGCACGGCCTGGAAGCACCAGTCGACCGGACGCGTGCCCCCCGCCGGCAGCCACCAGAACGAGCCGTCCTCACTCTCCTGTGCCGTGGTGCGGAAACGGTCGGCCCACCAGACCGCGATGGCGCCGGGTTCGACAGCGTCGACCACGACCTCGAGCAGGCGGTACGTCTCCAGCTCGGTGGCCGGCCGGACGAACCCGCACAGCTCGCCGCCCTCGGGGTCGGTCAGCACGGTCCAGCGCGGCAGCTCCTGGACGACGGTGGCGCCCTCGGACTGCAGCTCGGCGACCCGTCCCACCAGCACGTCCAGGTGCACCCGCTGCTTCACCGTGCGCGGTTCGGGCACCTCGTTGACCCAGACCGTGTGCTCGGCCACGTCGTCGACCAGCCGGCGGGCGCCGGTGTCCAGGACCTCGGTGGACAGCCCGAGCGCAGCCGCCCAGAACGTCGCCAGCCGGAGCGGGTCGGCGGCGTCGACGCAGAGGTCCTTGAACCGGCAACGGTCCCCGCTGACCTGGTCGAGCGACGGCACGGTCACACCCGGGGCGGGCTCAGCCGTCGGCCAGGTCCAGCTTCGAGCGGAGCCGGTCGATGTGCTCCGACGCCTGCGCCTTGTTCAGATCCGCCGGCAGGGTCTCGCCGGCCTGCTTGGCCAGGGAGTCGAGGTAGGACTTCTGGGAGTCCGTGATCGGGTCGTCACCGCTGACCCAGTCACTGGGGTCCTTGATGCTGTCGTCACCACCGGGGGCGGGATCGTCAGGACTCGCCCCGATGAAGGCGACCTCTTCCTCGGCGGCCTGGGAACCTTCGGATGCGAATTCACTCATGTTTACAGTGTAAGTGGCCGGTCCGACAGTCGGCGCGTCGTGCTGGACCCGAACGCGTACGTCATGCGGCAGGTCCGGCCTATACCGTGGGCCCGTGGCGTCGCGAGAGAGCTCGGTGTTCATCTCCCGACTGAAGAACCTGCCCGTTCTGGACGTGGCCGGGGACCAGCTCGGGCGGGTGCGCGACGTCATCGTCCAGCGCCGGGTCGACGGACGACCGCCGCGGGTGAAGGGGCTGCTGGTCGAGCTGTTCGCCCGCCACCGGATCTTCATCTCGATGGCTCGGGTGCGCAACGTCGACCCCACCCAGATCGTCATCTCCGGCGTCCTCAACACCCGGCGCTTCGAGCGCCGCGACTCCGAGATCCTGGTCATCGACGACCTCTTCGACCAGTCGGCCCAGCGCGTCGACCAGCAGGCGCCGGCTGTCGTCTTCGACGTGGCGATGCACGCCACCCGGGTGCACGAGTGGGAGCTCAGCGAGGTCGCCATCCGGGAGGCCCGTCCCCGGGCCTTCGGGCGGCGCGGTCACGTCACCATCCTGGACTGGGACGAGGTGCGGATCAGCGGCTTCGACGCCACCTTCCAGGGCACCGACCACCTGCTCGCCGAGTTCGAGGACATGAAGGCCGCCGACATCGCCCGCGAGCTGCACAACATGTCCCCCGAGCGGCGGGCCGAGGTCGCCGAGGCCCTCGACGACGTGAAGCTGGCCGACGCGCTCGAGGAGCTGCCGGAGGAGGAGCAGGTCCAGCTGATCCAGGGGCTGGATCCCGAACGTGCCGCCGACGTGCTGGAGGAGATGGATCCCGACGACGCCGCCGACCTGATCGGTGAGCTGGCGCCGGAGGTCGCGGAACGACTGCTGAACCGGATGGAGCCCGAGGAGGCCAAGGACGTCCGCCGGCTGCTCATCTACGAGGACTTCACCGCCGGCGGCATGATGACGCCGGAGCCGGTCATCCTCGCGCCGGACGCCACGGTCGCCGAGGCGTTGGCCAAGGTCCGGGACGCCGAGCTCACCCCGGCCCTGGCCTGCATGGTCTACGTCTGCCGCTCCCCGCTGGAGACTCCCACCGGCCGCTACGTGGGCGGCGTGCACTTCCAGCGGCTGTTGCGCGAGCCACCGTCGACACTGGTCTCCGCGCTGCTGGACTCCGACCTGGAACCGCTGCAGGCCGAGACCAAGCTGCACATCGTCTCCCGCTACTTCGCCACCTACAACCTGGTCAACGCCCCGGTGCTGGATGCCGACCGACGCCTGCTCGGCGCGGTCACCGTCGACGACGTGCTCGACCACGTGCTGCCGCCGGACTGGCGCGGGACGCAGCTGGATGCGCTGTCAGCCCAGGCCGCTCTGGGCGCACGACGCTCACGCGGTCGGTCGGTGAGCCGTGGCTAGGGCCGAGCGCGAACCGGACCGGCTGAACACACCGGGCCGCCGGAAACGGTCGATCCTGCCCCGGCCGCGCTGGGACACCGACACCTTCGGGGCGTTCGCGGAGGGTTTTGCCCGGTTCATGGGCACCGCCCGCTTCCTGGCCTGGATGACGGTGATCATCATCTGCTGGGTGCTGTGGAACGTGCCGTTCGGTCCGCCCCGCCCCCAGTTCGACGAGTACCCCTTCATCTTCCTCACGCTGGTGCTCTCGCTGCAGGCCTCGTACGCCGCCCCGCTGATCCTGCTGGCGCAGAACCGGCAGGAGTCGCGGGACCGGGTCGCCATCGAACGTGACCGTGAGCAGGCCGCCCAGAGCCGGGCGGACATGGACTACCTGGCCCGCGAGATCGCCGGACTGCGGATGTCGGTCGGCGAGCTGGCCACCCGGGACTACGTGCGCTCGGAGCTGCGCAGCGAGCTGCGCTCCATCCTGGCCGATCTCGATGACGAGGACCGGGAGCGCGAACGGGGCGGTCGTGACCGGGACGGTCGGGTGACCGGGACCGCTGGGTGACCGGACCAGCGGGTGACCGGGACGCCCGGGTGTCTGCTCCGCCACAGTCGGCGGACGGACGTGCGGGAGCCAACTAACCTGGCCGGGTGCCTGTCTCGACTGCTTCCCCCCTGCTCGATCGCGTCCGCGACGCCCTGACCCGGGTCAACGACCCTGAGATCAAGCGCCCCATCACCGACCTGGGGATGGTGGCCGCCGTCGAGGAGGCCGCCCCCGGTCTGATCCGGGTCGAGGTGCTGCTGACCGTGTCCGGCTGCCCGATGAAGGACACGCTGCGCCGGGACGTGACCGCCGCCGTGTCCACCGTCGAGGGCGTGGACACCGTGCAGGTCGACCTCGGCGTGATGAGTGACGAACAACGCGCCGGGCTCCGCGAGCTGCTCAAGGGTGGTCAGGCCGAGCGTGAGATCCCGTTCGCCCAGCCCGGTTCGTTGACCACGGTGATCGCCATCGCCTCCGGCAAGGGCGGCGTCGGCAAGTCGTCGGTCACCGTCAACCTGGCGATGGCCCTGGTGCGCCTCGGACGTACTGTCGGCATCCTCGACGCCGACATCTACGGGCACTCGGTGCCGGCCATGCTGGGCGTCGCCGACGCGCGCCCGACGGCGGTCGAGGACATGATCATGCCGGTGCCGACCAACGGTCTGAAGGCGATCTCGATCGGCATGATGAAGCCGAGTCGCGACCAGGTCGTGGCCTGGCGTGGACCGATCCTGGACCGGGCCCTGACCCAGATGCTGGCCGACGTCTACTGGGGCGACCTGGACTTCCTGCTGCTCGACCTGCCCCCCGGGACCGGGGACGTGGCGATCTCGCTCGGCCAGAAGCTGCCGAACGCCGAGGTGATCGTGGTGACGACTCCGCAGCAGGCGGCCGCCGAGGTGGCCGAGCGGGCCGGGACGATGGCTTCGATGATGAACCAGCGGGTGATCGGCGTGATCGAGAACATGGCCTACCTCGAGATCACCTGCCCCGACTGCGGCGGCACGCACCGGATGGACGTCTTCGGCTCCGGCGGCGGCGCCGACGTGGCCGCCACCCTGAGCACCCGGTTGGGCTACCCGGTGCCGCTGCTGGGGCAGGTGCCGCTGGATCCGACCCTGCGGGCCGGCGGCGACGACGGCGTACCGGTCACTGCCGACGACACGGACTCCCCGGCCGGGGCGGCGCTGACGGCGATCGCCGAAGGACTGGCCGCGCGCGGCCGGGGCCTGGCCGGCCGTCAGCTCGGTCTGGCTCCGACGGGCCGCTGAGACTCGGAGTTGTCAGCCTCGGTGGTGGCTCTGGCCACCACAGGTGCTGACGACTCGCGGTTGGTTCTCGCGGTGGGGTCAGGTCGCGTCCGGGTCGAAGGGGGTCAGCACCCGCGCCACCGCGGCGCCGTTCATGGCCGCCTGGTGGGAGCCGTTCGTCCGGGCCGACGCCTTGGCGTCCTCCATCGCCGCGGTCACGTCCGACGCGGCCGTACGACCGGCCGCCGTCGACTCGGCGATCTCCTTCTTGACGTCGGCCACGATCGGGTCGACGTCGTCCATCAGGTGCTTCTGGATGAAGGTCTTCGGGTTCAGGTCGCGGACGTCGAGGTCGGAGAACTCGGGGCCGAGCTCCTTGCTGAGCTGCTCCTGCGCGCTGCCGGCCATGGTCCGGACGTACTTGATCACCCGGGCCGCCTTGCGGGCGAACTCGGGCAGCTTCTCCGGTCCGAAGAGGATCACCGCGATGACCACCAGGACCAGGAGCTCCGGCGCCCCTACGTCGAACATGCGCTCACGCTAACCAACACGGCTCCCCAAGGTCACGTCGGCGGTGCGTTCCTGCCCGTCGCGTTCGTACGTCAGTGTGACCCGGTCACCGGGTCGGTGTGTCCGAACAGCCACGATCAGCTCCTGGGCGGTGCTGACCGGCTGGTCGTCGATCGCGGTCACGACGTCGTCGACCCGCAGACCGGCGTCGTCGGCAGGACCCCCGCCGTCGACCTCCGACAGCCGTACGCCGTCCGACGTCGCGTCACCGAGGTTGACCCCGATGACGGGGTAGGTCGCCTTGCCGTCGGTGATCAGCAGCTTGCCGATCTCCATCGCCTGGTTGATCGGGATGGCGAACCCCAGTCCGATGTTGCCGCTCGTGGTGCTGGTCTGGCCGAGGGTCAGGATCGCGGAGTTGACGCCGATCACCCGGGCAGCCGCGTCGACCAGCGGTCCGCCGGAGTTGCCGGGGTTGATGGCCGCGTCGGTCTGGATGCCGTTGATGTAGGCACTGGGCGAGTCGGCACCCCCGTCGGAGTTGACCACCACCGGCCGGTTCTTGGCGCTCACGATCCCCTGGGTCACCGTGCTGGCCAGCGCGAGCGGCGAGCCGATCGCCACCACCTGCGCCCCCACCTGCACCTGCTCGGAGTCGCCGACCGGCATCGGGGTCAGGTCGTGGTCCTGGGTCAGCTTGATGACGGCGAGGTCGTAGGAGGGGCTGCGCCCCACCAGCTCGGCCCGCTTGCGCGCGCCGTCGGAGAACACCACGGTGATCCGGCCGCCGTCGGCGGCGTCGGCGATCACGTGGTTGTTGGTCATGATGTGGCCCTCGGTGTCCAGCACGAACCCGGAACCAGTGCCTCCGGAGCCGTTCGAGCCGACCCTGATCATCACGGTGCTCGGCAGCGCCGAAGCAGCCACCTGCACCGTGTCGATCTGACTCGGCGCCGGCGACACTGGGGTGCCGGTCGGGCCCGGAGTCGGCGGCGGATCGGTCGACGCGCCCGTCGACGGCTGGGTGGGAGCGGTGGGCACCGGGGCTCCGGTCTGCGCCAGCCGAGCACCGCCGTAGCCGGCCGCGGTGCCGACCAGGGCCGCCAGCAGCGCCGCTACCAGCAGGATGACCCCCGCCCGCGGTCGGCGAGCCGGACGCCCGGGGTTCGTGGCCGGGTGGGTGGCCGGCGGGGCGGGAGGTCCGGCGGGCGCGCCCGCCGACGGAGCTGACGGTCCGGCCGCGACCGGGTACCCGGTGGGAGGACCGAAGGACGGCGCTGCACCCGCGCCGGACCCGAACGCCGAGCCGGACCCGTACGCCGCGCCGGACCCGTAGGCCGGGATCACCTGGGTGGGTTCGTCGACCCGGGCCGGCGGCCCGCCGAAGGGACCGTAGTACTGACTCGTCGGCGCGTTCCCCTGGTCGAACCCGTTGCGGTCGCCCTCGGGCCGGTCGCGCCGGTACGGCTCACCGCCGTACGGTTCTGCGTCGGATCGGACGGCCCCGGGCGGGTCGGCGGCAAACTGATCACGCACAGGAGGAGCAGGAGCCTGCTCGTCGCCGATCGAGTCGTCCCGGCGGTCGGCGAAGAACCAGTCCGATCCGTCATCGTGACCCGAGCGATCGCGCTGACCCGACGGATCGTCAGTGGCCGCCGAGCGGTCCTCGTCAGCCATCTCGCCACCACTCATCGACCGAGGATGCGGGACCAGCCCGCGCGAACGCGTTCCATCGTAGTCGGCCGCTGCGAGGCGTCGTGCGGAAGCGCGGCCACCGCGGCGGCCAGCGTCTCCCGGGATCCGTCGGTCACCACCGTCATCACGACGTCGCCCGAGACCCAGCTGGCGGTGGTCGGCATCCCGGCTGTGACCCACGCTCCCAGCGTCTCGCTGCGGGTGCTGCCGGCCGGCGCCCCGCTCAAGCGGCCCCGCTGCTCGATCACGCTGAGCGTGGTCAGACCGTCGCTGTAGACGAGGTGGATCAGCTCCGGGTCGTCGGACTGGTCGGTGCGCAACCGCAACAACGACAGACCGGCCAGCCGCTCGGCGCAGACCCAGCCCTGGCGGCGCAGCTCCGCCGCCCGGGAGAGCGTCAGGGTGGTCGTGGTCCGCACCGCCGGGCCGCCGGCGGCCCCGCCGCCCTGGTCGGTCCCCCCGGCCCGATCCGTGCCCGCGGCCTCGTCGGTCACCGCGCCGTAGTGCAGGTCGGTGAGTCGACTCGCCACGTCGAGGTTGCCGCGCCCGTCGTAGGTCTCCTGACCCAGCAGCAGGCTGGTGTCAGCATCGAGCCACCAGCGGGCCACGACCCCATCGAGGTCGCCGTCGGCGGGTTGGGCTGTCGGCTCGGTCGCCTCGATCACCAACGCGGCTCGGCCGGCGTAGGTCTGGGACGTCCAGCCGCGCAGCGTGTAGCGGTCGGTGAGGAGGTCGATCAGGTCGGCGTCGGCCATCCGGGTGGACGAGTCGGCCTGGACGTAGGTGACGTAACCGGCGGGCTGGTGCCCGGACCCGTACGGGTCGAGCCGGGTGCCGGTGCCCCCGCGGCTGCTGACCTGGACCACGTTCGCGATCTGCTGGTCGTCACGGGTGACGCGGACCTGTTGGACGGCGGTGTAGGTGAGGTCGTCGCCCGCCTGCCCGGCCCGCACCAGCAGCTTGGCCGCCTTGGCTTCGGACAGCTCCTTCGCCGGGAGATCGATCGCGGTCGCCGTGCCCCCGCCCGAGCCTGGCTCGGCGGGCCGGCCCTGCAGGGCGGCACTGACCCGACCGTCGAGCGGGAAGGCGGAGACGACGGACGTGAACTCGGTGACGGCCTGCCGGGTGGGGTCGAGCGCCTCGGCCGTGTCCGTGTCGGGCGCCACCACGTAGCCGACGCCGAGCACGGCCAACATCGTCAGCCCGCAGCCCAGGACGCCGGCGACCACTCTCGTGCGCAGCTGGTGGCGCTGGCTGGGCAGCTCTCCCCCGCCGGCCGTCCGCCGGAACGGACGGGTCCACAACGGCTCGGTGGCGTCCTCACCGGCGATGGAGACCAGCCGGTGCGACAGGTCGAGGGGCGCCGTCCCCGGGTCGGTGGTGCCGGTCAGCAGGGACCGCACGTGACGGAGCTCGGCCACCTCGCGGCGACAGCTGGCGCAGTCGACCAGGTGGACGAGCAGACGCTCACGGTCGGCATCGGCCAGGGCGTCATCGACGAAGGCCGAGCGCAGTTCAGCGAGCTCGGCGCACGAGCGCGCCCTCACGAGCGCCCCGCGTACCCCGGTGCTGAGAGTTCGACGGCCACCGGTGCGCCACCTTCGGCCTCGATCCCGAGATACCGCTCGCGTTCGCCCGAGGGGCGTCGGTGCGCCAGCGCGGTGCGCAGCTGGGCGCGACCGCGGTGGATGCGGCTCCGGACCGTGCCGAGCTTGGTGTCCAGGACGGCAGCGATCTCCTCGTACGTCAGACCCTCGATGTCGCACAGCACGACAGCGGCCCGGAACTCCGGTTGCAGGGCCGAGAGGGCGGCGGCGACGTCGTGATCGAGATCGGCGTCGGCCAGCGCTTCTGACGGCGTCGGCCAGCTGCTGGGCAGCCGCTCCTCGGAGCCGTCGACCATCCCGTCGAAGCGGATCTTCTGCTTGCGCCGCGCGGAGTCCAGGAACAGGTTGGTGGTGATGCGGTGCAGCCAGCCCTCGAAGGTGCCCGGCTGGAAGGTGTGCAGCGAGCGGAAGACGCGGACGAAGACGTCCTGGGTCAGGTCCTCGGCGTCGTGCGGGTTGCCGGTCAGCCGGTACGCCAGCCGGTAGACCCGGGCGCTGTGGTCCCGGACGATCTGCTCCCAGCTGGGTGGCGTCCACTCCTGGGCAGCCGGCGGGGCCCAGGTCCGCGCGCTCTGGGGGGTCGTCGCTGCCGGGACGGGCGGGCTGTCGGGCGTCGATCGGCGCGCCATCGTGCCTCCCCTCCTGTGCAGTCTCATCACCAGCGGATCTCCCATCTTTCCGGAGCATCCTGGACGGAGACTGAGACAAGGCTGTCAGGAGCCTGTGCAGGACCTCGATGTGGCCAACGTCTCAGTTCCTCGTCGGGTTCCCGGGGCGATCCGTTCGACGGACGTGGAGGTCAGACCGGTCCGGCCGGCAGTCCGACCGCCCGGAGTGCGTCCCGCAGGAACGCCGTCTCGTCCTCGGTCGCCGGCGGCATCGGCGGGCGGAGCCGACCGTTGCCCCGACCCTGCAGGCGCAGACCGGCCTTGACCATGATGCAGCCCTGGGTGAGGAACACCCCGGAGAGGATCGGCAGCAGCCGGCGGTGGCACGCCAGCGCGGTGGCCGGGTCGCCCCCGACGTAGGCCTCGATCAGCTCCCGCATGCCGGTGCCGCTGAAGTGGGTCGAGGTGCCGACCACACCGACCCCGCCGACCGACAGCAACGGCAGGGTCATCGCGTCGTCGCCGGAGTAGAAGGCCAGGTCGCTGGCGGCCATCACCTGAGCCGACGCCTGCAGATCCCCCTTGGCGTCCTTGACCGCCACGATCCGCGGGTGCTCGGCCAGAGCCAGCAGGGTGTCGGTGGCGATCGGGACGCCCGAGCGGTGCGGGATGTCGTAGAGCATGACCGGCAGCCCGGTGGCGTCGGCGACCGCGCGGAAGTGCGCGAGCAGCCCGCTCTGCGGTGGTCGCGAGTAGTACGGGGTGACGACGAGCAGACCGGCGGCGCCGGCCTCCTCGGCGGCGGCGGCGAGGCGCCGGGTGTGGGCGGTGTCGAAGGTGCCGACACCGGCCAGCACGTGGCACCGGTCGCCCACCGCGTCCACCACGGCGGCCAGCAGCGCAGACTTCTCCGCGTCCGACGTGGTCGGGCACTCCCCCGTCGTCCCGCTGATCACCAGACCGTCGTGGTCCAGCTCGTCCACCAGGTAGGCGGCCAGCTCGGCGGCGCCCGTGAGGTCGATCTCACCGTCGTCGGTGAACGGTGTCACCATCGCCGTCAGCAGACGTCCGAACGGGGGCACGGGGGGCATGAGGACCATCCTAGGCCGCGTAATCTCTCGCTCGGACCGCCTCGCAGGGCAGGCAAACCGCAGATTGTGTGGGCCGGCGGCCCGACACGCCGTTCCTCCGGTACCCGGCCGAACGACGGCCGGGCCATCATCCACCGCTGACCGCGAGTGCATCGAGGCCGTCGCGACCACTAGGCTGACCGCCGTGACCGCTGCACCCACGAAGACCCCCGTGAAGTCCGCTCCCAAGCCCGCGTCCTGGGCGTACGCCGAGGACTTCGTGCCCGAGTCCGAGGCCGCCGCCGAGGCGCGAGCCGCGGCCGGTCCTCTCGGCGTCACCCCGATCGGCCGGGGCGGCGCCAGCGCCCTGACCTTCCTGGCCTCGGTGCTGCGGGCCAAGGCCGTGGTCGAGGTCGGCACCGGCTCGGGTGTGTCGGGTCTGGCCATCTTCGCCGGCATGCAGCCGGACGGCATCCTGACCAGCGTCGACATCGAGGCCGACCACCAGCGGGTGGCCCGCAAGGCCTTCCTGTCGGTCGGCATCCCCACCCAGCGCTTCCGGCTCATCGCGGGCGCGGCGCTGAACGTGCTGCCCCGGTTGAGCGACGGGGCGTACGACCTCGTCTTCATCGACGCCGACAAGGTGGAGTACCCGGCGTACGTCGAGCAGGGGGTCCGGCTCCTCCGGTCCGGCGGCGTGCTGGCCGTCGACAACGCGCTGCGTCGCGACCGGGTCGCCGACCCGAACGACGACGACGACGAGGTGCTCGCCGTGCGTGACGCCCTCGGCATGGTGGCCGACGACGAGCAGCTCCGCCCGGTCCTGCTCCCCGTCGGCGACGGACTGCTCGTCGCCGTGAAGTTGTAGTTCTCAGGCGCAGCGCAAGCCGGCGCGACCGGGAGTGCAGGAGAGGCGGGGCAGGACACGCTTTTCGTCCTGACCCGACCGACGAACGACCGGTCTAGAGCCCCGGCGAGCAGCGCCGTCAAGCTCTGACGGTGATGCCCTTACCGACCACGGTGATGCCACCGGCGGAGACGGTGTAACCGCGGGCCCGGTCGGCATCCACGTCGACGCCGATCGTCGCGCCCGGCTCGACCAGCACGTTCTTGTCCAGGATCGCGCGCTCGATCACCGCACCCTCGCCGATCCGCGCGTTCTGCAGGATCACCGACTGGCTGATCGTGGCCCCGTTGGCCACCCGTACGTTCGGGGACAGCACGCAGTCGTCGATGCGACCACCGGAGATGATGCAGCCGGGGCTGACGATCGAGTCGGTCGCCGTGCCGGCCAGGGTGAACTTGGCGCCGGGCAGCTGCGCCATGTTGCTCCAGATCGGCCACTCGTTGTTGTAGAGGTTGAACACCGGGTCGACCGAGACCAGGTCCATGTGCGCCTCGTGGTAGGCGTCGATCGAACCGACGTCGCGCCAGTAGGCCTTGTCGCGGTCCTTGACCCCGGGCACCTCGTTGGAGGTGAAGTCGTAGACCTGCGCCTCGCCCTGGGACACGAAGCTGGGGATGATGTCGCCACCCATGTCGTGCCGGGAGTCCAGGTTCTCGGCGTCGGCGTAGAGCGCCTCGACCAGGGCGTCGCAGCTGAAGATGTAGTTGCCCATCGACGCGAACGAGGCGTTGGGGTCGTCGGGCAGCCCGGGCGGGTCGGCCGGCTTCTCCAGGAACTCCTTGATCTTGTGGTCCGCGGCAGCGTCGATCACGCCGAACTCGGTGGCCTGCTCGCGCGGCACCCGGATGCCGGCGACGGTGCAGCCGAGGCCGCCGGCGATGTGGGCGTCCAGCATCTGCTCGACGTCCATCCGGTAGATGTTGTCGGCCCCGAAGACCACGACGTAGTCGGGCGCCTCGTCGACGAACAGGTTCATCGACTGGAAGATCGCGTCGGCGCTGCCCTGGTACCAGCGGGGGCCGAGTCGCTGCTGTGCCGGGACCGGGGTGACGTAGTTGCCCAGCAGCGTGGACATCCGCCACGTCACCGAGATGTGCTTGTCGAGCGAGTGCGACTTGTACTGGGTCAGCACCGCGATCTGCCGCATGCCGGCGTTCGCGAGGTTCGACAGGACGAAGTCGATCAGCCGGTAGGTCCCACCGAACGGGACGGCGGGTTTCGCCCGGTCCATCGTCAGCGGCATCAGCCGCTTTCCTTCACCGCCGGCGAGGACGATGGCGAGAACCTTGGGACGGGAGGAAGCCATGCGCTGAACCTATCCTTGCTCGACACTGAGGCTGGACCCGGCACCGCCGGACCCGGTGTCAACCTAGGTGGTGCGGGCTCGGCGCGACAAGGTCCCCTCACCGGCGTCTCAGCCGATCATCGCTTCGTCGGTTCGTGTTCACCTGGGGGCCGAGGTCGCCGCCGCTGCGCCTGCTCTCTGTCGGGGCGATGCCCTGTTCGGTGTCCGGACCGCTGTGCAACGATGCCGAGCATGAGTGCAGCCAGCGGTGACCGACTCAGCCTCTCCCTCTTCACCCGCGAGTACCCCCCATCGATCTACGGCGGCGCCGGGGTGCACGTGGCCCAGCTGGTGCCTCAGCTGCGCAAGCTGATCGACGTGGACGTGCAGTGCATGGGTGAGCCCCGGGAAGGGGCGACCGCACACGCGGAGACCTATCCGGACGGCGCGAACACCGCACTGCGGGTCTTCGGGGCCGATCTGTCGATGGCCGCCGCGGTGCCGTCGGTGGACCTCATCCACTCCCACACCTGGTACGCCATGCTGGGCGGCATGCTCGGCGCGATGCTGCAGGACATCCCGCACGTGGTGACCGCGCACTCCCTGGAGCCCCACCGCCCGTGGAAGGCCGAGCAGCTGGGCGGCGGTTACCGGTTGTCGTCCTGGGCCGAGCGCACCGCCTTCGAGGCCGCCGACGCGGTGATCGCGGTCAGCGCGGGCATGCGGACCGACACCCTGGACTCCTACCGCGATCTCGACCCGGACAAGGTGCACGTGGTGCGCAACGGCATCGACACCGACGAGTTCTCCCCCGACCCGGGCACCGACGTCCTCACCGGTCTCGGCATCGACCCGGACCGCCCCACAGTGGTCTTCGTCGGCCGCATCACCCGGCAGAAGGGCCTGATCCACCTGGTGCGGGCGGCCGAGCACCTGGATCCCGACACCCAGCTGGTGCTGCTGGCCGGCGCTCCGGACACCCCCGAGATCGCCCAGCAGATCGGCGACGCGTTCGCGGCCGTGAAGGCGAGCCGGGGCAACGTGATCTGGGTCGAGGAGATGCTGCCGCGGGCCCAGGTCCGTCAGGTCCTCTCCCAGGCCACGGTGTTCGCCTGCCCGTCGGTGTACGAGCCGCTCGGCATCGTCAACCTGGAGGCGATGGCCTGCGAGACAGCTGTCGTCGCGTCAGCGGTCGGCGGCATCCCGGAGGTGGTGGTGGACGGCGAGACCGGCTACCTGGTGCCGTACGACCCGGCCAAGGCCGACGACCCGGCCGCGGTGGCCGAGTTCGAGCAGCAGCTGGCCACCAAGATCAACTCCCTGACCCGGGACCGGGAGCGGGCGGCGGCCTTCGGACGGGCCGGCCGACAGCGCTGCATCGACGAGTTCTCCTGGGCCAAGATCGCCGCCGAGACGGTCGACGTCTACCGCACGGCGATCGCCGTGCACGGGGGCTGATCCCGGCCTCGCTTCGCGGGACGGGCGACCGGCCGACGGCCTCGGAACGCGACGACGGCTCCCTGCGGGCAGGGAGCCGTCCTGTCGTTCGTGGGGTCAGCGACTAGCCGACGACCTCTTTCAGTGCGCCGGCCAGCTCGGCGGCCTCGTCGGCGTTGAGCTCGACCACCAGGCGGCCTCCTCCTTCGAGTGGGACCCGCATGACGATCCCCCGGCCCTCTTTGGTGACCTCCATCGGACCGTCACCCGTCCGCGGCTTCATGGCAGCCATGTGCCCATCCTCATCTGTAGTCGACTGGCAGCTATCGCACCCGATTATTCCGTACTCAGCCAACTGCGTACCATGCGGGTCGACGACTGGCGGGCTGTCCTGGCCGCCGCACCCCCGTGACGCGCGGGCCGGTCGGCGATCCCGACCACTACAGTCGGTGATCATGAGCGCAGCACCGGTGCTGGTGGAACGAGCCGGCGGCGTCGGGATGATCCGGCTGAACCGCCCCGAAGCCCTCAACGCCCTCGACCTGGCGACGAAGACCGCCCTGCTCGCCGCGCTGCAGGACGTGGCCGCCGACCCGGGCGTCCGCTGCCTCGTGCTGACCGGGACCGGGCGGGCGTTCTGCGTGGGCCAGGACCTCCGTGAGCACGCCGCCCAGCTGGAGCGGGGCGGCCCCGACGACCTGCTGGCCACCGTGCCGGAGCACTACAACCCGATCGCCACCCTGCTGCACACGATGCCCAAGCCGGTGATCGCCGCCGTGAACGGGGTGGCCGCGGGCGCGGGGGCGTCGCTGGCCTTCCTGGCCGACCTCCGCCTCGTGGCGGCCAGTGCCGGGTTCAACCTGGCGTTCGCGCAGATCGGTCTCTCCTGCGACACCGGGTCGTCGTGGACCCTGCCGCGTCTGGTCGGTCCGACCCAGGCGCTGCGGCTGCTCTACGCCGGGGGGACCGTCGGCGCCGACGAGGCGCTGGCGCTGGGGATCGCCACCGAGGTGGTCCCCGACGACGAGCTCGAGGCCCGGGTGATGGAGGTGGCCGGTCGGCTGGCGGTCGGCCCGACCCAGGCGTACGCGGCCATCCGGCAGTCGGTGGCCCACGCGGCGCACAGCTCGCTGACCGAGGCGCTGGCGTACGAGGCGGACATGATGGCGCGGACCGGGGCGACCGAGGACCACCGGCAGGCCGTCGAGGCCTTCCTGGCCAAGCGACCGGCCCTGTTCACCGGCCAACGAGACTGAGTTCACCGGCCAACGAGACTGAGTTCACCGGTCAGCGAGACTGACCCGCCCCAGGGCCTTGAGGCTGGTCGCGAAACCGGACCGCATCAGCGGCAGCAGGAGCCCGGCGACCCGAGTCGGCAGCGCTCCACCGACCACGTCGAAGATCTCCGCACACAGCACCTCGGTGGCACCGGCACCGCGGGGAACGACGGTGAACGTGCCCGGGCCGGTGAAGTAGGGACCGGTGTGGAGCACCTCCAGCACCCCGGGCTCGAGATCGGACGGTGGCTGCCAGGCGGTCACGATGAAGCGGTCCAGCAGCCCCACGGGGAGGCGTCCGAGCCAGAACCCCGACAGCGCCGCGCACCGGACCCCCAGCCCCTCGTCGTGGTCACTGAGCACCCGGACGGTCGTGAACGGGATCCAGCGCCGCTGGCCGACCCAGTCCACCAGCACCGACCAGACCACGTCCGGGGGCGCGGCGACCGTGTGGGACACCCGGAGGTCGACGCTCATGGGCGCTGGTCGACGACGGGGTCCAGCGTCGCGGTCGGGGTCGCGGGTCGGGTGTCGACGGGTCGGTGTCGTCGGGGTCAGCGCAGCCGGGCTGTGGGCGGACGTCGTCGAGGCGCTCTCCTCGCCGAGGCGTGCCTCCAGCTCGGCGATCCGCTCGTCACGGAGCGCCAGCTCGCCGCTCAGCCGGTCCAGCACGTCGTCGACCTGGGTCATCGAGTAGCCGCGGAGGGCGACACCGAAGCGCAGCCGCTGCAGGTCGTCGCCGGTGAGCACCCGGTCGCCGGGAAGATCCTGGCGGAACACGTCCCGCGTCGGTTCGGCCGCCATCGTCCCCAGCCCTCCCGCCGCGACGACCGCGGCCACCCCGAGCGCGGCGACGATGATCACCGCGATGAACCACTCCACCCCCCGATCGTGCCACGTCGTTCCGCTGACGCACTCCTCCCTGCACTCACGCAGGTGAAGCAACGGCCGCGTGAGCGTACGGAGACGTGCGTCAGCGCCGCCGGAGCGGGAGCCGGTGGTCGGATCCAGGTCAGGCCGTCGGACTGGGGTCGCCCATGATGGCGACCGCTTCCTCCACGTCGTCGGTCACCCGCAGCAGGGCCAGATCGCGCTCGGCGATGCAGCCGTAGCCGGAGACCGAGCCGCGCGCCCAGTCCAGCAGTCCCTGCCAGTAGCCGGAGTCGAACAGCACGACCGGGAACGAGGTGACCTTGCGCGTCTGCACCAGCGTGAGGGCCTCGAACAGCTCGTCGAAGGTGCCGAAACCGCCGGGCATCACGATGAAGCCCTGGGCGTACTTGACGAACATGGTCTTGCGGGCGAAGAAGTAGCGGAAGTTGATGCCCAGGTTGACGTAGTCGTTGAGTCCCTGCTCGAAGGGCAGCTCGATACCCAACCCGACCGAGACGCCACCGGCCTCGGCGGCGCCCTTGTTGGCGGCCTCCATGATCCCCGGGCCGCCGCCGGTGATCACGGTGAACCGGTTCTCGGCCAGCCGGCGCCCGATCTCGACCGCCGCGGCGTAGCTGGGGTGGTCGCGGCGGATCCGGGCGGAGCCGAACACGCTGACCGCCGGACCGAGCTCGGCCAGGGTGCCGAAGCCCTCCACGAACTCGCTCTGGATCCGCAGCACCCGCCACGGGTCGGTGTGCACCCAGTCGCTCGGGCCGCGGGAGTCCAGCAGCCGCTCGTCGGTGGTGGTCGGCAGCACCTGGTCCTCGCTGCGCATCACCGGCCCCTGGAAGAACCGGGCCCGGCGACCGCTGCGTACGACCGGCTCCGGCTTGCTCGACACCCTCTCGTCACTCACACCGGCGACCTTAGTAGGAGCCCGGTGCGCCGCGGCGGGAGCGGGAGTCCAGCAGGTCGGCCCACCGGGCGGGCCAGCAGATCGGGCGACCGGACCGGCCCAGCAGGTCAGCCCAGCCAGGCGAGGAGCGCGTCGCGGCAGCGGTAGACCTCGGCGGCCGGGCAGAACTCGTCGTCGGCATGCGCCTTGCTCGGGTTCCCCGGACCGAAGTTGACCGCCGGGATGCCCATCTCGGCGAACCGGGCCACGTCGGTCCAGCCGAACTTGGCGCTCGCGCGGGCGCCCACCGCAGCCAGGAACTCGGCTGCGGCCGGACGGTCCAGACCCGGTCGGGCGCCGATGGCCACGTCGGTGACCTCGAGCTCGTAGCCCGGCAGCACCCGACGCACGTACGCCGCCGCGTCTTCGGCCGACTTGTCCGGTGCGAACCGGTAGTTGATCTCGATCCGGCACCGGTCGGGGATGACGTTGCCGGCGATGCCGCCGCTGATGGCGACCGCGTTCAGCCCCTCCCGGTAGGTGAGTCCGTCCACCTCCACCTGGGCCGGCTCGTGCTCGGCCAGCAGCTGCAGCAGCGCGCCGGCGTCGTGGATCGCGTTGTGACCCATCCAGGCCCGGGCCGAGTGGGCGGCGACCCCGGGCAGCTCGCAGATCAGCCGCATGGTGCCCTGGCACCCGCCCTCGATCTGGGCGCTGGTCGGCTCGCACAGGACGGCGAAGCCGCCGGCCAGCAGCTCGGGCCGTTCCCGACCGATCCGGCCGAGGCCGTTGAGCTCGGCGGCGACCTCCTCGTTGTCGTAGAAGATCCAGGTGAGGTCCCGCTGCGGCTCGCTGAGCGCGGCGGCGCAGACCAGCTGGACCGCCACGCCGCCCTTCATGTCGCAGGCGCCGCGCCCCCAGACCTCCAGGTCGTCGCCCTCGTTGACCGTCCAGTGCGGCACGTTGTCGGCGATCGGCACGGTGTCCAGGTGTCCCGCGATGACCACCCGTTCCGACCGGCCGAGATCGGTCCGGGCCACCACCACGTTGCCGTCCCGGATCACCTCCAGGTGCTCGTACGCCCGCAGGGCCGCCTCCACCGCGTCGGTGATCGCGAGCTCGTCACCGCTCACCGACTCGATGTCGATCAGCGTCTTCAGCAGCTCGACGGGGTCGCCCGCGAGGTCGAGCCGGACGGTGTCTGCGGGGGCTTCGGTCATGTGCGGAGCCTCTCGCGAGTGCAGGAGCAGCACCGGGCGACACGCCTTTCGTCGTTCGGTGCTGCGACGAACGAGCGGGACTCGCGGAGCTTCATGACCGCTGAGCGCGGAGCGCGACAGCCGACTACGGACATGCAGGGCACCCTACCGACGCCGGTATCCTCGGCCCATGAGCTCTCCGGTCGAGATCGACGACGCCACCCGCGCCGCTGCCGCCTGGGGGGTCGCCACCGTGCACGCCACCGGCACCCTGGACGCCTACTTCCCCGCCCCGGTGCTGGGCTCCGATCCCGGCGCCGAGCCCGACGGGCTGGCCTCGCTGGTCGGCGTGGACGACGTCCGGGACGTGCGGACCGAGCTGGTCCGCACCGTCATCGACCTGGACGCGGCGCCGGCCGGCACCGCCGACGCCTACCTGCGGCTGCACCTGCTCAGCCACCGGCTGGTGCAGCCCCGGTCGATCAACCTGGACGGCATCTTCGCCTCGCTGCCCAACGTGGTGTGGACCTCGGCCGGCCCGTGCGCGGTGCCCGACTTCGAGACCGTACGGCTGCGGCTGCGCGCCCAGCGCGGGTCGGTGACCGTCTACGGCGTCGACAAGTTCCCGCGGATGGTCGACTACGTGCTGCCGACCGGCGTCCGGATCGCCGACGCCGACCGGGTCCGCCTGGGCGCGCACCTGGCCGAGGGCACCACGGTGATGCACGAGGGCTTCATCAACTACAACGCGGGCACCCTCGGCACCTCCATGGTGGAGGGGCGGATCTCGGCCGGCGTCGTCGTCGGCGCCGACTCCGACATCGGCGGGGGCGCCTCGATCATGGGCACGCTGTCCGGTGGCGGCAAGCAGCAGATCTCGGTCGGCGAGCGCTGCCTGCTCGGTGCCAACGCCGGCATCGGCATCTCCCTGGGCGACGACTGCATCGTCGAGGCCGGGCTGTACGTCACCGCCGCCACCAAGGTCAGCCTCCCCGGCGGCCAGGTGGTCAAGGCGGCCGAGCTGTCCGGTCAGAGCAGCCTGCTGTACCTCCGCAACTCGGTCAGCGGCGCCATCGAGGTCCGCCGCCGGGCCGGGCGGGCGGTCGAGCTGAACGCGTCACTGCACGCCAACTGAGGCGGACCCACAGCACCGTGGCCACCTCCAACGCTCGCTTCGGCGGGTGCATCATCGTGGCCGTCCTGCTGCTCGCCCTCGTGGTGGCGCTGGCTGTCGGCGGCTTCTCCTGGTTCAGCAGCCGGTGGCAACCGCCACCCGCCCCCGGGCAGCAGCGGTGCGTGGCCACCGCCGGAGGCAACAGCACCGCCATCAGCCTCGAGCAGGCGCACTACGCCTCGATCATCGCGGGGCTGTCGGTCAAGCGGGACCTACCGCCCCGAGCCGCCTCGGTCGCGCTGGCCACGGCGTACCAGGAGAGCGACATCCGCAACCTCGACTACGGCGACCGGGACTCGGTGGGCCTGTTCCAGCAGCGGCCGTCCCAGGGCTGGGGCACCGAGGAGCAGCTGATGGACCCGCACTACGCCAGCGGCGAGTTCTACGACGCCCTGGTCAAGATCAGGAACTGGCAGAACCGCGACATCAACGACGTCGCCCAGGCTGTCCAGATCAGCGGTCACCCGGAGGCCTACCGCGACCACGTGACCGACGCCCGGGTGCTGGCCAGCACGATGACCGGGCAGACGGCTGGCGGCCTCACCTGCCTGGACCGGACCGGCGCGGACGGCGACGCCAAGGGTCTGGCCGCGGCGCTGACCAAGACGTTCGGCGCCGACGCCGAGGCCGTCCGGGACGGCAAGGTGCTCACCGTGACGGCCGGCTCGGCCGAGCTGGCGTGGGCGTACGGGACCTTCGCGGTGGCGAACTCGGCCCAGTACGGCACCCTGCAGGTGGTGGTCGGCAGCCGCCAGTGGGACACCAACTCGATGACCCTGCCCAGCTGGGTGGCCGCCGAGACCGAGGCCAAGGCGAAGCAGGTCCGGATCACGGTGCGCTGACGTCTCGCTCGGCCGAGAAGGAGCAGACACGCCCTGGTTGGTCCGCCACAGGTGTGTCCGCTCCTTGTCGGCGAACAGCTGGTCGAGGCGTCAGGCGGTGAGGCGGGCGGCGGCGGCGGCGATCCGCTCGTCGGTGGCGGTCAGCGCCACCCGTACGTGCTGGGCGGCGGCGACGCCGTAGAAGTCCCCCGGCGCGACCAGGATCCCGCGCTCGGCCAGCCAGTCCACCGTCGTCCGGCCGTCCTCGTCCCGGGTGGCCCAGAGGTAGAGCGAGCCCTCCGAGTGGTCGATGGTGAAGCCGGCCGACTCCAGGGCGGGCCGCAGCAGCGCCCGCCGACGCGCGTAGCGGTCCCGCTGCTCGGTCACGTGCTGCTGGTCGCCCAGCAGCACCCGCATCGCCTCCTGCACCGGTCGGGGCAGGATCATCCCGGCGTGCTTGCGGACGGCCAGCAGCTCGGACACCAGTGACTCGTCACCGGCCACGAAGCCGGCCCGGTAGCCGGCCAGGTTCGAGCGCTTGGACAGCGAGTGCAGGGCCAGCAGACCGGTCAGGTCGCCGCCGGAGACCGACGGGTGCAGCACCGAGACCGGCTCGGTGTCCCAGCCGAACTCGCCGTAGCACTCGTCGGAGGCGACGATCGCCCCCTGCGCCCGGGCCCAGTCGACCCGGCGTCGCAGCTCGGGGGCGTCCAGGATCTGCCCGGTCGGGTTGGAGGGCGAGTTGAGCCAGACCAGCGCCGGTCGCTCGTCCACGGCGGCCGGGTCGTCGGCGGCCAGGATGCGGCAGCCCGCGATCCGGGCGCCGACCTCGTACGTCGGGTAGGCCATGGTCGGGAAGACGACCAGGTCGTCGGGTCCCAGCCCCAGCAGGGTCGGCAGCCAGGCCACCAGCTCCTTGGTGCCGATGGCCGGCAGGGTCGCGTTCGGGGTGAGCCCCACCGCGCCCCACCGCGTCGTCAGGTAGGCCGCCATCGCCTCCCGCAGGGCGCCGGTGCCGGAGGTGAGGGGGTAGCCGGGACTGTCGGCGGCCTCGGCCAGGGCCTGCCGGCCGAGCTCCGGGGTCGGGTCGACCGGGGTGCCGACCGAGAGGTCGACGATCCCGTCCGGGTGCTCGCCGGCCCGGGTCTTGGCCCCGGCCAGCGAGTCCCACGGGAAGTCGGGCAGAGCCGAGGTCAGACTCTGCCGCGCACCAGGGGGAAGGCCCTGGCTCACTCCGCGGTCTCTTGCGGCGGCAGCGCCGCGATCAGCGGGTGGTCGGAGTCCACCACGCCCATCTTGGCCGCGCCACCGGGCGAACCGAGGTCGTTGAAGAACTCGACGTTGGCGTTGTAGTACTCCTTCCACTCCTCGGGGGTGTCGTCCTCGTAGAAGATCGCCTCGACGGGGCACACCGGCTCGCACGCACCGCAGTCGACGCACTCGTCGGGGTGGATGTAGAGCATCCGCTTGCCCTCGTAGATGCAGTCGACCGGGCACTCCTCCACGCAGGCACGGTCCTTGAGATCCACACAGGGCTGCGCGATGACGTAGGTCACGGGTGACTCTCCTCAGATCTTGGTGCGTGACCGCTGGGGGGTCGTGTCGACCGGGTATCGGTGCGCCCGGCCGCTGCGGTCACGCGGCTGTCGTCCTAGTATCGCGCTTCCCGCTGTCGGACTCCGAAGGGCTCCTCCGTGATGGACATCGCACTCGACCGCGCCCGACCGGGCGAGCGCTGGGTGCTGCGCTGTCGCGAGCCCGACGGTTCGGCCACCGACGTGGTCGGCTGGCTGCTCGCGGTGGACGAGATCACCGTCCGGATCGCCCCGGAGGGGTCCGATCCCCAGGTCGTCGACCGCGCGGTGATCATCGTGGCCCGCCGGGCACCCGCCGCCCGGGGTGGACCGGATCCACGGCGGGTCTCGGCCGAGGACCTGGAGCGGGCGGCCGCTCCCGGCTGGATCGGTCGGCACGAACCGCTCGGTGAGTGGATCCTGCGGTCCGGCGGTGGGTTCACGGCCCGGGCCAACTCCACCCTGGCCGTCGGAGATCCCGGGATGCCGGTGCCCGGGGCGGCGGACCGGGTGATCGCGTACGCGGCCAGGCACGGGATCGAGCCCTGGGTCCAGGTGATCACCGACTCGGCCGAGGAGACGGCGCTGCGGGCCCTCGGCTGGTCGCCGGTCTACCTGGTCACCGACGTGCTCGTCTGCCGGCTCACCACCCTGCTCGGGGACGGTCTGCCGGATCCCCGGGTGACGGTGACCGAGCAGCTCACGACGGCGTGGCAGCGGGCGTACGGGCGGAGCCGGCCGAACCGCCTGCACCAGGCGGACCTCCGGGTCGACCAGGACGCCGCGGGCGCGGCGGCCGTGCGGCTGATCCTGGACGGTCAGCCGCCTCGGGCGTTCGCCGGCGTGACCGACCCGGCCCCGGCTCCCGTGAGCTCAGGGCAGACGACCGCCCCGGCCGCCGCCGACCCGGCTGCTGCCGACGAGCTGGCGGGCATCGCTCGCGGTCACCTCAGCGGACCCTGGCTGGGGATCGCCGCGGTCTGGACCGAACCCGACCACCGGCGGCGCGGCCTGGCCACGGCGATGATGCGGGCACTCGGTCACTGGGCGGCCCGCCGCGGCGCCCGCAACGTCTACCTGCAGGTCGCGCAGGACAACGGCGGGGCCCACGACGCGTACGGTCGACTGGGGTTCGTGCCCCACCACAGCTACCGCTACCTCGCAGCGCCCGCCTGAGACGGACACCGCCTGAGAGACGGACGACCGCGTGAGTCGGACACCGGTGGGTCGGAAAGCTGTGGGTCAGGGCGCGACGAGGCGCTGGATGCTGCCCTCGTCGGTGAGCAGCCAGATGGAGCCGTCCGGCGCCTGCTCCACCTCGCGGATCCGCTGGCCCAGCTCCCAGGTGTCGCCCTCGGCGGCCTCGGTGCCGTCCAGGTCGACCCGGATCAGCGCCTCACCCGACAGCGCACCGAGGAAGGCGTCACCCTGCCACTGCGGGAACATCGACCCGCTGTAGATCATCAGGCTGCCCGGCGAGATGCTCGGGTTCCAGGACGCCTTGGGTGCCTCGAAGCCGTCTCCGGCGGTGTGGTCGGGGATGTCGGCGCCGCCGTACTGGGAGCCGTTGGAGGCTTCGGGCCAGCCGTAGTTGGCGCCCTCCCGGACCAGGTTCAGCTCGTCGCCGCCCTCCGGTCCCATCTCGGAGTTCCACAGGTTGCCGTCGCCGTCGAAGGCCAGTCCGAGCGGGTTGCGGTGGCCGTAGCTCCACACGTCGGCGGCGACCTCACCGCGGTCGGCGAACGGGTTGCCGTCAGCCGGTGAGCCGTCAGGATCGAGCCGGATGATCTTGCCCAGGTGGGAGTCGAGGTCCTGGGCCGGCTGCATCTTCTGCCGCTCACCGGAGGACACGAACAGGTGCGCACCGTCGGGGGAGAAGGCGAGGCGGTGACCGTAGTGGCCGTTCCCGGACACCTTCGGCTGCTGCTGCCAGACGGGGGTCAGGTCAGCCAGGCTGGCTTCGCCGCCGTCCTCGGTCAGCGTGGCCCGGGCCACGGCGGCCCCCGAGCCGCCGGAGCCGGCCTCCGCCCAGCTGAGGTAGACGTGCCGGGTGGTCTCGAAGTCGGGGGCGGCGATCACGTCACCGAGCCCGCCCTGACCCTGGTGCACCACCTCGGGGACACCGCTCACCGCGACCGTCTGCCCGTCGGTGGACCGCAGGGTCAGCTCTCCCCCGCGTCCGGTGATCAGCGCTCGACCGTCGGGCAGGAAGGTCATCGCCCACGGCTCGTCCAGCTCGCCGATCTCCTCGACCACGAACGGGCGACCGTCCGGGGCAGTGCCGCCGCCCGGCGACCCGGCGCCCGACGGCGTGGTCCGGGACGACGAGGTCGACGGCGTCCCGGTCTCGACCTCGGGTGCGGCGGTGCAGGCCGCGAGCAGACCGACAGCGGCCACGACGATTCCCCAGCGGTACCTCATGCCCCTCGACCGTACCGAGCGCGACCAACCGGGCGGCTTCCCTCAGCAGTCAGGCCTTGGCCACCACGTGCTCGCGCAGCGCCGGGATGATCGTCTCGCCGTACACCCGCAGCGTCTCCTCCTTGTTGTCGTGCTGGAGATAGCCGGCGAACTGGTCGACGCCGATGTCCTTGAGCTGCTTCAGCTTGGCGATGTGGTCCTCGGCGGAGCCGAGGATGCAGAAGCGGTCGACGATGTCGTCGGGCACGAAGGCGGCGTGGGTGTTCCCGGCGCGACCGTGCTCGTTGTAGTCGTACCCCTGCCGGTTCTTGATGTAGTCGGTCAGCGCCGTCGGGATCGCGCCGCTCTCGCCGTACCGGGCCACGATGTCGGCGATGTGGTTGCCGACCATGCCGCCGAACCAGCGGCACTGGTCGCGCATGTGCGCCCAGTCGTCGCCGACGTAGTTGGGTGCGGCCACGCAGAAGGTGATGGCGTCCGGATCACGCCCGGCGTTGGCGGCTGCCTCCCGCACGCTGGTGATCATCCAGCGGGCGATGTCGACGTCGGCCAGCTGCAGGATGTAGCCGTCGCCCACCTCGCCGGCCGCCTTCAGGGCCAGGGGTCCGTACGCGGCCACCCACACCTCCAGCGAGGAGCTGTGAGCCCAGGGGAACTGGAGCCGGGAGCCCTTGTAGTCCACCGCCCGGCAGTTGGCCAGCTCCCGGATCACGTGGGTGGCCTCGCGGACCTCCTTCAGGGTGGCCGGTTTGCCGTTGGTGACCCGTACGGCGGAGTCGCCCCGGCCGATCCCGCAGACCGTCCGGTTGCCGAACATCTCGTTCAGGGTGGCGAACAGCGAGGCGGTCACCGTCCAGTCCCGGGTGCTGGGGTTGGTCACCATCGGTCCCACCGTCAGCCGCTGGGTGCGGGCCAGGATCTGGCTGTAGAGGACGTACGGCTCCTGCCAGAGCAGGTGCGAGTCGAACGTCCACAGGTGGGAGAACCCGTGCGCCTCGGCCAGCTCGGCCAGCTGCACCGTCCGCCAGCCCGGCGGATCGGTCTGCAGCACCACCCCGAAGTCCATGATCAACCCTCTCTGATCTCGTGTACCAGCCGTCAGATGAGGTACTGGCTGAGGTCGCGCTTCAGGAACCGGCCGTGGCCCTTGCTGCCCACGTAACCGCGCTCGTCGACGATCACCGATCCGCGCGACAGCACCTGGTCGACGTGACCGTCGATCTCGAAGCCTTCCCAGGCGGAGTGGTCCATGTTCATGTGGTGGGTCCGGCCCTCGCCGGCGCCGATCGAGGTGTGGCCCTGGGGGTCGTAGATCACGAGGTCCGCATCCGCACCGGGCTGGATGACGCCCTTGCGGCCGTACAGGCCGAACATCCGGGCCGGGGTGGTCGAGGTGATCTCCACCCAGCGCGGCAGGGTGAGCTGCCCGGTGACCACGCCCTGGTAGAGCAGGTCCATCCGGTGCTCGATGCTGCCGATGCCGTTCGGGATGGCCCGGAAGTCGCCGCGGCCGAGCTCCTTCTGCTCCTTCATGCAGAACGGGCAGTGGTCGGTGGAGACCATCTGCAGGTCGTTGGTGCGGAGCGCCTGCCACATCGCGTCCTGGTGGCCCTCGGCCCGGGACCGGAGCGGGGTCGAGCAGACCCACTTCGCCCCCTCGAAGTCGCCCCACTCGTCGCTGCTGGCGCCGAGCTGGTCCTCCAGCGAGAGATAGAGGTACTGCGGGCAGGTCTCGCCGAACACGTTGCGTCCGCGGTCCCGGGCGGCGGCGATCTGGGCGACCGCCTGCTGGGCGCTGACGTGGACGACGTAGAGCGGGGCCCCGGTCACGTCGGCGATCATGATCGCCCGGTGGGTGGCCTCTTCCTCCAGCTGCCAGGCGCGCGCGATCCCGTGCCAGTACGGCCCGGTCTTGCCGGCGCTGTAGAGCTGCTCGGCCAGCACGTCGATGGCCGGGCCGTTCTCGGCGTGCATCATCGTCAGCAGGCCCGTCTCCGCTGACTTCTGCATCGCCTTCAGGATCTGCGCGTCGTCGGAGTAGAAGACCCCGGGGTAGGCCATGAACAGCTTGAAGCTGGTGATGCCCTCGTCGATCAGCGCGTCCATCGCCTTGAGGGAGAACTCGTCCACACCGCCGATGATCTGGTGGAAGCCGTAGTCGACGGCGCAGTTGCCGGCCGCCTTGGCGTGCCAGGCGGCCAGCCCGTCCTCCACCCGCTCGCCGTACCGCTGCACGGCGAAGTCGATGATCGACGTGGTGCCACCCCAGGCGGCGGCCCGGGTGCCGGTCTCGAACGTGTCGGAGGCGTTGGTGCCGCCGAACGGCAGCTCCATGTGGGTGTGGGCGTCGATGCCGCCGGGGATGACGAGCTTCCCGGTCGCGTCGATCACCGTGTCCACGCTCGCCGCCAGGTCGTGGCCCAGCAGCTGGGAGCCGGGAGCCAGCACCGCCGCGATCGTCTCGCCGTCCACCAGCACGTCGGCCTGCGCCGTGCCGGTGGCGTTCACCACCGTGCCGCCGGTGATCAAGATCGTGCTCATCGTCACTCCACTTCGTCGATGATCAAGCTCTGGTGATCACGGCTTGGTGATCGCCGCGTACGAGTCCGGACGCCTGTCCCGGTAGAACTGCCACGCGTTGCGGACCTGTCTGATCATGTCCAGGTCGAGGTCTCGGATGACCACTTCCTCATCGGTCTCACTCCCCATCGGGCCGATGAGATTCCCTTGCGGGTCGACGAACTGGCTGGAGCCGTAGAAGGAGACGGCCAGCTCGCCGTACTCGTTGTCCTCCCGACCCACCCGGTTCGGCGCCGCCACGAAGTAGCCGTTGGCCGCCGCAGCCGCGGGCTGCTCGATCTCCCAGAGCCGGTTGGACAGACCGGGCTTGGTGGCGTTGGGGTTGAACACGATCTGCGCGCCGTTCAGCCCGAGCTCGCGCCAGCCCTCCGGGAAGTGCCGGTCGTAGCAGATGTAGACCCCGATCGGACCGACAGCTGTCTGGAACACCGGGTAGCCGAGGTTGCCGGGCCGGAAGTAGAACTTCTCCCAGAACTTGTCCAGGTGCGGGATGTGGTGCTTGCGGTACTTGCCGAGCACGCTGCCGTCGGCGTCGACCACCACAGCGGTGTTGTAGTAGACGCCCGGCTGCTCCTCCTCGTAGATCGGCAGCACCATCACCAGCCCGAGCTCCGCGGCCAGCGCGGCGAACCGCTGGACGATCGGACCGTCGGCCGGCTCGGCGAAGTCGTAGTACCTCGCGTCCTCGGTGATCCCGAAGTAGGGACCGTAGAAGAGCTCCTGGAAGCAGATCACCTGGGCGCCCTCGGCCGCCGCGTCCCGGGCGAAGCCCTCGTGCTTGTCGAGCATGGACGCCTTGTCGCCGGTCCAGGTCGTCTGGGTGATTGCCGCGCGTACGGTTGCCACGCCTCATCCTCCCGCGCTCGCTCGCGGACGTCCACGGCGGGTGGTCGGCGTGCCGATCTGGCAGCCGGGCCGGGCCTATGCTGATCCGGAACGACCAAGGAGACATCGTGACCGACTACCAGGCGATGGCCAGGGACAACCTGCTGCTGCACTTCTCCAAGCCCCAGGTCGACAACCTGCTGGTGCTCGAGCGAGCCGAGGGACCGTACGTCTACGACACCGCCGGCCGGCAGTACATCGACGCCCTGTCGAGTCTGTTCTGCGCGCAGATCGGCTACTCCTACGGCGCCGAGATGGCCGAGGTCGCCACCCGGCAGCTGACCACGCTGCCGTTCAACACCAACTGGGCCACTGCCCACCCGGCCGCCCTGGAGCTGGCCGAGAAGGTGTCCTCCCTGGCCCCGGCGGACGACTACCGCGTCTACTTCACCAGCGGCGGGTCGGAGGCGGTGGAGTCGGCCTGGAAGCTCGTCCGTGAGCACTACGTCGCGCTCGGTCAGCCGCAGCGCCGCAAGGCGATCGCCCGCAAGGTCGCCTACCACGGCGTCACCCTGGGCGCGCTGTCCTTCACCGGCATCCCCAAGTTCTCCGACGACTTCGGCCCGGCGCCGATCGAGGTCAGCCACGTCAGCAACACCAACCCGTTCCGGGCCCCCGACGGCGACGATCCGGTCGCCTTCTGCGCCCGGTTGCTGGCCGAGGTGGAGCAGGCAGTGCTGGCGGCCGGGCCGGACGAGGTGGCCCTGATCATCGCCGAGCCGGTGCAGAACGCTGGCGGCTCGATCACCCCGCCGCCGGGCTACTGGACCGGGCTGCGGGAGATCGCCGACCGGTACGGCATCCTGCTGATGGCCGACGAGGTGATCACCGGGTTCGGCCGGATCGGGGAGTTCTTCGCCAGCTCCCGGGAGGGCGTGGCGCCGGACCTGATCAGCGTGGCCAAGGGCCTGACGTCGGCGTACGCCCCGATGGGCGCCGTGCTGGCCCGCGAGAAGGTGACCGCACCGCTGACCGAGGGCTCGGGACGGGTGGTCCGGCACGGGATCACCTTCGCCGGCCACCCGCTGAGTGCCGTCATCGCGCTCAAGAACATCGAGATCTTCGAGCGGGACGGCGTGCTGGAGAACGTCCGGACGCTGGCCCCGCACCTGGAGTCCCGGATGAACGAGCTGCGGTCGCTGCCGATCGTCGGGGACGTCCGTGGAGCCGGCTTCTTCTGGGCGGTCGAGATGGTGGCCGACGCCGACAACAGCCGCCTCGACCAGGCGCAGCGCGACCACCTGATCCGCGGCTTCCTGCCGAAGCGGTTCCGCGAGGCCGGTCTGATCGCCCGGACCGACGACCGTGGTGACGCCGTCATGCAGATCGCCCCGCCGCTGATCGCCGACGCCGCCCTGCTGGACGAGATCGTCGACCGCCTCGGCGACGTGCTCACCGACGCGGGCAAGCAGATCGGCGTGGCGGAGCCTGCTCTCACCCCTACTTACAGGTGATCCGGTCGGTCGGGGCGTAGGTCCAGCGGAACGGCTCGGTCTTCACGACCTTCCCGTCGTTGCGGAAGATCCGGCTGTAGTTGACCGTGAAGCCCTGGACCGGGGCCTGCGGCTCGCACGTCGGGTCGTCGTCGGTGATGTCACGGCCGGTGGTGAAGTTGGACTTCTTCAGCGGTGAGGAGTCGATCTCGTCGTAGGTCTTGGTCGACCACATCTTGACGGTGATGGAGCCCTGCGAGCTGGGCGTCGCCTTCTTGACGTACGCCTGGACCAGCACGCCGTACTTCGTGTTGTTCTGGAACTTCAGGTCCAGGCTCGGCCAGGCCACGGTGGCCTCCCGACCCGCCGGGTAGCGGTTGATGTAGAGCGTGTGCGGCTGGTGCTGGATGTCCTTGAGGCCGGCGAAGAACATCGCGTTGAAGGTGGTCGTCGCGCTCTGCGAGACGCCACCGCCGAGCTCCTTCTTGAACTTGCCGCCCGAGATGATGTAGCCCTCGACGAACCCGTTGTCGGCGGTGCGTTCTCCCACGATGCCGTTCAACGAGAACGTGTCGCCCGGCTTCAGCACGGTGTTGTTGATCAGCTCGGCGGCCCGACCGATGTTGACGTTCCGGTAGGTGGCGTACGGGAACTCGGTGAAGCCCTTGCCGATCACGCTCTTGATCTGCAGGTTCTCGGCGTCCTCGGTGGAGAAGGCGGCCTTGGCTCCGGTCAGCTCCACGTCGCCGGTACGGTCCTTGCCGGTCTTGGTGAGCAGCGGCTCCACGGCCGCGGCGAGGTCGGCGGCGCTGACGGTGGTGCCGTTCACGGCCGGGATCACCTTCGGCTTGCCGTCCACCAGTCGTACGGTCGCGTCCTTGGGCTTCTTCAGCTCGACCTCGGCCACCTCGTCGTCGGCCACCTTGCGCAGCCTCTCGGCGTCCAGCTGCGGCTTGAGCGCACCGTCGGCGGCCACGAAGGTGATCGACTCACCGACCATCTTCGCTGACACCTCGAAGCTCCCGGCGGCCCCGGCCTTCAGGGTGATCGGTCCGGAGACCGCCGGCTTCGCGTAGGAGGTGGCCAGCGCCGCGACCTCGTCAGTGGTGATCTGCGGCTCGGTCACCTCGGCGGCCAGCTCGACCGGGCCGGAGCCCAGGTACCCGGCCTCGAGGGCCGTTGACGCCTGCGCGGTGTCGAGGGCGACACCGTCCTTGCCCTTGGTCTGGACGACCTCGGCACCGTCGAACGACAGCTTCGCGTCCTTCGGCTCGCGGTTCACGTCCTTCGCCAGCGCGGCCACGGCCGCCTCCAGCTTGGCGTTGTCGGTGTCGATCACGGGATCGGTCTGCGACCCCCCGGTCAGCACCCGCCAGATGTGCCGGGGATCCAGACTCCGCCCGCCGCCGGCGAGCTCGACGCTCGCGGCGTAGTCGACGCCCAACCCGGCGTCCGCCGGGGACACCTCGGCCTTCTCGTCGCCCGCGGTCACCGTGATCGGCGCGCTCGCGCGTGGTCCGAGCTCGGTCTCCAGCTTCTGCACGGCAGCGTCGGTGCTGAGACCGCCCACCGCGACCCCGGCGATCTGGGCGTCCTTGGGCAGCTTGTCGCCGGCCATCAGGTAGCCGACCAGGTAGACCGCACCGACCACGACGATGAGCGCACCACCGATCAGGGCGGCGACGACGCCGGACCGCTTGCTGCGCGTGGAGGACTCACCCGGGTCGGGCGGTAGCGGTCCACGGATCAGGGTGGCGTCGGGGTCGGTCGGCTGTCCGTCGTCGGACGACCAGTCCGGGGACCGGTTGTCGTCGGTCGAACCACTGGACGGATCGGAGCTGCTCACGGACTAACCTCACCGGGACGGCGGCACCCGGCGGCTACGGCTCGACGCCACGGGCGCAGCACGACCCCATCGATCGTGCGGACGGCGGTCGAGTGGACACGCATCAGTGCGCGGAGACGTCACTGAAAGTCCCTCGATAGTACGTGAGGGGGTCCCGGCCGGGCGATTCCGTGACCGGGACACCGGTCCGGCTGAGCGGGCCGGTGTGAACAACCTCACCGACCACGATCGTGTGGTCCCCCGCCTCGTGCTGCGCCACGGTCCGGCAGTCCAGCCAGACCAGCGACCCGTCCAGCACCGGTGCGCCCGAGGGGGCCGGCGTGGTCGCGACACCGTCGAACTGGGTCGCGTACGCCCGGCCGTGGGCGGCGAACCGGCGGGCCAGGTCGCCCTGCTCACGGGCCAGCACCGACACGGTCCAGGCTCCCGACGCGGTGACGGGGGTGTGGAACCGCGACTGGTGGCCGATGCCGACCAGCACCAGCGGCGGGTCCAACGAGACCGAGGAGAACGAGGTCACCGTGAGCGCGTACGGCCGGTCCTCCCAGCGGCAGGTCAGCACGGCGACGCCGGTGGCCCAGTGCGCCAGGGTGTGCCGGAACTCCTCGGACCCGAGGGTCAAGCCCACTCCTCCGACCTGGCGGTCAAGCCTCAGCCCGCGAGATCGAGACCGGCGAACACGTCGTCGGCCCAGCCGTCGCCGTCCGGGTACGCCGTGCCGGCCGCGAGCCGGTAGAACTCCTGCGACCACATCGAGTCGCCGAGGACTGACGTGCCACTGAAGAACTGGCCGTCGGAGGTGATCTGGGTGGCGTGCGCGCGCATCGCGTCCAGCTTGCGGGCGACCCACGGGCCGCCGTCGACCTGCACCGCGATCGCCTCGTCGGGCGCGGCCATCGGCCCCAACGGCCCTTCCGGGTCCATCCCGCCGAAGGTCTCGGTGTCCCCCGAAGCCCGCAGCGCCCGCAGCCCCTCCCGGAGACGGTTCTCGCTCATGGTCGTCCACAGCACGCGGTCCGCCTGCCAGGCCTCCCCGAGGTCGGGCCGGTAGTGCGCCATGCCGGCCAGCTGGTAGCCGTACATCGTGACCCGGTGGGCCTGGACGTGGTCGGGGTGTCCGTAACCGCCGATCTCGTTGTAGGTGATCAGCACCTGCGGCCGTCGGTCCCGGATCAGGGACACCAGCTCGTTGGCGGCGACGAGCAGGTCGGTGGTCCAGAAGATGCCCTCGCGCAGGCTGTCGCGAGCGGTGGCTGTGCCGTCTTCGGCCCAGGCCATCCCCGAGTCCCGGAAGCGGTGGTCGCCACCGAGCCGGACGAAGTCGGTGACGCCCAGGCAGGCCATCGCGTCGGTCAGCTCGCCGAGGCGGTGCTCGCCGAGCTCGTCTCCGTGGTCGGCGGCGAGGTGGTGCAGGTCGGGCACCAGGACCTCCCCCTCCTCACCCAGCGTGCAGGTCACCAGGGTGACCTGGGCCCCCTCGTCCACGTAGCGCGCCATGGTCGCGCCGTTGTTGATCGACTCGTCGTCGGGATGGGCGTGCACCAGCATCAGGCGCCGCGTAGGGCGCGGGTCGGCGGGCTGGACGGAATCGGCCGAGGTCACGGCGAACACCTTACGTCCGACCACCGACGTCCCGCTGCCCGCTCAGCCGGCGGCCGCTGCCCACCCGCCCGCGACCGCCGATCGACAGCCGGTGATGGCTCAGACGACCGCGCGGGCCTCGGCGAAGTGGCAGGCGGACAGGTGCTCCGAGAGCCCGTCCGGTCGTGCGATGAGCTCGGGATCCTCCACGCTGCAGATCTCCTGGGCCTTCCAGCACCTGGTGTGGAACCGGCACCCGCTCGGCGGGTTGGCCGGGCTCGGCACGTCGCCGGTGAGCACGATCTGCTCCCGCACGTTGCGCAGCGTCGGGTCGGGCACCGGGACCGCCGACAGCAGCGCCTGCGTGTACGGGTGGGTGGGGTGGGAGTAGATCTGGTCCTCGTCGCCGATCTCCACCATCGTGCCGAGGTACATCACGCCCACCCGGTCCGAGATGTGACGGACGACCGACAGGTCGTGGGCGATGAACACGTACGCCAACCCGAACTCGCGCTGCAGGTCCTCGAGCAGGTTGACCACCTGGGCCTGGACCGAGACGTCCAGGGCGGACACCGGCTCGTCGCAGACGATCACCTTGGGGTTGAGGGCCAGCCCGCGGGCGATCCCGATCCGCTGCCGCTGCCCACCGGAGAACTGGTGCGGGTACCGGTTGATGTGCTCGGGGTTGAGGCCGACCAGCTCCAGCAGCTCCTGCACCCGCTGCCGACGGCCTCCCTTGGGGGTCACGTCGCTGTGGATCTCGAACGGCTCACCGACGATGTCGCCGACGGTCATCCGCGGGTTGAGCGAGGTGTAGGGGTCCTGGAAGACGATCTGGATGTCCCGCCGCAGCCGCCGCATCGCGGCACCCTCCTGGGCGTACATGTCCACGCCGTCGAAGGTGAGCTTGCCGGCGGTCGGCTCCTCGAGCCGCATCAGCATCCGGCCGAGGGTCGACTTGCCACAGCCCGACTCCCCCACGATGCCGAGGGTCTCGCCCTTGTGCAGGTCGAAGGAGACACCGTCGAGCGCCTTGACCTGGCCGACGGTCCGGCGGAAGACGCCGGCCTTGATCGGGTAGTACTTGACCAGGCCCTCCGCCCGGAGGATCACCTCGGCGCTCATCGCAGGGTCTCCTTCGGCTCGTCGCCCTCGTGGTGGTCGACCTCGTGGTCGTCGACCGGGGCCGGCTCCCCATCGAGCTCGGTTGCGCGGTCCACGTCCGCCACGGTCCGGGTCACCGTCAGCTCCTCGCTGCCCTCCAGCAGGTCCTCGGAGAAGTGGCAGGCCGCGAACCGGCCGTAGATCACCTCGCGCAGCTCCGGGGGTGGGTCGTGGCGGCAGACGTCCTCGGCGTAGCGGCAGCGCGGGTTGAACGGGCAGCCGACCGGGATCTTGGTCAGGCTGGGCGGCAGCCCACCGATCGCCGCGAGGGTCTGACCCTTCTGGTCCAGCCGCGGGATCGAGTCGAGCAGTCCCTTCGTGTACGGGTGCGCCGGCTGCCGGTAGATCTCGAAGATGTCGCCGCGCTCGACGATCCGCCCGGCGTACATGACAGCGATCCGGTCGGCGACGTCGGCCACCACCCCCAGATCGTGGGTGATCAGGATGAGCCCCATCCTGCGCTCCTCCTGGAGCTCCTGGAGCAGCTTCATGATCTGGGCCTGCACGGTCACGTCCAGCGCCGTGGTCGGCTCGTCGGCGATCAGCACCGCCGGGTCCAACGCGATCGCCATCGCGATCATGATCCGCTGCCGCATGCCGCCGGAGAACTGGTGCGGGTAGGCCTTCACCCGCTGCCGGGCGGCCGGGATGGACACCCGCTCCATCAGCTGCACGGCCCGCTCCAGCGAGTCCGTCTTGTTCATCCCGCGGTGCTTGCGGAACATCTCCGCGATCTGCCAGCCGATCGGGAACACGGGGTTGAGGGCCGACAGCGCGTCCTGGAAGACCATGGAGATCTCGGGTCCGCGGATCCGACGACGCTGGTCCTCGGTCATCGTGAGCAGATCGGAGCCGCAGTAGCGGAGCTCGCCGCCGGTGATGAAGCCGGGTGGCGAGTCGAGGATCCCCATGATCGCCTGCGCCGTGACCGACTTGCCCGATCCCGACTCACCCAGGATGGCCAGCGTCTCGCCCTCCCGCAGGTCGAACGACACACCGTTGATGGCCCGGGCGACGCCCTCCCGCGTACGGAACTCCACGTGCAGGTCGTCGACCTCCAGCAGCACGCCGTCCCGGGGCTTCCAGCTGCTCTCGGTCTCGAGCGTCTCGATCTGGGTGCTCACAGGAGTCCCCTCATGGTCAGGCCTCTCATCGCTGTCTCGGATCGAGGGCGTCCCGGACCACGTCACCCAGCAGGATGAAGGCGAGCACGGTCAGGGACAAGAAGATGCTCGGGAAGATCAGCATGTGCGGCGCGGTCTGGATCAGGCCGATGCCCGAGGCGTCGGAGATCTGGCTGCCCCAGGAGATGATCGGCGGCTGCAGCCCGATGCCCAGGAACGACAGCGTGGCTTCCACGGCGATGAACACACCGAGGTTGATGGTGGAGACCACGATGACCGAGGCCATCGCGTTGGGCACGATGTGCGAGCGGATGATCCGCATCGGTGACGCACCCAGCGCCCGGGCGGCCTGCACGTAGTCGTTCGGCTTGACCTGCAGGACGCTGGAGCGCATCAGCCGGGTGATCGTGGGCCAGGCCAGGATGGCGATCACGAAGGCGACCTTGCTGACGGCGACCGCGAACGGGGTGTCGATCTCGTTGGGGAAGGTGTAGAGGAACAGGATCCCGCCCAGCAGCAGCGGGATGGCCAGGAAGATCTCGCTCACCCGGCCGATGACCGAGTCCAGCCAGCCGCCCTTGTAGCCGGCGACCACGCCCAGCACGGAGCCGAGCACCAGGGAGAAGACGGTGGCCAGGATGCCGACGCTGATCGAGGCCCGGGCCCCGTAGATGGTCCGGGCGTAGACGTCGTAGCCCTGGGAGTCGTAACCGAACCAGGCAGCCCCCGAAGGTGGCAGCCGCGCGTTGTTGAGGTCGGCGAAGTTCGGATCGGTCTGGGTGAACAGCTGCGGGGCCACGGCCATCGCTCCGAACACCACGATCAGTCCGAGCGAGACCCAGAACATCGGTCGGTGCCGGACCTCGCGCCACGCGTCGGCGGCCAGCGAGCGGGACCCCTGGGACGGCTCCTTGGCCGGCACGACGGCCTCGGGACCGCTGGCGGCGTCCAGCTGCGCCGGGGCGATCGACGCCTTCGTCACCCCTCTGGACGGTTCAGTCATTGGAGATCCTTGGGTCCAGGACGCCGTAGAGGACGTCGACGACGAGGTTGGCCAACAGGAAGACCAGCACCAGCATGGTGATCGTGCCGACCACGATCGACCCGTCGTTCTGCTGGATCCCGCGATAGAGGAAGTTGCCGACGCCGTTCACGTTGAAGATGCGCTCGGTGACCAGTGCCCCGCCCATCAGCGCCCCGAGATCGATGCCGATGTAGGTGATCACCGGGATCAGCGAGTTGCGCAGGGCGTGGACGCCGATGGTCCGTCCGTGCGAGAGACCCTTGGCCCGTGCCGTCCGGACGTAGTCGGCGCGCAGGTTCTCGACCAGGTTGGTGCGCATCAGCCGGGCCACGTAGGCCACCGAGATGGACGCCAGCACGATGGCCGGCAGCATCAGCTGGTAGATGGTGCCCTGGGTCGAGGTGACCGGGAACCAGCCCAGCTTCACCCCGAAGACCAGCTGGGACAGGCTGCCGATCACGAAGATCGGGATCGAGATCAGCAGCAGGGTGCTGACCGTGACCAGGTTGTCGAGGAACTTGCCCCGTCGCATACCGGCGGCCACGCCGGCACCGATGCCCACCACGATCTCGACGGCGATGGCCATCAGCGCGAGCTTGATGGTCGTCGGCCAGCGGATGGCGAGCTCATGGGCCACGTCACGACCGGTGAAGGTGGTGCCGAGGTCGCCCTGCAGGGTGTTGCCGAGGTACAGCACGTACTGCACCAGCAGGGGCTTGTCGAGATTGTGCTCGGCCCGGAACTTGGCCACGTACGACGCCGGACACGGACGTTCGCCGCAGCGGCCGACCGTCGGGTCGCCGGGCAGCGCGTACACCATCACGAAGATGATGAACGTGACGCCGAGGATGACCGGGATCATCTGCAGCAGCCGGCGCAGGATGTACTTACCCATTCACGCACACACTCCTTCGGGTCTGCACCGACGACGTCGAGGGGTCGCGATCCCCGGACGGATCCGGGGTCGGTCGGGGTGCGGTAAGCGTGCCAGTGCTCAACATAGTGTCGGCCCGCCCGGTGTGGAACCGGGCGGGCCGACAGTCGATCATCGAGCCCGGAGGCTCATGATCACTTGACCTTGATCGAGCTGACGTCCAGCGTGCCGAACGGCGTCAGCTTGACGTCGGAAACCCGATCCGACCAGCCGAACGTCGTGGAGTAGCTCCACATCGGCATCACCGGGAAGTCCTCGAGGATCATGGCCTCGGCCTCCTGGTAGAGCCTGTTCGCGTCGTCCGGGCTGGTGGCGGCAGCCGCCTCGGCCAGCTTGGCGTCGACATCCTTGTTGCTGTAGTCGGTGTCGTTCGAGCTGGCGTTCGTCCCGTACAGCGGAGCCAGGAAGTTCTCGATCGACGGGTAGTCCATCTGCCAGCCGGAACGGAACAAACCCTTGATCTCCCGCTTGTTGACCTGATCGCGCAGCGTCTTGAAGTCCGGCGTGGTCTTCGACACGCAGTCCAGGCCGAGGGTGTTCTTGATCGAGTTGCAGGCCGCGTCGGCCCACGGCTTGTGTCCGCCATCGGCGTTGACCGTGATAGTCAGCGGTCCGCCCTTGTAGCCACCCGACTTCTCGTAGAGCGCTTTGGCCGCGGCGGCATCGAACTTGCAGGCGGTTCCGCAGGCGCCTTCCTTGAAGCCGTCCACGACCGGCGAGACCAAGCCGTCCAGCGGCGGCCGGGTGCCGTTGTAGATCTGCTTGTTGATCAGGTCCCGGTCGATGGCCATCGACAGGGCGATCCGCAGGTCCTTGTTCTTGAAGTTGTCGTCGATCGACGAGAACGAGTTCGTCGCGATCGTGCCGGTGTCCCGGATGCCGTTGCGGTCGGGCAGCTCGGTCTTGTAGAGGTCACCGGTCAGCCGGTCAGTCGGGATGACGTCGGTGAAGTCGAGGTTGTTGGCCACGACGTCGTTGTAGGCAGCACCGTCGTCGTTGTAGATCCGGAAGGTGACCTTGTCGACCTGCCCGGCGTTCTTGCCGGAGTAGTCGGCGAACTTGCTGACCACCATCTCGGTGTCGGAGATGTTGTCGACCTTGTACGGACCCGCGCCGATGGGCTTCTTGCCGTACGCCTCCGGGTCGGTGAAGAAGGAGTCGGGCAGCGGCGCGAAGGCCGTGTAGCCCAACCGGACCGGAAGGTTGGAGACCTTGCCGGTGGTCTTGATGGTGAAGGTCGTGTCGTCGACGACCTTGAGGCCGCTCATCTTGTCCGTCTTCGGCGCGCTGCCCGTGCAATCGGCCTCGCCGTCGGCGTTCGCCCCGCACTGCAGGTCCGCGAAGCCCTCGATCGGCTCGAAGAAGTAGGAGTTGAGGTTGCCGTTGCGGCCGTCCGCGTCCCAGTTCCAGGCGTCGACGAAGTTCTTGGCCTTGACGTCGGTGCCGTCCTGGAACTTGTACGGGTTCAGCTTCACCGTGAAGTTCTGGTTGTCGGTGGTCTCGATCGACTGGGCGATGTCCAGCTCGGGAGCCGCCGTGTCGGGGTTGTAGTGGATCAGCTTGGCCGTCACGGCGTCCAAGAAGTTGCCGCCACACACCTCGTTGGTGTTGGCCGGGATCAGGGGGTTCTGCGGGGTGCAGCTGCGGATGACGATCTCACCGCCGGCACCCCCGCTCTCACTGGTGCCTGGGGTGGTCTCCCCGCCACCACCACACGCGGCCGCCAACAAGGCGACCGAGGTGATGCCGACGGCGAGAACTGCGCGAGCTCTTCCTCGCATGAAATGTCCTCCTCCGAGTTCGCGCCCACCCCGCTGGGTCAGGGCGCGCGATAGCGCTGACGTCGCTGCTCGATTACCGAGCGGTAACCCTTTCTAAGCCATGAAAGCAGTTACGGCAACTCTTGGGGAGAACTCAGCAACAGGCGCAACAAGATTGTGACGTCAGCCGCTACGTCACGAGATTCGATGCTCGGAAGGCGTGGACGGGCGTCAGCCCGCTCGTCAACGAGCCGGCCCTCGCTGATCACATCTTGGCCCTGGCACCAGGCTGCAGGCAAGGGGCACGAGAGGTTTCTCGCCTGATCGGGCGGTCCGACACCGTTATCGGGCAGGTGCTCTTCGGGGGCGCTGACAGGCGGAGGGAACCGGCGAGAGGCTGTGACAACGGTGTCCGGACCCAGTCGCCGCCGATGCGGTTCGTGTGAGGGGAGCAGCCAGGCCGGGTGCCAGTCGACGGCGGGGCCATGGCATGGGAACGGCCGCCGCAGGCGTAGCTCTGCGACGGTCGCTCGGTGTCCTGACGCTGATGGCCGCGATCATGGCCCCCTCCCAACCCGGACTCCCAGATCAGAGGTCGAGGGGGTCTTGGGGGTTCCAGTGGTTCAGGATGATGCGGGGGTGCAGGATCGGTCGTTGTTGTCGGTCGACCCATCTGGGTGGGATCCACACCGGCAGACCATCAGCGTTGAGTCGGCAGGTCCAGCCGCCGGTCTCGAAGTGGCGGTGGTGGTAACGACAGACCAGGGTCAGATTGTCCAGGTTCGGTCGGGCCGCCGTCCTGCCAGGCCACGATGTGATGCCGCTCGCACCACGACGGCGAGGTGTCGCAGCCGGGGAAGGAGCAGCCACCGTCCCGGGCGATCAACGCCAGCGTCTGCGCCCGGGACGCGATCCGCCGGGTCCGGCCCAACGCCAGCACCGCCCCCTGCGAGGTCGTGGCGCACCACACCACCTCCGCCTGGTCGGCCCGGGCCAACGCGGCCGGCACCGCCACCGCGGTCCCGTCACCACGGCGCGCGACCCCTTGCCGGGTCACGTAATCGGCGTAGGACATGACGACGATCAGCGTGGTCGGCGTTCCACCGGTCTCCGGGAGCTCATCGCTGCGGAGCAGCCGGTCCATCAGGTCCTCGACCGCATCATGACGCCGCTGCCCGCGGCTGCGGCGGTCCCGGTCCCCACCCGCCACGGGGGCCGTCTTCGGCGTCATCAACGGATCCAGCAGGGCCTGGAGCTTCTGCCCGAGCTCCGGTGTCAATCGGAAGTCCCCGGCCCAGGCGCCGTCGCCACGTTGCTTCAGATGGAAGAACCGCCGCTCCTGGTGGTCCCGCTCATCCACCGGCGCCACCCCGTCCGGGTCGATCGCATCCACCACCCGCGCCGCGACCACGCCCAGTTCCTTCGGACCGAGCTGCGCAGCAGCCTCCACCAGCAGCGTCTCCCCCGCCGCCACGGCGGCGGGGTCACAGTGGTCGACCTTCCGCAACGCCCCGTCAATCAGACTCACCTGCTCCGGCGTGACGTCACCCTCAGCCTGCGCGTCCGCCAGCACCGGCCGGACCGGTGACAACACCTCCCCGGTCAGCGCATGCCGCTCCGCCAGGTGCTCCGCCGCCTTCACCCGACGGTGCGCCTCCCCGACCGACAGCCGCAACCCTGCCATCAGCACCCGGGTCATCGACCGCTCCGTCAACGCGGCAGGCACACCCTGCTCGATGCCGAACTGGATCGCCGCCCGATCCACCACCGGCCACTGGTTCCGGACCTGCTCCAGCTCCGCCAAGAACCCGACCAAACCCACCGCGCCCAGATCGGCCAGGGCACCGTCGTCGACCACCTTGATCAGATGCCCTACAGCCGTCCGGACCCCATCCACCGCAGCCGCCAACGCCGACCCTGCGGGTCCTGCGTGAACGACCGGTTCCATGATCAGATCATACTCGAACATGTGTTCGAAAACAAGAGGGTGGTTGGATGTTCTGCTTGTCCACAACGGATTCCAGGCATCTAGGGTCCCGAGGATCGTCTCAGTGGTCGACTGCTGTCCAGCCACAGTCGTGCAGGACCCGTGCGGTGGCTGCCGCCAGGGACTCACCCGTGGTGATGCTCTGTTCGTCGACGCCGGGCAGCGGGTCGTCCCTCCGAAACCAGCCAGTCATCCTGTCGGCTCCGTACTCGGCTGCCTGCGGTTTGCCTGCGTGCCGGCGTACGGTCTCGTCGAACTCGAGCGCGTAGCGGTAGCAGCGGCTGATCCCGCGGTGGTCGGCCAGCAGCCGCGTCAGCATCGGGGCGTAGATGTCGGCGTAGAGGATGCCTTCCATGATCACGTGCAGCCCGTGATCGAGGGCGTAGCGGGCGGTCAGGTCCAGGTAGTCGACCGTCAGGTTGCCCGGTTCCTCGTTGACGTGCAGGATCTCGCGCCGCAGCTGGTCCTGGCCGACGATGGCGATCCCCCGCGGCCGGGCGGCCCTGATCGACCGGGCCAGACTCGACTTCCCGCTGGCCGAGTTCCCCCGCACCAGGATCAGCCGCGTCTCGACGCTCCCCGTCGCGGTCACGGTCGGAATCTCACCCGAACCGTCCGACCGACGTCACCGCCCGCCGCAGCGCGTCGGTGCCGTCGGTCATCGACCGGCGGACGGCCGCGGGCAGGTCGCCGGCGAGGGCCGCCTCCGCCAGCGCCAGAGTCTCCGGTGTGGTGTGGGAGAGCGGGAAGGCGTCGGTGACGACCTGACCGAGCGCCCAGCCGCTGCGGAACTCCGCCGTGGCGGGCATCTCGGTGAAGAACCGCTGGACGTACGGGCCGGTGACGGCGGTCTGCCCAGGCCGGAAGAAGCCCTTGGCCATCGCGTACAGCTCAGAGGCAGGTGTCTCCGACGACCCGACCAGCACCTGCCACGCCGTCTCCTTGGCAGCGGCGTCGGGCAGCGAGGCCCGGGCGCGGGCGGCGTGCACGCTGCCGGAAGCCGACGGGTCGCGGTGCAGGGCCAGCACGATCGGGCTCGGGTCGCCGCTGATCTCGGCCAACCGCACCACCACCGCCCAGGTCAGCTCCGGGTCCAGCGGCAGCCCGGGAGGGAGGTCGCGGCCGTCCAACCAGCGGCGGAGCTGGTCGGCGTCGGCGCAGCTGGCCACCGCGTACCGGAAGCCGAGCAGCTGACGGTCCGACGCGTCGCCCGCCGCGTCGGTGACCATCCGCGCCGTCGCATGGACCCGAGCCAGGCGGTCGGCCCGTTGCTCCACCGGGGTGAAGGTCGAGGCCAGCACCTCGCTGGAGAACCGCAGCACCGCTGCGACGACGACGTCCTCGTCGTCCACGGCGGCCAGCTCGAGCAGCGTGTCCAGGGCCAGGGCCGGGTCGACCTCGGCACTGCGGACGGCGTCGCGGAACGCGTTCACCAGCACCACCCGGGTCGCGGGGTGCTCTATCCGCGGGGTCAGCGCCCCCATCGTGGCCCAGTCCGCCGGGAACCGGATCTTGGCCCAGGTGTCGTCGTCGGCGTCGGGCACCAGCACCGTCCCGGCGTCCCCGCCCAGGCCCAGGGCGACCCGCTCGCCGGTGATCGTGACCCGCTCGCGACCGACCTCCCGACCGTCCGGCCCGACGGCGGCGACCGCGATGGTGTGGGGTCGGGCCACGGCCGCGCCGACCGGCGCCTGCCGGACCAGCGACGAGTCCTCGATGGTGAGGGTGTCCAGACCCGACGTCCGCAGCCAGGCGTCGGCCCAGGACCCCAGATCCTTCGCTCCGGCCCGCTGCCAGGCGGCGAGCAGATCGGCGAGGGCGGCGTTGCCGTACGCGTGGGTGGTGAAGTAGTCGCGCAGGCCGGCCAGGAAGACGTCGTCACCCAGGTGGGCGACCAGCTGCTTGAGCACCGAGGCGCCCTTGGCGTAGGAGATCCCGTCGAAGTCCTGCAGGGCCGCCTCCGCGTCCACGGCCCCGTTGCCGGCCACCGGGTGGGTGGACGGGGACTGGTCGGCGACGGATCCCCAGTCCTTGCGCACGATGCCGAACTCGGTCCACAGCGGGTACTGGGTGCCCTCGCTGCAGCAGCGGTGGGCGGCGTACTCGGCGAACGACTCGTTCAGCCACAGGTCGTCCCACCACCGCATGGTGACCAGGTCGCCGAACCACATGTGGGCCATCTCGTGCGCCACCGTGCCGGCGCGCGAGGCCCGTTCGGTCCGGGTGGCCCGGCCGCGGTAGATGTACTGGTCCCGCAGCGTCACGCAGCCCGGGTTCTCCATCGCCCCGGCGTTGAAGTCCGGCACGAACGCCTGGTGGTACTCACCGAACGGGTAGCGGACGCCGAACAGCCGGTGGTAGTAGTCGAAGGATGCGGCGGTCACGTCGAAGAGGTCGCCCACCTCCGTCTCCAGCGAGGCCGACAGCGAGGCGCGGGCGTGGAAGCCGAGCCGGATCCCGTCGTGCTCGCGGTAGCAGGACGCGTACGGTCCGGCCACCAGCGTCACGAAGTAGGTCGACAACGGTGCCGTCGGGCGGATCTGCCAGCGTCCCGGTTCGACAGCGGTGCTGGGCCCGTTGCCCAGCACGGTCCAGTCCACCGGCGCGGTGACGTCGAGCGCGTACGTGGACTTCAGGTCGGGCTGGTCGAAGCAGCCGAACCAGCGTGGCGCCGCGGCCAGGAACGACATCGCGTAGAGGTAGGTCCGCTGGTCGGCCGGGTCGGTGTGGCGGTGCAGTCCCTCCCCGTCGCTGGAGTACGCCATCGTGCCGACGATCCGGAGGGTGTTGTGCTGCTGCAGCCCGGTCAGCGGGATCCGGCCCTGCTGCCAGGTAGCGGGATCGAGCGCCGTCTCGTTCAGCTCGACCGAGACCAGCTGCTGACCCTTGAAGTCCACGAAGGTCTCCGCCCCGGACCGGACCCCGTCGGCCAGTGAGAACCGGATGACGCTGGTCGCGTCGAAGGTCAGACCGTGGCCGGTGAGATCGAGCGTGACATCGGTGTGCTCGACCACGATGGTGGCGGCTCGCTGCTCGGCCTCGCGGCGGGTCAGGCTGAGGGTCGCGGTGGTGGAGCCGGCGTCGTCACTGGAAGGAACTGCATCACTGGAAGGCACGGCTCGACCCTATGCGGCGGCGGTGGCAGCCTGCAGAGGTCAGGCCAGGGTGGCGGGCCGGGTGGTCAGGCCCAGGGCGGTGGGCCGGGCGGGACGATCCAGTGCACGTCGAACAGCACCGCCGACGTGACCCCCAGGGCCGCACCGCCCTCGGAGGCGAACCAGGTCAGGAACGGCGCCGGGTCGAAGGAGGCGCGGCCGAGCCCGGTCGTGTACTGAGCGTGCGCCCGCAGCGACTCGATGCCGAGCCGCAACGGCTCCCCGGTGACGTCGACCCCGTGGGTGGGGGTGGCAGAGCCGCCGACCAGGATGCAGCGGATGCCACCCCACGGCTCCAGGCCCTCGTCGCTGATCAGCTCCGGGAAGATCCACCGGTTGCCGGCGTCCCGGGCAGCGTCGAGGGTGGCCAGACCGACGGCTCGGTGGTCGGCCTGGTTGGTCATCCCGCCGAACATCTTGACGTCGTAGTTGCCGGTGATCAGCACCTGCGGACGGTGGGTGCGGATGGCCCGGGTGATCTCCCGTCGGAGCCCGACGCTGTTCTCGATCACCCCGTCGCGGTGGTCGAGGAACTCCACCGTCTCGACGCCGACGGCCCGCGCCCCGGCGCGTTCCTCGGCCTCGCGCAGCGGGGCGGCGTCGGCGGGGTCGATGGCGTCGATGCCGGCCTCGCCGCGACTGGCCAGCAGGTAGCTGATGGACTTGCCCTGGGCCGTCCAACGGGCGACCGCCGAAGCGGCGCCGTACTCGATGTCGTCGGGATGGGCGACCACGGCCAGCGCGGTGTCCCAGTCCTCGGGGACGGTCGGAAGCCGCCCCGCCGGTGCAGCGTTCATGGCCGAAGGGTAGACCCGTGCGGCCGACAGCGCTCGCGAAATGATGGCGCCATGGCAACCGATCCCCCGACCACCCAGCCGCTCACCGTCCGACGGCTGGAGAGCAGCGACGCCGACGCCTCCCGCACCCTCGGCTTCGAGGCGTTCGGCATGCCGACCTCGCCGCCGACCGAAGCGGCCACGCTGGACCAGCCCGGGCGGACGTTCCACGGGGTGTTCGCCGGGGAGCGGCTGGTCGGCAGGCTCGCCGACCGCGCGTACGACTCGTGGTTCGGCGGGGTCCCGGTGCCGACCTGCGGGGTGGCGGGGGTGACCGTGGCCCTGGAGGACCGGGGCCGCGGCGCGCTGTCGCCGCTGTTCGCCGCCGCCCTCGACACCGCCCGGGAACGGGGGGCGGTGATCTCCGGGCTCTACCCGACGGCGGCCCGGATCTACCGGCGCTTCGGTTACGAGCTGGTCGGCGACTACCGGACGGTCGCGGTGGCGACCGCCGACCTCAGCGCCGTGACACCGCCGGTCGGCGTGACCAGCCGGCGGGCCGAGCTGCGCGACCTGCCCGCCGTCCGGACCGTGTACGACACCTGGGCGGCAGCCCAGAACGGGCCGCTGAGCCGACGCGGGGTCTCCTTCCCGACCACCGACGCCGAGCTGCTGGACGACTTCGACGGCATCACGGTGGCCGAGGACGGCGACGGCCGGGTGATCGGCTACGCCTCCTGGGAACGCGGGCAGCACTACGACGAGCGCGGCACGGTGGAGGTGTCGGACCTGCTGGCCCTGTCCGCCGACGGCTACCGCTGTCTGCTCCGGACCATCGGCAGCTTCTCGTCGGTCGCCCCGCGGACCAAGATCGACACCTCCGGCGACGACGTGATCCGGCAGTTCCTGCCCGGCAAGACCTGGGAGACGGTGGGCAGCGACCCGTACATGCTGGCGATCATCGACGTCGCGGGCGCTCTGTCCCGACGCGGCTACCCGTGGTTCCTGTCCGCCCGGCTCGGGTTCCAGGTGGCACCGGACGGGACGAACCGGACGGCTGGGGCGTACCGGTTCGAGGTCGCCGAGGGGGTCGGCCGCTGCGTGGCCGAGGACCACACCGACGACCGCACGTTCCACCCTCGGGGTCTGGCCCTGCTCTACGCCGGGGTGCAATCATGCGCGAACCTGCGCTGGGCCGGTCTGCTGGACGGTGGCCGACCGGAGCAGGACACGGTCTGGGACACCCTGTTCGGCGGCCGGCAGTTCCACATCCGCGACTACTACTGATCCGAGCACCGTGACCGATCCGACCGAGACGAGCCCGCGATGACAGCACCGCTGACCACCTTCGCCCACGACGGCCTCGAGTTCGCCGTCCACGCGTGGGGACCGACCGACGGCCGGCAGCTGATCGCGCTGCACGGCTTCCCGCAGACCGCCCTCAGCTGGGAGCGGGTGGCCGCCCGGCTGGCGGCGGCCGGCGTGCAAGTGCTCGCACCCGAGCAGCGGGGCTACTCCGAGCACGCCCGGCCGGGCGAGGTGTCGGCGTACACGATGGACAAGCTGGCCGGCGACGTCCTGGCCCTGGCCGACGCTGCCGGATGGGACAGGTTCGACGTGCTGGGACACGACTGGGGCGGAGCTGTCGCCTGGTACCTCGGTTCCCGGCACACCGACCGCGTGCGGACGGTCTCGGTCGCCTCCACCCCGCACCCGGCTGCGCTGTGGGAGGCGTTCAAGGGACCGCAGGCGCTGCGGTCGTGGTACATGCTGCTGTTCCAGCTGCCCTGGCTGCCGGAGACCCTGCTCGGTGCGGGCGGTGGGTGGCTGGCCCAGCGCCTGTTCGCGGCCAGCGGGGCGGAGGACCCGGCGGCCATGGGCCGGCTGCTCAGCGACCGGACCACCGCCACCGGAGCGGTCAACTGGTACCGCACCATGCGGGTGACGGGGGCGCCGGGTGCCGGGCGGGTCACCGTCCCCAGCCTGTACGTGTGGAGCGACGGCGACGCCGCGCTGGGACGGCAGGCCGCCGAGCGGACCCGCGACTTCGTGGACGGCGACTTCACCTTCGTCGAGCTCGCCGGCGCCTCCCACTGGATCCCCGACGAACGACCCGACGAGCTGGCCGCAGCGGTGCTGGCGCACCTGGACCGTCATCCGGAGACGGCGTGAGCACCCCGGGGCGGCTCATCACTCCCGAACGCCGGGCCGCCCCGGAGCAACGGGCCGCCCAGCGGGAGCGCTGGAACCGGCTGTCGGAGTGGCCTCTGGTGATCGCGGCGCTGGCCTTCCTGGCCGCGTACGCGATCCCGATCCTGCACCCCGGCCTCCCTCGGTGGTTGGGAGCACTGTGCTGGTGGACGACGTGGATCACCTGGCTGCTGTTCGTGCTCGACTACGTGGTCCGACTGGTGCTGGCGGACTCCCGCCGCCGGTTCGTGCTCCGGCACTGGCTGGACCTGATCGTGATCGCCCTGCCGTTGCTGCGGCCGCTGCGGCTGCTCCGGCTGATCCCGTTGCTGAGTGTGATCAACCGGCGGGCCACCACCCGGCTCCAGGGACGGGTGGCGACGTACGTCGTCGGCGGTGCACTGCTGCTCGCCTTCGTCGGTGCCCTGGCCGAGCTGAGCGCCGAACGGCACGCGCCGGGCGCCACCATCGTCAACTTCGGCGACGCGATCTGGTGGGCCACCACCACGATGACGACCGTCGGGTACGGCGACACCTACCCCGTGACCGTGATCGGTCGCTGGGTGGCCGCCGCGTTGATGATCGGCGGGGTGGCGCTGCTCGGCACCGTGACGGCCACCTTCGCGTCCTGGCTGGTCGACCGGGTCTCGACGGTGAGCTCCTCGGAGGCGGAGCTGCGGGCCACCGTCGCGCGGCTGGAGGCCAAGCTCGACCTGCTGATCGAGCAGCGGGGCACCGGCGACCCGAGCGCATCCGGCTGAACCGGCGCGCCCGGGTCCGGGTTGGTGTCGGGGTCGCCCGACGCTCAGCGACGGCGGTTGAACCGCCAGCCGAGGACGGCGGCGAGCCCGACCGGGACCACGGCGAGCAGCCACCACCAACCTGACCGAGGAGCCGACGAGTCGTCCGCCGGCTGGGCCGACGGCGGCGTGACGCTGGGCGGTGCGTCACTCGCCGTCGGCGTCGGGGAGGCCGTCGTCGACGCGGTGCTGGCGGACGCCGAGGGAGTGGGGCTGGGATCCGGAACCGTCCCCGTGCGCACGGTGAAGGTGAATCCCCCGTTGATCGGATGACCGTCGGCCGAGGTGACTCGCCACTCCACCTCGTACTCCCCCGCCGGCAGCCCGGGCGCCAGGTCCTGCTCCACGGTGTTGTCGACCAGCTTCGGGTCGCCCACGACCGCCGACACACCCTCAGGTCCGGTGACCAGCATCTTGGTCCCGGTCCTGATCGCCGGCTCGTTGAAGGTCAGCACGATCGAGGTCGGTGGCTTGGCGACGGTCTTGCCATCCCCCGGGGAGGTGGAGACCAGGGCATTGTGAGCAGCCGCGGTCTGCGGCGTGCCGAACAGGGTGAAGAGCACAGCCGCCAGGAGAACCGCGGCCCAGAGCCGTGGCCGACCCGGTTCTCGGCCGGTCACGGGCGCGGCACCGAACCAGAACCGCGCCGCCAGACCAGCGCGGCGAGCACCAGAGCGACGAGACCGGCGACCAGACCGACGCCGCCGAGCGTCCGAGCGACCGGGTCGGCCGACGATGCCGAGGCGGCCGTGGTGGCGTCACCTGCAGCGGGGGTGGCCGACGGGTCGGCGGAGGCGCCGCCGTGGTCGTCGGTCCCGGCTGCTGCGGCCGTGACGACGAGCTCGGGGGCTGGGTGTTCCGGCTCCTCGCCGGACTCCGGGGTCGGCTGGTCCCAGGCGACGACCTCCCCGTCGCTGTAGGTCTGGGTCGTGGGCAGGGCGATGGTGCCCGCTGCCGGGAGCGGTCCGACCGAGATCGAGAACTCCTGGTACTGCCCGGGGCCGATGGCGACGCCCTTGTCGGCGGTCCAGGTGACCTGGCTGACCGCTTTGGTGAGCGTCGTCCCGTACGACTCCACCGGTTTCGCCAGCTTCGACGTGGTGGCGACCGCGGTCCACCCGGGGACCGGCTTGGTGCTGACGTACAGGAACGGGGTGTCCTTCGGCAGGTCGACAGTGAGCTTCACCGTGCCGGCGGTCTCGGACTCGTTGGGGACCCGGAACGTCAGCGCGCTGAAGGCTCCGCTGGTCGGGTTGTCCGGGGTGACGCGGACGTGGGCGGAGGCGGTGGCGGCCGGCAGCAGGGTGAGGCCGGCGGTGGCCAGTCCGGCCACGACGAGCAGGGACCGCCGGCGGCGGGCAGCCGGGCGGAGGAGGAAGAGGTTCATCGTGAAAGTCCTTTGGCGGAAGTGATCTGACGACGCCACAGCGGGCGTACGGGAACAGGCGCCCAGCGGGCGCCGCGGCGCCGGGACGGCACCGAAGGAGGTCAGATCAGGACCGGGGGCGCACGGGGGCCGGCGAGCACCCAGCGGGTGCGGACCAGGAACGCTGCGACGACGGGCACCGCTGCTGGACGAGGGCGACGGACCCGGGCCGCCGCCGTGCCTGTGCAGCGGTGGATCCGGTCGGCCACCGACCACAGCCACTGCTCGCCGCGGGCGAGCAACCAGGCCGTGGCCAGCACCGCGAGCAGGTGACCGAGCAGCATCGGCCACCCAGCCGTGGTCGCCGCACCAGTTCCGCACACGGCGGATCCGGTCATGGCGTGTCCGGGCATCACGACCGAAGCGCAGGTCATGGCCGTGGTGGAGGCGTGGAACAGCAGGTGCAGCAGCAGCTGCTCCACTCCGAGAGCGACCAGCAGCACCCCGAACCGCAGCCGGCGCGCCGTCAACGTGACGGCCAGCAGGCCGAGACCGACAGCTGTCAGCGCCAGCAGACCGGCGCCGGGGAGCGTGCCGCCGCCGAGCACGTGGCCAGCCGTGGCCAGGAACAGCGACGTCCCACCGAACACGCCGGCGCGGGCCAACCGCGCCCAGCCGCCGGTGAGACTCATGGCAGGAGCGTAGGTCATGGCGACGACAGCCTGGTGTGCAGCAGCAGCTCCCCGTTCGCGGCGGGGGTCAGGGAGAGGTCGACGGACCGGGCCCACCGCAGCAGACCACTGAGCGATCGGACGGCCGGGCGGGACTGAGCCAGGGCGCGGACGAACCGGCCCTTGGCCGTCTTGTTGAAGTGGTTGAGAGCCCGCACGGTGCCGTCGTCGGAGGTGGTGACGACCCGGACGTAGGCGGACGGCACCGAACCCGGCACCGGACCCAGCGCCACGTACGCCTCCGAGCGCAGGTCCAGGACGAACGGCTCTCCCCTGGTCTGCAGAGCGTCGGCGACGGCGTCCGCCCAGACCCGGCGCAGCGGCGGGAGACCGGGAAGTGTCGTCGCTGGGCCCAACCGGTAGGCCGGGATCCGGTCGAGCGCGCCCACCGGTCCGAAGGCGGCGGCGTGGAGGAGGGCGTGCCGACCGAGCCAGCGCCGGCCGGCCGCATCCAGTGAGCCGGCGTCGAGGGCGTCGTAGAGCACGCCCGTGTAGCGGTCGACCGCCGGCAGGGTCGGCCCGGTCCGCAGGGTCGCGTTGGTGGCGACGTCGGCGAGCTGGCGCGGACTCAGCTTCAGCACCCGAGCGGCCTCGACGGGGTCCTGGGCCAGCGCGACGAGGGCGCCGATCGTCGCTTCGCGCTGAGGCGTCAGCGCGGGCAGAGCCAGCCGATCCAGCGCCAGCGGCACCCGTCGACCGCCCGGGCGCTTGGTCTCCGAGGGCGGCAGCAGCACCAGCACCTGCTCGGTCCCCTCTTCTCGGTGTCAGACCCTCGTGTCACGGTGAGGGCATGGCGAAGACTATCCAGATCACCTTCGATGCCACCGATCCGCGGGCGCTGGCGGACTTCTGGGCCGCGGCCCTGGGTTACGTGGTGGAGGCCCCACCCGAGGGCTTCGCGACCTGGGACGAGGCGTTGACCGCGTTCGGCGTGCCCGAGGAGCTGTGGAACTCCCGCTCGGCGATCGTCGACCCCGACGGCGTGGGCCCCCGCATCTTCCTCCAGCAGGTTCCGGAGGCCAAGACGGCCAAGAACCGGCTGCACCTCGACGTCCGCAACGCGGTCGGGCTGGCCGGCGGGAAGCGGATGGCCGTGCTGGAGGCCGAGTGCGATCGCCTTCTGGCCCTGGGCGCCACCAAGCTCTACCGGATCGAGCCGCAGCCCCCGATGGAGAACGGCTTCATCACGATGGCCGACCCGGAGGGCAACGAGTTCTGCCTCGACTGAGCGGTCAGGTCAGGTGGTCGGCCAGGACGTCGAGTCGCTCTGCGGCCTGCCTCAATCGCCGATCGCGCGTCCACAGCCGATCCGTCTCGCTGAGTTTGAGCGCCGCCAGCAAGTGAGCATCGACCAGGCTCAGTCCCGTTCCGTGAAGACTGTGGGTATCGACGAAGTGGAGAACCTCATGGTGCGTCGCCGTCGGAGCCTCAGGCAGATGCCGCATCAGCGCGAGCACCGCCGACCTGTTCCGTAGCGAACCCAGAGCCAGCTCGCCGACGATCATCGGGTGGACGCACACGTCAGCGTCCAGCAGGAGTGACTCCAATCGCGACTCAGCGGCGTGAAGGTGGTCGATCCAGACCGCCGTGTCGACCAGGATCATCGGTCGGCAAGGCCCCGCGGCGGAGCGGATGCTTCGGGATCTGTGCCACCCAGAGCAGCCAGTCGCCGCGAGGACTCGCGCACGATCAACGCCTCGAGACCGAGCCTGACGAGCGCACTCTTCTCACTCCGACCGGTCAGCTCAGAAGCAACTCGCACCAATTCGTCGTCAAGGTTGATCGTGGTCCGCATGCATCAATCATGCCACCATATGATGCCTACGAGCCGTGTCAGCATCGACGTCCTGACGCCGGACCGCACTGAGTGGATGATGCCCACCGATGTCGGTGACAGATCGCCACCTAAGCGGCGGGCGCCGGCGTGACCGACCACCCACTCCGGCGCCCAGACCGGGTGGTCAGAGCCTGGCTGCGAGCCGCGCCACCGTGCCGTCCACGTCGGTGAGCTTGTCGAGACCGAACAGACCCACCCGGAAGCTCGAGTAGTCGTCTCGCTCGCCGCACATCAGCGGCACCCCGGCGGCGATCTGCAGACCGTGTGGCTTGAGCTTGGCGCCGGTCCGGATCTCGGGGTCGTCGGTGTAGGCCACCACCACGCTGGGGGCGGCGAACTCCGGCGCGGCGACGGACGGGAAGCCACGGTCGGCGAGCACGGCGCGGACCCGGGTGCCGAGCTGGATCTGGGCCGCCCGGAGCTTCTCCAGACCGAGGTCGCGGGTCTCCAGCATCACCGCTGCGTTGTGCGCGAGGCCGTCGGTCGGCAGGGTGGCGTGGTAGGGCGTCTGCCCCGCTGTGTAGGCCTCGGTGATGGTCAGCCACTTCTGCAGATCGACCGCGAAGCTGGTCGAGGTCGTCGCCAGCACCCGCTCCCGGCCGGCCGCACTCAACATGACGTAGCCCGCGCACGGCGTGCCGCTCCACCCCTTCTGCGGTGCGCTGAGCAGCACGTCGACACCGAGGTCGGCCATGTCCACCCACAGGGCACCGGAGGCGATGCAGTCCAGCACCATCAACCCGCCGACGGCGTGCGTGGCCGCAGCGACAGCGCGGACGTAGTCGTCGGGCAGCAGGATGCCGGCCGCGGTCTCCACGTGGGCGGCGATCACGAGCTCGGGTCGCTGCTCCTCGATGGTGGCCACCACCTCGTCGACCGGCGCCGGCGTCCACGGCGCCTGCGCCTCGTCCGCGACCTGACGGGCCCGGCACACGGTGGACTCGGCGGGGATCGATCCTGCGTCGAAGATCGCCGACCAGCGGTAGGAGAACAGCCCGTTGCGCACCACCAGACAGCGTTTGCCGGTGGCCAGCTGCCGGGCCACCGCCTCCATCCCGTACGTGCCACCGCCGGGGACGACCGCGACCGTCTCCGCGCGGTAGGTCGTCGTGAGGACATCGATGATGTCCTGCATCACGCCGACGAACCGCTGCGACATGTGGTTCAGGGAGCGGTCGGTGAACACGACCGAGTACTCGAGCAGGCCGTCGGGGTCGATCTCAGGGCGAGGCAGGGTCACAGCGGCAGACTGCCACAGGCAGCCGAACGTCGTCTGGCCGGTTGTCTCCGAACTGTCAGACCTCGCTGCCACCTTCTGCTGCATGGGAATTCGCTACTACGGCTGGGCTGTCAGCCGCGACGAAGTCATCGAGGCCACCGACGATCCCTGGCCCGTCATCCGGCGCGCAGACCAGCGCCACAACCTCCCCGGCTGGACGAACACCAGCCTGGACAAGGCCTGGTGGCGCATGCAGGCACTGTTCTCGTCGGACGGAACGCTGATTCGTCGACCGGGCTACGACCTGGTGGCTGGAGACGTCACCTACCCAGAGGGGTACGAGCAGGGCTACATCCCGCACATCGGTGTGCTCGGCTGCCAGCAGATCCCGCAGATCGCGCGTGACCTCGCCTCGGTGGGAAGCGCCGATGTCCGGCAGCACTCGGCCGGTCTTCGCTACGCCGACGAGAGTCAGCGGGAGAGCGACCGGGAGTATCTGGAGCACTTCCTCGGTGTTGCTCGAGCGTTCACCGAAGACGCCGCGGCGCGAGGGCACGGCATCGTCTACTCGATCGGCTGACGAGTGCGCGTCGTTCTCGACGGAACGAGGCTGCGCGAGGCAGGTCGCTGGTGACCGCATCGAGACGTCGCGCCTCGACCAGCGCGACGACTGTGGCTTGCTGGACGCGGGTGAGTGGAGTCAGAGCCACGGCAGCTCCCCGATCACGACCACCGCTGGGCCGCTCCGTACGTTGTCCAGGAACCCCGACGACGACCCGTAGAGGAACGCCGCGTGGATGCCACCGATGCGGCCGAGCTCCTCGGCCGGCATCACAGCCGGGCCGGTCGCGACCATGAGAATCGCCCGCAAGGGGCCCGCCAGCGGGCTGTCGGAGCTGGCGCGGATCAGCCGCGAACGTCCGACCTGCCGCTCGCTCACGATGCCGGCGTCCAGCAGTCGGGCCACCTCGCGGTGCGCGGTCGGGTAGGCCAGACCAGCCCGACAGGCCAGATCGGTGATGCTCAGCTCGTCGCCGGTGAGCAACAGGGTCGAGAGGAGCCGCGCCTGACCGTCCGACCGGAAGATCGGGGCGAGGATCGGCGCCTCAGTTCTCAGATAACTGAGATCGTCCTCCGTTATACCGACATTCGAGGCGCCCCAACGAGCCGTGCGGCCTGCCAAGACGGCACTGTCACTTCTCGACCGCCGCCTCAGACGTTGAAGCGGAACTCCACCACGTCACCGTCAGCCATCACGTAGTCCTTGCCCTCGAGCCGCACCTTGCCGCGCGACTTGGCCGTCTGCATCGAGCCGGCGTCGACCAGGTCGTCGTAGGAGACGACCTCGGCCTTGATGAAGCCCTTCTGGAAGTCGGTGTGGATGACCCCGGCCGCCTCGGGGGCGGTGGCGCCCTTGGGGATGGTCCAGGCGCGGGACTCCTTGGGACCGGCGGTCAGGTAGGTCTGCAGACCGAGGGTGTCGAAACCGACCCGGGCGAGCACGTCCAGACCTGGCTCGGCCACGTCCATCTCGGCCAGCAGCTCGCGCGCTTCCTCCGGCTCCATCTCGACCAGCTCGGACTCGATCTTGGCGTCCAGGAAGATCGCCTCGGCCGGCGCCACCAGCTCCCGCATCCGGTCCAGCAGGGCCTCGTCGGCCAGCTCGTCGGAGTCGCAGTTGAAGACGTAGATGAACGGCTTGGCGGTGAGCAGGAACAGCTCGCGCAGCGGGGCCAGGTCCAGGCCGGCGGCGAACACCGTCCGGCCGCTGTCCAGCACCGCCTGCGCCTCCTTGAGCGCCTGCACCGTGGCCAGCTTGTCCTTGTTGATCCGGGCTTCCTTCTCCAGCCGCGGCAGCGCCCGCTCCAGCGTCTGCAGGTCGGCCAGGATCAGCTCGGTGGAGATGGTCTCGATGTCGCTACCGGGGTTGACCTTGCCGTCGACGTGGGTGACGTCGGGATCCTCGAACACCCGGGTGACCTGGCAGATCGCCTCCGCCTCGCGGATGTGGGACAGGAACGCGTTGCCCATCCCCTCCCCCTGGCTGGCGCCGCGGACGATGCCGGCGATGTCGACGAAGCTCACGGTGGCCGGCACCACGCGCTCGGAGGAGAACAGCTCGGCCAGCACCGCCAGCCGCGGGTCGGGGACGCCGACCACCCCGACGTTGGGCTCGATCGTGGCGAACGGGTAGTTCGCCGCCAAGACGTCGTTGCGGGTCAGTGCGTTGAAGAGGGTCGACTTGCCCGCGTTGGGGAGACCGACGATGCCGATGGTGAGTGCCACGACGGACAAGCATATGGGCGTCCGCGAGGGGCTCCCGCCAGGATCGTGGCTCGCTCGGCCTCAGACGGAGACGAAGAAGGCGCCGATCCCCCGGCTCAGGGCGAGCGGGTCGGCCACGCCGGCCAGCTCCCGGGCCGAGTGCATGGACAGCAGCGGGATGCCCACGTCGACCGTGCGGATCCCCAGCCGGGTAGCGGTCAGCGGTCCGATGGTGCTGCCGCAGGGGACGGCGTTGTTGGAGACGAACTCCTGGGTCGACACTCCCGCCTCCCGGCAGGCCCGCCGCCACAGCGCCGCCCCGACAGCGTCGGTGGCGTACCGCTGGTTGGCGTTGATCTTGAGCAGCGGGCCCGAGTTCAGCAGCGGCCGGTTGGCCGGGTCGTGCCGCTGGACGTAGTTCGGGTGCACGGCGTGGCCGGTGTCGGCCGACAGGCAGACCGAGTCGGCCAGGGCCCGGTGGTGCTCGTCGGGGGTGGCGCCCAACGAGCCGGAGAGGCGGCTCAGCACGTCGGCGAGCACCGGGCCGGCGGCTCCGGAGCGTGACTCGCTGCCGATCTCCTCGTGGTCGAAGGCGGCCACCACGGTGATCAGGTCGCTGTCGGGCGTGGCGACCAGCGCGGTCAGGGCCGCGTGCACGCTGCTCAGGTTGTCCAGCCGACCCGAGGCCAGGAACTCACTCGTCGGTCCGAACACCTCCGGCGGTGTCGTCGCGTACGCCGACAGGTCCGAGCCGTCGATCTCCCCGACCTCGCAGCCGGCGAGCTCGGCGATCTGCTCCATGATGGTCAGATCGGGTCGGTGGACGCTCCAGACCGGGGCGGTGTGCTGCTGCCGGTCGAGCTTCACCCCGTCCTCGTTGGCGGACCGGTCCAGGTGGATGGCGAGCTGGGGGATGCGCATGATCGCGCCGGTGCGCACCAGCCGCTGCTCCCCGCCGGCCAGGACCACCCGGCCGGCCAGTCCGAGCTCGCGGTCGAGCCAGGAGTTGAGCAGCGGACCGCCGTAGATCTCCATCCCCAGCTGCTGCCACCCCGCCGTACCGATGTCGGGACGCGGCTTCAGCACGAACCCGGGCGAGTCGGTGTGCGCGCCGACGATCCGGTACGGGGTGGTCGGTCCCGCTCCGGTGGGGATCCGCCAGGCGAGCAGGGCGCCGTCCCGGACGAGCACGTACGCGCCGGGTCCGCCGTCGAAGGCGGAGCGCTCGTCGACCGGTGCGAAGCCGGCCGCCACCAGCCGCCGGGAGCCCTCCGCAGCCGCGTGGAAGGAGGTCGGCGACTCCGTCACGAAGGCGGCCAGGTCGCGGACGTGATCCAGGGAGTCGCTCATCGGCGCCACCCTAGGATGCGTCGGTGAGCCCCGGACCGCTGCCACTGCTGGACCGGGTCGCTGACGTCCTGGCCCGTCGGGTGAGGTGGTGGGTGGCTCTGGCCGGTCTGGCCCTGTTCGCCGGCTTCATCGCGCTCGTGCTGCCGGCTCAGGCCGCGGCCGGGACCTTCTACACCTCACTCGCTCCCGCGCCCGACACCGAGCGCTGGTACGCCGCCGAGGACCTGTACGCGGCCGCCGAGGCGTGGGGCGAGGCCGGCCGGGCCGCGTACGTGCGGGCCCGGGTCACCTTCGACGTGGTCTGGCCGCTGGCGTACGGGATCTTCCTGCTGACCGGGCTGGCCTGGGTCTGGGCACGGGCGACCGCCCCGGGCAGCCCCTGGCGGCGGATCGCGCTGCTGCCGGTGCTGGTGGTGCTGCTCGACTACGCCGAGAACGTCTGCACCGCCACCGTCGTGGCCCGCTATCCCGCCCGCACCCAGCTGCTGGCCGAGCTGGCCCCGGTCTTCACCGCCGCGAAGTGGCTCACGCTGTCCGCCTCCTTCCTGCTGCTGGGCGTCGGGTTGTTCGCCGCCGGCGTCGCCGCGGTCCGCCGCCGAAGACGCGGCTGAGGGCGCGCGCCGGGCGAGGTCCGAAGGATTGTCGGTGGCACCGTGCAGGATCGCGCCCATGGACATCACCACCACGGTCGCGCTGGTTGCCGGCGTGATCCTCGGCGGGGCCGGCGGGTACGCCGTCGCCGTGCTGGTCACCCGCGCCGGTCAGCAGACGGAGTCGGCCCGGGGGGACGCCGACGGGGCCCGCCAGGAGGCCTACGTGGCGCAGGCCCGGACCGAGGCCGCCCAGGCCCGGGCCGAGACGGCACAGGTGCGGGCGGAGTCCGCGCAGTCTCGGACCGACGTCGCCGAGGCCCGGGCGCTGGCGTCCGCCGCCCAGGCGGAGGCGGCCGAGGTGTCCGCGGCCGTGGCCCGGGCCGAGGCGGAGCGGGACGCCGCGGTCGAGCACGCCCGGGCGCTGGCGGCGGACCGGGAGCAGATGCTGGCCCAGTTCAAGGTGATGTCGTCGGAGACGATCGACCGCCAGAGCCTCACCGCCGACGCCCAGGCCGAGAGCCGCCTGAAGGCCACCGAGGCACTGCTGGGTCCCGTCAAGGACACGTTGCACCGCTTCCACGACCGGCTGACCGAGGTGGAGAAGGAGCGGGTGGCCATCGCGGCCGACCTGCGCAGCCAGGTGCAGACCGTGCAGCAGACCGGCGAGCAGCTGCGCCGGGAGACCCGCGCTCTCACCACGGCGCTGCGCAAGCCGCAGGTCCGCGGCGCCTGGGGCGAGCTGCAGCTGCAGCGGGTGGTCGAGCTGGCCGGCATGGTCGAGCACTGCGACTTCGTCCTCCAGCACACCGACACCGCCGACGGCCGCATCATCCGCCCCGACCTGCGGGTGGACCTGGCCGAGGGCAAGTTCGTCTACGTCGACGCCAAGGTGCCGTTGTCGGCGTTCCTGGACGCCCAGGAGACCGAGGACCCCCGCACCCGCGAGGAGGCGATGACCCGGTTCGCGCAGAACGTCCGGACCCACGTCGACCAGCTCGGCGGCAAGCGCTACTGGCAGGCCGGCGCCGGCACGCCGGAGTTCGTGGTGCTGTTCATGCCCAGCGAGGCGCTGGCCGCCGAGGCCTTCGCGATCCTGCCCGACCTGCACGCGTACGCGGCGGAGCGGGATGTGGTGCTGGCCACCCCGACCACGCTGATCGCCTTGCTGCGCGCGGTGGCGTACGGGTGGAAGCAGGCCAAGCTGGCCGAGAACGCCGCCGAGGTGCTGCAGCTGGGCCGGGAGCTGCACGACCGCCTGGCCACCCTGGGCAGCCGCTTCGACAAGCTCGGTCGCGCCGTCCGGGCGTCGGTGATCGCCTACAACGAGACCATCGCCACCATGGAGGGCCGGGTGCTGGTCAAGGCGCGGCAGCTCACCGACCTCAAGGTCAGCAACGCCGACCTCAAGGCGCTGACCACTGTCGATGACCCCGTACGCCAGATCCAGGCGCCCGAGCTGGTCGAGGACGCGGTGCAGGTGGAGCCGATGGTGGGCCGCCAGCGGCGCTCCCGCCGACGGTCCGAGCTGCCGGAGTCCGACGAGCTGCGGCGTGCCGATCCCGAGCTGTTCGAGCTGGTGGAGGACACCGGCCTCACGATCGAGGACGACGGCCAGGCTCGGTCGTCCTGACGCGGGACCGGTGCGTGGGATCAGACCCGACGCGAGCGGCGGAGCAGGACCAGCCCACCGCCGACAGCGGCCAGACCAGCCAGACCCAGAGGCAGCGCCGGACCACCGGTGTCGGCCAGCCCGTGGTCGGCAGTCGCCGCCGGCTTGGTGACCGCGACACGGAGTCGCACGTCGTCGGTCACGTCGTCGGAGCTGGCTGAGGTGTCGCCGAACGGTCGTTCGGCCCGAGCGGTCAGCTCGGTGCTGACCCGACCGCGCCGGGCGTCGGCGGCCGACACCCGGTAGCTGCCGGCGCAGCTGACGCTGGCGCCTGGCGCCAGGGTCGCGCGGGACGACGGGTCGCAGTCGAGATCGAGGGCGCTGAGGCTGCTGGTGATCCGGGCCGCGGTCAGCGTGACGTTGCCGGTGTTGGTGGCCGTGCCGGTGTAGCGCAGCCGGTCCCCGCGGTCGGCCGTGCCGGTGGGGCTGACGGACGCCTTCAGGGCGATGGACGGTGACTGGTCCACGGTGACACGGGTCGCTGCGTTGGCGCCCACGTAGTCATCGGGCGCCTCCGGCACGGGGAAGCTCCCGAAGACGGTGGCGAAGTTGAAGAGGTCGCCGAAGTCGAGGACCGCCTGGGTGACGGTGAGGGTCGCGGAGCAGGACAGGGCAGCACCGGGCGCCAGCTCGGCTCCGCTCGAGGAACAGGACAGGGCACTGAGACCCTCGAGCTCGTCGGTGATCCGCACGTCGGTCAGCGGGACGCTGCCGTCGTTGGTGGCCCGGAACGTGTAGGTGACCACCTCGCCGACGCGGGAGACCCGGGTCGGGCGGGCCGCCTTGGCCAGGGCGATGCTCGGACCGACCACTGCCTGCGCGGCCAGCTCCGAGGCGGGCGCCGCCGACTCGGTCGGACCGGGCACGGCGAGCGCGTCCCCGCCCATCCGGGCCCCGGTCGGCTCCGGGCTGGGCGACTCCGCCGCTGGCGAGGGGCTGGCCGCCGAGGACTCGGACTCGCTCGGAGACCCGGACGCCGACTCGGACGGCGACGGTGCTGCGCTCTCCGACGACGGGGTCTGCGACGACGGGGTCTCCGACGACGGGGACTCCGACGGGCTGGGTGACGTCGAGACCGGGGCGCTGGTCGTCGCGGTGTCGGTGGGGGTGCTGCGCGGGGTCGGCGACGAGGTGGCGGCCGGCTTCGCGATCGGGGTGGGGGTCGGCTCGGCGAACGCCACCACCGGCATCCCGATCAGTCCCAGCGCCACGGCCGCGGTCGCCAGACCCGTCAGCAGACGGCGCGGTGTCGGCGAGGTGGACACGGTGGACTCCTGACCCGGTTTCGGTGGCAACTCGCCGATCGAGATCCCCCGACCGGACGCGCGAGCACGGTATCAGCGGTTTACAACGTCGACCTAACGATCGGCGGTTGACCCTCGACCAGAGGTTCAGCCGTCGACCGAGGAGAGGGTCAGTCGTTGACGGCGCCCTTGCGCAGGTCCCGACGCAGCTCCGGCGGCAGCGCGAAGACCAGGTTCTCCTCGGTCAGCCGCTCCTCGGTGGCCTGCGGGAACCCGCGCGCCTCGAGCAGGTCGAGGACTCCACGGACCAGGTCGTCCGGCACAGAGGCGCCGCTGGTGACCCCGACCGAGGACACGCCCTCGAGCCACGACTCGTCGATCTCACCGGCGTTGTCGACCCGGTAGGAGGCCTTGGCCCCCGCCTCCAGGGCGACCTCGACCAGCCGTACGGAGTTGGAGGAGTTGGCCGAGCCGACCACGATCACCAGGTCGCTACCCGCCGCGATCTGCTTCACCGCGAGCTGCCGGTTCTGGGTGGCGTAGCAGATGTCGTCGCTGGGCGGGTCGATCAGCAACGGGAACTTCTCGCGCAGCTTGGCCACGGTGGCCAGCGTCTCGTCCACACTCAGGGTGGTCTGGCTGAGCCAGGCCACCTTGCTCGGGTCCTTCACCTGGACGTCGGCGACGTGCTCGGGCGACTCGACCAGGGTGACGTGCTCCGGCGCCTCACCGGCGGTGCCCTCGACCTCCTCGTGACCGGCGTGGCCGATCAGCAGGATCTCCCGGTCCTCGCGGGCGAACCGGCGGGCCTCGTGGTGCACCTTGGTCACCAGCGGGCAGGTCGCGTCGATCGTCTTGAGCTGGCGGTCGGCCGCCTCCGCGTGCACGGCCGGCGAGACGCCGTGGGCCGAGAAGACCACCGTCGCGCCCGGGGGAACCTCCTCGAGCTCCTCGACGAAGATCGCGCCGCGGTCCTGCAGGTTCTCGACCACGTGCCGGTTGTGCACGATCTGCTTGCGCACGTAGACCGGCGCTCCGTAGGTGTCCAGGGCCTTCTCGACCGTGATGACGGCCCGATCCACCCCGGCGCAGTACCCCCGGGGCGCAGCCACCACCACTCGCTTGTCAGCCATGCCGCCAGTCTAGGTGCCGCCCCGGACGCCGAGTTGTCAGCGCGGGTGGTCGACCGAGCGACCACCGACGCTGACAGCTCGGGTGTCGGTGCAGCCCAGTAGCCTTCCGCCCGTGCCCCTGGACTCGTCGCCGGACCACCCGCAGCCGTTGCGGGTCGTCACGTCGGCGGTGCGCGGCTGGATCGACCGACTGGGGGCCGTCTGGGTCGAGGCCCAGGTGATCGAGATCAACCGTCGGGCCGGCAGCCGCACGGTCTTCGTGACCATGCGCGACAAGCTCGCGAACGTCTCCGCCTCGGTCACCCTCTCCCCCGCCACCCTGGAAGCCGCGGCCGCCCCGCTGACCGAGGGGGCCACGGTGGTGGCCCGGCTGAAGCCCTCCTACTACGAGCAGAACGGTCGCTTCTCCTTCTACTGCGACTCCATCACCCCCATCGGCGAGGGCCAGCTGCTGGCCCGGCTGGAGCAGACCAAGCGGCTGCTGCAGGCGGAGGGGCTGTTCGAGCGGCACCACAAGAAGACGCTGCCGTTCCTCCCCCGCGCCGTCGGTCTGATCACCGGGGAGGGCAGCGCCGCCGAGCGGGATGTCGTCGAGAACGCGCGCCGACGGTGGCCGGCGGTGCAGATCACGACCCGGTACGCGCTGACCCAGGGCCGCGACGCCGCCGAGCAGGTGATGCTGGCCCTGACCGCCCTGGACCGCGATCCCGACGTCGAGGTGATCGTGATCGCCCGCGGGGGCGGCTCGTTGGAGGACCTGCTGCCGTTCTCCGACGAGGGACTGGTCCGCGCGGTGTTCGCGAGCCGTACGCCGGTGGTGAGCGCCATCGGTCACGAGAGCGACCTGCCGATCCTGGATCTGGTGGCCGACCTGCGAGCCTCCACCCCCACCGACGCGGCCAAGCGGGTGGTGCCCGACGTCACCGAGGAGCAGGAGCGGGTGCAGCAGGCCCGAGCCCGTCTCCGCCGCGGCGTGGAGACGCTGGTCCGCCGGGAGCGGGACTGGCTCAGCCACACCCGGGCGCGTCCGGTGCTGGCCGACCCGGGCGCCAGCTTCGCCCTCCGGGCCACGGAGCTGACCGAGCTGCGCGGCCGCTCCGAACGAGCCCTGCGTGGTCGGTTGCGGCAGGAGGTGACCGGCGTCGAGCACGCGCTGGCCCGGGTCCGCGCCATGTCCCCGAAGGCCACGCTCGAGCGCGGGTACGCGATCGTGGTCGACGACGAGGGTCACGCGGTCGACTCGGCCGGCGAGGTCGAGGTCGGTCAGCCCCTGCTGGCGTACCTGCACGATGGTCAGCTGCGAGTCGACGTGCGTGAGGTCGTCGTCCGCGAGGAAGGAGCACCCCTGTGAGTGATCACACCCCGGAGGCGGAGACCGAAGACGACGAGACCGCCGAGGACCTGTCGGGCCTGAGCTACGAGACGGCCCGGGCGCAGCTGATCGAGGTGGTCACCCAGCTCGAGTCCGGCGGCGTGCCGCTGGACGAGTCGCTCGCGCTCTGGGAGCGCGGCGAGCGACTGGCGCAGGTGTGCCAGCGCTGGCTCGACGGTGCCCAGGCCAAGATCGACGCGGCGCGGACCTGATCCGCCCCGCGTCGGGCCGGTGGGTGTCAGGATGAAGACCCACTCGGTCCCGAGGAGACGTCCGTGATCCGCTTCCTGCTCTCCGTCGCCATCAGCCTGGTCTCGGCGGCTCTGGCCCTCCTCGTGGCGGCTCAGTTCATCGACGGCGTCACCGTGCAGCCGGCCGGTTTCGTGGTGACCGTCGTGGTGTTCGCGGCCGCCCAGGGCCTGCTCGCCCCGTTCGTGTTCAACGTCGCCCGCAAGTACGCCTCCGCCATCCTCGGTGGCATCGGTCTGGTGTCCACGTTGCTGGCCCTGTTCGTGGCCACCCTCTTCCCCGGCGGCGTGCAGATCCGCGGCCTGACCGCCTGGCTCGTCACCCCGTTGGTGGTCTGGCTGATCACCGCGCTGGGCACCTGGATCCTCGGTGCTCTGATCATCAAGCGGTGGTGGATGAACCGGGAGCCGAAGCAGGCTGCCGCCAAACCCACCTCCTGACCGGCCCAGACGGCGCGGTCCCGATACGGAGCCGGGTCAAGGCAGACGCGGAGCAGGGGTCGACGACAGTCAGGCGCCCAGCTCGGTCACCGTCCCGAAGCGGCGGCGGTAGTCGCTCGGCGAGACGCCGATGGTGCGCCGGAAGTGCTCCCGCAGCACCACCGGGGAGTTGAAGCCCACCCGGCTCGCGATCTGCTCCACGGGCAGGTCGCTCTCCTCCAGCAGGCTGCGGGCCGCCAGGATGCGCTGCTGGGTCAGCCACTTGTGCGGGGTGGCACCGGTCTCGGCGGCGAACCGCCGGGCGAACGTCCGCTCGCTCATCATCGCCCGCGCCGCCAGGGACGCCGCCGTGTGCTCGCCGTCCAGGTGCTCCAGGACCCAGGTCAGCAGCCCGCCGAGGCTGTCCGCCCGGCACGCGGGGATGGGGATGTCCACGTACTGCTGCTGACCGCCGTCGCGCTGCGGCGGCACCACCATCCGGCGGGCGATCGTGGTGGCCACCGCCGTCCCGAGCTCCTTGCGGACCAGGTACAGGCTGGCGTCGATGCCGGCCGCCGTGCCGGCACTGGTGACGATCCGGTCGTCGTCGACGAACAGCACCCGGGGGTCGACCTCGGCCGACGGGAAGCGACGCTGCATGTCCTCGGCGTACTTCCAGTGGGTCGTGCAGCGGCGACCGTCCAGCAGTCCCGCCGAGCCCAGGATGAACGAGCCCGAGCACAGGCTGAGGATCGTCGCCCCGTCCGCGTGCGCCTGCCGGAGGATCTCGAGGACCTGCGGCGGGTAGCCGTCGTCCGGGCGCGGCAGGGTGGCCGCCACGATCACCAGGTCGGTGCCCCGGACGCTGTCCAGACCCAGCTGCGGGGTGATGGTGAACCCGTCCGCGTTCTTGGTGTCGAGCGGGACGCCCGGCTCGAGTCCGCAGACCCGGAAGTCGAAGGGTGCGATCCCCTCGTCGGTCCGGTCGACCCCGAAGACCTCGACCGCCAGCCCGAACTCGAAGACCGCGATCGGCTCCAGCACGATCACGCTCACGCTGTGCAGACTCATGCTGCCAGCGTACTGGCAGAAATCTTTTGGGTAGTGACTATCGTGCCACTGTTGGCAGGGATTCGATGGAGGCAAGATTCTTGCCATGACCGGAATCCTGATCGTCGTCGCTGCCGTTGCCCTGCTGATCGCCGCGTTGTCCCCCGCTCACCACCGCGTCCGGACGCCTTGGCGACCCGGCGCCGACCTCGCCGTCGACCGTGACCACCAGCGGGTGGCCGACGAGCTCACCGCGGTGGACCAGCGCCAGCTGCGGGGTCCTCGCCGGGTCGGCGTGCTGCTCGGTTCGGCCGGCTCAGCAGTGCCGTTCCACCGCTCCGCGCCGCGGCTCAGGTCGCACTGAGCGTGCCGGCGAAGGCCTCGAGAGCCTCGTACGTGGTGTCCCCCACCACGATCGTCGTCACCTCCGGTGTGCTCCAGACCAGCGACCGGGTGCGCTCGTCAGCACTGAGGTAACGGACCCAGCTCTGGTCCCCGACGGCGCTGCGACCGTCCACCACGCCGTCGCGGGTGGTGTCGCTGATGAAGTTCTCGGGTTGGGCGTCACCCTGGTTCAGCGAGATGAAGATGTCGTTGGGGTCGAGGTACCCGAGCTGCCACAGGTTGCGCACCGACGCCTGGTCGTTCAGGTGCGGCTGCCCCGTCGCCACCCAGGTGACCTGGGTCGCCCGCCAGCTGGTGGGCAGCCCCTTCGGGGCCAGCACCGGGTACGGCGCCTGGTCCCGCGCCTGGGCCAGCACCGGCTGCCAGTCCACCGTCTGCACCGGGTAGTCGCTGAGGTACCGACTGAAGAAGACGGTGATGATCACCACCGGAACCAGGATGACCAGCAGGGTGCGGACCATGTCCCCGCTGTTCGCCGGCTTCTTGTTGCGCGCCACCGGGCCATTGTGCCCGTCGGCGGCGAACACGCCGGCGGAACGGACCGCCGGAGGTGGCGTGCCGCACCGGCCGGGTGAGAATGCGCCATGCGCTCCGCGACCGAAGGGATCCGTCTCGTCTCGGACGCGGCCGCCCTGTGGTGGAGCCGGTTGCTGCCGCTGATCACCACGTACGTCGTCGGGTTCGCCCTGCACCTGCTCGGTCTGCGGCTCTCGGTCCTGCTGGGGCCGGGCCACCAGATCCTGGCCACGCTCGCCTTCGTGCTCGCGGTGCTGGCCCAGGTGGGGGCGCTGGTCTTGATGCTGTGGCTGTGCCGGCCGCCGCAGGACCGGGAGACCGCCCTGGACGTGGCGGCGCTGGCCATCGGTCCCTTCCTGGCGGTCTACGCCCTGTGGGGACTGGTCGAGGACGAGGTCTACGCCCTGTTCGCGGCCAACATCGCGGTCAACGGCGGCGCGGGTCCGGACCAGTGGTCGGTGAATCTGCGGTGGTGGCAGCTCTACCTCGGACTCGCTGTCGGGGCCTGGCTGCTGCGTCAGGTCGTCGCCGCCGTGACCCGGCGCCGGCGGCGGCGGCCGTGGCTGCTGCTCGGGGTGGTGCTCGAGGGGGTGTGGACCTTCGCCTCGGCGCTGGCCGCGCTGGCCCTGCTGCGCCAGGTGGTCGGCTGGGCGGCGTCGCGCGCGGTCTGGCAGGGCCTCGTCGGCGGGTGGTACGGGTTCCTCGCGATCCTGCCCGATCTGCAGCTGCCGTTCGCCCTGACCCTGCCGGAGGCGCTGCACTCCCTGGTCGGCTGGCTGGTGGGCACGCTCCTACCCGGGCTGGCCCAGGCGGTGCTGCTGCCGCTGGTCTGGTTGGCGCTGGCGACCGTCGTGTTCGGCTGGCGCGAGGTGGACGCGCGGCCGGTGGCCGACGGGACCGTCCTCGACCGGCTGCCCGGCCGCGGGGCGACGGGACCCTGGGGCTCGCTGCTGCACCGGACCGGTCTGCTGCTGACCGGTGACCTGCGGACCAAGTACCTGCCCGTGCTGCGGGCCTTCCGGCTGCTCTGGGCCACCGGTCCCGCGTTCCTGGCCGCCTACCTGGTGGTGGCCACCGCCGTCGGCACGCTCCGCTCGTGGGGCGAGCTGAGTCTGGCCCGGTTGCTCGGCCCACGTGACCCGTACGTGGCCCTGGCCTGGTCCTGGGCCGAGGAGCTGGTGATCGGTGCCGTGTTCACGACGGTCGCCGTGGCTCTCTACGCGGCGGCTGCTCGCCGCACGATGCGCACCGACCTCACCGAGGGCGCAGCTCCAGCAGCCACGGGACCTGACCACCCGACAGCCGCGCCCGGACGGTGACGTCGTCGACCGCGCCGGCCGGCAGCTGGAACACCGTGGCCACGTCGTACGGCTGCCCCGGCCGAGGTGCCGGGTCGCCGCCGGAGCAGGAGCCGTTCTCGGGCGCGTCCACCCGGTAGCCGATGGTGCCGTCGCCCCGCCAGGTGCGGCCCGTCCGGTCGGTCAGCGACAGGTCGCAGAAGACGGTCTCCGCTGACCGTCCGGGGTCTTCGATCTCCACGCTCAGCACCACCAGGACCAGCTCCGCCCCGGGCAGCGCCTCGACCACAGCGGTGCCCTGGGGCTGCCGCAACGACTGCTTCAGCGGGAGATCGGCACCATGGTCGAACCGGGTCAACCGGTAGCTGACGCCTTCCACCACCGCCGCCTCGTTCGGGCCCAGGCTCTGGTCGACCGACGGTCGCCGGAACCGCAGGATCGACTCGGTCTGGGCCAGCCCGACCCCGACGGCGAACAGCACCGCTGCGAGGCAGAGGGCGACGGCTCCCTGCCGTCTCCGGGAGCCGGTCACCCGGGAGCCGGTCACCGGGTCACCGTGATGACCGAAGGATCGAGACGCAGCGCACCCGGTCGGGGGGTGGCGCCGTCGAGAGCCAGGTCGAACCGCAGACCCTGGTCGAAGCCGTCGAACTCGCGCGACTCGTTCTCCACCAGCAGGCGGGCGCCGGCCACCCGCTCGGCGGGCACCTCGAAGACCCAGCTGCCGGTCACGGTGAACCCGGGTTGCAGCATCGGCGGCTGGGCCTCGATCCACTCCGACCGAGGGTCGTAGCGCGACCCGGCACGGGTCTCCAGGTGCACCCGTCCGAAGTAGATCGGGGTGATCAGGGCGTCGGCCTCGACGCCGACGACCACGAAGACCCCGGTCGAGGTGAGGACCTGCTGCCGCAGCTCCAGCGCCGCGGTCGTGCGGACCGAGGTGACCGTCACCTCCTTGTCCCGGAGCGTGCCCCGCTCGCCGACGGAGACGTTCGTCCACTGCCGAGGCGGTGTCGCCAGATCGGGTGCGGTGAGGGTCAGCAGCGCCACGAGACCGAGGGCGACCGCCACCGACAGCAGACCGGATCGCGGCCGGCGCGGCCAGCGCGGCGCAGGCGCGGCCGGCGCGGCCCGATCGCGGGCGGGCCGCTCGCATCGCGCTCCTGAGCCGCAGCGCGACCGAAAGGCCCCCCAGGACTCACCGGGCGGCCCGCTCGTCCGGGCAGGCGAGGACCACCCCGGCCACCGCCGAGCCCAGCTCCCAGTCGGTGAGAATGAGACTCCGCGGTGGCCGCTCGTCTCGGATCAGCACCTCCACCTCGTCCGGCGGGCTGCCGGGCACCGGCTGGTCGAGCGGGAAGTCCAGCACCCGGCTGACCTGGACCTGGGGGTCGAAGCCCAGCAGGCTGCGCGGATCCTCCTCCGACGACCAGATCCTGGTCAGCGCCTGTCCCGCGTACCGGACCTCGAGCATGCCGTCGAGCAGGCAGCAGAGGGTCTCGTCGCCGTCGAACTCGGTGCGCAGCCAGACCCGGATCCGCGGCTCCGGATCTCCGGCGCCCACGTCCACGAGGGCGGCGCGGTCCACCTGGATCAGCCAGCGGCTGGTGAGGACCTGCTCGCCGGCCACCGCCGGTCGCCCGACGTCCCGAGCCGGCGCGAAGCCGCCCAGCGCGGCGACCAGGCCGGTCACCACCGCCGCCACGGCCAGCACCCAGGCCAGCGGGGGCAACCGGCGCAGCCGGGCGCGCGGACCCCTGGTCATGACGTCACGATAGTGCCGGGCCGCCGGGGCATACTGCCCGCGTGGACGAGCCACCGCTGACCCTCGCGCGCCGGACCGGACCGCGCGGCGAGGTGGTGCTGCGCCGGCGGACGGTCGACGAGGAGACCGTCGACGAGCTGATCGTGAACGGCGCCTTCGCCATGGACAGCGCCGAGACCGGGTCCGAACGGGCCCTGGCCGCCCTCGCCTGGCCGGGAGCCCGGGTGCTGGTCGGCGGTCTCGGTCTCGGCTTCACCGCCGAGGCGGTGCTGGCGGAGCGGGCTGCGACGGTCGACGTGGTCGAGCTCGAGGAGGCGCTCGTCGGCTGGGCGTACGAGGGCGTGACCCCGCAACTCGGCCGCCTCGCCCGCGACCCCCGCGTACGCCTGTGGGTGGCGGACGTCGTGACGGTGCTGACGGCCGTGGAGCCCGGCGCGGGGGCCGGGACACCAGGTGGCGCTGCGCCCGGACAGCCGGATCACGAGCCACCGCTCACGTCGCGGGCCGGGGTGGAGCCACCCGGCCCGACCGGACCGTGGGACGTCATCCTGCTCGACGTCGACAACGGGCCGGACTTCCTCATCCACGCCGAGAACGCCGCCCTCTACGGCGCCGACGTGCTGCGGTCCGCCGTCGGCCGCCTCACCCCCGGCGGGGTGCTGGCCATCTGGTGCCAGGGGGCGCACGCCGGGCTCCGGACCCGGCTCGAGGCTCTCTCGCCGTCGACCCGGGAGGAGCATCACGTCGTCCAGCGGGGGCGGCACCGGATCGCGTACGTGATCTACACCGTCCGCGCGGCCACCTGACCGGCGAGAGTGACGGAAAAGCGCATCTCGCGCCACCGGAAACCGGTTCCCGTCGGCGTGTCGCGGCCACGAGCCGCAGGTTTCCGTCAGCTGTGACGTGGGACGTCACACGGGTTCACGTGCGGACCAGTCGTCCGGGTGCGCCACAATGACCGCCATGGCCGACGACGACTTCCGGATCGAGCACGACACCATGGGCGAGGTGCGGGTGCCCGCCGCCGCTCTCTACAAGGCGCAGACGCAACGGGCGGTCGAGAACTTCCCGATCTCCGGTGTGCCGATCGACCCGTCGCTGATCCGGGCCCTCGGTCTGATCAAGGGGGCCGCCGCCACCGTCAACGCCGACCTCGGGGTGCTCCCGGCCGCCACCGCCGGGGCGATCGCCGCCGCCGCCACCTCCGTGGCCGGCAACGAGCACGACGGCGAGTTCCCGATCGACGTGTTCCAGACCGGGTCGGGGACGTCGTCGAACATGAACACCAACGAGGTCATCTCCTCCCTGGCCACCGCCATCGCCGGCGCCGACGTGCACCCGAACGACCACGTCAACGCCTCGCAGTCCAGCAACGACGTGTTCCCCAGCGCGATCCACATCGCCGCCACCGACAGCCTGGCCAACACGCTCATCCCCGCACTGGACCACTTGGCCACGTCCTTGGAGGGCAAGGCCGCCGAGTTCGCCGAGGTGGTGAAGAGCGGTCGCACCCACCTGATGGACGCCACCCCGGTCACCCTCGGCCAGGAGTTCGGCGGCTACGCCGCCCAGGTCCGCTACGGCATCGAGCGCGTCCAGGCCGCACTCCCCCGGGTCGCCGAGCTGCCGTTGGGCGGCACCGCCGTCGGCACCGGCATCAACACCCCGCCCGGCTTCGCCGCCGCCGTCATCGGCCTGATCGCCGAGCAGACCGGGCTGCCGCTGACCGAGGCGCGCAACCACTTCGAGGCCCAGGGTGCCCGCGACGGTCTGGTCGAGGCGTCCGGCGCCTTGCGGACCATCGCGGTCAGCCTGAACAAGATCGCCAACGACCTGCGCTGGATGGGCTCGGGCCCGCGCGCCGGCCTCGGCGAGATCGCGCTGCCGGATCTGCAGCCGGGCTCCTCGATCATGCCGGGCAAGGTGAACCCGGTGCTCTGCGAGGCCACCCACATGGTGGCCGCCCAGGTGATCGGCAACGACGCGACGGTGGCCTTCGCCGGCGCGGCCGGCAACTTCGAGCTGAACGTGATGCTGCCGGTGATCGCCCGCAACCTGCTGGAGTCGATCCGCCTGATCGCCAACGTCTCCCGGTTGCTGGCCGACCGCTGCGTGGACGGCATCGTGGCCAACGTCGACCACTGCCGCCAGCTGGCCGAGTCCTCGCCGTCGATCGTCACCCCACTGAACCGCTACATCGGCTACGAGAACGCCGCGGCGGTGGCCAAGAAGGCGCTCAAGGAGGACAAGACCATCCGCCAGGTGGTGATCGACTCCGGCTTCGTGGCCGACGGCAAGCTGACCGAGGAGCAGCTCGACGCGGCTCTCGACGTGCTGGCGATGACGAAGGCGCCGACCGCTTGAGCTCGTCGTCGACGGCCCCGGCCTCCGGGGCGAACCACCTCCGCCAGCTGCGGGTCATGGTCGGGGCGCTGCTGGCCGCCCCGGTGATCATCGTGGTCGCCATGTGGTTCGTCCTGGGTGACACCCTGACCGACCCCACCCCGTGGCCCTTCGTGATCGCCGTCGTGGCCCTGGGGCTGGTCGGCGAGGTGGTGCTGCGGACCTTCGGCTACCGGACGGTGGTGCTGCCCCGTGGTCTGTCGGCGGCGGACACGATCGCCCGGTCGCGGCTGTCCTACCAGGCGGCCCTGTTCCGGAGGATGAGCGTGGCCGAGCTGCCGATGCTGATCGCCCTGGCGCTGTCCTTCGTCACGTACGGCGGGTTCTACCTGGTGCTGTTCGGTGCGGCGGTGACCCTCAACCTGCTGGTCGTGCACGTCTGGCCGTCCCAGCGGTCGGTGGACCGCACGATGGCCTCCCTCGAGCTGGGCGGCGCACCCAGCCGCCTCTACGAAGCCCTCGGCCTCCCCCGCTGACCCGAATCCGAAGGCGGCCGGATCAGACGGTGCGCGTTCGGATGTGGCCGCACCGGTAAGCAGGCAGCCAGTCCAGCACCTTCCGCGGTCGGTCCTGAGCCGGCGGCGGTGACCGCAGAGACCGCTGGAGGCGGGCTCTCACTGTGGGTCGATGCCCGGACGTGGACGGGCCTGGCGGGAGCCCGAGCTTGCGAGGGCGGATGGTTGTCCGGGCGTCGATTCATGGTGAGAGCCCGCCGCCACCATCCCGCCTCGGTCACCAGAGACTGAGCTCAGTACCAACCGTGGGAGGACTTGAACCCCCAGGCGGAGCACGGCGAGCCGTAGCGGTCCTTCATGTACTCGATGCCCCAGGTGATCTGGGTGGCCGGGTTGGTCCGCCAGTCGTCGCCGATGCTGGCCATCTTGGTGCCCGGCAGGGACTGCGGGATGCCGTACGCGCCCGAGGACGGGTTGGTGGCGTTGATGTCCCAGTTGCTCTCGCGGATGATGATGTTGTTGAAGCACTGGTACTGGTCGTTGCCGTAGCCGTACTTGTTCTTCAGGATCTGCTGGCGATGTCGCGGGGGTTGCTGGTGCCGGGCTCGTAGCCGAGCTCCTTGATCCGAGCCAGCTCGGCCTTGTTCTCCGCTGCTTCCTTGCGCTTCTTCT
>CAWARE010000025.1:0-283332 GCA_963784345.1 uncultured Actinomycetota bacterium
ACTAGTACGTGTCGCCGCGCTTGATCCGCGGGGCCGGGATCCGGAACCGGCGGATCTGGATCATCCGGTTCATCCCGTACATCAGCAGACCCTTGGGGGACACCCGCGGCAGGCGGTCGGCCAGCACCCGCTTGAACCCCCGCCACATCAGGAAGCCGTCGACCAGGACGGCGAGGATGTAGACGTACATCGTGATCGTGGCGAACAGCGTCATGGCCGGCCAGACCGAGTTCAAGAAGCTGAGAGCGAGGATGATCACCAGCGAGGGGAGGAGGAACTCCCCGACGCTGAAGCGGGCGTCGATGTAGTCCCGCATCAGCGCCTTCTCCGGGGTGGCCTCGCGGGCGTTCAGCGTCCGCATCCGCTCCACCCGGTTCTTCGCGGAGGCCTCCTTGCGGGCCTCCTTCGGCGTCAGCTGCTTGTGCACCCGCTGGCGCCGCAGTGCTTCGGCTTCCTTGCGGGACGGGGTGGGGCCGGCCTTCTTCCGTCCGGACTCGGAGGTCGTGCTGGTGAGCGCGTCGTCGGGCTCCGGCTCCGGGTCCTGCGACGTGTTCCGACGGAAGAGTGCCACTGCTGCCTCTCGATGGTGCGTCCGGTGAGCACCCTGGCTGGGATGGCCACCGGGCTGGGTGACGAGGGTGGTCGTCCCTGGATTCTGTCAGGGGATACCCGCGATCTCGAATCCCACGGCCGGTTCGGTGTTGGAGTTTCGGCGGCGGGGATACGGTAGAACCCTGTGCACGACCGCTCCGGGCGCACGGTCCGGGGACTCCGAAGGGACCAGTTGAGGACACGATGGCCGGCATCTTCCAGCGAATGTCATTGATTTTCCGGGCCAAGACGGACAAGGCCCTGGACAAGTTCGAGGATCCGCGAGAGACGCTGGACTACTCCTACCAGCGCCAGCTCGAGCTGCTGCAGAAGGTCCGGCGTGGCGTGGCCGACGTCGCGACGAGTCGCAAGCGGGTGGAGCTGCAGGCCAACGGCCTGAACACGCAGGTCGAGAAGCTCACCCAGCAGGCGCAGAAGGCGCTGGAGGTCGGTCGCGAGGACCTGGCCCGCGAGGCCCTGACCCGCCGGTCCGGCGTCCAGCAGCAGCTCAGCGACCTGCAGGTCCAGCACGCGCAGCTGCAGGGCGAGGAGGAGAAGCTCACCCGGGCCAGCCAGCGGCTGCAGGCCAAGGTCGACTCCTTCCGCACGCGCAAGGAGACCATCAAGGCGACCTACTCCGCCGCCGAGGCCCAGACGCGCATCAACGAGGCGTTCTCCGGCATCAGCGAGGAGATGGGTGACGTCGGTCTGGCCATCCAGCGGGCCGAGGACAAGACCCAGCAGATGCAGGCACGAGCGGGTGCGATCGACGAGCTGCTCGCGTCCGGTGCCCTGGACGACCCGACGGGGACGGCCAAGGACGACATCACCCGCGAGCTGGAGCAGCTCGCGTCGACGTCGGAGGTCGAGGACGAGCTGAGCCGGATGAAGGCGCAGCTGGGTGCCGGCCCGTCGGGCGCGCCGCAGGCCATCGAGGGCACCGGGCAGGCCCCCGTCGCCCAGCCGGTGCAGAACCAGACGTTCGCGCCGCCACCCGCGGCCCCGCAGCCCAACCAGGGGGACCTGCGATGATCGTCCGCATCCTGAGTGAGGGCCAGTGGCGGATCGACGGCGACGCGCACACCGCACTGAACTCGCTGGACGACGCCGTCGAGGCCGCTGTCGGTGCCGGCGACCAGGAGCGGCTGGCAGAGGCGCTGCGACGCCTGCACGATCAGGTGCGCGCGCTCGGTCAGCCGGTCCCCGACGAGGAGATCGCCGATTCCGACCTGATCCTGCCCGACGTGGACGCGTCGTTGGACGAGGTGCGCGCCCTGCTCAGTGAGAGCGACGAGGGTCTGATCCCGAACTGAAGGCCGGTGACCGGCACGTCACGGTCACGCTCGTGGTGGCCGACGACTTCTGGCCGGAGACGTAGGAGCCCCCGCCGGTCGCGAGCACCTGGTCGAGCGCTTCTGAGCCGCTTTCGGGCGCGACTAGGGTCGTGATCATGGAACTGTTCCCCCTCGGCCCGTACGAGGTCTCCCGTGTCGGCTTCGGCGCGATGCAGCTGCCCGGACCGGGCGTGAAGGGCCCGCCCCGCGACCGCGAGCAGGCGCTGGCGGTGCTGCGACGGGCGGTGGAAGCCGGGGTCAACCACATCGACACCGCGCAGTACTACGGGCCCGACGTCTCCAACGAGCTGATCCACGAAGCACTGCACCCGTACGCCGACAACCTGGCCCTGGTCTCCAAGGTCGGTGCCCGACGCGACGCCAAGGGCGGCTGGCTCCCCTGGGACGCTCCGGCGGACCTGCGGCAGGGCATCGAGGAGAACCTTCGCAGCCTCCAGACCGAGCGGCTGGCGGCGGTGAACCTCCGGTTGACGGACAGCCCGGGTCCGGACCAGAAGTTCGACGACCAGCTGAGCGCCATGATCCAGGCCAGGGCGGACGGGCTGATCGCCGGCATCGGTTTGAGCGAGATCACCGTGGAACACCTGGAGCACGCGCTGAAGCGCACCGACGTGGTGTGCGTGCAGAATCCGTACAACCTGCTGGAGCGCGGGTCGCAACCGGTGCTCGACCTGTGTGCCGACTACGGGATCGCCTTCGTGCCGTACTTCCCGCTGGGGTCCGCGTTCCGGGCGAAGAACCCGGTGCTGAACCACCCGGAGGTGCAGGCAGCGGCGCAGCGGCTCGGCCACACGCCGGCGCAGACGGTGCTGGCGTGGACGCTGACCCGCGGGAGCAACGTGCTGCTCATCCCGGGGACGTCGTCGCCGGCCCACTTGGAGGAGAACCTCGCCGTCGTCGAGATCGAGCTGGACGCCGAGTCCAAGACCGCCCTGGACGCACTGGCCTGAGTCGCCTCAGGCCCGCAGGTAGAGGTCCCGGAGCAGGGCGATCTCGGCGAGGTGGTGGATCAGCTCGCGGTGGATGTGCAGCACCAGGTCGGCCATCGGTGAGGTCTCGAACCCGGGCTCGCCGCACGGGGCCACGAGTGCCTCCGGGCTGAGGGCACGAACGCCGTTGATCCAGCGGTCGTAGTAGGCGTCGAGCAGAGCCAGCGACCGCTCGGCCGAGTCCGGGTAGTCGAACTCCTGGTACGACACCGGCGGGCCGTCGAAGTAGCGGGCGTTGCGATCGCCCAGCACCCCGACGATCACGTGGGCCAGTCGCCAGGCGATCGTGGTCACCGGGGGCGGGGACGGCTCGGGCAGATCGAAGTCGATGACGGCGTCGCCGGTGCCCACGGGCATGGCCACCGCCTCCGCGCGGGGGCGGATGTTCCAGCAGTCCGCCACCGGTTCCCACAGGTACTCCGGGTCGGTCAGCCCGTCCAACCGGGGTCGGGCCTGGTTCCGCCAGTGCCAGTCGATCTGCTCGGCCAGGGAGGTCGTCCAGTCCATGCCGACGAACCTCCCACCGACCACCGACAGTCGACCGACTGTGGACCGGCGACTGTGTCGGCGCCACTCACTCCGATGACAGGATGCCTGCCGTGCACGTGCTGATCTGCCCCGACCGGATGGGTGCTCTCACCTCCGCCCAGGCCGCTCGCGCCCTCGCCACGGGTTGGCCCGGAGCCGAGCTCCGTCCGGTGGGGGAGGCGGGTCACGGGTTCGTGGAGGCGACAGCCGACCGATGGGGCGCCGAGGTCCAGAGCGCAGTCTGGGACGGGCTGCCGGTCGAGTGGTCGACCGGCCGCGGGACTGCCGTGCTGCGGGTGGCGAGCCCGGGCGGGCAACCCGCCGCGGGGAGCCCGATCCCGTACGAGGCCGGCTCCCTGCTGCTCGGCCGGGCGATCGCCACCCTTGTGACGCGCGAGCGTCCGGGACGGCTGCTGGTCGACCTGACCGGCATCGACGTGCACGACGCCGGAGCGGGCCTGCTGGCTGGTCTCGGCGCCCGTGGGCACGGCGGGCCGCTGGACGCCGGAGTGGCTGGGCTGACCGGACTGACCGGGGTGGACCTCGACGCCGCCCGGGAGCTGTTGGGTGGCACCGAGCTGATCGGGGTGGTGCCCGCGCCGGAACGAGAGGCCCTGCTCCTGGGGTTGCGCGGCATCACGTCCCGCCGCGGCCGGGCGGCGGGGGAGGACGCGGCGCTGCTGCTGGCGGCGGACGCCGCGCTGGAACGACTCACCGAGCTCGTCGCTCCCGGCCGGGCCGCCGAGCCCGGAGCCGGCGCCTGCGGCGGCCTCGGCTGGGTCGTGCTCGCCCTCGGTGGACGGCTGGTGACCGGGCCTGAGCTCGGGCTGGCCGACGTGTCCGCTCGGCCCGACCTGGTCGTGTCGGGGTGCGGGGTCTTCGACTTCGCGTCGCGGGGCGGGGGCGTGGTGGCCGCTGCTGCCCAGGTCGCCGCCGACCGTCTCGCACCGTGCGTGATCGTGGCCGGCGAGGTCCTGATCGGGGCTCGCGAGATGCGGACGATGGGGATCGAGGCCGCGTACCCGATCCGGGTCTCCAGCCTGGACCGCCCGACCGGTGGCGACCTCACCGCCGACGAGGTCGCCCGAGCCGCCGTCCGGGTGGCGCGCAGCTGGCGCTGGTGACCCCTACCACACGATCTTCCGGCCCTCGTGGGAGCGGTCTAGACTGATGACGTGGATGACGTCAGCTCTTCGCGGGCCGGCTCACCCCAGACCAGCAAGTTCCCACCCTGTGGAGAGTGATATGACGGCAATCGACCAGAGCACCACCCCCGTCTCGGACGGAGTCATCCTCAGCGAGGGTGCCGCCGGCAAGGTCAAGGCGCTGCTCGAGGGCGAGGGTCGCGACGACCTGGCCCTGCGGATCGCGGTGCAGCCCGGCGGCTGCTCGGGACTGCGCTACCAGCTGTTCTTCGACGAGCGCAGCCTCGACGGGGACATCGTCGCCGACTTCGGCGGGGTCAACGTGGTCACCGACCGGATGAGCGCGCCCTACCTGATGGGCGCCACCATCGACTTCGTGGACACGATCGAGAAGCAGGGCTTCACGATCGACAACCCGAACGCCACCGGATCCTGCGCCTGCGGCGACAGCTTCCACTGAGTCCTCCCGTTCGGCGCACCGCGCCGAACGGTCTCGAAGCTCCCTGCCCCGTGATCCGGGTCGGGGAGCTTCGTCGTTCCCGGGCTCGATCGGACCGTCCAGCGGTGCAGCCGGACGGGTCGGGGTGCCTCTGAGTCCCGCCTCCGGACAGAACCAACCACGTGTCCACCACCCGTCGCAGCCAGTGCGTCGCCACCAGCGACCGAGGGGACCCTCTGCCACCGTCGTCGGCGATCTCCTGCGTTATGGTTTCCCAAGAGGACTGGCTCCCCCCGCGACCCTCGTCCCCGCATCGTCGTCGGTACGTCGTCGGGGACCGGCCGGGACTCCCAGCTCAAACCGACGAAAGGCGCGATGTGGGTGGCGCGGAGATGCCTGAGCTGATGCGGCGGTCACGCCCGTCAGCTCGATGGCAGCGGGTACGGCGACCGGCAGCGGTCGCCGGTGGCCTGGGCATGCTTTTCCTGGCTTCCTGCTCCATTCAGGACACCACCAACGAGTTCCAGCGGTTGGGTCTGCCCGAGCCGGCCAGCAGCAACGCCATCCCGATCGGCGATCTGTGGATCGGCACCTGGATCGCGGCGGGTGCCGTCGGCATCCTGGTCTGGGGTCTGATCGGTTGGGCGGTGCTGCGGTACCGGCGGCGGGCGAACCTGCTGCCCCGGCAGAACCGCTACAACCTGCCGATGGAGATCATGTACACCATCGTCCCGTTCGTGATCATCGGCGTGCTGTTCTACTTCACCGTCATCGCGCAGAACAAGGTGCTGGAGCGGGACCCCGACCCGGCCGTCACCGTCGAGGTCGTCGGCCAGAAGTGGTCGTGGACCTTCAACTACGAGTCCGCCGACAACCCCGAGGTCGGGACCGACGTCTGGAACGCCGGCACCATCAACAAGACGCCCGACCTGTACCTGCCGGTCGGCCAGCGGGTCCAGTTCGACCTCCGGTCACCCGACGTCATCCACTCCTTCTGGATCCCGGCCTTCTACCAGAAGATGGACGTCGTCCCCGGTCGTGCCAACTCGTTCCAGACCACGCCCACCAAGGAGGGCGTGTTCGCGGGCAAGTGCGCGGAGCTGTGTGGCACCTACCACTCGGCCATGCTGTTCAACGTCCACGTGGTGAGCGAGGCCGAGTACACCGCGTACCTGAACACGCTGAAGGCGAAGGGCCAGACCGGTAAGGCCACCGGCCCCGTCAACGCGAACCAATACGGCCCGGCCGGTGAGGGGCAGACCCGATGACCACGATGCAGCGCACGGTGACCGGAACCGAGGTCGCCGAACCGACCCGGGAGCTCGGCACCAAGGTCTGGAAGTGGATGACCACGACCGATCACAAGGTGATCGGCAACCTCTACTTCGTCACGTCGCTGGGCTTCTTCGCCTTCGGCGGCGTGCTCGCCCTGGCCATCCGCGCGGAGCTGGCCTTCCCCGGTCTGCAGTTCCTGTCCTACGAGACGTACAACCAGTTCTTCACCATGCACGGCGCGATCATGCTGCTGCTGTTCGCGACCCCGCTGTTCGCCGGCTTCGCCAACGCGATCATGCCGCTGCAGATCGGTGCTCCCGACGTCGCCTTCCCGCGGCTCAACATGTTCTCCTACTGGCTCTACCTGTTCGGTGGGCTGATGGCCTGCTCGGGGTTCCTGACCCCACAGGGAGCGGCCAGCTTCGGCTGGTTCGCGTACGTCCCGCTGAGTGACGCCGTCAACTCGCCGGGAGCCGGGGGTGACCTGTGGATCATGGGCTTCTACCTGGCCGGCATCGGCACCGTCCTGGGCTCGGTCAACTTCGTCACCACGATCATCTGCATGCGCGCACCGGGCATGACCATGTTCCGGATGCCGATCTTCACCTGGAACATCCTGGTGACGTCGATCCTGGTGCTGATCGTGTTCCCGATCCTCGCGGCGGCCCTGCTGGTGCTCGAGGCGGACCGGGTGCTCGGAGCGCACATCTTCGATGCCGCCACCGGCGGAGCCATGCTCTGGCAGCACCTGTTCTGGTTCTTCGGTCACCCCGAGGTCTACATCATCGCGTTGCCGTTCTTCGGCATCATCACCGAGGTGCTGCCGGTCTTCAGCAGGAAGCCCGTGTTCGGCTACATCGGCCTGGTCAGCGCGACGCTGCTGATCGCGGCCCTGTCGGTCGCGGTGTGGGCGCACCACATGTACGTCACGGGCGCGGTCAACCTGCCGTTCTTCTCGTTCATGACGTTCCTGATCGCCGTGCCGACCGGGGTGAAGTTCTTCAACTGGATCGGCACCATGTGGGGCGGCAACATCACGATGGCCACGCCCATGCTCTGGGCGGTCGGCTTCTTGACCACCTTCCTGTTCGGTGGCCTGACCGGCGTCGTGCTGGCCAGCCCGCCGCTGGACTTCGCGCTGTCGGACTCCTACTTCGTGGTCGCGCACTTCCACTACGTCGTGTTCGGCACCGTGGTGTTCGCGATGTTCGCCGGCTTCTACTTCTGGTGGCCCAAGTTCACCGGCCGGATGCTCGACGAGCGGCTCGGCAAGATCCACTTCTGGATGCTGTTCGTCGGCTTCCACACCACCTTCCTCGTCCAGCACTGGCTGGGCGTCGAGGGCATGCCGCGTCGCTACGCCGACTACCTGCCCAGCGAGGGCTTCACCGTCCTCAACCAGGTGTCGTCGGTCGGCGCGATCCTGCTCGGCGCGTCGATGCTGCCCTTCGTCTACAACGTGTGGAAGAGCCGCAACAACCCGCTGGTCACCACCGACGACCCGTGGGGCTGGGGCCGGTCGCTGGAGTGGGCCACCTCCTGCCCGCCGCCGCGGCACAACTTCGCCTCGCTGCCGCGGATCCGGTCGGAGTCGCCGGCGTTCGACCTGCACCACCCCGAGGTGGCGCTGGCCGAGTACCCGGCGAACGACGCCGACGCCGGCGACTTCTCGGCGCTGATGCGCCGAGGATGCCGGACGGGTCGAGGAGCTGCAGGCGCGGATGGCCGGCGAGTCCGACGACGTGATCGGTCAGTCCACGGACCAGACCAAGGGAGAGGGCCGCAAGTGAAGGTCGAAGCCTGGATCTTCGGGGCGCTGGTGATCTTCCTGGTGATCGTCACCCGGTCTACTGGTTCATGAGCCACGAGATCACCGGCACCGTCGCGCTCATCCTGACCTTCTTCCTGGTCCTGATGATCACCGGCTACCTGGCGCTGATCGCCCGGCGGATACGAGCGCGTCCGGAGGACCGCAAGGACGGTGAGATCGCCGAAGGTGCCGGCGAGCTGGGCTTCTTCCCGCCGCAGAGCAAGTGGCCGCTCTTCTGCGCCCTCACGTTCGGCCTGTTCGTCCTGGGCCCGGTGTTCGGCTGGTGGCTCTCGATCCTGGCCACCGGCATCGCCGTCGCCACCATCACCGGCTGGATCTACGAGTACTACCGCGGGGACCACGCGCACTGAGGTCGTCGCTCGCCGCGCCGGCTTCCCGTCGTCGCTCCGACGGGAACCGGCTCGCTGCCGCACGGTGGTCGGTGGTCGGTGTTCGGTGGTCGCGGGGGTGTGACGACCGGGTCGTGACCGCTTAGGCTCGAGCCATGTGCCGAAACATCCGTCAGCTCCACAACTTCGAACCGCCGGCGACGAGCCGGCGAGGTGCACGAGGCCGCCCTGCAGTACGTCCGCAAGATCGCCGGGACCACGAAGCCGTCGAAGGCCAACGAAGAGGCCTTCAACGCACGCCGTGCACGAGATCGCCCACGTCACCGAGCACCTGCTGGCGCACTCAGCACCTCGCCCCGCCGAAGAACCGCGAGGACGAGGCGCCAAGGCCCGCGCCCGGGCGGCCAAGCGGTACGCGACCGCCTGAACCCGGCCCACGCTGCTCCCGTCATTGCGCCTCGCCGTGCGACGAGACTGGTGCGCGGCGCGGCTCCGGTTCTACACTCGTCCCGACTCAGGTTTCGGTACGACGAGGGCAGCGGATCATGTCGACAGGTGGGTTCCCGGCCGGGCACGCCACGGACGCGACCCCTCGGCCGGTTCTCCTGGTCGAGGACAACCCGCTGAACCAGATGGTGGCCGAGGGCATGCTCCGGCTGCTCGGCGAGACCTGCCGCTGCGTGTCGAACGGTCTCAGGCGGTCGAGGAGCTCCTCGTCACGCCGTACGAGATCGTGTTGATGGACGTCCAGATGCCCGAGCTGGACGGTTACCAGGCCACCCGGCCGGATCCGGTCCGAGCTGCCGGCCGAGCAGCAGCCCTACATCATCGCGCTGACCGCCAACGCGATGGCCGACGACGCGGAGCGCTGCCGGGCGGCCGGCATGGACGACTACGTGGCGAAGCCGCTGACCAAGGACGCTTTGCGCGGCGGCTCTCGAGCGCGCGGCGCGCGCGCCCCGCGCCTGAGCAGATCGGCTGTTCCGCGTATGATCTCGGTGTAGTTCGTCGTGCTCGGGGCCCGATGAGAGAAGAGTTCTGACCGCATGGTTCGGACAGGTCCGTCGCTCGATCATCCGCCGCGCCCCTGCGGTGTCCGCCCGGACGCCGGTCCGTCTGATCACGGGCCTCGGTATCGGCTGGTTGGTCGTCATCGCGGTGGTCACCACGATGCTGGCCGTCGGCGAACCGCAGTCGCCCGGTCCCAGGTGCTCGGCAGCCTCGCGGTCCTCGGAGCGCTCGTCTTCGCTCTGGTCTCCTGCATCGCCGCGGCTCGTCGGCGAACAGCTGCGCGGACGGGCTGGACGTTGATGGCCATCGGCATGGGTCTCGGGGCGGTGGGCCAGCTGGGCTGGGTCTCGAGCGCCTTCACCGCCGCGAGGCCACGCCGTCGGCCATCGGGGACACCATCGCGTTCCTCGGCTACATCCTGCCGACCCTGATGGCCATGTTCGCCTTCCCCCGGCGCTCCGAGCTGCTGATCTCCCGCTACCGTCAGATCCTCGACGTGCTGGTCATCACCCTCGGGGTGATCCTGATCAGCGAGGCGTCGGTCCTGGGCTCGGTCATCGCCAGGACCGACACCACCACGCTGGCCGGCTGGTTGCACGTGGCCTACCTGGTGGGGGACATCGCCATCTGCGCCCTCGTCCTGTGTCTGGGAATGCGCCAGCTGCCGGGCGACCGGATGACCTGGTTGTTCCTCGGCAGCGGTCTGCTGGTGGTGGCCATCAGCGACAGCATCTACGTCCGCGCGCTGACCGAGGGCGGCGAGTACCTGATGTCCACCCCCTGGCGGCGGGGTGGATGCTCGGACCGGTGCTGATCGGGCTGGCCACCTACGTCCCGATGACCGGGCCGCGGTCACGGGCCGCGACTACACGCTGCTGCTCCAGCTGCTGCCGTACGTCCCTGTCGTCGGGGCCCTGGTGCTGGTCTTCTGGCGGGCGGGGGAGTGGCAGCCCTACTTCCTGGTCACGGCCGGTCTGCTGCTCGTCGTGGTGATGACCCGGCAGGTGATGATCGTGTACGAGAACGTGAGCCTGACCCGGGACCTGGAGGGCAAGGTCGCCAGCCGGACCGCCGAGCTGACCACCCTCGGCTCGATCGTCACCTCCTCCACCGACGCCATCGTCGGGCATCACGCGGGACAACCGGATCACCGCCTGGAACCCGGCCGCCGAGACACCTCTACGGCCGCCGGGCCGGTGAGGTCCTGGACCAGCCCCCCGACTTCCTGCTCGACCGCACCGGCACCACCACCCGGAGCTGCTCGAGCGGGCGGACCGTGGCGACCGGCTCGAGGGCTTCGAGATCGACTGGACACGGCCCGACGGCACGGTCGTCCCCGTGGCCATGACGGTGTCGCCGATGGTCGGGAGCGACGGGCGTCGAGGGCGTCTCGGTCTTCGCCCAGGACATCACCGAGCGGCGCCGCGAGGCCCAGGCGCTGGAGCAGGCCCGCGAGGACGCGCTGGCGTCGTCCCGGCTCAAGTCGGAGTTCCTGGCCACCATGAGCCACGAGATCCGGACGCCGATGAACGGCGTGATCGGTCTGACCTCGCTGCTGCTGGAGACCGAGCTCGACCCGACCCAGCGGATGTACACCGAGGGCGTCAGCAGCGCCGGTGACGCGCTGCTGACGGTGATCAACGACATCCTGGACTTCTCCAAGCTCGAGGCCGGCAAGGTGGTGCTCGACCAGTCGGACTTCAGCCTGCGCCAGCTGGTCGAGGAGGTCGGCGCCCTGATGGCCCCGGCCGCCTCGGGCAAGGGGCTGGAGCTGATCGCCTACTGCCTGCCGGACGTCCCGGCCGCCGTGCACGGTGACGCCGGCCGGATCCGTCAGATCCTGCTGAACCTGGTGTCGAACGCGGTCAAGTTCACCGCCACCGGTGAGGTGATCCTCAAGGTCGCCATGCTCAGCGGCGACCGGGACCGGGCCCGGCTGCGGTTCGAGGTGATCGACACCGGCATCGGGATCGCCGAGAAGGACCAGGGACGCCTGTTCGAGTCCTTCTCCCAGGCCGACGCCTCGACCACCCGCCGCTTCGGCGGCACCGGTCTCGGGCCTGGCCATCTCCCGCCGGCTGGTCGAGGTGATGGGCGGCACGATCACCCTGGAGAGCGAGGTCGACGTCGGCAGCACCTTCGCGGTGGAGGTCACGCTGCGGACGGCGACCAAGGCCCAGCCGTCGATCGACGCGTTCAGCGACGAGCTGCTGGTGGGTCTGCGGGTGCTCGTGGTGGACGACAACTCCACCAACCGCACGCTGCTCAAGACCCAGCTCGAGTCCTGGAAGATGCTGCCCGACGTGGCCGACACCGTCCCGCGGGCGTTCGAGATGCTGCGGTCCTCGGCGATGCTGGGCAAGCCGTACGACATCGCGGCGCTGGACGCGCACATGCCCGACACCGACGGTCTGGAGCTGGCCCGTCGGGTCACCGCCGACCCGGTGCTGCAGGGCCTGCCGATGATCATGCTGACCTCCGGGCTCTATCCCGAGCCGGCCGCGATGCGGGGCCTGGGCATCACCCAGTGGTTGCCGAAGCCGGTGCGCAGCGCCGACCTGTTCGATCGGCTGGTCCGGCTGATGGCCCCCCGGGAGAAGGAGCTGCACGCGCGCCGCAGCTACCTGCTGGATCCGCAGCCGCCGGCGGCCGTCGGCGGGTCGGTGCTGCTGGTGGAGGACAGCCTGGTCAGCCAGGTCGTCATCAAGCAGCTGCTCACCGACCTCGGGTTCGAGGTGCACTGCGTCCGGGACGGCGCCGCCGCCCTGGAGCGCGGTGTCGACGGCGGAGTTCGTCGCCGTGCTGCTGGCCATGGACACGCCGAGCACCGACGGCTACGAGACGGCGCGGGCGATCCACGAGCTCGACCGCTCGGGCCGGCGCACCCCGATCGTCGGTCTGTTGACCCACGTGACCACCGAGGAGCGAGAGCGGTGCCTGGCCGCCGGGGTGGAGCGGTTCCTGTTCCGCCCCGTCGACGCCATGGCCGTGGCCGCGACCGTGGCCGACCTCACGCCGCTCGCCGGCGGTCGATCAGCCGCAGCTGTGGACCGAGCCCGAGGAGGCCCCGGAGGACAGCGTGATCGACACCAGCCGGCTGGACGACCTGGCCGAGCTCGTCGCCGCCGACGGCACCAGCCTGGTGGTGACGATGATCGACTCGTACGTCCGTCGGAGCACTGAGCGCGGTGAGAACCTGCGACGGGCGGCGGCCGACGGCGACCGGGAGGCCGTCATCGCCATCGCGCACGAGCTGAAGGGGTCGTCGGGCACCATCGGCGCGCAGCGGGTGATGCGCTGCGCCTCCGCCATCGAGCAGCAGGTCCGCAACGGGGCCGACCCCGCCCCCGGGGCGATCGACGAGCTGCTCAGCGAGATGGACGCCGCCGTCCGGGAGCTGACGGCCCGGCCGGGCAGGCCGGGGAATCCGAGCCCCCCGACCTGCGCCCGGCTCCCGTCAGCGGCTGAGGGGGTAGCGCACCCAGACGTTCGGCTCGACGTAGCGGGCGACGTCGGCGGCGCGGTCGACCTGAAGCGGCGACAGACCACCGTCGATCACGTAGGCGCCGCTGCCCGGCAGGGGTGTCTTGAGCCAGCCCTCCCACTCGGCCACGGTGCCGGTGACCAGCATCGACTCGGGCGCGATACCCAGCACCTCGGCGCCGAGACGGACGTGCAGCCGCAGCCACGGATCGAAGGACTGTCCGTCGGGCCGGGTCCAGCTCAGGTACTCCTCCATCGAGATCAGCGGATAGCGCGTCTTCAGCGTGGGACGCACCGGCACCACCATCGAGTGCGCCCCGGCGTCGACGGCGCGACTCTTCAGAGCATCGAGCAGGGTCTCGGCCAGACCGCGGCCGGCGCGAGCACCTGAGACCGTGACGGACAGGGCGCAGAGGGTGTCCGGCTCGCCGCCGGACGCCAGGAAGTCCTGGCCCGACACGATGGCGTCGTCCCAGCCCGCGGGCAGCGTCTCGGTGCGTCCGTCCCAGGCCAGGGGCAGCGACAGCGCGACCCCGCACAGGGCGCCCTCGTGGTCGATCAGCAGCAGCTGGTGATCGGGGATGCTGAGCAGCAGTCCCTCCAGGTCGACGTGGTGGCCGCCGCCCTCGGTCAGGGTGAAGGCGGGCCACTGCTCGGCGAGCAGGGCCCGGACGTCCTCGACCAGGTCGGGGCGCTCGGCCAGGGAGGAGACGACGAACGGGCCCTCCGCGGGGGAGTGCCGGTAGTCGGCGACGAAGTAGGTCTGCGTGTCACCGGTGAGGACCCCACGCTGCCGGAGAACATCCGCTCGATCCGACGACCGATGCCGCGCGCCATGCCCCAGCCGCAGATGTCGAAGCCGATCACGCCGTGGGCCTGGGCGAGCCGCTTGTTGACCGCCTCGGCCATCAGGGTGAGGGCGGCGGAGCGGCGGTGCTCGACGTCGACGAAGGTGTAGCCGAGGTAGAACAGGGTTCCGGCGGCCGCCTCGGCCGGGAACCGCTCTCGGTAGAAGGTCGGGTTGATCCAGGGGATGGCGTCCAGCTCGGTGGTCAGGGTGGTCATGGCGACCACCCGGTCGTCGTCATCGATCACGACGTGCTTCTCCAGCCGGTCGTCCTGCATCTCCTCCCGGAACTCCTCCAGGCTCAGCACGTGCCGCGCGGCAGCCTCGACCAGGAGCACCTCCCAGGCTCCGGCGTAGCGGGGGTAGAGATCGTCGATGGTGTCGTCTGGCAGAACGGGCATCATGATCGACTGCATGGGGGTGGGGCTCCTGGCTCACTGTGCTCGGGGGACTTCTTCGGGCGGGACCGGCCGTGGGGTTGCCTGGCCGCGGGTAGGTGGGCGGGCTACGGGCACGATCGTGACCGGCGCGACCGGCGCGCCGGTCATCGGGTGCGCGCCACGATCTCGCGGACGACGTCGAGGGACGTGTCCGGGTGCAGGAAGGCGAACCGGCCGACGGTCTCGCCCTCCCACAGCGACGGGGGGATGAAGGCGACGCCGTCCCGGTGCAGCCCCTGTGACCAGGTCTGGTAGTCGTCGGGTCCCCAACCCCGGCGACGGAACAGCACGATGCCCAGCTCGGGTTCCCGGATCAGCTCCAGGTGCTCCTGCTCGCGGACCAGGTGAGCAGTCTCGCGGGCCAGCCGGACTGCTACCTCGATGGCGTCGCGGTAGGCGTCGACGCCGTGGACGGCCAGCGAGAACCACAGCGGCAGCCCGCGCGCTCGCCTGGTCAGGTGGTAGGCGTAGTCGGTCGGGTTCCACTCGGTCTCCTCGGTCCGGAGGGCGTCGAGGTAGGGGGCGTGCTGGGTGTGCGTGGCCCGGGCGAGCAGCGGCTGCCGGTAGAGCAGTGCACAGCAGTCGTACGGGGCGAACAGCCACTTGTGCGGGTCGAGGATGAAGGAGTCGGCCAGCTCGAGACCGCTGTAGCGGTGCCGCAGGGACGGCGCGAAGATGCCCGCCCCGCCGTAGGCGCCGTCGACGTGGAACCACCAGTGGTGCTCGCGGGCCAGAGCCCCCAGGCCCGCCAGGTCGTCCACGATGCCGGCGTTCGCGGTGCCGGCCGTGGCCACCACCGCCGCGACGTCGCTCAGGTCGGCCTCCTCGGCCAGTGCCGGCCGGACCGCCTCGGCGGTCAGCCGGTGGTCGGGCGTACGGACGACCAGGGCGTCCATCTCCAGCAGCCGGAGGGTGCTGCTGATGGAGGAGTGCGCCTCGGTGCCGACCACCACCCGCCGGCGCCGCCGGTCCTCCGGACCGGCGCGGCGCTTCGCCGTCTCCCGGGCCACCGCCAGGGCCGACAGGTTCCCGGCCGACCCGCCGGACACGAAGCAGCCGCCCGAGCTCGTCGGCAGACCCGCCTCGCCCGCGATCAGCCGCAGCACGGAGTTCTCCGCGGCCACGGCACCGGAAGCCTCCAGCCAGGAGATCCCCTGCAGCGACGCCGAGGACAGCAACGCGTCGAAGACCAGGCTGGCCTTGGTCGGGGCCGCCGGGATGAACCCGAGGAAGCGGGAGCTGTCGGTGGAGATCACGTTGGGTGCGATGACGGAGGTGTAGACCTCCAGCACCTCGTCGGGTGGGTGCCCCTGCGGGCCGATCACCCCGGTCAGCAACCCGTCCAGCTCGGCCATGGTCTTGGTGCCGCGGTCCAGGGGCACCGGATCCCGGCGCAGCCGACCGTCCGCGTACGCCAGCACGCTGCGGATCATCTGGTCTGTCACGTCGTCGACGCGGTGCACCGGCTGGACCTCTCTGGGCCATCGTTGGGGTGGAGGAAGACGCGTTCCCGGGGCCGGTCGGGCGGTGCCGTTGCCGACCGCCCAGGGACCGGTCAGCCCGAGCGGGACTCCGCCAACCGGTAGCCCACGCCACGGACCGTCTCGATGAAGCGCGGTGAGCTGACCGGGTCGTTCAGCTTGCGCCGCAGGTTGGCCATGTGGACCTCCACGGCCCGCCGGTCGGCGTCGGACACGTAGCCACCGGGGGACTCCCCGCGCAGCTCCAGGGCGAGGGAGTCCTTGCTGATCACCCGTCGCCGACCCTCCATCAGGGCGAGCAGCAGGTCGAACTCGCTGCGGGTCAGCTCGACCGACTTGCCGCCCAGCTCGCACAGCCACATCTCCGGGTGGATCCGCAACCCGTTGTGGCTGATCCAGCCTTCCTCGGTGGAGTCCTGGCCGGCGGCCGGCGTGCTGCTGACCGGGCTGGCTGGTGGCGTGCCCGCCACCCCCGGGACCGCGCCGGCCCCGGTCCCGGCGGTCGGCGCGTCCCCGGCCGCCGGCGCGGGCGTCCGCCGGCGCAGCATCGCCTCGATCCGGGCGCGCAGCTCGCGGGGTCGGAACGGCTTGGTCAGGTAGTCGTCGGCGCCGGCGTCCAGCCCCATCAAGGTGTCGATCTCCTCGTCGCGGGCCGACAGCATGATCACGTACGTGTTCGAGAAGGCGCGGATCCGGCGGGCCACCTCGAAGCCGTCCATGCCGGGCAGGCTCACGTCCAGGGTGGTCAGGATCGGCTGGTGCTCGCGCACCGCGTTGATCCCCTCGATGCCGGTGGCCGCCGCCGTGCAGGTGAACCCGGCCTCGTGCAGGATCGCCATCAGCAGGTTCCGCACGTCGGCGTCGTCCTCGATGACCACGGCATTGCGGTCGGTAACCATCGGCATGCGCCTACCGTACTAACGCCGGACCGCTCGGCGCAGAGTGGTCACCGCCGCGTCGCCGGTCAGGTTCATTTCTCACCAGGAGGCGTGCAGGGGGCGGCCCTCGTCGTAGCCGGTCGACGACTGCACCCCGACCAGCGCCAAGGCGTGGAACTCCTCCAGGCTGGTCGCCCCGGCGTACGTGCAGCTGCTGCGGACGCCCGCCACGATCGAGTCGATCAGGTCCTCGACACTCGGCCGGTCGGGATCCAGGTACATCCGGGAGGCGGAGATGCCCTCCTCGAACAGGCCGGCCCGGGCCCGGTCGTAGGCACCCGCGTCCTTGGTCCGCATCTTCACCGCGCGGGCCGAGGCCATCCCGAACGACTCCTTGTAGAGCCGGCCCTGGGCGTCGGTCATCAGGTTGCCGGTGCTCTCGTGGGTGCCGGCGAACCAGGAGCCGATCATCACCGAGCCGGCACCCGCGGCCAGCGCCAGCGCGACGTCGCGGGGGTAGCGCACCCCGCCGTCGGCCCAGATGGAGGCGCCCACCTCGCGGGCGGCGGCGGCGCACTCCAGCACGGCGCTGAACTGGGGTCGACCGACCCCGGTCATCATCCGGGTGGTGCACATCGCGCCCGGTCCGACACCGACCTTGATGACGTCGGCGCCGGCAGCGGCCAGGTCGCGGACACCGTCGGCGGCGACCACGTTGCCGGCGGCGAGCGGGATCGAGCGACCGGTCCGGTCGGCCAGGCGGTCCCGGACCTCCCGGACCGACGTGAGGGCCTGCAGCATCTTCTCCTGGTGGCCGTGGGCGGTGTCGACGACGAGCACGTCCACCCCGGCGCCGAGCAGCCGTTCGGCCCGGCCGGCCACGTCACCGTTGATGCCGACCGCGGCTCCGAGGATGAGGCGCCCGGAGGGGTCCACGGCGGGCTGGTAGAGGGTGGAGCGCAGCGCGTGCTTGCGCGTCATCACCCCGACCAGGCGGTCGCCGTCCATCACCAGGGCCGCCTCGAGGTGGCTGCTGCCGAGGGCGGTGAAGATCTCGGTCGGTGACCGGTCGGCGTCGACGACGAGGACGTCGGAGGACATCACCTCGTGCACCTGGGCGAACCGGTCGACCCCGGCGGCGTCGGCCTCGCTGAGCGTCCCCAGCGGCTTGCCGTCCTCGACCACCACGACCAGGCGGTGCGCCCGCTTGGGCAGCAGGGCCAGGGCCTGGCCGACAGGGGTGTGCGGGGTGACCCGGACCGGGGTGTCGAAGACCGGGTGGGACCCCTTCACCTTGGCCACGACCTCGGCGACCACGTCGGTGGGGATGTCCTGCGGGATGATCGCCACCCCACCGCGTCGGGCCACGGTCTCGGCCATCCGCCGGCCGGAGACGGCTGTCATGTTGGCCACCACCAGGGGGATGGTGGTGCCGACGCCGTCGGTGCTGCGCAGGTCGACGTCCAGCCGGGAGGTGACAGCTGATCGTCGCGGCACCATGAAGACGTCGGAGTAGGTCAGGTCGTACGCGGGCGGGGACTGGAGGAAACGCACGTACCGCATTCTCGCCGACAACACCCCGCTGGCCCAACCTCCTAGGCTGGCGGCATGGCTGACGATCAGTACTCGACCAAGGGCGCGTACGTGTCCGGTGGGGCAGAGTTCACCCGAGACACCAACTACATCGCGACCCGGATCACCCGGGACGGACGCGACGGCTACCCGGTGGAGGCCGGCCGCTACCGCCTGATCGCCGCCCGGGCCTGCCCGTGGGCCAACCGGACGTTGATCGTGCGCCGGCTGCTCGGCCTGGAGGACGCCATCTCCCTCGGCCTGTGCGGTCCGACCCACGACGTGCGGTCGTGGACCTTCGACCTCGATCCGGGCGGCGTCGACCCGGTGCTGGGCTACGAGCGGCTGCAGCAGGCCTACTTCGCCCGCTTCCCCGACTACCCGAAGGGCATCACGGTGCCCGCCGTGGTCGACATCCCGACCAAGGCGGTGGTGACCAACGACTACCCGCAGATCACCCTCGACTTCAGCACCGAGTGGGTCGACCACCACCGCGCCGGCGCCCCGGACCTCTACCCCGAACCGCTGCGGGACGAGATCGACACGGTCAGCAAGCGGGTGTTCACCGAGGTCAACAACGGGGTCTACCGGTGCGGTTTCGCCGGCTCCCAGGAGGCCTACGACTCCGCGTACGACCGGCTGTTCACCGCGCTGGACTGGCTCTCGGACCGGCTGAGGGACCAGCGCTACCTGGTCGGGGACACCATCACCGAGGCCGACGTCCGGCTGTTCACCACCCTGGCCCGGTTCGACGCCGTCTACCACGGGCACTTCAAGTGCAACCGGCAGAAGCTGGCCGAGATGCCGGTGCTGTGGGCGTACGCGCGGGACCTGTTCCAGACCCCCGGTTTCGGCGACACCACCGACTTCACCCAGATCAAGAGGCACTACTACGTGGTGCACACCGACATCAACCCGACCCAGATCGTGCCCGACGGGCCGGACCTGTCGAACTGGCTGACCCCGCACGCGCGCGAGCAGCTGGGCGGGCGACCGTTCGGTGACGGCACCCCGCCGGGACCGCCGCGTCCGGCCGAGGTCGTGCCGGCGGCCGACTGGGTGCCGGTCGGCTGAGCCGGGAGCGTCCCTCGTGCGCCGGGCCGTCACCGCGGTCGTCGTGCTGGCCCTGGTGGCCGGCGTGACACTGGTGGCCGTCTGGGTGCGGGACCGCTACCTGGCCGAGGATCCGGCAACCGCCGGTCCGGCGCCCTCGACGACCGCCCTGGCCCCGTCCTCGACCACGCCCAAGCCCACCGTGAAGCCCGTCGCCGGGGTGCCGAAGCGGCCGAAGAACGCGCAGCGGATGACCGTGACCTACGTCTACGACGGCGACACCCTGCAGCTGCAGGCCGCCAAGCCGGGGGCGTACGTGACCACCAGGGCCAAGATCAAGGTCCGGCTGATCGGCGTGGACGCGCCGGAGATGACGCCGAAGAAGCAGTGCTACGCGCAGCAGGCCACCGACCGGCTGGGCACGCTCGCACCGAAGGGGTCGACCGTCTGGGTGGCCCCGGACAAGGACAGCTGGGACGACTACCGCCGCCGGCTGTTCAACGTCTGGACCGACCAGGGCGTGCTGATCGAGTACGAGCTGGTCGCCCAGGGCTACGGACGGGCCCTGCGGATCTGGCCGAACGTCACCTACTGGCCCGTGATGGAGCGCGCCCAGGCCACTGCCCAGCAGAAGAAGCGGGGGCTGTGGAAGGCGTGCTGAGCGCGCCGGACGGCACTAGGAGCTGCGGCCGGCCTGCGCCGCGTCGAGGTAGTCGGCGATGGTCTCGTCGCTGAGGGCGTGACACTCCCGCAGACCCCGGGCGATGGTCGCCAGGTAGTCGTGCGCCGGAGGATTCGGCGTGAGCCCGTGGTCGACGGGCGCGGTGAACGTGAGCACCGGTAGCTGCTCCAGCTCACCGACCAGGTGCAGGGTCTCGTAGCGACCGGGACCGTAGGAGTGTCGTCGCTCCGCCAGCACCGGACCCAGGTCGAGGTCGACGCCGGGGTCGCGGCGCATCTCCTGGGCGGCCAGGTCGGAGAACTGCCCACCGGTGATGCGGTAGGCGCGGGCGTAGACGGTGCCCTCGGCGTCCGGGTCGTAGAACGTCATCCCACCGCCCCAGGTCAGCGAGGTGCCGGCGAAGAAGATCCGGCCCGGCAGCAGCAGCGCGCGGTCATCGGACGGCGGCCGCGGGTCCCGGGCGCCCGGGTACTGCCGGGCGGCGCCGGTCGGACGGCCGCCGCTCAGGTACGTGGTGAACCGGCCCCGGTCCAGGTTCGACCCGTAGGCGGCGTACCAGAGGTCAGCCACGGACCGGCCGCCGGTCGCCGGGAGCCATCAGCCCGGCGAACACCACCGCCAGCACCCCGAGGGTGGCCGGGACGACGAAGGCCCAACGGAGCCCCACGGCATCGGCCACCAGCCCGATCAGAGGTGGGGTCGCCAGGAAGCCGAGCCGCATCATCCAGCCCGAGACGGCCAGCCCGAAGCCCCGCGGCAGGCCCGGCAGCTCGTCGGCGGCCTGCATGGCCAACGGGATGAGGACGGCGATGCCCAGACCGACCACGGCGAAGCCGAGCACCGCGGCGACGACGCTCGGACCGCCCAGGACGACGGCGAAACCGATCACGGTCAAGACCCCGCCCGCCCGGCTGACGCCGCGGGGACCGAACCGGGTGACCAGGGGATCGCCGGCGAACCGGCCGACGATCATGGCGGACTGCATGGCCACGAAGACAGCGCCCCCCACCGCCGCCGTGGTCTGGAGGTCGCCGGTCAGGTAGAGCGCACCCCAGGTGTTGCCGGCGTCCTCGCCGGCGGCCCCGGCGAGCCCGACCAGGCAGACCAGCAGCAGGCGGACGACCACCCCGGTGGAGGCGCGCGCCGGCCCGCCGGACCCGGTCGCGGCCGACGCTGACTCCGACGTCCGCGGGAGGGCCGCGTCGGGCTGCGGCCCGGAAACCGGCTCGTGCCCCGGCAGCAGGAACCGGCTGACCAGCAGCAGGGTGACGGCGAAGAGGGCGCCGGTGAGCAGCAGGTGCCAGCGGACCGGCACCCCCAGACCGGCGAAGGCCGACCCGATCAGACCGCCGACGACGGCACCGACGCTCCACAACCCGTGCAACCCGGTGATGATCGAGGTCCCCAGCTGCCGTTGGACCCACAGCCCCTGGGCGTTGTTGGCGATGTCGATCAGGGCGTCGACCAGGCCCACGCAGAGGAAGACGGCGGCGAGGGCGAGCCAGCTGGAGGCCCAGCCGACCCCGACCAGCAGGGCGGACATGGCCAGCGAGGCCGCCACGATGACCCGCTTCGAGGTCCATCGGGTGACCGCGACCCCGGCCAGCAGACCGGACAGCAACGCGCCCAGCGGCCACGCCGCCACCGCGGCGCCGAAGGCGGCCTTGTCCAGCCCGAGGTCGGCCACGATCTCGGGGTAGCGGGGGACCAGGTTGGCGAAGGTCATTCCATTGACCGCAAATGTTGCCCCGACGGCGTAGCGGGCGCGGCGTACGGGATCGACCATGTCCGCAATCCTCGCAGCGGGCTCTGGTGGATCCCGACAGCGGATGTGAGGATTCCGTTCATGCGGCGTCCGAACGCGGTCGCGCCCTGGAGTCGACTGCTGGGGCTCGTCGTGGTGCTCGTCGTGGGCGTGGCGATCGTCCCCGCGCCGCCGGTGGCGGACGCCACCTCGATCGTGCCGTTCGCCCCGCGGTTCTCGGCGAACGACAACGGCTCGATCGCCATCTTCGGCAACAACCTGCTGACCTGCCCGGAGTCGGCGGACTGCACTGGGGCCCGGGCGGGCACCAACAACAAGAACAACAACGGTTTCGTCATGGTCCCGGTGGACGTGGACGACGACGCGTCCACGTTCTCGTCCTCCCGCGCCGCGGTGACCCTGCCCGACGATGGCGAGGTCGCGTGGGCCGGGCTGTACTGGGGTGCGCGCCTAGGATCGGGCGCGGGCGGCGGCCGACCGGCGGTCGGCAACGGCCGGCAGATGAAGCTGAACCCGCCGGGTGCGGGCGGCTACCAGACGATCACCGCGAACCAGCTGTTCGGGCCGACCACCACCTCCGACCGCGCCTACCAGTCGTTCGCCGTCGTGACCGATCTGGTGCGGCAGGCAGGACCCGGGACCTACGCCGGTGCCGACGTCCCGGCCGCGACGGGCGAGGATCGCTACGCCGGCTGGTCGCTGGTCGTCGTCTACCGCTCCCCGTCGCTGCCGCTGCGCAACCTGACCGTGTTCGACGGGCTGGCCGACGTCGGCCAGAACGACCCCCAGCCCATCACCATCAACGGCTTCCGGACGCCGGTGAGCGGCCAGGTCAACGCCCGGGTCGGCCTGGTGGCGTACGAGGGCGACAACGGCTCGACCGGGGACCGCGCCATCCTGCGGGACGGTTCCAACCCGGGCGGGACGCTGCTGGCCACCCGCCTGTCGCCGGGCACCAACTTCTTCAACGGGGCCAACGACGACAACGGGACGCTGGTCACCGCACGGACCCCGGCCGACCGCAACATGCTCGGCTTCGACATCAAGAACTTCGACGGTCCGGGCATTCTCGGCAACAACCAGAGGTCCGCGACGATCGATCTGGCCAGTACCAGCGAACGGTACTTCCCCGGTGTGGTGACCACGGCCATCGACGTGTTCGCCCCCGACTTCAGTCCGTCGACCAAGTCGGTCGCCAACCTGACAGGCGGCAGCCCGGCCCGGGTCGGTGATCGGCTGCGCTACACGGTCACCTTCGTCAACGGCGGTCAGGACCCGGCCGTCAACACCTCGATCCTCGACCCGATTCCGACGGGTACGACGTACGTGCCGGGCTCCCTCGTGGTCCCCGCCGGCACCACGGGCTCCTTCGACCCGGCGGCCGGTGTCCGCGTACAACCCGGTGCGTTCCCCGTGGGGCGGTCGGTCAGCTTCACCTTCGATGTCGACGTGGGTGGTACCGCCGCCGGCACGGACGTGTCCAACGCCGCCACCATCACCTACGACGGGGCGACGGTGACCGAGCTCCAGGATCTGACCTTCGCGACCCGTGCGGCCTCGATCGCCGTGGTGCCGTCGGCCGACCTGGTGATCAGCAAGGTCAACAACCCGGACCCGGTCGTCGCCGGCAACGTGCTGACGTCGAGGATCACCGTCCTCAACAAGGGTCCCAGCCCGGCGACCGGGGTGGTGGTCACCGATGAGCTCCCACCGGGGGTCACCGGGGTCGAGGCCTCCTGGCCCGGCGGCACCTGCTCGACAGCGGTGCGCTGCACCATCGGCACCGTGCCGTCCGGCACCACGGTGGTCGTCACCGTGCGGGCGACGGTCCCGCCCGGGTCGACCGCCGCCTCGCTGAGCGACATCGCCCGGGTGAGTGCCGACACGGCGGATGCGAACCCGGCCGACAACACGGCCGGGGCCGTGGCCGCGGTGGTGCGCAACGCCGACCTGTCGGTGACCAAGTCAGTCACCCCGGTGACGGCATCACCCGGGGAGGAAGTCACCTACACCGTGACGGCGACCAACGACGGACCGTCCACCGCCACGTCGGTCGCGTTGACCGATGCGGTCGTCGATCCGGGCGTGGTCATCACCGGCGCCGCGGCACCGGGCGTCACCTGCACCTTCGATGCCACCGGCGCCCGTTGTCCCGTCGCCTCTCTCGCCCCCGGATCGTCGGTGGAGATGACGGTCACCGGTCGGGTCCTGCCGAGTGCGACCCCGGGGGGCTCGCTGACCAATGCGGCCGCCGTCCAGTCCGGCACCCCCGACAGCGATCCGTCCGACGACACCGCGACCGCGACGGTGACCGTCGGTGCGGTCGACGCGGGATTGACCGTCACCAAGGCCGCCAGCGCCCCGGACCCGCTGCTGGCCGGACTGGGGCAGGTCCGCTACACCGTCGAGGTGGCCAGCACCGGCCCGTCGGACGCCGACCCGGTCACGCTGACCGACCAGCTCCCGGCGGGGTTCACGGCCGTATCGGCGACCAGTAGCCGCGGCACCTGCTCTGTCACCGACAGCGGACACGCGGATCGAGTGTGACCTGGGCACCCTGACCGCGCCGTTCGGTGCGACTCCCGGCGCCCGGGCGCAGATCACGATCGTGGCCCAGGTCCCGCCCGGGGTCGAACCGGGGACGTACGCCAACACCGCTACCGCCGATGCCCCCGGGACGTCACCGGTCGAGTCCGATCCCGCGTCGGTCACGGTCGAGGGCCGGGCGGACCTGTCCGTGGTGAAGTCCTTCCCGGAGGGGTCGCCCGACGCCATCCTCACCCCGGGGACGACGGAGACGTACCGGATCCGGGTGACCAACCAGGGCCCGTCGACGGCTGCGGACGTGTCCGTCGCCGACACGCTGCCGACAGGACTGACGGCCAGCGACGTCCGGGTCATCTCGGTCACCCCGGCCGGTCCCACCCCCGACTGCGACACCGACGACGCCACCTGCGACCTGGGTGATCTGCCCCCGGGCACAGTGGTCGAGCTGGAGCTCGACGTCGACCTGCCGGACGACTTCGAGGTGCCGGCGGAGGGTGTGGTCAACGCCGCGACGGTGACGTCTCCCACGGCGGACCCGAACCCGGCCGACAACCGGAGCAGCTTCACAGCGGGCGGTCCGCCCAGCGCCGACGTGTCGGTACGCAAGATCCCGCCCACCGAGCAGCCGGTGGCCGGCGCGAACACCAGCTACGTGCTGGAGATCGTCAACTTCGGTCCGTCCGCGGCCCCGGCGCTGGTGATCACCGACCGGCTGCCGCCGGGCACCCGCTTCGTCCGCTACTTCGACCCCACCGGGGCCGATGTGCCGCCCGGACTCTGCGAGAGCGACGGAGCCGATCCGGCCACCGTGACCTGCGACTTCGGCCAGTTCACCGACCCGATCGGCGGCTTCCCGGCCTTCGTCGGCACCCGGATCGGGATCGAGATCGCGATCGACGCCACCACCGCGAACGGCACCCTGCTGGAGAACACCGCCACGATCAGCGCGGACCTGCCCGATCCGAACGAGGGGAACAACACCTCCACCGCCGTGGTCTCGGTGCGGACCGAGGTCAACCTCCGGCTGGAGAAGCTGGTCGTCGAGATGGATGCCGGCGGCAACCCTGTCCTGCCCCCGGTCGAGGAGGATGCCGATCCGCTCGGGGTGCCGCCCGGTCATGCGGTCACGTTCGGGTTGCTGGTCACCAACGACGGACCGTCGGCCGCCACCGACGTGCAGGTGATCGACGACGTCCCGTGGGAGGGGGGCAACTTCCCGACCGGCACCTGTGACTTCCTGACCGGGGACGTCGTCTGCAGCAAGACCGACGGCCCCCTCGGCCCGGGAGAGCAGTTCTTCACCCAGCTGATCACGCTGCCCTCACCCGAGACCCCGCAGGGCGTGTACACCAACACGGCCCGGGTGACGACGTCGTCGACCGAGACGAACCTGGCCGACAACTCCGACAGCCGGACGGTGGAGATCGTCGACCCGGTCGCGGACCTGATCGTCGACAAGCAGGCGCTGACCACCCCGCTCGTGGCCGGCGGCACGTTCTCGTACCGGATCGCCGTCCGCGCCGGTCTCATCTCGCTGGACCCACCGACGCTGCGCCTCAGCTCCAACGCCGAGGACGTGGTGGTGACCGACTCCCTGCCGGCGGGCCTGGTGCCGACCGACATCACGTCGTCGCAAGGTGACTGCACGCTGGCGGGTCAGCAGCTGCGGTGCGCGCTGGGCACCGTACGCGCGGGCGTGACCCTCGATCCGGTGCAGCCGGCGCTGATCACCGTCACCGGCACCGTCGCCTCCGATCTCACCGGCACGGAGGTCACCAACACCGCGGTGGCCACCACCTCGACCGATCTCCTCGGGGGCGGGACGGAGGTGTCGGACGCGACCACCACCCCGCTCGAGCGTCGGGCCGACCTGAGCCTGACCAAGACCGCCGACGGGGACACGGTGGCCGCCGGTGGGGGCACCGCCTTCACCGTCACGGTGTTCAACACCGGTCCGTCCGATGCCACCGACGTCGAGCTCACCGACCTGCTGCCCGCCCCGTACGTGTTCGACCCGCCGGGCTCCGACCCGCGCTGCGCTCTCGACGACGGCGAGGTCACCTGCGCACTCGACACGGTGGCTCCCGGTGCGGCCGCGGTCGTCGTGATCGCCGCCACGTTGCCGGCCGACGCCGCTCCCGTCACAGTCGAGAACACCGCCACGGTGGTGTCGGACGTCGCCGATCCCGACGCGTCGAACAACACGGCGTCCGCCGAGGTCCAGGTGATCCAGCAGGCCGATCTCTCGGTGACCAAGACCCCCGCCAGCGACGGTGTGCTGCTCGGCGGCACGATCGCGTACACGCTCGTGGTCACCAACGCCGGTCCGTCCGACGCAGCCGGCACGGTCCTGACCGAGTCCATTCCCGCCGGTACCGCGGTGCAGACTCTGCCGGACGGCTGCACCGGGACCGGACCGGTCACCTGCGCGCTCGGCGATCTGGCCGCCGGGAGCACCACCAGTCTGGAGATCGTGCTCGCCGTCCCCGAGACAGCAGCTGTCGGGCCACTGACCAACACCGCCTCGGTCTCGTCGGCGACTGACGACCCGGACGAGCAGAACAACGAGGCAGCCGCCACGGTGGAGGCCATCGCCCAGGCCGATGTCGTGCTGGACAAGCGTCTGGTCACCGAGAACCCGGTCGCCGGCGAGCCGGTGGTCTTCGAGTTCGTGCTGACCAACCGCGGACCGACGATCGCGCCCCGCCCGAGTCTGTCCGATCCGCTGCCGCCCGGTACGAGCCTCGTCTCCTTCACCGTCGCGGGCGGGGAGTGCCAGCTGGACGAGACGGCGGCGGAGGACGTACCGACGGCATCGTGCACCCTCGCTCCGCTCCGGGTGGGGGCGTCGGTGACGGCGCGTCTCGTGCTGGACACCGACCCGACACTCACCGCGATCAGCAACACCGGCTACGCCGGGTCGGGCGGGCTGGACGACCAGCCCGCGGACAACCAGGACACCGTCGGAGCGCGACTGCGACCCCCGGCTACGGGCTCGCCCCCACCCGGGTCCCCGTCCCCCTCCGGCGGTCCGTCCTCGGGTGCACCGTCCACGGGTGCACCGACGTCGGATCCGCCGTCCACGGGCGATCCACAGCCGGGCGAGGAGCCGCGTCCGTCGGGCGAGCACCGACTGTCCGCCACCGGAGGAGCGCCGTTGTTCCTCCTCCTGCTCGGTCCGGCCCTCGTGCTCGCCGGCGGCGGGTTGTGGTTCGCGGCCCGGCGTCGACGGCGGCCGTCCCACAGCAGATAGCCCTACAGAGTCGCAGAATAGAACCTGTGTTCACATCGGGTCTATCCTGACCCCGTGGACCTCCAGCCGCGGGCGCCGACCGGGTGGCACGTCTGGGTCACCGGGAACGGTGGCTACACCGCCCCGACCCCGGGGGTCGTGGTGCAGTGGCAGTACCTGCCGGTGCACAACGCGACCGCGACCGGCTGGGCGGCGCTGGTGGTGCACGTGCCGTTCGAGGGAGCCGTGGCGATGGAGTGGGTGCCGGTCGAGCGGATCGAACCGATCGTCGACCCCGCGCCCCAGGAGCGCTGAGCCGTGGCGGCGGGGCGACGGCACGTGTGGGTGGCCGTGCCGGGCGGGATCCGGCTGCCGGGCCTGGTGGTGGCCTGGCGCCGGGACGGCGACGGCTGGCAGGCCCACGTGGCCCTGGTCCGTGACGACGCGGTGCTGCTGCGGTGGGTGTCGGCCGCCGATCTGCGGCCGGTCGCCGATGACCGCTGGGGTCTGTCGGCGACGGCGGCGGCCGGGGCTCGCGATCAGCGCCCGACCGGCCGTACGGAGCCGTCGCCGGCGCGCGGGGGCCGCAACGCCGGCGAAACAATCGGCGACTAGCGTGACGCCTGCTACGGGGTGCTGACGCGTGCCCTCCCGTCCCGTCGAAGGAGACCGTTGATGAACCTGGCTCCGTCGGACACCGAGAAGCTGCTGATGGCCGTGGCGGGGATGATCGCCCGCGACCGGCTGGAACGGGGCGTGAAGCTCAACTACCCGGAGTCGGTGGCGCTGCTCAGCACCTGGGTGATCGAGCGGGCCCGGGACGGGGTGGGCGTCGAGGAGCTGATGACGACCGGTCGTGAGGTGCTCACTCGCGCCCAGGTGATGGACGGGGTGGCGGAGATGATCACCGACGTCCAGGTCGAGGCGACCTTCCCGGACGGGCGCAAGCTGGTCACCCTGCACGAGCCGATCCAGTGAGGGGGCGAATCTGATGAGCGGGACGAGCAGCAGTGGACCGGGTGCGATCAGGGTGGCTCCGGGTGAGCTGGAGCTGAACGCGGACCGCGGACCGTCCGAACGCGGCGAGCTGGTCTTCACCAACGTCGCCGACCGACCGATCCAGATCGGTTCCCACATCCACCTGGCCGACGTGAACGCCGGCCTCGAGTTCGACCGCGCGGCCGCCCAGGGGTTCCGGCTCGACATCGCGTCCGGCACGTCGGTCCGGTTCGAGCCCGGCGTCTCCCGCACGGTCGGCATCGTCGCGCTGCGGGGACGTCGCCAGGTGCCTGGGATCCAGGTCCGTACGGCTGCTGGCGGTGCGGCATGAGCCGGATCAGCCGGGACGACTACGCAGCGCTCTACGGTCCGACCGCCGGTGACCAGATCCGGCTCGGCGACACCGACCTGTGGATCGAGGTCGAGACCGACCTCACCTTCGGGGGCGAGGAGTCGGTCTTCGGCGGCGGCAAGTCCATCCGCGAGTCGATGAACCAGTCGCTGGCCTCCTCGGCCGAGGGCGCGGTGGACACGGTGATCACCAACGCCGTGATCCTCGACCACTGGGGCATCGTCCGGGCCGACGTGGGCATCAAGGGCGGGCGCATCGTCGGCATCGGCCGCAGTGGCAACCCCGACATCGCCGACGGGGTGGACCCCGCGCTGGTGATCGGACCGGGCACCGACGTCATCTCGGGCGAGGGCAAGATCCTCACCGCCGGCGGCTTCGACTCCCACGTCCACTTCCTCTCGCCGTCGCAGATCACCGAGGCCCTGGCGGCCGGTCTGACCACCCTGGGCGGTGGCGGCACCGGACCGTCGGAGGGCTCCAAGGCCACCACCGTCACCCCGGGGGCCTGGCACCTGAAGCAGTTCCACCGCTCGCTGGACGCGTTCCCGGTGAACCTGCTGGTCCTGGGCAAGGGCAACACGGTGGCCGCGTCGGCGTTCGAGGAGCAGGCCCTGGCCGGCGCCGGCGGCTACAAGGTGCACGAGGACTGGGGGTCGACCCCGGCCGCCGTCGACGCCGCCCTGACCGGCGCGGAGCGGTGGGGGCTGCAGGTCGCCCTGCACTCGGACTCGCTGAACGAGGCCGGTTTCGTGGCCAGCACCATCGGTGCGTTCAAGAACCGGAGCATCTCGGCCTTCCACGTGGAGGGAGCCGGCGGCGGCCACGCGCCCGACATCCTGACCATCGCCGGACTGCCCAACGTGCTCCCGGGCTCGACCAACCCGACGCTGCCGCACACGGTGAACACCGTGGCCGAGCACCTCGACATGCTGATGGTCTGCCACCACCTCAACCCGGCGGTGCCGGAGGACCTGGCCTTCGCGGAGTCCCGGATCCGGGCCACCACGATCGCCGCCGAGGACCACCTGCACGATCTCGGGGCCATCTCCATCACCTCCTCCGACGCGCAGGCGATGGGCCGGATCGGTGAGGTGATCACCCGGACCTGGCAGGTCGCCCACGTGATGAAGCAGGTCCGCGGTGAGCTGGCCGGTGGGCTGCCGGCCGACAACTTCCGGGCCCGGCGCTACGTGGCCAAGTACACGATCAACCCCGCCGTCTCCCACGGCGTGGACCACGAGATCGGCTCGATCGAGGTCGGCAAGCTGGCCGACCTGGTGCTCTGGGAGCCGAAGTTCTTCGGGGTGAGCCCCAGCGTGGTGATCAAGGGCGGCGGGATCGTGGTCGGCGCGCTCGGCGACCCGAACGCCTCCATCCCCACCCCGCAGCCGGTGCTGATGCGCCCCGCGCTCTACGGGCCCGGCGCCCCGCACCTGTCGCAGTCGTACGTGGCTCCGGCCGCCCTGGAGAACGGGCTGGCCGCCGAGCTCGGTCTCGGCCGAGACCTGGTGGCGATCCGGCCGACCCGAGGGGTGACCAAGGCGGACATGGTCAACAACGACGCCCTGCCGGTCATCGAGATCGACCCGGAGACGCACGCGATCACCGTCGACGGTGACCTGATCACCCCCGCCCCGGCCCGCGAGCTCCCGCTGGCCCAGCTCTACAAGCTGTTCTGAGGTCGGGTCGTCGGTGAGTGCTGAGTACCTGGGTCTGCTGCTGGCTGACGGCCGGCTCCCGACCGGTGCCCACACGCAGTCGGCCGGTCTCGAGCCGGCGCTCAACCACGGGCTCCGGCTGGAGCAGGTGCCCGACTACCTGCACGCCCGGCTGACCACCGTGACCGAGGTCGAGGCGGCCGCCGCGGTGGTGGCCGGCCACGGATGGCGGGAAGCGCGGGACGTCCGCCCGTTGATCGAGGTGGACCGGGCGTGGCGGGTCCGGACGGCATCGGCGGCGCTGCGCGACGCCTCGGACCTGCTGGGTCGCAGCTACCTGCGGCTGGCCACGACGGTGTGGACCGGTCTCGCGCCGCTCGGCCGGACCCGTACGTCGACCGGCGCGTCCCAGCGCTGGTGTCGCGCGGTCGTGATCGGCGCGACCGCGGCGGAGGCGGGTCTGGACGGTGCCCGCACTGCTCGGCTGATCGGCTTCGAGGAGGTGCAGACCGTCACCGCCGCCGCGATGAAGCTGCAGCCGTTCGACCCGACGGTCGCTGTCGCGTGGGCGGTGGCCGCCGGCCGTGTGGTCGAGGCGATGGTCGCCCGGGTGGCCGACCTGACCGAGGTGGACCGGATCCCCGCGTACGCCGCCCCGCAGATCGAGCACTGGGCCGAGCTGCACACCCGAACCGAGAGGCGCCTGTACCGTGCTTGAGCACTCCCACCCCGACGTCCAGCGATCCCTGCGGTTGGGCGTGGCCGGACCGGTCGGCACCGGCAAGAGCTCGCTGATCGCGCTGCTCTGTCGTGAGCTCGGCACCGAGCTGAGTCTCGCCGTGATCACCAACGACATCTACACCGACGAGGACGCCCGTTTCCTGCGCTCCGCCGGGGTGCTGGCGCCGGAGCGGATCCGGGCGGTGGAGACGGGGGCCTGCCCGCACACCGCGATCCGGGACGACGTGAGTCAGAACCTGCTGGCCGTGGAGGACCTGGAGCAGGACTTCTCGCCGGTCGACGTGGTGCTGGTCGAGTCGGGCGGCGACAACCTGACGGCTACGTTCTCGCCGGCACTGGTGGACGCGCAGTTCTTCGTGCTCGACGTCGCCGGCGGTGGCGACGTGGCTCGCAAGGGCGGTCCCGGGATCGCCGGCGCGGACGTGCTGATCGTCAACAAGACCGACCTCGCCCCGTACGTGGGGGTCGACGTGGAGCAGATGGTGCGGGACGCCTCAGCGGCTCGGGACGGCCGGACGGTGATCGCCCTGTCGCGGACAGATCCGGCGTCGATCGCCCGAGTGCGTCGCTGGGTGCTCGACACCCTGGCGGAGTTCCGTACGGGCACCCTCCGCCCGCGCGACCCGGGTCCGATGGCGCCGCACGCCCACGCGGACGGTGTCGTGCACACGCACGCGGTGACGCCGTGCACACGCACGCTGGTGACGCCGTGCACAGCCACGAGGACGGCGACCGTCGCCGGCCCTGACCGCGCGTCCACCGTACGTCCGTGACGACCACCAGGATCAGTGTCGAGGTCCGCGACGGCCGCCACCAGGTGCGCAGCAGTCCCGGCCTGCTCCGGGCGCAGCGGCTGCACGGTCCCGTCGACCGGGCCCGGGTCGCCCTGGTCGGGCAGACCGCGCTGCTGCTGGGCGGTGACGAGGTGGGGCTGGACGTCGAGGTCGGGCCCGGAGCGACGTTGGAGCTGTCCGACATCGCCGGCACCGTCGCCTACCACGGGCGGGGGAGGGCGGCTTCCTGGCACACCAGCATCCGGCTGGGACTGGGCGCCCGGCTCAGCTACGCCGGCGAGCCGCTCGTCGTCAGCGACGGGGCGGACGTGACCCGGACCCTGACGATCGAACTGGCCGAGGGTGCCACGGCCCGGCTGCGGGAGACGGTCGTGTTCGGGCGTGCGGGGGAGGCCGGTGGACGACTGGACTCGGGGCTGCGGCTGCGCCGTGAGGGTGAGGAGTTCTGTCGCGAGCGCCTGGTGCTGGATCCTGAGGCACGGTCCCGACCCGGTGTCCTCGCCGGCGCACGGGTCATCGACTCGGTGCTCCGGCTGGGCGGGGCCCCCGCCGAGGAGCCGGGCCTGTCCGACTCAGCCCTGTCGACGGGTGATCGGAGCACGACCCCTGCGGGTGGCGACTCCGTGACCTTCCAGCTGCTCGATCCCGGCAGCACCCTGACCCGCCACCTCGGTGACAACCTGGCGGCATCCTCCCTGGGCGATCGGGTGCGTCGACCCGAGCGGTGACCTGGAGCTGCTCCGGCCCGGGGCGGTCGCGGTACGGACACCGCAGGGCACCGGCACCAGTGGAGTCAGCCGCCCGCGGTGCCGGTGTCCGCGCCGCCTACCTGGGCGCCCGCGCCGGTGGAGGCTGACGGCGACGGCGTGCTGCTCGGCTGCGTGCTGGTCGACGGCGCCGGGGTCTGACTCGTCGTCGTGCTCGGCTCCGACGACGCGGTGGGCTCGCTGGACGGAGCCGCGCTGGTCTCGGTGCTCGGTGTCGCGGACGGCTCGGCGGTCGGGGAGGTCGACGTCTCCGTGGAGGGGGCCTCGGCCAGCGCCTTGGCGCCGCCCGAACGGCCCTCGCCGACCTGGGTGAGAGTGGTTCCCTGTCCGCCGGACACGGCCTGACCGCTGACCAGCTCGAAACCGGTGATGCCGGCGATGGCCAGCAGGAAGACGGCCGCCGTGCTGACCAGGATGCCCTTCCACGGCCATCGCGCGACGGGCCGACCGGCGGCGTCGATCTCGGCGGCCGCTGCCACCGGATCCGGCGACGGGGGAGCGGTGGCCGCCGTCGGCTCAGGCACGGTCCACCCGTCCGCCGGCCAGCCGTCCGCCGTCCGGTCCGCTACCACCGTGGTGTCGGTCGACACGGTGGTGACCTCGACAGGAGTGCCGCCGACCCGTCCCACGAAAGCGGACGCCAGCTTGTTCCTGGTGTGCTTCAGCGAGGCGGTGTAGAGCGAGCCGGCCGCCCCGGCCACCACGCTGCCGATCGCGGCGCCGAGGACGGTGCCGGCTACGCCGAGCCGGGCGCCGATCACGGCGGCGGTCATGGCGGCCAACGCACCGCCGATCAGCTGCGTCGCCGACATCTCCAGCAGACGGGATCTGGGCGCGGCCGGTTCTTCCGGGGGACGGGTCGAGGGTCTTTGTTTCAGTCATGGCTGAGGCGAGTTCCTGGGGTGTGGGCTGTGGCCTTCGGACGTGCCCGAGGAGGGCAGCGGACGCCCCTGTCCATCCCGCCCAACGCGCCATCCCGGGGGATCGTTACCCGCAGCCCCGCCGGGGTGACCAAACCCACACGCTCTCCCCGGGGGAAACGCCGCGACGCCCCGCCCGGGAGGGCGAGGCGTCGCGGTCGAGCGATCGTGCGGGTCAGTCCTGGGAGCGGGCTCCCGATCCGGCTCCGACCTCACGGGTTCCGTGACCGTTGCTGTGGCCGTTCCCGTTGCCGTTGCCGTGCCCGTTGCCGATCTCACCGTGTCCGTTGCCGTCGGCGTGGTCGTCGTCGTGGTGGTGAGCGGCTTCCTCGAGCTCGGCCCGGGTGGGCTTGCGCAGGGCGTCGAGATACCAGAAGCGGCTGGCCTTGCGGCGACGCTGCTCGGCCTTGAGCTCCTTGTCGGAGAGGTCACCCTGCTCCGAGACCGGCGCCAGGGCGAGCGGCTCCACGTGCTGGGTGAGGGTGTACGCCTCGTCCTGGCTGATCGGCTCGTGAGCCTCGGAGTAACCACCCGACGGATCGCGGACGATGATCGCACTCTCGGACCCGTGCAGCAGCCGCTCGGCGTCGGCCCGCTGGAGACCGATGCAGATCCGCTTGGTCACCAGGAAGGCGATCACCGGTCCGACGAACACCATCACCCGCAGGAAGTAGGTGACCGAGTTCAGCGACACGTGGAACTGGGTGGCGATGATGTCGTTGCCGCCGCCGATCCAGAACAGGCCGTAGCAGGTCATCGCGGCGACACCGAACGCGGTCCGGGTCGGGACGTTGCGCGGACGGTCCAGGATGTGGTGCTCGGACTTGTCCCCGGTCACCCACTGCTCGACGAACGGGTAGACGATCATCGAGACGGCCATCAGCCCCATCAGACCCAGACCCGGGATCGCGACGTTCCACGACCAGGTGGTGTTCCCGATGTGGGACTCCCAGTTCGGCATGATCCGGATGGCACCCTCGACGAAGCCCATGTACCAGTCGGGCTGGCTGCCGGCGGTCACCTGGGCCGGGTTGTACGGACCGTACGTCCACAGCGGGTTGATCTGCATCAGCCCGCCCATCAGCGTGATGACGCCGAACACGATGAAGAAGAAGCCGCCGGCCTTGGCCATGTAGACCGGGAAGACCGGGTAGCCGACGACGTTGCCGTCGTTGCGGCCCGGACCCGGGTACTGGGTGTGCTTGTGGTAGACCACGAGCGCCAGGTGGGCCGCGATCAGACCGAGCAGGACGGCCGGGATGAGCAGGATGTGCGCCATGTAGAGACGAGCCACGATCAGCGATCCTGGGAACTCTCCGGCGAAGACGAACATCTCCGCCCAGGTCCCGATGATCGGGATGGCCCGGACCAGTCCGTCGACGAACCGCAGACCGGTGCCCGACAGCAGGTCGTCCGGCAGGGAGTAGCCCGCGAACCCCTCGATCAGGCCGATGAACAGGAGGCTGACGCCGATCACCCAGTTGATCTCACGGGGCTTCCGGAAGGCACCGGTGAAGAAGATCCGAAGGCTGTGGGCCAGCATCGCGGCGAGGAAGAGCATGGCTGCCCAGTGGTGCATCTGCCGGATCAGCAGCCCGCCGCGGATGTCGAAGGAGATCTCCAGCGTCGACTCGTACGCCTCCGACATCTGCAGACCGCGGAGCAGCTGGTAGGTGCCCTCGTACTCCACCTCCGCCATCGACGGCTTGAACCACAAGGTCAAGAACACACCGGTCAGCAGCAGGATGACGAAGGAGTAGAGCGCGACCTCACCCAGCAGGAACGACCAGTGGTCGGGGAACACCTTGCGGATGAAGGGCCGGCTGAGCTTGGCCACGCCGACCCGGTCGTCGGCCCACTTGGCGGGGCCGGCGGCGACCTTGAAGACGGGTCCGAGCTGCTTGGGAGGGGTCTCCGCCGCGACGGAGGAACCGCCGGAGACGGTGGGGGCGGGCTTGGCCATCAGTTATCACCCTGCTGGAAGTCGTTGCGGGAGTCCCGCTCGAAGTAGCTCGGACCGGTGGGGACGGCGAAGCCCTCCCGGGCGACGAGATACCCCTCGGCGTCGACGGTGATCGGGAGCTGGGGCAGGGACCGAGCGGCGGGTCCGAAGACCACGACACCGGAGTCGCCCAGATCGAACGTCGACTGGTGGCAGGGGCACAGCAGGTGGTGCGTCTGCTGTTCCCACAGGCTGATCGGGCACCCCACGTGGGTGCAGATCTTGGAGTAGCACAGGATCCCGCCGACGTGCCAGTCCTTGCGGGAGTCCGGGATCTTGATCGTGTTCGGGTTCATCCGGACGACGATGATGGAGGCCTTGGCCTTCTCCTGCAGGAACTCGGTCCCGTGCAGGTCCTGGAGGTTCTCGGGCTGGCCGTTGATCAGCTGGCCGATCTGGACCTGCTCCGCCTTGATCGGGACGTACGTGACGTCGTTGACCAGCCGGATGCCTTCCTTCCAGATGGTCGTGGCGATGGTGCGGTCGATGAACTTCCGGGTCGGCCACGGACCGAGGTCGGCCAGCAGCACGACACCGGGGAGGGCCACCAGCCCGAGGGCGCCGAGCAGGCTGCGCCCGAGCACCTTGCGACGGGTGATGCCGGACTCCTCGATGCCCTGCTCGAGGAGTGCGACCGTCTCCTGCCGCTCCTCGTCGCTGGAGGACGCTCCGTGGCGGTAGTCGACCGCCTCGTGGTCGTCCATCAGCTGGCGGGCCCACTGGATGGCGCCGACGCCGATCAGGACCAGCGCCAGTCCCAGGGTCAGGCCGAAGACCAGGTGCTGCAGATTGGTGTGCAGGGGACCGAAGTCGATGTACGCAGTGTTCGGGATCGCGAAGTAGCTGACCACGAAGATGATGGCCAGGACCGGCACGATGCCGAACATCGTGGCCACCTGCCGGGTGGCCCGGTCGGCGGCGTCCTCGTCGACGTCGGTCAGCCGGGGCAGGTGCTCCGGCTCACCGGGGTCCGGGACCGGGAAGCGGGGGTCGTCGGCCGTGGTGGCCAGCTCGCGCCCACCTCCGCCGTGGCTGTCGCCGGTGCGGTGCTCCAGATCGGTCATCGCGCCTTCACTCCCTTCGCTGCGATCCAGATGGCGAACAGGACGAGCACGCCGAGACCGGCGACCCAGGCCCACAGACCCTCGGCCACGGGGCCGAGGCCGCCGAGTCCGAGGCCACCGCGGTTGGGCTGCGCGTGCAGCTCGTTGAGGTAGCCGATGATGGCCCGCTTGTCGTCGATGGTCAGGACGCCGTTGGAGAAGACCGGCATCTGCTGCGGACCGGTGACCATGGCCTCGTACAGGTGCAGGTCGCTGACGCCGATCAGGCTGGGGGCGTACTTGCCGTTCGGCAGGGCGCCGCCGGCGCCTTCGAAGTTGTGGCAGGCCGAGCAGTTGGTCCGGAAGAGCTCACCCCCGCGGGCGATCTCCTCCTCCGACAGTCCGGCCGGGTCGTACGACTCCGGCTCGGGGATGGCCGGGCCGGGGCCCAGGCTGGCCACGTAGGCCGCCAGCGCGAGGATCTCGTCCTCGGTGAACTCACTCGGCTTGGTCTGCGCCTGCGGACCGGGGTGGGCCATCGGCATCCGACCGGTCGCCACCTGGAACTCCACCGCCGCGGCCCCGACCCCGACCAGGGGCGGGCCCTGGATGGTGCCGGACACCTGGCCCTCGCCGTTCAGGCCGTGGCATGACGCGCAGGACACGGCGAACAGCGCCTTGCCCTCGGCCACCTGCTGGCTGGTGCCGGTGTCGGCCGCCGACTTCTGGCTCGGCGCGACCGCCGAGTAGAGAGCGCCCATGACGAGCAGCGCGAACACCAGGACCAGCCCCTTGGCTGCCGGGTGGCGTCGTCTTGCGGTCAGGAATCGCACCTGGGGGTCCCTCTCGGTTGTGCGGTCGAGGCGGTTCCGTCGAAGGGAATTGCGCTCATCTGGTCATTCAGTTGTGTGGCCGGGCGCGGATGCGCCCGCGATCAGCGGAGCAGGTAGATCACACCGAACAGGGCGATCCAGACGACGTCGACGAAGTGCCAGTAGTAGGACACGACGACGGCGCTGACGGCCTGCTCGTGGGTGAAGGTGCGGGCCAGGTAGGTGCGGCCCAGGAACAGCACGAAGGCGATCAGCCCACCGGTCACGTGCAGGCCGTGGAAGCCGGTGGCCAGGAAGAACGCGGACCAGTAGACGTTGGTCGAGATGGTGGCGCCCTCGGAGAACAGCGCCGCGTACTCGAAGACCTGGCCGCCGATGAAGAAGGCGCCCATCATGAAGGTCAGGATGTACCACTCGCGCAGACCCCAGGTCTTGATCGCGGCCAGCGACCCGGCGCGCTTGACCTGGCCGCGCTCGGCGGCGAACACGCCCATCTGGCAGGTGAACGAGCTGGCCACCAGAACCGTGGTGTTGATGACGGCGAAGGGGATGTTGAGCATCTCCGTCGAGGTCTGCCACAGCGGCTCGGTGCCCAGCGCGGCGGCCTGGCCGTTGGTCACGTTGCGGATGGTGAAGTACGCCGCGAACAGAGCCGCGAAGAACATCAGCTCCGACGCCAGCCAGACGATGGTGCCGACGGCGACCATGTCCGGGCGGCCCTCGTGTCCCCGCAGCCGCGACTGGGGGATGCGATGCAGCGCGCCTCGGGGCTTGATCATCGAGCCGCTGATCTCGTGCGAATGAAGAGCCACGAGGTCATTATTGCCGTACGACACCCCCAGGTCACCCCGGGGCACGCAAACGAGTCGCCGGGCCTGCGGTCCGGGCCTCCGGAGCGCTGTCGCAGACCCACGCGGGAGCCGTGTCCGTGGCCTGTCGGAGATCGTGGGGAGCGCCTCAGACGCCGCCGTACGTGTCGAGTCGGATCCGGGCGCGGAAGGTGAGCACCAGCAGCAGGACGCCGGTGACCAGGAGGGCCACCCAGGCGGGGCCGAGGCGCGCATCCACCCCGAGGTCGGCGAGCCGGACGGCGCCCAGCCACAGCGGCACGGTGCTCAGCGTCAGCACCCAGCCGGCCAGGTGCAGCGGCCAGAACAAGAACTTGTTGATCTCGTCCATCAGCAGGGCGACCAGCGTGACCAACGCCACCACGACGCCGACCTGCTGCAGCGTCAGGCCCAGGCTGAAGACGTTCAGCCAGCGGCCCAGCGCGTCGGGGTCGGACCCGGTGTAGAAGCTGGGCACCTCGGTCGGGTCGAGGCCTCGGGCCAGATCGGCCGCACCCCACAGCGCCCGGGTGACCGTCACGGGCTCGATCCGGGCGTTCAGCGACGTGATGGTGAGGGCGGGCAGCAGGCAGCCGAGCGCACCGATGACCAGCGGTGCCGCGACCTGGGCCAGGCGCGAGCGGTCGAGCGTGATGTTGGCGATGGCCATTCGGTTACGATCCCATGGCACACCGGAGCAGGAGCCCAGGGCACACCGGAGCAGGAGGACGTGGACACGATGACCGATGAGGTCCAGCACACCGACCCGAGCGCGGCCGCGACGACGCGCGAGCTGGTGATCCTGCTCTACGCCTCGGACCGCACGGTCCGCGAGAACGTCCGGTTCACCCTCGGCCGCAAGGTGGCCGCCGACCTGGACCCGGTCCGGGTGCAGGAGGTCGCCACCCAACCGGCCGTGCTGGCCGCCATGGACCGCGGCGGGATCGACCTGGTCATCCTGGACGGGGAGGCAGTTCCCGGCGGCATGGGTCTGTGCCGGCAGCTGAAGGACGAGATCTTCCCCTGCCCACCGATCCTGGTGCTGACGGCCCGCCGGGACGATGCGTGGCTGGCCACGTGGTCCCGGGCGGACGGTGTGGTGCCGCACCCGGTCGACCCGCTGCGGCTGCCGGCCGCCGTGGCCACCCTGCTGCGGACACCGACCAGCACGAGCACGGACGTCGTGCCCGTCGGTCCTGCCTGATGCCGATCGCAGGTACCCGCCCGGCCGACCGCACCTGGTCGCAGGTCCTCGGGCCGCTGGTGGCCGGGCAGGACGTTCCCGGCGAGGCGACCGCGTGGGCGATGGAGCGGCTGCTGAGTGGTGAGGCGACACCCGCCCAGCAGGCCGCGTTCGTGGTGGCGCTGCGCTGCAAGGGCGAGACGGTGGCCGAGCTGGCCGGGCTGGCCGACACCATGCTCGACTTCGCCACCCCGATCGAGGTCCCCGGCCCGGCTGTGGACGTGGTGGGGTCCGGTGGCGACCGGGCCAACACCGTCAACGTGTCGACGATGGCCGCGATCGTGGCGGCGGCGGCCGGCGCCCGGGTGGTCAAGCACGGCAACCGGGCCGCTTCGTCGGCCTGCGGGGCCGCCGACGTGCTGGAGGCGCTCGGGGTGGCGCTGGATCTGGCGCCGGAGCGGCAGGCGGACGTCGTGGCCGAGGTCGGGATCGGCTTCCTGTTCGCACCGCTCTACCACCCGGCCCTGCGGCACGCCGTCTGGCGGCGGGAGCTGGGCATCCCGACGACCTTCAACTTCCTCGGTCCGCTGGCCAACCCGGCGCAGCCCGTGGCCCAGGCGGTCGGGGTGGCCGACGTGCGGATGGCCCCGCTGATGGCCGGGGTGTTCGCCGGACGCGGTCAACGCGGCCTGGTGGTGCACGGCGGCGACGGCCTCGACGAGCTGACCACGACCACCACCTCGACGGTCTGGGTGTACGCCGACGGGGAGGTCCGGCAGCGCGAGCTCGACCCCGCTCGTCTCGGCATCCGCCGCGCTGAGGTCGCCGACCTGGTCGGTGGTGACGCCGCCACCAACGCAACGGTCGTACGCGACATGCTCGCCGGTCGCCCCGGACCGGTGCGTGACATCGTCACCCTGAATGCGGCCGCAGCCCTGGTGGCCTTCGACGGCCCGGCCGCCGACCGCCTGGACGACCAGCTGGCCGACGGCCTGGAACGGGCCCGCGGCGCCATCGACTCCGGCGCCGGTCAGACCATCCTGCAGACCTGGGTGGAAGCCACGCAGCGCTGACGCCGCTCGATCCGTTCCCGCTCAGTTCACCCGCAGCGACGCCAGGGCGCCGGCGGCGAGGGCGCGGACCTGCTCGCTGGCGTCGTCGGGGACGGAGCTGAAGGCGACCACCACCGAGCCGTCGTCGAGTCGGATCAGGATCGCGGTCACGTCGTCGTAGCGACTGGGCAGCCCGGCGATCTGGTAGGCGACCTGCGCGGTGACCCGGACGCCGCCGTGGCCGTCCACGGAGTGGTCGGACACGTCGACGTCACGGACCTCGGTCGGCCCGGCGCCGTAGACCTTCCCGGCCAGCTCCCGCACAGTCGCCTCGGAGTCGGTGGCCAGGTCGAAGTCCGCGGCCAGGCGCTTGCTCACCGAAGCCAGGCAGGTCATCGCGGTCCACCCCGTCCGCTGGGCGGTGGGCGGGTGCACCGTGGCCTCGGCCAGGAACACCACATCGAGGATCCCCGGCACCTGGTGGGTCCCACCGGACACCTTGTACGGCGCCGGCGGCAGGTCCATGGTGACCGAGCCGATGCTCGCGCGCCGGGCACGCTCGTCCAGCTGACCGCCGACGGACGCCGCCGCCTCGTCGGGCTGCTGCCGAGGCCCGGACGCGGGACCGGACCACAGCAGCAGCAGGGCCCCGGCGGACGTGGTCAGCACCAGCGTCACCACGACGGTCCAGGCGACGGCGCGGACCATCCGGGACTGCCGGCGGGGCGGGCCGACCGGACCGAGGTCGTCGGGCGCGGGGGCGTAGGCGTGGTCGGCGGTGTGATCGGTCCAGGTGGTCCCGTCCCACCAGCGGAAGCCGTCGTCGGCGGGGGCGTCGTCGGCAGGGTCGGGATACCAACCCGGTCGCGGCGTCGTGGTCACGGAACCGAGATTAGTTGGCCCCGGACAAGCCCCCGGTCGGTCACGCCGGCGGGCTGTCGGTCGCGGCAGGTGGTCGGCGGCGACCTCCGCGGTGGTCGCCGGGCGGCTCGGCTGGCGGTTCCGCGGGCCGGGGGCTCCCGAGGGACGGCTGACTACGCTCGGTCCATGATCTCTCGAGAACTGGCCCGGGAGCTGGGGCCGCACCTGTCCTGGCAGCCCCGCAACGGCGACCTGTTCTTCATCCCGCAGCCGGAGATCGCCGACTCCGTGTTCTGCGTCAGCGACATGGTGGTCGAGCTGGTCACCCGCAACGGCGAGACGCGCTTCCACTTCAACGGCACCGTCGAGTGGGCGTTGGACTCGGTGGAGGTCGACGACGTGGTGTGGTTGCCGCGGGAGGAGCAGCTCCGCGAGCGGCTGGGCGAGCACTTCCTGTCGATGGACGCCGGACCCGACGGTTTCGTGGTCTCGGTGAGCGGACCGGGGCGCGCACACCACACCGAGCCGGCGCCGGCGGCCGCGGACGCCTACGCCCGCGCGCTGCTCTACGTGGTCACCCAGGCCACCAGCATGGCCAGATAGCCACCGGCCAGGATCGACGGCGCGTACGCGAACGCGCCGCGCCGTCCGACAGCGAGACGCACGACCCCGACCAGGGCGCCGACCAGGCTGCCCAGCACCAGCGCCCAGGCCAGCACCGTCCAGTCCAGGGCCGCGGTGGCCGCTCCGACCAAGGGTGCGTAGCGGACGTCGCCGAAACCGAACCCGCCCCGGCTGACCAGCCAGACCGCGCCGAACACCGCCCCGGCCAGGGCGAACCCGACGAGGCCGCGGACCAGCAGCCCCGCCGCGCCGACGAGGGCGCCGATCCCCAGCGCGAGCGCCGTGGCCGCCCACGCCAGCCGGGTCAGCGGCAGCGGCAGCCAGGTCGTCCGGGCGTCGATCGCGGCCAGCAGCACCCCGAACGTGGCCATCACCAGCCAGACCGGCAAGGTCGGCGGCGGCACCAGCAGGGCGGCGGCCGCCGCCGGCGACCGTCCCCAGTGCTGCCACCACCGTCGCGAACCGTCGGGTGGCGAGATCGGCGTACGGGATCTTCTCGTCCGCCGTGGCCGGGTCGACCGGCTCGGGCAGCCGACGCAGCGCCGCCGGCGTGGTGAAGAACAAGATCCCCCCGGTCACCAGGGCCACCGCGAGCGCGACCGGCAGCGTCATGGCCGCCACCGGGTCAGGCCACGGCGGCCGGGAACTCGGAGAGCTCGGGCTCGAGCCGGGGCCCGGAGAGCTCCTGCTGCAGCTCCCACTGCTCGTACGCCGCCGCGATCGTCAGCGCGACCAGCTGGGAGCAGGTGGCCGATCCGCGGCCGACCACCTGGTGCAGCACCGGAACGGCGAGACCCGTGTCCTGGGCCAGTCGGTGCAGTGACCAGCCGGCTTCGGTCATCGCTCGCAGCCGGTACCGGCTGGCCCGGACCGGGACCGGGCGGTGCCGGATGGCCCGGGCCTCCATGGTGGTGATCCGCAGGAGCCGACGCCCGGTGTCGCCACAGATCCGCCGCACCACCCGGCCGCGGCGACCGTGGGCCAGGTGCTCGACCGATCGCACGCTGACACCGGCCAGCCGGGCGATGACGGGTTCGGTGAGTCCGGCACCCAGCAGCAGCATCAGGTGCGCCCGGAAGGGGGCGGCGTGGACCCACACCCCCTCCTCGTCGGGGTCGTAGGAAAACAGAATCGGCTGCAGCGCTGGTGACACGGTTCCTCCTGATCGGGCCTCTGTGAAGAGAAGGCCTTTTCGGAGGTGCCGTTGTGAGCGCTGCAGCCGATGTTTTTCGGCTCAGGTGTCGTCGGTCCGCGAGAAGTGTCGTCCCGGCCACCGACGTGTCGTCCTGAGCCACTCAGTGTCTTCTGGGGCTACTTGGTGTTGTCCTGGTTGTTCTCGGTGTCGCCCGACGCGGAGGCCTCGCCGCCCTCGGTGTCGGCCTCCTCGTCGCCTTCGGTCGCTCGTCGCCTTCGGTGCCGTCGCCTTCGGTGACCGCGCCGTCCTCGGCCTCGGGGTCCACGTCCTCGCCACTCTCCGAGCCGAGCTCGGCCTCGGCCTCGGCGGGTGCCTGGTCGCTGTCGGCCTGATCGGCGATCTCCTGCTCGACCCCGGCAACGGCCGACGCGTCGTCGTCGGTCTCGGCGGCCGTGACCGCGCTGGCGCTGCTGGCCGAGGTGGGATCGGTGGCCGCCGACCAGGTGCTGGCCGGGGAGGTGGCCGGTCCGGCGGGGGCAGCGGGCTTGGGCACGTACGGGGCTGTCGGTCGGGCGGCCTGCCAGTCGGCGTCGGAGCTGCCGAGCAGCTTGCGGGCGACGATGGCGGCGATCCCGCCCACGGCCAGCACGATGGCCAGCCGCTTCAGCCAGCGGCTCTTGGGCTTGGGTGCGGCGACCTCACCCTTGGCGGCGGCCACGACGGCCTTGCCGCGACCACCGGCCTCGGCGACCACGGCCTTGCCGCGGTCGGTGGCCTCGACCACGATGGGGGCGGCCGCCGCGGCGGCCAGGGCCTCGGCCAGCTTGGGGAAGACGTCGTCGTGCATCTTGCTCTTGGCCGCCTCGACGGCCGGCGGGACCTTGTCCAGGGCGTCCTCGAAGACCGGACCGAACTTCTCCACGGCGTCGTGGGCCACCTGGGCGCCACGCTGCTTGGCCGACTTCGCGTACGGGCCGACGGCCTCGCTGACCTGGTGGGCGTACGGGCCGACCGCGTCCCCGACGGCGTCGCCGACCTGGTGGGCGTACGGGCTGACGGTGTCGACGACCCGCTCCCTGGCCTGCTGGGCGTAGGGGCTCACAGCGTCCGCGGCCTGGTGAGCCAGGGGCCCGACCTTGTCTGCGGCCGCGCTGATCCGGTCAGCCGCCAGATGAGCGAAGTCCTGCACCGCCGGCAGAACCTCCTCGGTCACCACCTCGGCTGGGCTGTTCTTCTTCCCCATCACATTCCTCCATCATCAAGTGCGGCAGTAGATCCCCGTCCGAACGCGGACCGTCAGGCTCGAACCACCGTACCGGTCCACCGGTCGCCGCTCAGGGCCGGTCGCCCCCTCTCTTGCGCGGGATGCCTTGTCCGCGCATGACAGGATGGCTCCCGATCTCCTCGACCGCCGACGGAGACTGACGGAAGGTACGACGACCGGTGCCCACCACGGCGACGCTGCACACCAACCACGGCGACATCACGATCAACCTGTTTCCCGACCACGCTCCGAAGACGGTGGCGAACTTCGTCGGTCTCGCCTCGGGCACCAAGGAGTACGCGGACCCGACGACCGGTGCGCCGACCAAGGGCAACTTCTACGACGGTCTGGTCTTCCACCGCGTGATCGACGGCTTCATGATCCAGGGTGGCTGCCCGCTGGGGACCGGCACCGGGGGACCGGGCTACGCCTTCGCCGACGAGTTCCACCCCGAGCTGGCCTTCAACAAGCCGTACCTGCTGGCCATGGCCAACGCGGGCCCCGGCACCAACGGCTCGCAGTTCTTCATCACCGTCGGCCCGACGCCGCACCTGAACCGCAAGCACACGATCTTCGGCGAGGTGGCGGACCAGTCCAGCCGCGACGTCGTCGACGCGATCGCCAGCGTGAAGGTCGGCCGGATGGATCGGCCGGTGGAGGCCGTGGTGATCAACTCCGTCGACATCAGCGAGTGACCTCACCGCACCCAGCGTCCTGAGCGAGCCGACCTCGTGAGCGAACCCGGGCCGAGCTTCACCGCCCCGAACTTCACCGGTTGCTACCGGCACCCGGATCGGATGACCGGCATCACCTGTCAGCGGTGTCGGCGTCCGATCTGCGGGGAGTGCATGACGGAGGCCTCGGTCGGCTTCCAGTGCCCTCGGTGCGTCGGGCTGGGCAGGGTCACCGGACGTCGGCCCAGGACGCGCTTCGGCGCCTCCATCCGGCCCGGCGGCGCGCTGGCCACGAAGATCCTGATGGGCACCTTCGTGGTGATCTGGCTGATCGACCTGGTCACCGGCGGGCTCGCGTCGGGTCTGCTGGCGATGAGCAACGGCTACGTGTCGGTCGGCCAGTTCTGGCGGCTGGTGACCACCTCGTTCGTCTCCGGTCAGCTGCTCGGGGTGCTGATGAACCTGCTGGTGCTCTGGCTGGCCGGGCGGGCGCTGGAGTCCGAGCTGGGCAGCTGGCGCTTCGCCCTGCTGTTCCTGGCCTCCGGCTTCGGGGGGGCGACCCTGTTCTTCCTGCTGGCGCCGTCCTCGTCCTGGTCGGTCGGAGCCGCGTCGGCGATCGTCGGCCTGCTGGCCGCGAACACGATCGGCAAGGCCAAGACCGGCGAGGACGTCCGCCCCGACATCGGTCTGCTGGTGCTGCTGGTCCTCTACTCCGTGCTGGTCGGCTTCGCCAGCTTCGGCTGGGTCAGCCTGATCGGCGGCATCATCATGGGCGGGGTGTCGGGCGCCATCCTGGCGTACGCCCCCCGGCAGAACCGGATGGCCATCCAGCTGGTCGGCATGCTGGCCCTGGTGGCCGTCTGCCTCGGCCTGGTGGTGACCAAGATCGCTCTCTGACCGGTTCCCTGTCGGGTCGTCCGTCGACTCGGGGGTGAGCCGGCCGGTCGGTCGGAGTCGCGGTGGGTTCCGGCGGTCGGTGGCGCGGCTCGGTATGTGGCTCGCGGGTGGGTTCCGGCGGTCGGTGGCGCGTGCTGGTTGGCCGGTTGTGGCTCGCGGGTGGGTTCCGGCGGTCGGTGGGCGCGTGCTGGTCGGTCGGATGTGGCTCGCCGGTGGGATCCGGTCTGCCGGGCCGATCTTCGTCCGAGCCTGCTGCTCGGTGCGGCCGGTGCTAGGTGCGGCTGACGCTCGGCACCGGAACCGGCTCGTACGAGGGCGGCCGCACAACTGAGATCAGGATGATCAGCGTGGTCACGAACGCGACGACCAGGATCCCCAGGACGATCAGCAGGAGTCGCGGCCGTCGGGCGCGCGGTCGCGCGACGACCTCCGGTCCGGGCGGCGGGGTGGAGCTCACGCGTCCCCGAGGGCGAACGCTGCTTCCAGGTCGTGGCTGGAGTAGGCGCGGAACGCGATGTGGGTCTCGGTCTCCTTCACACCAGTCACCTTGTTCAGCCGGTCGGCGACCACCTCCGCCACCTGCTCGTGGCCGGCCACCCGGACCAGGACGATCAGGTCGATGGCACCGGTGACGGAGTAGACCTCACTCACCCCGGGCAGCGCCGCGATCTCCTCGGCGATCTCGGGGATCCGGGCCACGTCGGCCTTGACGAAGACGATCGCGGTCAGCATGGCGCCATCCTAGGGACTGCCGGGTCGGGCGCCGCGGGCCAACCCTCGACGCCCCCTGCCCGGACGGTCGGCCCCAGCTCGGAAGGTCGGCCGCTGCTCGGACCGTCGCTCCCTGCGATCCCGGGTCAGGGGATCGCGAACGGCCTCAGGTGCCGACGCCGAGCTCGCTGACCAGGCCGGAGTGGTCCAGGGTCGCGTGCAGCGGCCAGGCCCAGTCGCCGGTCAGCTCCATCAGGCGCGAGCCGGGCTGCTCCAACCAGGCGGCGATGCGCTCGGTCTCCTCGACGCCGGCGGCGGGCAGCGGACCCACCGGCGGCAGCACCGTCTCGGCGGTGGCCCGGACGGCTCGGGCAACCGCCTGGGGCACGTCGCCGGGTCGCGCAACACCGGCGGCCGCCAACCGGCCGTACCTGATGATGTGGATCTCCCAGTCGTCGCCGGTCCGTCGGGCGGCGACGATCTCGGGGCAGGCGGCCAGGCTGCGGACCCGGTGGAACCGGACGCCGGTCCGGATCAGGGTGTCGAGGCGGCTGCGGACGGTGGCGGCTTCTTCGAACCGCTGCTCGTCGGCCAGCCGTCGCAGGCGTTCGCGCAGCCCGTGCACCGCGGGCCGGACGTCCTCGGCCAACGCGGTGCGCACCTGCTCGACCAGGTCGCCGTAGCCGTCCACCGAGATCTTGCCCGTGCAGGGTGCCGAGCAGCGGTCCATGTCGGCCAGCACGCAGGCCGGCGACGGTCGGCGGGTGCTGAGTCGCTGGGTGCACTGCCGGATCGGGAAGCCGTCGTAGACCGCGAGCACCACCTCCTCGGCCGACTTCCGCCGGCGGAACGGCCCGAAGTAGGTGGCGTCGTCGTCGCGGACGGAGCGCACCACGCTCAACCGGGGGTAGGCCTCGTCGGTGATCTTGATCCACAGGTTCCGTTCCGGGAACTTGGACCGTCGGTTGTAGCGCGGGGCGTGGCTCGCGATCAGGCGGAGCTCGACCACCTCGGCCTGCAGCGCGGTGGCGCAGGGGACGGCCTCGACGCCGGTCGCGACCCGGACCATCTCCTCCATCCGCGGTCGCTTCTCGGCGGCGGTGAAGTACGTCCGGACACGACGCCGGATGTTGCGTGAGGTGCCCACGTACAGCACCTCGCGGGCGCCGTCCCGCTCGCTGACGAACAGGTACACACCGGGCTGCTCGGGCAGGTTCTGGGCCCAGGTCCGCTTGGCCCGGCGCTGGGGCGAGACCCGTCGGGTGAACTCCTGCAGGTCCTCGATGGTGTGCACACCGAGGTTGCCGACGCGCTCGATCAGCGCGTGCAGCACGTCCACGGTGGCCTCGGCGTCGGTGAGCGCTCGGTGGTTGGGCGTGGTGACGGACTTGACGTGCTGCGCCAGGGTGGCCAGCCGGCAGTTGGGCACCTCGTCGCGCAGCAGGATGGCTCGGGCCAGGGCCGCGGTGTCGAGGACGGGCCACTTCGGGTACGGATAGCCGAGCGACTCGCAGCCCCGACGCAGGAACCCGGTGTCGAACGGTGCGTTGTGCGCCACGATCACGGTGTTCTCGGCGAACGCCAGGAAGGACGGCAGCACCTCCGTCAGCGGGGGAGCGTCGGCCACCATGGCGTTGGTGATGCCGGTGAGCACGGCGATCAGGGGCGGGATGTGACCTTGGGGATCGACCAGGGTCTGGAACCGACCGAGCACCTCGCCGCCGCGGACCTTGACCGCCCCGAACTCGGTGATCGAGTCCGTCTCCGCGCCGCCCGTGGTCTCCAGATCGACGACGCAGAAGGTCACCTGGGACAGGTGCGTGCCGAGATCCTCGAAGGAGTCCTGCAGGCTCGCCCCGGCTGCGGTGGCCCTCGTCGCGGTCATGAGCCGAAAACTAGAGGGCGGCTCCGACAGTGCCGGCTGTTCGCCCGGGACCGGATGTCGCCGCGGAGTCGCGTACGGCGGGATGGGACGAGCGTTTGCGGACGGATGTCGCCGGGGAGTCGCGTACGGCGGGATGGGGCGTGCGGTGCTGGCCTCACCCCACATCGACCCGGTCAGGGGACCTCGGCGAGCAGCTCCCCGTGCAGAACGGCGAACCAGGCGTCGGGCTGGTCGCCCCACCAGCGCCAGCCGGCGGACAGCTCCTCCAGCTCGTCCGGGTCCGAGAGACCCGTGTCCAGGGCCTGGGCGGCGAAGTCGGAGCGGACCACCCGCTCGGCCCAGGTCTGCGACCACCAGGCCACGTCGTCGGGGTTGGCGAAGCACCAGGTCGACGCGGTGTACGTGACGGCGCGGAACCCGGCCAGCTGCGCCCAGCTCCGCAGCCGGCGGGCCGCGTCCGGTTCGCCACCCGCGGCGCGGGCGACCTGGTGGTAGAGCTCCAGCCAGCGGTCCAGCCGCGGATCGGCCGGGTACCAGGTCATGGCGGCGTAGTCGGCGTCCCGGGCGGCCACCAGACCACCCGCCCGGACCACCCGACGCATCTCGGTCAGCGCGGCCACCGGGTCGGAGAGGTGCTGCAGCACCTGGTGGGCGTGCGCGACGTCGAAGCTGTCGTCGGCGTACGTGAGGTCGTAGACGTTGCCGACCTCGAGGGTGATCCGGTCGGTCTTCCGCTCCTCGGCCAGCGCGCGGGTCGTCGCCACCGCCTTCTCGGCGCTGTCGATGCCGGTGACCCAGCCCTCGGTCAACCGCTCGGCCAGATCGACGGTGATCGTGCCGGGACCCATCCCCACGTCGAGCAGCCGGTCCTGTGGTCGCAGCCGGGGGAGGAGGTAACCCGCCGAGTTCTCTGCCGTACGCCACTGGTGGGACCGCAGCACGGAGGCGTGGTGGCCGTGGGCGTAGCGATCGGGATCCCGAACATCGGTCATGCCCTCAGTCTGCCGCCGACCGAGCGGCGCGCCCGGCGCTGTCCGCCGTACGTGGGAGTGAGGGAAGGGCGGAGTCCACAGGCGCACAGCGAGTGAGCAGAGCTGGCCCCGTCCCGTGAAGGAGCGTGGTGCGCCGACTCTGTCCTGGACTGAGCAGACGAGACGCATTTTCTTCGTCGGGTGAGGAGGGAGAAGGCGGAGTCCAGAGGCGCACAGCGAGTGAGCAGAGCTGGCACCGTCCCGTGAAGGAGCGTGGTGCGCCGACTCTGTCCTGACGACGAGCACGACGAGACGCTTTTCCTCGTCGGGTGAGGAGGGAAGGGCGGAGTCCAGAGGCGCACAGCGAGTGAGCAGAGCCGGCACTGTCAGTGGCCTCCGGCAAGGTGAGCCGCAGATCGGATCCTGCCGCGGGTGGGCCGGCAACGAGGTGGGATGAGGTGGGTGTGATGGACACGGTGCACGTGGACTGCAACTCGTGCGTGGCCAGGGGGCCGGCGTGCTCGGACTGCGTGGTCACGGTGTTGCTGGGGTCGCCCCAGCACGGCGTGGACCTGGATGCGGACGAGCAGCAGGCGCTCGCCGAGCTCGCCCGGGCCGGACTGGTTCCGCCGCTCCGGCTGGTTCCCGGGGCTCGCCGGGTCCAGGCGGTGCAGAGTCCTCTGGCGTGGACGGAATCGGGCTGATCGGCCAGCCTGTCAGGAGCCTGTGAACCTCGCGGAACGATTTTGTGGTGACCATTCCGTGACCTAACCTGTTCGAGTGACCTCACGGAGTTCCGAGGCCGTCCAAGTCGGGGGACGTCTGCGCGGATATGCACGCAACGCCGTCCTCGGCTTGTCAGCGCTCGCGCTGGCCGGTGCCTTGGCGACCACTCCGCAGCTGGCTCACGCTGACCCGCCGCTCACGGTGGACGAGGCCAAGGCCCAGATCGCACAGCTCGAGACCGAGGCCGCGGCGATCGACCAGGAGTATGTGGGAGTCAAGCAGGGCCTGGCGCAGAGCCGGGCCACGCTGAAGCTGAAGAAGGCCGACGTCAAGACCCAGACCACCAAGGTCGAGCAGCTGCGCAAGCAGGCCGGCCAGGTCGCCCTGGCCCAGTTCCAGAACCGGCACCTCGACACCGCGGCCAAGCTGCTGCTGAGCGACGACGCCGATGACTTCCTGAGCCAGGTCTCCACCGTCGAGAAGCTCAGTGAGAACCAGAACGCCGCCCTCCAGGACTTCCAGGAGGAGCAGGCCAAGCTGACCGAGCTCGAGCGGTCGACCGAGACCGAGACGGCGCAGCTCACCAAGGAGCAGGCCGAGCTGGACAAGCTCAGGGCCTCCTCCGAGAGCAAGATCGCCGAGTCCAAGACGGTGCTCGCCAAGCTGACCGAGGAAGAGCGTCAGCGGATCGCCGCCGAGGAGGCGAAGGCTCGCCAGGAGGCGCAGGCCGCCGCCGAGGGTGGCACCGTCAGCCCCACCTCGACGACCACCGACACGGTGACCGACGGATCGGGCAAGGGCGCCCGCGCCCTCGCTTTCGCCAAGTCGCAGCTGGGCAAGCCCTACCGTTACGCCTCGGCCGGCCCGAGCTCCTACGACTGCTCCGGTTTGACCTCGGCGGCGTGGTCCCAGGTCGGCGTCTCGTTGCCGCGCACGTCGCAGAGCCAGATCGGTGTCGGGCGGTCGGTCTCGAAGTCCGAGCTGCAGCCGGGTGACCTCGTCTTCTACTACGGGTCCAGCCCCAGCCACGTGGCCCTCTACGCCGGCAACGGACAGATCATCCACGCGCCGCGTCCGGGCAAGAGCGTCGAGTACGCCTCGCTGGACTCGATGCCGTTCTCCGGCGCCCGCCGACCGGGCTGAGCGCCACCGCGCACCGCGGCGGCTCGTCGCGAGCGCCCGCACGACGGCGCTGGGCTGTCCCTTCCGTCGTTCGGCCGCACGGTTCCCCGCTGGTCCGGCTGACCGTCGTCGTCCTGCTCCTCGGCCTTCTGGTCGGCTGCTCCCCGAACCCGCTCGACCGTCGAACCCCGGCCTCGTCCACCGGCAGTCCGGGGGCCGGCGGCGCCACGGCTGGCGCCAGCTCCGCGACCGACCGCGAGCGCACCGAGCACGCCCAGCAGCTGCTGCACGGACTTCCTGGCCGCGGCTCGCCGCGGCGACAGCACGACCGACCTGGTCTCCACCCGGGACCCGGTGTTCGCCGCGCGGGCGGCGGTCTGGTCAGCCAACCTCGGTCGGATCGACTGGTCGGTGATGACCTGGTCGGCGAACGACCGATCAGGTGACCTGTCGCCCGAGCGGAGGGCGGCTCTGGGACCGACGGCCTGGGTCCAGTCAGTGGTCGTCCGCTGGGCCCTTCCCGGCCAGTCGGAGGCCGCTCAGGACGAGGTCTGGCTGACCTTCCTCGACGAGTCGTCGCAGACCGACGGCCACACCACCACCCGCCTCGTCGGCGACGGGGACGGACCACGCGGCGACGCCCCGACGCCCTTGTGGTGGCAGCAACCGGTGACCCTGCAGCGGGACGGCTCGACCCTGCTGCTGACCGCCCGACCCGCGCCGACCTGGCTCGACCAGGCCGCCGCCGCTCGCCAGGCCGTACGACAGCGGATCGGGCCCGCCGACCGGGACCCGGACGGCCTCCTGGTCGTGGAGCTGCCGCAGAGCCGCGCGGTGTTCGAGCGGACCCTCGGGGTGCCCGCGACGTCGTACGCGGGGGTGGCAGCGGCCGCCTGGCCGATGGGTCCCGACGCGGCGACCGCGCCCATCCACGTCATCGTCAACCCGGAGGCGACGGACCGGCTCAGTGAGCTCGGGCGCGAGGTGCTGCTCACCCACGAGGCCGTGCACGTCGCCACCCGGTCGCCGGCGTCCCCGGCCCCGACCTGGCTCGTCGAGGGTTACGCCGACCAGATCGCCTACCGGGCCCATCCGGCCGGCAGCGCCCCGGCAAAGGAGGCGGTCCGCGAACACGTACGGGCGAAGGGGGCGCCGAGCGACTGGCCGTCGGAGGCAGACTTCGCGCCCGACGCCGATGATGTCGATCTCGCCTACGACCTGGCCTGGACAGCGGCGCGGTCCATCTCCTCGGCCTACGGCGACGACGCCTTGAACCGCTTCTACGCGGCCGTGGACGGCGGCGCGTCCCTGGACCAGGCCGCTCGGGCGATCGGCACCACGGCCAAGGCGCTCCGACAGCAGTGGCGCTCCGATCTGCTCGACCTGGCGGGTCGATGACCACCCTGGTCGTGACCAACGACTTCCCGCCCCGGATCGGCGGCATCGAGTCGTTCGTCGCGCAGGCCTGCCGCTTCCTGGACGACGACGTGGCCGTGCTGACCTCGACCGCGCCGGGCTCGTCGGCCTGGGACCGGGCGGCGGGCTACCCGATCGTGCGGCTGCCCGGACCTCTGCTGCCGACCCCGAGCGTCGGCGCCGCAGCCGTCGACCTGTTCCGGCGCAGCGGGGCCGACCGGGTGCTCTTCGGCGCCGCGGCCCCGCTCGCCCTGCTGGCGCCGACCCTGCGGACGGCCGGGGCCGAGCGGATCGTCGCGCTGACCCACGGCCACGAGACCTGGTGGGCGACCCTGCCCGGTTCCCGCGCCCTGCTGCGGCGGATCGGCGACGAGGTCGACGTGCTGACCACCATCTCCGACTACGTGACGGCACGCATCGCGGCCTGCGCTCAGTCCGACCGGTCGCGCGAAGCTGGTCCGGCTGCCGCCGCCGGTGGACCTGGACGTGTTCCGCCCGGAGCTGTCGACGGCGACTTCTGGAGCAGGAACCGCGATAGGTGCGGATAGCGGCACAAAACGCGTGGTGGGGGTCGGTCGGATGGTCCGGCGGAAGGGGTTCGACACGTTGCTGCGCGCCTGGGGCCTGCTGGGTCACCAGTCGTCGGCGGCATCGACGGCGGCCGGGCCGGAGCTGGTCCTGGTGGGGGACGGACCCGAGCGGCACCGGCTGGAGCGCCAGGTCCGGCGCGCGCGGATCACCGGGGGTCACGTTCACCGGCGCACTCGACCGGTCCGGCGTCCTGGCCGAGCTGCGCCGGGCCGACGTGTTCGCGCTGCCGATCCGCACCAGGCTCGGCGGACTCGATCCCGAGGGGCTCGGCCTGGCGGCCCTGGAGGCGGCGGCGTGCGGGCTGCCGGTGGTCGTCGGGCGGTCCGGCGGCGCGCCGGAGACCGTCAGGCACGGTCGCACCGGCTACGTGATCGCCCCCGACGACCCGCACGAGCTGGCGGCCCGGATCGGCGGACTGCTCGCCGATCCGCAGCACGCCCACGACCTGGGTGCCGCCGGGCGTGTGTTCGTCAGCGAGCGCTACGGTGCCGAGCAGGCGCGGCGCGTGCTCCGGACAGCCCTGCAGCTGCCCGACGTCGCTACTGTGTGAGGTCGAGTGCGGGTGCTCACGACACCCGCTGGGGAAAGGGAGTCGAGTGGCCGATCAGACCAGGGACAGCATCGAGATCGCGGCCCCGCCTGAGGAGGTGATGGCGGTGATCGCCGACGTCGCGTCCTACCCCGAGTGGGTGTCGGCGATGAAGCAGGTCGACGTCCTCAGCTCGCACCCCGACGGGAAGCCGGACCGGGTCAAGGTCAACCTCGAGCACTCGGTCGTCTCCGACGTCTACACGCTGGCCTACCAGTGGCAGGCCGACTCGGTCAGCTGGCACCTGGTCGAGGGCCAGCTGCTCAAGGCGATGGACGGGTCGTACGAGCTGGTCCCGTCCGCGAAGGGCACCAAGGTCACGTACGCGCTGTCGGTCGACGTGCGGATGCCGATGATCGGGATGTTCCGGCGCAAGGCCGAGAAGACGATCATCGACGGGGCGTTGAAGGACCTCAAGCGGCGGGTGGAAGGCTGAACGTCACGGCCGGCACGACGGCCGACGGTCCGGGTGCACGTCCCGGCCACCGTCCGACCCAGGAGCCCCGGACCGACGGCCCGCTCAGTGTCGGGATCGACATCGGTGGCACCAAGGTGGCGGCCGGGGTGGTCGACGCCCACGGCGCGATCCTGGAGCGGCTGCAGGTGCCCACCCCCTCGCACAGCCCGCAGGCGGTCGAGGACGCCATCGTCGACCTGGTGACCAGGCTGCGGTCCGCGCACGCCGGGGTCGAGTCGGCCGGCATCGGCGCGGCCGGGTGGGTGGACAACACCCAGTCGATCGTCCGGTTCTCCCCGCACCTGGCCTGGCGGGAGGAACCGCTGCGCGAGCGGCTGCGGGAGCGGATCGACCTGCCGCTGATCGTCGACAACGACGCCAACGCCGCCGCCTGGGCGGAGTACCGGTTCGGTGCCGGCCAGGGGTCCTCGGTGATGGTCTGCATCACCCTCGGCACCGGCATCGGCGGCGGTCTGGTGATCAACGGGGACCTGTTCCGCGGCACCTACGGGATGGCCGGTGAGTGGGGCCACATGATCAGCGTGCCCGGCGGGCACCGCTGCGAGTGCGGCAACCGGGGCTGCTGGGAGCAGTACGCCTCCGGCAACGCCCTGGTCCGGGAGGCCCGGGAGCTGGCCCGGAGCAACTCGCCGATGGCCTACCGGCTGCTGGAGATGCTCGGCGGCGACCCCGACAAGATCACCGGACCGGGGGTCACGGCCGCGGCGGTCGAGGGGGAGCAGACGGCCATCGAGCTGCTCGCCGACGTGGGGCAGTGGCTGGGTCAGGGGATCGCCAACCTGGCTGCCGCGCTGGATCCCGATCTGGTGGTGATCGGCGGCGGCGTCAGCGCCGCCGGCGACCTGCTGCTGCAGCCGGCCCGGCAGATGTTCTCCCGGACCCTGACCGGCCGGGGGTTCCGGCAGCAGGCCCGGCTGGAGCTGGCCCACTTCCGCAACGACGCCGGTCTGATCGGCGCGGCCGATCTGGCCCGGCACGCCGTCCTGGACCCGCCGATGGCCGACCGGGGCGGTTTCTGGCCGGGTCGGGGTCGACGGCTCCGGCTCAGAGGACGGCGCCGTCTCCTGCGTCGGGCGGGCGCTGACGAGGCAACCGACTGACCAGCAGCGCGAAACCGCCGACGAATCCGAGGATGCCGGCCCAGGCCGCCCAGACCGGCAGCATGATCCCGACCGCGATCGCGAGCACCGTCACCACGGCGTACCCGAGAGCCAGCCAGCCGATCAGCACCGGCCAGGCCGGCCGGGTCAGCGGCGGTGCCTGCCCCGGCCGGAAGGCGTCGACCGGTCCGGGATCGGCATCGTCGTCCGGCTCGGGAGGCGGCAGCGACCGCGGCGCCGCCGGGCCGGACGGTCGAGCTGGTGGGCGCGGCGTGGGTGTCTCGAACACCGATCCCGGGGCCGGCGGGCGGCCGGGGGTCGGACCGTCCCACTCGTGGTCGGGCCGGTCGGAGGTCAGGTGGTAGCCGGCGACCAGCTCGGCGAACGCCCGGTCCACCGACTCCTTGTCGTCGGCGTCGGTCACGGGCGGAGCTGCTCGGGAGCGCCGCCGAAGCGGCTGCGTGCCACGGAACTCAGGACGACGCGGGGTACGCGACCACCTGGCACGGTCATGGGCGGAGGCCTCTCGGACGCGGTCAGCCCGGGCGGACCGCACCGGCGTACGGCATCGAGCTGATCTTGCTGTAGGAGACGGTCTTGCCCGGGCGAGGGGCGTTGAGGACCATCCCGTTGCCAGCGTACAGACCGACGTGGCTGGGGCGGGAGCCGTAGAAGAACACCAGGTCACCCAGCTGCAGGTCCGACCGCGCCACCCGCCGGCCGATCTTGACCTGCGTGTACGTGGTCCGGGGGATGCTGATCCCGGCGGCCCGCCAGGCGGCCTGGGTGAGACCCGAGCAGTCCCAGCGGTTCGGGCCGGTGGCACCGAACACGTACGGCTCGCCGAGCTGCGCGCGGCCGAAGGCCAGGGCGATCTCCCCGCGGGTGGAACCCGTGACCGGTGCGGGGGCGGCGATCGGGGACGCGCTCGGCGGTGCGCTCGAGGCACCACCGAGGGACTCGGCCAGATAGGCCGCGTAGACCCAGCGCAGCGTGCCGAGGTGGCGGAACTCGGCGTACCCGCTGGAGTAGCGGCCGGTCAGGGTTATCGCGCTGCCCTCGGCCAGCTCGGCCACCACCCGGTGGCTCGCGCCGGGTCCGGAGCGGATGTTCAGCTCGGCGGTGGCGATCCGGGTGCCGGCGGTCGGCAGCGTCTTCGGCGCGGCCGGCCGGGCCCCGGCCCGGTCGAGGTACTCCCCGTCCATGTAGGCCGTGGTGCCGCGGAACCGGACCTTCACCCAGTCGCCGGTGGCGCGGCCGGTGACGGTGATCTTCTGCCCACGGACCAACCGGCCCAGCAGCGACGCCGAGGCACTGGCCCCGCTGCGGATGTTCACCGTGGTGGTGGCCACCCCGGAGCTGGACGCGGCGTCGGCCGTCGAGATCCCGCAGGTGGCGGACAGGGCCACGGCGCTGCCCAGGGTGGCGATCGCGGCGATCACCCGTCGGCCGGCTGGGGCCATCGTTCAACTCCTAAGTCACATCAGTCACATAAGACTGAGATTTCCTCAGGAGGTTAACCACGTCCCAGTGGTCACAACAAGGTCACGGGCGATATTTCGACCAACTATGCAACTCGACACGCCGTCGACGTCGACATGAGGTCGAGAGTTCTCAGGCCGACAGGCGTCGGAAGAACGTCGACGACGCAGTGAAGATCTCCTCGGCCTCGTAGTCCAGGGTCGCGACGTGGAAGCTGCGGGTGAGGGTCCGGAACTCGACGTCGGAGGACCCGACGCGTTCGCGCAGGATGGCCACCGACGAGGGGTCGACCACGTGGTCCTGCTCGGAGCGGAAGACCAACAGGGGTTGGGTGACGCGGTCCAGGTGCGCGACCACGTCGGCCCACAGCTTGGTCTGCGAGTGCAGGGCGTGCAGCGGGTTGCGGTCGTAGGCGATCTCCTGGGCGGCCGGGTCGGCGACGTCGTTGCCGATCGCGGCCAGCGAGGGCACCAGGTGGTGCAGCACCGGGAGGATCCGCATCCGCGGGTCGGTGATGTTGACGGCCGGGTTGACCAGCACCAGTCCGGCCACGGCGGCGCCGTGCTGCTCGGCCAACCGAAGACCGAGGGCCCCGCCCATGGACAGCGCGGCGATGAACACCTGGTCGCAGCGGTCGCTCAGGTCGGCGAAGGCGGCGTCGGCGTGCGCGTACCAGTCCGTCCACGCCGTCTGGTTCAGCTCTTTCCAGTGGGTGCCGTGACCGGGCAGCCGGGGAAGTGACACGACGAACCCGTCAGCTTCCAGGTGCTCGGCCCAGGGCCGCAGTGACTGCGGGGTGCCGGTGAACCCGTGGATCAGCAGCACGCCGACCCGTCCGCTGCCACCCTCGTACGGCTGCACCGCCGGGTCGTCGGCGATCGACGGCGGCAGCGGATCCTCGCGCGGTCCCCGGAGCCGATCGACCAGCTGGACGACGGGTCGGAGGGCCTGGCCCAGCACGGACGTCACGTGCTGCATGGTGGCACAGATGGCACTAGGCTCACGGGGAATCAGGACGTACCGGAGAAATCAGGACGTACCCGGGACGTCAGGGCTCACCGGAGAAATCAGGGCTCACCGGAGAAATCAGGGCTCACCGGAGAAATCAGGGCTGCGGAGGCGCGTTGTTCTACTGGATCTTCAAGTGGTCGCTGTTCCTGCCGGTCGTGCGGCTGGTGTGGCGACCCCAGGTGACAGGTCTGGAGAACATCCCCGAGTCCGGCCCGGCCGTCGTGGTCTGCAACCACACGTCGGCGGTCGAGACGTTCATCGTGCCGGCCGTGATCTCGCGCCGACTCACCTTCCCGGCCAAGGCCGAGCTGTTCGCCGAGGGCGGCGGTCTGTTCACGCGGCTGGTCGCCTGGTTCCTCACGGTCGTCGGCCAGGTGCCGATGGACCGCTCCGGCGGTCGGGCCAGCGCCGGCAGCATGGACAGCGTGCTGCAGGTGCTCCGCAACGGCGAGCTGCTGGCCATCTTCCCCGAGGGCACCCGCTCCCCGGACGGACGCCTGTACAAGGGCAAGACGGGCGTCGCCCGACTCGTGCTCCAGGCCCGGGTGCCGGTGATCCCGATCGGCATCCGCGACACCCGGGTCCAGCGGACCGAGCGGCTCCGGATCCCGTACTACCGACGCGCGAAGATCTCCATCGGCCAGCCGATCGACTTCGACCGCTACGCCACCGTCGCGGCCGACCGCACGGTGCTGCGGCACGTCACCGACGAGATCATGGCGGCCGTGCAGGACCAGTCGGGCCAGGAGTACGTGGACGCGTACGGGGCGTCGGTCAAGGCCGCGCTGGCCGACGGCCGGGAGCTCCGGACGGCTGTCGTGCTGAGCCGGCCCGGCCTCGGTCGACCGGTGCCGCCCGTCCCGGATGAGGCCGCGGCCGGATCGTCCGTCCCGGCTGCTGACCGCGCAGCGTCGCGGTCCGCAGCGGCCGTTCCCTCGTCGGACACCACGGCCACCGTCGAGGACGTGACCGCGTGAGCGATCCGGCGGGCGACGCCGACAAGGCGGCCCGTCAGGCGGCCGAGGCCGCCGAGAAGCGGGCCAGGCTGGTGGCCCGGTCGCGGGCCCGTCGGTCCGGCTCCGGCGCGGAGCTCGAGGTGGTGCGGGCCGATGACGACGACAGCGGTGAGGGTCGCGGCCTCTACTGGATGATGCGCAACGTGCTCCTCGGTCCGCCGGTGAAGAAGATCTTCAACCCGATCGTCGAGGGCGCGGAGAACGTACCGGCCAAGGGCGGGGCGATCCTGGCCGCCAACCACCTCTCGTTCGCCGACTGGGTGTTCATGCCGCTGGCGCTGGACCGCCGGATCACCTTCGTGGCCAAGTCGGACTACTTCACCGGCGAGGGCGTGAAGGGCTGGGCCCAGCGCCGCTTCTTCGCCGGCACGGGACAGGTGCCGATCGACCGCAGTGGCGGGCGCGCGTCCGAGGGCGCGCTGCGCGCCGGGATGAAGGTGCTCGCCCGGGGTGACCTGTTCGGCATCTTCCCGGAGGGGACCCGCAGCCACGACGGCCGTCTCTACAAGGGCCGGACCGGGGTGGCGCGGATGGCCCTGGAGGCCGAGGTGCCGGTGATCCCGGTAGCGGTGATCGGCACCGACACGATCGCCCCGCCCGGCAAGCTCCTCAGCAAGGTGATGAGCCCGACGGTCCGGTTCGGCACCCCGCTGGACTTCTCCCGCTACGAGGGGATGAGCGGCGACCGGTTCATCCTGCGGTCGGTCACCGACGAGATCATGTACGCGATCATGGAGCTGTCCGGTCAGGAGTACGTCGACATGTACGCCCCGACGGCCAAGGAGCTGGCCGCCAAGCAGGCCAAGCAGGACGAGGCGGACGAGGTCTCGCCGCAGGCCTGAGGCGGCGGTCCCACTGCCCGGTAAACCGCTTCCGGCCGACGTCGGCACGTCTACAGTTGGCGGGTGCCTGACAACCCGCCCATCCCCACCCTGGACGATCTCCACGCGCTCAAGCCGCTGCAGCAGCCCACGTACGACGACGCCGTCGAGGTCGACGAGGTCGTCGCCCGGCTGCGGTCGCTGCCGCCGCTGGTGTTCGCGGGGGAGTGCGACAACCTGCGCAGCAAGATGGCCAGCGTGGCCGCGGGCGAGTCGTTCATCCTGCAGGGCGGTGACTGCGCGGAGACCTTCGACGGGGTGACCGCGGCCAACATCCAGGGCAAGCTGCGCACCTTGTTGTCGATGGCGGTCGTGCTCACGTACGCCGCGCAGGTGCCGATCGTGAAGATCGGCCGGATGGCCGGCCAGTACACCAAGCCCCGCTCGGCGGCCACCGAGACCCGTGGCGACGTCACGCTGCCGGCCTACCGGGGCGACGCGGTCAACGGCTTCCCGTTCACCGCCCGAGGCCCGTCGGCACGATCCGCAGCGGTTGCTCGGGGTCTACAACGCCTCCGCGGCCACTCTCAACCTGGTGCGGGCCTTCGTCACCGGCGGGTTCGCCCACCTGCGCAGCGTGCACCACTGGAACGCCGACTTCGCCAACAGCTCGGCCGCCAGCGTGCAGTACCAGACGCTGGCCGGTGAGATCGACCGCGCGCTGGCCTTCATGGTGTCCTGCGGCATCGACGACGACGTGTTCAACACCGTCGACTTCTTCGCCAGCCACGAGGCCCTCAGTCTCGAGTACGAGCACGCGATGACCCGGACCGACTCCCGGACCCACCTCCCGTACAACGTGTCCGGGCACTTCCTGTGGATCGGGGAACGGACCCGGCAGCTGGACGGCGCGCACGTCGAGCTGCTCCGGCACGTCCGCAACCCGCTCGGGGTGAAGCTCGGCCCGACCACCACCGCCGACACCGCGCTGGAGCTGGCCGACCGGCTCGACCCCGACCACGAGCCCGGTCGGATCACCTTCATCACCCGGATGGGGGCGCACCGGGTCCGTGACCTGCTGCCCGACATCGTGGCCAAGGTGACCGCCAGCGGCCGTCAGGTGGCCTGGGTCTGCGACCCGATGCACGGCAACACGTTCGAGGCCCGCAACGGGTTCAAGACCCGGGCGTTCTCCGACGTCATCACCGAGCTGAACGGCTTCTTCGACGTGCACGAGGAGCTGGGCACCTGGCCCGGCGGCGTCCACGTCGAGCTCACCGGAGACGACGTGACCGAGTGCGTGGGCGGCTCCGACGACCTGGTCGAGGCCGATCTGGTGAACCGCTACGAGACCCTCTGCGACCCGCGGCTCAACCGCAACCAGTCGCTGGAGCTCGCCTTCCTGGTGGCCGAGCGGCTGACCACCGGGCGGATCCGGCGGACCAACGCGGTGCAGTCGTTCGTCCCGGTCTCCTTCTGAGGTAGTCACAAACAGGTTTGCGTCGCAAACCAGTCTGTCCTACTCTGGTGGTACCTGATCGCAACCGACCCAGGAGTCACCATGACCAGCGAACCCACCCACGCCGAGCCCGGACTGACCGTGGAGCCGGACCTGACCGACGCCTCCCGGGTGCAGCGGGCCGCAGCCGTCGCCCGCGAGTACGACGCCTTGATGGGCCTCAGCCTCGTCGTGCTGGGGATCGGCTGCGTGGTGGCCGGGTTGACCGGGCAGTTCGCGATCTACGTGGCCATCGGTGCCGCGCTGAGTGGGGCCAGCGCCAGCTGGTACGTCAAGCGCTACGGCCGGGTCCGGGCCGGCGGCACGCGCAACGGGTGGATCTTCGCCGGGTCGATGACCATGGTCGTGATCCTGCTCGTGGGCTACGTCCTGGACCGCTGGCTCCAGCTGCCGGTGCTGCTGACGCTGATCGGGTTGGCGGGCTCGCTGGCCGTCGGCCAGTTCCTGATGCTGCGCCGCACCGGCCTGACGCCGATCCACTGGTGCGTCTACGCCGCCCTGCTGCTGGCCGCCTTCGCTCCGCTCGTCGGCGGCCCGCGGGGCGGGGACGCCCAGCCGTACATGCTGATCTGTGCGGGGCTGGCGCTGATCGTGCTCGGCCTGGTCGACCACCGGCGGCTGGTGAAGATCCTCGGCCCGGCGGAGACGACGCGGTCATGACCGGCGCACCGGATGCGGCGGAGGCCGCGCCCGCGGGGACCGATCCGCTCGCGATCGACCGACTGGTGCACGAGCCGGCCCGGATGGCGATCCTCAGTGTCCTGGACGGCGTCACCGACGCGGAGTTCGTGTTCCTGCAGCGCGTGCTGGGGCTGACGAAGGGGAACCTGTCGGCGCACCTGTCCAAGCTCGAAGCGGCCGGACTCGTCGTGTCGCAGAAGGCGTTCATCGAGCGGCAGCCCCGCACGACCCTGGCCATCACCCCTCTCGGCCGTGCGGCCCGCGCCCGTCACTGGGCGCAGCTGGAAGCCCTGCGAGGTCTCGGCCGCTGAGCGGGTCCCGGTGGATCCGGCGCAGATCACACGCCCGCGGCACCCGGTCCCGACCGGACCTGTGTTGAATGGCGTCATGATCGACCTGCGTTCCGACACCGTCACCGTGCCCACCACTGCCATGCGCGAGGCGATGCTCGCGGCCCCGGTCGGTGACGACGTGTACGGCGAGGACCCGACGGTGATCGCGCTGGAGCAGCGGACCGCCGCGCTGCTCGGGCACGAGGCCGGGCTGTTCTGCAGCACCGGTTCGCTGGCCAACCTGCTCGGTGTCCGGTTGCTGGTGGAACCGGGGCAGGAGGTCGTCTGCGACGTCGGCGCCCACATCGCCCGGGCCGAGATGGGCGCGCACGCCGCCGTGCACGGCCTGACCATGCGGACCGTCCCGTCGGTCGCCGGGCTGGTCGACGTCGACGGCTTCGCCGCGGTGGTGGCGCCGAACGCCGGACCGTACCTGGTGTCCACGGCGGCCGTCGCGGTGGAGAACACCCACAACTTCGGCGGCGGCACCGTCCAGCCGTACGACCGGTTGGTGGCGCTCGGCGAGCTGTGTCGAGCCGAGGGTCTCGGCTACCACCTGGACGGCGCGCGGCTGTGGAACGCGCACGTGGCCACCGGGACCTCGCTGACCGCGTACGGCAGCCTGTTCGACACCGTCAGCGTCTGCTTCTCCAAGGGTCTCGGAGCGCCGGTGGGTTCGGTCCTGGTCAGCTCGGCGGCCCGGATAGCCCAGGCCCGGATCTGGCGCAAGCGGCTCGGCGGCGGCTGGCGGCAGGCCGGCATCCTCGCCGCCGGCGCCCTGCACGCCCTGGACCACCACGTCGACCGGCTGGCCGAGGACCACGCCGCGGCGGCCGCCTTCGCCGGCGCGGTGGGCCGGCTCGCTCCGAGCGCCGTCGACGTGGCCGCCGTGCAGACCAACATCGTGGTGCTGAACACCGGCGACCGTCCCCGCCGCCCAGGTCGCGGCGGCCGCGAAGGACCAGGGGGTCTGGGTCTCCGCCCTCGGTCCCCGGATGGTGCGCGCGGTCACCCACCTCGACGTCAGCGTGGAGGACTGCCGGACCGCGGGCGAGGTCGTCGGCGGCTCTGCTCGCCTGACCGAGCTCGTACGGCCGCGATCGCAGCGGCGTCTCTGTCGAGGCAGCTCGCGGAGGACGCTTTCGTCGAGTTCGGAGGAGATGACCGCTCCGCTCACCGGTGAAGCGCGGGAGTTCCCAGTCGGTTCCCGGCCGCGGCGCACTGGGTAGGTTGGGCGGCATGCGGATCACACACCTCGGCCACTCGGCCGTGCTCGTCGAGACCGACGACGCACGCGTCCTGATCGACCCGGGCAACTTCTCAGACGGCTGGCACGGTCTCACCGACCTCGACGCGATCTTGATCACCCACAACCACCCCGACCACGCCGACCCGGAGCACCTTCCCGGTCTGGTGCAGGCCAACCCCCAGGCGAAGGTGTACGTCGAGCCGTCGATCGTGCTGGCCGAGGAGTCGGGCAGCTTCCCCGCGGTCGGCGCCGACGACCTGGCGGCCGGCGAGCAGGTGGTGATCGGTGACCTGCTGGTGACCGCTGTCGGCGGTCAGCACGCGGTCATCCACCGCGACATCCCGGTGATCGGCAACGTCGGTTTCGTCCTGCGCTCCGAGGGGCAGCCGACGCTCTTCCACCCGGGCGACGCGCTGAGCGCCGTGCCGAAGGGGGTCGACATCCTGGCCGTGCCGTTGATGGGTCCCTGGGCGGCGATGAAGGAGACGATCGACTTCGTCCGCGAGGTCGGTGCGCTGGAAGGGTTCCCGATCCACGACGAGCTGTTGAACGACCGGGGCCGGGGCCTGGTCTACGGCCGGGTCGAGGCCATGACGAACACCCGGATGACCGATCTGCGGGGCGGCACCACCCATGAGTTCTGAGACCGCGGTCACCGTCTCCGACCCGGCCGAGGGAACCGGTCGCCGGGTGGTCTTCGCCGGTGGTCACGGGCAGATCGCCCTGCTCGCCCAGCGCCGGTTGGCCGCCGAGGGGCACCGGCCGGTCGGACTGATCCGCAAGCCCGAGCACGCCGACGACCTGCGGGCCGTGGGTGCCGAGCCGGTGGTCTTCGACCTGGAGAGCCAGACGGCGGCCGAGCTGGCCGAGATCGTCAGCGGCGCCGACGCCCTGGTGTTCGCCGCCGGTGCCGGCCCGAACAGCGGCCCCGGGCGCAAGATGACCGTCGACCGGGACGGCGCCATCCTGCTGGCCGACGCCGCCGAGCTGGCGGGCGTCCGCCGCTACGTGGTGATCTCCGCCCTGGCCGCCGACGACTTCGTGGTGGGCTCGGAGGAGGTCTTCCAGATCTACCTGAGGGCCAAGGCCGAGGCCGACGAGATCGTCCGCTCCCGGGACCTGGACTGGACCATCGTCCGTCCGGGAGGGCTGACCGACACCGAGGCCACCGGCGCGGTCCAGGTCGCCGACAGCACCGGACGCGGGCAGATCCCGCGTGACGACGTCGCCGAGATCATCACCCGGCTGGTGGTCGACGGCACCGGCGTACGGCGGCAGTTCGAGGTCATCTCGGGAGACGCACCCATCGCCGAGGCCCTCAGCTCGCTCTGAGCAGTCGAGGTGTCAGTGGCGGTGGTCGCTCCGGTCGCCACCGCCGCTGCCGACTCGGCGGCGCGGGGCGAGCTCGACGAGGTACATGGCGGTCAGGATGGCCCCGCCGCCGATGATCATCCGCACGGTCACGGACTCGCCGCCGAACGCCACCGCGAACGCGGCCGCCCAGACCGGCTCCATGGCCATGATCACGGCGGCCCGGGACGCCTCCACGCGGGCCTGGGCCCAGGTCTGCAGCAGCATGGTCAGGGCGCCGGCGATCAGCGCGAGGTAGACCACGATCACCCAGTCGATCCCCGTGGCGGGCAGCTGCAGGCCGCCCGGCGCGGCGGCCAACCCGCAGACGACGGCGATGGTGGCCATCTGCACGACGCTGAGCTGCAGCGCCGTGCCGGGCTGGCTCATCCGGCCCAGCGCGACGATGTGCAGCGCGTAGACCACCGCCGACGCGACGGTGAGCAGCTCCCCGTAGCCGATGGCGAATCCCTGCAGGGACAGCACTCCCAGCCCGGCCGTGGCCAGCGCCGAGGCGGCCCAGACGGTCGGGGGGATCCGGGTCCGCAGGATGGCCGCCGAGAGCAGCGGGGTGAGCACCACGTACAGACCGGTGAGGAAGCCGGACACGCTCGCGGCGGTGTGCGCGAGCCCGAACGTCTGCAGCAGCTGGGCGATGCCGTAGAGGAGACCCAGCAGCAGACCGCGCCGCAGCGTGGCGGACGACATCCGCAGCCGCGGGCCGGCGACCACGGCCAGGGCGACCGCGGCGATGGCGAACCGCAGCGCCAGCAGATCCGGGACGGGGATCCGGGTGACCACGTCCTTGATCATGAAGAAGGTCGAGCCCCAGGCCGCGGTCATCGCCAGCAGGGCGAGCAGCGGACCCAGCTCACCCCGTCGATCAGCCACCGGTGAAGCGCTCCGGCTAGACGACGTACAGGGTGATCGTCGAGCCCTTCGGGGCCTCGCTCTTGGCGCTGGGCTTGGAGTAGACGACGTAGCCGACGCCGATGTAGTTGACCGCCACGGGCTGGACCTTGGTCTTGAAGCCGGCCGCGGTCATCGCCTTCTTGGCGGCGTCGACGCCCATGCTGCGGACGTTCGGGATGGTCACCATGACCGGCCCGAGCGACTCCTTCACGGTGATGGTGTCACCCTTCACCCCGGTGCCCTTGTCGGGGGACTGGCTGATCACCGACCCCTTGGCGACCGAGTCGGAGTGCTCGGTGGTGATCTTGACCTTGAAGCCGTCCTCGGTCAGGGCCTTCTTGGCCGCTGCGGCGCTCTTGCCGGTGTAGTCGGTGATCTTGATCGGCTGCGGTCCCTTGGAGACCGTCAGCTCGACGGTGGAACCGGACTTCAGCTTGGCGCCCGGCGCGTACGACGCGCTGACCACGACGCCCTTGGCGACCTTGGCGGAGAACGCCTGGGAGACGGTGCCGAGGTCCAGGTTGGCCCGGTCGATGGCGGCGGCGGCAGCGGCCTGGGTCAGTCCGACCACCTTCGGCATCGCGTACCGCTCAGGTCCCTTGGACACCACGGCGGTGATCGAGCCGCCGTCGGGCACCTTGGTGCCGGCCACCGGGTCGGTGTCGATCACCGTCCCCGGCGCGACGGTCTCGGAGAACCGGTCCACGAAGTCGATCTGGAGGCCCTCCTGCTGGGCGACGGTGGCCGCCTCGGTCTGCGGCAGCGCGGTCAGGGCCGGGGTGGCGGTGAAGCGTCCCTCGGTCAGGTACCAGCCGGCCAGGGCAGCCATCGCTGTCAGCATCAGCACCAGCAGCACGATCAGCCAGCCGCGCCGCCGGCGCGCTCCCTCACGGTCGCGCCGCGAGGCCAGCCGGTCGCCGGAGGCGTACGTGGGCACGGGGTTGTAGGACGACTCGCCGGCCGTGTGACCGGGCACCGGGGGCGGCGGGGCGTCCCGCACCGTGGGGGGCGAGGTCGGCGTCAGGCCACGCTGCTGCACGATCCGCGGCGGCCCGACCGGTGCCGCCCCGGCGGGCGGGACCAGCTGGGTGAGCTCGACGTTCGGGTCCACGCCGGGGGGCAGGGCTGCCGACAGGTCCGAACGCTGCAGCACGCTCAGGTCCTGGGTCAGCTCCGGGTCGTCGGGCAGGCCGTCGCGCAGCGCCGCGCGCACCCGGCGCACCTGGGACAGGAAGACCTTGCCGTCGTGCGGGCGGGCGTCGGGGTTGCGAGCGGTCGCCCCGGCGACCAGCGCGTCCAGGTAGGGCGGGATCGGTCCCGCGGTGCGGAACTGCGACGGCGGTGGCACGTCGTTGTGCACGTGGGCGTACGCGACCTGGATCGGGGTGTCACCGACGTGCGGCTTGCGCCCGGTGAGCATCTCGAACAGCACCACGCCGGCGCTGTAGACGTCGGAGCGCGGCCCGGCCCGGCCGGACAGCACCAGCTCCGGCGGCAGGTAGGAGACGGTGCCGATCAGCAGACCCTGGGTGGCGGTGGAGGTCTGCGCGGAGATGGCCTTGGCCAGCCCGAAGTCGACCACCTTGATCTGCCCGCGCTCGGACAGCAGCACGTTCTCGGGCTTGACGTCGCGGTGCACCAGGCCGGCCTCGTGCGCGGCGGCCAGGGCGCCGAGCACCGGCTCGATGATGTCCAGGGCCTGCTCCGGCGGCAGCGGCGCCTCGTGGTTGAGGATGTCGCGCAGGGTGCGGCCCTCGACGTACTCCATCACGATGTAGGGCCGGCCGTCGTCGTGGCCCTGGTCGAAGACCGACACCACGTTGGGGTGGGAGAGCTTGGCGGCCGAACGGGCCTCGTGGTCGAACTTGCGGGCGAACTCCGCGTCGTCCCCGAGACCGATGTGCATCACCTTGACCGCCACGGTGCGGGTCAGCCGGATGTCGGTGGCGATGTAGACGGTGGCCATGCCGCCGCGGGCCAGCCGGTGGCTGATCTGGTAGCGACCGTCGAGCAGCTGACCCACCAGGGGGTCGCCGACACTCGTCATGGTCACGCCTGCTCCGAACACGGTGGGGGAAGTCGGCCGTGCTGGCCTCCGGCCGAGTGTAGGCACGGTCGGGGGCTCGTCCCGGGACGCCGCGCCGGGCCGTCCACCGATGGGCTCGCGTCCCGCGGGGCGGGGCCGCCGGGCCGATGGCTCCGGAGTCGGGCCGCTGTCAGTCGATGCGTCCCTCACTCGTCGAGGATGCCTCCGCGTAGCGACGAACCGGAATCCGGCCGGCTCCGCGCGCCAACCGACCGGCCCGGACCGCGTACCGCATCGCCTCGGCCATGGCCACGGGACGCTCGGCCCGGGTCACCGCCGAGGCCAGCAGCACCGCGTCGCAGCCGAGCTCCATGGCCAGGGCGGCCTCCGAGGCGGTGCCGATGCCGGCGTCGAGGATCACCGGCACTCCTGCCCCCTCGACGATCAGCTCGATGTTGTGCGGGTTGCGGATGCCGAGCCCGGATCCGATCGGGGCCCCCAGCGGCATCACCGCCGCGCAGCCCGCGGCCTCGAGCTTGCGGGCCAGGATCGGGTCGTCGTTGGTGTACGGCAGCACCACGAACCCGGCGGCGACGAGCTGCTCGGCGGCGTCCAGCAGCTCGATCGGGTCCGGCAGCAGGGTGATCTCGTCGGCGATCACCTCGAGCTTCACCCAGTCGGTCTCCAGGGCCTCGCGGGCCAGCTGGGCGGTCAGCACCGCTTCGGCCGCGGAGTAGCAGCCGGCGGTGTTCGGCAGCACGGCGATCCCGTGCCGGTCCAGCACGTCCAGCACCGAGCCCGGCGCGCCGGGGTCCACCCGCCGCATGGCCACGGTCGTCAGCTCGGTGCCGGAGGCCAGCAACGCGGCCTCCATCACCTCCAGACTGGGGGCGCCGCCGGTGCCCATCACCAGGCGGGACGCGAACGAGCGGCCGGCGATCACCAGCGGGTCGACCGGCACCTCGGGTGCCGGTGCTCGCCGTACGCCTGCGGTCACCTCAACCACCCTGCACCGCCGTGACGATCTCCACCCTGGCTCCTTCGGTCAACGCGGTCTCGGCCACCCGGGCCCGCGGCACCACGGTCCCGTCGACAGCGACCGCCACACCCCGGCGGGGGGTCTCGTCGCCGTCGCCGACGACCTCGTGCAGGCGGGTGCCGGGGGACACCTCGCGCTGCTCGCCGTTGACGAAGATCAGCATCAGCCGTCCTCTCCGCGGTGGCCGGCCGCCACCGGATCGAAGCGCCCCGGCCCGAACGGCGCGGCCACGTCGAGCACCCGGTCGTGCAGCACCAGCTCCGCCACCACGTCGGCGGTGATCGGAGTGAGCAGCACCCCGTTGCGGTAGTGACCGGTGGCCAGCACCAGACCGTCCAGGGCGCCGCGACCCAGGATCGGCGCGTTGTCAGGGGTGCCGGGCCGGTAGCCCACCGAGGCCTCGGTGAGCACGTACTCCGCACTCATCGGGATGGCCAGCCGAGCGTCGCGCAGCAGCTCGTAGACGCCGCCGGCGGTGACCCGCCGGTCGAAACCGAGCTCCTCCGCGGTCGCGCCGACCACCACCTCGTGGCCTCCGTCGCGAGGCACCAGGTAGATCTCGGACCCGCGGGTGAAGGCGCGCACCACCACCCCGGGGTGCGGGAAGCGACCCGGGTCGAGCCGGAGGATCTGGCCCTTGACCGGGCGTACGGGGACGGGCGGGATGCCCGTGACCTGGCCCGCCCAGGCACCGTTGGCCAGCACCACGGTCGGCGCGGTCACTGTCGAACCGTCGGCCAGCACCACACCGGTGACCCGGTCGGCCGAGCTGGCGACGTGGTGGACGAACCCGGTGATCGCCCGCGTCCCGACCCGCTCACCGGCGACGGTCAGCGCGGCCAGCAGCTGCCGGTTGTCGCAGCTGGCGTCGCCCGGCACCAGCAGACCGGCGCGGACGGTGGGGGCGAGCAGCGGCTCGATCTTGCGGGCCTCGCGGCTGGTCAGCCGGCTCGACTCCAGGCCCAGCCGGCCCAGGTAGTCGGCCAGGGCGGCCATCCGGGCGGCGTCGTCGGCGTTGTAGGCGATCGACAGGGTCGGACCGGCGCGGAAGCCGCTGGGCAGGCCGCTCGCCTCTTCCACCTCGGCGGCGAAGGACGGGTAGCGCTGCATCGACGCCAGGTTCAGCCCGAGCAGCAGCTCCTCGGTGAAGGTGGTCTCGGTGACCGGCGCGAGCATGCCGGCGGCCACCGTCGACGCCGCGGCCGCGGTCTCACCGACCACGACCACCACGTCCAGACCAGCGGCGGCGAGCCGCCAGGCCGACGCTCGGCCCATCAACCCGCCGCCGATGACGACCACGTCGGCGGTCGTGGGCTGGGCGGTGTCGGTCATGTCGTCAGTCTAGGAACCCCGGGCGGGTGGTTCGGCGATCGGTAGGGTCACGGACATGAGGGGACGGACATGACGGTGTTGATGGGACTGCAGGCCCGGCTGCGGTTGGCCCGGCTCTACCTGTGCACGGATGCGCGGACCGAGCGGGGCGACCTGGCGGAGTTCTGCGAGGCCGCGTTCGCCGGCGGGGTGGACATCCTGCAGATCCGGCAGAAGGACATGGAGGCCGACGAGGAGCTCGAGGCGCTGCAGGTGGCGCGGCGGGCGGCCGAACGGCACCAGGCCCTGGTCTGCGTCAACGACTCGCCGTCGCTGGCCGAACGCTTCTCCGCCGACGTGCTGCACCTGGGCCAGACCGACGGGTCCTCCCGCCGGGCGCGCCGGCAGCTGCACCGGTGGGCCATGATCGGTCGCTCCACCCACGCTCCCGCGCAGACCGACCGGGCCCTGGCCGACGACGACGCCGACTACTTCTGCGTCGGGCCCGTGTACGCGACCTCGACCAAGCCGGACTACGAACCGGTCGGCCTCGACCTGGTCCGCTACGCAGCCCGGGTCGCCCCACCGCACGACCTGGCGGCCAAACCCTGGTTCGCCATCGGCGGCATCGACGAGGGCAACCTCGACGACGTGCTGGCCGCCGGCGCCCGCCGCGTCTGCGTGGTCCGGGTGATCACCCTGGCCGACGACCCGGAGGCGGCGGCCCGCTCACTGAGCACCCGCCTGCGGGAGGCGTGGCGAGCCGATCCGGCGATGGAGGCCTACACCCTGGGCGCTGCCGGCTTCACCGGCCCGGCTCGGTGACGTCCACCGGGGCCGGCGTGAACCGTACGGTCACCAAGGTCGCCGGCATCCTCACCGCTGTCGCGGTGGTGCTGCTGCTGGTGTACGCCCTCGGGTCGGGCGTTCCGACGCCGACAGCGGGCCCGACGGCCGCCGTTCCCACCGCGAGCACTGCGACCACCACGAGCACCGCCACCATCGCGAGCACCGCGAGCTCGACGGGACGGAGTGCCGACCGGACCCCGCCGACCGGCCGGGCCACCGCGACGGCTCGGACGACGACGGCTCCCCGCCCGAGCAGCCTGCCCAGCCCCAGCGACGGGCTGGCGTGGGTGCGGCTGGCCGACCTGCCCGTCCAGGCCCGCCAGACGGTCGCCCTGATCGACGCCGGCGGCCCGTTCCCGTACGCCAAGGACGGCGCCACCTTCAACAACTTCGAGGGCGTGCTGCCGAAGCGGGCCCGCGGCTACTACCGCGAGTACACGGTGCGGACGCCCGGGAGAGCGGGACCGTGGCGCCCGGCGGATCGTCACCGGCGACCGGGACCGTGAGCTGTTCTACACCGCCGACCACTACGACACGTTCGCGCGGGTGCAGCGATGACGGCACCGGGGACGACGGCACCGGGCGGGGAGCCCGAGCGGACCGGTCTGGCCGCCGGGCGGGGCGGGGTCTACCGGGTCGTGGCGGCCACCGACGACGTCGAGACGCAGCTGGCCGCCGACGGCTGGCGGGTGGCCGTGCTGCCCGAGGTGGCCCGCACCCGCGACTTCTACGCGGCCGTGCGGACGGTCCTGGACCTGCCGGACTGGACCGGGGCCAACCTCGATGCCCTGTGGGACGTGCTCACCGACCTGACCGGACCGACGGCGCTGGTCTGGTCGGGTCACGCCACGTTCGCGGTGGCCCGGCCGGGTCCCTGGCGACGGATCCTCGACGTGCTGGAGGAGCGGGCGGCCCAGGACCCGCCGTTCGCGGTCCTGCTGACCTGAGGCGGCGGCGGTGTCCGGGACAAACGCGGGTCTCGATCGCTGGTGGCACGCCCGACACGCCGGTGCGCGGTCAGTTGAGCCGCACTCTGTCCCGCCGACGGCGTGCAGCGGCGGACGTTGCCGTGGCGGACGTTGCCGTGGAACCAGGTGGCTCAGGTGCTCCGGTGCACGGCTGCCGCGGCCAGGGCGGTGAGTCCCTGCCGGCCGGCAGGGCTGACCTCGGGTCCGGCCAGGGCCGCGACCGCCTCGTCGTAGTAGGTGGCGATCATCGACTCCACCGCCTCGTGGGCGCCGGAGTCGACGATCACCCGCTGCAGCGCTGTCACTCCGTCCACGTCGAGGGCGGGGTCCCCGAGCCGGTCGGTCAGCAGCCGGCGGCCCGCGTCGTCGGTGCGAGCCATCGTGGCGGCGATCAGCACCGTCCGCTTGCCCTCCCGCAGGTCGTCGCCGACCGGTTTGCCGGTCAGCTCGGGGTCACCGAAGACCCCGAGCAGGTCGTCGCGGAACTGGAAGGCCCGGCCGAGCGGCGACCCGTACGCGGCCAGGGACGTCGAGCAGCGCGGGGGAGCCGCCGCCGATCACCGCACCCAGCTGGGCCGGCCGGTAGACGGTGTAGCGGGCCGACTTGTACTCCACCACCCGGTTCGCCGCGCGCAGCTCGGAGTCCAGGTCCGAGCCGAGCGCCAACGACTGGGCGACCACGTCCAGGTACTGCCCGCAGGTCACTTCGGTCCGCATCGCCTGCGCGACGGACAACGCCCCCGGGACGGCCGCCGCCGGCAACCCGGCCCGCTCGAGCATCTCCACCGACCACATCACCAGCAGGTCGCCGAGCAGGATGGCCCCGGCCCGACCGAACGCCTCCGGGTCCCCGAGGCGGTCGTCGGTCAGGTGCCGACCCTCGAGCTCCCGGTGGGCCGACGGGTCGCCCCGGCGGGTGTCCGAGCCGTCCATCACGTCGTCGTGGACGAGCGCGCTGGCGTGCAGCAGCTCGAGGCTGGCGGCGGCTTCGAGCAGTGCGCGGACAGGTTCGGTCACGCTGCCCAGGCCCCAGTCGGTGGCGCCGCCAGGCGCCTCGGTGGCGCCGTCCGGGTCCGGCGCGGCGTCGGTGCCCGTCGCGGCCACATACCCCCAGGCGCAGAAGGCCGGCCGCAGTCGCTTGCCGCCGGCGAGCAGCCGGGCGGCCAGGTCGACCATCGGTCCGATCTCGGGCTGCAGCTTCGCCCAGCCGGCTCTGCTGATCGTCCAGGAAACCGGTGATCCGGTCCTGGATCGCCGACCGGAACGGTCCGCCGAGGGGGTCACGGGGGTCCAGCAGCTGGGGGACAACGAGGGCATCGACCACATGGTGAGCCTACGGAGCCGGCGGGGGACCCGTGGCTAGGGTGGCGGGCATGGTCGGTCGGCACTCGCACGCGTCCCGTCCGCCGACCGTCACCGAGCTGCTCGCCGACGGTGAGCGGCCGCTGTTCTCCTTCGAGCTGTTCCCGCCGAAAGACGACGACCAGGCCCGGGTGCTGTGGGACACGGTGCGCCGGTTGGAGGCTCTCGGGCCGGACTTCGTCTCGGTGACCTACGGCGCCAGCGGCTCGACCCGGGACCGCACCATCGACGTCACCCGCGCGATCGCCGAGCAGACCACCCTGCGGACGATGGCGCACCTGACCTGCGCCAGCCAGTCCAAGGACCGGCTCCGACGGGTCGTGGGTGCGTACGCCGACGCCGGCATCCGGCACGTGCTGACCATCCGCGGCGACATGCCCGGCGGGCCGACGCAGCAGTGGGTCCGCGAGCCCGACGGGTTGGCCAACGCCACCGAGCTGGTCGAGCTGGTGGCCGGTCTCGGCGACTTCTGCATCGGCGTGGCCGCCTTCCCCGACCTGCATCCCGAGCGCAAGGATGCCGCCCTGGACGCCCGGGTGCTGGTGGAGAAGGAGCGGGCCGGGGCCGGCTTCGCCATCAGCCAGCTGTTCTTCACCGCCGAGCGCTACTTCGAGCTGGTCGACCGGGTGCGCTCCCTCGGGTCAGATCTGCCGATCATCCCGGGCATCATGCCGGTCACCCGGTTGAGCCAGATCCAGCGCTTCGCCGAGCTCTCCGGCGCCGATCTGCCCGGCTTCGTGGTCGACCGGCTGAATGCCGCCGGCGAGGACCCCGCGGCCGTCCGCCGGGTGGGCGTCGAGCTGGCCACCGAGCTCAGCCGCCAGCTGCTGGAGGGCGGCGCGCCGGGCCTGCACTTCATCACCATGAACCGCTCCACGGCGACGCTGGAGATCCTGGAGGGTGTCGACACCCTGGCCCGGACGCGCTGACCCTGTACCCCGCAGAGTCTGAACCGGTGACCCCGGGACCCGCTGACCCCTCAGCTGCTGCGTCCCCGAGCACTGCAGGCCGGGGACGGTCCGCGACCTCAGCCGAGGTTCTGGCGCCAGACCGGATCCGGTCCGAGATCGAGGGTGACCAGTCGCTGGGTGGGTCGGGTCAGGGCCACGTAGAGCGACCGCAGACCGCCGGCCGACTCGGCCACGATCGTGTCCGGGTCCACCACCAGCACCCCGTCGTACTCCAGGCCCTTGGCCTGCAGCGCCGTCACCACGATGACCCGCTCGTCCGGGCCCTCGGGCCCGTCCTGCAGGGCGGCGAGCACCGCCGCCAGCCGGGACGGCGGGGCCACCACACCGACGGTGCCCTCGACCGCGGCGAGCAGCGACCGGGTCGCGTCCCGGACGCCGTCGCCGAGATCCGTGGCGGTGAGCAGCTCGGGCGCCACCCCGGTGGAGCGGACCGCCTGGGGCAGGTCGGCCTCGGGGTAGGCGTGCACCACGACCTTGGCGGCCAGGTCGAACACCTCGGCCGGCGAGCGGTAGTTGGTGCTCATCCGGAATCGTCGCAGCGGCGCCCCACCGACCAGCTCGGTCAGCGCGCGCTCGGTCTCGCGGGCGTCGGGCCAGGAGCTCTGTGCCGGGTCGCCCACGATGGTCCAGCTGGCGCTCGGGCCGCGGCGGCGCAGCATCCGCCACTGCATCGGGGTGATGTCCTGCGCCTCGTCGACCAGGATGTGGGCGAACGTGTCGTGCGGCGTGGCGAACGGGTCGATCTCGCGCTGCGGGGCCAGCCGCTCCATCGTGGTGACCAGCTCGTTGACCTCGGTGTCGTCGTCCAGGAAGAGCGAGATCTCGCGCTCCTCCGGCTCGGGCAGCGGTCCCAGCCGGTGCACCAGCTCGTCCAGCAGGGCGGCGTCGGCGATGGTCCACGAGCGGGGATCCGGCCGGTCCCGGTAGGACGCGCTGAGCAGCTCGGCGTCGTCGGCGCTGAGGATGCCGGCGGTCAGCCGCTCGGTCAGGGCACCCGAGGCGAGCCGGGCCAGGGCGTCGGCGGCGTCGACCCGCGGCCACCAGGCGTTGGCGAACACCGTGAAGGCGGCGCTGTCGGTCAGCTTCTCGTCGAACTCGTCCCGCTCCAGGTCGATGTCGCCCCGCTTGCGCCACAGGGCGTTGAGCAGCGCCTTCTCGGCCGGCTCGCGGCCGGCGTTGAGCTTGTTGTGGCTCAGCACGTCGGCCCGGATCCGGCTGAGCTCGTCGGCCCGCAGCCGCAGCACATCCCCCTGCAGCGTGACGAACAGCTCCAGCGGGACGTCCTGCCACGGTTCGTTGACCAGACGCTTCAGCACCGCGACCATCCGCAGGCTGCCCTTGAGGGTGGCCACGGCGGCGGTGTCCGTACGCTCACCGCGCAGGTCCACCACGTCGGCGGCCACCCCGCCGATCGAGCGCAGGGTCACCGCGTCCTCGCCCAGCGAAGGGAGGACCCGCTCGATGTAGTTCATGAAGACCTGGCTCGGACCGACGACCAGCACGCCGCCGTTCTCGAACCGACGCCGGTGGGAGTAGAGCAGGAACGCGGCCCGGTGCAGGGCGACGACTGTCTTCCCGGTGCCGGGGCCGCCGGAGATCATGGTGAAGCCCTGCCAGGGCGCCCGGATGGCCACGTCCTGCTCGGACTGGATGGTGGCGACGATGTCGCGCATCTGCGGACCGCGGGCCCGGCTCAGCGCCGCCATCAGGGCGCCCTCGCCGACCACCACCAGGTCCTCGTCGGAGCCCTCGCCGAGCAGGTCGTCCTCGATGCCGATCACCCGGTCGCCCGAGCAGCGCAGCACCCGCCGGCGGACCACGTCCATCGGGTTGACCGGGGTGGCCCGGTAGAACGGTTCGGCGGCACGAGCGCGCCAGTCGATCACCAGCGGTTCGTAGTCGGCGTCGCGGACGCCGATCCGGCCGACGTAGCGGATCTCGCCGTCGGTCCGGTCCAGCCGGCCGAACACCAGGCCCTCGTGCTCGGCGTCCAGCACGGCGAGTCGCTTCGCGGCCTGGAACGCGAACACGTCGCGCTCGTACAGGCCGGTGCCGTCCTCCTCACGGACGAAGCTGCCGCGATCCGACTTGTAGAGGTCGGCCCCCTGGTCGGCCACGTGCTGAGCCGAACGGGTGGCTTCCTCGAGTCGGGAGTAGACGAGATCCACGTGCGCCTGCTCGACCGCCAGCTCGTGCTCCAGCGTCGATTGCTTCAAGAAGAACCTGGCCTCACTGCGGTACTACCGAAAACGGACGACTCACTCTACTCGCGCGCCGGGGGCCGGTCGAGCAGATGTCAGCCGATCAGCTCGTGGACCGCGTACGACGCGAGCGCACCCGACAGCACCGTGGCCGCGGGGCTGTTCCCGGCCGGGGACCACGGGCCGGCCAGCAGCAAGCGGTCCAGGCCGCTGCGGAGCGGGGGACGGTCCAGCCAGCTGTCGAACCCCCGCCAGGCGGCGCCGGCACCGGGATCGGGGTGTCGGTGCTGCCAGTCGTGCACCGAGTGCAGCGTGCCGGCGGTGACCGGACGTCGGTAGGTGACCGTCGGGACGCCGTCGGCGTCGAGGGCGACCGTCTCCTGAACCCGTCCGTGCGACCAGTCGTCGGTGGCCGGTCGGAGGTCGTGGGTCACTGCCGGTGCGGCTGCCGGGGTCAGCCGGCGCAGGTGCCGCCGCAGGATGCGGGACCGGAAGCGGGGCAGCCCGGCGTCCGGCAGCTGCCACGGGTCGGCGGTCCAGATCACCGCGGCCGCGGCCAGCCGCTCGTGGGTGGTGACCACCCCGCGGGTCCGCCCCTGGTCCAGGTCCAGCAGGTCCACCCGCTCGTTCAGCCGGAGGTCGACCCGGCGCAGCCGGGCCCGCTCGACCAGCGCGTCGATCAGGGTGGAGCTCCGGCCGGTGCGGTCCCGCTGGTCGTCGACGCAGTCCGACTGCAGGGTCCAGCGGCCGAACCGGCGCTCGATCGACTGGGTGACCGCGCACCAGGCCGGGGTGGTCTCCGGTTCGCCACCGTGGCGGTAGGCCCCGGCCCGCAGCACGGCGCCGAGATGGGGATGGTCGATCTCACGGGCCAGGTCGGCCACCGTCAGGTCCTGCTGGAGGCGGCGACGGACGGGTCCGGTGAGCTCGGCCTTGCCGGTCAGCTCGGCCTCCCAACCGAGCTTGCGGACGGTCTGCCAGACGTCGTCCAGCTGGTCGACCAGCCGGCGCCAGCGCTCGGCCACCGCCGTGCCGTACGCCTTCTCGTGCTCGGCGAACAGCTCGCCCCGGTCGGTCGGCCAGCGCAGCTCGGCCCCGTCGGCGAACACGTACGTGGCCGGTTCCGCCGCCGACAGGGCGACGGCGGAGCGGTCGAACTCCTCGGCCAGGGTGCGGCCGCTCTTGCGGAACAGGTCCCGCCAGGGCGCCGGGAACTCCAGCACCGGCGGCGCGTCGTCGAGGACCACGCTGCCGCCGGCGAACGTCTCCGTCCGGGAGGCCCAGCGGCCGCCGAGCCGGTCGGTGGCCTCGTACAACCGGACCGGGTGGCGGGCCTTGGCCAGGCGCAGGGCGGCCGCCAGGCCGGCCAGTCCGCCGCCGACCACGACCACCGGGGGACCGTCCACCGTCCCTCGCGCCCTGGCCGCCGTCGTCACAGTCGGTCAGCGTAACGGCGACCGACCGATCTCGACCGCGCCGGGGATCGCCCGCGTACCGGCCGGGGCGGGACCGGGCCGTTACGCTGCCGCCGTGCAGATCGCCGTGACCGGATCCATCGCCATGGACCACCTGATGACCTTCCCGGGTCGCTTCGCCGAGTCGCTCGTGGTCGAGCACCTGGACAAGATCTCGCTGAGCTTCCTGGTGGAGGACCTGCAGATCAAGCGCGGCGGGATCGCCCCCAACGTCTCGTTCGGGCTGGCCGCGCTGGGGCTGAACCCGCTGCTGGTCGGTTCGGTGGGGGAGGACTTCGGTGAGTACCGCGCCTGGCTCGACCGGCACGGCGTGCTGACCTGGCCCGTGCACGTGTCCGAGACCAAGCACACCGCCCGCTTCGTCTGCACCACCGACGCCGACAACGCCCAGATCGGCTCCTTCTACACCGGGGCGATGGCCGAGGCCCGGCAGATCGAGCTGGCCCCGATCGCGGCGAAGGTCGGCGGTCTGGACCTGGTGATCATCTCGCCGAACGACCCGGAGGCGATGCAGCGGCACACCGACGAGTGCCGCTCGCGGGGCTACCGGTTCATCGCCGACCCGTCGCAGCAGATGGCCTGGCTGGACGGTCCGGAGATCATCCGGCTGATCGACGGCGCCGACTACCTGTTCTCCAACGACTACGAGGACACCCTGATCACCCAGAAGACCGGCTGGTCGCACGAGGAGATCGTGTCCCGGGTCGGGGTCCGGGTGATGACCAGAGGCCGTCGCGGAGCCCGGGTGGAGGTGGCCGGGCAGGAGCCGATCGACGTCCCGATCGCGCAGGAGACGGCCAAGCGCGACCCCACCGGTGTCGGCGACGCCTTCCGGGGCGGGTTCATCGCCGGTCTGTCCTGGGGCGTCTCGCTGGAGCGCTGCGCGCAGATCGGCTCGATGCTGTCCGCGTACGCGGTCGCGGTGGTCGGCACCCAGGAGTACCGCTTCAACGGCTCGTTCGGTCGCCGGTTCGCGGAGGCGTACGGCGACGAGGCCGCCGCCGAGATCGAGCAGCACCTGACCGGTCTGCGCCTGTGACCGACGGCCCCGACGCCGCGGGCGCCGACGCCGCGGGCCCAGACGCCGCGGGGGCAGGCGCCGCGGGAGCGGAGGCGCACGGGAGCAGGCGCGGGGCGGAGTCGCCGCGCGCCGATCACGGCTGGTGATCACCTACTGCACCCAGTGCCGGTGGTTGCTGCGGGCCGGGTGGGTGGCGCAGGAGCTGCTGACCACCTTCACCACCGACCTGGGCGAGGTCGCCCTGCGGCCGGGGGTGGGTGGCGTGTTCACCGTCCACCTGGACGACGAGCTGCTCTGGGACCGGGCCCGCGACGGCGGGTTCCCCGAGATCCCCGCGCTCAAGCGGCTGGTGCGGGACCGGATCGCTCCGGGACGGTCGCTCGGGCACTCGGAGAAGACCTGACGGGCTGAGCGGGCGTCGCTAGGCTCCGGCACATGACCGACGAGACCGCACCGGAGCCCTTCACGCCCGTCGACGAGAACTGGGAGCGCGCCCTCTGCGTGGTCGCGCACCCTGACGACCTGGAGTTCGGCGCCGCCGCCGCGGTGGCGCGGTGGACCGACCAGGGCAAGACGGTCGTGTACGCCATGGTGACCAGCGGCGAGGCCGGCATCGACGGCATGACCCCGGACGAGTGCCGGGTGGTCCGCGAGGCGGAGCAGATCGAGTCAGGTCGGATCGTCGGCGTCGACGTGGTCGAGTTCCTGGGCCAGCCGGACGGGGTGCTGGAGTACGGCGTCGCGCTGCGGAAGGTCATCTGCGCAGCGGTCCGGCGGCACCGGCCCGAGATCGTGCTCACCAACAACTTCCGGGCCACCTGGGGTGGCAGCTCGCTCAACCAGGCCGACCACATCGCGGTCGGGATGGCCACCCTGGACGCGGTCCGCGACGCCGGCAACCGGTGGGTCTTCGCCGACCAGCTGACCGACGGTCTGGAACCCTGGGGTGGCGTGCGCCAGGTCTGGGCGGCGGGTTCGCCCGATGGCAAGCACGCTGTCGAGACCACCGCCACGTTCGACCGCGGAGTCGCCTCCCTGGAGGCCCACCGGGCGTACATCGACGGGCTCGGCTGGGAGTTCTTCGACCCCCAGGAGTTCCTGGAGGGCGGCGCCCGCGCGGCCGGCACCCGGCTCGGTGTCCCCATGGCCACCTCCTTCGAGGTCTTCTCCATGGGCTGGGGCGAGTGACCGGTTCGTGACCTGCAGATCGGGCGTCGCAACGTTCCGATCACGAACGACGCGCCGCGATGTCGGCGCTCGACCGGCTGTCGGCGGTGACGTGTAGCGTGTCTCCTGGTTCGAACGCGATTTCGATTCAGGACTTGGGGAAGATCTGAGCCGGGATGTCGGTCGAGCTGACGCAGTGATTCGCGCCTGCGTGCCCGGGCTGGCCCCGGCGCCCACGGACCTCGACCCCCGTGTGCGCCGGGCCTCCCGATGGGCCCTGGACGCGTGGGTGGCCCCGGGCGTGGCCGATCACGCCGCGGCCTCGAACGCGTGCCGCCGCTCCAGATAGCCTCACGGATGAGCCAGTCACCGAGGAGGACGAAGTGCCGGACCCGCGTCGCCGCCGATCCGTCTCCCAGACGCATCTGGACGACCTGCTGACCACCCAGCTGTCCGCCTGGTCGAAGGACCACCCCGGCCGCGACGTGGTGGATCTGGGTGGAGGGACCGGTGGCATGGCCATGGACCTGGGGACGAGCGGCTACCGGGTCCGGGTGGTCGATCCCAGCCCCGACGCCCTGGCCGCCCTCGAGCGCCGGACGGCCGAGCGCGGGCTGGCGGAGCAGGTGACCGCGGTGCAGGGCGACGCGACCGAGCTGGTCGACCTGATCGGGGCCGAGAGCGCGGACCTGGTGGTCTGTCACAAGGTGCTCGAGGTGGTGGACGATCCTGCCGAGGCGCTGGCGGCGATCGCTCAGGTGCTGCGGCCCGGCGGGGCCCTCAGCCTGCTGGTCGCCCAACGGCACGCGGCGGTGTTGATGCAGGCCCTGGCCGGTCACATCACGCAGGCCCGACGGATCTGGAACGACCCTCAGCGCTTCGATCGTGAGCGCATCCTCGCCGCCGTGGGCGCAGCCGGCCTGGAGGTGCGGGCCACCCACGGTGTCGGCACCGTGGCCGGGCACGTGGCCGAGTCGGTGCTGGACGCCGCGTCCGGCGCGCACGCCGAGCTGCTGGAGCTGGAGACCGAGGTGTCCGCCGACCCGGCCTTCCAGGCGTTGGCGCCCCACCTGCACGTGTTCGCCGTCAGATCCTGACGCAACGAGGCTGCCCGGCTGAATAGAAACTGTGTACGATAAAGGCGTGACCGGCCGGATCATCATGCACGTCGACATGGACGCGTTCTACGCCTCCGTCGAGCTGCGACGACGGCCCGATCTGCGCGGGACGCCGGTGATCGTCGGTGGCTATCCGCGTGGGGTCGTGCTGTCGGCGACGTACGAAGCCAGGGCTTTCGGGGTGCGGTCGGGGATGGCGTCGTCCCAGGCGATGCGGCTGGCGCGGAACGCGACCTTCCTGAACCCGGACTTCGACGCGTACAGCGCGGTCTCGGCCGGCATCGGAGCGGTGTTCCGTTCCGTCACCTCCGTCGTCGAGGCAGCCTCCATCGACGAGGCGTACCTGGATGTGACCGGATCGCTGCGGATGTTCGGGACGCCGGTGGAGATCGGGGAGTACGTCCGGGCCGTGGTCGCCGACGAGCAGCAGATCTCGTGCTCGGTCGGCATCGGGCCGACCAAGTTCGTGGCCAAGGTCGCCTCCAAGCAGGCCAAGCCGGACGGACTGGTGGAGGTGCCGCCTGACGGAGTGGCCGCCTTCCTGCACCCCCTGCCGGTCGAGGAGATGTGGGGGGTCGGGGTCAAGACCGCCGAGCGGCTGCACAACCTCGGCATCACCACCGTCGGCGATCTGGCGCACACCCCGCGCGGCGGGCTGCGACGGACCTTCGGTCCGCACGCCGGGGGGATGCTGCGGGAGCTCGCGTGGGGCCGCGACGGCCGTCGGGTGGTGGTCACGGAGCCGGAGCGGAGCATCGGCTCGCAGGAGACGTTCGGGGCCGACAGCGACGAGGGTCAGGTGGTGCGGCGCGAGCTGCTCCGGATGGCCGACAAGACCGCCGGCCGGATGCGCAAGGCCGGGCTGGTCGGCCGGACCGTGTCCATCTCGGTCCGGTTCGCCGACTTCGCCGAGCTGACCCGGTCGATCACGCTCTCCTCGCCGACCGCGGTCACCGACGAGATCTACGCGGCCGCCCTCGGTCTGTACGAGCGGTTGTCCCTGGACCGGCCACGGGTGCGGCGAGTGGGGGTCCGGGTCGAGGGACTGGTGCCGGCCGAGAAGGCCTGCGTCCAGCCGACCCTGATCGAGCCGGAGCAGGGCTGGCGGGAGGCCGATCGGGCGGTGGACGCCGCTGTCGGCCGCTTCGGTCCGGGGGCGGTGCAGCGGGCTGTCCTGACCCGACGCATCTCCCGTCCACCGTCGCCGACGTGGCAGCCCCGCCAGGTGGGAAGCGGGGATGCCGAGGCGGTCGCCACCGGTCATCGGGAGCGTCGCATCGCACAGATGCCGGAGGAGTTCTGAGAGACCCTGAAGAGTCGCCTCAGAGTCTGGAGAACGAGTCGAGAGCGTTACCACAGGAGAGTTTCGCTCGACACTTACGACACATACACTGGCGTCACCAATGGCGTTGCTCTCGGGGTCGTGAATCCGGATCCGGGGTCCGTGCCGAACACTGAGCGCGTACAGTCAGAGTAAGCGCACGACGAGACATGGGAGGTGGCCGATGGCCCTCTCAGAAGAAGAGCAGCGGCTTCTCGAGCAGATGGAGGCAGCCCTGGCTGCCGAGGACCCCAAGCTGGTGAACACCCTGCGCGGAACAGGGGTCCGCAAGCTCCATCGGCGTCGAGCCGCTGTCGCCGGCGTCGGCTTCTTCGTGGGCCTGGCCCTCTTGGTGGTCGGCTTGTACCTGATGTCCACCGGCCCGATCGGCTACGTCGGTCTGAGCCTTCTGGGCTTCGGCATCATGGTCGCCGCCGCTGTGACCGCGATCTACTCCTGGCAGCACGTGGGCACCAGTGCCCCGACCAGGGGTGGCGAGCGGGCCCGAGCGCAACAGGGCACGTCCTCGGACGGATCCTTCATGGACAAGATGGAGGAGCGCTGGCGTCGCCGGCGCGACGAGTCCGGCTTCTGAGGTCTCACCCTCCTCACCACCCAGCCGTCGGCTGAGCTCACCGCTCCCGGCGGCTGTTGTGCGTCTGGGCACAGGGGGTGGTTGCTGACGATCTGTCGGGTGCGGCCCCGGCATGGCTGGGTGGATTGCCGTTCTTGGCTCGGCGGTGGGTTGTGGCTGCGGCGGTGGTCCTGGGCTGGTCGTTTGTGGCTCGGCGGTGGGTTCCGGTGCTCCGAGGTCCGCGTGGATGGTCGTTTGTGGCTCGGTGGTGGGATCCGGCCCCGGTCAGACCACGGTCCTCTCCCATGGGCGCCCGGGGAAGTGCTGCTTCCACTCCGGTCGCCACCGGCCGGGCGCATGTCCGCCAGTCGCTCGGAGGGCGTCCGCCACACGTCGTAGCGTCCGCGCCGGGTCGACGTAGATGCCGCGCGACGTCACCTGTACGAGGGTGTAGCCGAGTCGTTCGAGCTCTTCGCGGCGGTGGATGTCGGAGTCGCGATGGTCCAGGTCGGCGTGCTGCTCCCCGTCGTACTCGATGATCAGCTTGAGCGCCAGGTAACACAGATCGAAGCGCCGGTCCCACTCGCCGCCGAGATCGCGGAGGATGACGTTGACCTGCGGCTCGGGGAGCCCAGCGAGCACCAGCAGCATCCGCAGGCGGGTCTCCATCGGGGAGTCGACGCCGGCGCGGACGTACGTCATGGCGCGGCGTGCGACCCTCACGCCGGCACCGCTCATCTGGTCCACCGCCCGCCGCAGCGCCTCGAGACTGGCGCGGCCGCTTGCGAGCATCGCGTCGCCGGCGACCACGAGGTCGACCAGACCCAGTCCGGCGGCCGCCAGCTCGCAGAACACCTGGGCGGGTGTCGACAGGCGAACCCCGTTCCTGATGGTCGTGCCGCCGCGCACGCTCAACGGTTGGTGGGTCAGGACGCCCCGGCGGCGATTCCGGCCCTCGTACTTCGGTGTCGTCACGTGGATGAGACCGTCGGCCGGGCACCGGGATGCCCCACAACTCAGCGGCAGTGTGATGACTGGCGTACGCCTCAGGGCCGGTGCGCTTGATGGCCGCTGTGGCCCGCACCTCCGTGGTCACGGCGACCGACGAACACAGGTACGTGTCATGGAAGAGCCGCTGGTACGCCGGGGTTCGAAGCTTCTGCTCCTCGATCCCGGCGGCACGCGCGTCCGCGCGGCTGAATGGGATCCGTGGGTTGAATGTGGTCCGGGGTGAGGTGGTTGTTGCCGTCATGTCCTACTACTAACGACGTCGGCTGAAGTCGTTCACGGTCGTCCACAGGCTCGGGCCCGTGCGCAGGTCCTGTGGACAACTCGTCTGTGCGAGCCTCGCACCGTCTGCAGGCTCCTCGGCTTCGGCACCGGATGTCGCCGGGGAGTCGCGTACGGCGGCTCGGGAGCGCTCCAGCCTGCACCGGATGTCGCCGGGGAGTCGCGTACGGCGGCTCGGGGCGCTGCACCTGGCACCGGATGTCGCCGGGGAGTCGCGTACGGCGGCTCGGGCGCGCTCCACCTGCACCGGATGTCGCCGGGGAGTCGCGTACGGCGAGGTCGGGCGCGCTCAACCCGCACCGGATGTCGCCGGGGAGTCGCGTACGGCGGTTCCAGCAGACCCCGAGGACTGAGCCGCAGAGCCGGACTCAGACCTTCGGTCTCCTGAACAACGACTTCGGCACCACCGTGGCGAGCCAGCGGCGCCAGCGGGAGGTGGGGGCGAGACCCCGGCGGATCTGCTGGGTGACCGCTGGCAGGTCCTCGAGACCGACCGCGTCGAGTGAGCGGGAGTAGCGGCCCTGTTCGACCAGCACCGCGACCCGACCCATGGCCGCGGACTCCTCGGCGTCCAGGCGGTCGCCGACGGTGGAGCCGATGGAGCGGGGGGAGCCGTCCGGCCAGCTGCCGCCGTAGTCGATGACCGAGTCGCGGAGCTCCGCCCAGACGTCCTCGACCACGTCCTCGGGAGCACCGTCACCGGCCAGGCGGGCCGAGCGGCGACGGAAGCGGATGGTCGCCGGCGCGGCGAGCACCAGCAGGACGAGCAGGGCGATGCCGGCGCCGACCAGCGTCTGCCGCCAGGCCGCCCCGGTGCCGGCACCCGCGTCCTCCGGGCCCGCGGACGGGGCGGACGAGGGGGCCTCGCTGGGGGCCGCGGACGCCGCCGACGGCTCGTCGCTCGGGTTCGCCGACGCCTCGTCGCTCGGGTCATCCGACTGCGGCAACGTCCAGGACGGGGCGGTGCCGGTCACGCTGGCCGGCGTCGGCTCGAACCGCACCCAGCCGTAACCCGCGAAGTAGAGCTCCGGCCAGGCGTGCATGTCGCGGATCGACACCTCCCAGGTGTCGCCCTCGACGCGTTCGCCGGGCAGGAAGCCGACGGCCACCCGCGACGGGATCCCGACCTCGCGCGCCATCATGGCCATCGAGGCGGCGAACTGCTCGCAGTAGCCGCGCCGGTCGCGCAGCAGGAAGTTCTCCAGCGCCCGGTAGCCGCTGCCCGGCAGCGGCTCGGTGCTGTACGTGAAGGCGGAACCACGCAGGAACTCCTGGATGGCCCAGGCCTTGGCCGCGTCGGTGTCGGCGCCCTTGGTCACCTGCTGGGTCAGCTCTTTGAGGTCGTCGGGCAGGTCGGCCGGCAGCTCGGCGGTGACGCTGCTGTCGGCCGGCGTGCCGGCCACGGCCCGGGAGAGAGCCGCGGCGTCCGGATCGACGTCGACACTCCGCACGTCGTACGTGAGGTTGCGGATCGCGTCATCGCGATCACCGCGGGAGGCGGACAGCATGACCAGGGAGTTGGGGTCGTACGCCCAGTCGCCGGACACCGACACCGACCGCGGGGCGTACGGGAGCGGAAGGTACTCCGAGCCGAAGTCGAGCACCGAGATCTGGGTGTCGCGCTGCTCGCCGCTCTCGCCGCTGACGCCGGGGATCTGCGGCAGCCGGGTGCCGCCCTCCAGTCGCATCTGGACGTTCCGCCAGCCGCTGGCGTCGAACTGGGGGAGGGAGGCCATCCGCAGGTACTGTCCACCGGGCTTGTCGGTGGTGTAGCGGATCACCACCGTGTCGGCACCCTGGTTCAGGTTGCGGCGCAGGTCGAGGGTGGGATCGGTGAGCTGCAGGGGCCCGCTACCGCCGGGACCGTTGCCGATCCCGATCCCGGGCAGGGCGAGGGTCGGCAGCACCAGCCCGAGCACGGCGGTCACGGCCAGCGCCGGTGCGCCGATCAGCCCGGCCGCCCGCCACACCATCGGCGTCGCGGTGCCGAACCCGTCGGCGGAGTCGCGGGACAGACCGCGGGTCCAGCGGCCGGTCCGGTTGAGGCCGTCGGCCACCAGGATGCCGAGGTAGCCGAAGGCGAGGCAGGCGAACGACACGATGCCGGTGTCGATCCCCAGCCCGATGGCCGGCACGACGAACGCGGCGGCCGGCGGCGCGATGCCCCAGGCCGGTCGCTCCAGACCGCTGACCAGGAGGTCGGTGAGGACGAAGATCAGCCCGATCACGGAGACGAAGATGATCTTGACCCCGGCGTCGGCGTCCATCGGGGCCGCCTGGGTCTGCATGTGCTCCACCCCCTGGCGCCACAGGTCGACGTAGTGGGCGTACCAGGGCTCACCACGGCCGGGGGCGAAGGAGGAGAGCACGAACAACAGCACGGCCAGCAGCGCGAGCTGCGCAGCGAGCACGAAGCCGGAGGTGAGGCGAGCGCGCCGGAGCCCCACCGTGACGGCGGCCAGCACCAGGATCACGAACCAGGACTGACCGAGGTAGGAGCTGTCGGTGGTGAGCGGTCGCGCGGTGAAGCTGATCAGCAGCACGGCCACGGTGGTGGCCAGGATGAAGCGGTCGCTGGAGCGCATCAGGCCCCCATCCCGGCCATCGCCCCGGCACCCAGCCGATCCAGCCCCGACCACGCCTGCGCGACGCTCATCCCGCGCTGGACGCCGACCACCCGCCACTGGTTCTCGATCAGGATCTCGGTGGCGAGCTCGTGCTGACGGCGGGTCCGCTCGCTGGTCGGCTCGTCGCTGAAGGTGTCGATGTCGATCACCATGGCCAGCCCCTGGGCCCGGTTGCGCCGCAGCCGGAGAAGGGAGTTGGCGTCCTCGGGCGTCATCCGGCCCATGATCGCCACCACCAGCTGTCCGGCCTTGTCCACGTCGGCGGCCTGGACCGCGAAGTGGATGCTCGACGTGCCCCGGGGTCGCAGATCGGTCAGCCGGCTCAGCGCGAGGTCGCTGGAGGCGGAGCTGTGCTGCCCCAGGTGCCCGGCGATGTGCATCGACCCGTCCGGCTCGTAGATCTCCACCCCGAACCCGTCATCGAGGAAGTGCACCGCCACCGAGGCGGCCGCCGAGACGGCCCACTCCAGCGAGCTGTGCATGCCGCGACCCGCGTGGGCGCCCACCCGGGCGTCCAGCAGCACACTCGCGGTCGGGTCCCAGGCCTGCTCCTCGCGGCGGACCATCAGGTCCCCGCGGCGGGCGGTGGAGCGCCAGTGGATGCGGCGCCGGTCGTCGCCTTGGTGGTACTCGCGGACGAGCACGTCGTCCTGCCCGGAGACCCCGACCCGGTGTGGTCGGGCCTCCCCGGCGCTGCCTGCGCCGCCGGCGGATCGCATGGCCGGCAGGATCTCCACCACCGGGGTGATCATCACCTCGCTGGTGGCCTGGAAGTGCCGGTCCAGCTGGACCAGCCCGAACGGGTCGGTGGTGCGGACCATCAGCGGCCCGGTACGGAACCGACCGCGTACGCGTCCGAGCATCGGGTACTCGATCTCGCGGCGCCAGCTGAGATCGGCCTTGTCCACCACGAAGCGGGGGCGGTTGCCCAGCTCGGTCGGGACGGAGTCCTCCAGCAGCAGGATGCCGGCCGGCAGCCGACCCTCCTGACCCAGGGTGATCCGGCCGCGCATCGGCGACCCCAGCGGCACCCGGGCCGGCTCCACGCTCCGCTCGCACGAGAGCCGCAGGCGCGCCCGTGCGACCAGCACCGCGGCGATCACGGGCAGGGCGAGCAGCAGCAGACCGATCCGCATCACGTCGCGCTGACCGGCGATCATCGCCCCGAGGACGATCAGCAGCCCGACCACCAGGAAGACGTGACCGCGCGCCGTGAACAGTCGCCAGGGTCTGCGCATGGTCGCCGACCCCGCTCAGCGGTGGTCGGGCAGATGCACCGAGGCGACCAGGTGGGACACCACGTCGTCGACCGTACGGCGGGCGAGCTGGGCGTCGGTGGACGGCAGCACCCGGTGCGCGAGCACCGCGGTGGCCAGTCCGGCGACGTCGTCGGGGCTCACGTAGTCCCGCCCGGCCAGCGCCGCCGACGCCCGGCTGACCCGCAGCAGCTGCAGCGTCGCCCGGGGTGAGGCGCCCAGGCGCAGGTCACGGGAGGTGCGGGTCGCGTTGACCACCTGGACCAGGTAGTGCTTGACCGCCGGGCTCACGTACACGCCCTTGACCGCGTCGATCAGTCCCTTGACCGTGGCACCGTCGGTGACCGGGGTGAGGGCGCCGAGCGGGTCGGAGGTGCCGTGTGAGTCGAGCATGGCCAGCTCGGCGTTCGGGGTCGGGTAGCCGATGGCGATCCGGGCGGTGAACCGGTCGCGCTGCGCCTCGGGGAGGGGATAGGTGCCCTCCATCTCGATCGGGTTCTGGGTGGCGATCACCATGAACGGCCGGTCGAGCAGGTAGGTGGTGCCGTCGACGCTGACCTGACGCTCCTCCATCGACTCCAGCAGGGCGGACTGGGTCTTGGGCGAGGCGCGGTTGATCTCGTCGCCGACCACGATGTTGGCGAAGATGCCGCCGGGCTTGAACTCGAAGTCGCGGGTCTCCTGGTTGTAGACGGAGACGCCGGTGATGTCGGAGGGCAGCAGGTCGGGAGTGAACTGCAGCCGCCGGACGGAGCAGTCGATGGAGCGTCCGAGGGCCTTGGCCAGCATCGTCTTGCCCACTCCGGGCACGTCCTCGACCAGCAGGTGGCCTTCCGCCAGCAGCACCGTCAACGCCAGGTCGACGGCGGCCCGCTTGCCCTCGATCACCGACTCGATGGCGGCCCGCACGCGGCCCATCACCGAGACGACGTCACCCAGCGACAGCTGGTCGGTCGCGCTGCGTTGGTAACTGAGTGTCACTCGGCCCTCCGCCCGTTAGCGCCCGGTGAACGGCCGGACAGGTCTTCTCGCACCTTACGTGGTGCTGCCTGGCAACCGTAGGGAGTCCGACCAAGTGCGCGACCCGGACGAAACCCGATCCGGCTGGGAAGCAGTCGCCATCGCCCGTGGGCGAGCGGTCGCCGCCGGAGGGGGAGGCCTGCGGGGGACGTGGGGGTGCGAACCGGTGCCAAGTGGAGTGAAGTGGAGTACAGTGGCGCGAAGTGGAGGGAATAGGGCGGTTGGTGGAGCGAGGAGGTGCGGAACGGCATGTTCCTCGGCACCCACACACCGCGCCTGGACGAGAAGGGACGGCTGATCTTGCCCGCGAAGTTCCGTGACGAGCTGGCCTCCGGCCTGGTCATCACGCGAGGGCAGGACCGGTGCCTGGCGATCTGGCCGATGGAGGCCTTCATCGCCCAGACCAGCGAGCTGCGCACGGCTTCCTCCAGCAGCAAGCAGGTGCGGGACTACCAGCGGATGCTCGCCTCGGGGGCGTCCGACGAGGTCCCGGACAAGCAGGGGCGGATCACCATCCCGCCGCACCTGCGGGCCTACGCCGGCCTCGACAAGGAGTGCGTCGTGGTCGGGGCCATGAACCGGGTGGAGGTCTGGGACGCGACGTCCTGGAGCGCGTACTCCACCCAGCAGGAGTCGGAGTTCGCCGACATGAACGACGAGGGTTTCCCGGGGCTCTGAGCCCGCACCGGGAGACGGCAGGCAGCCAGGGCCACAGCACGACAACAGCATGCGCACCACCAGCAGGACAGCACGCAGAACGGCGCGTACGACGAGGCTTCAACCCGCAGGTCCCAGTGCCCTGACACACCTTCCCCGGTGCCAGGTCACGATCCGCGGGTCTCGGGTTGAAACCTGGCCGTACGGGCCGTTCGTCACAGGCAGGGCACGAGCACGGCGCAGGACGACGAAGGGTCGAGATGGCAACCCCACCCATCCCACCGCGGCACGACCCGGTGATGCTGGACGAGATCGTGGCCGTGCTGGCCCCGGTCCTCGTCGACCGGGAGGGCGCCCGACCACCGGTCCTGGTGGACTGCACCCTCGGCCTCGGCGGGCACGCCGAGGCCCTGCTCCGGGCCTGTCCCGACGCCCACCTGATCGGCCTCGACCGGGATCCGGCGGCGCTGGCGCTGGCCGCCGAACGACTGGCGCCGTACGCGGACCGGACCACCTTCGTCGAGGCGGTCTACGACGAGCTGGCCGAGGTGCTGGACCGGCTGGGCCATCCCCGGGTGCAGGGCGTGCTGCTCGACCTCGGGCTGTCCTCGCTGCAGATCGACGACACCAGCTCGCGGCTTCGCGTACGCGGTCGACGCCCCGCTGGACATGCGGATGGACGGCCAGCAGGAGCTCACCGCGGCCGAGGTGCTCAACACCTACAGCGCCCGTGACCTGACCCGGATCCTGCGCACCTACGGCGAGGAGCGGTTCGCCGACCGGATCGCCCGGCGGATCGTCGCCGTCCGGGAGGACCAGCCCTTCGAGACCTCGGCCCGGCTCGTGCAGGTGCTCGACCAGTCCATCCCGGCCGCCGTCCGCAAGACCGGCGGCCACCCGGCCAAGCGGACGTTCCAGGCGCTGCGGATCGAGGTCAACCGCGAGCTGGCCGCCTTGGAGTCGGTGCTGCCGCAGGCGGTGGCCGCGCTCGCCGTCGGCGGCCGGATCGCCGTCCTGGCCTACCACTCCCTCGAGGACCGGCTGGTCAAGCAGGTGCTGGCCGCCGGCGCCCGCGAGACGGCCCCGCCCGGGCTGCCGGTGGTGCCGGAGGAGTACCAGCCGCGACTGAGGCTGCTCACCCGTGGCGCGGACAAGCCGAGCGAGGCCGAGATCGCGGTCAACCGCCGGGCCGCGTCGGCCCGCTTCCGCGCTGCCGAACGGATCCGGGAGCCCCAGGGCCGGAGGGTCGTCGCATGAGTGCTCTGTGGGCGCCCCTGCAGGCGCCGGTCGACGAGCGAGCGAACGCCGAGGTCGCGACGGTGAGAATCGCCGGCTGCGCGCGGTGCCGGCCCTGCCGGAGCGGATGGCCCGGATCCCCTTCATCACCGTGTTGATCGCCGTCTTCGGGGTCGGCATGGTCGGGCTGCTGGTGGTCAACACCTCGCTTGCAGAACCAGGCGTTCGAGTCCCGGGCCCTCAACCGGCAGGCCGCCCAGCTGGTCTACGCCGAGGCCGAGCTGCAGTCCCGGCTGAACGAGGCCCGGACCCCCGAGCAGGTGGCCAGCAAGGCTTCTGCCCTCGGGATGCGGGCGAACCCGTACCCGGCCTTCCTGGTCGTCCCCTCCGGCAAGGTGATCGGTGAGCAGCACCGGGTGACCGGTGACGAGATGAAGGGTCTGATCGTCAAGACCCCGGCGCAGCTCGCGGCCGAGAAGGCGGCGAAGGAGGCCAAGGCGCGGGCGAAGGCCGCCGCCGCGGCGGCCAAGAAGAAGGCCGAGGCGGAAGCGGCGCAGAAGGCGGCGGCGGAGAAGGCGGCTGCCGAGGCAGCCAAGAAGGCCCAGGCCGAGGCAGTCGCCCGGCAGCAGGCGGCCACCGCGGCGGCGCAGCAGCGCGCGGCCGAGGCGGCGAAGAAGAAGTCCCAGCAAGGTGGGGGTAACTGATGGCCGAGCGGCGACCACATCCGGCGGCAGGTCGACAGCTGCGCAGCAGCAAGACCGCGACCAGGCCCGCGCCCAAGACCGCGTCCAAGACCGGGACCCGGAGCACGGCCCACCCGCGGCCGCGCGCCGAGGCGCCGCGGACCAGCCGGACCACGGGACCGCGCACCCACGATCGGCACGCCGACCGGACCCTGCGCGACGGCAGCAGCCCCCGCCCCGCGCCGCGTCGCAGGAACCGCAAGAAGGTGCGTCGCATCCCGCTGGCCAACGGTGGGCGTCGGTTGCACGTGGTGCTGATCATGCTCGCGATGGGACTGTCGCTGTGCGCCGGTCGGCTGCTCCAGCTGCAGGGGTTCGACTCCTCGGCGTACGCAGCGGAGTCGGCAGCAGCCCTCACCCAGAAGCTGCCGCTGCTGCCGTCCCGAGGCGACATCACCGATCGCAACGGCACCGTGCTGGCCGCCACCGAGCCGGCGGTGGCCGTCACCGCCGACCCGGGGCTCACCAGCAAGCGGCCCGGCGAGTTCGCCGACGTCATCGCGCCGTACCTGGGGATGACGGTGAACGAGCTGAACCCGTTGCTGACCAAGCCGAACACCCGCTTCGTGTACCTGAAGAAGAAGGTGCCGGCGATGACGTACACCCGGATGGCGGCGGCGCTGGCCGAGCGTCAGCTGTACGGCATCTTCCGGGAGAACGACCCCATCCGGACCTACCCGACCGGCACGCTGGCCGGTTCCATCGTCGGCTTCGTCAACACCGACGGGGTGGGCGTGGAGGGTCTGGAGTACAAGCTGAACAAACAGCTGGCCGGGGTGGAGGGGCAGGAGCAGTACGAGAGCGCCCCCAACGGCAGCAAGATCCCGCTGGGGGACAGCAAGATCGTCCCGGCCCAGAACGGGTACGACTACCAGCTCACCCTCGACTCCGAGCTGCAGTGGGTGGCCCAGCGTCGGGTGGCGCAGGCGGTGAAGGCCAACAAGGCCGACTTCGGGTTCGCGATCACCATGAACATCAAGACCGGCGAGGTGCTGGCCATGGCGCAGGCCCCGAGCTACGACGCGACCAAGCCGCTGAAGGGTCAGAAGTACCGCAACCTGCAGGCCCTCACCGCCCCGTACGAACCGGGCAGCGTGCAGAAGATCCTCACCGCCGCCGCGCTGATCGACTCGGGCACGGTCAACGAGGACACCCGGTTGGAGATCCCCAACCGGCTGACGTCGGGACCGTACGAGATCAAGGACCACTTCGAGCACTCCGACGAGTACAAGCTGAACATGCGCGGCGTGATCGCGAAGTCGTCCAACATCGGCACCGTGATGCTGTCCCGGCAGATGGCGACCGCCGACCTGCACGACTACCTGAAGACCTTCGGGCTCGGCACCCGGACCGGCATCGAGCTGCCGGGTGAGGACATCGGCATCCTGCCCGGGGACCAGATGCAGGGACTGACCCGCGATCGCGTGGCCTTCGGCCAGGGCCTCACCGTCACCGGCATCCAGGAGATCTCGGCCATCGCCGGCCTGGTCAACGGCGGCGTCTACAACTCACCGACCATCATCAAGGGCGCCACCCAGAGCGACGGTCAGCCGGTCAACCTGCCGCTCCGGGAACCCCGCCGGATCGTCTCCGCCGACACCTCGTCCCACATCCGCGACCTGATGCGGGCCGTGGTGGACAACTCGGGCAAGACCGCGGCGCTGCGGCTGGACGGCTACACCAGCGGCGGCAAGACCGGCACCGCACAGCGCGGCACGGCGAAGGGCTACAACGGCTACATCACGTCCTACATCGGTTACGCCCCGCTGAACGACCCGCAGATCATGACGTACGTGGTGGTCAACAACCCCAAGGGCTCCGACCCGACGGGCACCCAGGTGGCGGCGCCGGTCTACCGCGACATCATGCAGTTCGCCCTGCCGCGCTACTCGGTGGAGCCGACCAAGAAGTCGGTCCTCAAGCCCAAGAACATCAAGTGGTGAACGGCGTCGTGAGCGGCCATCCGGACACGCCGCCGCTCGACTCGGTACCGTCGGACCGTGGTCGCGGCTGACGGCAGTGGTGAGCCGCCGAGCCTGCGCCCATCCGGGCTGACCGGGGTCGGCTGGCCCGATCTGCTCGCTGCCCTCGGGCTGTCGGTGGGCCCGATCGGCCAGGCCGCCGTGCCGGATCTCCGGGTGACCGGCGTGACCGCCGACTCGCGACTCGTCCACCCCGGCGACCTCTACGTCGCCGCCCCCGGGGCCACCGTCCACGGAGCGCGGTTCACCGCCGAGGCGATCGACAGCGGCGCCGTCGCCGTGCTGACCGACCTCGACGGCCAGGACCTGGCGCTGACCGCCGCCTCGGCTGTGTCGGCTCCGGTGGTCGTGACCGACGCGCCGCGAACGCAGGTCCCCGCGCTCGCCGACCTGGTCTACGGCCACCCGAGCCGGCGGCTGCAGCTGTTCGGGATCACCGGGACCAACGGCAAGACGACCACGGCCTACCTGCTGCAGGCGGCGCTGCGGGCCGCCGGGCTGCACGTCGGCCTGATCGGCACGATCGGGTTCCAGGTCGACGACCGGCGGCTGGAGGCGCGCCGGACCACCGTGACCACTCCCGAAGCCGCGGAGCTGCACGCACTGCTCGCGGTGATGGCCGAGCAGGGGGCCGACGCCGTGGTGATGGAGGTCTCCTCCCACGCGCTGGCGCTCGGCCGCGTCGACGGGCTCCGCTTCGCGGTGGCCGCCTTCACCAACTTCGGCAGCGACCACCTGGACTTCCACGGCGACACCGCGTCCTACTTCGCCGCCAAGGCGTCGCTGTTCGCCGCGGGCCGGGCCGACCGGGCGGTGATCAGCGTCGACGACGCCCGTGGTCCGGAGCTGATCGACCTGTCGCTCCGGGCCGGCCTCGACCCGGTGCGGTCGGTCAGCCTGGGCGGGGCCGCCGACTACGCGGTGCGGCACCGGGAGGACGCCGGCGGTGGACGGACGACAGTGGTGACCGGCACGCCGACCGGTGACCTGCGGTTCGTGCTCGGGCTGCCCGGGGACTTCAACGTCCGCAACGCCGTGACCGCGCTGGCCATGGCCGACCTGGTCGGCGCGGATCTGGAGCGCGCCGCGGCGGGCCTGGCCGACGCGGTGGTGCCCGGCCGGATGCAGCGGGTGGAGCTGGGCGACCGGGCACCCACCGTGTTCGTCGACTTCGCGCACACGCCGCAGGCGGTCAGCGCGGTGCTGGCCGGACTGGCCGGTCACCGGCGGATCGTGGTGCTGGGCTGTGGTGGGGACCGCGACCCGGAGAAGCGGAGACCGATGGGCGCCGCGGCGGCCGCGGCGGCCGAGCTGGTGGTGGTCACCGACGACAACCCGCGCAGCGAGGACCCGGCAACGATCCGGGCGCAGGTGCTGACCGGTGCGCGTGCCGAGGCGAAGCGCAGCGGACGTGACGTCCTGGTGGTCGACGGCGGCCGCCGCCGGGACGCGATCGCCACGGCCCTGGGCGCCGCGCTGCCCGGCGACGTGGTGGCCGTGCTGGGCAAGGGACACGAGCGGGGGCAGGAGATCGCCGGCCAGGTGCTGGCCTTCGCCGACGAGGACGCCGTCCGCGAGGTGTGGGCTGAGCTGCATCCCGGCACTGCCACCGAGCTGTCGGAGACGGAAGCGGGGGAGCGATGATCCCGGTGACGATCCGCCGGGTCGCCGAGCTGCTCGGCGCCGAGGTGGTGCCCGCGCCGGTCGATGCGACAGCGGCGCTCGACAGCTCGCTCACCGGCCTGGTCGTCGACTCCCGCCAGGTCGTCGAGGGCACCCTGTTCCTGGCCCTGCCGGGTGAGCACGTGGACGGCCACGACTACGTGGCCGCAGCCTTCGCGCGGGGGGCCGGGGCGGCGCTGACGGCCCGGCCGGTGCCCGAGGCGACCGGGACGTGCCTGGTGGTCGACGACCCGCTGCTGGCCGCCGGGCGACTGGCCCGCGACCAGGTGGACCGCGCGGCCGCCGGCGGGATGCGGGTGGTGGCCATCACCGGCTCGGCGGGCAAGACCTCGACCAAGGACCTGCTGGCGCAGGTGCTGGAGCTGGCCGGCCCGACCGTCGCGCCGGTCGGCAACCTGAACAACGAGCTCGGGCTGCCGCTCACCGTGGCCCGGATCCAGGCCGACACCCGGTTCCTGGTGGCCGAGATGGGCGCCCGGGGTGTGGGTCACGTGGCCTACCTGTGCACGATCGCCCCGCCGCAGGTGGCCACCGTGCTGAACGTCGGCACCGCCCACGTCGGCGAGTTCGGCAGCCGGGAGCTGATCGCTGTGGCCAAGGGCGAGATCGTCGAGGCGCTGCCAGCCGACGGCACCGCGGTGCTGACCACCGACGACCAGCTGGTCTGGGCGATGCGGGACCGTACGGCGGCGCGGGTGCTGGCCACCAGCACGCTCGCGGAGCCGTCGGTGGCCGACGCCGTCTGGGCCACCGACGTGGTGCCCGACGCCCTCGGTTGCTGCGCGTTCACCCTGCACGAGAAGTCCGCCGGCGCGACGTCGGCTCCGCTGCCGGTCCGGCTCGGCGTCTCCGGCCGGCACCAGGTCGCCAACGCGGTGGCGGCAGCCGCACTGGCCCGAGCCCTGGGCGTGGATCCGGCGACCGTGGCCCGGGGGCTCAGCGCGGCTCGACCCCGCTCGCACTGGCGGATGGAGCTGACCGAGCGGGCCGACGGGGCGCTGGTGGTCAACGACGCCTACAACGCCAACCCAGAGTCCATGCGCGCGGCACTGGACACGGTCGCCGGGATGCTCGCCGAGCGTCCCGGGGCGGTGGGCTGGGCGGTGCTCGGGGACATGCTCGAGCTGGGCGGCACCGCCGTGGTCGAGCACCGGAACCTGGGGGCGTACGCCGCCGCTCTGGGCCTGTCCCGGTTGGTCGCGGTGGGGGAGCTCGCCGCGGAGGTGGTGGCCGGGGCGGAGAGCGTCGGGACCGGCGTCCGGGCCGAGGTCGCCCGTGACCGCGAGGACGTCGTACGGCGGGTGCTGGCCGACGTCGCGCCCGGTGACGTGATTCTGGTCAAGGCGTCCCGTGGCTTAGCCTTGGACACCGTGGCGGCCGCCCTGGTGGCCGCCGATCCGGTGGGTCCCGACGACGAACAGGGTGAGGGCAGCGCGTGAAGACGATCGTTTTCGCGGGTGGCCTGGCTCTGATCGGCACCCTGCTCGGCACCCGCCTCGCCATCCGGATCCTGGTCCAGAAGGGCTACGGCCAGCTGATCCGCGACGACGGCCCGACGTCGCACCACGTCAAGCGCGGCACCCCGACGATGGGCGGTCTGGTGATCATCGCCGCCGTCCTGGTCGCCTACTTCGGCAGCCACCTGCTGACCTGGACCGGCCCCTCGGCGTCCGCACTGCTGATCTTGTTCCTGTTCACCGGGCTGGGTGCTGTCGGCTTCCTCGACGACTGGCTGAAGATCCGCAACCAGCGCTCGCTCGGGCTGCGCAGCAAGGCCAAGATCGCCGGCCAGTCGCTGGTGGCGATCATCTTCGCCCTGCTGTCGCTGCAGTTCCCCGACGAGCGCGGGATCACCCCCGCCTCGCAGTACATCTCCTTCCTGCGCGACATCGACTTCCTCAAGCTGCCCGTGTTCCTGGTGGTGATCTGGGTGATCCTGCTGATCGCCGCGGCCAGCAACGGGGTCAACCTGACCGACGGTCTGGACGGTCTGGCCACCGGGGCCAGCACGATGATCTTCGGCGCCTTCACGCTGGTGAACATCTGGCAGTACAACCAGTCCTGCGCCTACACCGCCTCGGCCGGACCCAAGTGCTACGAGGTGCGGGACCCGTACGACCTGGCGGTGGTGGCGATCGCCCTGGCCGGGGCCTGCTTCGGCTTCCTGTGGTGGAACGCGGAGCCGGCCAAGATCTTCATGGGCGACACCGGCTCGCTGTCCCTGGGCGGCGCGCTCGCCGGGCTGGCCATCTTCACCCGCACCGAGCTGCTGCTGATCATCCTCGGCGGCCTGCTGGTGATCGAGGTGATGTCGGTGATCCTGCAGACCAGCTACTTCAAAGCGACCCGGCGGATGACCGGCACGCCACGACGGCTGTTCAAGATGACCCCGATCCACCACCACTTCGAGCTGCTGGGTTGGGCGCAGGTGACGATCGTGATGCGGTTCTGGATCATCTGCGGTCTGTTCGTCTCCGCCGCCCTGGGCATCTTCTACGCCGAGTGGGTCGCGGGCACGTGAGAAAGGGGTCGTGATGGCCGGCGAGCTCTCCTGGTTGGCGACCGCCGACGGGGCCTCCCCCTGGGCCCAGGCCACCGTGCTGGTCACCGGTCTGGGCGTCTCCGGGTTCGCCGCCGCGGACGGGCTGCTGGAGTTCGGCGCCCGGGTCGTCGTGGTGGAGGACACCGCCACCGAGGTCAACGCCGACAAGGCCGAGCTGCTGCGGACCCTCGGCGCCGAGGTCCACCTGGGTCCCGGCTCCAGTGATCTGCGGCCGGACGGCATCGACCTGGTGGTGACCACCGGCTGGAGTCCCCGGCACCCGTTGCTGGCCGCGGCGGCGGCCGCCGGGATCGGCATCTGGAGCGAGCCCGAGCTGGCCTGGCGGCTGAGCCGGCCGAAGCGGCCGGTGCCGTGGCTCGGGATCACCGGCACCAACGGCAAGACCACCACCACCCAGATGCTGGAGTCGATGCTCCGGGCCGCCGGTCTGCGGACGGCCGCTGTCGGCAACATCGGCCGCCCGGTGATGGAGACGGTGCTCGACCCGGAGCCGTACGACGTGCTGGCCGTCGAGCTGTCCAGTCACCAGCTGCACTGGTCGCACTCCCTGTCGCTGCACTCAGCTGTCGTGCTCAACCTGCAGCCCGACCACCTGGAGTGGCACGGCGGCGCGTCGGGGTACCGGGACGCCAAGGCACGCATCTACGAGCGGGTCCAGATCGCCTGCGTCTACAACGACGCGGACCCGGCCACCGAGCGGATGGTGGAGGACGCCGACGTGATCGAGGGGGCCCGCGCCATCGGCTTCACCCTCGGGATCCCCGGGCTGTCCATGCTGGGCGTCGTCGACGACCTGCTGGTCGACCGGGCGTTCATCGAGCAGCGCCGGGACTCGGCGCTGGAGCTGGCGTCCCTCGCGGACGTGAACCCCGCCGCGCCGCACAACGTGGCCAACGCGCTGGCCGCGGCCGCCCTGGCCCGCGCGTTCGGCGTCCGGGCCACTGCGGTCCGCGACGGTCTGCGCGGGGTGCAGGTCGGCGCGCACAAGATCGAGACGGTGGCGGTCCGGGACCAGATCACCTTCGTCGACGACTCCAAGGCCACCAACCCGCACGCCGCGGACGCCGCCCTGCGGGCCTTCGCCTCGGTCGTCTGGATCGCCGGCGGGCAGGCGAAGGGCACCACGTTCGACGACCTGGTGGCCGCCCACGCCGACCGGTTGCGGGGGGCCGTGCTGCTCGGCGTGGACCGGGCCGTGGTCGCGGACGCACTGCGCCGACACGCGCCAGATGTCCCGGTGATCACGATCGACGACACCGAAGATGGAGCGATGGCGCAAGCCGTAGCCGCCGCCGTCTCCCTGGCCCGTCCGGGAGACACCGTGCTGCTGGCTCCGGGATGCGCCAGCTTGGACATGTACCGCGACTACGCCGCTCGAGGGGACGCCTTCGCCGCGGCCGTACGCACTGGGTGAGGAGTGACCGCGTGGCGACTGTGACGCCGGGACGCACCGGACGGACCGCCGCGAAGAGCTCACGCTCCACCACCTCGTCGGGTTCGCGCACCGGCGGCAAGGCCGACATCGCGCCGACCCCCACCCGGAGTCTGCGACTCTGGCTGCAGGCCGTGCTGGACCGGCCGTTGACCAGCTACCACCTGGTGCTCGGCTCGGCCTCGATCCTGGTCGCCCTGGGGCTGATGATGGTGCTGTCCGCGTCCAGCGTGAGCGCCTTCCTCAACTACGACGACGCGTACTACTACGTCAAGCGGCAGGCGATGTTCTTGGTGATGGGCGTGATCGGGGCTGTCGTCCTGGTCCGGGTGCCGCCGCCGGTGCTCCGGGTGCTCGGGTGGTTCGGGGTGGCGCTGGCCACCGTGCTGCTGATCTTGACCTACACCGCGCTCGGCTTCGAGAGCGGCGGCAACCGGAACTGGATCGACCTCGGCTTCACCTCCATCCAGCCGTCGGAGTTCGCCAAGCTGGCCATGATCATCTGGGGGGCTGACGTGCTGGCCCGCAAGGACAAGCTGCTGGACCAGCCCCGGCACCTGCTCATCCCGTACCTGCCGGTCTGCGGGATCTTGATCTTGCTGGTGGTCTTCCAGGGCGATGCCGGCACGGCGGTGGTGATGGGGTCGATCATGGTGGGCGTGCTGTTCGTCGTCGGCACCCCGATGCGGGTGCTGGCCGGGCTCGGCTTCTGTGCCATCGGGGGAGTGGTCACCCTCTTCGTCACCAGCCCGGTGCGGATGCGGCGGCTGGCCGCGTTCCTGGACCCGACCGCCGACCTGAACGGCGCGAACGACCAGGCCAACGCCGGCATGTGGGCGATCGCCTCCGGTGGCTGGTGGGGGCAGGGGCTGGGCGGCAGCCGGCAGAAGTGGGGCGGCCTCCCGGTCGCCCACTCCGACTTCATCTTCGCCGTCATCGGCGAGGAGCTCGGGCTGTTCGGCAGCCTGATCGTGCTGGCCCTGTTCCTGGTGCTCGGCTACGCCGGCCTGCGGATCGCGTCCCGCAGTGACGACGCCTTCCGCCGGTACGCCGCCGCCGGGGTGACGATCTGGTTCATGGTCCAGGCCCTGATCAACCTGGCCGTCGTGCTGCGGCTGCTGCCCATCGCCGGTGTCCCGCTGCCCCTGGTGTCCTACGGTGGCTCGGCCCTGATCGCCAACCTGCTGGCGCTCGGCGTGCTGCTCTCCTGCGCCCGGCACGAGCCGGACGCCCGCAAGCTGCTGTCCTCCCGGTCGCGATCGGCCCGGCCCCGGGTCAGCGCGGTGGTCGGCTCGCGCCGGAAGTCGGCATGACGGCTAGGCCCTCCGGTCCGGGCGTCAGCGTCGTGCTGGCCGGCGGCGGCACCGCCGGGCACACGTCGCCGCTGATCGCCACGGCCCACGAGATCGCTCGCCTGGCCCCGGAAGCGGTGGTCACGGCGGTGGGCACCGCCCGCGGCCTGGAGACCTCGGTGGTGCCGGCCGCCGGGCTGACCCTGGAGCTGATCCCGCCGGTCCCGCTGCCCCGCAAGCCCGGCCGCGACCTGCTGCTGGTGCCGGCGCGGCTGCGCGGCGCCGTCGCCGAGGCCGGTCGGCTGCTCGACCGGCTGCACGCCGACGTCGTCCTCGGCTTCGGCGGCTACGTCTCCACCCCGGTCTACCTGGCGGCCCGGCGCCGCAAGGTGCCGATCGTCATCCACGAGCAGAACGCCCTCCCCGGCCTGGCCAACCGGCTGGCCGCCCGGTTCAGCGGCCACGTCTTCACCTCCTTCCCCGACACCCCGCTGCCCGGCGCCACCTGCATCGGCCTGCCGCTGCGCGGCGGCATCACCGGGCTGGACCGGGGTGCGCGGCGCGCAGCGGCCCGCACGTCCTTCGGTCTGCCGGTCGAAGGCCAGGCGCTGCTGGTCAGCGGGGGGTCGCAGGGGGCGGCGAGTCTGAACCGGGCGGTGCTGGGGGCCCGGGACGTGCTGCTGGCCGCCGGGATCTCCGTGCTGCACGCCGTGGGCCCCAAGAACCTCACCGACGACCTGGTCACGGTCACCGACGCGGGCACGGGGGCGGTCTACCGGCCGCTGGCCTACATCGAGGAGATGGACGCGGCGTACGCGGCGTCTGACCTCATGCTCGGTCGCTGCGGGGCCAGCACGGTGCTGGAGACCGCGGCGGTCGGGTTGCCTGCGGTGTTCGTGCCGTACCCGCACGGCAACGGCGAGCAGGCCCGCAACGCCGCCGGGGTGGTGTCCGCCGGCGGTGGGGTGCTGCTGGCCGACGCGGACTGCACCCCCGAGTGGGTCGCCGCCGAGGTCCCGAGTCTGATCAGGCCCGACGTGCTGGCTGGGATGACAGCGGCCCTGGCCGGTGTTGCTCACAGCGACGCCGCGACCGTGCTCGCCCGGGAGACCCTGCGGGTGGCCGGCTGGACGGGCGTCGACGACGCGGAAGGACGGACGGGCTGATGGGGTTGCTGACACCGGTCGAGCTGGTCGAGGTGGGCGACCTCGGCGCCGTCCACTTCATCGCCATCGGCGGCTCGGGCATGAACGGCGTGGCCTCGGCCCTGGTCCAGCTGGGAGTCGAGGTGAGTGGCAGCGACCGGCAGGACTCCAAGTACCTCCAGGCGCTGGCCGCCCAGGGAGCCCGGGTGCACGTCGGGCACGACGCGTCCCAGCTCGGCGACGCCCGCACAGTGGTCGCCTCGTCGGCGATCCGGGACGACAACCCCGAGCTCGCCGAGGCCCGCCGCCGGGGTCTGCGAGTCCTGCACCGCAGCGCCGCACTCGGCTCGATCATGCTCGGCCGCCGCGGGGTCGCCGTCGCCGGCACCCACGGCAAGACCACCACCACGGCGATGGTGTCCCACGTGCTCACCGGGGTCGGCGCCGATCCGTCGTACGTCATCGGTGGCGCCCTGACCGGGGCGAGCACCGGCGGCCACATCGGCGGCGGCGACGCCTTCGTGGTCGAGGCCGACGAGTCCGACGGCTCCTTCCTGCAGTACCCGGCCGAGATCGCCGTGGTCACCAACGTCGACCCTGACCACCTGTCCAACTGGGGGAGTGCGGAGAACTACGCCGACGGCTTCTTCCGCTTCGCCACCGCCGCCCCGCTGCAGCTGCTGGTGATCAGCGCCGACGACCCCGGGGCGGTCACCCTGACCGAGCGCGTACGGGCGGCGGGCAGCGGCCCGCGGATCCTCACGTACGGCGAGAGCGCGACCGCCGACGTGCAGATCACCGAGGCCACCTTCGCCGGCACCGGGTCCACGTTCAGCCTGGACGGCGAACCCGTCCGGCTGAACGTGCCGGGCGCCTACAACGTCTGGAACGCGGCCGCGGCGTACGCGGTGGCCTGCCACCTCGGCGCCACCCCGGCGCAGGCGCGGGCCGAGCTGGAGACCTACGGCGGCACCTACCGACGCTTCCAGCTGGTCGGCACCGTCGACGACATCCGGGTCTACGACGACTACGCCCACCACCCGACCGAGGTGGCCAACACCCTGCGCGCCGCCCGGACCGGGGTCGCCGGCACCGGCGGACGGGTCGTGGTCTGCTACCAGCCCCACCTCTACACCCGGACCCGTGACTTCTGGCGCGAGCTGGCGGCCGCCCTGGAGCTGGCCGACCAGGCGATCGTGATGGACGTCTGCGGAGACCGGGAGGACCCCATCCCGGGCATCGACGGCGCCCTGGTGGCCGAGGCGGTCGGCTCCGGCACCGCCGAGGTCACCTACCAGCCGGACTGGGACGCCGCCGCCCCGACGGTCGCCCGGATCGCCCGACCCGGCGACCTGGTCATCACCGTGGGCTGCGGCGACGTGACCAAGGTGGCGCCGCTGATCGTGGACGCCCTCCAGCACGAGCGAGGTGCCTGATGGCCACCGCCACCCAGACCCGTCCACCCTCGGTGGCCGACGGCAAGCGGCGCCGGCGGCCGAAGGGCCGTCGGGTCTGGCCGTTCGTCCTGGTCGGCGTGCTGGTCCTGGCCCTGGCCGGTGGCCTGGTCTGGCTGGTCGGCTTCTCCTCCGTCCTGGCCGCTCAACGGGTGCAGATCAGCGGGCTGAAGACGCTCACCCGGGCCGAGGTGAACCAGAAGGCCGCCGTCCCGCTGGGGGTGCCGCTGGCCCGCCAGGACCTGTCGGCGGTCGCCGGTCGCGTCGCCACCTTCCCGCAGGCCGAGAACGTCGTGGTCGAGCGCTCCTGGCCGGACACCATCACCATCACCGTGACCGAGCGGACGCCCGTGTTCGCCGTCCGCTACGCCAACCTGTACGTGCTGGTGGACAAGCACGGCATCCCGTACCTGACCGTCAGCGAGCGCCCGTCGAACCTCCCGCTGGCCGCCGCCAGCCAGGACGACCGGGCCAGCCTGGCCGAGATCGCCGTGGTCTCCCGCGAGCTGACCAAGAAGCTCCGTGACCAGGTGGTCACCATCCGGGCCGACTCGCCGTACGCGCTCGTGCTGGTGCTCGACTCGGGTGTGGAGATCGCCTGGGGCACCTCGGAGCAGTCAGCGCTCAAGGGCCAGATCGCCCTGGCCCTGCTGAAGCAGGATCCGAAGGCGATCGACGTGTCCGCCCCGCACAACCCAGCTGTGCGCTGACGCTGTTTGAATGACGCCGCTCGCTGACGGCCGCGCCGGGTCCCGGCTCCGTCGTCCTCGCGGAGCAACGAAGAGCGTGTTGCTCCGCTCCTCCTCCGTTCGCCGGGGCGCGGCCATCGGTCGCTCACGACGTGGGCTCCACCAGTTCGTGACCTGATCCGGGTGCCCAGATAACGATTGAGCCTCAAGGTCAACTTCAGGGTCAGCAATGAGGTCGATTTCGGGACCGGCTGGCGTGTCCCGGGGCCTCGTGTGGACAGTGGTTGAAGCCGCTGACTAGCGTGGCCGACGCGGCGTCATCACCTCTGTTTCCTTCCCCCCTTGGACCTGAGGTCCAGACTTTCGCGCGCACGAAAGTGTCCAACAGCTACCAGAGGCAGGAACCACGTGGTCTCGGCATCACAGAACTACTTGGCCATCATCAAGGTCGTCGGAGTCGGCGGAGGCGGGGTCAACGCCGTCAACCGGATGATCGAAGCGGGCCTCCGGGGGGTCGAGTTCATCGCGGTCAACACCGACGCCCAGGCGTTGCTGATGAGCGACGCGGACGTCAAGCTCGACATCGGTCGCGAGCTCACCCGCGGTCTCGGCGCCGGCGCTGACCCCGACAAGGGGCGGCAGGCCGCCGAGGACCACGCGCAGGACATCGAGGACGCGCTCAAGGGCGCGGACATGGTGTTCGTCACCGCTGGTGAGGGTGGCGGCACCGGCACCGGCGGCGCTCCGGTCGTGGCTCGCATCGCCCGGGCGCTCGGCGCGCTGACCATCGGTGTGGTGACCCGGCCGTTCTCCTTCGAGGGCAAGCGTCGGTCCAACCAGGCCGACCAGGGGATCAGCAGCCTCCGCGAGGAGGTCGACACCCTGATCACCATCCCGAACGACAAGCTGCTCCAGATGATCGATCACCAGATCGCCATCCTGGACGCGTTCAAGCAGGCCGACCAGGTGCTGATGCAGGGTGTGCAGGGCATCACCGACCTGATCACCACCCCGGGCTTGATCAACCTCGACTTCGCCGACGTCAAGGCGGTCATGTCCAACGCGGGTTCGGCACTGATGGGCATCGGTTCCGCCCGCGGTGAGGACCGTGCCCGGGCGGCCGCCGAGATGGCTGTCTCGTCGCCGCTGCTCGAGGCCAGCATCGACGGTGCGCACGGCGTGCTGCTGTCGATCGCCGGTGGTTCCGATCTCGGCCTGTTCGAGGTCTCGGCCGCGGCCGACCTGATCCAGAACGCGGCCAGCGAGGACGCCAACATCATCTTCGGCACCGTGATCGACGACGCCCTGGGCGACGAGGTCCGGGTGACGGTGATCGCCGCGGGCTTCGAGGGTGGCCAGCCGCCCCGGCGGCAGCCCGGGATCAGCCGGGCCAGCGACCTCCGCGGCTCCCGCCCGGGCCCTGGGACCGGCAACTACGGCGCCACTCCCGAGCCGGAGCGGGCCCCCGCGCCGGTGAACAGTGCCCCGAGCACCCAGCCGGCGCCGCGGCCGTCCACCGCGCCGGTCTCCCGCCCGCCGGCACCGGCGGCTGACGACGACGACCTCGACGTCCCGGACTTCCTGAAGTAGTCGGACCCGGCGCGCCGGTCGCGGACCTCTGGTCCCGCCGTCGCGCCGGTGTCTGTCAGCACCACGTGGCCGGATCGCAGGTCCCCGGCCACCTGGCGCCCGGATCCGACCGCGTGTCGGCACCGGACGATCCCGGCCGGACCGGTTCCGGACGGTAAGGTCGAGCGCGAACCTGGACCTGCACGGAGGGTAAGGAACTCATCCATGGCCGAAAGACTGAAGCGGGCAGCTGCCTGGCTCGGACTGGTGACTGACGACCGGTACGGGCAGTACGACGAGGCCGACGGTGAGCAGACCGAAGGCATCAGCCGCGACGAGCTCGTCGGCGGCGATCAGGCCGCTGCGGCGAAGCCCGTCGCGTCCGGCTGGAACGTCGGACCCGACACCGAGACCCGACCCGCCGGCGGCAGCGTCACCCCGCTCGAGACCAAGCGGCCGGTCGTCGCCTCGACCGTGGCGACAGCAGCCCCGACCGTGGCCCCGACCCCCCGGACGGACCCCATGTCGCGCATCATCACCGTGCACCCGCGCACGTACAACGAGGCCCGCACCATCGGCGAGCACTTCCGAGACGGCGTGCCCGTGATCATGAACCTGTCCGAGATGGAGGACGTCGACGCCAAGCGCCTGGTCGACTTCGCCGCTGGTCTGATCTTTGGTCTCCGTGGCAGTATCGAACGTGTCACCAGCAAGGTGTTCCTGCTCTCTCCGCCCAACGTGAACGTCACGGCGGAGGACAAGGAACGCATTGCAGGCGGGTTCTTCAACCAGAGCTGAGTTCCCGGCCGGTGACCACCAACCCGCCACGGACTGAGGGACTCACGAGCACATGTTCATCATCGGAACGGTCATCGGCTGGGTGCTGTGGATCTTCCTCCTGGTGCTGTTCGCCCGGATGATCCTGTCCTGGATCCCCGTGCTGGTCCGTGACTGGCAGCCGCGTGGCCCGATGCTGGTGGCCGCCGAGGTCGTCTACTCCGTCACCGACCCGCCGCTGCGGGCGCTCCGGAAGGTGCTCAAGCCGGTCCGGATCGGCAACATGATGCTCGATCTCGCCTTCATCGGTCTGGCCATCGGCGTCAGCATCCTGATGCAGGTCAACCGGGCTGTCTTTTTCTGAGCTATCGTCGTCTCGCTGCTCGGCCGCGCTCTGGTCCCCTTCGTTCGTCGTCCTCGGGCGAAGGACGAAAAGCGTGTCCTTCGCTCGACTCCTCCTGCACTTCGGGACGCGCGGCCTTGCGCTGCGAGACGACGATGTGCCCAACCCGTCCGCTGACGACTTCGGGTGAGTGAATCCCAGATGCTGCCACTCGCCCTGTCCTGGCTCTGCTGCTCACGCGCCGACCGGGGTGACTTCGGTCGCAGTCTGATCGGGGTCCGGCTGTCGGGGGTCCGAGGGCGGGCGGGGGCGCTACGGTGGGGCGGGCTGATTTCCCGGGGTTGGGGTCGGTCGGTGGTGATGACGAGAAACAACTGAGGTGGACGATGACGCTCTCGCTGGACGACGTACGTAACAAGCGGTTCCGGATGGCTCGCAAGTCGGGCTACGAGGTGCTCGAGGTGGATGAGTTCGTCGACGAGGTCGAGGTGGCTTTCGAGCAGCTCACCGAGGAGAACCAGAACCTCAAGAAGCAGATCGAGGCCCTGAAGAGCACGGCCGCACCCGAGCCGGCGGTGGCCGAGTCCGTCGTGCCGGCGGCCGCGGCCGAGCCGGAGACCATCGTGGTCACCACCGGCGCCGAGGCGAGCTCCGCAGTCGTACGCCTGGTCAGCCTCTCCACCGAGCAGGCCGAGCGCTTGGTCGACGAGGCGACCGCCGAGGCCGAGGAGATCCGGGCGACCGCCAACGCGACGGCTCAGGAGCTCACCGGTGACGCGCAGGCGCGCGCCGACCGGATCCGGGCCGAGGCCGAGGCGACCGCCGAGCGGGTCCAGAGCGAAGCCAAGAACCGGGCCGACAACCTGGACACCGAGATCGCCGGTCGGCGCTCGGAGCTGATGGACGGCCTGCACGCGGAGCGGGACGAGCTGCAGGACGCCGTCGGCCGGCTGCGCGGGTTCGAGGCGACCTTCCGGGCCAACCTGGCCAACGAGCTGCGGGCCCACACCGCTGCCGTGGAGTCCGGCCACGCCGAGCCGTCCGAGGTGCCCGCGCTGGCCGAGCCGGCTGCCGTCGCCGCCGGGCAGACCTCCGCCGCCGACGCTGAGGCGGTTGACACCTCCTCGGATGACGTGGCCACGACGCCGACCGAGACCGAGGCCGGGACCGAGGACGCTGCGAACGACGGGACGCCCACGTCGAACGAGTCGGTCTTCCCGACCGACGACCCGTCGGACGACGGCGCCACGACCAGTGACACTCCGCGACTCGACGCCCTGCTCGGCGACCAGCGTTGAGCCACCCCGCCTGACGCACCCGAACCGCCCGGTCGATCCCGACCGGGCGGTTCGGCGTCAGTGGGCTCTCGGCAGCTGGTCGTGCCGGCGGATCGCATTTGGTTAAGAAAACGGACCGGTCGTTGAAGAACCCCAGACCAGGCCCTAAGGTTCGTGCGACGAACGCAGCAGCGCGGCCCGAGCCGCGCCGTTCCAGCCGAGGGGATGCACCCATGACGACGACGCGGGCCACCGCCGACGACAAGAACGCGGGCGAGGGCAAGCCGGTCCCCGTGGACGCCGCGAGCCTGCCCGTCCGCGACGGGGAGGATCCCTGGACCGACGAGGAGGTCGCTGAGGTCCGGCAGACCCTGGCTGAGGACATCGAGCGCTTCGCCAGCCAGCTGGAGATCTCCGAAGCCGAGCTGGTCGGGTTGCTCCGGGACGGCAACGAGGGCGCCGGTCGCGACCCGGCCGACGTCGGCTCCGCCAACTTCGAGCGGGACGCCGAGATGTCGCTGGCCAACAACGCGCGCGAGATGCTGGACCAGTCCCGGCTGGCGCTGCGCCACATCGACCAGGGCGCCTACGGTCGGTGCGACAACTGCGGCAAGCCGATCGGCAAGGGCCGTCTGCTGGCGTTCCCCCGGGCGACCCTCTGCGTCACCTGCAAGCAGCGGGAAGAGCGCCGATAAGCACCGGTGCCCCGTCCGACGCCTACCAGCGGCGGATGCGACTGATCTTCGCCGTCATCGCCGTGGGTGGGCTGCTGATCGACCAGCTGACGAAGATCATCGCCGTCCGCTGGCTCGATCCGAGCGACCCGACGGTGCTGCTCGGGGGCCTGCTCACCCTGCGCCTGATCCGCAACCCGGGAGCGGCGTTCAGTCTCGGTGAGAACTTCACCATCGTCTTCGCCCTGCTGGCGATCGCCGTGGTCGCGTTCGTGCTGGTCAAGCTGGCACCCAAGATCAACCACCCCGGCTGGGCGGTCGCGCTCGGGCTGCTGGTGGCCGGGGTCAGCGGCAACCTGATGGACCGCATCTTCCGGGCCCCGAGCATCCTCCGTGGTCACGTGGTCGACTTCTTCCAGCTGCCGCGGTTCGCGATCTTCAACGTCGCCGACATCTGCATCACCTCGGCTGCGGTGCTGATCATGATCCTGGCGGTGATCAAGAACGTCGGGATCGAGGGTGAGCGCTACACCAAGGAGGGCAGCACCCCCCGACCGCAGCGGGCCGCGGCGTCGCAGCCCGAGGACGCCGCTGCCGGCGACGACTCGCCGGCGCACCCGGATCGGGAGTCCTGAGTGAACCGTCGAGTGCCCGCGATCGGACCGCCGCGGTGACCGGGACCAAGGTGATGCTGGTTCCCGAGGGGCTGGAGGGGGAGCGGGTCGACGCCGCCGTCGCGCGGATGCTCGGGCTGTCCCGCAGCCGGGTCGCGGACCTGGCCGCCGGTGGCGGGGTGCTGGTCGACGGCGCCGTGGCCGGCAAGTCCGATCGGGTCCGTGCCGGCGCTCTGCTGGAGGTGTCCCTGGGCGAGCCCCGGACCGCTGCGGTGCAGCCGATGACGGCGCCGGGCCTCACGATCGTGTACGACGACGACGACATCGTGGTGATCGACAAGCCTGTCGGTGTGGCCGCGCACCCGAGCGTCGGCTGGACCGGCCCGACAGTGCTGGGCCACCTGGCGGCTGCCGGCTTCCGGATCTCCACCTCGGGCGTTCCCGAGCGGCAGGGGATCGTCCAGCGCCTCGACGTCGGCACCTCGGGGCTGATGGTGGTGGCCAAGAGCGAGCTCGCCTACACCGGGCTCAAGCGCGCCTTCCGCTCCCGTACGGTCGACAAGACCTACCACACGCTGGTCCAGGGCCACCCCGACCCGTTCGTGGGCACCATCGACGCACCCATCGGGCGGCACCCCACCGCGGAGTACAAGATGGCCATCACCGCGGGCGGCCGGGCCAGCGTCACCCACTACGACACCCTGCACGCCTTCGTCGGCACCACGCTGCTCGAGGTCCACCTGGAGACCGGGCGCACCCACCAGATCCGCGTCCACATGGCGGCGATCCGACACCCCTGCGTGGGCGACCCGATGTACGGCAGCGACCCCGTCCTGGCGGCCCGGCTGGGGCTGGAGCGGCAGTGGCTGCACGCGGTCCGGCTCGGCTTCGTGCACCCGGTCCGCAACGAGCCGGTCACCTTCGACTCGGCCTACCCCGCCGACCTGCAGCACGCGCTCGACGTCGTCTCCCGCACCTGAGGCAGCGGCCCCGGGGGTCAGGGGACGGGAGTGGTACGACGAGGACGGATCCCTTCTGTAGGGTCGGCTCGTGCGTAGAGCAAACATCGTGTGCACGCTGGGCCCGGCCTCGTCCGCGCCCGAGCGACTCGTCGAGCTGGTGGAGGCCGGGATGGACGTCGCCCGGCTCAACATGAGCCACGGCGACTATTCCGACCACAAGGCCAACCTGGACAACGTCCGGGCCGCCTCGAAGTCGGTGGGACGCCCGGTGGGCGTCCTGGCCGACCTCCAAGGACCCAAGATCCGTCTCGGCCGCTTCGCCAACGGCAAAGAGGTGCTGGTCGACGGTGCCACCTTCGCCATCACGGTGGACGACATCCAGGGAACTGTCGAGCGGTGCTCGACCACCTACAAGGGTCTCCCCGGCGACGTCCGGCCCGGCGACAGCATCCTGATCGACGACGGCCGGCTGGCGCTGGAGGCCGTCGAGGTCACCGCCACCGACGTCATCACCAAGGTGGTCGTCGGCGGTGCGGTCAGCAACAACAAGGGCATCAACCTCCCCGGCGTGGCCGTGAGCGTGCCGGCGATGAGCGAGAAGGACATCGCCGACCTCCGCTGGGCCCTGCAGAACGGCGTCGACATGATCGCGCTGTCCTTCGTCCGCAGCGCCTCCGACATCGACATCGTGCACCAGGTGATGGACGAGGAGGGCAAGCGGCTGCCCGTCATCGCCAAGCTGGAGAAGCCCCAGGCGATCGAGAACCTGGACGAGATCATCGACGCGTTCGACGCGTTCATGGTCGCCCGCGGCGACCTCGGGGTCGAGCTGCCGCTGGAGGAGGTGCCGCTGGTCCAGAAGAAGATCGTCACCGCCGCCCGTCGGTGGGCCAAGCCGGTCATCGTGGCCACCCAGATGCTCGAGTCGATGATCTCCGCGCCGCGGCCGACCCGGGCCGAGGCGTCCGACGTCGCCAACGCCATCCTGGACGGCGCCGACGCGGTGATGCTGTCCGGCGAGACCAGCGTGGGGGAGTACCCCGTGCTGACGGTGCAGACGATGGCCCGGATCGTGGCCAACACCGAGGCCCACGGGATGGAGCAGCTGCAGAACATCGACTGGGACCCGCACACCACCAGCGGGGTCATCACCAAGGCGGCGGCCGAGGTGGCGCAGCGGATCGACGCGAAGTTCCTGGTCGCCTTCACCCACTCGGGCGACTCGGCTCGCCGACTCTCCCGGCTGCGCTCACCGATCCCGATCCTGGCCTTCACGCCGATCGAGCAGACCCAGGCAACCCTCACCCTGAACTGGGGGGTCGAGTCCATCCTGGTTCCGATGGTGTCCCACACCGACGACATGATCCGGCAGGTCGACAAGGCCCTGATGGAGAGTGGGCTGATCGCCGAGGGCGAGCGGGTCGTCATCGTCGCCGGCTCGCCGCCCGGGGTCGCCGGTCACACCAACATGATCCGGGTCCGCCGGATCGGTGCGCCGCTCTAGTACGGACACGGCGGTCATCCGGTCGCGACGGATCCTGGACACGCCTGCCAACCCGGTGACGCACTCCTCGGAGCACTCACGCACGTGCTGCATCACCGTGCGTGAGTGACCGGAACGTGCGTCAGCGTGCCGGTGCACCGGCATCGGGTCGCGACCCAGGTGAGCGTCGCCGTAGTAACGTTCGTCCCCGCGGCCTGCGTCGCGGCTGCTCCGGCCGGGGTGGCGGAATGGCATACGCGGACGGCTCAAAACCGTTTGTCCGCAAGGACATGGGGGTTCGACTCCCCTCCCCGGCACCCGAACCGGTCTCACCGGCGCGCTGGCGCCCCCCCGACGGCCAGACCACCGGTGGGCGAGGACTGCTCGCCGTAACGTCTGCTGGCTAGAGTGAGCGCGTGACGACAGATGAAGCCAACGTCGGCCAGACCGACGCCCCCACGCGCGTGGTCGTGGCCGAGGACGAGGTGCTGATCCGCCTGGACCTGGTCGAGATGCTGACCGAGGAGGGCTACGAGGTGGTCGGCCAGGCCGGCGACGGAGAGGCCGCCGTGGAGCTGACCACCGAGCTGCGGCCCGATCTGGTCGTGATGGACGTGAAGATGCCCAAGCTGGACGGCATCAGCGCCGCCGAGAAGATCGCCAGCGAGCGGATCGCGCCGGTGGTCATGCTGACGGCCTTCAGCCAGCGCGAGCTGGTCGACCGCGCCCGCCAGGCCGGCGCCATGGCGTACGTGGTGAAGCCGTTCGGCAAGGCCGACCTGATCCCGGCCATCGAGATCGCCCGGGCCCGGTTCGCCGAGATCACCGCCGTCGAGGCCGAGGTCGAGGACCTGACCGAGCGGCTGGAGTCGCGCAAGGCCGTCGACCGGGCCAAGGGGATGCTGCAGACGGGTCTCGGTCTGACCGAGCCCGAGGCGTTCCGCTGGATCCAGAAGACCGCCATGGACCTGCGCAAGTCGATGCGCGAGGTGGCCGAGGGTGTCATCGAGCACGGCGCCGGAGCCAAGAAGAAGTAGCGAATCAGGCCCCGTTGGCATTCAGTCGTGTAACGAACTGGCAACACGACCGCTGAACCTGACGTTCCGCTGAGATTCCGCGCTTACTGTGCAGGTGCTCGCGGAATCGTCAGGCCGTCATCCAGTCGTAGTCCGGCCCGTGAGCACGCAGCGACCCTCTAGGAGGAGAACGAACGTGCGAAAGCATCGGCTCATTGCCGTCGGAGCCACTCTGCTCGCGGCCACCCTGTCCATGTCCGCTTGCGGCAGCCGCGCCGAAGAAGGCGGCACCACCGGCGAGAGCAGCAACAAGGTCGCCAAGATCGGCGTCATCTCTCCGCTGTCGGGGGACCTGTCAGCGCTGGGTCTGGGCATCCAGAACTCGGTCGACCTGGCCATCAAGCAGGCCAACGAGTCCAACGCCATCCCCGGCTGGACCCTGGAGCTCGCGGCCGAGGACGACGAGGCCAAGCCCGACGTCGGCAAGAACGCGGCCACCAAGCTCGCCGGTGACGACGAGGTGGTCGGCGTGGTCGGCACCTTGAACTCGTCGGTCGCGCAGTCGGTGCAGCCGGTGCTGGCCGCCGCCAACATCGCCATGGTGTCGCCGGCCAACACCAACCCGACGCTGACCCAGGGCGCGGACCTGACCGCTCCCAAGCGCACCTACCCGAACTACTTCCGCACCTGCACCACCGACGCCGTCCAGGGTCCGTTCGCTGCGAACTACCTGATCGGCGCGGGCATGAAGGACGTCGCCACCATCCACGACAAGAAGGCGTACGGCCAGGGCCTGGTCGCCGCCTTCACCACCGCCTTCGAGTCCGGCGGCGGCAACCTCGTGGCGGCCGAGACGATCAACCCCGATGACAAGGACTTCTCCGCCGTCATCAACAAGGTCAAGTCGGCCAACCCCAAGGCGGTCTACTACGGCGGTGAGTACCCGCAGGCCGGTCCGCTGAGCCAGCAGATGAAGGCCGCTGGTCTCAACGTCCCGCTGATGGGTGGCGACGGGATCTTCGACCCGGCGTTCATCGAGCTGGCCGGCAAGTCCTCCGACGGTGACCTGGCCACCTCGGTCGGCGCGCCGACCGAGTCCCTGCCGTCGGCCAAGGCCTTCGTCGACGCCTACACCGCCGCCGGGTTCTCCGAGCCCTACGCGGCCTACGGCGCCTACGCCTACGATGCGGCGAACGCCATCATCAACGGCCTGAAGGTCTCCCTCAAGGACGCCACGGACGCCAAGTCCGCCCGCGAGGCCACGATCACCGCGATCGGCAGCGTCAAGTTCGACGGAGCGACCGGCCCGGTCGCCTTCGACGAGTTCGGCGACACGACGACCAAGGTGCTGACGGTCTACAAGGTGACCGGCGGCAAGTGGGTCGCCGACAAGACCGGTAGCTAGTCGGATGTGACAGCGGCGGGTGGTGCTCAGCACCACCCGCCGTTGTCGTCAGCCCTGAAACACGGTGTGCCGGGCCAAGGGCCCGGCGGCCGCCCACGCCGGTCACATCGCCACGGAGGCTCTGCATGGACGTGCTCCAACAGCTGATCAACGGTTTGTCCCTGGGAGCGCTGTACGCCCTGATCGCCGTCGGGTACACCGTCGTCTACGGCATCATCCAGCTCATCAACTTCGCCCACGGCGAGATCTTCATGATCGGCGCCTTCGGCGCCTTCGCCACCTGGTTCATCGTCCCCGGCGAGTCGACGTCGCTGCTGCTGCTGCCGGTGATGCTGATCGGCGGCATGGCCGCCGCCGTCGGGGTCGCGCTGCTGACCGAGCGGTTCGCCTACCGGCCGCTGCGCAACGCGCCCCGGCTGGCCCCGCTGATCACCGCCATCGGTGTCTCGGTCTTCCTGCAGGAGGCGATCCGGCTGTTCTTCGGTCGGCTGCCCGGCTTTCCCGACTCCAAGCGGGCGATCCCGTTCCCGCAGATCGACTTCGTCACCGGTCCGGCCATCCAGCTCGGCAGCCTGACGATCCAGCGCGCGGCGCTGCTCACCCTGGTGATGCTCGCGGTCTGCACGGTCTTCCTCTACTTCTTCGTCAACAAGTCCCGCCTCGGCCGGGCCATGCAGGCCACGTCGCAGGATCCCGACACGGCTCGGTTGATGGGCATCAACGTGGACCGGATCATCATGGTCGCCTTCGCGGTGGGCGCGGCGCTGGCGGCGGTCGCCGGTCTCGCGTACGGGCTCCGCTACACCAACATCGACTTCAAGATGGGCTTCCTGGCCGGTCTGAAGGCGTTCACCGCCGCGGTCCTCGGCGGCATCGGCAACATCAACGGCGCGGTGGTCGGCGGTCTGGTCCTCGGGGTGGTGGAGGTCCTGGCCACCTACATCCCCGAGCCCTTCGGCGGGTCGGCCTGGAAGGACGTCTGGGCGTTCATCCTGCTGATCCTGGTGCTGGTCTTCAGACCCCAGGGCCTGCTGGGTGCGAGGGTGGTGGACCGGGCATGAGAATCCCCAACCCCCTCACCGCAGAGCTGCAGCAGCGGACCACCGGCACCGGTCGGATCCTGGGCCTGGCCGGTGGCGTGATCATGATCGCCGCCCCCTTCCTGCCGTGGGCCTACGGTCGCAGCGCCCTGGACAACATGACGGTGCTCGGCTACCCGTCCCCGATGCAGTTCCTGTTCCTGGTGCTCGGCGTCCTCGTGATCGGACTCCTCCTCGGCTCGCACTTCTACCCGCGGCTGAAGAGCAAGCGTCGGGTCGGCTGGGTGCGGGGCGCGAAGTCCGCGGCCACCGGCGCCCTGATCTACATCGTCCTCATCATCATCAGCATCGCCGTCGAGCTCGAGGGTCTGGTGAACACCGAGTACGGCGGCTGGGTCGCCCTGGTCGGGGCGGTGCTCGCCTTCGTCGGCACCAAGCTGATGCTGGCCGAGCGGGCCCCCAACCTCGGTGGGCTGGTGGCGAAGCCGTGGATCGAGATCGTCTGCGTCGCCCTGGTGATGGCCCTGGCGCTGTTCGCGGCGGCCTTCGCTCTGAACATGGACGACGGAGGGTCGTTCGTCTCGTTCCTCGGCTTCATCGGCGCGATCATCGCCGTGCTGTTCACCTCCGGGGTGATGGGCTTCCTGTCGGCGTGCACGCAGCGACACCGGAAGGTGCTGATCCTCTCGGCGTTCGTGGTGGCCTTCGCCTTCCCGCTGACCCAGGGGGGCTCGGACGCCAACATGTCCATCGCCACCCAGGTGATCATCTTCGCCGCCACCGCCATGGGTCTGAACATCGTGGTCGGTCTGGCGGGTCTGCTCGACCTCGGCTACATCGCCTTCCTCGGGGCCGGCGCCTTCACCGCCGCGATCCTGTCGCGGTCGGCGTTCGCCACCATCGACTGGCACCCGCCGTTCATCGTGGTGGTGCTGATCAGCGGCTGCGTCTCGGCCACCCTGGGTCTGATCATCGGCTCCCCGACGCTGCGGGTGTCCGGTGACTACCTGGCCATCGTCACCCTGGCCTTCGGGGAGATCTTCCGGATCTCCATGATCAACCTGGACGGCACCGACGGTCCGGACCTGACCCACGGCTCCAACGGCATCCCCGGGGTGCCCGACCTGAACCTGTTCGGGTTCGACTTCGGCCAGACCCACGTGCTGTTCGGCATCCCGCTGGGACGGTTCTCCAACTACTACTTCCTCCTGCTGCTGGTCATCGGCTTGATCATCCTGGTCTTCGTCCGGCTCAACAACAGCCGGATCGGCCGCGGGTGGGTGGCCATCCGCGAGGACGAGAAGGCCGCCGAGGCGATGGGCGTGAACGTCTTCGGCCTGAAGCTGTTCGCCTTCGCCGGCGGCGCCTTCCTGGCCGGGGTGGCCGGCTCGGTCAAGGCCCACGTCGACGTGTCGGTCACCCCCGACCAGTACGTGTTCCTGGAGTCGGCCTTCCTGCTCGCCGCCATCGTGCTCGGCGGCATGGGCACCGTGCTCGGGGTGCTGATCGGGGCGACCATCCTCAAGCTGATGCCCGAGAAGCTCCGGTTCGTCAGCGAGTACCGGCTGCTGATCTTCGGTCTGCTGCTGGTGTTGATGATGCGGTTCCGGCCCGAGGGACTGGTGCCCAACCAACGTCGTCAGCTGGAGTTCCACGACGACGACGAGGACCTCGCCGAGCGGATCGAGAGCGAGATCGAGGAGACCGGGGTCGTCAAGGGAGGGGGAGCCGCATGACCGCCACGAGAGCGCAGGACGAGGCCGTCGGCCAGACCGGCGAGGTGATCCTGCAGGCCGAGGACGTCACCATGAGGTTCGGCGGTCTGACAGCCGTCGACTCGGTGAACTTCACCGTCCGCAAGGGCGAGATCATGGGCTTGATCGGGCCGAACGGGGCCGGCAAGACCACCTTCTTCAACTGCCTGACCGGGCTCTACCTGCCGACCAGCGGGCGGGTCGTGTTCAACGGCGCCGTGCTGCCGCCGAAGCCCCGCAAGGTCGTGATGGCCGGGATGGCCCGCACGTTCCAGAACATCCGGCTGTTCGGCAACATGACCGCCCTGGAGAACGTGATGGTCGGGCGCTACTGCCGGACCACGACCGGGCCGTTCACCTCGATCATCCGGGGGCCCAAGTTCCGCCGGGACGAGAAGGCGGTGCGGGAGAGGTCCCAGGAGCTCCTGGACTTCGTCGGCCTCGGTCACACCACCGAGCACCTGGCCCGCAACCTCCCGTACGGGGACCAGCGTCGGCTCGAGATCGCCCGGGCGCTGGCCACCGACCCGAAGCTCATCCTGCTGGACGAGCCGACCGCCGGGATGAACCCGCAGGAGACCCGACAGGCCGAGGAGCTGGTCTTCCGGATCCGCGACCTGGGTCTGGCCGTGGTGGTGATCGAGCACGACATGCGGTTCATCTTCAACCTGTGTGACCGCGTGCTGTGCCTGGTCCAGGGCAAGACCCTGATCGAGGGCACCCCCGCCCAGGTGCAGTCCGACCCGCGGGTGATCGAGGCCTACATCGGGACGGGTCCCGACGAGGACACCGAGGAACCCGAGCCGACGGGCGACGGCAGCGGAGCAGGGAGCCGGGATGCTTGAGATCAAGAACCTGAAGGTGGCCTACGGTCGGGTGCGCGCGGTGAAGGGGATCTCCTTCACCGTCGAGGAGGGCCAGGTCGTCACCCTGGTCGGCACCAACGGTGCCGGTAAGACCACCACCCTGCGCACCATCTCCGGGCTGATCAAGCCGGAGGCGGGGGAGATCTGGTTCCAGGGGAAGCGGATCGACGCCGTCCCGGCCCACGAGATCACCGTCCTCGGGCTGGCGCACTCACCGGAGGGCCGGCGGATCTTCCCCCGGCTCACCGTCGAGGACAACCTGATGCTCGGGGCGTTCGCGCGCCGCGACCGGGCCGGGGTGTCCAGCGACCTGGAGCGTGCCTTCGACCTGTTCCCCATCCTGAAGGAGCGGCGGTCGCAGCCGGCCGGCACCTTCTCCGGCGGCGAGCAGCAGATGCTGGCCATCGGTCGGGCCATGATGAGCCGACCCAAGCTGTTGATGCTGGACGAGCCCTCGATGGGGCTCTCGCCGCTGATGATGAAGAAGATCATGGCGACGATCGTCGAGCTGCAGCGTGAGGGCGTCACCATCCTGCTGGTCGAGCAGAACGCCCAGGCGGCGTTGTCGCTGGCCGACTACGGCTACGTGCTGGAGGTCGGCCAGATCGTCCTGCAGAACACCGGCAAGGCGTTGCTGGTCGACGAGAACGTCCGCAAGGCGTACCTGGGCGAGGACTGACGCTCCGTACTTTGGCTGTTTCGTGTAGTTCGGCCGGGGTGGGCGGCGACGGTCACGACCTGCCCACCTCGCTCTGCTTCGCAGGCTCCGCGCCGCTCGGAACGCCCACCACACCCTGACGCGACCGTCGCCGCCCACCCCGTCTTTCAGTCTGGGCGCAGCGGGCTGGTGTCCACGGCCCGGGCGGATGGCGAACGTGCTCGTGGTTCCGGGGGGATCTGAGGCTGGTCGCCCTGGCTTCGGGTGTCAGTCTCCACGGATAGAGTCGCGTCCGTGCCTGCTGCGAAGAAGACTGCTGCTCCGGTGGCGGCGACGCCGGAGCGTCCGAAGCTGCTGCTGATCGACGGCCACTCGGTGGCGTACAGGGCGTTCTTCGCGTTGCCGGTGGAGAACTTCTCCACCCAGACCGGGCAGCACACCAACGGCGTGTTCGGGTTCACCTCGATGCTCATCAACGTGCTGCGGGACGAGGCGCCGACGCACCTGGCGGTCGCGTTCGACGTGTCCCGCAAGACGTTCCGCTCGGAGCTGTACGTGGACTACAAGGCCAACCGGTCCGCCAGTCCCGACGAGTTCAAGGGGCAGGTGGATCTGGTCAAGGAGGTCCTCGACGCGCTGAACGTGCAGCACCTCGGGGTGGAGGGGTTCGAGGCCGACGACGTGATCGCCACCCTGGCCACCGAGGCGGAGCAGGCCGACTTCGACGTGCTGATCTGCACCGGTGACCGGGACGCGTTCCAGCTGGTCAGCGACCGGGTCACCGTGCTGTACCCGCGCAAGGGGGTCTCCGACCTGGCCCGGATGACGCCGACAGCCGTCGAGGAGCGCTACTTCGTCGCCCCGGACCGCTATCCGGAGCTGGCCGCCCTGGTGGGGGAGACCAGCGACAACCTTCCCGGCATCCCCGGCGTCGGACCCAAGACCGCGGCGAAGTGGCTGACCACCTACGACGGGCTCGACAACCTGATCACCCACGCCGGCGAGCTCAAGGGCAAGGCGGCGGAGGCCTTCAAGGAGCGGATCGACGCCGTCCGGCTCAACCGTCAGGTCAACGCCTTGATCCGCGACCTCGACCTGCCGCTGGGCATCGACGACTTCGCCCGCCAGCCCTGGGACCGGGAGGCCACCCACCAGCTGTTCGACCAGCTCGAGTTCCGGGTGCTGCGGGACCGGCTGCTGGAGGCGCTGCCCAACGAGGAGATCGTGCCCGAGGGCGGCTTCGAGCTGTCCGGTGTCATCCTGCAGCCCGGCGAGCTGTCGGCCTGGCTGGCCGAGCACGCGGTCGGCGACCGGACGGGGCTGGACGTGATCGGGCACTGGGGCTCGGGCAGCGGCGACATCGCCGGTCTCGCCCTGGCGGCGGGCGACGGCGCCGCGGCGTACGTGGACGTCACCGAGCTGCTGCCCGCCGACGAGAACGCGCTCGCCGCCTGGCTGGCCGATCCGGGCAAGCGCAAGGCGATGCACGACGCGAAGGGTCCGCTGCTGGCGCTCTGGGCCCGTGGCTGGGAGGTGGACGGGCTCACCTCCGACACCCAGCTCGCGGCCTACCTGGTGCGACCCGACCAGCGGACCTTCGACCTGGCCGACCTGACCATCCGCTACCTGAAGCGGGAGCTCAAGGTGGACGCCGGCCCCGACGCGCTGGACGCCACCGCCGACGACCAGCTCGCCCTCGACTTCGGCGACGACGACTCCGGCGCCCAGGTGGCCGCGGAGGCGGCGATGGTGCGGGCCCGGGCCGTGATCGACCTGGCCGACGCGCTCGACGAGGACGTCGAGGCGCACAACGGGACGAGTCTGCTGTACGGCGTCGAGCTGCCCCTGCAGCGCACGCTGGCCCGGATGGAGCAGACCGGGGTGGCCGTCGACGTCGGTCTGCTGGAGGCGCTCGAGGCGGAGTTCGACTCGACCGTCAACCGGGCCGCCGACGAGGCGTTCCGGATCCTGGGCAAGCAGATCAACCTCGGCTCGCCCAAGCAGCTGCAGGTGGTGCTGTTCGACGAGCTGCAGATGCCCAAGACCCGCCGCACCCGCACCGGCTACACCACCGACGCCGAGGCCCTGCAGCAGCTGTACGCCAAGACCGAGCACCCGTTCCTGGCCCAGATGCTCATCCACCGCGACGCCATCCGGCTGCGGCAGACCGTCGAGGGCCTGCTGAAGTCGGTGGCCGACGACGGCCGGATCCACACCACGTACGTGCAGACGATCGCCGCCACCGGCCGGCTGTCCAGCACCGACCCCAACCTGCAGAACATCCCCATCCGCACCGAGGAGGGCCGACGCATCCGCGAGGCGTTCGTGGTCGGGGAGGGCTACGAGTCGCTGATGAGTGCTGACTACTCGCAGATCGAGATGCGGATCATGGCCCACGTCAGCGAGGACGCCGTCCTGATCGAGGCGTTCAAGTCCGGCATGGACTTCCACACGGTGACGGCGTCGCGGGTCTTCGGGGTCGCCCCCGACGAGGTGTCACCCGCCGAGCGGGCCAAGATCAAGGCGATGAACTACGGCCTGGCGTACGGGTTGAGCGCCTTCGGTCTGAGCCAGCAGCTCAGCATCGACACCTCCGAGGCCAAGGCGCTGATGGAGGAGTACTTCGAGCGCTTCGGCGGGGTGCGGGACTACCTGCGCTCGTTGGTGGTCGACGCCCGCCGCACGGAGTACACCGAGACCCTGCTCGGCCGCCGGCGCTACCTGCCGGATCTGATGAGCGACAACCGGCAGCGGCGGGAGATGGCCGAGCGGATGGCGCTCAACGCCCCCATCCAGGGCTCCGCCGCCGACATCATCAAGGTCGCCATGCTGGACGTGGAGAAGGCGCTGGCCGACGCCGGGATGCGCAGCCGGATGCTGCTCCAGGTGCACGACGAGCTGGTCTTCGAGATCGCCGCAGGGGAGGCCGAGGCCCTGACTTCGCTGGTGCGGGACAAGATGGGCCATGCCGTCGAGATGGAGGTCCCACTCGACGTGTCGGTGGGCATCGGTCACTCCTGGCACGCCGCCGCGCACTGACCCGGCGCCGCGGTCCGCCGCGAGTCGCATCCCCGTCCTCCACCCGACATCTCCACCCGGAGATCCACCCGCGGGTGGTGTCGGCGCCGAGCCGTTGGTCGAAGACTGGACAGCGTCCTGATCCGCTCCAGATCCTCGGAGGAACTCCCGTGAACACCCTCGACACCGTCGGCCTCATCGCCGTGATCATCGCGCTCGTCCTGGTCCGCAGCCTGACCTGGCGGGCCGATGCGACCCGGCAAGCTGCTGACCATGCCCGCCATCCTCGGCGCGCTCGGTCTGGCCCTGGTCGCACAGACAGTCGGCTCGCTCGGCGGTGGGCTGGCGGCCGAGCGTCACTCGACCTCGCGGTCCTGGTGGGCGAGCTCGCTGTCGCCGTCGTGGCCGGCTGGGCGATGGGTCGGTTGAGCGTCTTCCGCACCGTGGACGGTGTGGTGTCGTCCCGCCTGCGCGGCCGGCGGCGCCGCCGTCTTCCTCGGCTTCGTCGCCGTCCGGGTTCTGGTCGGCTCTGCTGGCCACCACGATCGGTGGCACCGCCGCGCTGCTGTCGGCGTCGGTGCTGATCATGATCGCCGTGGTCGAAGCTCGCGCAGGGCCTGGTGGTGGTCTGGTCGCTACCGGCACCACCTGGCGCAGGCACCGACAGCGCCTGCTGCGACCGAGGCCGTCGGTGCGGCAGCCCAGCTACCGATGAGCCGGTTCCCCGCCGCTGCCGTGGCCACGTCCTACGATCAGGGCGTGGCCACCGCCGCGCGGGACGACGAACCGCTCAACTCACCACCGGCACGCCGTCCCCGGCCGCCCCGCGTTCGGATCCGACCCTCGCCTGGATCCGGCACTCGCTCGGTCGACACCGCGTCAGCTCCGGTACGCCGTCACCGCCGGTCACCCCGGCCGCCACGGCCCTGCGCGTGCTCGGCGCAGCCGCGCTCGCCGACGCTGGCGCTGCAGGACGGGGCCTTCAGCCACGGCATCGCGGCATCGCTGCTGGTCGTGGTGACGGTGCTCAGCTCGTTCGCCGTGATCGCGTTGCGCACGCTCGGCCGCGACCGGGACGCTACCCGGGCGGCGGCGGTCATGCTGGTACTGGGAGCCGCGGTCACGCCGGTCATCGCGGGCGGTTACTACTACTTCCTCGGCGTGGTCGTGCTGCTGACCTGGGGACGCCTGACCGTCCGGGCCGCCGTCGCCCTGGCCGCGGCCGCCGGTGTCCTGCTGCTCGCTCTGGTCGCCCGCGGCGGCTTCGACGCTGACGGTCTGGGCGGCGACAGCCTGGGTGTCCTGCTGGCGTACGGGGCGGGCGTGCTGGCCGCCATCCTGTTCGGGATCAACCGGCACCAAGCGCACGAGCGACGGCGGCAGGAGCGCGAGCTGGTGGCGCGCAGCCTGGAGCTGGAGCAACGCAGCGCCGAGCTGATCGCCCAGACCGAGCTGACCCGGTCCGAGACGGCCAGGGCTGCGGCGCTGGAGGAGCGGAGCCGGATCGCCCGGGACATCCACGACCTGCTGGCCCACTCGCTGGGCGGTCTGGTGCGTCAGCTGGACGCGGCCGAGGCGCTGCTGGTCGAACGTCGCGACGTCGACGGCGCGGCGGAGCGGCTCCGGGTCTCCCGCGAGCTGGCGGTCGGAGGGTCTGCGCGAGGCGCGGGCTGCGGTCGGTGAGCTGCGGTCCACCGCCCCGGACCAGACGGCGGCGAACCGAGCGCCGAGACCTGGAGTCGGCGGTCCGGCCGGCTGGCGTACGGGCCTGTCGGCCTCCAGCTGGGCGCCGAGCTCGACGTGCTGGGTACCCCGGTGCCGGTGCCCGACGACGTGGCCGACGCCTTCGTGGCCGTGGTGCGCGAGGGCGTTGACCAACGCCGCCAAGCACGGCTCGGCCGACCGGGTCTCGCTGTCGCTGGTGTTCGAGCCGACCGTCGGTACGACTGGAGCTGGCCAACCGCGCCGACCAGCCGCTCGACGCGCAGCTCGCCGACAGCGGCAGCGGCGTCGGGTCTGGTCGGTCTGGCCGAGCGGATGACAGCAGTGGGTGGGCGCGCTGAGCGCCGGACGCGAGGGGGCGCACTGGTTGCTGTCGGCGGAGTGGAGCGACACCGTGAGCGGCACGGAGCCGGTGACGGTGAGAGTGGTGGTGGCCGACGACCAGGACATCGTCCGGGACGGGCTGGTCACCGTGCTCACCCTGATCGACGGGCTCGAGGTGGTCGGCGCGGCCGGGGACGGCGAGCAGGCGGTCGAGCTGGTGGCCACGCACCGTCCGGACGTGGTGCTGATGGACCTGCGGATGCCCGGCCTGGACGGGGTGGCGGCCACCGCCCGGCTCCGCCAGGAGTTCCCCGAGCGTCGCCGTGCTGGTCCTGACCACCTTCGACGACGACGAGTCGATCGCCGCGGCGCTGTCTGCCGGCGCCCGCGGCTACCTGACCAAGGACGCATCCCGCACCGACATCGCGCTGGCGATCCGGACGGTGGCCCGGGGGCAGTCCACCTTCACCGCCGGGGTGGTCGACCGGCTGCTGGGCGGGTCTGACCCGATCGGCCGGAGCGGCGCACGCCGACCGGCTCGCCGACGAACGGCTGCGAGGGCTGACGGCGCGCGAACGGGAGGTGCTCGAGTCTGATCGGCGAGGGCCTGAACAACGGCGAGATCGCCGACCGGCTGGTGGTGAGCGCGACCACGGTGAAGACGCACATCAACAACCTGTTCGCCAAGCTCGACCTGCGGGACCGGGCTCAGGCGGTGCGACTGGCTCGAGACCTGAACCGTGACTGAGGACTTCTAGGCTCACCGGGAATACGCTGCTGCGCGACCGCGGTTGCGCGATCACGTGGCTGTGAACTGCTGGGCCAGGCGAGTGATCGACCTGTGCCGCTTGGAGATCGAGGGCTGTCGTCGGCGTCTCCGCTGACCATCTCGACCGTCCTCTCAGAAAGCACAGCTCTCGTGTCCTCTTCCTCGTCTGTCCCTGTCGACGCGCACGCCCGGCGCCGCTCCTTCCCGTTCTGGGCCCAGGTCCTGTTGGGCCTGGGTCTCGGCCTGCTGCTGGGCTTCCTGGCCCGCACCTTCTCGATCGACTGGCTCGCCGCCACCCTGAAGACCGTCGGCAGCACCTTCGTGTCGTTGCTCCAGGTCATCGTGGTGCCGCTCGTGCTGACCGCGATCATCGTCAGCATCGCCAACCTGCGGCAGGTGGCCAACGCCGCCAAGCTCGCCGTCCAGACCCTGATCTGGTTCGCGGTGACCGCCCTGATCGCGGTCACCATCGGCATCACCCTGGGGCTGCTCACCAACCCCGGGGCGAACGCCACCATCGGCACCGCCGGCGCCGAGGCGCCGAGCCGGACCGGTTCCTGGCTGGACTTCCTCGCCTCGGTCGTCCCGGCCAACATCCTGGGTCTGGAGTCCGACTCCAGCGGGCTGTCGTTCAACGTGCTGCAGCTGGTCGTCCTGGGCATCGTGCTCGGCGCCGCCGCGCTCGCCGTGGGTGAGGCGGCCGAGCCGTTCCTCGGCGTCGTCCGCAGCGGTCTGGCCGTCTTCCAGAAGATCACCTGGTGGATCATCAAGCTGGCCCCGATCGGCACCGCCGGTCTGATCGGGCGGGCCGTGGCCGACTACGGCTGGGACCTGGTCGCACCGCTGGCGGTGTTCACCGTCGACGTGTACGTCGGCTGCCTGATCGTGCTGTTCGTGGTCTACCCGCTGCTGGCCCGCGCACACGGCCTCAAGCCCAGCCGGTTCTTCGCCGGGGCCTGGCCGGCCATCTCGTTCGCGTTCGTCTCCCGCAGCTCGGTCGGCACCCTGCCGCTGACCCAGCGGGTGGTCACCCGCAACCTCGGTGTCTCGCCGAACTACGCCTCGTTCGCCGTCCCGCTCGGAGCCACCACCAAGATGGACGGCTGCGCAGCGATCTACCCGGCGCTGGCCGCCATCACCGTGGCCCAGCTGTTCGGCGTCCAGCTGGGGGTCACCGACTACCTGCTGATCGCCTTCGTGTCAGTGGTCGGCTCCGCGGCCACGGCCGGGATCACCGGTGCGGTGGTGATGCTCACCCTGACCCTGTCCACCCTCGGTCTGCCGCTGGAGGGCGTGGGTCTGCTGCTGGCCATCGACCCGATCCTGGACATGATCCGCACCGCCACCAACGTGGCCGGTCAGGCGCTGATCCCGACCATCGTGGCCAAGCGCAACGGTCTGCTCGACCTGGACACCTACGACGCCGCCAACATCGACTCCATCGACGACGCGGACGACACCCGCACCGTCCGGGAGCCGGTGCTCGCCGGCAGCTGACCCGGAGGGGCCCGACGGGCGGTGTCGGACGTGCTGCTCCGACGCCGTCCGGCCGGGCCCCTTCTCGCGTCGCCGTCCACGATGGCCAGTGGTTTGACCACCCTTCGTACCGGTAGGTATTCTGGAGTGTCGCTGTGGCCTGCGCGATCTCAGACGGAGTAGGTCACGCTCGTACGAGCCCCAGGATCGTCGTCGGTTTTCCGCTCGCCTCGGTTGGTTGGCTGGTTTGGTACGGACCGGGCTGCAGCGCGCACACACGAGTCCCATCTATCGGAGCTTCACTACATGACGTCCTCTCTCGAGGCACCACCCCAGGTCGCAATCGACGACTTCGACTCACCCGAAGCCTTCCTCGCCGCTATCGACGCGACCATCAAGTACTTCAACGACGGTGACATCGTCACCGGCACCGTCGTCAAGGTCGACCGGGACGAGGTCCTCCTCGACATCGGTTACAAGACCGAAGGGGTCATCCCCTCCAAAGAGCTCTCGATCAAGCACGACGTCGACCCCTTCGATGTGGTCAGCGTCGGTGACGAGATCGAAGCTCTCGTCCAGCAGAAAGAGGACAAAGAGGGTCGCCTGATCCTGTCCAAGAAGCGGGCTCAGTACGAGCGCGCCTGGGGCACGATCGAGCGGATCAAGGAAGAGGACGGCGTCGTCACCGGTTCGGTGATCGAGGTCGTCAAGGGCGGCCTGATCCTCGACATCGGTCTGCGCGGCTTCCTGCCCGCCTCGCTGGTCGAGATGCGCCGGGTCCGCGATCTCCAGCCGTACGTCGGCCAGGAGCTCGAGGCCAAGATCATCGAGCTGGACAAGAACCGCAACAACGTGGTCCTGTCCCGCCGTGCGTGGCTGGAGCAGACCCAGTCCGAGGTGCGCCAGAACTTCCTCACCCAGCTCCAGAAGGGGCAGATCCGCAAGGGTGTCGTGTCCTCGATCGTCAACTTCGGTGCCTTCGTGGACCTGGGTGGCGTCGACGGCCTGGTGCACGTGTCCGAGCTGTCCTGGAAGCACATCGACCACCCCTCCGAGGTGGTCGAGGTGGGCCAGGAGGTCACCGTCGAGGTGCTGGACGTCGACATGGACCGCGAGCGCGTCTCGCTGTCGCTGAAGGCGACCCAGGAGGATCCGTGGCAGGCCTTCGCCCGGACCCACCAGATCGGGCAGATCGTGCCCGGCAAGGTCACCAAGCTGGTGCCGTTCGGTGCGTTCGTCCGCGTGGAGGAGGGCATCGAGGGTCTGGTGCACGTCTCCGAGCTGGCCGAGCGTCACGTCGAGATCCCGGAGCAGGTCGTCCAGGTCAACGACGACGTGATGGTCAAGATCATCGACATCGATCTCGAGCGTCGCCGGATCTCGCTGTCGCTGAAGCAGGCCAACGAGGGTGTGGACGCCCACGCCGAGGAGTTCGACCCCACGCTGTACGGCATGGCGGCGAGCTACGACGACCAGGGCAACTACCTCTACCCCGACGGCTTCGACCCCGAGTCGGGCGAGTGGCTCGAGGGCTACGAGGACCAGCGCGCGGCCTGGGAGACCCAGTACGCCGAGGCTCACCAGCGCTGGGAGGCGCACAAGAAGCAGGTCGAGGAGGCCGCCAACGAGGCGACCAACGCGGCCAGCACCGCGGGTTCGGCGTCGTACTCGTCGTCGACCAGCGACAACCGCCCCGCGACGACGTCCTCGACGTCCTCGTCGTCTGCTGTGCCGGAGGGCTCCTTGGCCTCCGACGAGGCTCTGCAGGCTCTGCGGGAGAAGCTCACCGGCGGCGGCGCCTGATCGGCCCGCTCGTCTGATCGACCTGACGGCCCCCGTGCGCTTCGGCGCGCGGGGGTCGTTCGGCGTCCACGGGGCTCCCGCCGGGATCGAGTGTGAGGGCTCCCGCCGGCACGGGTCCGGCGTGTCAGGGGTGCCGGTGGTCGACCGGGCGTCGGCCCCGTAGCCTTCCGGTCGTGCTGCGCGTGGGACTGACCGGGGGGATCGCGTCGGGCAAGACGTCGGTCTCCGACGCCCTGGCCGAGCGCGGGGCCCTGGTGATCGACGCCGACCTGCTGGCGCGGGAGGTGGTCGAACCGGGGACGCCCGGGCTGGCGGCCGTGGTCGACCGCTTCGGCCGGCAAATGCTCACCGGCGACGGCGTGCTGGACCGTCCGGCCCTCGGCACGGTCGTGTTCGCCGACCCGCAGGCCCGGCGCGACCTCGAGGCCATCGTCCATCCCGCCGTACGCGCTCGGGCCGCAGCGATCGAGGCGTCGGCAGAGCCTGACGCGGTGGTCGTGCACGTCATCCCGCTGCTGGTGGAGACCGGTCAGCAGGACGACTTCGACGTGCTCGTCGTCGTCGACGTGCCGCCGGAGAGGCAGCTGGAGCGGCTCCTGCGGCGGAACGGGCTGGAGACCGACGCCGCCCGGGCCCGGATCGCCGCGCAGGCGACCCGCAGCGAGCGACTCGAGGTCGCCGACATCGTCCTGGACAACAGCACCACGCCCGAGGATCTGATCGATCAGGTGGACAGGTTGTGGTCCGATCTCCGAGCCCGCGCCACCACCGGCTGACATACTCTCTGCCAACTCACGCCCCGGTGCCGACACCCAGCCGGTCCCGCACTCTCGTACACAGTGCCAGCCCCCAGTAGGAGGACTGTCCGTTGAACTGTCCCCGTTGCCACGCCGAGCTGCCCGACGTCGCGCACTTCTGCCACGTCTGCGGCCAGGACGTCCGCTCCGACGACCTCACCAGGCGCCGCTCGTTCGCGGCCAAGCCCGATGAACCCGTCGCCTCGTTCGCCCTGATCTCCACGATCATGCCGCGGGGGGCGGGGGAGCGTCCGCAGACCTACCGGCTCGCGCTCACCATCGCCCTGGTGGTGGCGCTGGTCGCCGCGATCTTCGGTGCGCTCCCGATCGCCATCCTGGTCGCGGCCTTCGCCATCCCGATCGTCTACATCGTCTACCTCTACGACGTGAACCTCTGGGAGGACGAACCGCTCCCCGTCACCGGGCTGGCGTTCGGGCTCACCGGGGTGCTCGCCGTCCTGTTCACCCTGCTGGTGATGTGGCTGCAGACGCCGACGGTCCCGACCACGTCCCTGGACGGCAGCAGCCTCACCGGTGGTCCGAGCGTGTGGACCTTCCTGCTGGTGGCGCTGGTGGTGCCGATCGTGGGCGAGGCGATCCGCCAGGTCGGACCGGTGCTGCTGGCCAGCCGACCGGAGTTCGACGACCTGATGGACGGACTCACCTTCGGGGTCATCAGCGGTGTCGCGTACGCCAGCTTCGACACCATCGTGCGCTTCTGGGACCTGCTGATCGGGGGCCGGGTCGAGGCGGATCCGGGGCTGTGGATGTCGCTGATCTTCCTGCACGGCTTCGTCAAGCCGTTGGTGCTGGGCACCGCGACGGGCATCGCCTGCGCGGAGTACTCCGGCCTGGGCCGCGGCTACGACGGCTTCACGCCCCGCTACTACCGCGGGGTGGTGGAGGCCGTGCTGGCCAACGTCGGCTTCTGGGGCGGCATCTACCTGTTCTCCTTCGTCGGCAACCCGACCATGTCGGTGGTGCTGAGCACGGGCTGGGGACTGCTGATCCTCGGCATCCTCATCCTGCGGGTTCGCAACGTGCTGCACACCGGACTGATGGAAGCGGCGCTGGAGCGCTCGGCGCGCGACAACGGCATCGGCGACACCGGTGAGCTGCGGTTCTGCATCCGGTGCGAGATGCCGCTGCTGGACAACGCGTCGTTCTGCACCGCCTGCGGCACCGCGGTCCGGGCCCAGGCGAAGCCGCACAAGACCGCTGTCACCGCGACGGTCGGCGCGGACCACGGCTCAGGGGCGGTTGCCACCGAGCAGCCGCCGCCGCGGCACGGCCGCTGCCGTCCCGACCGGCACCGGCGCGGCCGCCGGGGACGTCAGCACCCCGCCACCCCCGCCCCCACCACCGGGATCGACCCGATCGGCGGCGAGCGCTGACGAGGACGCACCGGAACCGGTTCTACGACGACGAGGAGGGTCGGGCATGAGCCAGAATCCTCCGTGGCCGCCGCAGGGCCAGGGCTCACCGCAGGATCCGCGTGGGAACCCGCAGGGTGGCGGTTACCCGCCTCAGCCTCAGCAGGGTGGCTACCCGCCCCAGCAGGGTGGCGGCTACCCGCCGCAGCCGCAGCAGGGCGGTGGGTACCCGCCGCAGCAGGGTGGCTACCCCGGACAGCGCCCGGGGGCCTACCCCCAGCAGGGTCAGCCGGGTGGGTACCCGCAACAGCCAGGGCAGGGCGGTCAGGCCGGACAGGGTGGCTACCAGCCGCAGGGCTACGCGGGACCGTTCCAGGGACAGCCGCAGGGTGCCTACCAACCGCAGGGCGGTTACCAGCCGCAGGGCCAGGGGGGCTACCAACCGCCCCCGCCCTCGGGCGGTTCCGGTGGGCCGGCGGGCGGTCCGTCGCCCCGCAAGAGCACCGGTCTGATCATCGGCATCGTGGTGGCGGCCGTGGTGCTGCTGGTCGCGGTCGGCGGGATCATCATGGCGCTGAGCGGCGGCAACGACGAGCCGGTCAGCACGATCACGCCGTCGCCGCAGCCCACCCCGACGGAGAACCCGTCGACTCAACCGTCCACCGAGCCGTCCAGCCAGCCGACCGAGCCGTCCTCGGCGCCGTCGACCAACCAGCCGTCCGGCAACCCGACCCAGGCCCCGAGCGGCGACACCGTCGACCTCGGCAACGGCGTCAAGCTGACCCCGGCGCCGGACTGGCAGGTGCGCAGTGAGAAGGGCGGGGCGGCCCAGCTGGTGAACGGCCGAGACATCTTCATCGGCATCGTGGCCAAGCTGCCCGCTGACAGCAACGCCTCCCAGACCTGCGACGCGTACCACCGAGACATCGGCAAGGAGTACACCAACAGCAAGTTCGCCGAGCCGAAGAAGGTGGATCTGGGCACCAAGAAGCTGAGTGGGGCGACCTGCTCGGCGCAGGTGACAGTGGCCAACGGCGGCAGCGCGATCCAGGTCTACATCTTCTCGCTGGTGTCGATCCGGACCGACGGACTGACAGTGGTCGGCTCGCTGTACTTCACCGAGGACTCCGACACGAGCTCGCTCGACAAGGACTTCACGGCGATGGTCAACTCCATGTTGAAGGGCCAGTCCGCGGGCGGCTGAGTTCTTCCCTCACGAACGCCACCACCGACAGGACCTCCCGGCACTCGCCGGGAGGTCCTGTCGTGAGCGTCAGCGAGTGACACCCGTCGCGAGCGGCCGCGCAGCGGAGCGCCGTCCCTGACTGGACCGACGAGGGAGCAGACACGCTCTTCGTCTGCGAGCGAGGAGGGAAGTCAGGGACAGTCAGCGCGCAGCGGAGCAGCGAGTGACGAGAACACTGTCGGTGCGTGGTCGTACGCTCGGCGCATGCGTCCGATCGAAGACCTGTTGCGCACGGTGGCCCCGCTGAAGGTGGTCAGCGACTTCGACCCGTCCGGCGACCAGCCGGCGGCCATCGCCGACCTCGAGCAGCGGATCAACGCCGGTGAGAACGACGTGGTGCTGCTGGGCGCCACCGGCACCGGCAAGACGGCCACCGTGGCCTGGCTGGCCGAGCGGCTGCAGCGACCGCTGCTGGTGATGCAGCCCAACAAGACCCTGGCCGCCCAGTTCGCCAACGAGCTGCGGCAGTTCTTCCCCGACAACGCGGTGGAGTACTTCGTCTCGTACTACGACTACTACCAGCCCGAGGCCTACGTCCCGCAGACGGACACCTACATCGAGAAGGACTCCTCGCTCAACGAGGAGGTCGAGCGGCTCCGGCACTCGGCCACCAACTCGCTGCTGACCCGACGCGACGTGATCGTGGTCGCCACCGTCTCGGCGATCTACGGTCTGGGCACCCCGCAGGAGTACGTGGACCGGATGGTCAAGCTGCGGATCGGTGAGGAGATGGACCGGGACAGCCTGCTGCGGCGGCTGGTCGGCATCCAGTACGCACGCAACGACCTGTCCGGGGCCCGCGGCACCTTCCGCGTCCGTGGCGACACCCTCGAGGTCTTCCCGATGTACGAGGAGCTGGCCGTCCGGGTCGAGTTCTTCGGCGAGGAGATCGAGAACCTCTCCACCCTGCACCCCCTGACCGGCGAGGTGGTGACCGACCACGACCAGGAGGTCTACCTGTTCCCGGCCAGCCACTACGTGGCGGGGCCGGAGCGGATGGAGCGGGCCATCAGCGGGATCGAGACCGAGCTCGGCGAGCGGCTGGGCGAGCTGGAGTCGCAGCAGAAGCTGCTGGAGGCGCAACGGCTGCGGATGCGGACGTCGTACGACATCGAGATGATGCGCCAGATCGGGACCTGCTCCGGGATCGAGAACTACTCCCGGCACATCGACGGCCGCGGACCCGGCACCGCGCCGCACTGCCTGCTGGACTACTTCCCGGAGGACTTCCTGCTGGTCGTCGACGAGTCGCACGTGACGGTGCCGCAGATCGGCGGGATGTACGAGGGCGACATGTCCCGCAAGCGGACGCTGGTGGATCACGGTTTCCGGCTGCCCAGTGCGATGGACAACCGGCCGCTGCGCTTCGAGGAGTTCGTGGAGCGGATCGGTCAGACCGTCTACCTGTCGGCGACGCCGGGCAACTACGAGCTGGCCCGGTCCGACGGCTACGTCGAGCAGCTGATCCGGCCGACCGGTCTGATCGACCCCGAGGTCATCGTGAAGCCGACCCAGGGACAGATCGACGACCTGATGGCCGAGATCCGGCTCCGGGCCGACAAGAACGAGCGGGTGCTGGTCACCACGCTGACCAAGAAGATGGCCGAGGACCTGACCGACTACCTGCTCGAGCACAAGATCCGCACCCGCTACCTGCACTCCGAGGTCGACACCATGCAGCGGATCCAGCTGCTGCGCGAGCTGCGGATGGGGGAGTACGACGTCCTCGTCGGCATCAACCTGCTGCGGGAGGGTCTGGACCTGCCGGAGGTGTCGTTGGTGGCCATCCTCGACGCCGACAAGGAGGGCTTCCTGCGCAGCGCCAAGAGCCTGATCCAGACCATCGGCCGCGCCGCCCGCAACGTGTCGGGCCAGGTCCACATGTACGCCGACCGGATCACCGACTCGATGGCGGCGGCGATCGACGAGACCAACCGGCGCCGCGAGAAGCAGGTGGCCTACAACCTGGCCAACGGCATCGACCCCACCCCGCTGCGCAAGAAGATCGCCGACATCACCGACCTGCTGGCCCGCGAGGACGCCGACACCGACGAGCTGTTCAGCGGTCGCAACGGACGCAAGCAGAAGACGATGGTGCCGAGCCTGGGGATGAAGGACGCGAGCAAGACCGCCCGCAACCTGGCCGGCATCCCCGCCGGCGACCTGGCCGACCTCATCCAGGACCTGACCGCGCAGATGCACGCGGCGGCTGCGGACCTGCAGTTCGAGGTGGCGGCGCGGCTGCGCGACGAGATCTCCGACCTGAAGAAGGAGCTGCGCCAGATGGTGGAGGCACGGAGGTAGTCGGGGGTGGGGCCGCCGCCGCAACCTGAGTCTCGCCCACCTCGCTTCGCAAGCTCCGCTCGGAACGCCCGACCACACCCTGACTCAGGTCGCGGCGCCGTCCCCACAGCGACGATGCCGGTATGGGCTAGATCTGGTGGCCCGAGTTTCGAGGTTGAGCGGGTGCGAGCGGCGACCACTATGACCGCAAGGTTTCGTCGGATGAGGATCGCCTGAGATACTGAACGTCGGAGGGGAGTATTCCTCAACGCGTCGTGTCGTCACCACGGACACCCCCAAGACCCCTGTCACCGCTGACCGAGCGGGTCGGTCGGGGGTGCGCCCGGTGCGACGGCTGGCCTAGTCTGGGCTGGTGGAAGAGACCTCCGAGACCTCGTCGTTCTCGGATCTTCGTCTTGGAAAGGGCCCCCATCGCCCATGAACATCCACCTGTACACCTGGATCATCACCGTCGTGGTGATGGTCGCCGTGCTGGCCGTCGACCTGCTCATCATCGGTCGCCGCCCGCACGAGCCCTCGATGAAGGAAGCCGGCATCTTCGTCGGCGTCTTCGTCGGGCTGGCCATCCTCTTCGGGCTGGGTGTCTGGGCCCTGTCGGGGCCGAAGTACGCCGGTGAGTTCTTCGCCGGCTGGCTGACCGAGTACAGCCTGTCGATCGACAACCTGTTCATCTTCATCATCATCATGGGCGCGATGAAGGTGCCTCGGCACCTGCAGCAGTTCGCGCTGATGGTCGGCATCATCCTGGCGCTGATCTTCCGCGGCATCTTCATCGCGCTGGGCGCGGCCGCCATCAACCGGTTCTCCTGGGTCTTCTTCCTGTTCGGCGCCTTCCTCATCTACACCGCCGTCAAGCTGGTCATCGACTACCGCAGTCACGATGACGAGGGCGACGAGATGCCCGACAACCCGCTGATGCGACTGGTGAAGAAGCGCTTCAAGTCCGTCGACGAGTACCACGGCACGAAGCTGACGGTGAACCTGGACGGCGCCCGCTACATCACCCCGATGCTGTTCGTCATCGTGGCGCTCGGCTCGACGGACCTGCTGTTCGCGCTGGACTCGATCCCGGCCATCTACGGGCTGACCCAGGAGCCCTACCTGGTGTTCACGGCGAACGTGTTCGCCCTGATGGGCCTGCGGCAGCTCTACTTCCTCATCGGCGGTCTGCTCAAGAGGCTGGTCTACCTGTCGCTCGGTCTGTCGGTGATCCTGGCCTTCATCGGCGTCAAGCTGGTCCTCCACGCGATGCACACCTACCACTGGGCCGACTGGGCGCCGTTCGGTGGCGAGATCCCGATCTGGGTCTCCCTCACCGTCATCGTCGTCACCCTGGTGGTCACCACCGTGGCCAGCCTGATCAAGAGCAAGTACGACGACGACCAGCGCCCGGACCGGGAGCAGGAGACCACCGGCACCACCACCGAGAGCTGATCGACCCGGTTCCTTTGACGACGACGAACGGCCTCCCCCTGCGGGGAGGCCGTTCGTGTTGGTGGCCCGGTTCGGCTGGCCGTGAGTCAGATCAGGCGGCGTCGGCCGTCCGGGACTCCGCCGTGGCAGGCGCGAGCGCCAGCCGGACGATCTCCGCGACGTCGGTCATCGGCTTCACGTCGATCGCGGCCAGCACCTCCTCCGGCACCTCGTCGAGATCCGGCTCGTTGCGCTGCGGCACGAACACCGTCGTCAGCCCGGCCCGCTGGGCGGCGAGCAGCTTCTGCTTCACCCCGCCGATCGGCAGCACCCGGCCGTTGAGCGTGACCTCACCGGTCATGCCGACGTCGGAGCGGACCGGGCGACCGGTGGCCATGGAGACCAGGGCGGTGACCATGGTGACGCCGGCCGAGGGCCCGTCCTTCGGCACCGCGCCGGCCGGGACGTGCACGTGGATGTCGCGGTCCAACGCCGCCCGGTCGGTGATGCCGAGCTCCTCGGCGTGCGCCCGCACGTAGCTCCACGCGATCTGCGCCGACTCCTTCATCACGTCGCCGAGCTGGCCGGTGAGGGTCAGGCTGCCACGCCGTCGCTCGCCGGCGGTGCCGACCGCGACAGGAGTGCCGACCGCCAGCGGGGTGTCGGCCGCCGCCTCGATGAAGAGCACGTCGCCACCCAGGCCGGTCACGGCCAGGCCGGTGGCCACACCCGGCACCGAGGTGCGCTCATGGGCCTCCGGGGTGAACCGCGGGCGACCCAGGAACCGCTTCAGGTTCTCGCGTTCGACGACCACCTTGTCGGGGTTCTCGCCGGCAGCGACCAGCTCCGTCGCCGCCTTGCGCAGTGCCTTGGCCAGCAGCCGCTCCAGCTGCCGTACGCCGGGCTCGCGGGTGTAGTTGGCCGCGATCTCCCGCAGCGCGCTGTCGGTGATCTCCACCTCGTCGGCGGTCAGCGCCGCCAGCTCCTGCTGCTTGGGCAGCAGGTAGTCCCGGGCGATGGCGATCTTGTCGTCCTCGGTGTAGCCGTCGAGGCTGACCAGCTCCATCCGGTCCAGCAGCGGCTGGGGGATCGACTCGAGCACGTTGGCCGTGGCCAGGAACACGACGTCGGACAGGTCGAGGTCGACCTCCAGGTAGTGGTCGCGGAACGTGTGGTTCTGCGCCGGGTCGAGCACCTCGAGCAGCGCGGCGCTCGGGTCGCCGCGGTAGTCCGAGCCGACCTTGTCGATCTCGTCCAGCAGCACCACCGGGTTCATCGAGCCGGCCTCGGTGATGGCACGGACGATCCGACCGGGCAGCGCGCCGACGTACGTACGCCGGTGACCGCGGATCTCGGCCTCGTCGCGAACGCCACCGAGGGCGACCCGGACGAACTTCCGGCCGAGTGAGCGGGCCACCGACTCTCCGAGCGACGTCTTGCCGACCCCGGGGGGCCCGACCAGGGCCAGCACGGCGCCGGAACCGCGACCGCCGACGACCTCCAGACCGCGCCGGGCGCGGCGGGACCGGATCGCCAGGTACTCCACGATCCGCTCCTTGACGTCGTCCAGACCGTGGTGGTCGGCGTCCAGCACCGCGCGGGCGGCGACGATGTCGTCGGAGTCGGTGGTGGTGGTGCCCCACGGGATGTCGAGGATCGTGTCCAGCCAGGTGCGCAGGTAGCCCGCCTCGGGGCTCTGGTCGCTGCCGCGCTCGAGCTTGCCGACCTCACGCAGAGCGGCCTTGCGGACGTCCTCGGGCAGGTCGGCCTCCTCGACCCGGGTGCGGTAGTCCTGGGCGCCATCGGGCTCGTCCTCGCCCAGCTCCTTGCGGATGGCGTTGAGCTGCTGGCGGAGCAGGAACTCCCGCTGGCTCTTGTCCATGCCCTCGCGGACGTCGGAGGCGATCTTGTCGTTGACCTCGATCTCGGCGAGGTGGTCCTTGGTCCAGCCGATCAGCGCGGTGAGCCGCTCGGCGACGTCAGGCGTCTCCAGCAGCTGCATCTTCTGCTCGTCGGTCAGGTACGACGCGTAGCCGGCGAGGTCGGCCAGGTTCGACGGGTCGGTGACCCGGTTGACCGTCTCGATCACCTGCCACGCGTCGCGGCGCTGCAGGGACGCGATCACCAGCGCCTTGTAGTCGCTGGCCAGGGTGCCGACAGCACCGGAGTCGTCGGCGTCCTCGAGCACGTCCTCGGCCTCGACCCACAGGGCCGCGCCGGGTCCGGTGACACCGGAGCCGATCTTGACGCGACGCTCGGCGCGGATCACCGCAGCGGGCTGCCCGGTCGCGGTGCGCCCGAGCTGGACGATGGTGGCCACCACGCCGTAACGGGCATAGCGATCGTCCAGGCGGGGCGCGACCAGCAGCTCGTCGTCGCTGCTCGCCTGCGCCGCATCGACCGCGGCCCGGGCGGCGTCGTCGAGCTCGATCGGCACGACCATGCCGGGGAGGACGACCAGGTCGGTGAGGAAGAGGACAGGAAGTTCAGTCGTGGTCATGCAGATGCCTCCAGGATCGAAGGTCGCTCGTAGGGTTGAGCGACATCCACTCAAGGCTGTTGTGAACAGATTTGTTCCTCGTTCACCGTGGGCGAACAGACGGGCTACGCGGGTTAGCGGGACGGTCATGAGCGATCACCCTGGCCACGCTGCGTTGAGCACGACAGTCGCGCCGAAGATCCGTTGGCCTGACGGCTATCGGTACAGAGAGGCGAACTGGTCTGACCAGCTTCGGACGGTGGCCACGCTCGTCGGCAACGCCGCTATCAGGAACGCCCCGCCTTCTGTGGGTAGAGGGTCTCGCCGCGCACGAGCATCTCCACCATCTCGGTGATCTTGCGAGCCCGGCTCTCAGCGCGCTTCATGCTCTCCACGCGATGGATGAGTGCGAACCGGTTGGCGCTGGTGAGCACGTCGAACATCGCTTGCGCCTCCGGCTCGGCCGCGATCGCTGCGGCCAGGTCGTCGGGCGCCCGGCGGGTCGCCGGACCGGCGTACGCCGCCTCCCACCGCCCGTCGGCGCGCGCGGCCTCGACCGCGGCGCGTCCGGCCTCGGTCATCCTGCCCTGCTCCTCGAGCGTCGCGACGAGCGCGACGTTGCGCTGCGACCAGCTGCCCGTCGGTCGACGCGGGGTGATGCGCACGGTGTAGCTGCCCTCGTCACGCTTCCCGGCCTGGCCGTCGATCCAGCCGAAGCAGAGCAGCTCCTCGACGGCGCTCGCCCACGTGATCGTGGTGTCCGAGCCGCCCTTCTTCGTCAGCACCAGCCGCACGCCGGGCGATGTCGCATGATGCTCCTCGAGCCACACCCGGAGCGCTGCCGGGTCGGGCACGAGCAGCTCGGGCAGCAGGATCGGCATAAGCAGACGCTAGCCGCGACCACCGACGCTGCGCCGCACCTGCGGCGAACCGGTGCAGTTCATGCGAAGCTCGGTCGCCGCCCGGAAGGCCTGCGCGATGCGCAGGCAGATGGCTGACCGATGGCGGGTCACCGATGACTTTGCGTCGCTGCCGAGGTCTTCCTCGGCATGACAGAGATGCAGACCTTCACCCTGGGTTCCGGCGAGGACCAGATCACGTACGACGTCCGCGGCGACGCCGGCTCCGGGACGCCGCTGTTCATGTTCGGATCACCGATGGACGCGGTCGGCTTCGGCTCCCTGGCTGCCCGGTTCGGCGACCGACCTGTCGTCACGTACGACCCGCGCGGGACCGGTCGCAACTCGACCGGCAGGTCGGAAGTGACGCCGCAGATGCACGCCTTTGACCTGCACCGCGTGATCGAGGCCGTCGGCGTCGGGCCGGTGGACGCGTTCGGCTCGAGTGGCGGCGCCACCAACGGTCTGGCCCTGCTCGGCCACACATCCCGACGACGTACGCCGGTTCGTGGGACACGAGCCGCCCGTCTCGGCGTACCTTCCCGACCACGACGAGGTCGTGGCGGCGGCGAAGCGGATGAAACAGGTCTACCTCGAGAGCGGCCTCGGCCCCGCCATGGCGCGGTTCTTCGGACTGTTGATGACCTCGGGCGAGCTGCCGGCCGGGTTCGCCGACCAGCCCACGCCCGACCCGGCACAGTTCGGGCTGCCGACCGTCGACGACGGCGACCGGACCAACCTGCTGTTTCGCAACGTGCCCTCCGGACTGGACTTCGCGGTGGCCGACTCGGTGCGCGATCTCGGTGATCGCGTCGTGATCGGGGTCGGCGCCGAGTCCCACGACGAGCTCGCCGCTCGCGGGGCTGCGTCAGTCGCCGAACACCTGGGCGTACGGCTGGTGGAGTTCCCGGGCGGCCACGGCGGCTTCTCCGGCGGGGAGTACGGACAACCGGCCGGCGACCCGGACGGCTTTGCGACGCGTGCTCCGTCGTCTCCTCGACTGAGCCGCGGACCTGGAGTCAGCCGAGGCGCCGTAGCGCTACTTCGACAGCGACCTCGACCCGGGACGTCATGCCGGCGGCGTCGACGGGGCGGCGGCCCGCGACCTGGGCGCTGATCCACTTCCGCTGGTGGTCGTCATGGTGCAGCAGGGCATGCAGGTCCCACCACGGATTGAGCGTCACCCCGGCCATGGACTCGTAGAGCGACCTGAGTACCTCCGCCCACTCGGGCGAGTAGAGCGCCGCCAGGTACCGCCGGCACTGCCCGACATCGACCGCACGGGACCCTCGGTGGACGCCGTTCCAGTCGATCAGACCGGTGATCATCCGACGCGACCACAGCAGGTTGACCGGTAGGAAATCACCGTGCAGGAAGACAGCGGGGTCCTCCGGTGGCGCCGACGCCAGGACCGCGAACGCCGCCTCCCACACGGCCGGCTTCTGTGCGTCGACCGGTACTCGGAGCTCGTCAAGGGGAGCGATCCATGAATCCGCCCACGGTCTGAACGGTGTCGCGGGCAGGTCCAGAGCGTGCAGCTGAACGGCGACGTCTGCCATCTTCGTCATCCACGACCGGGGGTCTTGTGGAGTCGAGGTCGAGATGGCCCGGCAACTGTGTCATCAGCAACGACGGCAGGCCTCCTGTCGACGATCCCGCGACATCGGCCGCCACGATGCTCGGAACCGGGAGTCCGCTCCCCGCCACAGCACCGAGGTTCGCGATCTCCCTCTCCAGGGCCGCCCGCAGGCCCAGACCGGCCGGGTACTGCCGCAGCACGACGAACGTTCGCCCTCCGCCCGCTCGACGGTCAGCCGGTGCATGGCGGAGGACACGCCGCCGGTCAAGCGGCGACAGCCGACGACGCGACTGCCTCGTCCGATCGACGCCGCGACCCACGCAAGGTCTCCACGGAAGGCCGACGCTGTCGGAACCCGCCATCCCGCCAGTCGTCCTCGGTCACGAACGCGAGCCTAGACGTCAGACGCCCGGACTCATCCGGGGCTCCCGGCGGCTGACGCCGACGAGACAGTCAGGCTGGGGACGGTCCGGATGGCGTACCGGCATGATGCGACGTGGCTGATCGCAACGTCGCGCCGCTCCTGACCTCGGCGCTCGACGACCTCGAGGGCGAAGCCGTCGCCATCGGTGCCCTCGTCGACGACCACCTGGACAGTGCCTGCCGAGGCAGCATCGCGGGCGTCCCGGTCCGCGAAGCACGGTCTTCTACGCCGCGTCGGTGACCAAGCAGTTCGTCGGGGTCGCCACAGCGCAGGCAGTCCGGACGGGGTCCTGAGCATCGACGACCCCGTCGTCCGCTCGGCTACCCGAGCTTCCTGCGTGGATGGAGACGATCCGGCTGGACCACCTCGTCCACCACACCTCCGGCCTTCCCGACCTGGCCGCTCCGGCCCTCGGCATTCCGAGCGGCAACGCAGAAGTGGTGGAGCGCTTCCGCCGGGTGGACGCGCCGGACGTCAGACCGGGTTCACAGTTCGCCTACAACAACGCCGGCTACGTCCTCCTCGCTGAGGCGCTCGCGCGGTGCCGGCATCAGCCCATCGACCAGGTGCTGTCCCAGCTCGTACGACCGCTGGGGCTGCGCGACACGCGCTTCGGTGGTGCTGCGATCAGTCTCGACGACAGCCCCGATCCGCCGATCACGGTCGGCGACGGCGGACTGTGGACCTCCGTCCGCGACCTGACCCGGTGGCTGCAGGCGTGCAACCGGTCGGAGCTCGGCAACAGGAGCCTAGCAGATCAGCGAGAAGACCGCGGTGCTGACGGACGGCTCTCCGGTGAACTACGCCTGGGGTGTGCGGGTCACACCGCACGCGGCCGGCCGTCTCATCACCCACGGCGGCAGCTGGCACGCGTGGCTCACCAAGACCGTCCGCATCCCCGAGCGGCAGGTCGCGGTCGTGATCATGAGCCTCGGCTCCAGCGAGCTCGACGTGAGCCGCACCGGCGCCGATCTCGCAGACGCCATCGCCTCGCACTAGTCGTCGCGGACGACACTGACCTCGTACGCACTCGATCATCCTGGGCTCCGGGCCGCTGTTGTCGACGATGAGTGAGGCACGTTCCCACGGTCGAGCGGCTGCGTAGTACAGGCGTTGACCTTCGACGTAACGGCGCATCGAGGTGTGCAAGGGATCTGCGTGGGTGCCGTCGCGCACCGCCATCCGGCGGGCCGTCTCCTCGAACGGCACATCGAGGAAGACCGGGAACGAGTCGGTCGCGGCCGAGCTCGAGCAGCTTCGTCACTGCTACGTCACGGTCACCGCCCACCACCGGCGGGCGCAGCGGTCGGCGGCTCACGTCTAGGGTCGCGATGTGAGTGAACGAAGCGCGACCGTGTGGGACGAGGCTGCGACGACCTTCGACCGGGCCGCTGATCATGGGCTCCGGGAGCCCGACGTGCGAGCGGCGTGGGCCGGTCTCCTCGACCGTCTGCTGCCGTCGCCACCGTCGCGGGTGGCCGATCTGGGCTGTGGAACGGGCAGCCTGGCGATCCTTGCTGCTGACCTGGGGCACGTCGTCGACGGTATCGACTTCTCCGAAGGGATGTTGGAGATCGCGCGAGCGAAGATCGGTGGCCGGGTCGGTATCACCGTGGCCCTGGGGGACGCGGCGCGACCTGCGCTCGCCGAGCGATCCTACGACGCGGTGATGTGTCGTCACGTCCTGTGGGCCCTGCGTGATCCTGCGTCAGCACTGTCGACCTGGTCCCGGCTGCTGCGGCCCGGTGGACGGTTGGTGCTCATCGAGGGCCGCTGGTCGACCGGCGGAGGGTTGGCGCACCAGGAGGTCGTCTCGCTGCTGACTGCGCAAGGCTTCGGGGCGACGGTGGAGCAGCTCGACGATCCTCGGTACTGGGGCTCACCCATCGCCGACGAGCGGTACGTCGTCGTCGCCCGAACGCTGCGCTCATCGTCTGATCGGTAGCGCGACCGCGGTGGCAACCGGCAGCCGGCGAGCACCCTGCTCAGGCCCGGCCGTCGGTCACTCTGGCCCCGTTGGCGCGGAGCATCTGCTCGGCGTCCCGCAGTCCCATCCGGTTCTCGTCGTCGTGTCCGATCCCGGTGCGGTCCCCGCCGGCGATCCGCATCGAGAAGTACGCCGCCTGGACGGCCGGCCGGTACCGCAGCAGGGCGTCGACGTGCTGGGTGAGCTCGCTCGCCGGTGCCGGACTTCTGGCGAGGTAGGTGTCCCAGAACGCGGCGGCGTTCCGACGCCCGCCGAGGTACACCAGGGCGGAGGCGACGTCGTACGACCGCTGCTGTCGGACTCTGTCGCTGCGGCCCGCTCCGTCAGATGCTGGGTCATGGTCTGCCCGCCCACCTGGCCACGATCGACCGCCTGGTTCGTTGCGTGCGCCGTGGTGGCGTGGGCTCTGCTGATCCCTCCGCCGGCGGGGGCCAGCTGCGCCGGTCCCCAGCTGACGCTCAGTCAGGAGGGGCAGCGGCTCGCGGCCCGGCGGGTCGGGTCGGGTGAGGCCGAGAAGGTCGTTCACGACGTCGGACTCGGGTCCTCCCTCACTCTCGCCGCCAGCAACCTCACCCGGACCTGTGTCGACACCTACGGCGGGTCCGGCGGTTGCGCGCCGTCGGTCGCCGAGCCTGTGGTCGCTCCGAGCCAGGACCCGATGATCGGAGCTGAGCTCGTCCTGGTGCAAGGTGAGCGCAGCTGGTCGCTGGCCGTCCTCGACACGATCAGCTCCGAGCTGACCGCCGAGGTGACTGTCGACCTTCCCGGGGACGTCCGTCCGGGACCGGCAGCCATCCAGCTCGACGACGGCTCGGAGAACGTCGCGACACTGAGCGACGTGGTCCTGCACTGACGATCGAGGGCCACGCGAGGCGTCGCCGATCATCGGCTGGTCAGCTGGTGGGCACCCAGACCCGCATCGCCCCCGGTTCCCGGTTGCCCCAGGTGAAGTAGGGCACCGCCACCAGGGCGACCGGCTCCGTCGCGGGCAGCTCCTGGGTCGGCCCCGAACCGTACGGCCACCAACCCTGGGTCTGGGAGTCTCGCCGGAAACCGCCGAGGCGCAGCGTCACCGCGCCACCGATCGCCGCGGAGCCGGGCTGCTCGGCGACCTCGGCGGACGGATCGAGCAGCAGGTCGTCGAGCCGCTGACCCTCGTGGTCGGTGCCCTCCAGGCAGTAGACGAGCGGGCCCCGCTCCACCGCCGCGCTGCCCCGGATCGCGTCGACCCGGGGATGGGGTGTGGTGAAGCGCACCGCCAACGGCAGCACCAGCTCGACGACAGCTCCGGTAGTCCAGCCGCGGGTCAACCGCAGCCACCCGTCGACGGGCTGGGCGTCGACGGGCTCGCCGTCGACCGAGACCGCCGCCCCTTCGGCCCACGACGGCACCCGGAGCGCCAGCTCCCACTCGGTCTCGGGGGTGTCGGCCACGGTCACCCGCACCGTCCCGTCCCACGGGTAGTCGGTGATCACGTCGAGGGTGACGGCGCCGCCGCCGACGGTGGCGGTGGTCCGGCCCGTCACGTACTGGTGCAGGGTCACCCCGGCGTCGCCGGCCAGGGCCACGTAGTGCTCCAGCGAGGCCAGCAGCCTCATCACGTTCGGCGGGCAGCAGGCGCAGTGGAACCACGGCACCCGCGCGTAGTCCTGGTCGTGGCCGGTGCCGACGTGATCATCACGGACCTGGAGCGGGTTGGCGTAGATGTAGCTCTGCCCGTCCAACGACGTTCCGGCCAGGAAACCGTTGTAGAGCGTGCGTTCCAGCAGATCGGCGTACTCGGCCCGACCGGTGATCATCAGCATCCGCTGGCTGAACATGATCGAGGCGATCGCGGCGCAGGTCTCGCAGTAGCTCCGTTCGCTCGGCAGCTCGTACGGGTCGCCGAACGCCTCGTCGGCATGGTGCGCGCCGATGCCCCCGGTCAGGTAGGTCTTGGTCGCCACCATCTCGGCCCACAGCCGCTCAGCCGCCTCCCTCAGGCTCTCGTCCCCGGTCTCGGCGTAGACGTCGGCGACACCGGCCAGCAGGTAGAGCTGCCGGACGGCGTGACCGGTGACGGCGTCCGCCTCCCGGACAGGGGTGTGGTCCTGCCAGTACTGACGACCGAAGCGGCCGTCGGGCAGCAGGTGGTGGCCGTGCCGGTCGATGAAGTAGGTGGCTCGGGTCAGGTAGCTGTCGTCGCCGGTCTCCCGGTAGAGCTCGACCAGGGCGGTCTCGATCTCGGCGTGCCCGCAGATCCCGTCGATCGTGCCGTCACCGGGGCCGAAGGAGTCGACCACCAGGTCCGCGACCCGGCGCGCGATGGCCAGCAGCTCGGGGTCCCCGCCGGCCCGGTGGACGGCGACGGCCGCCTGGATCAGGTGACCGGCACAGTAGAGCTCGTGCCCCCAGTCCAGCTGCACGAAGCGCTCGCCGGGGAAGCGCACCTGGAAGTGGGAGTTCAGGTAGCCGTCGGACTGCTGCACCGCCGCCAGCAGCTCGGCGGTCGCCGCCAGCTGGTCGTGGAGGGTGTCGGCCAACGGACCGGCGAGCTCGGGGTCGGCGAGGACCCAGCCCACCGCCTCCAGCCACTTGTAGACGTCGCTGTCGAGGAACGGCAGGTCGTTGACGTACGCACCGTCGGTGCGGCCGGCAGCCAGCTCCAGGTTGTGGAAGTTGCCGGCCTCGTGCAGCCGGTCCCAGGCTTGAGGGACGCTGACCTCGCGGTTGATCCGGCGGCGTTCCGCCCAGAGACCACCGGTGATGCGCCCCGACTCGACGGGTCGCAGCGCGTAGTGGCTGGCGGCGGTGACGCGGATCGGTCCGGGACCGACGGGGGAGGGGTCAGGCACTGGTGGTCCTCTCGTGACGGTGGCTGATGACGACGGTGACAGATCGGCTTCTGACGCGCGCGGTAGCGGTCGACGTCGTCGGTCTCACCGTACGCACCGGGCAGGACACCGACCTGGCCACCGGTCCCGTGCGTACGATCGCCGCGGCAGCTGGTCGGGGACGGCCGATGCGTTTCGGCGATCTCCGTCGTCGTCAGTCAGGAGACCACTCGGCGAGCGAGGAGACAGCATGACCAGCACAGCACCCGAACGATCCGGGGGTCCGACCGTCGGACCGCTGGGGGCCGACGAGGCCGACTTCATCGCAGCGGCACGTGCCGATGACAGCGTCCGGTTCGCGGTGCTGACCGAACGGTTCCGTCGTGGCTTGCTGGCGCACTGCTACCGGATGCTCGCCTCCTACGACGACGCCCAGGACCTGACCCAGGAGACGTTCCTGCGCGCCTGGGCCAAGCGGGAGTCCTTCCAGGGCAGGGCGTCGTTGCGGACCTGGCTGTTCCGGATCGCGACCAACGTCTGCCTGGACTTCCTCGAGAAGCGCCGCGACCGCACGCCGGTCCCGATCGAGCTGCAGGGCACCGGCGGCGCGGGCACCGAGGTCGTCTACCTCCAACCGTGGCCGCCCAGCCGGACCGAGGACCCGTACGAGCAGACGGTGGCCCGGGAGACGATCGAGCTCGCCTTCATCGTGGCCGTCCAGCACCTGCCACCGCGCCAACGGGCGGTGCTGATCCTCCGCGACGTGCTCGGCTGGTCCGGCCAGCAGACTGCCGACACCCTGGAGCTCACCTTGGCGTCGACGACCAGCGCCCTGCAGCGGGCTCGCGTCACGATGCGCACCCACCTGCCTCCGGGGCGGATCGACTGGAGCGGCCGGAGCGGCCACGAGCTCACCGCCGACGAGCAGCGGCTGGTCTCGGCCTACGTCCGCGCCACCCAGGAGCTCGACCTCGACGGTCTCGCGACTCTGCTGCACGATGACCTGCGGTTCACGATGCCGCCCCAACCGGGGGTCTGGGCGGGTCGCGACGAGATCCTGGCCGCCTGGACGGAAGCGGGCTTCGGCGCCGAGGAGCTGAGCGACTTCCGTTGCCTGACGACGAGCGCCAACGGCCAGCCGGCGGTGGCCGGCTACCGGCGGCGTCCGGGTGCGTCGACCTACGACGCCCTCACCCTGGACGTGCTGCGGGTCGAGGACGGACTGATCGCGGAGGTGACGATCTTCGGGAGCGACGTGTTCGCCGGGTTCGGACTGCCCCGCGAGCTCCCTGCCCAGCCTCCGCGACCTGACGACGCCCGACGAGCGGGAGCGGCCCGATGAGCAGCAGCGCGGAGAACCGCGGTCCGGTCACCATCACACCGCTCTGGATTGCTGACCTGCTGGCCGAAGGCGAGCGGATCCCGGTCTGCATGCACCTGATCGACCATCCCGACGCGCGCGTCCTCGTCGACACGGGGCTCACCCACCTGCACCCGGCCGCCGCCGACCTCGATCCTCGGCTGCGCCCGTGGGAGGAGCTCGACCTCGATCTGGCCAGCGTCGACATCGTGGTCAACACGCACCTGCACTTCGACCACTGCGGCGGCAACCACCTCTTCGCCGGCCGGCCGACCTACGTCCAACGTCGTGAGCTGGAGGACGCCCGCACCGTCGAGGGCTACACCCTGCGTGAGTGGGTGGACGCACCCGGTGTGCGCTACGTGCCGGTCGACGGCGAGCTGGAGCTGCTCCCTGGTGTCCGGCTCGTGCCCGCTCCCGGGCACACCCCGGGCACCCAGGTCGTGGTCGTCGAGACCGGGGGACGCCCAGTGGTGATCGGGGGTGACGTGGCCGTGTGGTTCGGCGAGCTGGACGAACCCGACACCGTCGGTCAGCGGCTGGTGGTCGCGCTCGATCCCGAGGAGGTGTGGATCAGCCACGCTGCCGAACCCTGGCGGCCGCGCCGGGACGCGGCGCGCTGAACCAGCTGTCGGGTCGGGACCGTCAGGCGACGCAGAGGCAGAACGGGTGACCGGCCGGGTCGAGGAAGACGCGGAAGGTGGTCCCGGGTTGGTGCGGGTGCTTCACGGCACCCAGGGCGAGCACGGCCCGCTCCGCCTCGTCGAGATCGTCGACGGTGACATCGAGGTGCATCTGCTGGGGGGCGGTCTGCGAGGGCCAGTCGGGTGGGACGAAGCCCTCGACCTGCTGGAAGCCGATCGAGTCGCCGTGCTCGGCGCGGATCTCGGCCCAGTCGTCGTCGACCTTCACGGGCCAGTCGAGGAGAGCGCCGTAGAAGGCAGCCAGGGACGCCGGGTCCGGGCAGTCGAGCACGGTCTGAGGAAAGCGAGCGATAGCCATGGCGGCACCGTAGCCAGAGGTGCTGACAGTCCGGGTCCCGGAGCACCGAGCCCACAGCGGGCCTACCGCTACGCGTCGCCGGCCCGGTCCCGGACCGTGAGCAGCGTCTGCCCGTGGGCGGAGCGGGGTTCGATCGGTCCCGTCTCGGTGAACCCCAGCTTGTGCAGCACCCGCCGCGACGCCCGGTTCCAGTCCCAGACCCCCGCCCACAGCCGGCGGTAGCCCGCGTCGTCCGCCCAGGTGACCACGGCCCGGGCCGCCTCGGTGGCGTACCCCTGCCCGTGGGCGGACCGGAGCAGCTCGTAGGCCAGCTCCGGCTCGTCGTCGGACCCGTTGCCGTGGGGAAGCAGACCGCAGTAGCCGATGGCCGTCGTGGATCCGCGGGGCAGCACGGTCAGCAGCCGGAGCCGTTGCCCAGCGGGTTCGGCGGCGATCCGGGCGGTGATGTCGGCCACCGTGGGTCGGCCGTCGGGTCCGATCCGGCGGTTCGCGGGAACCCTCGGGTCCCGCTCTGTCCACAGCGTACGGAACACGGCAGCGTCGCCGGCCCGGCTCGGCCGCAGCACGAGTCTTTCCGTCTCCAGAGCACCCAGGACCGCCGTCGACATCCGGGCAGTATCGCAGCGGCCGCCCGGCTCCTCGCCGTGCCGGCCTGCGTCAGGGGACTGACGAGCTGAGGGCCTGGGCGCCGATGACCGCGAGCAGTCGGAGCTTCTCGTCGCTCTCGGAACCCGGGACGGCGGTGTAGACCAGCAGCCGGTGGGACTGCGCCGGATCGAGCAGCGTCTGGCAGTGCAGGGTGAGGGCACCGACCTCGGGGTGGACGAAGTGCTTCTCGTCGTCCAGCCGGATGCCGACCTCGTGCGCCTTCCACAGCTCGCGCAGCTCCTCGCTGCGGCTCAGGGCCAGCTCGGCGAGCGCGGCCGCCCGTGACGACGGACCGCGCAACGTGACCACCTGGCGCAGGTGGGCGGCGTAGACGCGCGACAGGTGGCGATGGTCATCGGGCCGGTAGAGGGCCCGGGCGGCCGGGTCGGTGAACCAGCGGTAGCCCAGGCTGCGCGCCGGTCCGGTGTAGCGGGAGGCGTCCCCGGTGAGCGCCACCCCGGCCGGTGTCTGGCGCAACGTCTCGCCGAGCTCGGTGACCACCTCGGCGGGGGTGTCCTCGAGGCGGTCGAGGATGCGCAGCAGACCGGGGGAGAGGTGCTCACTGAGCGACCCGCGCGCTGGTGGTTCGTGCCCGGCCAGCCGGAAGAGGTGATCGCGTTCGTCCAGCGTCAGGTGCAGCCCCTGGGCCATGGAGGCGATCATCTGCTCGGACGGCTGCGGTCCACGCTCGCGTTCGAGCCGTGCGTAGTAGTCGGTCGACATGTGGCACAGGGTCGCTACCTCCTCCCGTCGTAACCCGGTCGTACGGCGACGCTGCCCTCGGGGCAGCCCGACGTCCTCGGGCTGCAGCACCTCGCGGCGACGCCGCAGGAAGTCGGCCAGGCCGGCTCGGTCGATCACGTCTGCTCTCCTCCGGGCTCGTCGTCCGATCCGTTCTACGGCATCGGGCCCAGCCGGACAACGGACTGCTGATCCCCCCTTCCGCTCGGCAGTGAGGGCCCGCACCCGGTGAGGGGCGGATCGGCAGGCCCTGGTTGCGACCTGCTGACCGACCAAGACTGGTGCCACGACCCGCCTGAACCAGGAGCAACGCCATGCCGAACCGTCCCACCCTCGCCCTGCCCGACCTGTCCGGGAACCGCGCCGTCGTCACCGGAGCCAGTGACGGCATCGGGCTGCGCATCGCCCACCGTCTGGCCGCCGCCGGTGCCGAGGTCGTCCTACCCGTCCGCAACCCAGCCAAGGGCGAGGCCGCCCTGACCGAGATCCGGCGTGCTCACCCCCACGCCGAGGTGTCGTTGCGCGACCTCGATCTGTCGTCGCTGACGTCGGTGGCGGAGCTGGGCCGTCGGCTGCGGGACGAGGGACGGCCGATCCAGCTGCTCGTGAACAACGCGGGGGTGATGACGCCGCCGGAACGGCAGACCACCGCCGACGGCTTCGAGCTGCAGCTGGGCACCAACCACCTCGGCCACGTGGCCCTCGTGGCGCACCTGCTGCCCCTGCTGTCGGCGGGCCGGGCCAGGGTCACCACCCAGGTCAGCGTGGCGGCCAGCTCCGGTGCCGTGCACTGGGCCGACCTCAACTGGGAGAAGTCCTACGACGGAGGCCGGGCCTACAGCCAGTCCAAGATCGCCCAGGGTCTGTTCGGACTCGAGCTGGACCGGCGGAGTCGCTTGCAGGGTTGGAACATCAGCAGCAACCTGTCGCACCCCGGGGTGGCGCCGACCAGCTTGCTGTCGGCGCGTTCCGAGCTGGGCCGGGACCGGGACACCCCGCAGATCGCGATCATCCGGCGCCTGTCGCGCGCCGGGATCCTGCTCGGTACGCCGGAGAGTGCCGCGCTGCCGGCCCTGCTGGCGGCGACAGCTCCAGACAGCGGCGGCCGGCTGTTCGGCCCGAAGGGCCTGGGCCACCTGGGCGGTGGCCCGGCCGAGCACCCGCTCTACCGCCCGCTCCGCGACCCGGGCGAAGCCGACCGCGTCTGGCGGGTCTCGGCGGAGCTGGCCGGTGTCACCTTCGGGACCGCGGAGATCTCCTGATCAGGTCGTCCCGCCGACCACGCCGGCCACGGTGCCACCGAAGCGGCTCGCACCCGCAGCCGGGACGCCCCCGGCGCCGGGGATCCAGGCGCGGGGCGCTCCGCCGAGCGGGATGACCGCCACCATGCCGGCGGCATCGGCCACGTCGTCCGGCACGCCGATGACCCAGGCCCGTTCGGTTGCGCCGTTGACGAAGGCCAGCGTCCTGCCGAACTGGTCACCCGCCTCGATCGCACCCGGAACCCCGGGTGAGTCCTGCGTGTAGATCGTGTCGGCGTCCAGGTCGGTGACCGGGAAGGACTGCACAGCACCCTGGTTGACGGCGGTGCCGTCCTCCCCGGGGATGCTCACCGCCAGTCGGGTCGTCGGGTCCCCGAGTCCGGGAGCCGCGAAGGCGAGCTGGTCACCGAACACGTCACCGGCCTCGGCGGACCCGCCGACCCCGGTGGTGTCCTGGGTCAGGTTCGCGCCCGCGGTGATGGTGACGTTGTTCGAGCTGAAGAGCTGGACGGCTCCGGCGTTGCTGTCGCTGCCCACGTCCTCCCCGGGCACGCCGACGGCCAGGCGGCTGGTGGCACCGACGCGGACGGTGTCGAGGCTGCGACCGAACTGGTCCCCGGCCTCGGCCGTGCCCGGGACCCCCGGGGAGTCCTGGTGGAAGTCCTGGCTGCCGGGGAACTCCTCGTCGTAGACGTCCTTGATCACCGAGATCGCGCCCGCGTCGGCGACCGCGCCGATGTCCTCGTTGGGGACGCCGACCACGAGGTCGACCAACGTGTTCGCCGCACCGCCGGTGCTCAGCAGCTGGGTGATCGAGACGGCGGTGCCGAAGCGGTCACCCGCTTCAGCCGAGCCGGGCACGCCGCTGGAGTTCTGACTGATCGTGGTGGCGACGTTGCCGCCGTCCAGGGCGTGCAGCATGGCGACCCAGCCGGCGTCGTTCTGAGCACCGACGTTGCCCCCGGGCACCCCGATGGCCAAGGCGAAGGCGTCGGGGGCGGGCGTCCCGCCCTGACCGACGTCCTCCAGCGCGTCGAGAGCGAAGCCGAACTGGTCGCCGGCGGTGATCGCGGCGCCGGGGAAGTCGTTCTGGGTGAGCTGACGAGATGCGGTGCCGGTGCCCAGCCCGGCTGCGCCACCCCAGATGATCTGGACGTAGCCCGAGTCCGCCTGACCGGAGATGTCCTCCTGCGGGGTGCCCACGACGAGGTCGGTGTAGCCGTCGCAGTCCAGATCGGCGACGGTCAGGGCCGATCCGAAGCGGTCGCCCGCCTCGGCCACCCCACCGACGGCGCCGGTGCCCTGGGAGACGGTTCCCCGGCTCCCTTCGCCGATCCGTCCGTCGGCATCGCCGTAGAGGACGATCACCCGGCCGGCCTGTGCCTGACCTGCGACGGTGGCGTACGGGTCCGCGACGACCGTGTCGGAGCGACCGTCGCCGTTGAAGTCGGACCGTAGGCCGGGACTGCAACCGTCGGCGCCGGCGTACGCGGGTGGCACGACGGTCAGGATGCCGCCGGTGATCGCGACGATCACACCAGCGCCGACTCGCGCGATTGCAGTTCGAACGGCCATCTGGAACTCCCGAGGCTGGAGACTGTTGCTCTGAGGACTCAGCTCGCGACTTCCTGATACCTAGGGGTCGGCCTGGCCAAGACCGCCGCGACGACCAGCAGCCAGCCGCACCAGAGCACGTAGCCGACGAAGTTGGTCAGAGCCGCCGCCTCCAGCACGGGGGCCACGACCCCCGTGGCGATCAGACCGGCGGCCAGGAGTCCCACCCGGCAGAGCCACCTGGGAAGACCGCGGCGACGGAGGGCGACGACCACCAGCACCGTGAAGGTGGCGGTCAGGGCGTAGCCGAGCGTCTCACCGATCGCGGTGCCGAGAACCGTGTGCCAGAAGGAGAAGCGCTCGGTCGCTGACGCCTGACGGGCCGGGTCGGCAGCCTCGGCGCTGATCCCGGGGACCAGGGTGAGCCAGCGCTGAAGACCCACCACCTGAACGGTCGCCGCGCCGATACCGACCCAGGTGATCGCGCGACCGAGGCGCCCTCCGGTCAGCTGACCGAGCCAGACGCCGGCCGGAGCCAGCAGGGCGGCGCTGAGCACCAGCACGCCGAACCAGACCATCACCGTTGCTCGGTGCGCGCGGAACGAGGTCAGGATGTCGGCCGCCGGCTCGGCCAGGATCTGCGGGTACGAGAACACCGAGCCGAGCGCTGTGAAGCCGGCGATCGCGAGCAGTGACGCGAGACCGAGCGTGACTCCTGCGCGCCGGGCGCGTGCTGTCGTCACGGTCACGGTCGGGGCAGTGGCTGTCTGCATGATCATCTCCTGGTGGTGTTGCTGGGTGAGGGTGTCGGTGGGTGTGGGTCATCCGACGGGGAGCCGGGAGCGTCCGCGGTACCAGTCCACGGTGCTGGCGAGGGCATCAGGCAGAGGAGTCGCCTGGCCCCCGAACGTCGTCCGGAAGGCACTGTCGTCGACCACCCAGGGTTCGCTGAACTGGTAGAGGGTGTGCCGGTACTCACGCAGCTCCGGCAGCACCAGCCCGAGCAGTCGCAGGCTGGTGCCGCCGGCGCCCAGCATCCGGGGCCGATGGCCCGCCAGCGCGTAGACGTGCTCGACCAGGCGGCGGGTGGTCCACGGTGCTGCCACGGGAAGGTGCCAGGTGCGACCGGCCGCTCCGGGTGCGCTGCCGAGGGTGATCAACGCGGCAGCGACGTCGGGGGTGTAGGAGTAGCTGTGCAGGGTGTCCGGATCGCCCATGACCTGGGCCCGGCCACCCGTCAGAGCCGGGCCGAACACCGACTCCCCAAGAGCGGAACGCGTGGTGCCGGGTCCGAAGTAGTCGGAGGCACGGCCGATGGTCACCTCGACCCGACCCAGCCGGTGGGCCTGCGAGCAGCTCAGCGGTCATGGCCGCCCGGGTGGCCGCCTTGGCCGAGGTCGGGTTCGCCGCGATCGACTCGACCAATCGACGTCCGTCGGGCGGGCCGTACGCGTACAGGTTGTCCAGGACCACGAGGCGGGCACCGGCCCGCTCCGCCCCGGCCAGCACGCCGCGTTGCAGCGGCGGGAACTCCTCCACCCAACGGTCGTAGTGGACGGCGTTGAGGCAGAAGTAGACGACGTCGGAGTGCGCGCAGATCGCCGTCGTCACAGCAGGATCGGCGGCGTCGGCCCCGATCAGCTCGGCGCCCGGGAACGTGCCCCGACCGCTGCGGTTCACGGCCACCACCTGCTGACCGTCGGCCAGCAGCCGAGCAACGACAGCCTGGCCGATCTGGCCCGTGCCGAAGACCACGTGGCGGCTCATCGGGGCGCCGTTTCGCTGGGGTGTGCCGCGGCGACGTGGCGACCGCTCGGGAGCGTGAGGGGGAGGACCGAGGTCAGCGCCGCGACAGTAGCGGCACCGGCCGCGCCGAAGACGGTGAACTGCTGGTCGACGGCTACCCCGATCAGGGTGGTGACGGTCCAGCCGGTGGCCCACGCGGCGGCCAGGTGACCAGGGCCAGGCGAGCGCTCGGCGGCCGATCAGCGGCCAGAGCACTCCAGCCTGGGCGAGTCCGACCGCAGCCCCGCAGACAACGCCCTGCAGCTGGAGATCCGGCAGAGCGGTACCGAAGTCGACCAGCGACGCCCCGACTGCGAGGCCGAGGCTCAGACCGGCGCCGGTGGCGACCGTCCAGGACAGGGCCGGCCGCCATCCGAGACGGAGAGCCCAGGCCTGCACCGCACCGAGCACCAAGCCGGTGAGGAGCCCGCCGACCACGGCGGTGCCGAGGCGGTCGACCGGCCCGACGAGTGTCATGGCGGCGAACCCGCCGAGCGGGAACCCGGCGAACGAGAGGATCCAGCGCAGCACGGTGCGGGCGGCGGACCGGGGAGCGGGGGTGGGCACGTCGGTCGTGGTGAGGGTGGACATGTGATCTCGCTTTCTCTGCTGGACAAGACAGGGCTGGTGGATGCTGGGCAGGACGGGGCTGGTGGATCAGGTGTGCTCGGCGGCGATCCACGCCGCCAGGACGTGGTCGGGGTACTCCGACAGGTGCTCGCGCACCAGGACGGAGAACAGCTCGTGCCGGCCCCGGAGGTGCGCGTCGGCGAGCACCACGAGCTGGCGGTCACGAGCCGTCCGAGCGCGGGCGCCCGCCCGTTCCAGCCGACCGAGGTCCCCGGCCGCGACGGCAGCCGCCACCAGCAACGCCGGGTCGTCACTGGTCGGGGCGAGGGCGACGACCTGAGCGGTGGCCGCCGGGTCGCCGGCCACCAGTCGACGGACGAGATCGCTGACGTCGGGCACCGGATCCGTCGCGGTGAGCCGGTGGGGACCGGGTTCGGAGGTGAGCACGGCTTCACCGTCCCGCGCTCGGCTGACGGCACGCTGACGGCGGCTGACGGAGGGGCGATCCGGGCATACGCTCGGAGCCGTGCTCACCGTCGGGGTGCTCGGACCGGTCGAAGCGCGCCGGGACGGTGTGCCGCTGCCGGTGCCGGCGGGCAAGACGGCCGAGCTGTTGGCCCGGCTGGCGCTGGACGTGGGGCGCCCCGTCCGGGTCGACACCCTGGTCGAGGACCTGTGGGGCGAGCCGACGACCCGCAACACGCTGCAGTCGAAGGTGTCCCAGCTGCGTCGGACCATCGGGCGGGAGCTGGTGGTCGGCGAGGGTGACGGCTACCGACTCGCCCTGCCGCCGGCGGCCGTCGACGCCGCCGAGCTGAGCAGGTTGGCGGCGGCGAGCGCCTCCGCCGCCTCGGCGGAGGATCCGACGACCTCGCTCGCCGCAGCGCGGGCTGGTCTCGCGTTGTTCCGCGGGGACGTGCTGCCCGAGCTCGGGGACTGGTTCGCGCCGCACCGCGCCCGCTTCGAGGAGGTTCGGCTGACCCTGACCGAGCGGGTCCTCGCGGGGCGGGTGGATCTGGGTGCCGGCGGCGAGATCGTGGCAGAGCTGGAGCCCCTGCTCGTGGAGCACCCGCTGCGCGAGGGCCTGTGGGCGACCATGATCACCGCGCTCTACCGGGCCGGGCGGCAGGCCGATGCGCTCGCCGCTTATCAGCGGGTGCGGCGACTCCTCGACGACGAGCTCGGGGTTTCGCCCGGGCCGAATCTGCGACGGCTGGAGCAGCAGATCCTGCAGCAGAGCCCCCAGCTGGGGACCGGTGGCGCCCGGGGGACGACCGCGCCGGGCAACCTGCCGCCACTGATCGGCTCCACGATCGGCCGCGACAGCGACGTGGCAGAGGTCGTGTCCGCCCTCGCCGCCGGTCGCCTGGTGACGATCCTGGGTCCGGCCGGCGTCGGCAAGACCAGGCTCGCGCTGGAGGTCGCGCACCGGCTTGATCCGGCCCCAGGTGGCGTCTGGCTGATCCGTCTCGACGGGGTCGCTCCCTCGTCCGACCTGACCGACGCCGTGGCCGAGACCCTCCGCATCGTCGGCGGGGTGTCGGCCCTGCACGACCGGCTCGTCGGCGCCGACTCCGTCCTGCTCCTGGACAACTGCGAGCACCTGGTGGGTCCGGTGGCCGAGCTGGTCGAGTCGCTCCTCACGGTGGCGCCCCGGCTCACGGTGCTGGCCACGAGCCAGGTGTCCCTCGGTCTGGCCGAGGAGCACCAGCACGTGCTGGCGCCGTTGGGTCACCGAGAGTCCGTGGTGCTGTTCGAGGAGCGTGCCCGGCAGCGGCGGCCCGGGCTCGTGCTCGACACCGGTGTCCGGGCCGCGGTGGAGGAGATCTGTCGCTGCCCTCGACGGCCTCCCGCTCGCCATCGAGCTGGCCGCCGCACGCACCCGGTCGCTGTCCGTCCGCGACATCGCCCACCGCCTCGACGACCGGTTCGGCCTGCTCCGCGATCCGAGCAGCTCCCGACCGGAGCGGCGTCGAGCGTTGGCCGGAGCCATCGCCTGGAGCTACGACCTGCTGTTCCCCGACGACCAACGAGCGCTCTGGGCGTTGTCGTGCTTCGTCGGCGGCGCGTCACTCGGCGGCGTCGCGTGGGTGCTCACGGCGCTCGATGTGCCCGAGGAAGCCGTGGCCGACACGATCGGCCGACTCGTGGAGCGCTCGTTGGTGATCGTCGACGAAGCCGGCTCGGGCGATGTGCGCTACCGGCTGCTCGACAGCATCCGCCTGTACGCCGGCGAGCGGCTGCGCGAGAGCGGTCGAGCGTCGGCCGCCCTCGCCGCGCACGCCAGCTGGTTCGGGCGGCTCGCGGCGTGGTGCGAGGACCACGTCCGGAGTGAGCGGCAACCGGCGTGTCTGGTGATCGCCCGAGCAGAACGGGCCAACGTCGACGCCGCGCTGCGCTGGTGCGCGGAACAGGACCCCGGCCTGGGTGCCCGGATCGCGATCGACTTCGGCTGGACCTGGGTGGTGCTCGGGGACGGGACGGCCGGAGCGGCCCGAGTCCGCAACACCCTGGCCGAGGCCGGCCCCAGCCGCGACCTGGTCACCGGCTTGCTGCTGGTGGCGTGGCTGGAGTCGTCGGCCGGCAACGTGCTGCTCGCCCAGCAGGATCTGGATCGGGCCCGCCGGCTGGCCGCCGACCTGGCCGACGACGTGCTGGTCGCCGACGTCGAGCGGCATCAGGCGTTCGTGGCCATCCAGGAAGGTCGCCCCGCGCTCGCTCGCACGGCGGCGACGGCCAGCCTGGTCACCTACCGCGCGCAGCGGCTCGACTGGTCGACGGCGGCGGCTCTGCTGCTGGGTGGGTACGCGGCGCTGATGGTGGGCGACCTCAGCACGGCCAGCCGCGCAGCGACCGAGGCGTTGGTCCTGCTCGAGCAGATCGGCGACGCGTGGGGTCTGGTGCACGCGCAGGCCATGCTCGGAGCGGTCGCTCAGGCCGAACACCGTTTCGCCGACGCCGCGCGCACCCTGGAACGGGCCGCCGAGACTCGGTCACGCTCGGCTTCCTCGGGCAGGCCGCGCTGCACCGGGCCACCCTGGCCAGGGTGCAGCAGCGGGCCGGCGATCCGCGAGCCGCGGCGTCGTACGAGCAGGCACTCGAGGCAGCCTCGGTGAGCGGCGACGGTCGGCTCGCCGCCACGGCCCGGCTGAACCTGGCCCGGCTCCGTCGGTCGACGGGCGACACAGCCGCAGCAGTCGCCCTGTGGCAGGAGAACGAGCGTTGGTACGCCGCGGCCGGCGGCGGCGACCAGGCCCTGCTGAACCGCTGCCTGCTGGCGGCGACCCGCGGCGATCAGGACGAGCTGTCCGAGGTCCTGGCCGAGGCGGAGCAGTCGTCCGACGTCGAGAGCGTGGTCCACGCCCTGGACGGTCTGGCGCGGTCGGCCGCGGCCGGCGCTGACCTGTCCCTCGCCCGGTCCCTCCTCGAGCGGGCAGACGCGCAGGCAGCGACCATCGCGCACCTGCTGGATGCCGCTGACCGGATCGATGCCGACGAGGTCCGACGCCTGGTCTCCACGCCTGCCGGATACTCCGACGTCCCGGTCCAGGCGTGACGTCGTCGGTCTCCGCCGCGATCAACCGGGGATCAACCAGAACCCCGAAGATCTCCCGACGCGACCGAGGGGAGGGCTCACGAGGGTCCTTCGGCCCGCTCGTTGAGATAGCGCTGCTCGGGGATGCTCGTCGCCAGCCGAGCGGCCTCCGCGTACGCGATCCGCGCTTCCGCCGGGCGTCCGGCGAGCGCGAGCAGGTGCGCCCGGACCGCGGGGAGTCGGTGGCTGTGCCGCAGCTCCGGCGTGGCGGCCAGCGGTTCGATCATGGTCAGCGCCGCCTCGGGTCCCTGCACCATGGCCACGGCGACCGCGTGGTTCAGCACCACGACCGGACTGGGGTCCTGTTCGGCCAGCATCCGGTAGAGCAGCTCGATCTGCGCCCAGTCGGTGTCCTCGGCGGTCCCGGCCTCGGCGTGCACCGCGGCGATGGCGGCCTGCAGCTGGTAGGGGCCGACCCGACCGACCGGCAGCGTGGCCTCGATCAGCGCGATGCCTTCGCGGATCCGGGCCCGGTCCCACAGCCCGCGGTCCTGCCGGTCGAGCGGGATGAGGGCGCCGTCGGCGCCCAGTCGGGACGACCGGCGCGCATCGGTGAGCAGCATCAGCGCGAGCAGACCGCTGATCTCGCCCGACTCCGGCAGCCGGGCGTGCAGCCAGCGGGACAGCCGGATGGCCTCCTCGCTGAGCGAGACGTCGTAGAGGTCGCGTCCGGCGGTGCTGAGGTGGCCCTCGGTGAAGACGACGTAGAGCACCCGGGTCACCGAGTCCACCCGAGCGGGGAGCTCGGCCACCGACGGCACCACGAACGGGTGGTCGAACGTGCGCAGCCGGGCCTTCGCCCGGCTGATCCGCTGGGCCATCGTCGTCTCCGGGACCAGGAACGCCCGGGCGATCTGACCGGTGGTCAGACCGCCCAGGGCCCGCAGGGTCAAGGCGACCTGGCTCGGGCGGGAGAGCCCGGGATGGCAGCACAGCAGCAGGAGGAGCACCGAGTCGTCCACCGTCCCGGCCGCCTGGTCCGCCCCGGCGGTGTGGCGCCGGTCGAGCGGGGTGCGCGCCACGTCGACCCGCTCGCGCTCACTGCGGGCCGACTCCGACCGCACCTGGTCGATCAGTCGCCGGGACGCGACGGTGGTCAGCCAGCCGTCGGGCCGCTCCGGGACGCCTTGCGACGGCCACTGCTGGTAGGCGGCCAGCAACGCCTCCTGCAGGGCGTCCTCGGCCGCACCGAAGTCGCCGAAGCGACGGACCAGGGCGGCCAGGACCTGTGGTGCGTACGCCCGCCACAGGTCCTCGGGCGGCGGCTCGGAGCTCACGGCAGTCCGCTCATCAGGGTGATCCGTTCCTTCGGGAAGGCGGCTCAGTGGTCGTCGCCGCCGGCCCACATCGCCGGCCGCAGCTCGACGGTGCCACCCGGCTGGGTGAAGTGGGCGGCGATCTCCTCGGCCCGCTCCCGGGTGGCGCAGTCGATCAGGAAGAACCCGGCCAGGTGCTCCTTGGTCTCCGCGTACGGCCCGTCGGTGGTGAGCTGTCCCTCCGGGGTCCAGCGGAACAGCGTGGACGACGCCGGATCGGCCAGTGCCTCGGCGACGACGAACTCACCCGAGGCGGAGATCTCCTCCATCAGCGCCTCGAAGCCGCGGTCCATCTCGGCGTGCGCCTCACTCGGGCAGGGCCCGGCCCTCCTCGGTGAACTGCTGGGTGGGGTGGCCCCAGGGCTGGGGGTTGCTGTGGATCAAGATCACGTACTTCACGATGACTCCTCGTGCTCGCGGGCTCCGGATGAGCCTGACATCCCCAGGTCGGAGCCGACCAGCCGATCTCGACAGTCCCCCGGAGATCATCCCGGCGGATCCCTGTCCTCGGCCCGGGTGCTCACCCTCGCCCGGCGTACGGTGAGGCGGTGGCCTCGCCCGACGGATCCGGCACCGAGCCGCCGGTGCTGCTCTCGCTGCCGTTCCGCGGACGCTGGCAGGCGCGCAACAGCCCCGCCCGGCGGGTGCCGAGCCACGGTACGCACCAGTTCGGCGTCACGTACGCCATCGACTTCGTCGCCGTCGACGACCGCGACCGGTCGGCGCCGGCGTCCTGGCGCTCGGTGCTCTCGGTCGAGCCGCCGGCCCTCTTCCGCGGCTTCGGTCGTGCCCGTCCTGACCCCGGTGACGGGCACCGTCGTCCTCACCCACGACGGGGAGACCGACCACGTCGCCCGGCGGTCGCTGCCCGCGCAGATCCCGTACGCCCTCGGCCAGGTCGCCCGGGTGCGCGCCGGCGCCCCGGCCGTGGCCGGCAACCACGTGGTCGTCGCGCTCGCCCCCACCGGCCCGTACGTCCTGCTGGCTCATCTGCGCCGCGGCACCGTCGCGGTGTCACCCGGCGACGAGCTCGTCGTCGGCACCCCGGTGGGGGAGTGCGGCAACTCGGGCAACAGCACCGAGCCGCACGTGCACGTCCAGGTGACCGACTCCGTCTCCTGGGTGACCGCCCGAGGTCTGCCGATCGCCTTCCGCCGACCAGGTGTGTCGGCAGCGGAGGACTCGGGCCGTTGGCTGCCCGCGGAGGCGGAGGTCGTCGACGCCGGCTGAGGACGCGACGGCGCCGACGTCGCGGGAGGGAATGGCGGGGCGGTGACTGGGCGTTGTCCCTGCCGTGAGCCAACCGATCAAGGTCGACATCTGGTCCGACATCCAGTGCCCGTGGTGCTACATCGGCAAGCGCAAGTTCGAGGCGGCCGTCGCGGCGGCGGGCGCCGACGTGGAGGTGGAGTACCACTCCTTCGAGCTCGCCCCCGACACCCCCGTGGACTTCGCGGGAACCCCGCTGGACTACCTCAGCGAGCGCAAGGGGATCGCTCCCGAGCAGGCTCAGACCATGATCGACCGGGTGGTCGGGATCGCGGCGGCGGTGGACCTCGACTACCACTACGAGACCATCCACCAGACCAACACCGTGCTCGCGCACGAGCTGCTGCACCTGGCCAAGGCGCACGGTCGCCAGGCCGAGCTGAAGGAGCGGCTGCTGGCCGCGTACTTCGTCGAGGGTCGGCACGTGGGGCGGGTCGAGGACCTGGCCGACCTGGCCGCCGAGGTGGGGCTGGACCGCGACGAGGTGGTGGCCGCCCTCACCGACCACCGCTACCTGGCCGACGTCAAGGCCGATGTCGCGCAGGCGGCGGCCTACGGCATCAACGGCGTGCCGTTCTTCGTCTTCGACTCCCGGTACGGGGTGTCGGGGGCCCAGGAGACCGCCACCTTCGTCCAGGTGCTGGAGCAGGTGCGGGCCGAGTCGGGCTCGACGGTCGCGTGACCGTCCCGGGGCTGCCGCCGCTGATCAGCCTGGGTGACCCGGCGGCCGCCGACGTCTGCGTCGACGGCTGGTGCGGCCCGTCCGACCAGCTCGTCGAGGCGCCGATCGCTGCTGCAGAAGGGATCTCGTCCATGATCACGATCACGCTGTCCGACCGGGAACGGGTCGCCGGCACGCTCTCCGACGACCACCGCAGGGAGGCCGCGGAGGCACTCCGGACCGACGGCCTGGTGGTGCTGGCCGACGTCGTCGACCCGGCTCACCTCGACGTCCTGCACGAGCGGATGATCGCCGACCTGGACGCCCTGCGTGCCCGCCCGGACACGCCGTACAACTGGAACGCCGGCAACCTCCAGCAGGACCCCCCGCCGTTCCCGCCCTACCTGTTCGCCGACGTGCTGATGAACCCGTACGTGATCGCGGTGACCTCGGATCTGCTCGGCCCCGGACTGAAGAACGTCATGTACGGCGGCAACACCGCCCTCCCGGGTGACCAGCGGCAGCCGGTGCACGCCGACACCGGCCACCTGTGGCCGCTGACGGCGCTGGAGGTGGCGCACCCGGCGGCCCAGCTGGTGGTCAACGTGGCCACGGTGGACGTGTCCCCGGCCAACGGGGCCACCGAGCTGTGGCCCGGGACCCACCGCGAGCTGGGGGTCGGCGTCGGCGACGACATCACCATCGACGCCGAGCGCCTGGCCGCCCGCCGAGCGGTGGCGCCGCCGTTCCAGCCGACGCTGCGGCGCGGCAGCATGCTGATCCGCGACATCCGACTGTGGCACGCCGGGATGCCGAACACCACGTCCGAGCCGCGACCGATGCTGGCCATGATCCACAGCAGCGCGTGGCTGCAGACCGGCAGCCCCCTGCGGTTCCCCACCGGCACCGAGTCCTTCTTCGCGCACCCGGTGCTGACCACGGCGGCCCGGTTCACCGACGAGCCGATCGACCACATCGCCGCGCCGCACGGCTTCGCGTTCGACGACGTCAGCGGCTGACCACCGCGTCGATCCCGGACCTCGCCGACTCAGGTCTCGGCCAGGCCTCGACGCCGCCTCAGGCCTCGGCCAAGGCCTCGACTCCGCCTCAGGCCTCGGCCAAGGCCTCGACTCCGCCTCAGGCCTCGGCCAAGGCCTCGACCGGGCGGGCGCGGGCTGCCCGCCGGCCCGGCAGCACCGAGGCCAGCGCGCCGGCGACCACCGCCACGGCGACCACGACGGCGGTCTGGACGCCGGAGACGGCGAACCGGATCTCCGCGAAGCCGCCCTCGGACGCCATCGCCGCCGTGCCGATCATCCCGAACCCGATCCCGGCCAGGACACCGACGCCGGCCCCGATCACGGCGAGCAGCACCGCCTCGGCGGCCAGCATCCAGCGGAGCTGCCGGCGTTGCAGACCGAGGGCCCGCAGCAGCGCCGACTCCCGGCTCCGTTCGATCACCGACAGCGCCAGCGAGTTCCCCATCCCCACCAGGGCGATGACCACGGCCACCGCGGTCAGCGCGGTGGCGATCTGCAGCAGCGCGCTCAGCACGCTGGTGATGGCGGCGACCTGCTCGAGCGAGCCGCCCACCTCCAGCCCCGGGTACCCGGCGGCCACACCGCGTACGCCGCTGATCACTGCCGCTGGGTCGGCCTTGTCCCGGGCGGCAGCCCAGACGGCCGTGACCGGTGCCGTCGGGGCGACCCGGGTCAGGGCCTGCGTGGTGATCGCCAGCGATCCTGCGTCGGCCACGTCGCTGGCCCGCAGCACGAAGGTCTCGGTCCTCGATCCCACAGTCACCTTGACGGTGTCGCCGTCGGACCGGCCCAGCATCTCGAGCGTGAACGGGTGCGCCAGGGCGGTGCCGTCATCGAGCCGATCGAGCCCGGCGGCCACCACCGATCCTGCGTCAGCTCCCAGCCCGTCCAGCCGGACGGTCACGTCTCCGGCGGTCGCCCGGGCCGAGGGCACGGCGACGGCGGCCCGGACGTCGGTCAGCTCGCGGACCCCGCTGACCACGTCGGCGGGCAGCGCTCCCGTCGGCGTACGGACGATCGCGTCGACCGGGAACTCCTGGCGCATCGAGGCGACAGTGCTGCTCTGGACGCTGGCCGCGCCGACCTGCAGGGTGACGATCAGGCCGACGCCCAGCATCAACGAGGCGCAGACGGCAGCGGCCCGAGCCGGGTTGCGGACGGTGTTGGCCGCGGCCAACCGGACGCTCGGGCGGCTGCCCTGGAGCAGCCGCGCCACCCCGCGGAACACCGGCGGCAGGTAGGCGGGAGCGAGGCCGATCACGGCTGCCGCCAGCAACGCGGAGCCGGCCACGCTGAGGACCAGGGCACCGCTGCCGCCGCGGACCAGACCGGTGGTGACCAGGCCGCCACCGAGGAGACCGAGGGTGCCGCCCACGACGGACCGCACCAGCACCGAACGGCGAGCGGTGGTCACGTCGGCCACCGGTCGCAGGGCGTCCAGGGGGCTGACCACCATCGCCCGTCGGGCCGGGGCGAGGGCGGACGCCAGGGTGACCGCGACGCCGGCGACCGCAGCCAGGGCGAGCGGCAGCGGACGCACGGCGAGACCCGCCGACAGGGAGCCGGAGAGCGCCGTCCCGACAGCCGCGATCCCGACACCCAGGGCGAGGCCGACCAGTGACCCGGCCACACCGGTCAGCAGCGCCTCGACCAGCAGGTCCCGACGGACCTGGCGCCTGGTCGCCCCGACCGCGCGGAGCAGCCCGATCTGGCGGCGACGCTGGGCGACGACGATGCCGAAGATGTTGCTGATGATCATGGAGCCGACCAGCGCCGCGATGCTGCCGAAGCCCAGCAGCAGATAGCGGATCACGTCGATGCCGCCGGTCAGACCCTCCAGCTGCTGGGCGGCCAGCGCCTCCGAGGTGATCACCTCGGTCTCGGCCGGCAGCCGCCGCTTCAGGGTCTCCGCCAGGGTGCCCGGGTCGACTCCGGGCCGCGCGATCACCAGGTACTGCACCGACGCGTGCTCCAGCAGCGGTGAGCTGGCCGTCACCACGCCGGTGCTCTGCAGGTCGGAGAACAACGACGCGGACTCGTCGACCAGTCCGACGACCCGCAGGTCCCGGGTGTCCCCCGCGCCGTTCGCGCCGCTGACCCGGACCCGGACCGTGTCCCCGACACTGATCCGGGCGCGCTCCGCGGTCGCCCGCCCGAGGCTGATCTCGTCAGCCCGCTCGGGCCAGGCGCCGGTCTGCAGGGTCATCCACTGCAACCGCCGGTCCTGCGGCAGCGTGTTCAGCTCCAGCAGTCCTTGTTCGCTACCGGCGCTGAAGTCCAGCCAGGTGGAACGGGATCGCTCGGCGGTCTCGACGCCCGCGGTCTCGGCGATGGTCGTGGTGAGGTCCCGGTCGTCGACGGGGGTGATCACGACGCTGCTGCCGCTGGTCCGGGCGGCGACCGACCGCTGGAGTCCGGTGGACTCGGTGTCGACGAAGACCAGGCAGGCCACCACGAAGGCGACACTCAGAGCGACGGCCAGCAGGACCCCGAGCAGCCGGGTGGGATGGGCTCTGACCTCGGCGAGGGTGGTGCGCAGCACGTCAGACCCCTACCTGGCTCAGCTCGATGCGGATGGACTCGGCGTCGGGGTGGTCGAGGTCGCCCACCACCCGGCCGTCGTTGATCAGCAGGGCGCGGTCGGCGTAGGCCGCCGCTCCCGCGTCGTGGGTGACCATGACGATCGTCTGGCCCAGCTCGCGACTGGCCGTACGGAGCTGCGAGAGCAGCGCCTGCCCGTTGGTGGAGTCGAGCGCCCCGGTCGGCTCGTCGGCGAAGATCACCGCCGGCTCGGTGATCAGGGCGCGGGCGATGGCCACCCGCTGCTGCTGACCTCCGGACAGCTCACTGGGGCGGTGCTGCAGGCGGTCGATCAGACCCAGCGAGGCGCACACACGACGCAGCCGGTCCTCGTCCACCGAGCGGCCGGCGAGATCCAGCGGCAGCAGGATGTTCTGTCGGGCGGTGAGGGTGGGCAGCAGGTTGAAGGACTGGAAGACGAAGCCGACCCGGGTGCGACGCAGCAGCGTCAGCTCGGTGTCCCGCATCCGGCTGATCTCGTGCCCACCCAGGAAGACGCGGCCGTCGGTGACGGTGTCCAGACCGGCCATGCAGTGCATCAGGGTCGACTTGCCGGAGCCCGAGGGACCCATGATCGCGGTGAAGCTGCCGGTGGCGATGGTCACGCTGATCCCGTCCACCGCCCGGACGGCCTGCGGTCCGGTGCCGTACGTCTTGACCAGGTTCAGGGTGCTCACAGCGATCGTGGTGCGCTCGGTGGCGGGGTCCGCGGGGGACAGCGTGGGGTTCATGGCCACCAGCCTGTCGGCCGCGGCGGCCGTGCGCATCGGAGCACGGTCGTCCATCCGGCGGTCGACGGTCAGCCCGTGGTCGGATCCCGGTCGTGATCATGGAGACCGGTCGTGATCATGGACGCACCCGTGGTGACGGGAACGCCTGGGTCACCGGGAGCGCGGCGCCAACCCCGTCTCGTACGCGAAGAGGACCAGCCCGACCCGGTCGCGGACGGCCAGCTTGGCCAGCAGCCGGCCGATGTGGGTCTTCACCGTGCCCTCGGCGAGGTAGAGGCGTTCGCCGATCTCGGTGTTGGAGGCGCCGTCGGCGATCTCCACCAGGACGTCGACCTCCCGCTCGGTCAGCACCGCCAACCGAGGGTCGGGGCCGGCCGGCGCGCCCGTGGCGGGCAGCGACGGCAGCACGTGCGAGAGCAGCCGGCGGGTGGCGCTGGGGGCCATCACGGCGTCCCCCGCCGCCACGTTGCGGATGGCCGACAACAGCTCGGCGGGACGCGCGTCCTTGAGCAGGAAGCCACTGGCGCCGGCCCGCAGCCCGGCGTAGACGTACTCGTCCAGGTCGAAGGTGGTCAAGATCAAGATCTTCGGCGCTCGAGGGCCGGCGGTCAGCCGGCGGGTCGCCTCGACGCCGTCCATCCGGGGCATCCGGATGTCCATCAGGACGACGTCGGCGGGGGTCCGGGACAGCAGGTCCACGGCCTGCTGACCGTCGGCGGCCTCGCCGACCACCTCGAGGTCGTCCTCGGCCTCGATCAGCAACCGGAAGCCGCTGCGGACGAGGGCCTGGTCGTCGACCAGGAAGACGGTGATCATGAGGTGCTCCGGGATGCGGTCTGGGGGGTCGGGGTCAGCGGGATGGAGGCGCGGACGGTGAAGCCCCCGCCGGGTCGGGGCCGGGCGGCCAGCGTTCCGTGCAGCAGCGCGACCCGCTCGCCCATGCCGCGCAGTCCGTGGCCGACCGACGGGCGACGTGGTCGCGGAGCCGTCGGTCCCGTGGGCGGCGGCGCCGCGACCGTCGTCGGTCACCTCGAGCTCGATCGCGTCAGGGGTGTAGGCGACGGTGACCCGGGCGGTGGCTTGGGGACCGGCGTGCTTGAGCACGTTGGTGATCGACTCCTGGACCACCCGGTAGACGGTGAGTCCGACGGCCGGCGACACGGACGGGGCCGATCCGAAGGTGGTCAGCTGGAACTGGTCACCGGAGCGGGCGACCAGCTCGTCGATGTCGGCCACCCCGGGGGAGGGGAGGTAGCTGGGATCGGACTCCCCACCCCGGAGGAGGTCGACGATGCGCCGCATCTCGGCCAGCGACGTGCGACCGGTCTCGGCGATGGTGTCGAGCACCTGGGCACCCACCTCCGGCTTCTTCAGCACCACGGCCCGGCCGCCCTCGGCCTGGACCACGATCACGGACAGGGAGTGCGCCACGATGTCGTGCAGCTCCCGGGCGATCCGGCTGCGCTCGTCGATCGCGACCGCACGGGCCCGCTGCTCCCGCTCGGACAGCTCCAGGCGCCGGCGCTCGAAGGCGGCGCGGCTCTGTTGCTCGGTCGCCTCCAGGCGTTCCCGCAGCCGCCGGCCGAGCAGGTAGGCGCCGACCACGATGGAGGCGCAGGCGGTGGCGGTCACGGCGAACCCCGCCAGGGCGCTGGAGGCACTGATCCCGATCCAGCGGGCCGGTCCGATCGCAGCTCCGGCCAGGCCGATCCACACCGCGGCCGTGCCGGCGGCCGGGCTCCCGTAGCGGGCCACGGCGTAGACGATCATCGGGACGACCACGATGCTCAGGGACGGGGACGGCAGCAGCAGCGCCTGGCCCAGCGCGACCACCGCGGCCACGGCCAGCGCGAGCCTCGGGTGGCTGCGGCGGATCAGCAGGGTGGCGGTCAGCAGGAAGGACAGCAGCCGAGACTCGACGTCCTGCCCGGCAGTGGTGACACCGCAGAAGACGGCGACCGCCGCGGCCAGCAGGAAGTCGAAGACCCAGCGCGGGTCGCGGACGAACGGCGGCACCTGTGTGGTCATGACCGCGTCAGCCTAGGCGGGAGGGGCCGGCCGCACATCGGACCACGGTCTGACCGGCGTCCCCCCGGTGGCCGACGTGGCAGCAGGCCGCGGGCTGCGGGCTGCGGGCGAGCGACTGTCAGAGCCGGAGGTCGGTGACCGTGGCGATGGTCTCCACGCCGTCCGCGCCGGCGGGACCCGGTGTCACCCCGGGGTGGACGTGGACCGCGTGCAGGCCCGCCGCCCGGGCGGCTCGTACGTCGTTGACGGCGTGGTCACCCACCATCAGCACCTGGTCCGGCGGGAGACCGAGAGCACGACAGGCCGCGTCATAGGCGGCCGGTGAGGGCTTGGCGGCCGGGAGCTCCTCGGAGATGCAGACGACCAGCCGCGGGTCGGTGAGTCCGATGGCCGCGAGCTTCGCCCGCTGCTGGACGGCCTGACCGTTGGTCAGCACGCCGACGCGGTAGCCCTGGTCGAGCAGACGCAGAACGAGCTCCGGGCCGCCCGGCACCGCTCGCCAGCTCTGCCGGTAGTGCGCCAGGTACGTGCCGAACCTCTCGTCGAGGGCTGCGTCGTCGGCGTCGGGCAGACTCAGGAAGGCACGTACCCGGGCCCGGCGCTGCTCGAGCATCCCGATCTCACCCGCCGCGTAGCGGGCGAAGTGCTCGTCCTCCAACGTCCGCCACCGGGCCACAGTGGTCGCGTCGTCATCGCCCCAGTCCGGCACCGTGCCGACGAGGTGCCGGACGGCGGCCGCGGCGGCGGCAGAGTGGTCGAGCAGGGTGTCGTCGAGATCGAAGAGCACACCCCGGACGTCGTACGGCACGTCGGTCAACCTAGCCTGCGAGCCCCTCCGACCGCCTCAGCCGCCGGAGGCGCGGCCCAGGTTGCTGACCACGCTGACCAGCAGGGCGATGCCGAAGACGACCAGCGGGTAGAGCCACACCCCCCAGCGGACCGGCCGGCTCCGCGCGATCAGACCGGTGACCAGCCCGGCCACCAGGAACGGGAACGAGGACGAAGCCCGCCGTCTCCGGGTCGAGCTCGCCGCCGGTGCCGATCAGCGCCACGATCAGGATCAGCAGGTAGAAGGCGCCGGCGAAGCCGAAGGACCACGCGAACGCTCGCGGGTTGGCCCGGTAGCTGACCCACACCGGCCAGTCCGGCGGTGGCGGACCCCAGGCGGGATCGGGCTGCCAGCCGGGCGGAGGGGTCCAGCCCGCCGGGGCGGCGGGCCAGTTCGGTGGCGGGTTGAAGCGTCGTGCCAGAGCCATCGGCACAGCCTCCCATCCGCAGGTGTCGGTTGCGCGCTGATTCCGAGGTGGCGGCGGATCACTAGATCGGCCGGCCAGCACCCGACCATCTCAGCTCATGCGCCAGATCTTGGGGACGACGATCTGGAGGATGGTGGCCAGCCCGAGCCCTGCCACCATCACTGCGCCCATCGCCATCGGTGTGCCGCCGAGAAGCCCGGCCAGCGGTGTGCCCAGCCCGCCCAGGCCGAACGCGAGACCTCCCTGCAGGGCTGCTGCTGTCCCCGGCATCGTGCTGCCCAGCGCCTGAGTTCGGGTGGCGGAGGCAGTGATCACCAACCCCCACGAACCCGTCACGACCGCGAGGCAGATCCACACAGCGACGGCCGGTGTCCCCAGCACTGCACAGAGCAGCACCCCCACGAGGCAGCCGTTCCCACCAGCAGACCCACGGACAGGAACCGGTCCTCCGACACGCGACCGACGAACCTGCTGAAGATCAGGGTCGCCACGATCATGCAGAACGCGTTGGTGGCAAACACCGCGGTGTACTGGGTCGCGGTGAAGCCGTAGTACGTCTGGAACACGAACGAGCTGGTGGCGATGTAGGCGAAGAAGCCGACCGTGCCGATGCAGGACGTGGCGATGTAGAGCGACAGCCTGGGGATCTTGAGCAGCGTCAGCATCCGGCCGGCATTCGCGGACAGGCTGATCCCGGGAGCGCGACGATCGACCGGCAGGGTCTCCCCGAAGGTCGCGATCACGCAGACGCAGAGGATGCCACCGATGACGGCCAACGTCCAGAACGTGAGGCGCCAGCTCCCGACGAGCAGAAGTGCACCGCCGATGAGCGGCGCCACGACAGGGCCGACAGAGTTGATCGCTGACAGCATGCCGATGGTCCGGGCCCGACGAACACCGGTCAAGACATCGGTGACCATGGCGCGAGCCACGATCGACGCGGCCGCACCGGCCAGGCCCTGCACCGTTCGGGCGATGATGAGCAGCGACGCGGACGGCGCCAGCGCACACGCGACCGATGCCAGCGCGAAGACCGCCGTCCCCACCACCATGATCGTTCGCCGCCCCACGGCATCGCTGACCGGCCCGATCACGAGCTGACCGATCGCGAAGGCGGTCAGAAACGCGGTGAGCGACAGCTGGGCGACACTGGCATCGGTCTGCAGGTTCTGGGCTAGCTCAGGGAGGGCCGGAATGTACATGTCGGTGGCCAGCGGCGAGATCCCGGCGATCAACCCCAGCGGTAGCAGTGCAGGCAGCACGACCGCTGCCGGCTGTCGTGACAGAACCTGCTCGGCCGAGCCACCACGATTTCCCTCGCTCATCGCCTCGCCCCAGCCGGCGCCGAGGACGCCGGAGGTTGCCGGGCCGGGTGCCAACCGAGGCTCGGCGGTGGCTCGCCACCGGTCCGGACACACACGGCGGTCATCGGTGTCGCTGACATCCTCACCTTTCCCGCGGCCCCGACCGGGGCCTCTTCTGAATCGTTGTAGATGCTCCCAGGCTACTGCGAGTCCCGGACCCGCGGAGCGCGTTCGGCGGAGCGAACTGAGCTGACTCGAGTGGTGGAAGCGCAAGAAGCAGCGGCCGGACGCCGAGGACTTGCGGCGGGAGATCCAGGCGACCCGTGACCGCCGACGCGCAGGTCGAGGCCGAGACCCGTCGATGGCCGCCGAGCCGGAGCATCCCGGTGGAGCGAGGACGGTGAGTATCTGATCGGAGCTCGGGCGGGCCGGCCAGTCCCGTGACCGGTGGTCGGCAGCATGAGGCAGGCGCCCACGTTGTGGAACCGCCCGGCGCGACGCAGGATGGGAGCATGACGCAGACGGCGCCCCGCGCCGAATCACCGCCCGCCGCCGGTCCCGACCCGCGGACCTTTCCCACCGGTCGCTGGGCCGAGGTGTGCGGTGTCATCGGCGGTCTGGCCGGCATGGCGGCCGCCGACCTGCTCGCCTGGGCCATCGCGCCGAGCGGTGCCCCGGTGCCGGCCGTCGGCTCCATGATCATCAACCTGCTGCCGGCGGGGCTGGTGAACTGGGGCAAGGAGACGCTCGGCACGGCCGACAAGCCGATCCTGCTGGTGATCATCGTGGCGGGCGTGCTGGCGCTGTGCGGCCTGGCCGGCCGGCTGGAGCAGCGCCGTCCGTACGGCGGCGGCCTGGTGTTCGCCGCCATCGCCGCCGTCGGGTTGATCGCGGTGCTCACCGGGGGCCAGTCGTCCATCCGCGCCGTCGTGCCGACAGTGGGTGGCCTGCTCGCCGGCTATCTGCTGCTGCGCGCGTTGATGCTGCGGCGGGAGCGCTGGTCCTACGCCGCCGCCGGACCTGACCCGGAAGCTGCCCGGATGGCTCGACGCACGTTCCTGGTCTGGACCGGCGTGGTCGCGGGTGCCGCGGCTGTCGGTGCCGTGGCCGGCCGGATGCTGGTGGCCACCGCCGGAGCGGTGGAGGAGGCCCGCTCGCGCTTCCGGCTGCCGACGCCGACCCGGCGGGACCCGATCCCCGCCGGGGCCGACCTCGGGCAGGAGGGGCTGTCGCCGTACGTGACCCCGAACGAGGACTTCTACCGGATCGACACCGCGTTGCAGGTGCCGATCCTGAACGCCGACGACTGGTCGCTCACCATCACCGGGATGGTGGACCGGGAGATCACGCTCAGCTTCGCCGACCTGATCGCGCTGCCGCTGGTCGAGCACGTGGCCACCCTGACCTGCGTCTCCAACGAGGTGGGCGGCGACCTGATCGGCAACGCGGTCTGGCTGGGTCTGCCGATCCGGCAGCTGCTGGCCGAGGCCGGTCCGCAGGCCGGCGCCGACATGGTGCTGTCGACCAGCGAGGACGGGTGGACCGCGGGCACGCCGCTGGGGGCGCTGACCGACCCGGACCGGCTGGCGCTGCTGGCCGTCGGGATGAACGGCGAGGCGCTGCCGCTCGAGCACGGCTACCCGGTGCGGATGGTCGTTCCCGGCCTGTACGGCTACGTCTCGGCCACGAAATGGGTCCGCGAGCTCAAGGTCACGACCTTCGCCGCGGACCAGGGCTACTGGACGCCGCTCGGCTGGTCGGCTCAGGGCCCGATCAAGACCGGCTCGCGGATCGACGTGCCGCGCAAGCGTTCCGCGACGGCCGGCTCCGTGGTGGTCGCCGGGGTGGCCTGGGATCAGCACACCGGCATCGCCAAGGTCGAGGTCGGCATCGACGGCGACTGGCGGGAGGCGGAGCTGGCCGAGGTGACCGGGCCGGACACCTGGCGCCAGTGGCGCTACCGCTGGGACGCGACGCCGGGCAGCCACGAGGTAGCGGTTCGAGCCACCAACACCGACGGGTCGACCCAGACCGCCGACCTCGCCGCGCCGGCCCCGGACGGGGCCACCGGCTGGCACACCATCACCGTCGACGTCAGCTGACGGGACGCTGCGGCTGATGCCCGACGGTCGGCTCCGGCTGACGCTCGCTGCCAGCCGACGCCCGACACCGGCACACTGACTCAGCCGGCAGCCAGGATCGGCTTCACCTCCCGGCCGAGGAACTCGACCAGACCCAGCAGGTCCGGCTCGTCCCGGGTCGGCTGCACCGCGATGGTGGTCACGCCGAGCCCGGCCAACCGGCGGAAGTCGGCGGCCACCTGCTCGGCGTCGCCCGCGGACCCGATGCCCGGATCGGGCTCCTTGCCCCAGAACGGGATCTCGATGTCCACCCGCCGGCGGGCGCCGGGGCCGGTGGCGGTGATCGGCGCACTCACCATCGGCAGGGCCGCGGCGTCGGGATCGCGACGGCGCCGGGCCGCTGACGCGATCTCGTACGCCGTGCTGATCTCGGCGTCGGTGCGGGCAGCACTGAGCAGGTAGACGTCGGCCAGCTCACCGGCCAGGGCGACCGACTTGGGTCCGTCGCCGCCGATGCCCAGCGCCGGCGGATCGGCCGGCGGCCAGTCCAGCGCCACGGCGTCGAGCTGGACGTAGCGACCGGCGACGGTGACCTCCTCGCCGGCCAGCAGACTGCGCAGCGCGGTCGCGTACTCCCGCAGCAAGGTGAGGGGCGAGGAGACCCGCGCACCGACCTGACCCATCCAGGGCTGCACGCCGTGGCCGATGCCCGGCAGCAACCGGCCGGGGAACAGCCGGCTGAGGGTGGCGATCTCCATCGCGGTCAGGGCCACGTTGCGCAACGGCACCGGGAGCAGACCGATGCCCACCCGCACGGTGTCGGTCCAGGCCAGGGCGGCCGCGGCGGCGGCCACGCCGCTCTGCTTGAAGCAGTCCTCCCAGACCCACAGGTCGTCCAGTCCGCACTCCTGCGCCGCCTGGGCGAGATCCTTCAGGTGCTCGGGATGCAGGTAGGGGACGTAGGTGATGCCCAGTCGCAGACTCGTGGTGGTGTCGGTCATGAGCGAAGCCTCTCGGGAGTGCGGGAGCGAGTGCGGACGACACGCTCGTCGTCGTCCGGTCATCATCGTGCCGGGTTCCACCGACAGCCGCCGGGTTCCCCACCTCCGCCGGATCAGCGCAGGTCGAGCCGCATCACCCAGCGCGGCCGGCCACCGCTGCGGCCCGTCGTCGGCGCCACCCGCTGGAACCCGGCGGACTCGAACAGCTCCACCGACCCGACGTAGCCCGAGATCACGTCCACCCGGCCGCCTCCCGTCTCCACCGGGTAGCCCTCCACCACCTCGGCCCCGTGAGCGCGGGCATGGTCGACCGCACCGGCCAGCAGGTGGTGAGCCAGCCCGTGCCTGCGGTACCCGGCGCGGACCACGAAGCACACCGCCGGCCAGGCCACGGCGTCGTCCAGGATCGGGATGGTCCGGGAGTGGAGGAGCCGCCGGTAGGTGTCCCGAGGCGCGATCGAGCACCAGCCGGCCACCACCTCGTCCACGTAGACCAGCACCCCGGGACCCGGTTCGGTGGCGCACTCCTGACGCATGTAGCCCGGGCGATCCGCGTTCTTCACGCGACTGTCCCGGTACGCCAGGCACCAGCAGCCACCGGCGTCGGGTCGCTGGGTGCCCACCACGGTGGCGAAGTCGTCGAACCGTCCGTACGCGGGCCGGACCTCGATGGTGGGCTCGTGGTCGGTCGGGAAGCGGGGCCTGGTCACCATCAGCGGCCGGCCGACGGGCGTACGCCTCGGGCGATCTCGAGGTGGGACGCGGCCGCCGTCACCAGGTGGCCCACGTCGTGGGCGACGGTGACGAGGGTGAACCCCTCGGCCAGGCGCTGGGCGGCCACCTCGCCGCTCGGCGTGTGGATGCCGGCGATGATCCCGTGAGCGCCGCAGGCCGTCCGCACCCGGTCCACGGCGGCGGCGAGCTCGTCGGCCACCGCAGGGTCACCGGGGTAGGCGGCGCCGACTCCCAGCGACAGGTCCGACGGTCCGATGTAGAGCCCGTCCAGGCCGGGGGTCCCAGCGATCTCCTCCACCGCGGCCAGACCGGCAGCGGTCTCGATCATCGCCAGCACCAGGACGGTGGCGTTCGCCTCGGTCGGGGCGGGGCCGATGCGCAGATCGGACCGCAACGGACCGAACGACCGGATGCCGGCCGGTGGATACCGGGTCGCGGCGACGGCCGCCGCCGCGTCGTCCGCGGAGTTGACCAGCGGCACGATCACCCCCGCCGCCCCGCTGTCCAGCGCGCGGCCGATCGGGGTGGCGTGGTTCGCCTCCACCCGGACCAGCCCGATGGCGCCCGCCGCCGCGTCGACAGCGATCAGGGCGGCCGTCTGTGCCCGCCCGTCCAGCTCGCCGTGCTGGGCGTCCAGCACCACGTAGTCGTAGCCCACCCCGGCCAGCCGCTCGGCCAGCAGGGGACTGTCCAGCGTCATCCAGTAGCCGACCACAGGGTGGTGGCTCCGGGCCCGGGCGGCGAACTCGGCGGCGGTCACGGTCGTTCCTCCTCGGGGCGGCGGCACTGCGGAGCGGAGCCCCGTTGATCCGACTTCCGACGTCATTCTCCCCGGCCGGGTGGCGGCGGGGGAGAGCCGGGGCATACGGTCGTCGCCAGCGGGTACGCCGGCGGGGCGCGCGATCGGCCCAGACGACCACGGAGGTACCTGCATGACCGCGACCGGAATCGGTCCCGAGGAGCTGGCCGGCGCGCTCGGCCGGGGTGAGATCCGACCGATCTTCATGAACCTGGTGGACCTGGCCACCGACCGGGTGGTGGCCTGCGAGGCGCTCGCCCGCTGGTACCGGCCGTCGGGAGCGGTGGTGCCGCCGGACCACTTCATCCCCGTGGCGGAGGCCACAGGTCTGATCCGGGAGCTGGATCTGGCCGTCGCCGGTCAGGCGATGGCCGAGCTCGCGCGTTGGCAGCTGACCGATCCGGGGATGCGGGTCTCGGTCAACCTGTCGGGCCACCACTTCGTCGACGCCACTTCCGTCGAACGCCTGCTCGCCCTCACCGGCGAGACCGGTGTTGCTCCGTCCAGCGTGATCCTGGAGCTCACCGAGACCGTCCGGGCCGACGACGTCGAGCGGGCCGTCGAGATCGCCGAACAGCTGCGGTGTCTCGGGTTCTCGCTCTGGTTGGACGACTTCGGCTCGGGCTACTCGGGTCTGTTGGACCTGCTCCGGTATCCCGTCGACGGGATCAAGATCGACCGGCCCTTTGCCGCACGACTCTCCTCGGCGACTGCCGACGCCGTGGTCGAGACGACCGCCGGACTGGCCGCACGACTGGGCCTGTCGGTCACCATCGAGGGCATCGAGCAACGCCATCAGGCCGAGCGGGCGCTCGCCCTGGGCTGCCAGATCGGCCAGGGCTTCCTCTGGCCGCGGGACTAGCTCGGTCATCGCCCGGAGGTCGATCACGTCCGTCATGTCGACTCTTGCTCTGTAGCGGCTAGATTGCTAGCATCCTAGGATGGTCGAGAAACCGCCGGCGAAGGTCCAGTTCAACGTCTACCTGCCGCCCGACCTGGTGCGGTCGTTCAAGCACCGAGCCGTCGACGAAGGTCGCAGCCTGTCCGCGGTGGTCGAGACCGCCCTCGCCGAGTACCTGACCAGGAAGGGATCCTGATGACCCACGCGTACGCGATCTGGCCGCTCCGCTTCACCCCGGACCCGGCCGCCATGATCGACTTCTACGCCCGTCTCGGGCTGCACCAGTCCCTCAGCCACGAGACCGGCACCTTCGCCACGTTCGTCGGACGGTCGGGCACCCTCGGGGTCCACGACGCCCGAACCACCACGTCCGGCGCCGTGCCCGGGCACGCGGCCCTGAACCTGGCCACCGCCGACGTCGAGGCGGCCGCCGTCGAGCTGACCGTGCTAGGCCACGAGGTGCGGGTCTGGGACGAGACCTACGGCAAGCAGGGCGTCGTCGTCGCGCGTCAGGGTCGGGTGATCGGACTCAACGAGGACCACCAGGACGATCTCTACGGCGGGTACCGGGCGCACACGACCACTACCGTCCCGCTGCTCGACGTGGTGGCCGTGTGCGTGACGCCCGACCTGCTGGCCGAGGCGGCATACTTCGCGTCCTTCGGCTTCGTCGCGCCGTCCTACGACGACCCCTTCTGGATCGGGCTGCGGGCCTCCGAGCGCTCCGGGGTGATCGGCCTCCACAGCGGCGAGATCGAGTCGAGGAGCCCTCGCCCGGACGACGACCCGTTCGAGCCCGTGTACGAGGTCCGGATCGGCTTCGAGACCTCCCAGCCGCTGGAGCAGCTCGCCGAACGTCTCCGGTCCGCAGGCCTCGACCCGACCATGATCACCGACGTACCCGACCCACGGATCGTGCTCACCGACCCCGACGGCGACGAGGTCCAGATCCACCCGGCACCCGGATCCGGCTGCTGAGCAGCCGCTCGCGGTTGCCGGACCGGCGGCCGACGAGGATCGTGGGCGCATGGCCCTCGACCTGCACGACCAGTGGTTCCGCACGTTGGCTCAGCTACGGTGCACTCCCACCGCCAAGCGACTCCGAGCGAGCCGGCACGGCGACGTCGTCGTCGACACCACCGACGCCTGGCTGGTGTGGGAGCCGAGCAGAGTGGTCCCGGAGTACGCCGTGCCGTCGGAGGCCTTCGCGGCCGGCGTGGAGCTGATCGAGCTCCCGAGACGTGAGCTGCCGGACCACCTGCCGGCGGTGCTCGGCCCGGAGCACTTCGAGCAGCACACCTGTCCCGGAACACCCGTGGCCCTCCGCCAGGGATCGCTGGTGGAGATCGGGTTCCGGGCCGACGACCCGGATCTCGGCGGTCGCATCGTCCTCGACTTCTCCCAGTTCGACTGGCTCGAGGAGGACCAGCCGGTGATGGGTCACGCGCACGACCCCTACCAGCGGATCGACGTCCTGCGCAGCCAGCGGCATGTGGTCGTCTCGCTGGCGGACGGCACCGTGCTGGCCGACTCCCGCAACGCACTGGCCGTCTACGAGACCCATCTGCCCACCCGCTGGTACGTCCCGGTGGACGACGTCGCGACGGCGTTGCTGGTCCCGTCCCCGAGCCACACCGTCTGCGCGTACAAGGGGGAGGCCGGCTATCTGAGCGTCGGCGGTGGGGATGGGGACGACATCGCCTGGTTCTACCCGGAGCCGCTGGACGATGCGGTGCGGCTGCTCGACCACATCGCTTTCTGGTCGGAGCGCTGCTGGGTCACCGTCGACGGTGTCCCGGTCTCCGGTGGGATGCCCGAGGCCGAGCGGCCGGCGGCGGGGAGCGTCTGACCCTCGCCGCACGGTGGGCCGTCTGGCCGGGCGCGCGCTCGATCGGCCACACTGAGCCCATGGCGGATTCGCGACGTTCGGTGCGGCGGCGCGGGGGCCTGATGGACAAGATCGACTCGGCCGTGTTCGCCTTCGCCGGGCTCGCGTCGATGTGGTTGGCCTACCTGCTGATCCGCGAGGGTGTCCGTCCCGGCTGGCCGTTGCTGCTGCTGGTCGCCTTCTGGATCCTGTTCACCTATCTGCTGCTGCCGCGGCTGCACCGGATCCTCACCTTCATCTACGTGCCCGGCTACTTCATCGGCCGGACCCGTACCGGCGACGGACTGCTCGGCGACCCGGTCAACCTCGCTCTGCTGGGGCACGAGGGTCAGGTGCACGCGGCGATGACGTCGGCCGGCTGGATCCTGGCCGACGACCTGGACGCCCGGTCCGGGCGGGCGATGGTCACCGCGACACTGACCCGGCGGAGCTACCCGCAGGCGCCGGTGAGTCCGCTGATGCTGTTCGACCGCCAGCAGGACTTCGCCTACCAGCAGGAGGTCGGCGGCAGCACCTCGCAGCGGCACCACGTGCGCTTCTGGCGCTGTCCGGAGGGGTGGCTGCTCCCGGGCGGCTACGCAGCGGACTGGTTGGCGGCGGGAACGTACGACAAGAGCGTCGGCTTCTCCCTGTTCACCTTCCAGATCACCCACAAGATCGAGGCCAACACCGACATCGAGCGCGACTTCGTGGTCTCCACGGTGCTCGAGGGCTCGCCGGCGGCGACCGTACGGGTGATCGAGGACTTCTCCACCGGCTACCACTCGCGCAACGGCGGCGGTGACCTCATCCAGACCGACGGGGACCTGCCCGTCCTCGATCTGACGGCCCTTCCGGCCGAGGTCCTCGATCCCGACGACGAGAGCGACAGCCGGGACAAGCGCCCGGCGCAGACAGTGTTCGGGGCCGCGACCGCGCTGGTCCGGGGACTCATCACCCTGGGCGCGGCGGTCACCGTGGTGCTGATGCGGGACCAGGCCGACGTGGTGCTCGACGGCGACCTGGAGGGCGTGTCGGAGCTGGTCGTCGTCATCGTGGCGGCAGCGGTCATCGGCCTGTTCGGACTGGTCGACATCCTGCTCGGGGTGGCCACCTTCGTCGGCCGCAACTGGGCCCGGCTGACCTTGATGCTCGTCTCGGTGCTCTCCACCACGACCGCGTTCATCTCCAGCGCCACCGGCGTCGAGGTGGTCGGGCTGGCCCAGCTGCCGACGATCGCGGCCGGCACCCTGGTCCTGCTCGCTCTCTCCAGCCATCGGGCCCGGGAGTTCGCGGTCCGCGGCCGGCACCACCCCAAGACCCTCGGCACCAAGGTCCTCGACGAGATCACCCCGTAGATGCCCGGGCAACCCGGACCCGCGCTGATCGGCGCCCTGGTGGTGCTGCTGGTGCTGGCGGTCCTTGTCTCCCGGTTCGGCGGTCTGCGGCGCGAGCGTCAGCTCGGCGGCGCGGCCCTGCGCGCGACGATCCAGCTGATCGTGGTCGCGCTGGTGATCACGGCGGTGCTCGGCCACATCCTCTGGTCGGTGCTCTTCGGCGTCTTCATGCTGGTGATCGCCACCATCACCTCGGCGCGCCGGATCGAGGCTCCCCGGGCCTGGCCGTGGGTGGGCCTGGCGATCGGGGCGGGGGTGCTGCCGACCCTGGCGGTGATCTTCGCCTCCGGCGCTGTTCCCTTCACGGGAGCGTCGCTGGTCCCGGTGGCGGGGATCATCATCGGCGGCGGCATGACCGCGAGCTCGCTCACCGGTCGGCGCGTGTTCGCCGCGCTCCGGGACGAGCTGGGAACGTACGAGGCCGGTCTCGCCCTGGGCCTGACCCGGCCGGAGGCGATCGACGAGGTCATCGCCCGGCACCTGCCGGAGGCGCTGGTGCCGGGCATGGACCAGACCCGGACGGTCGGGCTGGTGACGTTGCCCGGAGCCTTCGTGGGTGTGCTGCTCGGCGGCGGCACACCTGTCCAGGCGGCGGCCGCGCAGCTGCTGGTGCTGATCGGGCTGCTGTCCACGCAGACCCTGACAGTGGTCGTGGCGGCCCGGCTGGTGCGCTCCGGGCGGCTGCTGCCGGCCGACCTGCGCGAGCGCCTGCCCGTTTAGGTCAGCCGGTCCAGGTCGCCAGGTCCGTCCGGTCCGTCGCCGTCACCAGCCGCGGGCGCGCCATTCAGCGAGGTGCGCCCGTTCGGCCCCGAGGGTGGTGCCGTCGCCGTGGCCCGGGTGCACGACCGTACGGTCGTCGAAGCGGCCGAACACCTTGGCCTCCAGGTCGTCCATCAAGGAGGCGAAGTCCTCCGGACTCGTGGTTCGGCCGGGTCCGCCGGGGAACAGGCTGTCGCCGGAGAACAGGTGCACCACCCCGTCGGTGCCGGTGAAGGCGAGGGCGATCGACCCGGGGGTGTGGCCGACCAGGCCGATCACCTCGAGCGCGCCGTCGCCGACAGTGACCTCGTCGCCGTCCCAGGCGCCGGCCAGACCCTCGACCCAGGCGCCGGTGGCGATGGCGTCGACATCGGGGCGGCCGCAGACCAGTGCTGCCCCCGTCGCCTCGGCCACCGCCGGGAGCGCCTGCCAGTGGTCCCCGTGGCGGTGGGTGGTGACGATCACCGCGACCGGCCGGCCGGCGATCAGCTCGAGCAGCCGGGTGTCGTCCTCGGCCGCGTCGATCAGCACGGAGCCGCCGGACGCCGGGGTGAGCAGGTAGGCGTTGTTGTCCATCGGGCCGACGCTGATCTTGGCCAGGGTCACCCCGGCGGACAGCGGCAGGGTGAGCGCGGGTCCACCGGGCTCGACGTGGTCGGTGCGGGTCATCGGCGTGCTCCGGTCCGGTCGTGGTCGGTGCGGTCGGTGCGGTCGGTGCGGCGTCGGTCGGTGCGGGTTCGTGCAGGTCAGAGAGCGGGGACGACCAGTCCGTCGGTGCCGCGGACCGTGTCGGGCGCGGCCCGGCCGGTGAGCCAGCCGAGCAGGGCCGGGGAGGAGCCGGTGATCCGGCGCACGTCCCCGGAGCTGCCGAGGGTGCTGTGGAACCCGGAGTCGCCGATCAGCTCGAGCCGGGGGAACTCCTCCCGGGCGCCGAGCCGGTGGGACGCGAACTCCAGCAACCACTCGGCCGACTCGTCGTCGACGTCGGTGACCTCGAAGCCGATGTCGAGGTCGATGTGGTGCAGCACGACCTCGGTCAGCCGGGCCAGGGGCAGCAGCCTGGCCACCACGCGTTGACCACCCCGGAGCTCCACCTCGGTGTCCCACGCGGGCCCCGAGCCGTTGTCGGCCGTCTCGTCGTCGAGCCCGGCGAAGGCTGTCGAGAGACGTTCGGCGCTGGTGTCCAGGTCGACCTGCAGCTCCAGCCCGGTCCGCCCCGCCCCGTCCTCGATCTCGTCCTCACGGGCCTGCAGCGAGGCGTACATCTCCTGACGGGTGCCGGTCCGGGCCCACTCGGCCAACCGCCCGAGGCCGTCGGCCTGCCGGGCCAGGTGGGTGGCGACGTGCCCGCGGCTCCAGCGCGGCAGCCGACTCGGCCCGCTCCAGGCGTCCTGGTCGACGCCGATCGTGTCGCCGAGCAGCCGCTGGGTCGAGGCCGTCACCAACGCCCGCACCGCGGCCAGCTTGTCGGACGCCTCACTCATGGGGGTCAACCTATCCGGGACGACGAGCCGAGCGCCCGTTCCCCGGGCGAGCGACCTCCTTCGCGAGCGTCAGCGAGCGAGCACGGGAACGTGCTGTCGGAGGGCCCGCATAGCATCGTCGACGTGACTGACCAGATCGTCGTGCGCGGTGCGCGGGAGCACAACCTGCGCAACATCTCGCTGGAGCTCCCGCGGGACGCCCTCATCGTCTTCACCGGTCTCTCGGGGTCGGGGAAGTCGAGTCTCGCGTTCGACACCATCTTCGCCGAGGGCCAGCGACGGTACGTGGAGTCCCTGTCGGCGTACGCCCGGCAGTTCCTCGGGCAGATGGACAAGCCGGACGTCGACTTCATCGAGGGGCTGTCGCCGGCGGTCTCCATCGACCAGAAGTCGACCAGCCGCAACCCGCGGTCGACAGTGGGCACCATCACCGAGGTCTACGACTACCTCCGGCTGCTCTTCGCGCGGGCCGGACGGCCGCACTGCCCGATCTGCGGTGAGCCGATCAGCCGACAGTCGCCGCAGCAGATCGTCGACCGGCTGATGGGGCTGCCGGAGGGCACCCGGTTCCAGGTGCTGGCCCCGGTGATCCGCGAGCGCAAGGGGGAGTACGCGGAGCTGTTCCGGCAGCTGGCCTCGCAGGGCTTCGCCCGGGCCCGGGTGGACGGCGACACCATCATGCTGACCGACCCGCCGATCCTGGACAAGAAGTACAAGCACTCGATCGACGTCGTCGTCGACCGCCTCGCGGTCAAGCCGACCGTCAAGCAGCGGCTGACCGACTCGGTGGAGACCGCGCTCGGGCTGACCCAGGGCATCGTCACCGTCGACTTCGTCGACCTCGACGCCAAGGACCCGATGCGCGAGCGGCGCTACTCGGAGAAGCTGGCCTGCCCGAACGACCACGACATCGCCATCGACGAGCTCGAGCCGCGGCAGTTCTCCTTCAACGGCCCGTGGGGGGCCTGCCCGGAGTGCTCGGGCCTGGGCACCCGGATGGAGGTCGATCCGGAGCTGCTCGTGCCCGACGACGAGAAGAGCCTGGACGAGGGAGCCATCGCGCCCTGGGCGTCAGCCCACGTGGCCGACTACTTCCAGCGGCTGATCTCCTCGCTGGCCGAGGAGACCGGCTTCAGCACCACAGTGCCCTGGCACTCGCTGCCGTCGGCGGCCAAGAAGGTCCTGCTGTTCGGGGTGCCCGGCCAGGTGCACGTGCGCTACCGCAACCGCTACGGCCGGGAGCGCAGCTACAACGCGAAGTACGAGGGCATCGTGCCCTACATCGAGCGTCGGCACGCCGAGGCCGAGACCGACACCTCGCGGGAGCGGTTCGCGGGCTACATGCGCGAGGTGCCCTGCACCGCGTGTCACGGCGCCCGGCTGAAGCCGACCTCGTTGGCCGTCACGGTCGGCGACAAGAACATCGCCGAGATCGCCGACCTGTCCATCGACGAGGCGGCCACCTTCCTGTCCGGCCTGGAGCTGTCGGACCGGGAGAAGCAGATCGCCGAGCGGGTGCTCAAGGAGATCAACGAGCGCCTGAAGTTCCTGCTCGACGTCGGTCTGGACTACCTCTCCCTGAGCCGGCCGACGGCCAGCCTGTCGGGCGGCGAGGCCCAGCGGATCCGGCTGGCCACCCAGATCGGTTCCGGCCTGGTCGGTGTCCTCTACGTGCTGGACGAGCCGAGCATCGGTCTGCACCAGCGGGACAACCGCCGGCTGATCGAGACGCTGATCCGGCTGCGCAACCTGGGCAACACCCTGATCGTGGTCGAGCACGACGAGGACACCATCCGGGTGGCCGACTGGGCCGTCGACATCGGCCCGGGCGCCGGCGAGCACGGTGGCAACGTGGTCGTCTCCGGTCCGGTGGAGGAGCTGCTGGCCAGTGAGGAGTCGCTGACCGGGGCCTACCTGTCCGGCCGGCGGCAGATCGCCCTGCCCGCCCAGCGGCGTCCGCGACCCCTGGGCCGCGAGATCACCGTGCACCGGGCCACCGAGCACAACCTGCAGGACGTGACGGTGAGCTTCCCGCTCGGTCAGCTGATCGCGGTCACCGGGGTGTCCGGCTCCGGCAAGTCGACGCTGGTCAACTCGATCCTCTACAACGCCTTGGCCAAGCGGATCTACAACGCCCGCGAGGTTCCCGGCCGGCACCGCTCGATCACCGGCGCCGAGGAGATCGACAAGATCATCCACGTCGACCAGTCACCGATCGGTCGGACCCCGCGGTCCAACCCGGCGACGTACACGGGGGTGTTCGACCACGTCCGCAAGCTGTTCGCCGAGACCCCGGAGGCGAAGGTCCGTGGCTACCAGCAGGGCCGGTTCTCCTTCAACGTGAAGGGCGGGCGGTGCGAGAACTGCACCGGCGACGGCACGATCAAGATCGAGATGAACTTCCTCCCCGACGTGTACGTGCCGTGCGAGGTCTGTCACGGCGCCCGCTACAACCGGGAGACGCTGGAGGTGCACTACAAGGGCAAGACCATCTCCGAGGTCCTCGACATGTCGATCGAGGAGGGGGTCGAGTTCTTCGCCGCCCTGCCCGCGATCGCCCGGCACCTGAAGACGCTGAACGAGGTCGGTCTGGGCTACGTGCGGTTGGGGCAACCGGCACCGACCCTGTCCGGTGGTGAGGCGCAGCGGGTGAAGCTGGCCAGCGAGCTGCAGAAGCGGTCGACCGGCCGCACGCTGTATGTGCTGGACGAACCGACCACCGGTCTGCACTTCGAGGACATCCGCAAGCTCCTCGGCGTGCTCGGTCGGCTGGTCGACAACGGCAACACGGTGGTGGTGATCGAGCACAACCTCGACGTCATCAAGACCGCCGACTGGTTGATCGACATGGGTCCCGAGGGCGGCAACCGCGGCGGCACGGTGATCGGTGAGGGCACCCCGGAGCAGATCGCGGCCAACCCGCGCTCCTACACCGGCGAGTTCCTGCGGCCCATCCTCGAAGGACGCGAGGTGCCGGTCGGTGAGCCGCAGCCGAGCCTGATCCAGGCGCCGACCCGGCCCCTGACGAAGGCGGCCGCGAAGAGAGCCAGGGCCGAGGAGGCGGCGACCAAGAAAGCCGCCGCGAAGACCGCAGCCGCCAAGAAGACGGCGGTCTCGAAGACCGCTCAGGCGCCGGTGAAGAAGACGGCCGCCAGGCGGACAGCCGCCACCACGACGGTGGCCAAGAAGACCACGGCCAAGAAGACCCCGGCCAAGACGGCTGCTCGCCGGACGACCCCGTCGGCCAGGCTGGCCGGCTGACCTGCGACTGACCGGCCGCCTCAGGGCACCACGACCACGAGCCGCCAACCGTTCGAGGGTGTCGCTCCCCACCGGGCAGAGCCCCCGACGGCTTCCACCCGTTCGGCGATACCTGGCAGACCTCGGCCCGATCCCATCGAGGGCGGCGCAGGCGTTGCGCCCGGCCCGTTCTCGACCGTGACCGTGACGCCCGATCGGCAGTCCACGGTGAGGGACACCGCAGCACCCGGTGCGTGGCGCAGGGCGTTGGTCAGTGCCTCCTGAACGACTCGGTGGACGACGGCGGCCCGCACCGGGCCGACAGCTGCTGGATCCCCCAGCACGCTGAGGTCGACTCGGCGGCCGGCGGTGGTAGCGCGACGCACGATCATCTCCAGGACGTCGCGGGTCAGGGGTCTGTCGGGCTGCGGGTCCAGCACGCCCACCAGGTCGTCGAGGTCCTGCTCCGCCTCCCTGGCGGTGGCGAGGATGGCGTCCAGGGCCTCGGCCGCCGCCGCGGGATCCACCTCGGCGAGATGGTGGCCGGCACGGGCCTGGATGACGATCACCGTCATGCAGTGCGCCACCACGTCGTGCAGCTCCCGCGCCATCCGGGCGCGTTCCAGGCGTACGGCTTCCCGGGCGAAGCGCTCCTGCTCGGCGACGAGCTCGTCGGCCCGCTGCTGCAGCCGAGCAGCGATCCGCGTGTGGTGACGGAACGTCACGCCGACCAGCCACCACCCCACACCGAGGATGGTGGTCGGTACGTCGAGGGCCACCGCCCAGACCGTGGCCACTGCGAGCGCGGCCATCCACGGGGCCGACCAGCGCAGGGGGAGCATGAACCCCAAGGAGCAGGTCACCCAGCAGATGCCCGCGAACAGGGCGATGGAGGCGACCGTCTGCCACACCCCGGGGGCGGTGAGGACCGAGTCGGCCGAACCGAACACGGTCACCACGGCCAGGAGGAGGACGGCGGCGGCGAGCTCCACCCGGACCCGGGTCACCACGACCGCCGCGGCGACCGCCACCGGCACCGCGCGTGCCGACCACTCCGCCCCCGACGGCAACCCGTCGATGACCAGGATCGCGATCTCCGGCACGAGGCAGACGACCGCGGCCACCAGCCAGGTCACCCGCCGGGCCGTCGGACCTGGAGCGGGCTGCGGTCGGAGCTGTGGCGCCGCCACGACGAGCGGGAGCCGCGGTTCGAGAGCCTCGGCGCGGGGCAGGGTCCTCATCGCCTCATCCGGCTCTGACCGGCAGAGGGAGGACGACCTCGACCCGGCGTCGACCGACGTCGAAGGCCGCGTCGAGTCGACCGCCGACCACCTCCGCGCGGGTGCGAGCCGCCGTCAACGCGGCCGACACGTGAGCGGCGACGGCGGGGGTGTCCTCGGGCCGCGCGGGGCCGGCGATCTCGATCCGCAGCGACGTGGGAGTGAAGCGGAGTCCGATCGTCACCCGCGCGGACGGGGCGTCGGTGAGAGTCGCCAGCAGCTGTTCGACGATCCGGTACGTCGAGAGCTCGACGTTGGGACTCAGCGTGCGCACGTCGCCCACCAGCTGCAGCCGGGTGTCAGCCCCGGTCGCCCGGCGGACCAACGCGGCCAGGTCCTCGATCCCGGGCTGCGGGTCGGTCGGAGCGTCCCGCAGAGTGCCCACGACGTTCCGCATGTCGGTCAGGGTCTGGCGCCCCTGATCCTCGATCTCCGCGAGCGCCGAGCGGGCCAGGCCGGCACCGTGGGGCTCACCGAGCTGTGCCCGGGCGAGCTCCGCCGCCGCCGAGATGCCGGCCACCCGAGCGCGGATGGCCACCTCCAGGTCAGCTCCCACCCGCTCGCGATCGGCCTCGACCGCCAGTGCCGCCGTACGGTCGCGCTGGTCGCTCAGCGCCATCGTCCGCCGGCGCAGCACGTCGGTCATCCGGATGCGCGACCTGACCAGGAGCCCACCGATGAAGAACGCCGTCGCCAGCCCGAAGACGAAGATGGCGGCGTCGACAGTGCCGAGAGCCGGATCCAGCAGCAGCTCGATCAACGCGGTGGCGATCACGCCGAGCCCCCCGGCCGTCAGTCGGATCGTGCTGAGCAGACTGGAGCCCAGCTGGAACGTCATCACGAGGATGGTCGGCAGCACCACTCCGCAGGTGATCAGCGGACCGACGGCGACCTGGGTGAGGAGCGTCGCCGCCGCTACGGCGATCGGCGCGGCCACCGGGTGCCGGCGCATGGCCAGCAGCGGCAGGACGGCGAGCAGGACGAGGAGGTAGGTCCAGCCGCCGCCCCGGCCCGGCTGGGTCGAGACCAGCCAGAACGAGGTCACGGAGAACAGGGCCGTGGCGAGCAGGTTGCCGACCCCGACGGTCTGCAGCCAGGCCGGCGCCGACGGTCGGCTCGGCGGGCGCCGGGTCACCGGTGCCTCGACCCCGGGGGGACCTACCTGGACGGCCATGCCCTCACCTCGCCGCGCTGTCGTCTGCTCGGCATTGTCCGCCCCGGGGGCGGCCGGCGCCAGCAACGGTCCCGACCAGCCCCGTGCCGTCCCGGTCCGGCCGGTCCGGGAACGGCCCGCCACTGTCAGGCACCGATCTCGGCCGTGCGGCGGCCGGCCGCGAGGCGACCAGCGACCTGTGACCAGCCGATGCCCGCTCCGCAGCACACCAGAGCCAGGCCGAGACCGAAGGGCAGGAAGGAGGCGTCCCCGTTGAGGGCGGCGTCGCCGCGCCACTGGGCCAGCAGGCCGCCGACCGTCATCACCAGACCGACCACTGTCCAGCTCCAGCCACGGCCGGTCTCCCGGCCCCGCGCCCCGACGGCGAACGCGATGTAGAGAGCCGCCGGGAAGGCGCCCGCGCAGCGGACCAGGTCGGGGAACAGCAGCCCGTTGACCAGCGCGGCCACGGCGACGATCGCGGCAGCCGGCACCGGCCACCGGCGGGCGAGGGCGACCGGTGCGGTCATCGTCAGGGCGAGGAGGGCGGCGGGCACGCCGGCCTCGACGCCCGGCCCGCGCACCACCACCCACTCGACCACGCTGAGGCCGACGGCCAGGATGATCCCGGTGGGTCCCAGCCAGAGCAGTCGGCGACCGAGCGTCATCGGTGCGGGGGTGGTCGGTTCGGTGCGGGTGCCCGCTGCCGAGCGGGTCGTGAGGTTGGTCATGATCGGCTCCTGTCGCTCCGTCCGGGCCCTGGTGGACCGGCGGTGACAGGAGTCTGCGGCGACAGCGGGGGTCGGCACGTCCCCGTACGGGGGGATCTGTGGGTTCCTGCTCCTTCTCCGGACGGAGGGGAGGGGCCATCCCGAAGGGGTCCCCAGCAGGGGGAGGCGGATGGCCGATCCTCCTCCTGAAGAAGGATCACGGGCCCCGACCGAACCCGTACGCTGACGACACACGATCGGTGGAGGTGGCGGTGGAGCTGGGTGAGTCGTCACCGATCCGCCTCCTGATCGCCGACGACCAGCGTCTCGTACGGACGGGCTTCCGGGTGATCATCGGCGCCGCCGGTGGCATCGACGTGGTGGGGGAGGCGGCCGACGGGGTGGAGGCGATCGAGCGGGCGGTGGCGCTCCAGCCCGACGTGGTGCTGATGGACATCCGGATGCCTCGGCTGGACGGTCTGCAGGCGACCAGGTCGGTGCTGTCCCGGACCGCCGCCCGGGTGTTGATCTTGACCACCTTCGACTCCGACGAGTACGTCTACGAGGCGCTCCGCGGAGGGGCCAGCGGCTTCCTGCTCAAGGACGCCCCGGCCGAGCAGCTGGTCAGCGCGGTCCGGTCGGTGGCGGCCGGTGACGCGTTGATCGATCCCGCCGTCACCCGGCGTCTGATCGGCACCTTCACCCGGGCGCTGCGGCCCACGCCCACCGCCGCGGCCGCCGTGCCCGAGCGGTTGGCCCCGCTGACGGCCCGGGAGCTCGACGTGCTGCGGCTGATCGCCGAGGGACTCTCCAACGGGGAGATCGCCGGCCGCCTCGTGGTCGAGGAGAGCACGGTGAAGACCCACGTCGGTCGGGTGCTGACCAAGCTGGGTCTCCGCGACCGGGTGCAGGCCGTCGTGCTGGCGTACGAGACCGGGTTGGTCGTGCCGGAGGCGCGCGCGTTGAGGCACGCTGGCGAACGTCCTCGGCCGACGACCTCAGGTGGTCAGGTTGGACGACACCTCGTCGACCACCTGCTGACCGGCGTCCTTGGCCGACGTCCGACCGAAGAGGACCTCGGTGCTGAGCCGGGTCAGCACCAGCGGCAGGGTGCTGCCACCGGGCGGGACCACGATCGGCGTGCTGCCGATCTCGGGCTTGATGTCGGCGATGAACTGGGCCACCGACTGCTGCGCCGGCGACAGCTTCGGCGTGATCCCCGCCAGCACCTCGGTGTTCGCCGGGATCCCGCGCTCGGCCAGGCAGATGTCGGCGCACTCCATCGAGTTGACCCACCAGTTGATCACCGCCACGGCCGCCTCGGGGTTGGCCGTGGTGGCCGAGGCCGCCCACAGCATGGAGGCCTTGTACCAGGCCTGTCGCTCCGTCGCCTGGCCCGAGCGGCTGGGGAACCGCAGGATCCGCATCGTCTCCCCGGACGCGTCGTTCACCGACTGGACCTGGTTGGACCAGTAGGGGCTGATGGCGGCGGTGCCGAGGACCAGCGCACTCTGGTCCAGCGACTTGGTCGCCTCCTCGCCGATCCGCGAGGCCGACGGCAGCGCCTTCGCCTCGACGTAGCGCGTCATCATCTCGAACCAGCCGGCCACGTCGGCCGCCTCGAAGCCCAGGCCGTCCTCGGTGAACAGCTCCTTGCCGTCCTGGCGCACCCAGGCGCCGAAGTAGGCGTCGCTGCCGAAGAAGGTGGTCATCCCGTGGACCTTCCCGCCGGTCTTCGCGGTCACCTCGGCGGCGACCTCCATCGCGTCGTCCCAGGTCCAGGTGGTGTCGTCCGGCAGCTCGACACCGGCCTTCTCGAACACCGCCGGACTGGCCATCAGGATCGGGGTGTTGAGCCCGGCGTTCACGCCGTAGAGCTTCCCCTGGACCTGACCGGAGTCGGTGGTGCCGGCGGCGAACTTCGACAGGTCCAGCCCGTACTTCTCCAGCTCGAGCAGGGAACCGCGCTGGGCGTACTCGCTCAGGTAGCCGACCTCGTGCTGGATGATGTCGGGCATCGTCTTGCCCGCCGTCTGGGTGGCCAACCGGTCCCAGTAGCTGGAGAACTCACTCGTCTGCGGGCTGATCGTCACTCCGGGGTTGGCTCGTGGTGTAGGCCGCGATCGCTGCTGTGGTGGCCTTGTCCCGGGTCGGGTTCCCCCACCAGGTCATCTGCAGCTGAGCCGAGCCGGGGTCACCGCCGGTCGCCGGCGCGGGCTCGGTGCTGCAGCCGGCCACCCCCAGTCCGGTGGCCATCGCACCCAGTCCGGCTCCGATCAGGAACCGACGCCGGCTCAGGCCCGCGCCGCCGGTGGTCATGGGCTGTGCAGTCATCGCTGGCACTCCTTGTCGTTGCTGGACGTGCGTCGCCGGACGGTGACCACGGGTCGTCGTGCGGTGACGGCGGTCAACGCCCCAGCGCCTTCACCGGCGGGGTGGCCGAGCGCGGTTCGTCGACGAGCAGCCGCCAGGTGTCGGAGTCCTCGTCGTACCAGCGGACGTCGTCGCGGTGGTACTGCAGCGCGTACGCGACCCGTGGCTGATCGGTGTGGTTGGTGCCCGAGCCGTGCACCGTCCAGCGGGTGAACGCGACCGCGTCCCCGGCCCGCATCCGGATCGGCACGCAGGCCAGCGGGTCCACGTCGACCTGGCGGTGGGCGTCGCCGTCGTCGCTGGTGCGGGACTCGTGCTGACGTCCGTGCGAGTCGGGCATGATCTGCAGGCAGCCGTTCTCCGGCGTCATGTCGACCAGGGCGACCCAGATGTTCAGCGACCCGGTGGCCGGTTCGTGCTGGGTGTAGTTGTTGTCCTGGTGGAAGTGCATCGTGCCACCCCCGCCGCCGTTCTTGACCGCGGTGAACGGGAGGTAGCGCACGGCCTGGCCACCGATCAGGCGGGACGCGACGGCGAGCGTGTCCGGACCGTTGATCAAGTGGTCCAGGGCGGAGTCCGCCAGGTACTGCGAGCACTGCTGGAGCTTGTCCGCCGAACCGTGGGCGGTGGTCAGCGCCTCGCGCGGGGTCCCGTTCGCCTCGAGCACGGTCAGCACCTCCTCCCGCAGCAGCTCGGCGGCCTCGGCGGTGAGGAAGCCGGGCAGCGTGAGGTAGCCGTGATCGTGGTAGAAGCGCACCTCGCTGTCGGTCAGCTGCAGCGGGCGTACCAGGGGCTGGTGTTCGAGGGTGGTCACGATCTCTCTCTCCTGAGCTGTGTCGTCGGGTTCACTCTCCGGCACCGCCGAAGCCGTGACCATGGACGTTCCGCCCAGGTCTTTGCACGATCGAACCAAGATCATCGACGAGCAGGACGGATCGCGACGACGGCGGGGGACCGCGTAGGGTCCTCGTCGTGGTCGCTGCCGGTGGGACGTGGACGACCGACAGCACGGTGTTCCTGCACGGTGGACACCGCGAGGAGTGCATCGACACCGTCGACAAGCGGTTCGGCTACCACACGGTGCAGCTGATGGTGCGGGGAACGGTCGAGCTCTTCTACGGCACCACCCGGTACGAGATGCACGGCCCCTGGCTGTGGCCGTGCTTTCCCGGGCCGCGGATCCGGTTCCACGAGTGGCCCCGCGGGACAGGCGTGGGACCACCGGTGGCTGGCCGTGTCGGGCCCGCGCGTGGCCGACTGGGACGCGGCGGGGCTGTGGCCGCGGGCGCCCCTGCAGATCAGGGCCGACCAGACGCAGGGTTTCGTCGACACCCTGACGGAGGCGATCAGCGCTCTCCCGGCGGCCGGAGCGCCGGGCCCGGCTGCGGGCGGCGAACGTGCTGGAGCGGTTCCTGCTCGACTGGGCCGACGAGCGCAACAGCGCCGACCCGGACGTACCCTCCTGGCTCCCGCAGGTGATGTCGGTGCTGGCCGGGCCGCAGCCGCCCGACTACCGCGCGGTGGCGCAGGCGAGCCAACATGTCGCTGAGCACGTTGCGGCGCCGGTTCCAGCAGGCCACTGGCGGCTCGCTGCACGACTTCCACCTGGAGTCGAAGGTGCTGGCGGCGCAACGGCAGCTGGAGATCTCCGACGATCCGATCAAGGTCGTCGCCGAGCGGCTGGGCTACCGCGACGTCTTCTACTTCACCCGCCAGTTCACCCAGCGGGTCGGCGTGAGCCCGGCGGAGTACCGCCGGGTGCGGGGCCGGTCGGACGACGACGTCGGCTGATCGCGCGTCGAGGCCGGTGACCCTCACAGGTTCCTGACAGAGTCGGTTGGTTGAATCGTCATCCAACGAGCTACCCCGACCCCCTACGAGGAGCCCTCATGTCGACGACCACGCCGACCCCCACCGCCGAGGCGACGCCGCCCCGAGAGTCGCACGACCGCCAGCGACCTCGACCACCTGCTGCGGGCGCCGTACGGTGCTGCGGGCCGCCGGCCTGGTGGCCCTGTCCGGCGGGGCGGTCGCGCTGGCCGCGTGCAGCGCCGACTCGTCCACCACCACGCCGAGCGCGGGCGCGACGTCGGCGGAGGCGTCAGCGGCCGAGTCCTCGGCGGCGGCGTCCCCGAGCGCGTCGTCGGCGAGCCCGTCGGCCGAGGCCAGCAGCGAGGCGCCGGCCGGCACCACGGTGGCCGATCTCCGAGGTGGCCGTGGGCGGTGGCCTGGTGGTCGACGAGAAGTACGTCGTCACCCAGCCCAAGGACGGCGAGTTCAAGGCCTTCAGCGCGATCTGCACCCACCAGGGATGTCCGGTCGGCTCGGTCGAGGACGGCGTGATCGTCTGCCCGTGCCACAACAGCCATTTCGACATCACCAGCGGCGACCCGGTCAGCGGGCCCGCTCAGGAGCCGTTGCCGGCCGTGGAGTTCGTCACCTCCGGCGACTCCATCGTCATCACGGGCTAGTCAGTCGTCACTCGCTGCTCCGCTGCGCGCCGACTGGTCCTGACTTCCCTCGGCGCGCGCAGACGGTGAGGCGTTGTCTGCGCGCTTCTCAGTCCAGACAGGACCGGGCGCTCCGCTGCGCGGCCGCTCGCGACGGGGACGCAGCGGAGCAGCGAGGGACGAAAGCACTGTCTGGACGGTGCCGCCTAGGCTGGCGACGTGCCACCCCGCGTCTCCTACCGCCCCGCTCCGGGCTCGATCCCGGAGCAGCCGGGGGTCTACCGGTTCTCCGACGCGGACAACCGGGTCATCTACGTCGGCAAGGCCAAGAGCCTCCGATCCCGGCTGAACTCCTACTTCGGCGACCCGGGTGGACTGCACTACCGGACCCGGACGATGGTGCAGAGCGCGGCCAAGGTCGAGTGGACCGTCGTGCAGACCGAGACCGAGGCGCTCCAGCTGGAGTACTCCTGGATCAAGGAGTTCGACCCCCGGTTCAACGTCAAGTACCGCGACGACAAGTCGTACCCCTGGCTGTGCGTCACCCTGTCCGAGGAGTTCCCGCGGGTGACGGTGGGGCGCGGGCCGAAGCGCAAGGGCAACCGCTACTTCGGTCCGTACTCCCACGCCTGGGCGATCCGCGAGACCGTCGACCAGCTGCTCCGGGTGTTCCCGATGCGGTCCTGCCGCCCCGGGGTGTTCAAGAACCACCAGCAGATCGGTCGCCCCTGCCTGCTCGGCTACATCGGCAAGTGCGCCGCGCCCTGCGTCGGCAGGGTCGACGCCGCCGAGCACCGGGAGATCGTCGAGGACTTCTGCTCGTTCATGGCCAGCGACGGCACCGCGTACGTGAAGCGGCTGGAGACGCAGATGCGTCAGGCCAGCGACGAGCTCGAGTTCGAGCGCGCCGGCCGGCTGCGGGACGACATCGGCGCCCTGCAGAAGGCGATGGACCGCAACGCGGTCGTGTTCGAGGACCGCACCGACGCCGACGTGATCGCCCTGGCCGAGGACCCGCTCGAGGTCGCTGTCCAGATCTTCCACGTCCGCGGCGGCCGGATCCGCGGAGAGCGCGGGCTGGGTCGCCGACCGGATGGACGACGGCGGCACCGACTCCCTGATCGAGTCCTTCCTGCTCCAGCTCTACGACGAGGTCGACCCCGCCGACCCGGACCCGAGTGCGGTGCCGCGGGAGATCCTGGTGCCCGAGCTGCCCACCTCGCTGACCTCGTTGACCGAGCTGCTGACCCAGAAGCGCGGCTCGACCGTCCGCGTCCGGGTGCCGCAGCGCGGCGACAAGCGGGTGCTGATGGAGACGGTCACCCGCAACGCCAGTGAGGCCCTGATCCGGCACAAGACCAGCCGGGCCGGGGACCTCTCCACCCGCAACCGGGCGCTGGAGGAGATCCAGGAGGCCCTCGAGCTGCCGACGGCGCCGCTGCGGATGGAGTGCTACGACATCTCCAACCTGCAGGGCACCGAGGTGGTGGCCTCGATGGTGGTGTTCGAGGACGGGCTGCCGCGCAAGAGCGAGTACCGCCGCTTCGTCATCCGCTCGGTCGACGGGCAGAACGACGTCGCCGCCATGCACGAGGTGATCACCCGGCGGTTCCGGCGGCTGCTCGACGACCAGCGCTCGATCGCGGGCTCGACCGACAGCGGTCCGCTGGACGGGGCGGTCGACGGCGAGGGCCCGCTGCTGATCGACCCCACCACCGGCGCTCCTCGCCGGTTCGCGTACGCGCCGGCCCTGGTGGTGGTCGACGGCGGCCCGCCGCAGGTGGCCGCCGCCGCGGCCGCCATGGACGAGCTGGGCATCCACGACGTCGCCCTCTGCGGTCTGGCCAAGCGGCTGGAGGAGGTCTGGCTGCCCGACAGCGACGTGCCGGTGATCCTGCCCCGGACGAGCGAGGGGCTCTACCTGCTCCAGCGGCTCCGGGACGAGGCCCACCGGTTCGCCATCACCCACCACCGGTCGCGGCGCAGCAAGTCGATGGTGGAGTCCTTGCTGGACGACGTGCCCGGGCTGGGCGAGGTCCGCCGCAAGACCCTGCTGACCCACTTCGGCTCGCTGCGCAAGCTCCGGGCGGCGACCGTGGAGGAGATCGCCCAGGTGCCCGGCTTCGGTCCGGTGCTGGCCTCGGCGATCAAGACCCAGCTCGACCGGGCGCCCGCCCGGGAGGCGGTGAACACGGCCACCGGTGAGATCGTCCCGTCCTGACGGGATAATGGCCCGGTGAGTAGTGATGCAGTCGTCGTGACCGAAGGGGAACCGGAGGTCTCGGAGTCACCGGACGGGCCCTCTCCCGAGCCCAGGCTGAGACTCGTGGTCGTCACCGGCATGTCCGGGGCCGGCCGCTCGACGGCGGCGAACGCCCTGGAGGACCTCGGCTGGTACGTCGTCGACAACCTGCCGCCCACGGTCCTGCCCGAGGTCTGCACCCAGGCCAAGGAGAACGGCATCCACCGGCTCGCCGTGGTGCTGGACGTCCGCACCCGCTCCTTCTTCGAGCAGCTGCCGACCATGTTCACCGAGCTGGCCGCAGCCGGCACGATGCCGGAGATCCTGTTCCTGGAGGCGGCCGACGACGTCATCGTGCGTCGGCAGGAGTCGGTCCGCCGGCCCCACCCGCTGCAGGGCGACGGCCGGCTGCTCGACGGCATCACCCGGGAGCGGGAGACCATCGCCACCCTGCGGGCGGCGGCGGATCTGGTGATCGACACGTCCTCGATCAACATCCACCAGCTGAGCTCGCGGGTCACCCACGCGTACGGGGACGCCGCCGACGACGCCCTCCGCGTCACAGTGGTCTCGTTCGGGTTCAAGAACGGGATCCCGGTGGACGCCGACCTGGTGGTGGACGTCCGCTTCCTGCCCAACCCGCACTGGGTTCCCGAGCTGCGCCCGCAGACCGGTCTGAGCGCGCCGGTCCGGGACTACGTGCTCGCCCAGGACGGGGCGGCGGAGTTCCTGCAGCGGTTGCAGGAGCTGCTGCAGGTGACCACCAAGGGCTACCTCACCGAGGGCAAGCGGTTCGTGACGGTCGCGATCGGCTGCACCGGCGGCAAGCACCGCAGCACCGCGATGGCCGAGGAGTTCGGCCGCCGGCTGCGTGAGGTGGGGATGGCGACCAAGGTGCTGCACCGCGACGTGGGCCGAGAGTGACCCGATGAGAACCGGTCAAGGACGACCGCCCCGACGCACCACCCGACCCACCCTCGACCTGGGGCAGTCGACGCTGCCCGCGGTGGTGGCGTTCGGTGGCGGCCACGGTCTTTCGGCGTCCCTGAGTGCCCTGCGCCGGGTGACCGACCGGTTGACCGCCATCGTCACGGTGGCCGACGACGGCGGCTCCTCCGGGCGGCTGCGGGACGAGCTCGACTGCCTCCCCCCGGGTGATCTGCGGATGGCCCTGGCCGCTCTCTGTGGTGACGACGAGTCGGGCCGGACGTGGGCCGACGTGCTGCAGTTCCGGTTCCCGGGCGAGGGCGCGCTGGCCGGGCACGCGATCGGCAACCTGCTCATCGCGGGCCTCTGGGAGCGCCTCGGGGACCCGATCGCCGGTCTCGACATGGTCGCCCGGCTGCTGGGCGCGGAGGGGCGGGTGCTGCCGATGGCGGCCGTGCCCCTGGGGATCGTGGCCGAGGTGATCGGCCTCGACCCGCTCGCGCCGGACGAGGTCTCGCGCATCCACGGACAGGCCCAGGTGGCCAAGACCACCGCGGAGGTGCGCGCCGTGCACCTCGTCCCCAGCGACCCACCGGCCTGCCCCGAGTCGATCCAGGTCGTGCACGAGGCCGACTGGGTGGTGCTCGGGCCGGGCTCGTGGTTCACCTCGGTGATCCCGCACCTGCTGGTCCCCGAGCTGGCCGACGCGATCTGCACCACCCCGGCCAAGCGGCTGCTCACCCTCAACCTCGAACCGGCGGGGGAGACCGCCGGGTTCACCGCCGCCCGGCACGTCGAGCTGCTGGCCGAGCACGCCCCCGACCTGCGGCTGGACGCCGTGCTGGCCGACCAGCGGTTCGCCTCCGACGACCCGCACCTCGCGGCCTGGGCGACCTCGCTGGGGGCCGAGCTGGTGGTGGCCGACCTCGGCGTCCGCGACGGATCACCCCGGCACGACCACCTGCGGCTGGCGTCGGCGTACGCGGAGATCATGGGCGTCTGACCCGACATGGCCGGGCGCCGGCGGGTCGGCCCATCCGCACATTTTCCCGCAGGCAGGACGATCCGGGGTCCGCACGTCACGGTGGCGGCCACCGGGGGTACGGACCCGTGGCATCATGCTCGGATGGCGATGACGGCGCAGGTGAAGGCGGAGCTGGCGACGGTCAAGGTGACCAGACCGAGCAACCGCAAGGCCGAGATCGCTTCCACACTGCGGTTTGCGGGCGGTCTGCACATCGTCAGCGGCCGGATCGTGATCGAGGCCGAGCTGGACACGGGCGCGGCGGCCCGGCGGTTGCGGACCGAGGTGGCCGACGTGTTCGGTCACGACTCCGAGCTGGTGATCGTCAGCGGCTCCGGCATCCGGCGCGGCACCCGCTACGTGGTCCGGGTGATCAAGGACGGGTCGGCGTTGGCCCGGCAGACCGGTCTGGTGGACGGTCGCGGCCGGCCCGGCCCGGGGACTCCCGGCCCAGATCGTCAGCGGCAGCCTGGGTGACTGCGAAGCGGCCTGGCGGGGCGCCTTCCTCGCTCACGGGTCACTCACCGAGCCCGGTCGGTCGATGGCCCTCGAGGTCACCTGCCCCGGCCCGGAGGCCGCCCTGGCGCTGGTCGGGGCCGCTCGACGACTCGGCATCGGGGCCAAGGCCCGCGAGGTCCGCAACATCGACCGGGTGGTCATCAGGGACGGCGACGCGATCGCCGCGCTGTTGACCCGGATGGGGGCGCACGACTCCGTGCTGATCTGGGAGGACCGCCGGATGCGCCGGGAGGTCCGCGCCTCGGCCAACCGGCTGGCCAACTTCGACGACGCCAACCTGCGCCGGTCCGCCCGGGCCGCGGTGGCCGCCGGCGCCCGGGTCGAACGGGCCCTGGAGATCCTCGGCGACGACGTGCCCGACCACCTCAAGGCGGCGGGGGTGCTCCGGATCGAGAACAAGCAGGCGAGCCTGGAGGAGCTGGGACAGCTGCACAACCCGCAGCTCACCAAGGACGCGGTGGCCGGCCGGATCCGACGGCTGCTGGCCACGGCCGACAAGCGCGCCGTCGAGCTCGGGATCCCGAACACCGAGGCCGGTCTGAGCGCCGACCTGCTCGACGACGGCGACTGAGAGCCCGGTCGCGGGCGCCGCACCACTGCTCGCACAGGTTCGATACCACCTCCGCAACAGGGCTCCGAGGCCCCGGTGAGACGAACGAACCGCACGTTTGTGGCCCCGGCCAGGTTCGTTATGGTGGGGTCCGGCTCCCGATGACTGGGGCCGTTCCTGACCTGAGGAGAAGGCACGTATGACCGTACGAGTGGGAATCAACGGCTTCGGCCGGATCGGCCGGAACTTCTTCCGCGCCGCGCTCGCCTCCGGCGCTGACATCGAGGTAGTGGCCGTCAACGACCTGACCAGCAACGCCAGCCTGGCGAACCTGCTGAAGTACGACTCGATCCTGGGCCGGCTGCCCGGTGAGGTCCTCGCCTCCGACACCGACATCTCGGTCGACGGCAAGTCGATCCGCGTCTTCGAGGAGCGCAACCCGGCCGACCTGCCCTGGGGCGACGTGGGTGCCGACATCGTGATCGAGTCCACCGGCATCTTCACCGACGCGACCAAGGCCAAGGCCCACATCGACGGCGGCGCCAAGAAGGTCATCATCTCCGCCCCGGCGAAGAACGAGGACCTGACCGTCGTGCTCGGCGTCAACGACTCGCTCTACGACCCGGCCGTGCACCACATCATCTCCAACGCGTCCTGCACCACCAACTGCCTCGGCCCGATGGCCAAGGCGCTGAACGACTCGGTGGGCATCGTCAAGGGTCTGATGACCACGATCCACGCCTACACCCAGGACCAGAACCTGCAGGACGGCCCGCACAGCGACCCGCGTCGCGCCCGCGCCGCCGCCCTCAACATGGTCCCGACCTCCACCGGTGCGGCCAAGGCCATCGGCCTGGTGCTGCCGGAGCTGAAGGGCAAGCTGGACGGCTTCGCCATCCGCGTGCCCGTGCCGACCGGCTCGGCCACCGACCTGACCTTCCAGGCCGGTCGCGAGACCTCCGCCGAGGAGATCAACGCCGCGATCAAGGCCGCCGCCGAGGGTCCGCTCAAGGGCTACCTGAAGTACAGCGAGGCGCCGCTGGTGTCGACCGACATCGTCACCGACCCGGCCTCCTGCATCTTCGACGCGCCGCTGACCAAGGTGTCGGGTGACCTGGTCAAGGTCATCGGCTGGTACGACAACGAGTGGGGCTACTCCAACCGTCTGGTCGACCTCGTCGGTCTGGTCGGCAAGTCCCTCTGACCAACAGCGCCGGAGCCGGGTCGGTCCGATCAGTCACTGATCGGACCACCCGGCTCCCGCGCGCTGGGGCGCTGGGGCCCCGGTCCCTGTTCGACCTCGTGAGGGCGTTCGCCCTCGTGAACGCGTACGGCTGTGGAGGCATCGTGAAGTCGGTTGCTGATCTTGGTGACCTGCAGGGCAAGCGGGTTCTGATCCGCTGCGACATGAACGTTCCGTTGGACTGGTGGCAGGATCACCGACGACGGTCGGATCAAGGCGTCGCTGCCCACGCTGAACCAGCTTCGGGAGGCCGGGGCGAAGGTGATCATCCTCGCCCACCTCGGCCGGCCCAAGGGTGCTCCGGAGGCGAAGTACTCACTGGCCCCGGCCGCGCAGCGGCTGTCGGAGCTGCTGGGCGCCGAGGTCAAGCTGGCCGCCGACACCGTCGGTCCGTCGGCCACCGAGATCGTCGCCGGACTGGGCGACGGCGAGGTCGCGATGCTGGAGAACGTCCGGTTCGAGCCGGGGGAGACCTCCAAGGACGAGACCGAGCGTGCCGCGCTGGCCGACCGGTACGCCGCGCTGGGTGACGTGTTCGTCTCCGACGGCTTCGGCGTCGTGCACCGCAAGCAGGCCTCGGTCTACGAGCTGGCCCAGCGGCTGCCGAGCGCTGCCGGTTCGCTGGTGGAGAACGAGGTCGAGGTGCTCAAGCGCCTGACCCAGGACCCCGCCCGGCCGTACGTGGTCGTGCTCGGTGGGGCCAAGGTCTCCGACAAGCTGGCCGTCATCGCCAACCTGATCAAGACCGCCGACACCCTGGTGATCGGCGGCGGGATGCTCTTCACCTTCCTGGCCGCGCAGGGCTACCCGGTGGGCAAGAGCCTGCTGGAGGCCGACCAGATCGAGGCGGTCAAGGGCTACCTGAACGAAGCGGCGTCCGGCGGCAAGCAGATCGTGCTGCCGTCCGACATCATCGTCGCGCCGGAGTTCAAGGCCGACAGCCCGGCCACCGTGGTGGCCGCCGACGCCATCCCCGACGACCAGCTGGGGCTGGACATCGGCCCGGAGTCGGCCAAGGTCTTCGCCTCGGTCGTGGCCGGAGCGAGGACGGTGTTCTGGAACGGCCCGATGGGCGTGGCCGAGTGGGAGGCGTTCGCCGGCGGCACCAAGGCCGTGGCGCAGGCGCTGACCGAGGTCGACGGACTGTCGGTGGTCGGCGGCGGCGACTCGGCGGCGGCAGTCCGGCATCTCGGGTTCGCCGACGACGCGTTCGGTCACATCTCGACCGGCGGCGGCGCGAGCCTGGAGTACCTCGAAGGCAAGACGCTGCCCGGTGTGGCAGTCCTGGACAAGGAGAGCCCGCATGAGCCGCAAGCCGTTGATGGCCGGTAACTGGAAGATGAACCTGAACCACGTCGAGGCCGTGGGGCTGGTGCAGAAGCTGGCCTGGACGCTGGAGGACAAGAAGCACGACCCGGCGAAGAGCGAGGTCGTGGTGCTGCCGCCGTTCACCGACCTGCGGACGGTGCAGACCCTGGTCGAGGGCGACCGGCTGGAGCTCGCGTACGGAGCCCAGGACGTCTCGCCGCACCTGGCCGGCGCCTTCACCGGTGACATCTCCGCGGACATGCTGGTCAAGCTCGGCTGCACCTACGTCGCCGTCGGCCACTCCGAGCGTCGCGAGCTGCACCACGAGACCGACGCGGTGGTCAACGCCAAGGCCGCCCAGGCGCTGAACCGCGGGCTGGTCCCCATCGTCTGCGTCGGCGAGGGGCTGGAGATCCGCAAGGCGGGCGAGCACGTGCGCGTACACGCTGGCGCAGGTCGCCGGCTCGCTGGCCGATCTGACCGCCGAGCAGCTGGCCAAGGTCGTCATCGCGTACGAGCCGGTGTGGGCCATCGGCACCGGCGAGGTGGCCACCCCCGAGGACGCGCAGGAAGTGTGCGGCGCCATCCGCGGCTGGCTGGCCGAGCACCACGGCCAGGCGGTCGCCGACCAGGTGCGGGTCCTCTACGGCGGTTCGGTCAAGGCCAACAACGTGGCCTCGATCATGGACAAGCCGGACGTGGACGGGGCCCTGGTGGGCGGGGCCAGCCTGAACGTGGACGAGTTCTCCGCGATCGCCCGGTTCTACGACCTGCCCGCCCTGTGACCGATCTGCTGTGTCACCGGCGCCGGTCCGGTCGAGCCCGCTCGCGGGTTCTTCCGGACCGCACTCGGTGAGTTAGGCTAGCGCGCGTGATTTCGGGACCAATCGTGATGATGACCACACCGATCTTGATCTTCTCGATCGTGTTGGTTCTCACCAGCGTCGTCCTGTCCCTGTTCGTGCTCATGCACAAGGGACGGGGCGGCGGCATGTCCGACCTGTTCGGCGGTGGCATGTCGACGTCGATGGGTGGCGCGTCCGTCGCGGAGAAGAACCTCGACCGGTTGACGATCATCGTGTCGGTGATCTGGCTGGCGTGCATCGTCGCGCTCGGCCTGCTCTACAAGCTCGGCGCCTGAGGCGCGAGCGGACGCGAGTCCGTGAGATGGAACACGGACGCGAGTCCGATCGTGTGATCCCATAAGGGTGACGTGACGAGGAAGGACGCAGGGTGACTGGTGGAAGTGCCATCCGCGGCAGCCGGGTAGGTGCCGGCCCGATGGGAGAGGCCGAACGGGGCGACGCCGCTCCTCGGCTGTATGTCTCCTACTACTGTGCGCACGGCCACGAGACCCGGCCCGCGTTCGCCGCGGACGCGCAGGTCCCGGAGACCTGGGACTGCCCGCGCTGCGGTCTGCCGTCCAACCTGGACTCCACGAACCCGCCGCCGCCGCCGAAGATCGAGCCCTACAAGACGCACCTCGCCTACGTGAAGGAGCGTCGCTCCGACGCCGAGGCGGCCGACATCTTGAAGGAAGCCCTGCAGGCGCTGCGCGATCGCCGCGCCGCCGGCGAAGTCATCTACTGAGCCCACTCGTGGCGCTGACTGGGGATCCGTCACCGACATGGTGACGGATCGCCCATCCACAGGTTGACGGCGACCGCGAGCGTCATCCACAGACATCCACAGACGCGGAGTCGTGCGGCTGGCGCAGTCGATCCGTCCCCGAGCAGCTGGCCGCTGAGCGGCGCCCAGGCGTCGAACCGTGGCGAGCCGACGTTTGTCGCTCAGTCACTGGCGTCGCCAGACGCTGCTGGCGACCCGGGTGATGGGTCCGGCGCACAGCGCCTCGAGCTGCGCCATCTGCGCGAGATGCGACGCTGCGTCACCACGCTGCCGCCCGTCCGCCGGGGCGGGCCACGGACGCGCGCTACGACGAGTTCCACCCTCGTCGAGCTCGACGGCGAGATGCACGCGCGGCAGCGGCTGCGGGACTCGCGGCGCGACAACGCGGCCCTGCTCGACGGCGAGGTCACCTTGAGGTACGGCTGGGCGGACGTGACCGAGCGGTCCTGCCTGGTGGCGTGGGAGGTCGCCGCATCCTCCTGTGCCCGGGGCTGGAGCGGCCAGCCACGCCGCTGCCCGCGCTGCGGGGCGCGGGCGACACCGATCTGCTGGCCGTGGTGAGCCGCAGCCCGAACCGGAGGTGCTGGTTCGTCACCGACATCGGTGAAGAATCCACACTCAGCGCGGTGCGGCGGGCTAGAGAACGCCCCGCGAGACCAGGTTCGGCGGCAGATCGGCGGCGGCCTCTCGGTCCAGCAGCCACAGGGTGCGCTCCCGGCCCTGCGCCCCGGCGGCCGGGATCTGCAGCGGACCCGCGCCGGACAGCGCCAGCCGCGCGGCAGCGGCCTTGTCCGATCCGGTGACGCAGAACCAGACCTCGGCCGCGGAGTTGATCACCTCGAGCGTCAGGGAGGTCCGCTCCGGCGGCGGCTTGGGGGAGGCGCGCACCGGGATGACCCGGCCGTCGGCGTAGGAGGACGGGTGCTCGGGGAAGAGCGAGGCGACGTGGCCGTCCGGTCCCATGCCCGAGCAGGCAGATGTCCAAGGCGGTCTGGCCGAGCTCCTGCGTCGTAGGCCTCGGCCGCTCCGTCCAGGTCCAGGCCGTCGCCGGACGGCCGGCATCGGGTGCACCCGGGCCAGATCCAGCGGCAGCGTGGACAGGGCCGTCAGCGCCTGGCGGGCGTTGCGGTCGTCGTCGTCGGCGGGCACGAAGCGCTCGTCGCCCCACCACAACCCGACCCGGCTCCAGTCCACGGCCGAGCTGCGCCCCTCCTGGCCCATCAGCTGGTAGGCCTGGGTGGCGATCCGACCGCCGGTCAGGGCGACCTCGGGGATCCGCGGCTCCCGCTGGATCTCGAGCAGCCGCGACATCAGCCGGGCGGCCAGGGCCTCCGCCACCGCGTCGGCGCTGCTGTGGACCAGGACCTCGACTCCGGTCATCGCGGTCAGCCCTTCCCGCCGGCGGCGGCGCTGGTGGCCGTGCGCTGGCGCGCCGGAGCCTTCGTGGCCGCCGTCTTCGCGCCGGCGCTGCCGGGCTGCCGTTGCGCCGGGGCGCCTTCTTCGCCGGCAGCCGCCTTCTTGGCGGCGGCCTTCTTCGGCCGGAGCTGCCTTCTTGGCGGCGGCCTTCTTGGCCGGTGCCGCCTTCTTGGCGGCGCCTTCTTCGCCGGTGCCGCCTTCTTCGCTGGCGCGCCTTCTTCGTCGTGCGCCGTTCGGCAGCGGTCTCCGTCGCCACCGCCCGGGTGCTGGCCGCCTTCTTCGCCGACGGCCGAGCCGCCGCCGTGCGGGCGGGCGAGGCGCCGTCCTGGTAGGCGACCAGGGCCATCAGCGCGTGGGCGTAGACGTCGTCGTCGTCCATCCGCCGGAGCTCCTCGGTGATGAGGTCCGTGGTCTCGCGACGCTTCAGGGCGACCAGACGCTCGGGCTGCCCCGGCACCGCGTAGGAGGCCAGCAGGCCGTCGGAGCGGGTGATGGCGATGTCACCGGCGGCCGTGGTCATCCGCACCGCCGTCAACCCGGGGCCGGCGGTGATCTTGCGGGCCACCTTCACCTTCAGGCAGGACTGCAGCCAGGCGGCCAGCAGATCGGCCGACGGGCTGTTCCGCTCACCCTCGACGGTGGCGCCGCGTGATCCGCGCCGGGTACTGGTCCAGGGCGGCGGCGAGCAGGGCCCGCCACCGGGTCAACCGGGTCCAGGACAGGTCGGTGTCGCCGGGCTGGTAGTCCCGGGCCCGGGCCCGCAGCTCGGCCCTCGGCCGCTTGGAGGCGGCCGCGTCGGTGACCCGCCGGATCGGACAGCGAGGCGAGCTCGTCGTTCACGCCCTGGGCCGGTGCCTTGCCGGGCCACCAGATGACCACGGGGGAGTCCGGCAGCAGCAGCGGCCGGACCACCGAGGCGGGGTGCGCGGCCAGCGGTCCGCGCATCCGCAGCACGACCACCTCGCCGGGCGTCCCCTCGCCGATCCGCAGCTCGGCGTCCAGGCTGGCGGTGCGGCCGGTGGCGGTGACGATCAGCAGGATCCGGGCGGGGTGCTCCCGACCGGACTCCATGGCCGCCTTGAGGGCCGACTCGTACTCCTTCTCCTCGCAGACCACGAGCAGGGTCAGCACCATCCCCATCGTGGGGCTGCCGGCGTTGCGCCGGGCCCGCAGCAGGGCCGCGGAGATCTTCGCGGTGGTGGTGTCAGGCAGGGAAGATCATGAGAGTGCCTGCCGCAGGGCTGGTGATCGCTTCGCTCACGCACGATTCTCATGGTCGCCTCCACACGTGGCCGTCACGGGCGAGCATCTCGTTGGCGCAGCTCGGTCCCCAACCGCCGGGTTCGTAGTCCTCGGGCGGGGTGTCCAGACTCGCCCAGTAGTCCAGGATCGGGTCCAGGATCTGCCAGGAGAGCTCCACCTCCTCGTGCTGCGGGAACAGCGGCGGCTCACCGAGCAGCACGTCCAGGATCAACCGCTCGTACGCCTCCGGGGAGGACTCGGTGAACGAGCCGCCGTACGCGAAGTCCATGTTGACCTCGCGGATCTCCATCTGCGTGCCGGGCACCTTGGCCCCGAACCGCAGCGTCACGCCCTCGTCGGGCTGGATCCGCAGGACCAGGGCGTTGTAGCCGAGCTCCTCGGTGTCGGTGGCGGTGAACGGGAGGTGCGGCGCCCGCTTGAAGCCCAGCGCGATCTCGGTCACCCGCCGGGCCAGCCGCTTGCCGGTCCGCAGGTAGAACGGCACCCCGGCCCAGCGCCGGTTGTCGATGTCGACCCGGATGGCGGCGTACGTCTCGGTGGTGGTGCTGGCCGGGATGCCCTTCTCCTCCAGGTAACCGGCCACCTTGGCCCCGCCCTGCCAGCCACCGCGGTAGCGGCCGCGGGCCGTGTGCAGGTCCATCCGCTCCGGCGGTCGGGCCGCCGCCAGCACCTTCTGCTTCTCCGCGCGCAGCTGGGCCGCCTCGAAGGAGGTGGGCTCCTCCATCGCGGTCAGCGCCAGCAGCTGGAGCAGGTGGTTCTGGATCACGTCGCGGGCGATGCCGATGCCGTCGAAGTAGCCGGCGCGACCACCGATGCCGATGTCCTCGGCCATGGTGATCTGCACGTGGTCGACGTAGTTGTTGTTCCAGACCGGCTCGAACAGCTGGTTGGCGAACCGCAGCGCCAGCAGGTTCTGGACGGTCTCCTTGCCCAGGTAGTGGTCGATCCGGAACACCGAGGACGACGGGAAGACGCTGGACACCACCCGGTTGAGCTCACGGGCGCTGGCCAGGTCGTGGCCGAACGGCTTCTCGATCACCACCCGGCTCCACTGCCCGGACTGCTGCTCGGCCAGCCCGTGCTCCCGGAGCTGGTCGACCACCGTCTGGAACAGTCCCGGCGGGATGGACAGGTAGAACGCGTGGTTGCCGCCGGTGCCGCGGGCCTCGTCCAGCTCGAAGATGGTGTCCCGCAGCCGGCGGACGGAGTCGTCGTCACCGATCTCACCCGGCACGAACCGGATGCCCTCCGACAGCTGCTTCCACACCTCCTCGCGGAACGGGGTGCGGGCGTGCTGCCGGACGGCGTCGTGCACGATCCGGGCGAAGTCCTGGTGCTCCCACTCCCGGCGGGCGAACCCCACCAGGGCGAAGCCGGGCGGCAGCAGACCGCGGTTGGCCAGGTCGTAGACCGCCGGCATCAGCTTCTTGGTGGAGAGGTCGCCGGTCACGCCGAAGATCACCAGGACGCAGGGTCCGGCGATCCGCGGCATCCGGCGGTCGAGCGGGTCGCGCAGCGGGTTGGCCCCGCGCGCGCGAGCGGAGTCGTCACTCCTTGCCCGCCCCCGACCTGGCGCCGTGAAGAGCGGCCTTGACGGTCTCCACCAGCTCGCCCCAGGACTTGTCGAACTTGTCGACGCCTTCCTCCTCGAGGACCTCCACGACCTCGTCGTAGGAGATGCCGAGAGCCTCCAGAGCGGCCATGGTCTCGCGCGCCTCGTCGTAGCGGCCGGTGACCTGGTCGCCCTTCACCTCACCGTGGTCGGCGAAGGCCTGCATGGTCTTCTCCGGCATGGTGTTGACGGTGCCGGGGACCACCAGCTCGGTGACGTAGAGGGTGTCGGGCAGGCTCGGGTCCTTGACCCCGGTGGAGGCCCACAGCGGACGCTGCTTGTTGGCCCCCTGGGCGGCCAGGGCCTCCCAGCGCTCGCCGGCGAAGGTCTGCTCGAACAGCTCGTACGCCAGCCGCGCGTTGGCGATGGCGGCCTTGCTCTTCAGCGCCTTGGCCTCGTCGGTGCCGATGGCGTCGAGCCGCTTGTCGTACTCGGTGTCGACGCGGGAGACGAAGAACGAGGCCACCGAGTGGATCCGGGACAGGTCGTGACCGTTGGCGGCGGCCTGCTCCAGTCCGGAGAGGTAGGCGTCGATGACTGCCCCGTAGCGCTCGAGGGAGAAGATCAGCGTCACGTTGACGCTGATGCCCTCGGCGATCACCTTGGTGATGGCCGGGATGCCGGCCAGGGTGGCCGGGATCTTGATCAGCAGGTTGGGCCGGTCGACCACCTTCCACAGGTCCTGGGCCTGGGCGATCGGTGGCGTCGGAGTCGCGGGCCAGTCCGGGCTCGACCTCGATCGACACCCGACCGTCGACGCCGTTGGTCGCCGCCGACGTGGCCGCCAGCACGTCGCAGGCGTCGCGGACGTCGTCGGTGGTCAGCGCCTTGATGGTGTCCTCGACCGAGGAGTCGCGGGCGGCCAGCTCGGCGGTCTGCGCGTCGTACGCCTCGCCCTTGGACAGGGCGGAGGCGAAGATCGTCGGGTTGGTGGTGACCCCGACCACCGACGAGTCCGCGACCAGGTCGGCCAGGTTGTTGGTGGTCAACCGCTCGCGGGAGAGGTCGTCCAGCCAGATGGATACGCCCGCGTCCGCGAGGGCCTTCAGTCGTTCACTCATCGTCGTGCCTCGATTCGTCTCGTCCTGGACTGCTGCTCGGCCCCGGCGGAGGCGGGCAGTGGCGCTGAGCTGCTCAGCTCTCGCCCTCGGGCGCCTCGGCCGCGTCGGCGGTGCCGACCGGGCCGCTGGCGGCCTGCTTGGTGGTGGCGGCCGTGGCCGCGGTGGACTCGGTGGCGGCGGCCAGGCTGTCCCGGGCCGCCTCCGCCACCTTCTCGGGGGTGAACCCGAACTCGGTGAACAGCACACCGGCTGCGGCACTGGCGCCGTAGTGGTTGAGGGACACGATCCGGCCGGCGTCGCCGACGATGTCGCGCCACCCCAGGCTGATCCCGGCCTCGACGCTGACCCGGGCGGTCACCGACGGCGGGAACACCGAGTCCCGGTAGGCCTGGTCCTGCTCGTCGAACCACTCCCGGCACGGCATCGAGACGACGCGGGCCTGCACGCCGTCGGCGGCCAGCAGCTCGGCGGCGGCCACCGCGAGCTGGACCTCCGACCCGGTGCCGACCAGGATCACGTCGGGTGTCGTCTCGCTGTCCTTGAGCACGTACGCGCCCTTGGCCACCCCGGAGACGTCGGCGAAACCGTCGCTGCCGCGGGGGAAGGTGGGCACGTTCTGCCGGGTCAGGATCAACCCGGCCGGCCGGTCGGTGTGCTCCAGGATGGTGGCCCACGCCTCGGCGGTCTCGTTGCCGTCGGCCGGGCGGACCACGTCGAGGCCGGGGATGGCCCGCAGCGCCGCGACGTGCTCGATCGGCTGGTGGGTCGGACCGTCCTCGCCGACGCCGATGGAGTCGTGCGTCCACACGTAGGTGACCGGCACCCGCATCAGCGCCGACAGGCGGACCGCGCCGCGCATGTAGTCGGAGAAGACCAGGAAGGTGCCGCCGTACGGGCGGGTGCCGCCGTGCACGGCGATGCCGTTCATGATCGAGCCCATGGCGTGCTCGCGGATGCCGAAGTGCAGCGTCCGGCCGTACGGGTTGCCCGGGAACTTCTTCGACTGCCGGTCTGTCGGCAGGAAGCTCGGCTCACCGTCCATGGTGGTGTTGTTGGAGCCGGCCAGGTCGGCCGAGCCGCCCCACAGCTCGGGCAGCGGAGCCGCCAGCGCGGCCAGCACCTTGCCGGAGGCGGCCCGGGTGGCCACGCCCTTGGGGTCGGCGTCGAAGGTGGGCAGCGCGTCGCGCCAGCCGTCCGGCAGCTCGCGCCTGGTCAGCCGGTCGTGCAGGGCCTTGCCCTCGGGGTTGGCGGCGGCCCAGGCGTCGTAGGACTGTCTGCCACTCGGCCCGCGCCTGCCTGGCCGCGCTCGACCAGACCGCGGGTGTGGGCCAGCACCTCGTCGGGGACCTCGAAGGTCTGCTCCGGGTCGAAGCCGAGCAGCTCCTTGGTGGCGGCGATCTCGTCGTCACCCAGCGCGGAGCCGTGCGAGCCGCCGGTGCCCTGCGCCTTGGGGGTCGGCCAGGCGATGATCGTCTTCAGCTCGATGAAGCTGGGCCGGTCGGTGACCTCCTCGGCGGCCGCGACCGCGGCGTTCAGGGCGGCGACGTCCTCGACGTAGGAGGTGTCGCCGTGGGTCCAGTCGACCGTCTGCACGTGCCAGCCGTACGCCGCGTAGCGGGCCGCGGTGTCCTCGCTGAGGGCGATGTTGGTGTCGTCCTCGATGGAGATCCGGTTGCTGTCGTAGATCAGGGTCAGGTTGCCCAGCCGCTGGGTGCCGGCCAGGGAAGAGGCCTCACCGGAGACGCCTTCCTGGATGTCGCCGTCGGAGCACAGGGCGTAGATGTGGTGGTCGAACGGGGACTCGCCGGGGGCGGCGTCCGGATCGAGCAGACCACGTTCGCGGCGGGCGGCCATCGCCATCCCGACCGCGTTGGCCACACCCTGGCCGAGCGGACCGGTGGTGATCTCCACGGCGTCGGTGTGGCCGTACTCCGGGTGGCCCGGGGTCAGCGAGCCCCAGGTGCGCAGCGACTTCAGGTCGTCCAGCTCGAGACCGAAGCCACCCAGGTAGAGCTGGATGTACTGGGTCAGCGACGAGTGCCCGCAGGACAGCACGAACCGGTCCCGACCGGGCCAGTGCGGCTCGGACGGGTCGTGGCGCATCACCTTCTGGTAGAGCAGGTAGGCCACCGGAGCCAGGCTGATCGCCGTCCCGGGGTGCCCGTTGCCCACCTTCTGCACGGCGTCGGCGGCGAGCAGGCGGACGGTGTCGATGGCTTGCACATCGAGATCGGTCCAACCCTCCGGCAAGACGGGTGCGGTGGCCTGGCGAGAGTTCACGTCGATGATCCTTCCGATGGCGGGCACGCGGATCCGACTCTGGCTGCGCGTACGCGAAGGCATGTTCACCGAAAGACTATCGATGGCCTCGCGGGGGCGGCACCCGCCCGTCGACGGCGGACAGTCGGCCGGTGGCGGGCGTCACCACCGGGCGACGTGAGAATCTCCGGATCCGGCCCTAGACTCACCCAGGACCGTCGGCCCACCCCCGGACCGGCTGGCCTCGAGGAGACGAGAGAGACTTCCCTGGTGACGAGCATCGACGTGTCCGGGACGGCGTCGGCTGACGACACCGTGACGACCGACGCCGTCGCCCGGCGGGACGAGAGCGCCCCCGCGTCGGCCCGCTGGCGGGACGTCCTGTCCGCCTACGTGTCGCTGACCAAACCGCGGATCATCGAGCTGCTGCTGGTCACCACCGTGCCGGTGATGTTCCTGGCCGCCGGCGGCATCCCGCCGCTCGCGTTGGTGCTCTACACGCTGGTGGGTGGCTGCTTCGCCGCCGCCAGCGCGAACGTCTTCAACTGCGTCCTGGACCGCGACATCGACGAGCAGATGCGCCGGACGCGCCGCCGTCCGCTGCCCCGGCACGTGGTGTCGCCGGTCGCGGCGACCGCCTTCGGCTTCGTGCTCGGCCTGGCCGCCACGCTCTGGCTGGGCTACCTGGTCAACTGGATGTCGGCGCTGCTGGCCCTGACCGCGAACGTGTTCTACGTCTTCGTCTACACGATGATCCTGAAGCGGCGCACGTCGCAGAACATCATCTGGGGCGGCATCGCCGGCTGCTTCCCGCCCCTGATCGGCTGGACCGCCGTGACCGGGTCGATCGCACTGGCCCCGTTCGTGCTGTTCGCCGTGGTGTTCTTCTGGACGCCGCCGCACACCTGGGCGCTGGCCCTGCGCTACCGGGAGGACTACGCCGGCGTCGGGGTGCCGATGCTGCCGGTGGTCAAGGAGGCCCCGGAGGTCGCGCGCCAGATCCTGCTCTACTCGGTGCTCACCGTGGCCGTCTCCCTGGCGCTGTGGCCGATCGCCCCCACCGGCTGGCTCTACCCGTTGGTGGCTGTCGTCGCCGGTGCTGCCCTGATCTGGGAGTCCATCGGGCTGCTGCGCCGGGCCGACGCCGGACTGCGGGACGCCGCCCTCAAGCCGATGCGGCTGTTCCACTGGTCGAACTCCTACCTCGCGCTGCTGTTCGTGGCCGCCGCCGTCGACCCGCTGCTCTTCTGATCCGCTGTGGCCAGCGGCGCGGATCAGAATGTGTCTGATGGCTTGCGCCGCTCGCTGCTCGCTTCGCTCGTTCACGGCTGAGCTGTTGTGGCCCAGTCGGTCGAGCTGCTGCTGGACGAGCGCGCGGACGCCGCGGTCCGTCGCCAGTGGAACCTGCTGACCGACGCCGGGTTGCCGTCCGAGCGCCGGGCCGACCCCCGGCCTCCCGTCGACCACCACCGTCCGCACATCACCCTGTTCGCGGGCGACGCCGTCCCGGCCGCCGCCGAGGGCACGCTGGCGGCGCTGGTGAGCGGGCTGCGGCTGGAGCTGCAGCTCGGCGCGGTGATGGTCTTCGGCCCCCGCCGGGGGCGGGCGATCCTGGTCCGTCAGGTCACGCCGTCGGTCCCGCTGCTGCAGCTGCAGGAGCAGGTGGCAGCCGTCTGCGGGGCGGAGGCGGACGGCCAGTTCGGGGCCGGTCGCTGGGCTCCGCACGTCACCCTGGCCCGGCGCTTGTCCACCGGCCAGGTCTCGGACGCGCTGGTGGCGCTGGACTGGACGGCCGACCGGCCGGTGCCGGTCGAGGTGACCGCCTGCCGGCGCTGGGACGGCAGCCAGAAGACCGCCTGGTTGCTCTGAGGGCCGTCAGCGATCGTCGAGCTTGGCCAGCAGCCGGGTGAGCATCGTCGTGTTGCGGCTGGTGCTGGACTCCGGACCGAGGATCTTGTCCCACTGCCGCTTCACCAGGGTCGACTCCATGGACGTGCCGTGCATCAGCCAGTGCACGTCGGGGCCGTCGACCACGAGGGTGTCCATCGCGTTGGACAGTGCCTCGAGGTCCCGGCGCTGATCAGCGCTCGGCCGGTCCTGCAGGAAGGTGAGGAAGTAGGTGTCGCCGCTACCGACCTCGAAGGGCCGCCGGTCGAGCGCTGACCGCAGCTCCGTGGCGCTGCGGACGAAGGTGGTGACCTCGAAGCCGACGTCGGCCTCGAGGGCGGTGCGGATGGTCTTCTCCAACGTGGCCCGAGCCCCCGTCGCGGTGAACACGGCGTTGCCGCTGTTCACGAAGGTCCAGACGTCGTCGTAGCCCAGACCCTCGAGGATCTCGACCAGCCGGGCGTTGGCGACTCGGCGCCGACCCACGTTGACCGCCCGCAGGAAGGCGACGCGGACGGTCATCGGTCCGCGGCGACCGGCGGCTCGCTCGGCACCCGTCGCACCGAGAACCTCAGGTTGGCCACGGCGGCGATGCTGAGGGCGGCGCCCAGCAGGTGCAGGCCGACCAGACCGATGGGCAGGCCCAGGTGGTACTGCGTCAGGCCGATCCCGGCCTGGATCACCTCGACACCCAGGAGCAGCACGACCGCGCGGCTCCGGGCCAGCCACAGCGCCACAGCGGTCCCGGCGATGGTGGCGTAGACGGCGTACGCGTGCAGGTGGGCGATGAGCACGATGTCCCACCCGGTCCGGGGGGCGTCGAGGTCACCGGCATGGGGGCCCGAGCCGGTGGTCATGGTGCCCAGCCAGACCGCGAGCCACATGGCCACGAACGTGATCGTGACCACGCCGGCGGTGAGCGGCCGGACCGGTCGGCGGTCCCAGCGGTACGCGGTGCGGAGCAGCCAGACCGACAGCGTGATCAACACCATGGAGAGCAGGAAGTGCAGCGCCACCACGAACGGGTTGAGCTGGGTCAGCACGGTGATGCCGCCGATCACGCCCTGGGCCGGGATGCCCAGGACCATCGCCGTGGCCACCCGGCGAGCCCCGCGCCGGGGCCGGAGACTGGTCCGCATCGCGGTCACCCAGGTGAGGATGGCGATCACGATCAGCACGAAGGTGAGCAGCCGGTTGCCGAACTCGATCGCGCCGTGCAGGCCGAGCTCGGGATGCGCGATGTAGGCGTCGTCGGTGCAGCGCGGCCAGGTGGGGCAGCCGAGGCCGGAGGCGGTCAGCCGGACCACACCACCGGTGACCACGATGGCGATGTTGGCCACCAGCGAGGCGATCGCCCAGCGGCGCAGCGCGGTCTCCCCGGTGATCAGGCGCAGCACGCCCGAGGCGCCCGCCCGGGGCGGTGCGGTCATGAGGTCCATCGGAATCCCTTCCAGGCGGCGGTCAGTCCGAGTCCGCACCAGATCAACAGCGAGAGCAGTGGCCACACCGGGGCAGCCCCGACGGCGTACGCGCGCAGTCCCTCGCCCAGGGCGGCGGTGGGCAGCAGGCCCACGACAGTGGCCAGGATCCCGGGGTAGCGGTCCAGCGGGAGCACCAGGGCCCCACCGGCCAGCAGCAGGACGTAGACCACGTTGGCCAGGGCCAGGGTGGCCTCGGCCCGCAGCCGGCCGGCCAGGGCCAGGGCGAGACCGCTGAACGCGATCCCGGCCAGGATCACGGCGACCACGGCCAGCAGGACGCTCACGCGGCGTCGCCGCCGGCCGCCAGCCCAGGACCACCGCCACCAGGGCGATCACCACCAGCTGGCCGAGCACCACCGCCGCCGTGGCCACTGCCTTGCCGGTCAGCAGCCCGGTCCGGCCGAGCGGGGTGCTGGCCAGCCGCTCCAGCACCCCGTACCGGCGTTCGAACCCGGTGCTGATGGCCACCGACGTGAACGCCGAGGACCAGACGGCCAGCGCCAGCACGGACGGGGCCAGCACGGCCAGGTCGCCGAACGACCCGCCGATGATCCGGCCGAGCACCAGCAGCCCGATCGGGATGACCAGGGCCAGCAGCAGCTGCTCCCCGTTGCGCACCAGCAAGGTGGCCTCGGTCCGGGCCTGCCGCAGCACTCGGCGGGCGGGCGGAGCGGCGCCGGGGGCGGGGGTGAGGTCGAGCGTGGCGGGGACGCTCATCGGACGGCCCCGTGGGTGTGGGCCAGGAAGACGTCCTCGAGGCTCCGGTCGCCGCTGGTCAGCTCGGCGACGGTGCCGGAGACGCTGACCCGACCGGCGTCGACGATGAAGACCTGGTCGGCCAGGGCCTGGGCCTCGTCCATGGCGTGGGTGGTCAGCACGATGGCCACACCGGCCGCCCGCAGCTCCTCCAGCAGCGCCCAGGTCGCCCGCCGGGCGTGCGGGTCCATCCCGGCGGTCGGTTCGTCCAGGAAGACGAGCTCGGGGCGACCGATCAGAGCGCCGGCCAGGTTCACCGCCTGCTGCTGGCCACCGGACAGCCGGCGGTACGGGGTCCGGGCGAAGGACTCGATCCCGCAGCGACGCACCAGGGCGTCGACGTCGTGGGGGTGGGCGTACAGGCCCGCCAGGTGGTGCAGCAGCTCGACCGCCCGGATGCCGGACCAGGCGCCGGTGCTCTGCGGCATCAGCCCCACCCGGGCCGTGACCTCGGGGTGGCCGGCCGGGTGACCCAGCACGGTCACCGAGCCGGCGCCGGCAGGCAGCAGCCCGGTGCAGCAGCGGATCAGGGTGGTCTTCCCGGCGCCGTTGGGACCCAGCACCGCTGTGAGTCGACCGGGGGCCGCCGTCAGCGACAGGTCGTCGAGCACGGCCCGGCCGCCGAGCGTCACCGACAGGCGGTCGACGACCAGGGCGGCAACGGGCGTGGACACCTGGAGAGTCTAATGAGTTCCATGCAGCTGCCCGTCATGCCGCCGGTCAAGCCGATGCTGGCCAAGTCCGTGCCCGAGATCCCCACCGGTGACCTCTCCTTCGAACCGAAGTGGGACGGCTTCCGGGCCATCGTCTTCCGCGACGGCGACGACGTCGAGATCGGGTCCCGCAACGAGAAGCCGATGACCCGCTACTTCCCCGAGGTGGTCGCCGCGGTCAAGGCCAACCTGCCGGAGAAGTGCGTGGTCGACGGCGAGATCGTCGTGGTGGTGGGGGACCGGCTGGAGTTCGAGGTGCTGCAGCAGCGGATCCACCCGGCCGCCAGCCGGGTGAAGCTCCTCTCGGAGCAGACGCCGGCCACCTTCATCGCCTTCGACCTGCTCGCCCTCGGCGACGAGGACCTCACCCAGCGTCCTTTCGCGGAGCGGCGGGCGGCGCTGGAGGACGCCCTCGCTGCGGTCGAGGCGCCGATCCACCTCACGCCGACGACGCGGGATCCAGCAGTGGCGCAGGACTGGTTCGAGCAGTTCGAGGGCGCCGGTCTGGACGGGGTGGTGGCGAAGCCCCTCGCCGGCGGCTACCTGCCGGACAAGCGGACCATGTTCAAGATCAAGCACACCCGTACGGCCGACTGCGTGGTGGCCGGCTACCGGGTGCACAAGAGCGGCCCGGACAGCATCGGCTCGCTGCTGCTCGGTCTCTACGACGACGCCGGCGTGCTGGTCTCGGTCGGGGTGATCGGCGCCTTCCCCGCGGCTCGCCGCAAGGAGCTGTTCACCGAGCTCCAGCCGATGGTGACCACCTTCGACGACCACCCGTGGGCCTGGGCCAAGCAGGAGGAGGGGAACCGCACCCCGCAGAACTCGGCCGGCAGCCGCTGGAACAACGGCAAGGACCTCTCGTTCGTGCCGCTGCGACCGGAGCTGGTGGTCGAGGTGCGCTACGAGCACATGGAGGGCGTCCGGTTCCGCCACACCGCGCAGTTCAACCGGTGGCGGCCCGACCGGGACCCGACCTCGTGCACGTACGAGCAGCTCGAGGAACCGGTGAAGTTCGACCTCGCGGAGATCCTGGCGACGTCGCTCTGACCCTCCCGGGTCGGGCCGGATTCACGACGCGGTCAGGGCCTGGACCGTGGCCAGCGCCTCCTGCTGCAGCGCCCCCATCGACCGCGTCTCCGCGGGCGCGATCCAGCCCGCGAAGGAGGTCCGGAACACCGAGACGGTGAGATCGGCGGTCAACCCGGCCCGCTGCTCGCCCAGCCCGCGGGCCCGGAGCGCGCCGGACAGGGCGGTGGACAGCGTGGCCAGCTTGAGCAGCTCCCGTTCCTGCAGCGAGGGGTCGCTGTCGATCACGGCCTGGCGGCCACGGGACCAGGCCCGTCGATCGTCGGAGAAGAAGTCGGCCGCCGGCTCGAGGGCGGCCGCCACCAGCTGGAGCGGTGAGGCACCCTCCGGTGCCGCAGCGACTCCGGAGGTGAAGGCCTCGAGCAAGGTGTCCTGGCCGTCGAACAGGACCTCACGCTTGTCGGCGAAGTAGCGGTAGAAGGTGCGTTCGGTGACCGCTGCGCGTCGGGCGATCTCGGCCACGGTGACGGCATCGAACCCCCGCTCACCGAACAGCTCGAGGGAGACCTGCTGCAGCCGTCCCCGGGTGCCGGGTTCCCATCGTGCCATCTCCGCATCCTAGTGATGTCACGGCACGACATCACGGGTGTAGTCTGATGACAGAACCTGACATCAGTCATCGGTGGCGCCGGTCCGGTCGGGACGACGTCCGAGGACGGCGCCAGGAGAAGAGGAACAATGCACGTGTTCGTCACCGGAGCCTCCGGTTGGATCGGCTCTGCGACAGTGGTCGCGCTGCTCGAGGCGGGACACCGGGTCACCGGACTCGCCCGCACCCCCGCTGCGGCGGAGAAGCTTCGGCGGCAGGGGGTCGAACCGCTGTCCGGCGACCTCGACGACCTCGAGTCGCTGCGCCGGGGAGCGATCGACACCGACGCCGTCATCCACCTGGCCAACAAGCACGACTGGGCCGACCCGGCCAGCTCCAACCGGGCCGAGCGGGCGGCCATCCAGACCCTCGGCGACGCGTTGCTCGGTTCGGACCGGCCGCTGCTCCTCGCGTCCGGGGTCGCCTTCGCTCCTGGTCGACGGATCACCGAGGCGGACGCCTCGCCGTTCAGCGGCCCGGACTCACCGCGCGGCGGGAGTGAGGCACTGGCCATGGACTTCGCCGCTCGCGGTGTGCACAGCGTCGCGCTCCGCTTCGCGCCGACCGTGCACGGTCCCGGCGACCACGGCTTCATCGCCCGGATCGTCGAGGTGGCTCGGGAGCACGGCGCCTCCGCGTACGTCGGCGACGGCAGCAACCGCTGGCCCGCCGTCCACGTGCAGGATGCTGCGGACCTGGTGCTGAGCGCCCTGGAGGCGGCGCCGACCGGGTCGGTCGTGCACGCCGTCGCCGAGGAGGGGGTGCCGACCCGGTGGATCGCGGAGGCGATCGGTCGGGGGCTCGGGCTGCCGGCCGTCTCCGTCGCGCCGGAGGACGCGGCGGCGCACTTCGGCTGGATCGGTGGGTTCTTCGCCCTCGATCTGCCGGCCTCGAGCGAGGCCACCCGGGAGCGTTACGGTTGGACGCCGAGCCGCCCGACCCTGCTCGAGGACCTGGACGCCGGCCACTACCTGGTGTGAGCCAGCCCACTAAGGGGGGCCTTCCTTGAATGGTTCCAGGAAATAAGAGCACACTTGTGTTGTGAAATCCTCCCAGCCCGTCTCCGACGCGCCTGGGACCACCCTGCCCTCCGGGCCGGTGACGGTCGAGGGCCGGGAGACCGACGAGTCGACCCGTGAGCGGGTGGCCCGCTCGATCCTGGAGCACGGCCCGTCCACAGCTGTGGCCCTGGCCGAGCGGCTCGGACTGACCCCGGCGGCGATCCGTCGTCACCTCGACGTGCTGGTCGAGCGCGGTCACCTGGTGGCGCGGGAGCAGCGTACGTACGGCGCCCGTGGTCGGGGACGACCGGCCAAGGTGTTCGCCCTGACCGACGCCGGACGCAACGGCTTCTACGCCGCGTACGACGATCTCGCGGTCCAGGTGCTGGAGTTCCTGTCCGCGCAGGGCGGGGAGCAGGCGGTGGAGCAGTTCGCCGCCAGCCGGGTCGCCGCGATGGAGACCCGGTACGCCGGTCTGCTGACCGCCGCCCCGACCGAGGCCAGCCCCGCCCAGGTGCTGGCCGACGCCCTGACCGGCGACGGTTTCGTCGCCTCCGTCCGCCCGTCCGCGGCGGGGGAGCAGCTCTGCCAGCACCACTGCCCGGTCGCGCACGTGGCCGAACGCTTCCCCCAGCTGTGCGAGGCCGAGACCGAGGCGTTCGCGCGCCTGATCGGCGGTCCCGTGCAGCGCCTGGCCACCATCGCCCACGGCGACGGTGTCTGCACGACCCACATCCCGCACGTCCGCACCGAGCAGACCAGCGAAAGGTCCTGATATGACCCAGACACACGACGCCCCCACCTCGGCAACCGGCTTCGCCGGCACCGGCGAGACGCAGGACCAGCACCTGGACGCCCTCGGGCGCTACCAGTGGGGCTGGTCGGACTCCGACGCCGCCGGCTCGACCGCGCTGCGGGGCTGACCCCCGAGGTCGTGGCCAACATCTCGGCGCTGAAGAGCGAGCCGCAGTGGATGCTCGACCTGCGGATGAAGGGCCACAAGCTCTTCGGCCGCAAGCCGATGCCGACCTGGGGTGCCGAGCTCGACGGCATCGACTTCGACAACATCAAGTACTTCGTCCGGTCGACCGAGAAGCAGGCGACCAGCTGGGACGACCTGCCGGCCGACATCAAGAACACCTACGACAAGCTGGGCATCCCGGAGGCCGAGAAGGCCCGTCTGGTGTCCGGCGTCGCGGCCCAGTACGAGTCCGAGGTGGTCTACCACAAGATCAACGAGGAGCTCGAGAAGCAGGGCGTCATCTTCCTCGACACCGACACGGCGCTGAAGGAGCACCCGGAGCTCTTCGCAGAGTACTTCGGCACCGTCATCCCGGTCGGCGACAACAAGTTCGCCGCGCTGAACACGGCTGTGTGGTCGGGTGGCTCCTTCATCTACGTGCCGAAGGGCGTGCACGTGGAGATCCCGCTGCAGGCCTACTTCCGGATCAACACCGAGAACATGGGCCAGTTCGAGCGGACCCTGATCATCGTCGACGAGGGTGCCTACGTGCACTACGTCGAGGGCTGCACGGCGCCGATCTACTCCTCGGACTCGCTGCACAGCGCGGTGGTGGAGATCATCGTCAAGAAGGGTGCCCGCTGCCGCTACACGACCATCCAGAACTGGTCGAACAACGTCTACAACCTGGTGACCAAGCGCGCGACCTGCGAAGAGGGCGCCACCATGGAGTGGATCGACGGCAACATCGGCTCCAAGGTGACGATGAAGTACCCGGCCGTCTACCTGATGGGCGAGCACGCCCGCGGTGAGACGCTGTCCATCGCCTTCGCCGGCGAGGGCCAGCACCAGGACGCGGGCTCGAAGATGGTGCACTGCGCGCCGCACACCTCGAGCTCGATCATCTCCAAGTCGGTGGCCCGTGGCGGCGGCCGGACCTCCTACCGCGGTCTGGTGCAGGTGCTGGAGGGCGCCTCGCACTCCAAGTCGGTGGTGAAGTGCGACGCGCTGCTGGTCGACCAGATCAGCCGCTCCGACACCTACCCGTACGTGGACGTCCGCGAGGACGACGTGTCGATGGCGCACGAGGCGACCGTCTCCAAGGTGAGCGACGACCAGCTCTTCTACCTGATGAGCCGTGGTCTGGGCGAGGACGAGGCGATGGCCATGATCGTCCGTGGCTTCGTCGAGCCCATCGCCAAGGAGCTCCCGATGGAGTACGCGCTGGAGCTGAACCGGCTGATCGAGCTGCAGATGGAGGGCGCGGTCGGCTGACCGCTGCTCCCCATCCGAACTGCCAGAAAGTGAACTGACGAATGACTGTTGTAGACGAGGCCGCCCCCGTGGCTGCCGCGCCGAACGTGGCCGGAGCGGTGGAGACCTCCACCACGGTGGCCAGCCACCTGCACCCGGCCGGCTCCTGGGCCGTCGAGGACCACCCGGTCCCCAACGGCCGGGAGGAGGTGTGGCGCTTCACGCCGCTGAAGCGGCTGCGCGGGCTGCACGCCGACGCGCCGTTCGGCGCCGGCGCGGTGACCGTGGACGCCAGTGAGCACGACGACCTCTCGATCCGTACGGTGTCCGGCGCCGAGGCTGCCGGCTGGCGGGGTGTGTCGGGCTACGTGCCGATCGACCGGACCAGTGCGCGGGTGTTCGCCGAGACCGACTCCAGCCTGGTGGTGGAGGTGCCGGCCGAGGTCGAGGTCAGCAAGCCGATCGTGATCACCCTGCACGGCAACGGGACCGAGACCGCCGGGGGTGGTCACCTGGTGATCAAGCTCGGTCGGTTCGCCCGGGCCACCGTGCTGCTGGTGCACGACGGATCGGCCAGCTACGGGCAGGTCGTGGAGGTCGTGCTGGAGGACGGCGCCGAGGCGACCGTCACCACCATCCAGAACTGGGCCGACGACACGGTCCACCTGGCCCAGCACGCCGCGCTGATCGGTCGCGACGCCAGCCTCAAGCACGTGGTCGTCAGCTTCGGCGGCGACGTCGTCCGGATCAACGCCGGCGTCGAGTACGCCGCCCCGGGCGGCACCGCCGAGATGCTCGGTCTCTACTTCACCGACGCCGGCCAGCACCTCGAGCACCGCCTCTTCGTCGACCACAACCAGCCGCGGACCCGGTCCAACGTGGACTACCGCGGCGCGTTGCAGGGCAAGGGCGCGCACGCGGTGTGGATCGGCGACGTGCTGATCCGCAAGGCGGCCGAGGGCATCGAGACGTACGAGTCGAACAAGAACCTGGTGCTCACCGACGGCTGCCGGGCGGACTCGGTGCCGAACCTGGAGATCGAGACCGGCGAGATCGCCGGGGCCGGGCACGCCTCGACCACCGGTCGCTTCGACGACGAGCAGCTGTTCTACCTGCGCAGCCGCGGCATCGACGAGGCCGAGGCCCGCCGGCTGGTGGTGCACGGCTTCTTCGCCGACATCATCCGCCGGATCGGCGTGCCCTCGATCGAGGAGACGCTGCTGACCGCGCTCGAGGCCGAGCTGGCGATCACCGTGGGAACGCCTGCCGGCGCGGGCACCGTGGGGACGCCCGAGAGGCTCGACGGATGAGCCTCGTCCGGGCCTGCGCGCTCGCCGACCTCGCCCCCGAGTCCGCCGTCGCGGTCGAGGTGGACGGTGTCGACGTGGCCGTCGTGCGCTCCGGTGATCGGGTCTACGCGATCGCCGACGAGTGCAGCCACGCCGCCATCCCCTTGTCCGAGGGCGATGTGGGCGACGGCGAGATCGAGTGCTACCTGCACGGCTCGCGCTTCGACCTGAGCACCGGCCGGCCCCTCGGCCTGCCCGCCACCGAGTCGGTGGCGGTCTACCGCTGCCGCGTGGTCGACGACGAGATCCTCGTCGACCTCACCGCCGCCCCCGACCAGACCAACACCGCTTCACAGGAGTCCTGAACCATGTCCACACTCGAGATCCGCGACCTGCACGTGTCGGTCGACACCGAGGCCGGTGCCAAGGAGATCCTCAAGGGGGTCGACCTGACCATCCGCAGCGGCGAGACGCACGCGATCATGGGCCCGAACGGGTCCGGCAAGTCCACGCTGGCCTACTCGATCGCCGGCCACCCCAAGTACACGATCACCTCGGGCACCGTCACCCTGGACGGCCAGGACATGCTTCAGCCTGAGCGTCGACGAGCGGGCCCGCGCCGGTCTGTTCCTGGCCATGCAGTACCCGGTCGAGGTGCCGGGCGTGTCCGTGGCGAACTTCCTGCGGACGGCCAAGACCGCGATCGACGGCCAGGCGCCGAAGCTGCGCACCTGGGTCAAGGACGTCAACGCCGCCATGGACCGGGTCCAGATGGACACCGAGTTCGCCCAGCGCAGCGTCAACGAGGGCTTCTCCGGCGGCGAGAAGAAGCGCCACGAGATCGTCCAGCTGGAGCTGCTCAACCCGCAGTTCGCGATCCTGGACGAGACCGACTCCGGCCTGGACATCGACGCCCTGCGCGTCGTGTCCGAGGGCGTCAACCGGTTCTCCGCCCAGGGCGACCGCGGCGTGCTGCTGATCACCCACTACACGCGGATCCTGCGCTACATCAAGCCCGACTTCGTGCACGTGTTCGTGGCCGGACGGGTCGCCGAGCAGGGCGGGGCGGAGCTGGCCGAGCAGCTCGAGGCCGAGGGGTACGACCGGTACGTCCGGGCCGCTGCCGCCGCGACCGCGGGCGCGGGTGCGGAGCAGGTCTGATGAGCGCCCCGGCGGTCTCGCTACCGACGGCGGAGGCGGATGACATCGCCTTCGACGTCGAGGCTCTGCGGGCCGACTTCCCGATCCTGGAACGGGAGGTCGACGGTCGACCGCTGGTCTACCTCGACAGCGCCAACACCTCGCAGAAGCCGCGCTGTGTCGTGGAGGCGATCGAGGACCACTACCTGAACCACAACGCGAACGTGGCCCGGGCCATGCACGTGCTGGGAGCCGAGGCGACGACGGCGTTCGAGGGTGGCCGGGAGGCCGTGGCCTCGTTCATCGGGGCCGGACGTCCCGAGGAGGTGATCTTCACCAAGAACGCCTCCGAGGCGCTGAACCTGTGTGCGCACACGCTGGGTGCGCGGCTGCGACCGGGCGACGAGATCGTCATCTCGGTGATGGAGCACCACTCCAACATCGTGCCGTGGCAGCTGCTGGCCGAGCGGACCGGCGCCACCCTGCGCTGGTTCGACGTGACCGACGAGGGCCGGCTGGACCTGGCCGGGGCCGCCGCGTCGGGGCTGGTGAACGAGCGGACCAAGATCATCTCGGTGACGTACGTCTCCAACGTGCTGGGCACCGTCAACCCGGTCCGGGAGATCGTCGCGACTCGGGCACGCGGTGGGCGCCACCGTCGTCCTGGACGCCTCGCAGGCCGTGCCGCAGCTGCCGGTCGACGTGGTCGGGCTGGGCGCGGACCTGGTCGCCTTCACCGGGCACAAGATGGTCGGTCCGACCGGCATCGGCGTGCTCTGGGGTCGCTACGACCTGCTGGCCGAGCTGCCGCCGTTCCTGGGTGGGGGCGAGATGATCGAGGTGGTCAAGATGACCGGCTCGACCTTCGCCGCACCGCCGCACCGGTTCGAGGCCGGTACGCCCCCGATCGCCCAGGCGGTCGGGTCTGGGGGCGGCCGTCGGCTACCTGTCAGCCATCGGCATGGAGGCGATCGCCGCGCACGAGCAGGAGATCACGGCGTACGCGCTGGAGGGTCTGAAGACCGTGCCCGGACTGCGGATCATCGGTCCGAGCGAGCCGGTCGACCGCGGGGGAGCTGTGGCGTTCACGCTGCCCGACATCCACCCGCACGACATCAGCCAGCTGCTGGACAGCCGGGGCATCGCGGTCCGCGGCGGGCACCACTGCGCCCGGCCGCTGCACGAGCGGTTCGGGGTCCAGTCCTCGACCCGCGCGTCGTTCTACCTCTACACGACCAAGGCCGAGATCGACGCCCTGGTGGACGGTCTGGGCTACACGCAGCGGTTCTTCGGAGGGGGACGATGAAGGTCGAGGACCTGTACCAGGAGATCATCCTGGATCACTACCGCGCCAAGCACCACAGCGGTCTGCGGGAGCCGTACGAGGCCGAGGTGCACCACGTCAACCCGAGCTGCGGCGACGAGGTGACGCTTCGCCTGCACGTGGCCGACGGGGTGGTCAGCGACGTGTCGTACGAGGGCGTGGGCTGCTCGATCTCGCAGGCGTCCACCTCGGTGATGACCGACCTGGTGATCGGCCAGCCGGTGACCGAGGGACTCGCGCTGCACGAGGAGTTCCTGACCATGATGCAGAGCAAGGGAACGTACGAGCCGGACGAGGAGCAGCTGGAGGACGCGGTCGCGTTCGTCGGTGTGGCTCGGTTCCCGGCTCGGGTGAAGTGCGCACTGCTCGGCTGGTCGGCGTTCAAGGACGCCGCCCTGCGGACCGGTGTGCAGGAGACGACGGAGGGACGATCATGACCGACACGACCGAGACCCAGACCACCACGAACCCGGGAGGCCGACCGAGGACACCGTACGGCCGTCGGACCGGGTGGTCGACCAGCTGCCCGACGTCGACCTGACCGAGCTCAGCGGGGCCGGCAGCGAGGAGGACCTCTGGGAGGCCCTCAAGGACGTGGTCGACCCCGAGCTCGGCATCAACGTCGTCGACCTGGGTCTGATCTACGGGCTGCACCTGGAGGACGACAACACCCTCACCATCGACATGACGCTGACGTCGGCGGCCTGCCCGTTGACCGACGTGATCGAGGACCAGACCAACACCGCCCTCGAGGGCCTGGTCAACGGGTTCGCGATCAACTGGGTCTGGATGCCGCCGTGGGGTCTGGAGAAGATCACCGACGACGGCCGCGACCAGCTGCGGGCGCTCGGCTTCAACGTCTGAGCGATCTCGCTCGGGCTGCAGCTGGGGTGGGCGTCAGAGCCGCTCCAGCGTGGCCGGGTCCTCCGCGCCGTCGAAGAAGGTGTCCAGCACCGTCCGGAACACCGTCTGGCTCTCGTCGGCGTGCGCGAACAGGGTCATCGACGAGCGGAGCTTGATCGCGTCGATGCCGCCGAGGATCTCCTCGGCGGTGCGGTCGCGGTGGATGATCACGGATTCGGCCGCGGTGACCAGCCGCGGTCCGAGCACCGGGTGGGTGAGGTAGGCGCGCGCCTCGTCGAGATCCGCGATCGCGTACCGCTGGGCCATGCCGCTGCGCCCGAGGCCGGCGATCTGCGGGAACACGAACCACATCCAGTGACTGGTCTTGCGGCCGGCGCGGAGCTCCGCCAACGCCTGCTCGTAGGTGCCGCCGGCGTCCTGGGCGGCGACGAAGCGGTCGAGATCGTGGGTCACGGGACCGATCGTCGCACGACTTCGTCAGCTCAGACGGCGGCGGCGAACGTCTCGATGGCGGTGAGGGCGTCGTCCAGCGCGACCAGCGATCCCCGCCAGTCCGATCGGTGCAGCGCGTGGTCGACGTCGGCGAGCTCCAGCACCGTCTGGTCGCTGGGTCGGACGAACGGGTCGATCATCACCGGGTCAGCCAGATCGCCGGGTAGCCGCGGTCCGACGCCCACGCCGCCGCGTACGAACCCAGGGACTTCGCCAGCACCAGCGTGTGCCGATCGCCGGCTTCGGCGTCGAGCAGCGCGGCGCCACGTTCGACGAAGCCCCGGCACTCGGCGTCGGTGATGCCGCCGGCGTCCCACCGCATGGTGGTGACCTCCCATCCCACCTGGACGAGGACCTGACAGGCCCAGAACAGGGCGGGATGGTCGACGGTGTACCCGCCGCCGGGAAGCACGAGCGCCCGCCCGCGCACCTCCCCGGACGGGGAGGCGAACCAGGGCCTGACCTCGTAGCGATCTTCCACGCCTGCAGTATGTCCGGCCCGCGCCGACGTACGTCGTCAGCCGAGCGGGACGGCCGCAGCCGTGCGCCAGACCTGGTGGGCCCAGTGGCGGTCGCCGAGCAGGAGGGTGCCTTGGTTGGTGGTGAGGGCGATGAGTCCCTCGGGTGAGCGCCACAGGTAGGTGCCGAGGTCGGGTTGTCGGGCCTGCCAGCCGCCGAGGGTTTTCGCGCGGTGCTCGGTCCGGGTCAGCGGTCCGAGGTTGCCCATGGCCGTTTGGCCGGGTGGGCCGGTCTTGGTGTGCGGGATGGTGTGGTCCAGGTCGAGCCGGCCACCGGTGCTGATGGTGGTGGCGGGGCTGAACGGCCACACCGATCCGGGATGCCGCACGGTCATGGCCTGGCGTAGCCGTTGAGGGATCTCGTAGGCGTCGACCGCCGCGGTCGCGGCGGGGTCCAGCACGGGCCGGATCGTGATCGTCGGATCGGCCTGGGTCAGCCACTGCCGGAACTGGTCCAGGGTGATCGGGCCGTGTTCGGTGCGGACCACTCCGTGCTGCTCGATCAGGGTCTGGTCGGTGACGTGGACGTGGATCACGACCCGGGGACCGCACGCCGTCCTGCTCGGCCGGGGTGAACGGGCGCAGATCGAAACGGGAACCTGCCGGTGGGCGGCGGAACGCGGCCGGCACGAGGTCTGTTGGTGCCGTGTTCATGATCACGACGCCGATTCCGGGGTCGGCGCCACGTCGACGGCGGGCTCGTCGGGCGAGCTCTCGACGCGCACCGTCGCGCTGCTGCAGGATACCAGGCCAGATCGGTCTCGTCGACCGGCGGTTCCTCCGGCGCGGATCCTCGTCCGGTGAGGGGTGTTGGCTGGTCCAGCAGTCGTCGTCGAGATCATCGAACGATGGTTGGTGCACGTTGCCGTGGCTCGCGGTCTCCCACCCGGCCGTCGGCAGATCATCGGCCCACGGGTCGGTCGGGTCTGCTTGGTGCGCGGCAACCTGCTCGTCTGGGGTCTGGTGGACGTCTGGCTGGTCGGCGTGGCGGGCCAGCAGGTCCCGCAACCGCGGCTGGTAGGCGATGATCCCGACCGCCTTGGACCGGCGGACCGCGACCGGGTCCTCATCACCGTCGTCGGCCAGACACTCCGCGACGCGGTTCACCAACGCCAGGAACGCTGTCGCGTCGCCCGCTTCGACCCGGGCGACCAGGGTGCGGAGCCCGTCCCCGGACTGGGTGGCCCGCACATCCCGTTGCGCCGCCGCCCGCGCCGCCCGTTGTTGGTAGGTCTTCTCATCGACCTGCAACAGGGTGGCGTCGAGCAGCTTCTCGAACCGACCCCAGGCGAGCAGCTCGACCTGACCGGTCACGACCGCGTCGACCGCTGCCGCTGCGACCGGGGACAGCTCACTGGTCCGGTGGGCGAGCTCGCGGGCCTTCCACGCCAGCACCTCCCCGGCCTTGACCCGTTCCCACAGCTGCGGCAGCCGGTGCCGGATGTTCAAGGCGTCCCCGATCAACAGCCGGGCCGCGGTCACGCTCGACTGCTGCGCCAACGCCAACGACGCCGGACACGTCTCCGCCACCAGCGGGGTGCCGAGGGGTCCCATCCGCACGAACCGGTCCACCAGCACCGACGTACGGCGATCAGCCTGCTCGGGGTCTGTGGTCTCGCCGTGGCAGTCCGCCCACGCCGCGGCCAGCAGCAGCTTGCGGCACCCCGCCCACCGCTCCGTCGCCAGGTTGTCCGCAGCCAGGCTGAGCAGCGCACCCGGATCCCCGAGCGACTCCTCCAACCACTGATCGAACATGTGTACGATTCTAGTCGAACAGGCCCCCTTCGTCCAGACTTTGGATCGAGATTGTCCTTGTGTAGTGGGAGAATCTGGCTGGCGGACTCAATGAGGAGATGGGTCGCGGCTGTCGCTGCCGGCCTCCCGATCAAGTGTCGAGAGGCGGTCGGTGACGGCGGCGGAGACCGCGTCGTGCAGACCCTCCGAAGTGAAGCCGAGGTCCTGCAGGATCAGCGACCCGGGGCTGTCTGCGGCACGGGCCAGTCCCAGCAGGAGATGCTCCGTGCCGACCCAGTCGTGGCCGAGGTCGGACGCTGCGGCCAGGGCCTGCTCGATGGCCCTGGTGCTGTCCGACCCGAAGGCGATGTGGCCCGCCAACGCAGTCGTTCCCGACGGTGGCATCGCGGCCTCGACCAGGTCGCGGACGTCGTGCTCAGAGCCGGTCTGCGCCACGAGCACCTCGTACGCGACGCCCTCGGGGTTCCGACAGCAGACCCAGCAGCAGGTGCTCGGTGCCGATCAGCTCGTGCTGGTGTTCCCGCGCGGCTTCCTGGGCCAGCACGATGCTGTGTCGGCTCAGGTCGGTGAAGCGGCTGAACGCGTTGGAGGTGCGCGGCCGGTCGGACTGACTGGTCGATGCGAGGACGTCACTGATCTGGGTCCACGACGCACCGCGGCGCTTGGCTTCGCCGACGACGTGGTCGACGAGCCGGTTGCCGAGGTCGGTCAGGGCCTGGGCGCGCCGCCGCGCCTCGCTGATCCTGGCCAGGTCGTCGGCGTCAGGCACCTCGTCGTCGAGGCGGGAGATCAGAGCGGCGAGGTCGAGGTCGCTTGTTGCTGGGGTTTCCATCGTGCTGTCCTGTCCTCGGAGAAGGGCAACGAGAGAGGCGATGACCTCGCGGGACGAGGCTCTGTCGGCTTCGACCTGGCGCCAGTAGGTCAGCACCTGGTCGGCTGCCGCCTCCGGCGTGGAAGCCCCGAGGATCGCCGCGATGCGAACCAACGGCACGTCGGCCGAGCGGAGCCGCGCCACGAGGCGTGCCTGCTCGACCTGCTCCGGGGCGTAGTAGCGGTAGCCGTTGTTCTGGTCCACCTCCGCCGGTGTCAGGAGCTCGAGCTCGTCGTACAGCCGGAGCGCCTTGGCCGTCAGCCCGCTCGCGAGGGCGAACTCCCCGATACTCAGCACGCCAGTCATCCTCTCGCTGTCGGCGCTCGGTGCGCCTGACTGCGACTCTGTGCTCTGCCCCTGGGTGAAGGTCAACCTCACGCGGGAGTGAGGGCCCAGCGCAGTCCGGCCAGCGTGGTCCGGGTGACCGGCCGGGCGATCATCCGGTCCGCGATCGGCAGCGTCGGCAGCTCGAGCAGCGCCCGGGACCACGCGGGCAGGGTCGAGATCGCGCCGGCCGTCATCGACCGGTAGCCGACCTGCTCGAAGCCCGACAGGGGAGGATGACGCAGCAGCAGATCCATCGCCTCCCGAGCTTCCGAGGTCATGCGCAGCTCGGGCCGGTACGCCTGCAGCGTGGCCGCCAGCTGGGCGACGGTGGTGGGTGGGTCGAGCACGCCGAGCCGCCGGGCCGTCCCGGCCGCCTGGGCCACGTAGCGATCCCGCTCCGGGTCGGACAGCCGCGACGCCCCGAACTGATCGTGCGTCGCCAGGAAGCTGTCCACCTCGGCGACGTGCACCCAGGCCAACAGCTCCGGATCGCTGGCGCGGTAGGGAATCCCGTCCGCCGTCCGCCCCTCGATCCCGGCGTGGATCCGGTTGATCGCCGCGATCAACCGCTCGGCGGCCGGGATGCTGCCGTACGTGGTGGTGGCCAGGAAGGCGCTCGTCCGCTGCAGCCGCCCCCAGGGATCCCCGCGGAAGCCGGAGTGCTGGCTGACCGCCGCCATGGCGCGCGGGTGCAGGGACTGCAGCAGCAGCGCCCGGATCCCGCCGACGAACATCGACGCGTCCGCGTGGACCCGCCAGATCGGGTCCTCCGGGGCGAACCAGCGCGGTCCCGGGGCTTCGAAGATGCGTGTGTGGGCGGACTCGAAGTCGGGCCCGGCGATCCGCCGACGGACGACGGCCGCCGTCCCGGTGCGCAGGCGTGCGAGGAAGGTCACAGAGGTGTTTCCCCACCAGCGGCCACCGCGGACGCAGATGAGCGGGCAACCGGTTTGGGTCCCGGGCCCAGATGTGGAACCGTTGACCCGCCATGCTGGTAGCCAAAGACCTCGAGATCCGCGCGGGTGCGCGCCTGCTGCTGGAGCATGCCACCTTCCAGATCGCCACCGGGGACAAGATCGGCCTGGTCGGCCGCAACGGGGCCGGCAAGACCACACTCACCAAGATCCTCGCCGGCGAGGCGGCCCCGGCTTCGGGGTCGGTCTCGCCGGGCGGCCAGGTCGGCTACCTGCCGCAGGATCCACGGACCGGCGATCTCGACGTGCTGGCCAAGAACCGCATCCTGTCGGCGCGTGGACTGGACTCGGTGGTGGCCCGGCTGCGGGACGCCGAGGTGGCCATGGCCGACGACTCCCCGGAGGTCCAGGACCGGGCGATGGCGAAGTACGCGCGCGCTGAAGCCGAGCTGGCTGCCGCCGGTGGCTACGCCGCCGAGTCCGAGGCCGCCCGGATCGCCAGCAACCTGGGTCTGGCGGAACGGGTCCTGCACCAGCCCCTCCGTACGCTGTCGGGCGGTCAGCGGCGGCGGGTGGAGCTGGCCCGGATCCTGTTCTCCGGCGCCGAGACCCTGCTGCTGGACGAGCCGACCAACCACCTGGACGCCGACTCGATCGGCTGGCTGCGCAGCTACCTGCAGGGCTACGGCGGTGGGCTGATCGTGATCAGCCACGACGTCGGTCTGCTGGCCGCGACGGTCACCAAGGTGTTCCACCTGGACGCGAACCGGGCCGAGCTCGACATCTACGCGATGGACTGGAAGCGCTACCTGCAGCAGCGGGAGACCGACGAGAAGCGTCGTCGGCGGGAGCGGATGAACGCCGAGCGCAAGGCCGACCAGCTGATGACCCAGGCCGACAAGATGCGGGCCAAGGCGACCAAGGCCGTGGCGGCGCAGAACATGGCCCGGCGGGCCGAGCGGTTGCTGGCCGGGATCGAGGGGGAGCGGGTGGCCGACCGGGTGGCCAAGATCAGGTTCCCCGACCCCGCCCCGAGCGGCAAGACCCCGTTGACCGCTGTCGACCTGAGCAAGTCGTACGGGTCGCTGGAGGTCTTCACCGGCGTTGATCTTGCCATCGACCGCGGCAGCCAGGTCGTCATCCTCGGCCTCAACGGGGCCGGGAAGACCACCCTGCTGCGGATCCTGGCCGGGGTCGAGGAGTCCGACACCGGCGAGGTGCGTCCGGGCCACGGTCTCCGGTTGGGCTACTACGCCCAGGAGCACGAGACCCTGGACACCTCCCGCAGTGTGCTGGCCAACATGAAGACCGCCGCACCGCACCTCAACGACACCGACGTACGCAAGGTGCTCGGCTCCTTCCTGTTCTCCGGCGACGACGTGGACAAGCCCGCGTCGGTGCTGTCCGGGGGAGAGAAGACCCGCCTCGCGCTGGCCGTGCTGGTCGTCTCCAGCGCCAACGTGCTGCTGCTCGACGAGCCCACCAACAACCTCGACCCGGCCTCCCGGGCCGAGGTCCTGGACGCCATCCGGCGCTACGCCGGGGCCGTCGTGCTGGTCACCCACGACGAGGGTGCCGTCGACGCCCTCGACCCCGATCGCGTGCTGCTGCTGCCTGACGGTGTCGAGGATCTGTGGAATCCCGACTACGCGGATCTGATCACGCTCGCCTGATCATCGGCGCCTATCGGCACCCTGGGCCAGCCCGCTGAAGATCATCGCGGCCTGACGATCAAGGACCTTCGCCTGGCGCGTCGCGCCCTGATCCATGATCACAGGCCCTCAGGGGGCAGCAATTGTGCAGGAAAGGTGCTAGAAAGTGATTGATCGGTGATCTTCGTCTGATCAGTCACCCGCTCGAGGAGGCGCAATGGCCAAGGTTGTCAGAGGCACCCGGATCACGGGAGCCCAGCGCGAGACGCTCGCCGCGCAGTACGCCAAGAAGTACGAGTCCGGGCAGAGCATCCGCAAGATCGCCGAATCCGCCGGTCGGTCCTTCGGCTTCGTGCACGGTGTCCTGGTCGAGCACGGCGTGGCCCTGCGCGGCCGCGGCGGCGCCACCCGGGGGGCCAAGCGGGCCGCCGGCGGTGCCGCCAAGAAGGCCACCAGCGCGGCCGGCCCGGCGACCGCGAAGAAGGCGACGGCCAAGAAGTCCACCGCTGCCACGGCGCCGGCCACCAAGGCAGCCGCCAAGAAGACGACGAAGAAGGCGGCCCCGGCCACCAGCCCGGCGACGAAGAAGACCTCGGCGAAGAAGGCCGCGGCCAAGGCGACGCCGGCGAAGACCACGGCGAAGAAGACTCCCGCCGCCAAGACGCCTGCTACGAAGACCACGGCGAAGAAGACGACTGCCAAGACAGCCCCGGCGAAGAAGACGCCGGCCAAGAAGCCGAGCACGACGACTGCCGCCAAGACGTCGGCGGCGGCGCCGGCCAAGAAGGCGGCCAGCAAGAAGGCGCCTGCTACCAAGGCTCCTGCCACCAAGACCCCTGCCACCAAGACCGCGGCTGCCAAGACCCCGGCTGCCAAGGCGCCGGCCAAGAAGGCGCCCACCAAGACGGCGGCCAAGACCTCGGCGACCAAGACGGCGGCCAAGAAGACCAGCAGGAAGACCGCGGCGAAGAGCTGAACGCAGCCGGCTCGGTTCCGATGGAGCAGGTGATCCTCCCGGGCGGGGTCGAGCTGATCATCGACGACGCCCGGCGCACCGCCCGGGTGGCGCTGAACCGGCCGGAGGTCCGCAACGCCCAGACGATGGCCACCTGGGCGTCGCTGGCGCAGGCGGCCGACCTGATCCGAGAGCACGAGGACGTCGGCGTCGTCGTGCTGAGCGGAGCGGGCGACGACTTCAGCGCCGGACTCGACCTGCGGATGCTGCGGGGTTCGGCCCCGGCCGGCGAGGGTGATCTGCGCGAGCTGTTGATCAACGACGATGACGCCGTCCGGGAGGCTGTCGCCGGGTTCCAGTCGGGCTTCAGCTGCTGGCGCGAGCTGCCGGCGATCGTGGTCGCGGTGATCACCGGTCGGGCCATCGGGGCCGGCTTCCAGCTCGCCCTCGCCGCCGATCTGCGCATCCTGCGTGAGGACGCCGTCCTGGTGATGGCCGAGGCCCGGTTGGGTCTGGTGCCCGACCTGGGCGGCACCCAGCGGCTGGTCGACCTGGTGGGCTACGCCCACGCCCTGGAGATCTGTGCGACGGCCGGGCCGGTGGACGCCCGCCGGGCCGAGCGCCTCGGACTGGCGAACGCCGTCCTGACGGTCGAGGATCTCGACGCCGGAGTCGAGCGCTACCTGGATGCCCTGCTGGCGGTCGATCCGGGAGCTTCTCGGGCGATCAAGTCCCTGCTGGTCGGGGCGACCAGGTCGACACCGGTCGAGCAGCTGGCGGCGGAGCGCGCGGCTCAGATCCCGCTGTTGCGAAGGGCCGCAGATTCCACCGGCTGATCACCGAGCCCCGTCGGTGATCACCGGCGCCAGCGGCTGATCACGCAGGACAGCGTCACCGGATGGGGCCACACCAGCGCCTCAGCAGCGGCTCGCACCTGCTCGACCGAGGTGTGGAAGGCGTTCGGGCCCATCATGATCGACCGGACCGCGTCGTCCACGGACCACTGTTCGGTCACCTCGACCTCCCACTGTCCGGCCGCGCGCAGCCCGGCCGTGCCGAGGGAGTCCGCCAGCCGGCGTTCCTTGTCGTCCTGGACCCCCAGCAGACCGAACGCGGTGCGTAGCTCGGCCAGGTGGTCCGGATGGGGCGTGGCGGTGATCACGCAGCCGCCGGGGCGCAGCACCCGGGCGAACTCGGCTGGGTTGCGCGGCGAGAAGACACTGAGCACGACGTCCATCCCGGCGTCGACGAGGGGGAGCGGCGCCCAGGCGTCGGCGGTGGCGACCGCCAGCCGGGGGTGCCGGCGGGCGGCCCGGCGGCAGGCGGCCACCGAGATGTCCAGCCCGAGCGCGTGCCCCTCTGGCTGGGCGTCGAGCACCGCGGCTGCGTAGTGGCCGGTGCCCGTGCCCACGTCCAGCAGCGTGCGGGCGTCGGCCGGCACCGCCGCGACCAGCGCCTGGCTGAGGGGTGCGTAGCGACCGGAGTCGAGCAGCTCGGCGCGTGCCGCCACCATGGCCGGGGTGTCCGCGTGGGCCGGCTGGGCGGCGCCGGTCAGGTTCACGTAGCCCTGCCGGGCGAGGTCGAACGCGTGACCGTGCGTGCACCGTACGGCTCCCGCCGCCAGGGCACACGCCGCGCCGCAGCGGGGGCACCGCAGCAGGTCGATGACGGCCCCCAGGGCCGCTGGCACGGTCACCGATCCACCCGCCGTCGCCGATCCACCCGCCGTCGCCGATCCACCGCCGTCACAGGGCCCGGGTCGCGCCGCCGTCCACGGCCACCACGCTGCCGGTGAGGTAGGAGGCGACCGGTGACAGCAGGAACGCGGCCACCGCACCGAACTCCTCCGGCCGCCCGTAGCGGCGCAGCGGGATGCCCCGCTCAGCGGCCGTCCGGGCCGCAGCCGGATCGTCGGACAGCTGGTCGAGGTGCTTGACCCGGTCCGTCTCCACCCTTCCCGGCAGCAGGGCGACCACCCGGGTGCCGTCCGGGCCGAGCTCGTCGGCCAGCTGCTTGACCAGCATGGCCAGGCCGGGTCGTAGACCGTTCGACACAGCCAGGCCGCCGACCGGCGCCTTGACCGACGTGGACAGCACCCAGGCGATGGCCAGGTCCTCGGCGGTGCCGTGCGCCACCACGGCGCGGGTCACCCGCAGCGCGGCCAGGAAGACCGACTCGAAGCCGGCGACCCAGTCGCTGTCGGGCGTGCTCAGGGCGCTCCCGGCCGCCGGTCCGCCGGCACTGACCAGTGCGCCGTCCAGACGTCCCCAGGTGTCCAGGGCCAGCCGGCAGGCTTCTTCGGCGGTGGCCGGGTCGGCCAGGTCCGCCGTCAGGGAGACGGCCTGAGCCGAGCCGAAGGTGTCGACCGCCTCGGCCAGCACGTCGCCCCGGCGGGCCACCAGCACCACCTTGGCTCCTTCGGCCACGAGCTGCTGGGCCGTCGCCCGGCCCAGGCCGCTGCTCGCGGCGGTGACGACGAAGACACGATCACGCAGTCCCAGATCCATGGTCCCGATCCTGGCACGGCGTCACGGTGGACGGGATCAGGTGTCGGCGGGGGTCCGCTGACGTTCCGCCTCGGCCTCCGCGACCGCAGCTGCCTTGTCCCGGGCGGTGCGCCGGTCGCGGAGATCGGAGCGGATGAACACGACGATCCCGAAAATGCCGATGCCGGCGAACATGAACCACTGCATGGCGTACCAGAAGTGCGGCCCGCTGCTGAGCTCGGGCAGTGCCACCGGGACGAAGCCGCCCTCCTGGGTCGGACTCACCTCCAGCGCGCTGATGAAGCCGTTGGCCACCGGGTAGCCGATGGTCGGCGCCAGGGCGTCGGAGTTGATCAGCCGGACCGAGCCGTTCACCGGGCTGACGGCTCCCTGCCGGCCCTGCTCGTTGCGTCGCACGTAGCCGAGCACGGTCACCTGGCCGGACGGCGGCGCCGGACCGACCGCGGGGATACCCGTGCCCGGCACCACCTGGATGAAGCCGCGGTCGACCAGCACCGACCCGGTGGACGTCCGCAACGGCGTGACCACGACGTACCCGCGGTCCTCGCCGTTGTTGCGGTTGCGGACCACGAACTGGTGGTCGGGGTCGAAGGTGCCGGTGGCGGTGACCCGCTGCCACTGGTCGGCGTCGACGATCACCCGGTTGAAGACCTGTTCGTACGGCTTGACCGGTGCCTGCTCGTTGCTGATCGTGGTGGCGTTGCGGGTCTCGCGCTCGGCCAGGCGGCGGAGCTGCCACTCGCCCAGGTTCACGAACACGACGGCCAGCGCGACCACGAAGACGACCAGCAGAGCCCATCGCATCCACAGCCGTCGCACGTCCCCCAGGTTAGGCGCTGTCGACCTCGGTCGGCGGATCGGTCGCAGGCGAGGCGCTCTCGTCCAGCGTCAGCGTCGTCACACTCGCCGCCGCGGCCCCCAGCGTCCCCCCGCGCCCGACGGCCACGCCGACCAGGAAGGTGGTCAGCGGGGCGGCGAGCCGCTCCACCTCGTGGGCGGAGTCACGCGCCAGGTCGAGCAGCGTGTGGATGTCGTTGTTGTCGAGCTCGACGTCGCTGGTGCCGAGTTTCTCGGAGACGGCGTCCAGCCAGGTGCTGAGCTCCACGGTCTCACTCCTCGTCGTCTTGGTGGGGTTTGCTTGGATGCTCTCATGGGGCGGGTGACGCAGCGGCGGCCGGTGGTGCGGGTGGGGGTGTCCCGGCCCGGGCCGACGGTGGACACCGTCGCGGTCGAGGAGCCGTTGGAGATCCGTCTGGACGGCCGCCCGTTCCAGGTCACCATGCGGACCCCGGGGGATGACATCGACCTGGTCCACGGGTTGCTGCACAGCGAGCAGGTGATCACCGAGGCCAGCCAGATCGTCCTCGCGCGCTACTGCGCAGGCAGTGGACCCGATGGCGTGAACACCTACAACGTCGTCGACGTCACCCTGGCCGACGGTGCCGCCCCGCCGGACCCGGGTCTGCAGCGCAACGTGCTGACCTCCAGCGCGTGCGGGGTGTGCGGGGCGGCCAGCATCGACGCGGTCAGCCGGGTCGCCCGCTACCAGCTGTCCTCCGCCGAGGTGGACAGCGCCGTGCTGCTGGCCGCGCCGGACCTGGTGCGGCCGCAGCAGACGGTGTTCGGCAAGACCGGTGGCGTGCACGCCGCTGCCCTGCTGGACCGGGCCGGGCGGGTGCTCTGCGTGCGCGAGGACGTGGGCCGCCACAACGCGGTCGACAAGGTGCTGGGGTGGGCGCTCCGCCAGCAGCTGCTGCCGCTGTCCGACGCGATCCTCTACGTCTCCAGCCGGGCGTCCTTCGAGGTCACCCAGAAGGCGGTGCTGGCCGGCATCGGGGTGTTGGTGGCGGTGTCGGCACCGAGCTCGCTGGCCGTGGAGCTCGCCGACGAGACCGGGCTCACCCTGGCCGGGTTCGTCCGCGGCGACTCGATGAACCTCTACGCCCATCCCGAGCGCGTCCGGCAGGGGGCCGCGGTTCCCGTCGCCGCGCCGTGACATAGCGTCGAACCTCCGCGACGAGAGAGGCCGTCATGGCACGCACCCACACTTCCTCCGCCCGCGACCTGGGGCTGCTGGCGCTCCGGGTGGGGGTGGGCACCGCTCTGTTCGCCCACGGCGCCCAGAAGCTGTTCGGCTGGTTCGGGGGCGGCGGGGTCGAGGGCACCGCCGAGTTCCTCGGCTCGGCCGGGTTCGAGCCGCCGAAGCTCAACGCCGCCCTGGCCGGGGCCGGCGAGGCGGGCTCGGGAGTGCTGCTGGCCCTCGGGCTGGGCACCGGCCCGGCTGCGGCGGCCGCCACGGCCACCATGGTCACCGCCGGCAGCGTGCACGCCCCGAACGGGTTCTTCGGCCAGTCCGGCGGCTTCGAGCTGCCGGCCACCTACGCGCTGGCGGCGACCGCCCTCGCCCTCACCGGGCCCGGACGGATCTCGCTGGACCACGCGACCGGTCACGTGCTGTCCCGTTCCGGTCTGACCTGGCTCGCGTACGCCGGCGCGGTCGCCGGTGCGGCGTACACGATCTGGAGCCGTCGGCAGACTCTGGAGGCGCGCGGCGACGCCGAGGACGACGCGACCTAGACTTCGACGGTGACGACCCTGCTCCCCGTGCCCCGGATCCGCCCAGCGGCCCCGGCCGCCGACGCCGCCTCGATGCGGCCGCTGGGGGACGCGTACGGCCGGGTGGCCACCGATCTGCGGGTGTCGCTGACCGACCGCTGCAACCTGCGCTGCCAGTACTGCATGCCCGCCGAGGGACTGGACTGGCTGCCCCGGGCCGACGTGCTGACCGACGAGGAGACGCTCCGGCTGATCCGGGTCGGGGTCACCCGGCTGGGGATCACCACCGTCCGTCTCACCGGCGGCGAGCCGCTGCTGCGCCGGGACCTCGAGTGGCTGGTGGCGGCCATCGCCGACCTCGACCCGGCGCCGGCGATCGCGCTGACCACCAACGGCATCGGGCTGGCCGAGCGGGCCGCCACCCTGGCCGCGGCCGGGCTGACCCGGATCAACATCTCGCTGGACACGCTGGACCCGCAGACCTTCAAGCAGATCACCCGGCGACCCCGGCTGGCCGACGTGCTGGCCGGTGTCGAGGCGTCGGTGGCCGCGGGTCTGGTCCCGGTCAAGATCAACACCGTGCTGCTGCGCGGGGTCAACGACCACGAGGCGTACCAGCTGCTGGAGTGGGCGCTGCGGACCGGGGTCCAGCTCCGGTTCATCGAGCAGATGCCGCTGGACGCGCAGCACGCCTGGAGCCGGCAGGAGATGATCACCGCCGACGAGATCCGGGAGCGGCTGTCGGCGCACGTGACGCTGGTGGAGGACGAGCGGGACCGCGACCGCCGGGGGAGCGCCCCCGCCGAGCTGTTCCGGGTGCGGGGCACCGAGCACGTCGACCGGGTCGACGGCGGCGACCCCACCGTCGGCATCATCGCCTCGGTGAGCAAGCCCTTCTGCGGGGCCTGCGACCGGGTCCGGTTGACCGCCGACGGTCAGCTGCGCAACTGCCTGTTCGCCCGCACCGAGTCCGATCTCCGGGCCACCCTCCGGGCCGGCGCCACCGACGAGGAGCTGGCCGAGCAGTGGGTGCGGGCGGTGGCCACGAAGCGTCCCGGCCACGGCATCGACGACCCGTCGTTCCTCCAGCCCGACCGACCCATGTCGGCCATCGGCGGCTAGCCAGCACCGGAGCGCGTACCGAGCGGAGGCGGCAACGCGCTCATTCTGGAACAGTTGTTCTTGAACAATCGTTCTAGAACTACTATCCTTCCAGCATGGGTCGACCGCGTCAGTTCGAGGAGAGGGCGACGGTGGACGCCGCCGCAGCTGTCTTCCGTCGACGGGGGTATGCGGCCACCTCCGTCGATCACCTGGTCGAGGGGACAGGAGTGCACCGGGGAAGCCTGTACGGCGTCTTCGGCAGCAAGCTCGGGTTGTTCCTGCGGGTGCTCGAGGCAGCGGACGCGCCGGGGGTGCCGCCGGTGGAGCGTCTGGACCTGATCCTGATCGGGCTGCTCGAGCTCGCCCCGACCGACCCGCGCGTCCGCGAGAGCGTCGGTCGTCTGATCGAAGCGCACGCCATCACCGAGGAGCAGCTGGGCGGTCGGCTGCTGACCCGAGCCGAGCTGGACAAGGAGAAGGGGACGGTATGACCAACAACAACGTCACGGTGACTGCGGCGAGCCTCGTGGTCGAGCCGTTGGGACTGGACAAGATCTGGTCGTTCACGCGGCGGTTGACCATCCCGCTCGCGCACGTGCGGGGAGCGACCTTCGACCCGGGCATGCGCGATGAGCCGAAAGGCTGGCGAGGTCCGGGCCTGGGCCTTCCCGGCAAGCTGTCCGGCACGTTCCACGCCGACGGCAGGAAGCAGTTCTGGAACATCTCGGGCTACGACCGGGCCATCGTCATCACGCTCGATCCGGCTGAGCGCTTCGACCGTCTCGTGGTCACTGTCGACGACCCCCAGCAGGTGGTCGACAGCATCAACCACGCGCTCGGCTCCTCCTGAGGAAGAGGTCAGTCGGCGTCGGGCAGGTCCTCGACCTCGCGCAGGAAACCGCGCGAGGTCAGGAACGAGGTCAGCGACGCGCGGTGGTCGGCACAGGCCAGCCAGTGCTTGCGGCGGTCCTCGGGATGGATCTTGGGGTTGTTCCACCGCAGGTCGTACGCCGCCGCCGCCCGGCAGCCCTTGGCCGAGCAGACCAGTCCGTCCGGGCCGGTCGGCAGCGGGTCGATTCCCCGCAGCAGCGGGTGCGGATCAGGCGACCCGGTCATCGGGCTCCTCGACGTCCCCGCTGATCACGTCGCCGCTGATCACGTCGCCGGTGATGACGTCGCCGCTGACCAGCTGGGGCCGCTCGTCCCCCGTGGTCACGGCGGGGGCATCGCTCGGCACGCCGCCGTTGACCGCGTCGTCGGGGTCCCGCTGATGGGACTGGTTGGCGAAGATGACCGCGACGTAGGGCAGGAACACGGCGCCGGCGAACAGGACCCAGCGGAACACCCCGGGCACGAAGATCATCGCGATGAAGCAGCCGGTGCGGAACGCCATCGTGATGGCGTAACGCCGCTGTCGGGTCGACTGCTCCTCGCTGCGCGCCGACCGGGCGTTGGTGATGACCGAGGAGGAGCCGAACGCGACCCCACCACCCGAACGGGCGCCGGTCGGACGATCGGTGCGCCGCTCGGGTCCCAAGCGGTCGTCGGCCCCGGTCACGACGCCACCCTACGTCGCTGGTCACCGCGGCCGGGCGGCAGACCGACCGACCGTGGCAGACGGGGAGGCGTACTGGATAGGTTGATTCCGTGACCGAGAGCGCAGCGACACCCGAGACCCCCCTGAGCCCCGCGAGCCGCGTGGTGCTGGTCACCGGCGGCAGCAAGGGGATCGGTCGCGGCATCGCCCAGCGGCTGCACGCCGCAGGTCACCGGGTGGCCGCCACCTACCGCAGCGGCGACGTCCCGGCGGGGGTGCTCGGGGTGCAGTGCGACATCACCGACGCCGCGCAGGTGGAGGCGGCCTACGCCGAGGTCGAGGCGGCGCTGGGCCCGGTCGAGGTGCTGGTGGCCAACGCCGGCATCACCCGCGACACCCTGCTGATGCGGATGAGCGACGACGACTGGTCGTCGGTGATCGAGACCAACCTGACCGGCTCGTTCCGGGTGGCCAAGCGGGCCACCCGCGCCATGATGCGGGCCCGCTTCGGACGGATGATCTTCATCTCCTCGGTGGTCGGCCAGCTCGGGCTCGGCCGGGCAGGTGAACTACTCCGCCTCCAAGGCCGGCCTGGTGGGGCTGGCCCGTTCCCTGGCCCGCGAGCTCGGCTCGCGCGGGGTGACCGCCAACGTGGTCGCGCCCGGCTTCATCGAGACCGACATGACCGCGGTGCTGTCCGACGAGCTGGTGAAGAAGTACACCGACCAGATCCCCCTGGGCCGGCTCGGGGCGGTGGACGACATCGCGGCCACCATCGAGTTCCTGGCCTCCGACGCGGCCGGCTACATCACGGGCGCCCTGATCCCGGTGGACGGTGGGTTGGGAATGGGTCACTGAGAGTTTTCGACCGCAGCCGCCACGGCGGATGCACCGAGCCGTACGAGCAGATCACACCGAGCACGCGGAGGGACAGCAGTGGGAATCCTTGAGGGCAAGAACATCCTGGTCGCCGGGGTGACCCTGGACACGTCGATCGCCTTCCACGTGGCGCGGATCGCCCAGGCCGAGGGGGCGAACGTGATCGTGTCGAACTTCGGTCGCGCCATGAGCCTCACCGGACGGGTGATCAAGAAGCTGGACCCGGTGCCGCCGCTGCTGGAGGTGGACGTCACCAACGCCGACCACCTGGCCGGTCTGGCCGACGCGGTCGGCGAGCACGTGGACCGGCTGGACGGGGTGGTGCACTCGCTGGCCTTCGCCAACCCGGAGACCGCGCTGGGCGGCAAGTTCCTCACCACGCCCTACCAGGACGTGTCGACAGCGATGCACGTGTCCGCGTACTCGTTCACGTCCCTGGCCATGGCCGTGAAGCCGCTGCTGGCCAAGCCGGCCTCCGTGGTCGGTCTCACCTTCGACGCCACCATCTCCTGGCCCGTCTACGACTGGATGGGTGTGGCCAAGGCGGCGCTGGAGAGCACCAGCCGCTATCTGGCGCGCTATCTCGGTCCCGAGGGTGTCCGGGTCAACCTGGTCGCCGCCGGCCCGCTGGAGACCCTGGCCAAGAGGGCCATCGGCGGCGCGGACGAGTTCAACACGGTCTGGGCGCAGCGGGCCCCGATCGGCTGGGACCCCAAGGACCAGGGCCCCACGGCCAAGGCCGTCGTCGCCCTGCTGAGCGACTGGTTCCCGGCCACGACGGGGGAGATCATCCACGTCGACGGCGGCGTGCACGCGATGGGCGCCTGAGCCGGTGACCGGGGCCCCCGGTCGTGAGCAGGCGGCCAGGGCCAGGTCCCTGGTCGAGGTGCGGCTGCTGGACGGCCCCAACCTCTACTTCCCCCGGCCCGCCGCCAAGGTCACCCTGGACATCAGCGCGCTGCTGGAGCTCGACCTGGACCAGGCGCAGCGGTTCGCCGCGGACGTCGGGTTGAGCCCGGTCCCGACCCGGACCGGTCGACTCGGCCTTCCGGCAGCGGTTCGCCGCCCGGGCGGTCGCCCACCTGGTCCGCCGGCTGGCGCTGGCCGGTGGCGTACGGCGGCTGGCGGTCCGGTCGCGACCCGGCACCGAGGTGTCCGAGCTGGTGGTGGCCTACCCGTGGCGCAACTCCGCCCGGGCCGAGATGCTGGCCGACGGCGTCACGGCGGTGCTGGACGCGGTCGCGTCCGGGGACGGTTCCGACGTGGCGACCGTGCTCGAGCAGGCGGCCGAGCGCCTGGCGCGCACCCCGCCCGGTTCCGCCCCCGAGCTGATCAAGCCGCGGATCCCGGTGGTGGCGGTGACCGGCACCAACGGCAAGACCACCACCTCCCGGATGCTGGGCTTCATCGCCCAGCGCACCGGGCTGTCAGTGGGCTGGTCCAGCACCGACGGGGTCTACCTCAACGGCGAGCTGGTCGAGGCCGGTGACTACTCCGGACCCAGCGGCGCCGGTCAGGTGCTGCGGCAACCAGGTGTCCAGCTGGCGGTCACCGAGACCGCCCGCGGCGGGATCCTGCGGCGCGGGGTCGGCGTCGCCTGGAACGACGTGTCGGTGGTGACCAACATCAGCGCCGACCACCTCGGCATCGGCGGCATCGAGACCCTCGACCAGCTGGCCGAGGTCAAGGCGGTGATCACCAAGATCACCCGGCCCACCGGCTGGTGCGTGCTGAACGGGGACGACCCGCGGACCTTCGCGATGCGGCTGGGCACCAAGGCCCGGGTCTGGGTGTTCACCCTGGACCCGAACTCGCCGGCCGCCCGGACGGTGATCGACGACGGCGGCCGGGTGACGACGGTGATCGACGGCTGGGTGTCGGTGCTCCAGCCGGGGGCGGACCCGCTGCCGGTGGTGCCGGTGGTCGACGTCGGGATGACGCTGGCCGGTCTCAGCCGGGTCAACATCGAGAACACCCTGGCCGTCACGTCGGCTGCTCTGGCCATCGGCCTGAGCGCCGAGCAGGTCGCCGACGGGCTCAGCGCCTTCGACCCGGGGGAGGACAACCCGGGGCGGATGAACGTGTGGTCGGTGCCGGTCGAGGGCGGCGAGATCAGCGTGGTGATCGACCTGGCCCACAACGAGGCGGGACTGCAGGCCCTGCTCGAGATCGCGCGCGGCATCAAGCCGCCGAGCGGTCGGCTGCTGCTCGGCGTCGGCACCGCGGGAGACCGCTCCGACGACGTGTTCGTCACCCTGGGGGAGATCGCCGGGCTGGCCGCCGACGTGGTGGAGATCGTGCACAAGGACGAGTACCTGCGGGGCCGACCGATGGCCGAGCTCGGGGCGCTGATCGCCGACGGCGCGCGGCACGCAGGCACCACCATCAGCCGGGAGCACCCCGGCGAGGTGGAGGGACTGGCGTCACTGGTGGGCCAGGCCCGCGGTGGCGACGTGGTCGCGGTGATGACCCACCAGGACCGGGCCCAGGTGGACGCCTGGCTGGTGGAGCACGGCGGTCAGCGAGACACGGTGGCCGATCTGCGGCGGAAGGTGGCCGGCGAGCCCGGCTGACCGACACCGGGTCCGCAGAAATCCGCAAAGGGTGGGCGAGGACTGGGATCCGGTCTGGAGACCTCGGAGGCAGCCCATAGTGTGACGCTCGGCAATATGTTGCGTGTTCTCCCCCGAAGGAATCCCCGTGAGCAGCAGCACTGACGTCCGCGACGCCTCCCCCGGCAGCCGTCGAGCCCGACGGCGACCATGCGCCACCGTCCGCCGCCCTGGACCCCACTCCGAAGCAGCCCCGGCCACGCCGTCGGCTCGGGTTGTCGATCCAGTCCAAGCTGCTGATCATGCTGCTGGCGGTCAGCCTGCTCTCCTCGATCGTGGTCTCGGTGATCGGCTACGTCAACGGCCGGAACTCGCTGCGCGACGCGGCGTTCCAGCAGCTGACCACCATCCGCGAGCTGCGTACCGGGGCGATCGAGCGGGAGTTCGCCAGTCTGCAGCAGGGCGTGTCCCTGGACTCGCGCAACGAGAGCGCGGTCCAGGGGGGCCACCGCCTTCATCGACGGCTTCCGCGAGCTGCAGTCCAGCACGATCACCCCGGCTCAGACGGCGAAGCTGCGCAGCTACTACGACACCGACTTCGTGCCGAAGATCGAGCAGCGGGCCGGGCTCGACTACTCCACGGACGCCTTCATCCCGGCCTCGGCCGCCGGGCGCTACCTGCAGAGCTACTACACAGCCGGTCGCAGCTACGAGGACTTCGACGCGGGCCTGGCGCTCACCGACGCCGGCGACGGCAGCGCCTGGAGCAAGGCCAACGCCACCTACGGGCGGCTACTTCACCGGGTTGGTCACCACGCTCGGCTACGAGGACGCGTTGATCATCGACCGGGACGGCAACGTCGCCTACTCCGCCTACAAGAGCGTGGATCTCGGGGTGAAGCTGACCGAGGAGCCGTACGCGTCCTCGGTGCTGTCCAAGAGCTACCAGGAGGTGCTGCGCAACGGCTCGCTCGACGAGGTCGTCACCACCGACTTCGAGCGCTACCTGCCGTCGCTCAACGTGCCGACCGCCTGGGTGATGTCGCCGATCGGGTCGGCGACCAACATCATCGGCGTGCTGGCCATCCAGGTGCCCATCGACCAGATCAACGCCGTGATGACCGGTGACCAGAAGTGGGAGCAGCAGGGTCTCGGCACCACTGGCGAGGTCTACCTGGCCGGCACCGACAAGCTGATGCGCAGCACCTCGCGGCTGCTGGTCCAGCACCCGGACGAGTACGCCAGCACGGTCGTGGAGAACGGGACCCCCGTCAGCATCGCCGACCGGATCGTCCAGGTGAAGGGCACCGTCCAGCTGCAGCCCGTGGCGTACACGGGCGTCAACGAGGCGCTGGCCGGCCGCACCGGCGTGGCCCTGGCCGCCGACTACACCAACGACGACAGCCTGGTCGCCTATGCACCCCTGGAGATCGAGGGCCTGGACTGGGTGATCGTCGCCCACATCGACGCGGCGGAGGCCTTCGCACCCGGTGACCGCCTTCACCCGCGGTGTGCTGCTGTCGCTGCTGGGCATCGTGCTGGTGGTGAGCCTGCTGTCGCTGCTGCTGGCTCAGGTGTTCACCCGCCCGATCAACCGGTTGGTGAGCGCCGTCCGGCGCGTGGCCGGTGGCGACCTGGCCGTGGAGGTGCCGCAGGGCTCCCGGGACGAGATCGGCGACCTGGGCACGGCCTTCAACGACATGGCCTCCAGCCTGCGGATCAAGCAGGAGCTGATCGACGCCCAGACGGTCGAGAACGAGAAGCTGATGCACACCTTGATGCCGGAGTCGATGGCCAAGCGCTACAAACAGGGTGAGGAGACCATCTCCGAGCAGCACGACAACGTGGCGGTGGTGTTCGCCGAGCTCATCGGCTTCGACGCGTACGCCCGCAAGCTCTCCGGCGACCAGGAGATCACCCAGCTCAACCTGTTGATGCGCGGGCTTCGACGAGGCCGCCGAAGGACCGGGGTGGAGAAGGTGCGGACGCTGCGGGGCGGCTACCTGGCCTCCTCCGGTCTCGTGGTCCCACGCGTGGACAACGTGCGCCGCGCCGTCGAGTTCGCCCGCGAGCTGCGGACGGTGGTCGACCGCTTCAACACCCAGCAGGGGGCCTCGATCGAGATCCGGGCCGGCGTCGACAGCGGCACGGTGACCAGCGGGCTGGTGGCCCGCACCAACCTGGCCTACGACCTGTGGGGTGACGCGGTGAGCCTGGCCTACCGGGTGCGCAACGTCGGCGGGCAGTCAGGTGTGTTCGTCAGCCAGTCGGTCCGCGACCGGCTGGCCGAGACCGCGAACTTCGTGGAAGCGGGCTCCGTCGAGCTGCAGGGCAAGACGCAGTCCGTCTGGCGGCTGGCCGCCGAATGAGCTTCTTCGCCGACGCCACGATCTGGTGGGTGATCGCGTTCGCGATCGGGATCCCCCTCGCGCTGGTGGTGCTGACCGAGGTCATCGGCTGGCTGCAGCAGCGATCGCACCCAGCCGTGGGGCCGCTGCGGCTGCTGCGGAACTGGGTGATCCCGGTGACCGGGCTGCTGGTCCTGCTCACCTTCGCCGTGCAGTCTCCGGCCGATCAGGTCTGGGTGCGAGTGGTCGCGACCGTCTTCGGGCTGCTGCTCATCCTCCTGGTGCTGTCGAGCTTCAACGTCGCGCTGTTCGCCAACGCCCGTAGCGGTTCCTGGCGGGAGCGGACTCCGAAGATCTTCATCGAGATCGCTCGGCTGATCCTGATCATCGTCGGCCTCGCCCTGCTGTTCCGCTTCGTCTGGGGCGCCGACGTCGGCGGCGTGGTCGCCGCCCTCGGGGTCACCTCGATCGTCATCGGGCTGGCCCTGCAGAACGCGGTCGGCGGTGTCATCTCGGGTCTGCTGCTGCTCTTCGAGCAGCCGTTCCAGATCGGTGACTGGCTGACCGTCGGCGGCGTGACCGGTCGGGTGATCGAGGTCAACTGGCGCGCCGTGCACCTGGACACCGGCACCGGCGTCCAGGTGATCCCGAACTCCAGCCTGGCCACGTCGTCCTTCGCCAACCTGAGTCAGCCCGCGGGTCCGCACCGGGCCAGCATCGACGTGAAGTTCACCACCGACGACCCGCCGCACGAGGTCGTCCAGCTGCTGATCGAGGTGGCGGAGTCGCTGCCCGAGAGGGTGCCGGACCAGGCCACCACGGTGACGTACAGCGGCGGGGGCGCCTACTCGGTGACCATCCCGCTGCCCGGACCTGCGCAGGTCGGCTCGTCGATGAGCCTGTACCGCAGCTGGTTGTGGTTCGCGGCGCGGCGTCGTGGGCTCGCCCTCGACGGCGACGCCAGCGACCCCATCGCGGAACCCGGACAGCTCGAGCGCGCCTTGGACGTGGTGGCGCCCACCCTGCATCTGGGCGATGCCGAGCGAGAGCTGGTCCTGGCCAGCTCGAGGCTCGAGCGGTACGGGGCCGGAGAGGTCGTGCTGCCCGCCGGGGTCCGCCCCGACCACATCCGCTTCATCATCAGCGGGCACGCGGCACTGATGGTCGAGGCCGCCGGCAGCCGGATCCAGTTCGGTGCGGCCGAGCCCGGCGACTACATCGGCCAGACCGCGCTGACCCGGGAGCGGGCGCTCAGCACGGCGATCGCCGCCGATCTGCTGACCGTCCTGGTGGTTCCGCTGGCCACCCTGGACACGCTGGTCAGCAGCCGGCCGCTGCTGGCCTCCGAGATCGGCACGTCGATCGAGCTGAAGCGCAAGGCCGCTGCCGAGGCGCTGGCCACTGCCGGGTGTGGCCCGCGGGTCTGCTCACCCCGCGCTAGGATCCGCGATACTCGGCGGGGGGAGCTAGCGGTATCGGATCCTCCGGCAGGCCGCTGCCACGGGTCCGCTGGGGGCGGCAGGATCGCCGTCGGCTCGTCCTGCTGGTACCCGGCTGACGGTCGAGCGGCTGGTGACCGGCAATGGGGCTCAAGCCGTACGCGGCTGGCCGGGGGGAGCGCGGGCGGCGGGTCCGGCGGGCGGGCCGTACAGGGACCTGAGGCTGGGTGAACACTGCGGTGTTGACGTAGAACGTCTGCTGCGGCTCACTGGTCAGGGACATGACGAGCGCCACGACCCACCCGACCAGGCTCCAGCCGAGCAGGATGTTGACAGCGGCGATGGACCCCGTGTTCGACTTGTTGCGCGTCGCCGCGATCGCCCAGGGCAGGGTGTAGCCAACCGAAGCACGGTGATGATCCAGGCGATCACGAGGTGGGCCGTCGAGGACCGGTGCGGCTGCGTGACGATCTGGGTGTGGACCGGCGGATGGGCGCCGTACGGCGGCGGGTAGCTCATCTGATCTCCTGCGGCGGGGACCCGGCGGAACCCGGGAGCAGCCGCCAGGGTATCCGCGGATGGTTACGAGCGCTGAAGAGATCGCGAGATCCCGAGCCCCTCAGAACAGCGGCGGCTCACCGGAGTGTCCGGGCTCGGCCGTCGCCACCACGAAGTCGGGGTCGGAGACCGCGTTGGTGTTGGCGTGGTCGTCGCGCCGGGCCCCGGGCTGCGCCTGGCGGCCGTAGCTCTCCAGCTCCGACATCACCGAGGCGTGCTGGTCGACGCAGACCACGATCAGGTCGCCCGGGTTGGAGCGGGCGATGGCGTGCCGGGTGGCCTCGAGCTCGTCGAGCACGATCTCGACCTGCTTGGCCCGGACGCCCTCGCCCATGGCCGTCCGCACCCCGTCGGCGATCAGGTCGGCGACCTCGCCGCGCCGACGGCCGCGCAGGCTGTCGTCCTCCCGGACGATCACCACGTCGAAGTGCTGGGCCGCGATCGCGCCCAGCTCCCGCATGTCGGCGTCGCGCCGGTCCCCGGCGGTGGCGATCACCCCGATCCGGCTACACCTTGCCCAGCTCGGAGGCCTTGTCCAGGGCTGCGGCGGTCTTGTCCACGAAGTCGCCCAGCATCCGCAGCCCCGGGGCGTTGTGGGCGTAGTCGACGATGACCGTGCGGCCCTCCACCTGGACCTCGTTCAGCCGACCGGGAGCCAGGTAGTAGTTGGTGGTGAACGACCGCAGGCCCTGTCGGATGTCGTGCAGCGAGGCGCCGGCGGCGAAGGCGGCGGCGGCCGCGGCCATCGCGTTCTGCACGTTCATGGTCGCCCGGCCGCCGAAGGTGGCCGGCAGCAGGTGGGTCCAGGCGAGCTGCATGGACCGGCGACCCTCCCGGACGACGATCATGTCGCCGAGGTCGCTGCGCTCCAGCACCACGGCCCGCCGCCGCGGCGGCAGTGGTCGTCGACCGACTCCCGGACCTCGCTGCCCGGCTCGGCCATGGTGAACCAGACCACCCGTCCGGAGCAGCGCCGACGCATCGCCCGGACCAGCGGGTCGTCGGCGTTCAGCACCGCGTAGCCGTTGCGGGGCACGGCCTCCACCACCACCGCCTTGACGTCGGCCAGCTGCTCCAGGGTGTCGATGCCGCGCAGGCCGAGGTGGTCGGGCTGCACGTTCAGCACCACGCCGACGTCGTTGCGCTCGTAGCCCAGGCCCTCGCGCAGGATGCCGCCGCGGGCCACCTCGAACACGGCGAAGTCCACCCGCGGGTTCTGCAGCACCATCTTGGCCGAGCGCGGTCCCGAGGCGTCGGCCCGGATCACCAGCCGCTCGTCGATCACCACGCCGTCGGTGGAGGTCATCCCGACCTTGCGGCCGATGCCCTTGAAGATGTGGGCGATCATCCGCGAGGTGGTGGTCTTGCCGTTGGTGCCGGTGACGGCGACGATCGGGATCCGGCTCGGGGTGCCGGGCGGGAAGAGCATGTCGATCACCGGCTTGGCGATGTACTGCGGGTCGCCGACCGTCGGGTGGGTGTGCATCCGGAAGCCCGGGGCGGCGTTGACCTCGCAGATCGCCGCCGCCGGTCTCGCGGACCGGCTGGGTGATGTCGGGGGCGATGAAGTCGATGCCGGCGATGTCGAGACCGACCACCCGGGCCGCCTCCTCGGCGATCTCGACGTTCTCCGGGTGCGCCTCGAACGTGCGGTCGATCGAGATGCCGCCGGTCGACATGTTGCCGGTCAGGGTGAGCTTGACCATCTCGCCGGCCGGCGGGACGTCGTCCATCCCGTATCCCTGCTGGGCCACGAGCTCGACCGCGGCCTGGTCGATCTTGATCCGGGTCAGCACCTTCTCGTGCCCGACCCCGCGCCGCGGGTCGGCGTTGGTCTGCTCCACCAGCTCGGTGACGGTGGAGCGTGCCGTCGCCGATCACGTGCGCGGGCACCCGCTCGGCGATGGCGGCGATCCGTGCCGTCGATCACCAGACAGCGGTAGTCCTTGCCGGTGACGTAGGACTCGACGATGACCGAGTCCGTTGCGGGACTCCGTCCCGGGCGACCTCGAAGCCGGCCCGGACCGCGTCGGCATCGGTCAGGTTCAAGATCACGCCGCGGCCGTGGTTGCCGTCCAGCGGCTTGACCACGACGGGGTAGCCGATCCGCTCGGCCAGCCGGACCGCGTCGTCGGCCTGGCGGACCGACTGCGAGCGGGGGACCGGCAGCCCGGCCGAGGCCAGCAGCGTCAAGGTCAGCTCCTTGTTGCTGGCGATGTCGACAGCCACCGAGGAGGTGTTGGAGGTCATGGTGGCGCGGATGCGCTTCTGGTGCACGCCCTGACCGAGCTGGACGAGCGAGCAGCTGTTCAGCCGGATGAAGGGGATGTCGCGGCTGACCGCCTCGTCGATGATCGCCTGGGTCGAGGGGCCGAACGCGGACCGTTCGCCGCGGATGATGAACGGCTCCAGCTCGGCCTCGAAGTCGAACGCCGGGATCGTGCTCGACCAGGTCGTTGACCAGCCGGACCGCCAGCTCGCCGGCCGCCAGCCCGACGGTCTCGTCGGAGTAGGCGAAGATCACGTTGTACTGACCGCGGACGCCCTTCACGCCGCGGGTCTTGCCCCGGCGCATGTCGTGCCCGACCGCCTGCTGCAGCTGCAGCGCCACGTGCTCGGAGACGTGCCCCAACCAGGTGCCCTCCTCCAGCCGCTCGACGAACCCGCCGCGCCGACCGCGGCTGCAGGTGTGGTTCCGCAGCCCCGGGCAGCCGCTCCAGCAGGCCGTCGGTGAAGCCGGGGATGGTGTTGGTCGGGAAGTCCTCCAGCGACGCCGAGGTCGACCACCAGCTGGATGGCCGGCTCGTAGTGCCAGACGTTGGGTCCCCGGTAGACCCGGCTGCGTCAGGATCCTCAGGTCCGGACGGGGCGCGGCACTGTCGGTCACGAGGTCTCCTCACGGCCCGGGCTCGCCGGGCGTCATGGTGCGTCGGTGGTACGCGGCTGATCCTTCCACCTGGCCGCCCGTGGTGTCTGCGGGCCGGGCCGGCCTGGTCGGGCCGAGTCGGCTGGGGCTAGCCGCGACCACCACGCCGCAGCCGCCGGGCGTAGTGGGTGGGGGAGATGCCCTCAGCGGCGATGTCGCGGGCCAGTCCGCGCAGGTCGGACTCGGCGGCCCGCGACCTCGGCCACCTCCGCGTCCGGCAGCGGCTCGACGTGCTGCACCAGCGTCCGCCGGGACAGGTCGAACCGGCTGCCGGCCGGCAGCACGTGGATGGTCGCGCCCGAGACCAGCAGCGGGGCGGTCCGCTGGGCGGCGTACGCGTTGCTGATCAGGTTGCTGCCGTCCACCACGGTCACCGCCCCGCGGCCGACCACCTCCAGCTGGTCGCCGTGCCGGACCACCGCGGCGGTGTCCTCGTCGACCCCGATCCCCAGCAGGGAAGGGGACTGGGCGACCAGGGACAGCAGTCGGCCGTAGCGGTTGCGCTGCTCGAAGTGCTGGTCGACCACCGCGCCACGCAGCAGACCGAGCCCCACCGAGAGCTGGCTCATCCGCTGCTTGGGGGTGGAGCCGCCGCTGCCGAAGGCGATCATGTGGTCGGCCACGATGCTGGCCCCGGCCGACGTGCCGCCGACCGCTGCACCGCGGGCGTACGCCGCGTGGATGGCGTCGGCGAACGGGGTGCCGATGATGAAGTTGCTCAGCTTGAGCTGGTTGCCGCCGGTCATGAACACGCCGGTGGCGTCGTCGAGGCGGGCGGCCAGCTCCGGGTCCTGCGCGTCGGCCCGGCTCTCCGGTCGGACCGCCTCCACCGAGGCGGCCCCGAGGGCGGCGAAGACGGCCTGGTAGACCTCGACCACCTCCGGGCCCAGCGAGGAGGCGCTCGGCACGACGGCGATCCGCGCCTCGGCGACCGCCGGCGGCGGCCACGAACGCCCGCAGCACGCGTGCGGCGCCGGAGCTTGGCCTCGGCACCCCCGATGGCGAACAGGGTGCCGGTCCCGGCCGTCCGCTCCGGGTCGCCCGTGGTGAGCCTCGGGTTGCCTGTCTCCTGCTCGTACATGGCGGACACGATACGGACTCCACCGCCGCGCTCAGCTCAGATCGAGCGGCAGCTCGATCAGACCGGCGCCGAGCGCGAGGACCACCGCGTGGGTGCGGTCCCGCGCGTGCAGCTTGCGGAGCACGGCGGCCACGTGGGTGCGAACCGTCTCCACGCCGATCGCAGCCCGGCCGGCGATCGCCGCGTTGCTGAGTCCCTCGGACACCAGCTGGAGAACCTCGAGCTCGCGAGGGGTGAGGGGCTCGCCGCGGTAGGCGGCGGGTCGACCGAGCCGGCGGACGAGGTCGCGGATCGCCGACGGGTACAGCAGGTGGTCGCTGGAGGCGACCGTGCGGACGGCGTGGATGAGCTCGTCGGCGGTGGCCCGTTTCAGCAGGAAACCGGCGGCGCCGGCCCGCATCGCCTCCAGCACGTAGTCGTCGGAGGCGAAGGTGGTGACCACCAGCACCCGCGGTGGGTGGTCCAGTCGGAGCACCAGCTCGGTGGCGCGGAGACCGTCCACTGCGGGCATCCGGACGTCCATGCAGATCACGTCCGGCCGCAGACGCCGGGCCAGCGCCACGGCCTGGGCACCATCGGCCGCCTCGCCCAGCACCCGAAGTCCCGGTTCGCTGTCCAGGATCGCCCGGAGACCGGAGCGGACCAGCGGTTCGTCGTCGGCGATCAGCACGGTGATGGTGGTCGGGGCGGTGACCTCCTCGCCGGCCGTCACCGGGACTCCCCGGTAGGGATGTCGACCCGCAGGATCCACGAGCCGCTCTCGGGTCCGGCCCGGACGCTGCCACCGAGCAGTCGCACCCTCTCTCGGACACCCAGCAGCCCGTGTCCCCCTGGTCGTCCGCGGGCGACGCCTGTCGCGGACAACGGGCTGGTCACCTCCAGCTGCAGGTCGCCGGCGGTGCGGTGGATGCGGATGGCGACGTCGCCGGGATCGGCGTACCGCTGCGCGTTGGTGAGGGCCTCAGCCAGGATGCGGTACACCGACCGCGACACCAGGGTGGGCAGGTCGTCGACGGGATCGCTCTCCAGGCGGACGGACAGCTGGTTACGCCGGTGGACACCGACAAGATCGGCCAGTCCGCGGAGATCGGGCTCCGTGGTCGGCTCCGCCACCTCGTCGCGGAGCACGCCGAGAAGATCGTCCAGCTCGGTCAGAGCCCGCCGGGCCGACGTCTCGATCACCTCCAGGGCCTCGGTGGCGCGGTCGGCGTTCGGTGACCGCACCTCGGCGCCCGGCGGTGGCTTGCACCGCGATCACCGTCAGAGCGTGGCCGATGCCGTCGTGCAGCTCACGGGCCAGCCGGACGTGCTCGACCTCGGCCGCCAGCCTGGCCTCGGCCACCGCCAGCAGATCACGGGCGGTGGCGCCGAGGAAGACGGGAGCGAGCCGGGCGGCGAGCGCGCCGAGGCCCCAGACCGCCGCCAGGCAGGCGAACGACGGCGGCGACGGCGACCAGCACGACGGCGACCGTGCCGGCGGGGCCGTCCGGCGGCGGGACGGAGACGCGTGCGAGCACGTCCTCGGCGCCGGCCAGGGCACTGACGGCCACCACCACGGCCCCGGCCGCCACGCCGAACAACAAGAACCCGGCCAGCAGACCGAGCACGAGGTGCGACACCACCCAGCCGACAGAGCGCCAGCGGCCGAGTTCGCTGGCCGGGCACCAGGCGCTCGTCGGCCACGCGCAGCATGGTGCGGGCTGCGGTGACCTCCAGCTCGCGGGCGCCCGGGACCAGCCCCAGCAACGGAACCAGCAGCAGGGTGGTCGCCATCGCGGCCGCCGGGATCGGGGTGATCTCGACCAGCAGCTGGCCCAGGCTGAAGGCCACGAGCACGGCGGCGATGCCGATCGCCGCGCCCAGCATCAGCCACGCGGTGCGGGTCACGACGTCGAGCGCCATCCCGCTCCCGCGCTGAGCCCGTTCCTCTGGTCGCACGGCCGCATCATCTCAGCGTGCCGCTTCCGCAGTCACGGGCGCCGAGAGGGAACCGCGAGCCGCGGCGGTGTCCGACGTAGCCCCAGACGGCCAGACCGAGCAGCGGTCCCCAGATCCAGCACGGGAACAGCAGGAGAGCGAGCAGCCGCTCCGTCGCCGTCATCCCACCGGGCCCGGCCTCGGTCGGCTCGACACTGAGCAGCATGATCATCGGGAGCGCCGCCGAGGTGACCACGGCGGCCACCAAGCCACCCGGTACCGCCGCCACCGCGATCGGTACGGGACGCCCGGCGGCCCCTGGTACCCAGCGGGGGAAACGCTCGCCCCAGGGCCTGATCAGCCCGATCGTGAGGACGCCTCCCAGCAGAGCGGCGCCCCCCAGCAGCAGGCCCCAGAGCCGGGTGCTGGGCGGCAGCGCCTCCGTTGCCGGCACGAACAGCGGCCAAGGGGTCAACCAGGTCATCCGCACCAACCCGTACGGCACCGGGCCGAGAGCGGCCAGCACCGTGATCACCGTGCGGTGACGCACCACGGTGGCGGTCAGGCGCCGACCGGTCGTCGAGGCGCCCAGCAGGGAGACGGTGACCAAGGCCCACGCCAGCGCCGCGGCCAGGCCGGTCATGGCGAGCAGCAGCCCCGGCCAGGCTCGGCCGACCCCGGTGGCCAGTCCGTCGAGCAAGGTGCCGAGGGCGTCGGAACGCAGGAGTCCTGCCGCCACGCCACCAGCCACGGCGACGATCGCCAGAGCCAGCACCGGCCACCGGATCACCCGGTAACGGCGGACCATGCCGACGACCACGACACCGAGCACGAAGGGCAGGGCGAAGGCGAGCAGGTAGCCGGCCAGGACCAGGGCCTGCGTGGTCTGCAGCAGCAGGCCGAAGACGACCGCCTCGATCGCACCCGTCGCCGCAAGCGCCGCGGCACCCAGCCGCCGCCCCCGGGTGGCGATGGCCACCACCGCCCCGAGGCCAGCGGCCCCCAGGGCCAGCGCGCCGGCGGCGGTCGAGGACACGAGGCTGGAGGCCGTGGCGGGCAGTGTCGCCACCAGGACGGCGGCGGCCGTGCTGAGGACGACGGCGGTGATCAGGTGCAGCGGCGGTACGCGTCGCGGAACCGCCTGGGGATGGGTGGCCGAGTCGTGGGTGGTGACGAGAGGTTCGCTCATACCTCGAGCGTCGGCGTCCGCACACCGCCCGTCCTCACCCGTTCGGGGGAGCGCGGTCCGCGGACGGGTGAGGCTCAGTCCTGCTCGGCGCCCAGCCAGCTGACCGCGGCCATCAGGGCCTGGGCCGCGGCCTCCCGGACCGAGCGCAGGGCCGCCCGACGCCGGTCCGACTCGTAGACCGAGATGCTGCTGCCGTCGGAGTCCAGTGCGGCCGTGCAGGCCAGCCACAGCCGGGCCGCCCGATCGGCGGCCACCCGCTGCCGCGGCGGGTAGCCCGGGGCGAGCTCGAGGGCGGCGTCCTTCGGTCGGCGACCACCGGCCACGTCCAGCTCGGCCAGCTCCCGGGCCGCGCGCAGCACCGTCTCGCTCAGCTCGCGCTCCGCCTCGTACGCGGTCGGCACCGCCCCCGGCCGCTCGGCCGGCAGCACCTCCCACTGCAGGGCCGGCCCCACCTGGTGCGGGACCAGGGCCAGCCCGCCGCCGGTGGCCACCACGGCCAGACCGGTGGCCAGGGCGGCGCGGACCAGCTCCGGCGGTCCCTGCAGCGGCGCCAGCCGACCCGGCCCCGGGAGCGCCAGCAGCCACGGCCCGACCGGCCGGACCAGCAGCTCGTCGAACACCTCCGCCAGCGGTACGGCGGTCCACGGGTCGACTCCCAGCAGACCCTGCGGGTCCACGACGTGGTGCGCCAGATCGGCGCCCCTGGACCGCGAACGGGGCCCGCTCGCGCAGGGCGGGGTCGAGGCCGGCGGCGTTCAGGTAGGTGACCAGGCGGACCGCGGCGAGCAACGTCACCAGCGCAGCATAGGAGGGCGGTGTCGAACGCTCACCGTGCGGCGGCGGACCGCTCCGCGCCTGTAGGTTTGCCCCCATGGTGGCAGTGGTGGACCTGGCCGGTGTGTGCATCGTCCGAGGCGGATCGACCCTGTTGGACGACATCACGGTGCAGATCGACGAGAGCGACCGCTGGGTGGTGATCGGTCCGAACGGGGCCGGCAAGACCACCCTGCTGCAGGTCCTCGGAGCCCAGATCCACCCGACCAGCGGGGTCGCCGGGCTGCTCGGTGAGGTGCTCGGCACCGTCGACGTGTTCGAGCTGCGGCCGCGGATCGGCATCACCTCGGCCGCCCTGGCCGAGCGGATCCCGCGCAGTGAGCGGGTGCACGACGTGGTCGTCTCCGCCTCGTACGCGGTGCTCGGCCGCTGGCGCGAGGACTACGACGAGCTGGACCACCAGCGCGCCGACGAGCTGCTCGACCAGCTGGGGATCGGCGGGCTGGTCGACCGCACCTTCGGCACGCTGAGCGAGGGGGAGCGCAAGCGGGTCCAGATCGCCCGCGCCCTGATGACGGACCCGGAGCTGCTGCTGCTGGACGAGCCGGCGGCCGGGCTGGACCTGTCCGGGCGGGAGGCGCTGGTGCGCACCTTGTCCGACCTGGCCCAGGACGCCTACGCGCCGGCCTCGGTGCTGGTCACCCACCACGTGGAGGAGATCCCGGTCGGCATCACCCACGCCCTGCTGCTCAAGGGCGGTCGGCTGGTGGCCGCCGGTCCGGTCGGGGAGACCCTCACCGCCGAGAACCTGTCGGCCACCTTCGAGCTGCCGTTGACGCTGTCCCACACCGACGGCCGGTGGGCCGCGCGAGCCAGCTGACCGGGATTCGTCACCGCCGGACCGGTTTCGTCGGTCTGGCAGGATGGACGTACGGCAGGGAAGGCAACTCGACATGGGAGTCAACGTGACCGACTGGTTGGGGGAGCACGCCTGGGCCATCTGGCTCGGGCTCGCCGCTCTGCTCGCCGTGGCCGAGATCCTGTCGATGGACCTGGTGCTGATCATGCTCGCCGTGGGGGCGCTGGCCGGCGCCGGCACCGCGGTGATCGCGCCCGGGCCTGTGGTGGTTGCAGATCCTGGTCGCCACCGTCGTGTCGGTGGCCACCCTGCTGCTGCTGCGGCCGACGTTGATCGACAAGGTCCGGCAGATGCCGGGCTACCGCTCGTCGACCGACACGATGGTCGGCAGCTCGGGGGTCGCGGTGTCGGCGATCACCCAGCAGGGCGGCGAGATCAAGGTCGCCGGGCAGAGCTGGTCGGCCCGCACGATGGTCCCGGGTCAGGTGATCGACGTCGGCATCGAGGTCGAGGTGTACGAGGTGGACGGCGCGATCGCGGTGGTCTACCCCAAGCACGGCGAGCTCCCCTGACGGTGCTCGTCGGCGGGTGAGGGATCGTCGCAGGATGAGTGCGGCCCGGGTGGGGCGAACCGGACGACTGGTACGACACAGGTAGAAGCTGACGTGAAACGGGTGAGAGACAGATGGATCTGGCAGTACTGATCGCGATCGTGGCGGTGGCCGTCGTCGTGGCGATGTTCCTGGCCGCGACGGTCAAGGTCATCCGACAGCAGCAGATCGGGGTGGTCGAGCGGCTGGGCAAGTTCCACCGCACGCTGGAGCCCGGACCGCACCTGGTCATCCCGGTGTTCGACCGGGTCCGCTACACCCTCGACATGCGTGAGGCGGTCGTCCCGTTCCCACCCCAGGGCGTGATCACCGAGGACAACCTGATGGTCGGGATCGACTCGGTCATCTACTACCAGATCCTGGACGCGCGCCGGGCGGCGTACGAGGCCCAGGACTACATCAAGGCCATCGAGCAGCTGACCATGACGACGCTGCGCAACATCATCGGCGGGCTCGATCTCGAGCAGACGCTGACCAGCCGCGAGGAGATCAACCAGAAGCTCCGGGTGGTGCTGGACGAGGCGACCGGCAAGTGGGGCATCAAGGTGAACCGGGTCGAGCTGCGGGCCATCGACCCGCCGGCGACGATCCGCGACGCGATGGAGAAGGGCGCCCGCGCCGAGCGGGACAAGCGGGCCTCGATCCTGATCGCCGAGGGCCAGCGCCAGTCGCAGATCCTGGCGGCCGGCGGCGAGAAGGAGTCCTCCATCCTGCGCGCCCAGGGCGACCGGGAGGCGGCCGTGCTGCGGGCGCAGGCCGACCGGCAGGCCCAGATGCTGCGGGCCGAGGGCGAGGCGCAGGCGATCTCGACGGTCTTCAACGCGATCCACGCCGGGGAACCCGATCAGGCCCTGCTGTCCTACCAGTACATGCAGATGCTGCCCACGCTGGCCCGGGGTGACTCCAACAAGCTGTGGATCGTGCCGAGCGAGATCGGGAAGGCGCTGGAGGGACTGGGCGGCACGCTCGGCTCGCTGACCGAGGGCCTCACCTCATCGACCGCCGCTCCGGCCCGGGACAAGAGCAAGTTCACGGCACCGGAGAAGGTCGACGTCCAGGCGGAGATCACCCAGCAGGCCGCCGACGACGCGAAGGAGTCCGAACGCATCGTCCAGGCGGCGATCGCGGAGGCCCAGGAGCTGGAGCGGACCGGTCGGTCGAAGCCTGCCACGCTGGCCACGCCCGAGGCTCAGCGCGGGATCGGCACGGGAGCGCAGCCCGAGCCCGAGCCGGCACCGTCCGAACCGGCCGGGCAGCACGGGGCGGAGCCGACCGCCGACGACCAGCCGGGTCCCGAGTTCACCCAGGCTGACGGTCCCTCGCTGAGGTGAGCTGGTGGGAGCTGCTGCTCGTCGCACTGGCGGGCGGCGGTGCCGGTCTGATCAACGCCGTCGTGGGCACCGGCACCCTGATCACGTTCCCGACCCTGCTGGCGCTCGGCGTCCCGCCGGTCCTGGCCAACGTCTCCAACAGCATCGGCCTGGCTCCCGGCTCCCTGTCGGCCGCGCTGGCCAGCAAGCCCGATCTGGTGGGACAGCGGGCCCGCATCATCCGGTACGGGATCGCCTCGCTGCTCGGCAGCATCGTGGGCGCGTTCCTGCTGCTGTGGCTGCCGCCGTCGGCCTTCAAGGCCATCGTGCCGGTGCTGATCGGCCTCGGTTGCGTGCTGGTGATCATCGGACCCTGGCTGACCCGCCGGATCGCCGCCCGGCGTGAGCGCCTCGGGGTGGCCGACGTCTCAGCTGTCGGTCCGCCCTGGCTGTTCGCCGCGATCGTCTTCACCGGCATGTACGGCGGCTACTTCGGGGCGGCGCAGGGTGTGCTCGTGATGGCGATCATGGGCGTCGCTGTGGCCGAGACGCTGCCACGGATCAACGGGCTCAAGAACGTGCTGGTGATGACCGCCAACGCCGTCGCCGGGGTCGTGTTCGTGATCATCTCCGAGGTCGACTGGTCGATCGTGGTGGCCCTGGCCGTCGGCTCGGTGCTCGGCGCCCAGGTGGGCGCCCGGATCGGACGGAAGCTGCCGCCGGTGGTCTACCGGGTGGTGATCGTGACCGTCGGGGTGGTCGCCATCATCACCCTGGTGCGCTGACCTCGCCGTCGGCTCCGGGGCAGCAGCGCTCGAGCAGGCCCAGCACGCAGTCCACCATCACGTCGGCCAGCGCGTCGGCCGAGATCGTTGCCCGACCGGCCTCCGCGTCCCGCTCCCACGCGGCGAAGGCACCGATCACCATCCGGATGGCGGTGGAGATCCTGATCGGACCCTCCTCTCCCTCGCAGATCCGTTGCTGGATCTGCTCGAACACCGACACCAGGGCCAGCAACCACTCCTCCTGCTGCCGGCCGGAGAGCCGGGGTCGCAGCTGCGGCACAGCGACCAGCGGATAGTGACGGAGCTCGTCCTCGTTGAAGCGGGCCCAGTAGCTGGGACGCCGAGAGCCGATGAACTCCGCGAACGGGAGCACCCACGCCTCCACCAGCTCACGCAGCTCCGGTTCGCGACCCGACCACCCAGCCACCAGCTCGAGCCGACGCCGGTTCACCACGGCGCTGCGGCGGGCCCAGACAGCATCCAGGAGCCCCCGGCGATCCCCGAAGTGGTAGGTGATCGCCGAGTTGTGCCGCTGCCCGGCGGCGGCGATGATCGCGCGCGACGACGTCCCCTCGTCGGTGTGCAGGGCCACCAACCGCTCGGCGGCGTTGATCAGCCGATCACGCACGTCCTCGCGCGACTCCACGGCCGGGAACTCCCCGTCCCGATCCCTCGCCATGGCTCGACCTTAGTCGGATCGTCTCCTGGAGGCGGGTCGCCGACACCTGCAACCGGAGGAGACGGAGCAGCAGAATCTAGGATGGGTGTCCTAGGGTTAGGCTCGGCAGCGGCGCTCGACGAGTGATCCACGTGCTCACGCGCGGGGGAGGAGATCGATGCGCAAGGGAGACGACTCGCTGGTCGCCGCAGGGACCGCGGAGCGGCTGGTCGACCTCGTGCTCCCTCCGACCTCGGCGCCGCAGCTGGTGCTGCTCAGCGGCCCCTCCGGATCGGGGCGGACGACGGTGCTCCGGCAGGCAGCCGACCGGCTCGAGCGCACGGTCGTGTGGCTGGACTGCTCGGTGCTCGCCGATCGTCGACCCCTTCAGAGTCTGCGGGAGGCGCTCTCGTCCACTGGTCCGCAGGTGTTCCCGACAGCGATGGCCGCCGAGCTGGCCGCGCGCCTGCGGGACACCGCGACGCCGGACGTCGACGAGGTGTCCGCCCTGTTCTGGTCGGTCATCGGGGCAGGGACCGGCGACCTGCCACCCCTGGTCGTCGTGCTGGACGACGTCGACCTGCTCGACCGGGCCTCACAGCAGGTGGCCGCCTACGCACTGCGCCGGCTGGCCCAGTTCGGCGGGGTGCCGGTGCTGCTGTCGGCGCAGCACGGCGCCTGGGCCGGCGGCCCGGTTCCCACGGTCGACCTCGAGCCGCTGACGACCGACGACGTACGACTGCTGGTCGAACGACTGGTGGACGCACCGGTGCCGTACCGGGTCGCCGAGAGCCTCCGGACGGTGACGGGCGGCAACCTGCTCGGGGTGGCGGCGGCAACCGACCGGCTCACGGCCGAGCAGCTGTCCGGACGCGACCTGCTGCCCCATCCGCTGCCGCTCGGTCACGCGGCGGCCCGCCGGCTGCTGCGGGCCGCCGTGGTCGACCATCCCGGTCACCTCGGCCTGCTGGCTGCGTTGGCGGTGGACTCGGTTCTGTCCGCGGGCCAGGCCCGGTCGCTGGCCGGGTCGCCGGCGGACCTCGCCGACACGCTGACCGGCGGTGCGGTGGAGCAGACTCCCCGGGGCGTCCGCGCCCGCACGCCGGTCGAGGCGCTGGCTGCCTGGGAGCTCGCCCCCCACGGCGTACGGAGCGAGGTGCACCGGGTGCTGGCCGACGGCGCCGATCCCCAGTGCGCGGCGGTGCACCGGGCGCTGGTGGGTCCGGCCTCGGCCGACGAGGGTCTGGTCGCCGCGGCGGCCTGCCACCGCGTCGGTCCGGCCGGACACGCGGCGCTCGTCCTGCAGGCGGTCGACTGGTCCGTCACCTCCGCCGGGGTGCCGCTGGCCCACCTGTTGATGGCCGACGGCTACGTGGCCTCGGTCCGGCGGATCGTGGACGCCCCGAGCGCCCGGAGAGCGCCGCTGGCCGACGAGCTCGACGGACTCCGCAGCGGCCTCGCCGTCCTCAGCGGCCACCTGCGTGACCCCCTGGTCGATCCTCCGGCCGCCCCGCCGGCGGGTACGGACCCGGCCGAGTGGGTGCGGACGGTGCTGGGCACCGTCCGGTCCCTGATCCACCGGGACGACCTCGGTGGGGCCCGGATGCTGCTCGACCGGACCGCCGAGGGGATCGCCACGACACCACCGGCCCTGCGCGCGTTGGCCCGCTTCGTCCGGGCCGAGCTCGGCTACCAGCGGCGCGAGGAGTGGTCGTTGACCGAGCTCAGCCGCGCCGCGGAGGACTGGCTGCTGAGCCAGGACGGGGACGACCCGATCAGCATCTCGATCATGGTGTTCTACCTGCTCGCCGTGGGGAACCCGTCGCTGGCCGGCGCCATCCTGAACCGCACCGAGCCGCCGGCTGACACGGGCAGCCTGGTCCGGGTCGCGCACCTGGTCGGACGGATCCAGACCGAGGTCGTCTGGGGGCACCACGCCGCCGCCGACCACCTGATCGGCGCCATGGACCGGGCGATGCCCTACTCCGGGGCGGGCGCCCACACGATCGGCCTCGTCATCAACGTCGCCGCCGCTCGCGGTCCCGATCCGGAACGGGCCCGCATCGAGCGACGTCTCGACCACCCCGACGTCGCCGGTCAACCGCCCGAGGCGCGCAGTGAGGTGGCGGCCGCGAGCGGGCTGCGGCACCTGGTCGAGGGTGCCTACGGTCAGGCGCTGCCCCTGCTGGACCAGGCGCTGCGATCACCATCGACCCTGTTCACCGGGGCCACCGCGGTGCTGGCCAGCCTGCTGGAGACCAACCGTGCTCTGGGCGCGACCGCGGAGCAGAACCGGCAGCTCCGCGCCGGTCTCGGTCGCTGGTGGCCGGACCGCTACGGGGAGCGCTTCACCGGGCTGGAGGGCCGCTGCGACGCGCTCTGCGCCGACGCCGACGAGCTCGACGCGAGCTTCCGCACCGCACTCGAGCGGTGTGGCGCCGGCTTCCCCGTGGATGTGGCGCGCACCCACCTCGCGTACGGGCGGTGCCTGCAGCTGGCCGGCCGCGCCGGTGACGCGGACCGGCAGCTGGAGCGGGCCGCCGCGATCTTCGCCAACGAGCGGCTGCACGGCTGGATCGTGCACGTGGAGCGGCTGCGGTCCGCCGGCGCCGAGGACCCGGCGGCGGCGGACGTGGCCGCTCTGACCCCTACCGAACGGGAGATCGTCACGCTGGTGCTGCGCCGGCGGACCAACGCCGACATCGCCCGGTCGCTGTTCATGTCCAAGCGGACGATCGAGCTGCACCTGACCCGGGTCTTCCGCAAGCTGCGCGTCTCCCGGAAGTCGGAGCTGATCGAGCTCGACAGCGTCCGCGCGCTGCTGGACCGGTCCGGCCGACCCTGACCCCGGATGGGTCAGCGGCGTCGGCGACGCCGGGCCGACGCTCCCAGGGTGGCGACGCCACCCAGCACGAGCAGCGCCGCCAGGGCAGCGACGGCGGTGACCGCGAAGGAGGCGCCGGTGTCGGAGAGCAACCCACCGTCGCTGCCGGAGCCGCTACCGCTGGAGCCGCTCCCTGAGCCACCCGATCCGGACCCCCCGCCACCCGAGGGATCGGTGGTGGGCGCGACCGTCGGGCTCTGACTCGGGCTCGAGGTGGGGCTCGAGGTGGGCGAGACGCTCGTCGTGGGCGACGGGCTGGGTGCCGCCCGGTTGGTGATGGTGACCACCGGGATCTCGGCCTCACCGCCCACCGGGATCTCGGCCGTCTTCGCGGTGGCCTCGCGTGTCGGCGTCACCGACCAGCCCGGCGGCGTCGGTCTCCCACACCGCGCAGGTGGCGCGGGCCGGGAGGTTGGTGAGGGTCTGCGACTGGTCGGCGCCGAGGGTGAACTCGTCGGTGGCGACCTCGACAGGTGGTCCGGGATCCCCGTCGGCCCCTTCGGGGCGCACCGTGCACCGGTAGACGAAGGTGAACGGTCCCGCGGCGGGGGAGTCGACGACCACCTTCCGGACGGTCAGGTCCCCGAACACCAGCGCCACACCGGTCTTCAGCGGTTCGGTGGCGGGCAGCTGCACGGTGCGGCCGTTGTCGGCGAAGAACTCCGTGTGGGCGAAGGAGTTCCAGGCCACCATGTCCTGGGACGGGTTGGTCGGCGCCGGCGGGGCGGCCATCCGGAACCGCAGCGACGTGGAGCCACCGGGCCGCAGACCGCCGTCGTCGAAGGTGATGCCGGCGGTGAACGCCGCGGTCGCCGAGTCGCGCCCGGGGACCCAGCTGCCGTCCGGGCACGCCGTGGGCGGCCGGTCGAGGAGCGTGGTGCACGGCGTCGTGTCGGCGGTGTACCCGATCACGGGGGTGCCCGGCCCGGTCAACTCGACGTCACGTCAGCAGGGTGGGGGATTGCTCCCACTGGGTGCCGCGGTCCTCGCCGGTGAGGATGACCCCGGTGTCCCCCGGGTGCGGGAAGGCGTCGACGACCCGGATCTCGGTGGCCGGGTTGGTGCCCGCGTTGGTCATCCGCAGGTAGAAGTCGAAGCCCTGACCCGGGGCCACCCGGGCCACGCACGGGTAGCGGGTGAACGAGACGTCGTCCACCTTGAGCCGTGGACAGGTCTCGTCGTCGAGCGGCAGCAGCTCCCCGGTGAGCGCGTTCATCCAGCCGAGCCCCGCCTCGCCGGCGACCCACTTCTCCGTCCGGATGGCGTTGCCGGCCAGGGTGGTCACCAGGCTGGCCGAGGTGCAGAACAGGCCGTCGCCGTAGTTCTCGTCATCGGTCGCGGTGCCCGGCCGCCGGCCACCGTCGCTGCAGGTCAGGTCGTCGCGGTCCGCGCTGCCACCCGCCCGGTTCTCGATGCTGTCCCCGGCCGCCACGCCGGGCGCCAGCTGCGCGGTGAAGGTCACGGTCACCGTGCCGCCGGGAAGCAGCTCGAGTCCCGGGAACCGCCAGCGCAGGGAGCTGACCCGGCCGCTGTCGTCCTGGGTGACATCGAGGTCCGGGCGCCCGGGCTCCGGTGCCCCGGTCGGTTGGGTGATGGTGAAGGTGTACGGGGCGGCGGGGTTCGCCGGGGCGAACTCCAGCTCGGGCGGGAGGGGATCGACGATCACCGGTTCGGAGAGCGGGCCGGTGCCGGTGTTGGTCAGCGACAGGGTGAAGGGGATCGGCTCGCCCGGCTGCGCCGCCGTGTCCGGGGACTTGTCGAACCGCAGGGCCCCGGTGCCGGAGGTCAGCTCGTGGGTCGCGGTGCTGTTCGGTACGTCCGCCAGCTGACCGCCCTGGCGGGTGGTCTCGTAGCCACCGGAGGCGGTGTCGGACAACGTGGTCGGCACCGCGGCGGCCGGGTCGGAGTGCAGGGTCGCCCGCGGGCGGACGTCGAGGCACACGCTGGCGCCGGTGCAGGCACCGCGGACGGGGAAGTTCGCACCCGGCTTGATGGTGAAGCTGTTGTCGGCGACGCTGAAGGTGACCCGGAAGCCCCGCACGTCGGCAGCGTCGACCCCGGCCGGCAGCGGCGGCGTCTGGCTCGCCGTCCGGGTGCCGTCGATCCAGGTGCCGTCGGCGCAGCCGGTGGTGCACACGTCGACCTGCACCCGGTTCGCCGAGGGCGGGAAGTTGACCCGGACCGTGCCGGTCACGTCGACGGCGTCGAAGAAGTCGGCGTCGACGTCGGTGGCCACCAACCGCTTCTGCCACAGCGTGCCGGTGTTCTGCGCGGCGAGCTTCACCTGGATGATCTGCCCCGGCAGACCCGGCTGCGGGCGGACGGAGGTGGCCGGACTGATCGACTTCTGCACCGAGGCGCCCTCGCTCGGCTCGGTGGCCGTCACCGCCGGGGCGCAGAACCCGGTCGAGGTCTGGGTGTCGGAGCTGATCGCGGCGCAGTTCTGGATCCGGGCACCGGGCTCCACGCCGTCGCGGAGCAGCACCCGGGCGGTGGCGGCGTAGCGCTGGCCGGGGGCCAGCGGCTCGGTCAGCCGGATCCGGAAGCCCAGGCTGCGGGTCGAGCAACGCGGTGTCGTCGGCGTCGTACGGGACGTAGTCCCCGGCGTCGGGGTCGTAGACCTCGGCCACCGCGGCCGGGGTGGCCGGCAGGGTCAGCCGGATCGAGTCGGACGGACCGGAAGGCGCTGGTCGGCGGACGTCGGGATCGGGCGGGTCGACGAAGGTCACCCCCGTGGCCGGCACCGTGCCGTTGTTGGTGAACGACAGGCTGAAGGTGCGCGGCAGCCCCGGCAGGATGGTGGGCAGCTCGGACGACTTCACGCCCTGCAGGCGGGAGAAGGCCGGCTGGACCGCGACCGACGCGCAGCCCGCGGCGGCGGCCGAGCCGACCCCGTTGATCGAGCTGGTGGCGGTGCCGGACGCGCAGTTCTGCACCCCCGCCGAGGCGCCGCCGACGAGGTCGTCGGGGGTGACGTTGCCGTTCAGGCGACCCTGGAGGCCGAGGGTGGCGGCGGAGCCGGACCGGATGGTGCCGTTGCCCTCGTCGTCGAGGCCGGTGTAGGTGGCCAGGATCGAGTCGGCGCGGCCGGACTCGCAGGGGACCGCGGTGTCCACCGTGGTCGGCGGGGCGGTGAACGTGCGACCGATCACCGTGCCGTCGCAGTCGAACTGCACCTGGGCCAGGGTCGCGCCGGCCGGGAAGACCAGCCGGGTGCTGCTCACGTCGAACTTGTCCCACTCGCCGGCCGCGGTGGCCGACGGCTCCCGGATGGTGAGCTCGCCGACCGGGAACGGGCGAGGTGTTGGTGGCGACCACCAGACCGGAGACCAGCGAGCTCTCCGCCGTCGACGGCCTGGCCGTTGGCCTGGTAGTCGGCGTTGCTGTCGGCGAAGAACGTCTTGGTCAGGCTCATCGTGGCCTGGGCGGGCTGCACGGCGTACGTGGCACAGGCCGGGGATCCGGGCACGGTGCCGAGCTCGGGGTCGGTGCCCGTGGGAGTGGCGCAGTTGACGACGTCGTCGCGGCTGGTCGGGCTGTAGACCTCTCCGGTGCTGCGCAGCGTGTTCCGCAGCACGGTGTCGATGGCGACCGAGCCGGCATCGGCGCTGGTCGGCAACGGCGTCCCGGCGGCGTTGGTGAAGACGAACCGCAGCCCGGTGACGTCGGCCGCAGCCACGCCGGCCGGGAGGGTCAGCGTGGGACCGGACTGGGCCGGTGAGGCGGTGTAGTCGCCGGTGTCGCAGCCCGACAGGTTCTCCGTGCAGGCCAGCACGGTGACCCGGTCGGCCCCGGGCGGGAACGTCACCGGCCCGATCCCGGTGACGGTGAACCGGTCGAAGGTGTCGGCACTGGCGTCTTCCACGACGAGTGAGTCGACCCGGGCGGTGGAGGAGGAGCCGTTGCGGACACCGAGGGTGATCGTGCTCGGCTCGGCGGTGCCGGCGACGGCGCTGCCGTCGGTCCAGGTCTTGGTGGCGACCGGCCGGACGACCCGGGGAACGACGACGTCCACGTCGGCACGATCGCTGACCGTGGGGGCGTTGTCGGCGGTCAGCGTGGCGGTGTTGGCGATGGTCGAGCCGTCGGTGACCGCGGTGTCGGACGGCAGCCGGACGCCGATCTCCACGTTGTTGGACGAACCGGCCGGCAACCCGACGGAGCCCGGCGGACTGGGCGCCGGCAGCGGGATCCGGTAGACGACCCGGAGCTGCCGGGTGCCGGGGTCGTAGGTCACCGTCCGGTCCGGGTTGCTGGGCGGCAGTGCGGTCACCTCGAGCTCGGGCGGCAGCACGTCGACGAAGGTGGCGTTCTCGCAGGCCTCGGTCAGACCGGAGCAGCGGGGGACGATGGTGTAGCGGAACTCGTCGCCGGGGGTGGCGGTGGTGACCGAGGCGTTCTTGGTGATGCCCAGGGTGGAGGCGGCCGCGGCCGGGGTCACACCGACCACCGTCAGCAGGACGACGACGACCAGTCCGAGGAGCGGAAGGTGCGCTCGACGTCGCAGGCGCACGGCAGACGTCCTCTCCGGCGAACCGGGGGTTCCGCCGCGAGCAGGTTACGGTCCGCTGTGCACCCTCTGACAAGGGCTGACCATTGCCTGAGCGTCAAGTGTGCGGAGTCTTGCGGTTCTGCGACGGTCGAGGCTGACTTCGTACGGAGTGGGTGGTTTCAGCCGTCGGTCGGTGCCGCGATGGCCAGCTCGAGCACCGTGACACCGGGCAGGCCCGCGAGGTCGGCGCCACTGACGGCGATCTTGCTGGAGCGCAGTCCACTGCCGATGACCAACCAGGGCTGCCGCACCACGGCGGCATCGACCAGGACCGGCCAGTCCGACGGCAGCCCGACCGGGGTGATCCCGCCGTACTCCATCCCGGTCCGGGCCACGGCGTCGTCCATCGGGGCGAAGGAGATCTTGCGCACGTCCAGGTGCTTGCGGACCGTCTTGTTGACGTCGGCCCGGTCGCTGGCCAGCACCAGGCAGGCGGCTGTCGAGGTCGTCTCGCCGCGTCGCCCGGCCACCACCACGCAGTTGGCGGAGGCGTCCAGACCGACCTCGTACGCCGCGCAGAAGGCCGCGGTGTCGGCCAGCGAGGGATCGATCTCGGCGACGAACAGGGACGCTCCGGAGCTCGTGACGGCGGCCGCGACCGGGGCGGCCAGCAGGTCGAGTCGGTCGGTGGCGGGCCACCAGGTCAGGGTGCCGAGCGGCGGGAGAGTCACGGTCCGACCGTAGTCGGGGCCGTCATGGTCTGGCCGGACCGGGTTCGGTCACCACCAGAAGGCGACGACGAACATGACCAGGCAGATGGTGGTGGGCACCAGCAGCAACGCCCAACCGTCCTGGTCGGTGCCCCGCGGCGCACTCGGCGGCCCGTCCCGACGGATCGGGGCGAAGGGCTGAGCGAGTCGGTCGGGGCGGCCGACGGGCGGGGGAGCCGGGCTCTCGATGGCTTCTGTCATGACCGACCTTCGTGGGGCGGCAGGCGGTGGGAGGGGCCTGCTCGGCACTGCGTACGTCGACGACGCTAGACAGCGGCGTCGGCGCTCCGCCAGCCCGCGTGGGCAATTGTGCGGACTGCCCGTAGGAACCTGCGGACTCGCGCCGGTTCCTGATCACCGACCTCGGACGGTCTGCGCCGACCGCTCTCCGGTCGGTCTCAGGGCGAGGAGACGGTCCGGACGCGTCGACGCTGCCGGGCGGGGCAGGACCGCGCGGCGGAGCAGAGCAGGCGGCAGAGGCGGAGCAGACCGGACGAGCACCGAGGCGCCCGCCGCCGTCACGACGGCGACCCCGGCCGACCCGGTCCCGCAGGCCACGGCGTCGGCGCGCTCCAGCAGCCGCGCGGCGACTGGTCGGGCAGCGACGTCCATGGACCACCGGGCAGCTGTCAGCCGCTGCTGCACGGCCTGGCGGCTCACCCCGAGGCGCTCGCCGACGTCGGCCTGGGTCAGACCGTCCTCGGCCAGGTCCGCGGCCGCCCAGCCCGCCGGGCTGCGTCGGGCCCGCAGGGCCAGCAACAGGTCGAGCACGACCTCGGCCTCCTCGGCCTCCGGTGCTGCGGGCGATGGGGCCACGACCCGCAGACGGTCAGCCCGTCCCTTCGCCTCGGCCACGGCCTGCCGGGCCGCCACGAAGGCCGGGCCGCGCGCCTCGCGGAGGTCGGCGGGGGTCGGCACCTCGACGGCGCCGATCCCCACGCCCACGTGCCAGCCGCCCTCCCGCATGAGCAGCAGGATGGCAGTCACCACCGACAGGGGCTCGGCGGTGACGAGGAGCTGGAACTCGTCGCCCACGGTCCGGGTCGCGGACACGCCGGGAAGCCGTTCGGTCAGGGTGGCCATCGTCGGCTTCACGAGGTCCGGACCGCGCCGCGAAGCGATCTGGCCGACGGTGAGGACGTACGCCATCCGTCAAGAGTAGAACCTTGCTCTCCTGCAAGAGCAAGGGTGGTGACTTGACACCATCGGCGAGGCGGTTCCGGCAGCATGATCACCGTGAGTTCGGGAAGAGGCGAGAGCGAGCGGTCCGAGTCGGGCGCGCTACGGGTGACGGCCGGCGACGACCCCCGGCTGGGTGACTACGTGCGCCTGCGCGACACCTCGCTGCGGCGTCACCTGGAGTCGACGCACGGTCTGTTCATCGCCGAGGGGGAGAAGGTGATCCGGCGGGCCGTGGAGGCGGGTTACCGACCCCGGTCGTTCCTGCTGGCCGAGCGCTGGCTCCCCGGTCTCGCCGACGTGGTGGGTCGCTGGCCGCAGGTGCCGGTGTACGTGGTCGACGAGGCGCTGGCCGAGCAGGTGACGGGTTTCCACGTGCACCGCGGCGCGCTCGCCTCACTGCACCGGGAGGTCCGGCACACCGTCGACGACCTGCTGACCGCGCGGCGGCTGGTGGTGATCGAGGACGTGGTCGACCACACCAACGTCGGAGCCGTGCTGCGCAACGCCGCGGCCCTCGGCTGGGACGGCGTGCTGCTGGCGCCCCGGGCGGCCGACCCGCTCTACCGCCGGTCGGTCAAGGTGAGCATGGGGGCGGTGTTCAGCCTGCCCTGGGCACGACTCACCGACTGGGCGGGCGCGCCCGACCTGCTGCGCGGGGCCGGCTTCACCACCGTGGCCCTGACCCTGGCCGACGACGCCGTCGACCTGGCCGTGGTGGCCGAGCGGCTGCGCACGGCTCCCGGACGGGTCGCCATCCTGCTGGGCACCGAGGGCGCTGGGCTGTCGGCCCGCTGGGCCGCCGGGGCGGACGTCCGGGCCGTCATCCCGATGCAGGCGGGCATCGACTCGCTGAACGTGGCCGCGGCGTCCGCGGTGGCCTGCTACGTCCTGGGCCGCTGACGAGGAGAGTCGCCGAGCCCGAGCCCGAGCCCGAGGCTCAGTGCTCGTCCGGCTCCTCGTCCTCGTCGTCGTCGTCGGAGGGGAGCTTGGGGGAGACCGGCCAGTCGTCGGGGTAGAGGTCGGCCAGCTCGTCGTGCCGCTGGTACAGCTTCTTGCGGGCGCGACCGGCCAGCCGGTCACCGAACACGGTGCCGTTGAGGTGGTCCGTCTCGTGCTGCAGGCACCGGGACAACAGCCCGGTGCCGACCACCTCGACCTCGTCGCCGTACGCGTCCAGACCGCGGCAGACGGCCTGGTCCGGGCGCGCCAGCTCGCCGTACGCTCCGGGCAGGGACAGGCACCCCTCCTCGGCCTTCTCCAGCTGACGGTCCTTGCCCTCCGGCAGGGTGACCACCGGGTTGCAGATCACTCCGACGTGGCGCCGGTGGTCGTCGTCGGGGCAGTCGAACACGAAGACGGCCAGGTCCACCCCGACCTGGTTGGCGGCCAGCCCGACCCCCTGGGCGGCCTCCATGGTGGCGAACATGTCGCGGACCAGCTCGTGCAGCCGGTCGTCGAAGACGGTCACCTGGCGCGTGGGGGCGTGCATCACCGGCGTACCCCAGCGGGTGATCGGCAGCACGCGGCCACCGCCCCGCAGCTCGGACAGGCTCACGCGTCGGACTCGCTCTCGTCGCCGCCCGACAGGCGGTCGTCGTGGACCAGGACGACGCCGGTGGGGCTGGGGACGTTCACCAGCACGGCCGGGGTCACCGGCGGCATCGGACTGACCTCGAACACCGCCAGGTCGTCGCTGTTCTGGTTGGAGACCCACAGCAGACCGCCGTCCAGCGTGATGTCGCGCGGCCAGGCGCCGCCGCAGTCGAACTCGGCGACCGGGGTGAGGGTGTGCGCGGCGGGGTCGAGGTCGAACACCCCGATGGTGTCCACCCCTCGATTGGCCACGTAGACCCGCGTCCCGTCGGTGGCGATGCCGGAGGGCTGGACGTGACCGTCCCGGGCGGAGGTGGGCACGCTCGTCGAGGTCTGCCAGTCGTCGCCCTCGCGGGTCAGCAGCCAGAGCTCTCCGCTCAGCTCGCACGCCACCACCAGGTGGTCCGAGGCGACCACCAGATGGCGGGGTCCGGAACCGGCCGGCAGCCGGATCGGGTCGCCCTGCCCCAGCAGCAGACCCTCGGCGGTGATCTTCAGCCGGAAGATCTGGTCGCCGCCGAGGTCGCAGCACAGCACGTCGTCGTCCAGCAGCACGATCTGGTGGGCGTGCGCACCCTCCTGGCGGTCGCTCACCGGACCGCTGCCGGACAGCTCGAGAGTGTCGATCACCCGGGACAGCGTGCCGTCGTCGCCGATGGCCAGCGTGGACAGCGAGCCGGAGCGGTAGCTGGCCACGATCGCGTGGTCGCCGTCGGCGGTGACCGCCACGTGGCAGGCGCCGTCGCCGGCGATCTCCACCGTCGACAGCAGGGTGAGGGAGCCGTCCTCGTCGTAGCGCAGGCTGCTCACGGTCCCGGGGGAGTTCTCGCCCGCCGCGAACAGCACCGGTCGGCTGGGGTGGTGGGTCAGCCAGGTGGGGGAGACCAGGGGCAGCGTCGAGGCGTGCTCGAGCTTGACGCGTCGCGCCGACCCCGTGTTGAGCAGGGAGCTGACCCCGCTCGCGTGGCCGTCGGACTCGGGCGTGTAGCCGCCGACGAAGACGTGGCGCAGCGCAGAGGTGGAGGACACGCCGTCTTGGATATCACACGGGGGCGGTGCGGGACCGCAGAGTGGTCGGGTGGAGACGAGCCCGGTGCAGGATCTGCCGCCGGTGCTCCGGCAGACGCTGGACGACTACGTCGACCACCTGCTGCGGGATCGTGACCTCTCCGACCACACCGTCCGGGCCTACCGCGGCGACCTGCTCGACCTCTTCGTCCACCTGCAGCGGTTGGGCGCCGACGACCTGTCCGGGCTCACCGTCCGCTCGCTGCGCTCCTGGCTGGCCAACCAGCAGACCCGGGGTCGGGCGCGCGGCACGTTGCAGCGGCGGACCGCCGCGGTCCGGGTGTTCGGTCGCTGGGCGCAGCAGAGCGGTCGCCTGGACCACGACCCGGCCGCGGCCCTGCGGTCGCCCAAGCGCGTACGGTCGCTGCCCCCCACCCTGGAGAGCGCCGACGCCGCGGCCATGCTGACCGAGGCCATCCAGGTCGCGGCCGACGGCGGCGGCGCGGCAGCTGCGCGGGACGTCGCCATCCTCGAGCTCCTCTACGCCACCGGCATCCGGGTGTCCGAGCTCTGCGGTCTCGATCTGGGCGACGTCGACGACGAGCGCCAGACCGTCCGGGTGCTCGGCAAGGGGAACAAGCAGCGCACAGTCCCGTACGGAGCCCCGGCGGGCCGGGCCCTGAACGGCTGGCTGGAGGTCCGCGAGACGCTTGGCCGGTCCCGAGGCCGGTGCTGCCGTGTTCGTGGGTGACCGGGGCAAGCGGATCGACCAGCGGGTGGTGCGTCGCATCGTGCACCGGGCGCTGCGGGTGGTCGACGGCGCTCCCGATCTCGGACCGCACGGCCTGCGGCACGCGATGGCCACCCACCTGCTGGAGGGCGGTGCCGACCTGCGCAGCGTGCAGGAGCTGCTCGGCCACGCCTCGCTGGCGACCACGCAGATCTACACCCACGTCTCCGACGCGCGGCTGCGCGCCGCCTTCCAGCAGGCGCACCCGCGGGCCTGAGCCGCAGCGCGTGCCGCGCGACGTCAGAACATCGACATCGGGTTGGCCAGCCGGCCTCCCACCCAGAGCATCAGGTGCAGGTGACAGCCGGTGGAGTAGCCGGTGGTCCCGACGTAGCCCAGCAGCTGGCCCCGCTCGACGACGGTGCCTGGCCGCACGACGTAGCGGGTGGCGTGGTTGTAACCGGTGCGCACCCGTCGACCCGAGATCTGGTGGTCGAGCATCAGCCGGTTCCCGTAGCCGGCGTTGTAGGACACGCTCGCCACCCGACCGGCCGCCGGCGCCCGGATCGGGGTGCCGCAGCTCGCACCGAAGTCGGTGCCGTCGTGCAGCTTCCACACGTGCAGCACCGGGTGGAACCGCATCCCGAACGGTGAGGTGATGCCGCCCGGCACGGGCCGCGCGAAGCCGCCCCGGCCGGCGGGGACCACGGCGAACGTGCTCACCTCCCGTTCCGCCACCCGGGCCTCGGCCGTCCGCCCGGCCGCCCGGCGCTCGGCCACCGGCCGCTGGTCGGCCGGCAGCAACCGCAGCACCGACTCGCCCCCACCGACCAGCAGCAGCGGGTCCAGGTAGGTGTCGCCGCGCTTGAGACCCCAGTGCAGACAGGTGGAGCTGCAGTGGCCGCCGCGGCCGAGCCGACCGATCACCGCTCCCGGCCTTGACCCGGTCGCCGACCGCAGCCAGGGCGTCGACCGGCTCGTACGTGGTCCGCACCGAGCCGTGGTCCACCACGACCACCCCGCGTCCGGCCAGCCGACCGGCGAAGGTCACCCGGCCGGCTGCGGCGGCCAGCACGGCCGCACCTCGGCGAGCCGAGAGGTCGACGCCGCGGTGACCGGCGAGCCAGCGCTGGGCTGGTGGGTCGTAGCCCGCGACCACCGACACCGCGCCGGTCAGCGGCCACTGGCCGGTGGTGGGCAGCACGTCGGCGGCCGCCGGAGCCCGGCTGCCAGCACTCAGCAGCGCCGCCACAGCCAGCAGGGTCAGGATGATCCGTCGTCCTCGCACGTCTCCACTCTGTGGACGTCGAGCGATTCCGTACGCCCTGGCGGCGGATCTGTGGATGACGCTCGAGGTGGCGTCTGGGGTGTGGACAACCTCGGTCGCCCGGCCGGGTGCCGCCGTCCCTCGGCGTCCGTCGCTGCCGTCGCCGGACCCGTGGTCCACTGGAGGCATGGTGTCCGAACCTGCTCCTGAGGTGCTGGTGGTCGACGGCGCCAACGTGGTCGGCTCCCGCCCGGACGGCTGGTGGCGCGACCGAGCGGGGGCGGCGGCGCGCCTGCACGCCCGCCTGGTGGCCACCGACGGCCCGGGCGACACCGGCAACCTGGCCCCCCGGGTCGTGCTCGTGCTCGAGGGCGCGGCGCGGTCCGGGGTCCCGGAGGGGCGGACGGGCCGGGTCGAGGTCGTGCACGCGACCGGCGAGGGCGACGACCGGATCCTGGCCGAGGCGGCAGCAGCAGCCGTGGGAGGCCCGGTGACCGTCGTGACGGCGGATCGCGGTCTGCGCGATCGAGTCGCCGCGGTGGGTGCGCAGGTGGTCGGCCCTGGCCGGTTGCTGGACCGGCTGGCGACGGACTCGAACGCGGTGTCGGATCGGCTAGACTAGGCCGGCAGCCCTGCCACAGGGCTGACTTCGCATGTCCACGTCCCGGTCTTCGGCCGGGGCCCGCGGCACGGTCTCGGCTTCGGCCGGGTCGCCCCGGGTGTGGTCATCAGGCGGCCCCGAACCGTTCGGAGCCGACGAACCGTCACGCCGGCACACTGCCGGTAAGGAAAGGAATGCGGCCATGGCCGTCGTCACCACCCGCCAGCTGCTCGAGAGCGGCGTCCACTTCGGGCACCAGACCCGTCGTTGGAACCCGAAGATGAAGAGATTCATCTTCACCGAGCGCAACGGCATCTACATCATCGACCTGCAGCAGTCGCTGACCTACATCGACCGCGCGTACGCGTTCGTGAAGGACACCGTCTCCCGCGGCGGCCAGGTGCTGTTCATCGGCACCAAGAAGCAGGCCCAGGAGACCATCGCCGAGCAGGCCACCCGGGTTGGCATGCCCTTCGTGAACCAGCGCTGGCTGGGCGGCATGCTGACGAACTTCGGCACCATCTCCAAGCGGATCCAGCGGCTCAAGGAGCTGGAGGGCATGGACTTCGACGACGTCGCGGCCTCCGGCCTGACCAAGAAGGAGCTCCTCGGCCTCCGCCGCGAGAAGGAGAAGCTGGAGAAGACCCTCGGCGGCATCCGGGACATGCCCCGCACCCCGCAGGCGGTGTGGATCGTGGACACCAAGAAGGAGCACCTCGCCGTCGACGAGGCCCGCAAGCTGCGGATCCCCGTGATCGGCATCCTGGACACCAACTGCGACCCCGACGAGGTCGACTTCGCGGTGCCGGGCAACGACGACGCGATCCGTTCGGTCTCCCTGCTGACGCGCGTGATCGCCGACGCCGTCGCCGATGGTCTGGTCTCCCGCTCCGGTGGCCAGAGCAGCGCCGAGGCCGGTGCGACGCCGAGCCGATGCCCGACTGGGAGCGTGAGCTCCTGGGCGCCCAGGACGAGGCGGCGGCTCCGGCCGACGCCGCTCCGGCCGCGGCCCCCGAGGCCCCGGCCGCCGCCCCGAGGCTCCGGTCGGCGAGGCCCGTCGAGCGCCGAGGCTCCGGTCGAGGCGACCGAGGGCGAGACCCCCGCCGTGCAGACGCTCGACGAGGAGGCCGAGGCCGTGGCCGCCGCCCCCGACGCCGCGCCGGTGCCGGCCGACGAGATCCCGGCCGTCGTCGCGGCCGAGGCCGACGCCGACGCCCAGCCGACCGAGCAGGGCGAGCACCGCACCGAGGCCTGAGCCTCGTAACGCTCGACCGACCGGTGCGTGCCCTCCGGGGCGCGCACCGGTCACCACCCACCCGCTCGTCCGGGTGCGGGATCCGCACCCGTGGCGAGAGCACCGACAAGCTGATGAGGACGAACTGATGGCGGGATTCTCCGCGCAGGATGTGAAGAAGCTCCGGGACGCCACCGGCGCCGGGATGATGGACGCCAAGAAGGCCCTGACCGAGGCTGACGGCGACTTCGACAAGGCCACCGAGCTGCTCCGGATCTCCGGGCAGGCCAAGGCCGCCAAGCGGGGCGCCGAGCGCTCCGCCAGCAACGGGCTGGTCGTGTTCGCCGACGGTGCACTGGTCCAGCTGGGCGCCGAGACCGACTTCGTGGCCAAGAACGCCGAGTTCCAGGCCCTGGCCGACGACGTCGTCAAGGCCGTCGCCGCGGCCAAGGCCGATTCGGTCGAGGCGGCGAACGCGGCCACGTTGGCGTCGGGCAAGACCGTCGCCGAGGCCGTCAGCGAGCTGTCCGTCACCATCGGGGAGAAGCTCGAGATCGCCAACGCGGCCTACTTCGACGGGCAGACCGCCGTCTACCTGCACAAGCGTGCCTCCGACCTCCCGCCGCAGGTGGGGGTCGTCGTGCAGTACGAGGGCGACGACGCCTCGGTGGCGCGCACCGCCGCCATGCAGGTCGCGGCCATGAAGCCGCAGTACCTGGCGGCCGACCAGGTCCCGGCCGATCTGCTGGAGAACGAGCGGCGGATCGCCGAGGCCACGGCGAAGGAGGAGGGCAAGCCCGAGCGCGCCCTCCCGATGATCGTCGAGGGCCGGGTGAACTCCTTCCTGAAGGACGTCTGCCTGCTCAACCAGCCGTCGGTGACGGACAACAAGACGCCGGTGGCTACCCTCCTGGACAAGGCCGGGGTGAAGGTCACCCGGTTCGTCCGCTTCGAAGCCGCTGCCTGAGTGACCTCGAGGTCCGCCGCCGACACCCCACTCCAGGAGACCCTGTGACCAGTCCGTACAAACGCGTCCTGCTCAAGCTCTCCGGAGAGGTGTTCGGCGGCGGCCGGGTCGGGGTCGACCCCGACGTGGTCGGGGGACTGGCCCAGCAGATCGCCGCGGTGGTCGCCGGCGGCACCCAGGTGGCCGTGGTGGTCGGCGGCGGGAACTTCTTCCGCGGCGCGGAGCTGCAGCAGCGGGGCATGGACCGCGACCGGGCCGACTACATGGGCATGCTGGGCACGGTGATGAACTGCCTGGCCCTGCAGGACTTCCTGGAGAAGGCCGGTGTGCAGACCCGGGTCCAGACCGCCATCGCCATGGGGCAGGTGGCCGAGCCCTACATCCCGCGCCGCGCCGAGCGGCACCTGGAGAAGGGTCGCGTCGTCATCTTCGGCGCCGGCTCGGGGATGCCCTACTTCTCCACCGACACCGTGGCCGCCCAGCGGGCGCTGGAGATCAGCGCCGAGGTGCTGCTGATGGGCAAGCAGGGGGTCGACGGGGTCTACGACGCCGACCCGAAGACCCATCCCGAGGCGATCAAGTTCGACCACCTCAGCTACGACGAGTACCTGGCCCGCGACCTGAAGGTCGCCGACGCCACCGCGATCAGCATGGCCCGCGACTACTCGCTCCCGATGATCTTCTTCAGCCTGGACGACGACGGCTCCATCGTCGACGTCGTGGCGGGTGAGAGGATCGGGACGACCGTCCACGCCTGACCGCCGCCCCGGCGGGTGATCCACGCGGCCCGGCCGCACTACCCTGCAAGAACTGACCCCGCCCAATCCACCCCCGTGCTGAGGAGCCGATCCTGTGATCCCCGACATCCTGACCGAGGCCGAGCTCAAGATGGACTCGGCGGTCGAGCACGCCAAGGAGGACTTCGCGGCCATCCGCACGGGTCGGGCCCATCCGGCGATGTTCGCCAAGCTCACCGCCGACTACTACGGCGCCCAGACCCCGCTCCAGCAGCTGGCCAGCTTCCAGGTGCCGGACGCCCGGATGGTCCTCATCTCGCCGTACGACAAGTCGTCGATGACCGCTATCGAGAAGTCGATCCGTGACTCCGACCTGGGCGTGAACCCGTCCAACGACGGGAACGTCATCCGCGTCTCGCTGCCGCAGCTGACCGAGGAGCGGCGCAAGGAGTACATCAAGGTGGCTCGCACCAAGGCCGAGGACGCCCGGATCTCGGTGCGCAACCACCGTCGCTGGGCCAAGGACTCCCTGGACAAGATGGTCAAGGACAAGGAGGTCGGTGAGGACGAGGTGGCCAGGGCCGAGAAGCAGCTCGACCAGGTGACCAAGACCTACGTCGACCAGATCGACGACATCCTGAAGAACAAGGAAGCCGAGCTCCTCGAGGTCTAGACCGCCAGGTCACGACCCGACGAGGCCACCGAGCTCAGCGAGGACCCATGGCGAGCAGCGAGACCCCTGGTCCGGCCACCGGCGACACGTCGCCGGCGGCACCGGCCGGGATCGACCACGGTCGGGCCGGGCGCAACCTGCCGGCGGCCATCGGGCTCGGGGTCGGGCTGGGCGCCTACGTCGTGGTCAGCCTGATCTTCTTCAAGCCGGCCTTCGTGCTGCTCGTGGCCGTCGCCTTGTGCATGGGCTCGTTGGAGCTCTACCACGCCCTGCAGCGGCACGGCATGAAGGCGGCCATCCAGCCGATCATCGTCGGCACCATGGCCATCTCGATCGGCTCGTACCTGGCCGGCATCCAGCGACCGGTCGTGTTCTCCACCACCAGCGTGCTGCTGGCGGCCCTGGCCCTGACCGTCCTGGCCGCGCTGATCTGGCGGGTCCCCGGGGGGGCCAACGGCTACGTCGGCGACACGGCGGCCAGTCTGATGATCATCGGCTACGTGCCGATGCTCGGTTCCTTCGCGGCCCTGATGCTGGCGGGGGAGAACGGCGTGTCCCGGCTGGTCACGTACATGCTCGTGGTGGTGATGAGCGACACCGGCGGCTACGTCGTCGGGGTGCTGATCGGCAGGCACCCGATGGCGCCCCGGATCAGCCCCAAGAAGTCCTGGGAGGGCTTCGGCGGGTCGATGCTCTTCGGTCTGGTGTCCGCGGTGCTGATGACCGTGTTCGCGCTGAAGCAGCCGTTCTGGGTCGGGATCATCCTCGGCGTCTGCCTGGTCGGCATCGGGGTGATGGGCGACCTGATCGAGTCCCTGATCAAACGCGACCTGGGGATCAAGGACATGAGCTCGGTGCTGCCCGGCCACGGCGGCGTGATGGACCGGCTGGACTCGCTCCTGGTCGCGGCCCCGGTAGCCTGGCTCATCATGTACCTACTGGTTCCCGGCGGATGAACGAACCGCTCCCGCTGATCCTCGAGTCGCCCCGCCGGGGTCAGCCGCCCCGGCACTGGGCCGACCTCACTCCCGCGCAGCGGCGCGAGTACGTCGAAGCCGCCGGGCATCGTGCGTTCCGGGCCCGGCAGCTGTCCAGCCACTACTTCGAGGGTCTGCGCACCGACCCGAGTGAGTGGACCGACCTGCCCGAGACCGTCCGCGCGTCGTTGGCGGCCGCCTTCATGCCCGAGCTGCTGAAGGAGGTCCGGACCCAGACCGCCGACGGCGGGGACACGGTCAAGACCCTGTGGCGGCTGTTCGACAACGCCTTGGTGGAGAGCGTGCTGATGCGCTACCCCGACCGGGTGACCATGTGCGTGTCCAGCCAGGCCGGCTGCGGGATGGCCTGCCCGTTCTGCGCGACCGGGCAGGGCGGTCTCCAGCGCAACCTGAGCCAGGGCGAGATCGTCGAGCAGGTGGTGGACGGCGCCCGGCGCCTGCGCCGGGGCGACGTCGACGGGGACCGGGTCAGCAACGTCGTCTTCATGGGCATGGGCGAGCCGATGGCCAACTACAAGGCCGTGATCGGTGCCGTCCGTCAGCTGGTGGCCCCGAGCCCCGACGGCCTGGGGATGAGTGCCCGCGGCATCACCGTGTCCACTGTCGGGCTGGTGCCGAGGATGCAGCAGCTGGCCACCGAGGGCATCCCGGTGACCCTGGCGCTGTCCCTGCACGCCCCGGACGACGAGCTCCGGGACGAGCTGGTGCCGATCAACACCCGGTGGAACATCGACGAGGTGGTCAACGCCGCCTGGGAGTACGCGCGGCAGACCAAGCGCCGGGTCTCCATCGAGTACATCCTGATCCGCGACGTCAACGACCAGGCCTTCCGCGCCGACCTGCTGGCCAAGGTGCTGAAGCGGCGCGGCAACTGGGGCTGGGTGCACGTGAACCTGATCCCGCTGAACCCGACGCCCGGCTCCCGCTGGACGGCGTCGCGGCGACGGGACGAGGACGAGTTCGTCCGGCGGCTGCGGGACAAGGGCGTGCCGGTCACCGTCCGCGACACCCGCGGTCGGGAGATCGACGGCGCCTGCGGTCAGCTGGCGGCGACGGACACGGACGCGTGACCCCCGCCGGCTCGTGAGTGACGGCGAGGAGGTCTTCGCGCCGGCTCGTGAGGACCTGTACGAGGTCCGCAGCCAGGCCGACGGACCCGAGGGTGCGCTGCCGCTGACCGACGACCTGCTGCGGCACGCCCCGAGCGGCACCGTGTTCGGGATGACCCAGAACGTGGGGATGGGAGCCGACCCGGCCCGGTCCGGTGACCCGGGGGTGCTGCTGCTGTCCACCCAGGGCGGGATGCGCAACCCGGACGGCTCGCCGGCCGCGCTCGGCTACCACACCGGCCACTACGAGCTCGGCACCATCGCCGCGACGGTGGCCGGCGAGCTCACCGGCCGCGGTTTCCTGCCCTTCGCCGGTTTCGTCTCCGACCCGTGCGACGGGCGGTCGCAGGGCACCACCGCCATGTTCGACTCGCTGCCGTACCGCAACGACGCGGCCATCGTGATGCGTCGGCTGATCCGGTCGCTGCCGCACCGGGTCGGCGTGGTCGGCATCGCCACCTGCGACAAGGGTCTGCCGGCCATGATGATGGCGCTGGCCGGGTCGCCGGACATCCCGTCGGTGCTGGTGCCGGGCGGGGTGACGCTGCCGCCGGCTCGGGGCGAGGACGCCGGCACCATCCAGACCCTCGGGGCCCGCTACGCCCACGGGCTGATCACCCTGGACGAGGCGGCGACGCTGGGCTGTGCCGCCTGTGCCTCCTCGGGCGGCGGCTGCCAGTTCCTCGGCACCGCGGCCACCGCCCAGGTGGTCGGTGAGGCCCTCGGCCTGGCCGTCGGCCACACCGCCCTGGCCCCGTCGGGTGAGCCGGTCTGGCTGGAGGGCGGGCTGCGCGCCGTCGGCGCGCTGGCCGCGGCGGTCGACCGGGGTCAGACCACCGCCGACGTGCTCAGCGACGACGCCGTCCACAACGCCATGGTGGTGCACGCCGCCTTCGGCGGCTCCACCAACCTGCTCCTGCACGTGCCGGCCATCGCGCACGCCGCCGGCCTCCGCCGACCCACCGCCGCCGACTGGCTGGAGGTGGCCCGGTCGACGCCGCGGATCGTGTCGGTGCTGCCCAACGGACCGGTGATGCACCCGACCGTCCGGGTCTACCTGGCCGGCGGGGTGCCGGAGGTGATGCTGCACCTCCGCGATCTCGGCCTGCTCCGGCTGGACGCCCGGGTGGTGGAGGGGACGACGCTGGGGGAGCGGCTGGCCGCCTGGGAGACCAGCGAGCGGCGGACCCGGTTCCGGCAGATCCTGGCCGACCGCGGCTTCGCCCCCGACGAGGTGATCTTCCCGCCCGCACGAGCCCGGGAGGTGGGGATGGCCGGCACCGTGGCCTTCCCGGTCGGCAACCTGGCGCCCGAGGGCTCGGTGGTCAAGGCGACGGCCATCGACCCCCGGTCCCTGGACGCCGACGGGACGTACCGGTTCACCGGCCCGGCCCGGGTCTTCACCGACGAGCACACCGCCATCGAGGCGATCAAGACCGGCGTGGTCCAGGCCGGCGAGGTGATCGCCCTGGTCGGCTGCGGCCCGGCCGGCACCGGCATGGAGGAGACCTACCAGCTGACCTCGGCACTCAAGCACGTCCCGTTCGGGCGCGAGGTGGCGCTGCTGACCGACGCCCGCTTCTCCGGGGTGTCGACCGGCGCCTGCATCGGCCACATCGGCCCGGAGGCCCTGGCCGGCGGCCCGATCGGCCGGCTGCGGACGGGCGACCTGGTGCGGATCGAGATCGACACCCGCCGGCTGACCGGCACCCTGGACTTCGTCGGCCGGCCCGGCGCCGAGCTGAGTCCGGCCGAGGGCGCGATGGAGCTGGCCGGGCGACCACCGGTCGACGGTCTGGCCCCCCACCCCGACCTGCCCGCCGACACCCGGCTGTGGGCCGCGTTGCAGCAGGTCAGCGGCGGCACCTGGGGCGGTTGCGTGTACGACGTGGACGCCATCACGTCGCGGCTGGCCGACCCGGCCTGACCCGGCCGCCACGGTAGGCGCCCGCTGTCGAGCAGGAGGTTGGGGCACGTTCCTGCGCCGGTCATCGTGCCCGAACCTCCTTCTCGGGACACCGGGTAGCCGACCTGCAGGCGTCAGCCGAGGTGGGCTGACCACCCCAGGTCCGCGGCGAAGGCGGCGAAGCGCCGACCGATCAGCTGGTGCGTGGCGGTGTCCGGGTGCAGCGCGTCCGGCAGCGGGAGCTCCTCGGCGTCCTGCGGGCCGTACAGCTGCAGCCCGTCGAGGAGGAACAACCTCGGGTCGTCGACTGTCCGAGCCGCGACGATCCGGGCCAGCTGCTCCCGGATGACCTGGAGGGTGAGCTTGCCGGTGGCCGTCGCGTTCACCTCGGCCGGGTCGCCGGTCGCCCGGAACCGGAGCCGGCCCTCCGCCAGCGCCGCGAGGTCGAAGGCACCGGGGCCGGGGGTGTCCTCGTGGATCGGGCACAGCAGCGGGGAGATCACCAGCAGCGGCGTGTCCGGGTGGCCGTCGCGGATCGTGTCGAGGAACCCGTGCACGGCCGGGCCGAACGCCCGCAACCGCATCAGGTCGCTGTTCACCAGGTTGATGCCGATCTCCAGGCTGATCAGGTCGGCGGCGGTGTCGCGGATGGTCCGGGCCACGAACGGGTCGAGCAGCGCGCTGCCGCCGTACCCGAGATTGGTCAGCTCCACTCCGCTCGCCCGGGCCGCGACCACCGGCCAGGTGCCGGTGGGGTGACCGGCGTTCGACCCCTGGCTGATCGAGCTGCCGTGGTGCAGCCAGACCGGTCCCTGCGCCGGCACCGGGGTGAGCGGCTGGTCGCTGCGGAGCCCGGCGAGCTCGACGGTCTCGGTGTGCGGGAGCCAGAGCTCGACGGTCTTCGGACCGGCGGGCAGGTCGTCGAACACCAGCGCCTCCACCTCACCCGTCTCGGTCCGGGCGGCCCCGGTGGTCAGGTCCACGGTGGTCGTGGTCGCTCCGACCAGACTCCGTTGCGCGGCCAGCCGCCCGTCGACCACCAGGTCGAAGACCCCGTCCGGCCGGGCCGGCACGCCCGCGTACCCGAAGCGGGAGGCCCGGGCGGTCAGCTCGAGCCGGGAGGACGCGGTGGCGAAGACCAGCCGGACACCGGCCGGCTGCGCCTCCACCATGCTCAGCTGGGCGTCGGCCTCCCGCGTACGCGCCCAGGTCGGGAGCCGGTGCGGGCGGACGCCGACGTCGGTCGGTTCGAGCTCGAGGGCGCCGCGGACCAGCGCAGCGGTCACCGGGGTGACGATGTCCTGAGGGTCGCTCACCGTCTCAGGTTAGGCGGGCCCGAGCTCCGCGGAAACTCGACGTGACCTTGACAGGAGGGCCCCCGGCGGTTGTGCTCAGGTGTCGTCACCCGCTCTCGAAGGGACTCTCATGGCACCCACGGTGCTCCGGTCAGCCGTCCTCGTCGGACTGCTGGGTCTGCTCGTCGCCCTGCTGCCGTCTGTCGTGGTGACCCCCAGCTGCAGCGCCGTCAGCCCTCTCGGCGGAGGCGGCCACACCGCGACCGCGTGGCGTCGGCGGGTCCTGGCGCATGGTCTTCTGGGACGGCTTCTCGGGCTCGCGGCTGAAGACCGGCAACTGGCAGCCGAACTGGCTCGGACGCTCCGACTCCACGGTGACCAAGCCGATCAACACCGCGGAGCGCTCCTGCTACGACCCGCGGAACGTGCGGGTCGCCGGGGGCACCCTCCGCCTGACGGCCGAGAAGCGGAGCTGCGCGGCCAGCAACGGACGCACCTACCCGTACGCCTCCGGTCTGGTGCAGTCCAGTGACGACTTCCGGTTCGCGTACGGCTACGCCGAGTCCCGGATCTATCTCCCCCCGTCGAACGGGAAGGGCGCCCCCCGCGGGTCGTGCGGCCCGAACTGGCCGGCGTTCTGGCTCAACGGCGACGACTGGCGGACCGACGGGGAGTACGACGTGATGGAGTGCCTGTCGGGCAACGACGTGGCCTGGCACGTCCACTGGGGGACCGCGAAGAAGCGCTCGGTGGGTGCCTACCCGAAGGCCTGGCGGAACGACATGCCCGGTTCCGGCGGCTGGCACACGTTCGGGGTCGACTGGTCACCGGGCAAGGCCACCTTCTACTACGACGGGAAGAAGGTGGGCACCCAGAAGTCCGGGGTGACCGGCAAGCCGCACTACCTGATCCTGAACCTCGGTGTCTCGGGCTCGGCGATCACCGCGCCGCAGACGATGCAGGTCGACTACGTGCGGGTCTGGAAGCGCCGTTGACCGGCCGATCCCGGAGCCGGGGTCGGGCCCGCGGCCGCACCTAGGCCGTGGTGGGCAGGCCGGGGGTGACCGAGGCGTACTCGCTGG
>CAWARE010000026.1:0-195705 GCA_963784345.1 uncultured Actinomycetota bacterium
CAGGACACCTCGCGGCAGGCGCTGTAAAGGTCCGCCCAGCCGTGACCGTTCCTTCGCCACCATCTCGAGGTATCGATCCAGGCGACCCGGTCGTGCACCGGGTCCTTGACCACCGCGCCGACGAGCCCGGAGGCCATGTCGGCGGCCACATGATGCCGTCGCCGAAGTGCGTGGCCAGGGCGAGCCCCTGGTGACGACCGAGATCGCCTCGGCCGTCGACAGGGTGCCCGACGGGGGACTTGACGCTCGTCCGGCCGTCGGCGGTGACGCCCGAGCGGAGCTCCCGGAAGACCGTACGACCCGGCGGATTTCCTCGAGCGCGGACGGCACCTCGGGCAGCTCCAGCGAGCCCGGCCGAGCTCGGCGACCCGGCTGGCGGACGATCGCGACCTCCTCGTCCTCGGTGTCGGCCGGCAGCGGCAGCACCACCGTGTTGAACCGGCGGCGCAGCGCCGACGACAGGTCGTTGACGCCGCGGTCGCGGTCGTTCGCGGTGGCGATCACGTTGAAGCCCTTGACCGCCTGGACCTCGCGGCCGAGCTCGGGGACCGGCAGCGTCTTCTCCGACAGGATCGGTGATCAGCGCGTCCTGCACGTCGGCCGGGATCCGGGTGAGCTCCTCGATCCGCGCGATCCGCCCGCCTCGCATCGCCGTCATCACCGGCGACGGCACCAGAGCGCCGGCGCTCGGGCCCTCGGCCAGCAGCCGCGCGTAGTTCCAGCCGTAGCGGATGGCCTCCTCCGCGGTGCCCGAGGTGCCCTGCACGAGCAGGGTCGAGTCCCCGGAGACGGCCGCGGCCAGGTGCTCGGACACCCAGGTTTTGGCCGTGCCGGGCACGCCGAGCAGCAGCAGCGCCCGGTCGGTGGCCAGGGTCGCGACCGCGACCTCCATCAGCCTGCGCGGCCCGACGTACTTCGGGGAGATCACGGTGCCGTCGTCCAGCGTGCCGCCCAGCAGGTAGGTCACCACCGCCCAGGGCGAGAGTCGCCAGCACGGCGGGCGCGGGCGGTCGTCGGCGGCGGCCAGGGCGGCAGTTCGTCGGCGTAGGCCTGTTCGGCGTGCGGTCGGAGCAGGTCGGGCGCGCCCAGCGCGCCCGGGGGTGAGGGTGACGTCAGACATTCGGGATCTCCGCCCTGGCGAAGCCGGTGGCGCCGTCGGTGAACGCGTGCTGGATGGCGGCGCGAGCGTACGCCGCGAACTCCAGGGCCACGAAGCGGTCCCGGATCGTCCGTCGCCGGGCGGGCGACGCGTCGGGCGTGAGCACGTAGTACTCCCCCGCCCGGGCGATGCTCGGAAGAAGCTCGGTCGGCAGGGCGACGCCGAGACGAGTGGCGTACGAGCGGGCAGGTGGCGCCTGACCCTCGCCGCCGAGCACCGCGTACGCCGCCGAGACCACGTCCGGGCCCCAGGGCTGCGGCTGGCCCAGCAGCCGTTCGGGATCGGCGAGCACGTCCTCGGCGGTCAGCCGCACCGCCGGTGCAGGATCGACCGCGCGGGGTGGCGCGGCCGTCGGCTCGGCGTCGGCGGCGAGCTTTCGCCACTCGGGGTTCTGTCGGAGGAACCAGCGACCGCGTGGACCCAGCGACGGCGCCCAGAGCGGCGCGGTCGTAGCCGGTGGAGCGTGCCGCAAGACGGGCCAGCACGGTCCAGTGGATCGCCGACACCACGCAGCCGCGAGCGGCGCAGGCAGCTAGCCAGCAGGAGATCAGCGCCGGGTCGGGCGCCCGCAGCAGCTGCTCGAGCAGCCGATCGGCAGCCGCGGGTGCCTCTGTCAGGTCCTGAGACGGCGCATCGGCGTGCGGGTCATCCGGTGTGGGTCGGGGCCCCGCGGCGGCCGGACTGGCGGCCAGCTTGTCGAGCACGCGGTGCCGAGCGGCCTGCCGCAGCACCTCGCCAGGCGGGTCGTGCCCCCTCCACCGGGCGGCGGTCCGTGCCGAGCAGGGCGGTGGATTTACGCCCAGCTCGGCCCACTGGGCCGGAACCGTCAACTCATCCCGACAGCACCGTGCTGTAGCGGCGGCCTGGAGCCCGTCGGGCAGCACGGCCAGGGGCAGCAGTCGGCGACCGTCGTACTCCCCCATCACCTGCAGCGGCTCGCCCGCCGGCCTGGGCGACCAACGGCCAGGGGTCGCCCTCTCCCTCGACGCGTGGCACCGGAGCGTCCCGACGGCATCGAGCAGCCGCCACGGATCACCGGTCGGGCCGGCAGGAACCGGCAACCGACAAGCACCACCGGCAGCCGGAACGCCCACGGGTCCCCCGCCAGCAGGTCGGCGAGCTGAACGCCGACCGCGGCCAGGTCGTCGCCACCCCACTCGAGCGGGTCACCGCCACATCGTCGGGGGTCAGGTCGAGAGCCGGGGGCAGGTCCGGATCGGGCAACGGTGGCTCGATCAGCGCTCGGTACTTGCCCGATCCGGACAAGAACTGCGCCACGCACGCGTACGTACGGCCGGGGTCGGATCGTCGGGTCGAGGTCGCGACCCGGCGGTGCCACGGTCAGCCACATGGCCCAGCGACCCGTGTCGAGTCCACGCAGCCAGACCCGGCGGGTGGTCAACGGGTACTCCACCGTGTCGATGGCCGCGATTGCCCACCAGCGATCGAGCACGGCCGGCCGAGCCCGGACGCTGTCCTTGCTCACCGGATAGCCGACCCGGGAGCGTACGGTCGCCGCGAGCTCCTCGGGCAGCTCGTCCAGCTGCCGGTGCGCCTCGGCCAGCAGGTGCAGACCACCGAGGGCGTGCAGCGCCCGGCCCGGCCAGTCGGCCGAGACGAGGTCGGCGGGCAGGGCTCGCAGACTGGCCGCCACACCCGGGGCCTGTGCGTCGACCATCCGGGCGGCGATGGCGTCGAAGTGGGCGTAGCCCGCCCACGGGAGCCCGGCCAGCCCCGTGCGCAGCTGGTCCCCCAGCCAGCAGCTGGAGCTCGGCGAGGCCGAGGGCGACCTTGGTGCGTCGGGCTTCGGCTCGACGGACGGCGGCCTCCGGGTCGACCGGTCCGTCGCTCGGCCGAGCCGACCCGGTCTCCTCCGGCCCGGCCGACGCGAACGGTCGGCGAGCCACGATCCGGGCCACCCAGCCCGGTTCTTCGGCGACGGCGATCTGTCCGTCGGCCGCGAGGTCGGCCAGCCCGATGGCGTGCTTGCACGGTCGGTTCCGGCTCGGACAGCTGCAGGAGGTGGTGCTCGGTCGGTCGGCGGCCACCACGGTCTCGTACGGTGTCGCGGCACTCCCCTGACACCGCCCCCAGGCGGCTCGCTCGGAGCGGCCAAGACTGACCCAGCGGAGACCACGGACCAACCGCGTCGCCTCGCCCGTCACCCCCGCCGCCACCATGCAGACAATCTAGACAGCACCTCCGACGGCCCGATCACGGTCGTCGGACGCCCGGGAACGGCAACCGACGCGACAGGGGCGAGGTCAGGGCAGGATCGAGTCGACGTAGCCGCCGTCGACCCGCACCGCGCCGCCGGTCGTGGCCGAGGCCAGCGGCGAGCCCAGGTAGACGACCATGTTCGCGATCTCCTCGGGCTCGATCAGCCGCTGCAGCAGCGACTGCGGGCGGTGCAGCCGCATGAACTCGCGCTGCGCCTCGTCCCACGGCAGGTCGCCGGTCGACCAGCTCGTAGACGAAGTCCTCGACGCCGCCGGTGTGGGTGGGGCCGGCGATGACCGAGTTGACCGTCACGCCGGTGCCCGCGGCCTCCTTCGCGAAGCCGCGGGAGACGGCCAGCAGCGCCGTCTTCGACATGCCGTAGTGGATCATCTCGGCCGGGATGACGATCGCGGAGTCGCTGGCGATGTTGAGCATCCGGCCCCAGCCGCGCTCCGTCATGCCGGGCAGGGTGCGCGGATCAGCCGGACCGCGGCGAGCACGTTGACCTCGAAGTAGCGCCGCCACTCGTCGTCGGTGATCTCCAGGGCCGGCATGGCGCCGAAGATGCCGAGGTTGTTGACCAGGATGTCGACGTCGGCCGACGCCGCGGCGAGCACCGCTCCGCGCCCTCGGCGGTGGTGACGTCGCCGGCCGCCGGCGACCAGGTCGGCGCCGGGGACTCCGCCGCGAGCTCGACGATCGCCGGACGCGACCGTCCGGCCTGCGGCCGTTGACCGCCACCCGGGCACCGGCCTCGCGCGAGCTCCGGCGGCGATCGCGCGCCCGATGCCCTGGGTCGAGCCGGTGACGAGGGCGGTCCGGCCGGTCAGATCGATCGCCACCGTCATGGACCCGACCCTAGTGCCCGCTCAGCGCGAGCGCTCTCCGCGGAAGAAGTCCCGGATCGCCCCGACGAGCTCGTCGGGAACCTCCATGGCCGCGAAGTGGCCGCCGCGCGGGTGCTCGGTCCAGGACACGATGGCGGTGTTGTCGCGCTCGGCGAACGGCCGCATCGAGCGGAAGTCGTCGGCGAACACCGCGACCCCGATCGGGCCGTGGTTGACCGCGGTGCTCACGTCTTCTCGGTGTAGTGCAGGCGGGTCGCCCCGGCGGCGGTGTTGGTCAGCCACTGCAGGCTCACCTGCGTGAGCACCTGCTCGGGGGTCAGCAGCGACGTCTGGTTGCCGAAGTTCTCGAACAGCTCGTGGTAGGCCAGCATCCCGACCGGCGAGTCGCTCAGCGCCGCCGCGATGGTCAGCGGCCGCTTCGCGTTGAGGTCGGCGTAGCCGTTGACCGACTGGAACCAGCCGGCGAACTCCAGCGCGCTGTAGTCGGCCGGCCGCCATCCGCTCGAACTCGGTCGGGTCGCCCGAGGGGAACGAGAACAGCTGCAGCACGTGCGCACCGAGGAAGCCCGTCGGGAGCGAGCATGGCGAGCTCGCGGGACACCATCGCCCCGCCGTCGGAGCCGTGCGCCCCGTACGCGTCGTAGCCGAGCCGACGCATCAGCGTGTCGAAGGCCCGGGCGGAGCGCCCCATGGTCCAGTCCCCGTCGGCCAGCGGGGTGCTGAAGCCCATCCCGGGCAGACTCGGGATGACCAGGTGGAAGGCGTCGGCGGCCGAGCCGCCGTGCGCCTCGGGGTCGACGAGCAGGTCGATCACGTCGAGGAAGTCGGCGAACGATCCCGGGTAGGTGTGCACCAGCAGCAGCGGGGTGGCGTCGGCGTGCCGGGAGCGGACGTGCAGGAAGTGGATGGTCTGGCCGTCGATCTCGGTCCGGAAGCCCGGGTACGCGTTCAGCCGGGCCTCCTGGGCGCGCCAGTCGAAGCTCGTCCGCCAGGTCTCGACCATGGTCTGCAGGTACGAGACGGGGGTGCCCTGGGCCCAGCCGTCGGTGGGCAGCTGGTCGGCGTAGCGGGTGCGCGCCAGCCGGTCCATCAGGTCGTCGAGATCGGCCTGGGGGATGTCGACCCGGAACGGCGTGATCGCGGTGGTCTCGGATGCCTTCGGTGAAGTGGTCATGCCGCTACGCTACGAACGAATCAGGTACGTTTCTTTCCTGATTCAACGACGTCTTTCGCCGACGCATGTTCCGAGGAGCCGCGATGACCACCTCCGCCCGGCTGCTGGCGCTGCTCGGTCTGCTGCAGTCGCGGCCCGGCTGGACCGGTCCCGAGCTGGCCGCGCGGCTCGAGGTGACCGAGCGGACCATCCGCAACGACATCGAGCGGCTGCGGGCCCTGGACTACCCGGTGCACGCCGACCTCGGCCGCGCCGGCGGCTACCGGCTGGGCGACTCCGGTCGGCTGCCGCCGCTGCTGCTCTCCGACAGCGAGGCGGTGGCCGTCGCCGTCGGGCTGACCGCCGCCGGGGCGAGTGAGCGCCCTGGCCGAGCCCACCCAGACCGCGATCGCCAAGCTGGAGCGCGTGCTACCCGCCCGGCTGCGCACCCGGGCGCAGTCGCTGCGCGAGAGCACCGACGTCGGTCCGGCCAACACCGGGACGAACGTGGCCGATCCCGCGGTCGATCCCGAGCTGCTGGCCGAGCTCGCGCTCGCCATCCGCCGTCGGGAGGGACTGCGGTTCTGGTACCGCGACGACGAGGGCGTGGAGGCCGATCCGTACCGGCTGGTCAGCTGGCAACAGCGGTGGTACCTGGTCGCCCGACGCCGACCGACCGGCACCTGGCAGGCGTTCCGGGTGGACTGGCTGCGGCTCCGGGTGCCGGGAGCGGGTCGCTTCACCGCGGATCCGCTGCCGGGCGGGGACTACGCGTCGTTCGTGCTCCGCGACGTCGCCTCGACCGGCTGGGCCGTGCACGCCCGGATCCTGGTCGACGCCCCGGCCGCGGAGGTGCTCGCGGCGGATCAACGCCACCGTCGGGGTGGTGGAGACCGTCGACGACGAGCACTGCGTGCTGGTCACCGGGGGCGACAGCCTGGAGATCGTGGCCGTCTGGATCGGCATGCTCGGCCTGGACTTCCATGTCGACGGACCGCCGGAGCTGGTCGACCACGTCCGGCAGCTGGCAGAGCGCTATCGAGGCGCGCTGCCAGCTGACCGGACCTGACGAGGGTTACGACTCGCCGCCCGCGTTGCCGGTGGTGCCGGCGCGGACATCGAGCAGCTGGTACTTCTCCGCCGCCTCCTTGGGGGCGCTGGAGGGCACGTCGCCGGTGGCCGCGAGCTCCTGCAGGGCGCGCACCACGATCGACTGGACGTCGATGTGGAAGTAGCGCCGCGCCGCCGCCCGGGTGTCGGAGAACCCGTGGTCGTCGGCCCCCAGGGTGGCGAACCGGTTCGGCAGGAACTGCCGGATCTGGTCCGGCACCGCGGACATGTAGTCGGTCGAGGCGATCACCGGACCCTGGGCGTCGGCGAACCGGCGGGTCACGTACGGCACCTGCGGCTGCTCGTCGGGGTGCAGGAAGTTGTGCTTCTCGGCGGCCAGGCCGTCGCGACGCAGCTCCACCCACGAGGTGACCGACCAGACGTCGGCGCTGACCCCCCACTCCGAGCCCAGGATCATCGCGGCCTCCTGGACCCAGGGCAGCGACACCCCGGAGCCGAGCAGCTGCACCTTGGGACCGGAGTCCCCGCCGGTGCTGACCCGGTGGATGCCCTTGAGGATGCCCTCGACGTCGACGCCCTCCGGCTCGGCCGGCTGGGAGATCGGCTCGTTGTACACCGTCAGGTAGTACATCCAGTTGCGGTCGGTGGAGTCCGCCCCGTACATCTGCTCCAGACCGGCCTCGACGATGTGGGCGATCTCGTACCCGTACGCGGGGTCGTAGATCTTCATCGCCGGGTTGGTCGAGGCGAGCAGCGGCGAGTGCCCGTCGGCGTGCTGCAGGCCCTCGCCGGTCAGCGTGGTCCGGCCGGCGGTGGCGCCGATGATGAAGCCGCGGGTCATCTGGTCCATGGCGGCCCACATCGCGTCACCGGTGCGCTGGAAGCCGAACATGGAGTAGAAGACGTAGACCGGGATCATCGGCTCGCCGTGGGTGGCGTAGCTGGTGCCGGCGGCGGTGAAGGCGGCCATCGAGCCCGCCTCGTTGATGCCGGTGTGCAGCAGCTGCCCGTGCGTGGACTCCTTGTAGGCCAGGAAGAGCTCGCGGTCGACAGCCGTGTAGTTCTGGCCCTTGGGGTTGTAGATCATGGCCGACGGGAAGAACGAGTCCATCCCGAAGGTCCGGGCCTCGTCGGGGATGATCGGCACCACGCGCTCGCCGAAGCCCTTGTCCCGCATCAGGTCGCGGAGCAGCCGGACGAAGGCCATGGTGGTGGCCGCCATCTGCTTGCCGGAGCCCTTCTTGGCCACCGCGTACAGCTTGGTGTCGGGCAGCGCCACCTGCTTGGGGCTGTTGCGCCGCTCCGGCACCCAGCCGCCGAGCTTGCGGCGGCGCTCCAGCATGTACTGGATCTCCTCGGAGTCCGCGCCCGGGTGGTAGTAGGGCACGTCGTAGGCGTCCGACTCGATCTGCTCGTCGGTCACCGGGATGTGCATCAGGTCGCGGAACGTCTTCAGGTCGTCCTGCTTCAGCTTCTTCATCTGGTGCGTGGCGTTGCGGGCCTCGAAGTTGTGCCCGAGGCCGTAGCCCTTGACCGTCTGCGCCAGCACCACCGTCGGACGACCGTTGCGCACGGTGGCGGCGTGGTAGGCCGCGTACACCTTGGCGTAGTCGTGACCGCCGCGCTTCATGTTCCAGATCTCGTCGTCGGTCATGTCCTTGACCATGAGCTTGGTGGCGGTGCTCTTGGAGAAGAAGTTGTCCCGGATGTAGCCGCCGGACTCCCCCTTGTACGTCTGGAAGTCGCCGTCCGGGGTCTCGTTCATGATCCGCACCAGGTCGCCGGTGGTGTCGTTGGCGAAGAGCGGGTCCCACTCGCGACCCCACAGCACCTTGATCACGTCCCAGCCGGCACCGCGGAAGAACGCCTCCAGCTCCTGCACGATCTTGCCGTTGCCGCGCACCGGCCCGTCCAGCCGCTGCAGGTTGCAGTTGATCACGAAGGTCAGGTTGTCCAGACCGTCGTTGGCGGCCAGCTGCAGCAGACCACGCGACTCCGGCTCGTCCATCTCGCCGTCACCGAGGAACGCCCAGACGTGCTGGTCGGAGGTGTCCTTGATGCCCCGGTTGCGGAGGTAGCGGTTGAACTGCGCCTGGTAGATCGCGTTCATCGGGCCGATGCCCATCGACACCGTCGGGAACTGCCAGAACTCCGGCATCAACCGCGGGTGCGGGTACGACGACAGCCCGTGCGGCGCCTTGGACTTCTCCTGCCGGAACCCGTTCAGGTCCTCCTCGCTCAGCCGACCCTCGAGGTACGCGCGGGCGTACATGCCCGGGGAGGCGTGGCCCTGGAAGAAGACCTGGTCGCCGCCGCTGGGGTGGTCGGGACCACGGAAGAAGTGGTTCAGACCGACCTCGTAGAGGGTGGCGGCACCGGCGTAGGTCGAGATGTGACCGCCGACCCCGATGTCGGAGCGCTGCGCGCGGTGCACGAGCACCGCCGCGTTCCAGCGGATCAGGCTGCGGTAGCGGCGCTCGATCTCCTCGTTGCCGGCGAACTTCGGCTCCTCGGCGACCGGGATGGTGTTGATGTAGTCGGTGACCAACGGCGAGTTGGCCGTGCTGACCGACGCGCCGGCCCGTTCGCTCAAGACGTCCAGGATCTGGCGAGCCCGGTCCTCCCCGTGGGTCTTGACCAGTCCCTCGAAGGACTCCAGCCACTCGGCCGTCTCGTCCGGATCGACGTCTTTGCTCTTGTCCACGCTCATCGGTCGTGCGTTCCCTTCCTCTCGTGGGCCCGGGGTGACGGGCAGTCCTTCTCGGAGCACAGGCACGTCGTGGGTGCCCGCGACCCGGTCGCGACCTAGGCCGAGCCTAGTGGTTGCGGCCGAGGGTGCGTCAGGGGTCAGTGTCCGCTGTCGGTCTGGCAGACCTTGACGTCGACCACCTCACCACTGCTGTCGCGCACCTGGACCGGTTTGCCGTCGGCGTCCACGATCCGGCCGTCGACGATCCGGTCACCCTCCTGCAGGTTCCCGTACGCCTTGACGTCACTCAGGTCGATGAACCGGTCGGCGGCCACGAAGACCGACGAGCCGGGCTTCTGCCGGGCGAAGGTGAGGTGGTTGAAGAACAGGTTGAGCAGCACGGCCATGATCGCCGCCGAGCTGATGCCGGAGTGGAAGATGGTGCCGAACCACGCCGGGAACTCGTCGTAGAACGTCGGGGCGGCGATCGGGATCAGCCCGGCGCCGATGGAGGCGGCCACGATGATCAGGTTCATGTTGCCCTTGTAGTCCACCTTGGCCAGCGTCCGGATGCCCGAGGCGGCGACCGTGCCGAACAGCACGATGCCCGGCGCCGCCCAGCACCGGGGTCGGCACCGCGGCGACGACCCGACCCAGGATGGGCAGCAGACCGAGGACGACCAGGATGACGCCGCCGGCGGTGACCACGAACCGGCTCTTGACCCCGGTGATGGCGACCAGGCCGACGTTCTGGGCGAACGCGCTCTGGGTGAAGCCGTTGAACACCGGGGAGATGACCGAGGCACCCATGTCGGCGCGCAGGCCGTTGCCGATCCGCTTCCGGTCGACGTCGGTGCCGACGATCTCACCGACGGCCAGGATGTCGGCGGTGGTCTCGGTCAAGATCACCAGCACCACGATGGTCATCGACAGCACCCCGGCCACGGTGAACACCGGTGCTCCGAAGGCGAACGGCGTGGGGAAGGCGACGACCGGCCCGTTGCCCACGTTGCTCCAGTTGGCCATCCCCACCACGGTGGCGCCGACGGTGCCGACGACGATGGCCAGCAGGATGGACAGCCGGGAGATCGCCGGCACGTTGGCCCGGCTGAGCACCAGCACGACGAGCAGGGTGAAGCCGGCCAGGGCGATGTTGGGCACCGAGCCGTACGACTCCAGCTTGTTGTTGCCCCCCATGGCCCAGTTGGCGGCCACCGGCATCAGCGACAGACCGATGGTGGTGATCACCACCCCGGTCACCACCGGCGGGAAGAAGCGGATGATCCGGGCGAAGAACGGGGTGATCAGCAGACCGATCAGGGCCGAGCCCATCACCGACCCGAACACCGCCGGCATCCCGCCGCCCTGGGTCGCGATCGCCACCAGGGTGGCGACGCTGGCGAACGAGGTGCCCTGGACCAGCGGCAGCTGGGAGCCGAACCACGGGATGCCGACCGACTGCAGGATGGTGGCCAGGCCGCCGATGAACAGGCAGCAGGCCACCAGCAGGCCCAGCTCCGGGGCCGGGACGCCGGCGGCGGCGCCGACGATCAGGGGCGGGGCGATGATCCCGCCGTACATGGTGAGGACGTGCTGGGCGCCGAAGCCCAGGCTCTTGCCGATCCCCAGGAACTCGTCCTCCGGTCGCTTCGTCGCGACCTGCGTACCCGCTGCGCTCATGACCCGGCCGCTCAGCAGAACCCGGCGATGCCGGCCCAGGCGGCGTCCGCGGTGCCGGCGTCGGCACGCTGGACGGTCGCCTCGATCAGACCGTACGGGCGGTCGGCGGCGTAGAACACCTCGTTGGGGTTCTCCAGGCCGAAGGGCGAGAGGTCGACCACGAAGTGGTGCTTGTTCGGGCAGGAGAACTTGATCTCGTCGACCTCGGGGTGAGCGGCCAGCACCGCCTCGGCCATCTGGTAGAGGGTCTGCTGCAGCGCGGCGGAGTACCCCTGGGTGAAGGTGTCCAGGATGATCGCCTTGATGTCGTCGTACGCCGCGTTGTAGTCCACGTCGGCGGTGTTGTAGCGCCAGCGGGTCGCGATGTCGGTGGCCAGGATCCGGTCGTCGGTCTCCTTCAGCGTGGTGTAGCGGTCCTTCGGGTAGCCCTCGAAGCCGGACTCGGTGGACTTCAGCACGGTCAGCCCGTGGAAGCCGGCGATCACGGTGTCGGTCGTCACCGTCGCGGACGACGACAGCGGTCCGGGTCTCGGCGTTGGTCCGGTAGAACGAGTGATCATGGTCGTTGATCCGCGACCAGGTGTACTGCTCGGCGGCCCAGCGGCCGCCGGTGACCCAGTCGAAGTCACCGGTGAAGTGCTCGGCGAGGCGGAGCAGGAAGGCCTCCGGCGATCCGACACCGTCCTTCGCGAACGCGAAGATCGTGTTCTTCTGGGTGTCGGTGGCCACCACGTGGCTGTTGTCGCCCTGCAGGTGGGCGGCGGCGAAGTCGCCCCGCAGCTGCGAGGTGACGTTCAGGTCCTCGATCTCGTGCCGGGGGGTGTCGCGGGTGATCCGGACGACCCGGTTCTCCGCCTTGCCGTACTGGTTGTGGGTGAGCACGACATCGCTCATGATCATGACTTCCTTGTCTGTGGGGCTGGTGTGTCGTGAGCCGCAGGTCTCCGACCGCGGCCGGGGCGGTTCAGGACCCGCGGTAGGTCGAGTACGCGAACGGGCTGAGCAGCAGGGGCACGTGGTAGTGGGCCTGACCGGCGACGACGGTGAAGTCGATCACGACCCGTGGGTAGAAGGTGGCCTGGCCGCGACCGCCGAAGTAGGTCCCGGTGCCGAACTCGATCCGGTAGTCGCCGGCCTCGAGCAGCTCCGGTCCGAGCTCGGGGACCCGACCGTCGTCGTTGGTGATCGCGTCGGCGAGGACGTCACCCGCACTGGTGAGCAGGGTGGTGGTGACGCCGACGGCCGGGGTGCCGGCTGTGGCGTCGAGGACGTGGGCGGTGACGTAGCTCATGCCGTCCCTCTCGTTTCCATCTAGTGGAACAGAACTTCCGATATGCAAAGTCTCACCCAGGTCTGGGTGGTTGTCAACTGGAACTGTTCCAGTTTTTCCGAGACTCGGGTGGTGACCCACGACACTGGTCCGGTGACCGATGAGGAGACCGCCGCCTACGGCTACGAGCTGTCCCCCAGCCTCCGCCAGGCGCTGACCGCTCCGGCACCGGCCGACGGCCATCGGCTGGGTCGAGGAGGCGGTCGGTGCCGCGGTGCTCAGCCAGCGGTCCCTGCTGGGCGGGACGTCGGCTGCCCTGCACCTGCTGACCACGGCCGCGGCCCCGCCGCTCGACCGGCTGGTGCTGCGCCGCTACGTGCTCGAGTGGGTGGTCGAGGAGGCCGACGTCCCCGGGAACGAGGCGCTGGCGCTGCGACTGGTCGGTGACCAGGGCATCGGCGTGCCCGCGCCCCGCCTGCTGGCCAGCGACCCCGACGGACGCGTCACGGGTGTGCCGCTGACCTTGATGACCGCGCTGCCCGGCGCGCCGGTCTGGCAGCCGACCGACCGGACGGCCTGGTTGCGGGACCTGGCCGAGCTCGCGGTGCGGATCCACGAGGCTCCGCTGTCGAGCGAGCTCGGCACGTGGGCGCCCTATCCCCCGCACGCCCGCACGGCGCCGGCCTGGAGCCGTCACCCCGAGGCCTGGCTGACCGCGTACGCGCTCTGGGACGGACCGGTGCCGGCGAGCCGGACGGTGTTCCTGCACCGCGACTTCCACCCCGGCAACCTGCTGTGGGTCGATGAGCGCCTCACCGGGGTGGTCGACTGGGTGTCGGCCTGCGCCGGCCCGCCGGAGGAGGACATCGGACACTGCCGGGCGAACCTGGCGATGCGGCTCGGCCAGGACTGGGCCGACGAGTTCCTGACGCACTGGCTGGAGCTGTCGGGCACCCGGGACTACCACCCGTACTGGGACCTGACCAACGTCGTGTCCTTCGACCAGGAGCGGGCCGATCCGGCTCTCGACGACTTCGTGGCCGCGGCCGCCGCGCTCTGCTAGTCGTCCCTCGCTGTTCCCTGCGCGCTCAGGACTCTCGTCTTCCTCCCTCACTCGCAGACGAAAAGCGTGTCTGCTCGCTCGGTCGTCCAGACAGAGCCGCGCTCCGCTCACGGCCGCTCGCGACGGGGTGCGTCAATCGTCACTCGCGACGGGGCGCTCTCGTCTCAGACGAACTGGCGGGACAGGACCGCGTGCCGGTTGACGTCCTTGTAGAGCAGGTAGCGGAAGCGTCCGGGGCCACCCGCGTAGCAGGCCTGCGGGCAGAAGGCCCGGAGCCACATGAAGTCGCCCTCCTGCACCTCCACCCAGTCCTGGTTCAGCCGGTAGACGGCCTTGCCCTCCAGCACGTAGAGGCCGTGCTCCATCACGTGGGTCTCGGCGAAGGGGATCACCCCGCCCGGCTCGAAGTTGACGATGGTGACGTGCATGTCGTGGCGCAGGTCGGCCGGGTCCACGAAGCGGGTGGTCGACCAACGACCCTCGGTGCCGGGCATCACGCCCGGCTCCACGTCCCGCTCGTGCCGGACGATCGGGTCGGGCGCGTCGAGCCCGTCCACCGCCTGGTAGGTCTTGCGGATCCAGTGGAAGCGGGCCGTCGCGTCACCGGTGTTGCGCAGGGTCCAGTCGCTCGACGGCGGCAGGAAGGCGTAGCTGCCGGGCTCCAGCTGGTGCTGCTCACCCGCGACGGTGAGGACCAGGTTCCCGTCGACCACGAAGAGCACGCCCTCGGCGCCGGGGTCGAGCTCGGGCCGGTCGCTGCCGCCGCCGGCAGCCACCTCGACGATGTACTGGGAGAACGTCTCGGCGAACCCCGACAGCGGTCGGGCGATCACCCAGAGGCGGGTGTCCTCCCAGAACGGCAGGAAGCTGGTGACGATGTCCCGGACCACCCCGCGCGGGATGATGGCGTACGCCTCGGTGAACATCGCGCGGTCGGTGAGCAGGTCGGTCTGCGGCGGGTGGCCGCCGTACGGGGCGTAGTAGCCGCTCGCCGTCGATCCGAGGTCGGCCGGGACTGAGGTGGTGCTGGACACGAGATCACTTCCTTGGTTCTCGGGATGTGCAGTTGTCGGTGGGGTCGGGGTCACGAGCGGGGCCGGACCGCCACGTTCTCGGTGTCGGACTTCGGGCGGGCCAGCAGCTCCAGCCGGGCGGCGTCCAGACCGACCGCTCCGACCAGCTCGGCGTCGGTGACCGCGCCGCAGGCGAAGCCCCGGTAGAGGTAGCGGGCCAGCGCCCGGGCGGTCGCCGGCTCGTCCAGGATCCCGCCACCGGACTTGGTCAGGTAGGCGTGCAGCCGGATGGCCGCGCGGTCGAAACCCTCACGGTAGAAGGCGATGTTGGCGATGAAGCGGGTCGGCAGCTGGGCCGGGTGCAGGTCCCAGCCCTGGTAGATGGCCCGCTCCAGCGAGCGACGGACCAGCCGGTGGTGCAGCCGCCAGGCGGCCTGGATCTGCTCGTCGGAGCCGACCGGCAGGATGTTGGTCGAACCGTCCGACAGGTGCACCCCGGTGCCGGCCACGGCCGCCTGCATGACGTCCTTGGCGTAGTCGGCGACCGGGTGCTCCATCGACTGGTACTCCGCGGACACCTGCAACGAGGCGCTGTAGTCGTAGGTGCCGTAGTGCAGCGAGGTGACCCGACCGGCGCCGGCGTGCAGGGCGGCAGCGATCGGGGCCGTGCCGTCGGCGCCCAGGATGAGCGGCGGTGTCTCCACCTGGATCTCGAAGCCGAGGCGTCCGGCGGGCAGACCGGCGGCGTCCTCGTACGCCGCGCAGGCGGCGACCATCGCCTCCACCTGGCTGACCGTGCTGACCTTCGGGAAGGTGATCACCAGGCTGTCGGGAAGATCACCGGTGCGCTCCAGGAGCGTGCTGAGGAACAGATCCAGCGTGCGCAGCCCACGGCGCCGGGTCGGCTCCTCGAAGCACTTGAACCGCAGGCCGACGAACGCCGGCGCCGCCCCGGAGGCCAGGGCGTCGGCCAGTCGTCCGGCGACCGCCACGGCGTCGGCGTCCTCGACCTCGTCGCCGCGGTTGCCGTACCCGTCCTCGAAGTCGAGCCGCAGGTCCTCGATCGGCTCGGCGGTCAGCTTGGCCTCGGCCCGCACGGCCACCGCGTCGACCAGGTGCTCGGCGACACCGACCGAGCGGCACAGCGCCGCCCAGCCGCCCTGCGCGGCGACCGTCGCAGCCGCTTCGGCGCCCCACCGGCGGGGCAGGTCGACGGTGTAGCTGTCGGCCGGGACGTAGACGGTGTGGACCGGCTGCCGCCGCCCGTCCTCACCCGGGTAGGCCCGGGCGAGGAAGGCGTCGGTGTCGGCCAGCCGGGCGTCGAGGTCGGCGAGCACGCTCTCGGCCAGCCGGGGTCCGCCGGTCAGCACGCTCACTTGACCAGCTCGTACGCGGGCAGGGTCAAGAAGTCGGTGAAGTCGTCGGACAGCACCAGGTCGGCGATCAGCTGCTGCGCCGGCCGGTAGTACCGCTCGAACTGCTCGGCCGGCACCTGCTCGCTCAGCTTGGCCGACCTCCTCGTCGAGGATGGTCGCCACCAGCTCCTTGGTCACGGTCTCACCGGTGTCGCTGAGCACCACCCCGTTCTTGATCTGCTGCCAGACCTGGGAGCGGGAGATCTCGGCGGTGGCCGCGTCCTCCATCAGGTTGTGGATGCCGACCGCGCCGTTGCCGGACAGCCAGACCGCCGTGTACGCGACGGCCACCTCGAGGTTGCCGCGGAGACCGGTCTCGCTGTTGCCGCCGGTGGCCGAGGAGACGTCCAGCAGCTCGGCCGGGGTGACCTCGACCTCGGGCCGCTGCCGGTCGATCTGGTTGGGCTTGTCGCCGAGCACGCCGTCGAACACCTCCCGGCAGACCGGGACGAGGTCGGGGTGCGCGACCCAGGAGCCGTCGAAGCCGTCGCCGGCCTCGCGGGTCTTGTCCGCGTTGACCTTGGCGAACGCCACCTTGTTGATCTCGGCGTCCTTGCGGCTGGGGATGAAGGCGGCCATGCCGCCCATGGCGAACGCGCCGCGCTTGTGGCAGGTCTTGACCAGCAGCTCGGTGTAGGCCCGCATGAACGGCGCGGTCATGGTGATGTCGGCGCGGTCGACCAGCACGAACTCCGGGCCGGCGTCGCGGAAGTACTTGATGATGCTGAACAGGTAGTCCCAGCGACCGGCGTTCAGACCGGACGCGTGATCGCGCAGCTCGTAGAGGATCTCCTCCATCTCGAACGCCGCCGGGATGGTCTCGATCAGCACGGTGGCGCGGACGGTCCCGTACGCGATCCCCAGCTCGGACTCGGCGAAGGTGAACACGTCGTTCCACAGCCGGGCCTCGAGATGGCTCTCCATCTTCGGCAGGTAGTAGTACGGCCCCTGGCCGTTGTCGATCAAGGTCTTCGCGGTGTGGAAGAAGTGCAGACCGAAGTCGACCAGGGCACCGACCCCGGGCTCGCCGTCGACGAGCACGTGCGCCTCCGGCAGGTGCCAGCCGCGCGGCCGGGCGACCACCACCGCCAGCGGGATGTCGGTGCGGAGCGCGTACTCCCGGCCGTCGGCCTGGGTGAAGGCGAGAGTGCCGCGGGCGGCGTCCCGCAGGTTGAGGATCGCGTCGACCACGTTGCTCCAGGTCGGGGAGCTGGCGTCCTCGAGATCGGCCAGCCACACCTTGGCCCCGGAGTTCAGTGCGTTGATCGCCATCTTGGCCGGGCTGGCCGGTCCGGTCATCTCGACCCGGCGGTCCTGCAGGGCCGGCGGGGCCGGCGCGACCTGCCAGTCACCGGTGCGGATCTCGGCGGTCTCGGGCAGGAAGTCCAGGGACTTCGCCGCCGCCGCGGCCTCCCGCTTGCCCTGCCGGGCGGCGAGCAGCTCGTCGCGACGGCCGGCGAAGTTCTGGTGCAGCTTCTCCAGGAAGGCGAGGGCCTCGTCGGTGAGGATCTCCTCGGCCCGGTCGATGGGATGGCGGTCGGTGATCTCGATGCTCATGGCGTGTCTCTCGTGGTGGGGTGCGGTCAGGAGTGGGCCTGCTGGACGACCGCCTCGGCGACCGCAGGAGCGACCCGGGCGTCGAAGACGCTGGGCACGATGTAGCTGGGGTTCAGCTCGCTCTCCGACACGCAGTTGGCGATCGCCTCGGCGGCGGCCACCAGCATCGGCGTGGTGATGTCCGAGGCGGCCGCGTCGAGCAGACCGCGGAACAGCCCCGGGAAGGCGAGCACGTTGTTGATCTGGTTCGGGAAGTCGCTGCGTCCGGTGGCGACCACCGCGGCGTGCTTGGCGGCCTCGCTCGGCAGGATCTCGGGGTCGGGGTTGGCCAGGGCCAGCACGATCGCGCCCGGAGGCCATGGTGGCGACCTGCTCGGCGCCGAACAGGTTCGGACCGGAGACGCCGATGAACACGTCAGCACCGACCAGGGCCTCGTGCAGGGTGCCGGAGAAGCCTTCCTCGTTGGTGTTCTCCGCGATCCACGTACGGTGCTCGTCGGTGTAGGTCTGCCCGCTGTGGATCGCGCCGGCGCGCGCCACGCCGACGATGTGCTGGGCGCCCTGGGCCTGCAGCAGCTGGATGATCGCGCTGCCCGCCGCGCCGACGCCGGAGACGACGATCTTGACGTCGCCCATCTTCTTGTCCACCACCCGCAGCGCGTTGATCAAGGCGGCGAGCACCACGATGGCCGTGCCGTGCTGGTCGTCGTGGAAGACCGGGATGTCGAGCTCGTCCCGCAGCCGACGCTCGATCTCGAAGCAGCGAGGGGCGGAGATGTCCTCCAGGTTGACGCCGCCGTAGACCGGGGCCAGCGCCTTGACGATGCTGATGATCTCCTCGGTGTCCTTGGTGTCCAGGCAGACCGGCCAGGCGTCGACGTCGGCGAACTGCTTGAACAGGGCCGCCTTGCCCTCCATCACCGGCAGGGCGGCGGCCGGGCCGATGTCACCCAGACCGAGCACGGCGGTGCCGTCGGTGACCACGGCCACGGTGTTGCGCTTGATCGTGAGGCGGCGGGCGTCCTCCGGGTTGGCGGCGATGGCCAGGCAGACGCGGGCGACGCCCGGGGTGTAGGCGCGGGAGAGGTCGTCGCGGTTCTTCAGCGGGACCTTGGGCTCCACCGAGAGCTTGCCGCCCAGGTGCAGCAGGAAGGTGCGGTCGCTGACCTTGCGCACCGTCATCCCCGGCCGGGCGTTGATCACGGCCGAGATCTTCTCGGCGTGCGCCTCGTCGACGGTGTTGCAGGTGACGTCGACGACGATCGCGTCGTGACTGGACTCGACGATGTCGAGGGCGGTCACTGCGGCACCGGTCTCGGCGACCGCCGACGCCAGGTCGGTGGTCGAGCCGGCACTGGAGCTGACGGCGACGCGGAGGGTGATCGAGTAACCGGGACTGGGGCTGCTGGCCATTCTGGAACTCCTCAAGTTATTCCGTTTGGTGGATTCTAACTTCTACTTCGTGGAAGTGCAACCTTGACGCGGCACGGTCGATCAGGGCAAGATCGCTCTCAACGGAATTGCACTGTCGCAATGCGGAAAAGGAGCAGGATGACCAGCCCCCTCTCAGACGTGAGCAACCCGCCCACCTCCGAGCACCACCGTGGCACCCTCGATCAGTCCCTCCCCCGCGGGGTGGACTCCAGCCTCTACAACCACGACCTCGCCCCGACCAAGCGCGAGGGTCGCAAGTGGAGCGCGTACAACTTCTTCGCGCTGTGGGCCAACGACGTGCACAGTCTGGGCAACTACTCCTTCGCCATGGGTCTGTTCGCCCTCGGTCTGGGGACCTGGCAGATCCTGCTGGCCCTCGGCGTCGGTTCGGCTTTCCTGTTCGTCCTGCTCTGCCTGTCGGGGTTCATGGGCTACAAGACCGGGGTGCCGTTCCCGGTGATGAGCCGGATCAGCTTCGGCATCCGCGGGGCGCAGATCCCCGCCCTGATCCGCGGCGGGGTGGCCATCGTCTGGTTCGGCATCCAGACCTACCTGGCCTCGCTGGTCGGCAACGTCCTGGTGATCGCGCTGGTCCCCGCCACCCAACCGCTGGCGCAGACGACGTTCCTCGGTCTGACCGTGCTCGGCTGGGCCTGCTTCACCGTGCTCTGGCTGATCCAGGTGGTGATCGCCTGCTACGGGATGGAGATGATCCGCCGGTACGAGGCCTTCGCCGGTCCGGTCATCCTGGTGACCTTCGTCATCCTGGCGGCGTACGTGCTGTGGGTCTCCGGCGGCGAGATCGTCTGGCAGCCGCCGAACGCGGTCGCCGGCGGCGAGATGTGGCGGGAGATCCTGGGCGGCGGCGCCCTGTGGGTCGCCATCTACGGCACCTTCGTGCTCAACTTCTGCGACTTCACCCGCAGCGCCAAGACGAAGAAGTCGATCGTCTGGGGCAACCTGTTCGGGATCCCGATCAACACCTTGTTCTTCGGCGTCATCGTGGTCGTGCTGGCCGGCGGCCGGCTGGCCATCGACGGCAAGGTGATCGCCAGCCCGACCGACGTGGTGGAGTCCATCGGCAGCACCCCGATGCTGGTGCTCGCCTGCGTCGCGCTGTTGATCTTGACCATCGCGGTGAACCTGATGGCCAACTTCGTGGCCCCGTCCTTCGCGCTGGCCGCGCTGCTCCCCCGGCACCTGAACTTCCGCCGGGCCGCCATCGTCAGCGCGATCCTCGGCTTCGTCATCCTGCCCTGGAACCTCTACAACTCCCCGGTGGTGATCGTCTACTTCCTGGGTGGCCTGGGCGCCTTCCTCGGCCCGCTGTTCGGGATCGTGATGGCCGACTACTGGCTGCTGCGCAAGCAGCGCATCAACGTCCCGGCGCTCTACACCACCGATCCGCAGGGCACCTACTACTACAGCCGCGGCGTCAACCTGCGCGCCATCGGCGCCCTGATCCCGTCGGCCGCGATCTCCCTGGTCTTCGCCTTCGTGCCGTCCCTGAAGGCCTTCTCGTCCTTCTCCTGGTTCATCGCGGCCGGTCTCGGGCGCAGTGATCTACTTCCTCCTGGCCGACCGCAGCCGCAGCTACGAGGACGTCTCCGGCGAGCCCATCGCGGTCCAGAGCAACCACTGATCCTGCAGCCTCCCGCTGCAACGAAAGGCACTCCTGATGCGCATTCTCGTGGTCAACGTGAACACCACCGAGTCGATGACCGCCGGGATCGGTGAACAGGCCCGCCGGGTCGCGTCCCCCGGGACCGAGATCGTCGCCCTCACCCCGCACTTCGGGGCCGAGTCGGTCGAGGGCAACCTGGAGAGCTACCTCGCCGCCGTCGCGGTGATGGACCGGGTGCTGTCCTACGACCAGCCCTACGACGCCGTCATCCAGGCCGGCTACGGCGAACACGGCCGCGAAGGACTGCAGGAGCTGCTGGACGTCCCCGTCGTCGACATCACCGAAGCCGCCGCCTCCACCGCCCTGTACCTGGGGCACCGCTACAGCGTCATCACCACCCTGGACCGCGCCGTCCCCCTGATCGAGGACCGGCTGCTGCTGGCCGGTCTGGACCGCCGGTGCGCCTCCGTCCGGTCCAGCGGGCTGGCCGTGCTCGAGCTCGAATCCGACCCCGAGCGGGCCGTCGACGCGATCGTCGCCGAGGCCGAAGCCGCCGTCCGTGACGACCACGCCGAAGTGATCTGCCTCGGCTGCGGTGGGATGGCCGAGCTCGAGGCGAAGGTCCGTGAGCGCACCGGCGTCCCCGTGGTCGACGGCGTCGCCGCCGCCGTCACGGTGGCGGAGTCGCTGGTCCGTCTCGGCCTGACGACCTCCAAGATCCGCACCTACGCCCCCGCCCGACCCAAGAAGATGACCGGCTGGCCCATCACCCGCCCCCGGTGACCGCCCTTTCGTAGGGTGGAGGTATCCGCTGACCAAGGAAGGCTCGCGATGACCTCGACCCTCGACCTCGACCCGCCCTGGCCCGGCAGTACGCCACCGACGGGTACGTGCTGGTCAAAGGACTGCTCAGCCCGGAGGAGGCGGCGTTCTACCGGCAACGCAGCCACGAGCTGCTGGCCCGGCTGAACGCCACCGACGACCCGACCTGGGGATCGGCGATGAGCGTGGCCACCGGCACCACCCGGCTCCAGCACCTGCACGACGCCCAGTTCCACGACGCGGCGTTCTCCCGGCTGCTGGTCGACCCACGCTTCACCGACGTGGTCGCCGCGGTGCTGGGCGGGGAGGACGTGCAGCTGCACCACACCAAGCTGTTCGTGAAGCCGCCGGAGAACGGGTCACCCTTCCCGCTGCACCAGGACCACCCGTTCTTCCCGCACCGGGACCACCGGGTGGGGGCGGCGATCTTCCACTTCGACGACGCTCCGGTGGAGAAGGGGTGCGTCCGCGTGATCCCCGGCAGCCACCTGGACGGGCCCCGCGAGCACGATCCCGAGGGCTCCTTCCACCTCACCGAGCCCGGCTTCGAGGCGGCCACCCCGCTCCCGGCCGAGGCGGGTGACGTGCTGCTGTTCACCTACCTCACCGTCCACGGCTCCGGCGTCAACACCTCCGACGAAGCGCGTACGACGTGGCTGGTCCAGTACCGCGACCCGGCCGACCCGCCCACGGTCAAGACCCACGACCACTCCCGCGGTCAGGGGATGATGCTGCGCGGCGTCGCCCCCGCACCCGCCTCGGCGCCGTCGAGCTGACCGGATGCGACTCCCCGGTGGGATCCGGACGGCGATCGACCTCCCGACCGACCGGATGCGACTCCCCGGTGACATCCGGCAGGCCCTGACCCGCACGCGACTCCCCGGTGAGGTCGGCGCGATCCGGGCGAGTCGGGACGCCGCCGTACGCGAGCTCTGGGAGGAGAGCGGGCGCGCCCCTCCGGCTGTGCCTTCGGTGGCTGCGTGAGCGGATCCGAGACCCTGACCGGTATCAGCGCACCGGACCCCTGGCTCTTCTCGGTGACGGCCATCCCGCCGTGAGCAGTCGATCGACCGAGGAGCCCCGATGCACCGCGTCACCGCCACCCTGACCGCCGCAGCCGCCGCTGTGGCCGCCGCCTTCGTCCTGCCGGCGGGAGCCGCCAGCGCCGCACCCTCGGACCCGGTCGCCCGAGGGGTGGTCGTCGCCCAGGGCGGTCTGATCGGGCACCTGCGGCCCAGCGTCCACGCTCCGGCCAACTACACGTTCCCGAACGGCTCCAAGATCAGCCTGTCCTGCAAGGTGTCCGGCAGCGTCGTGGACGGCAACCCCCGCTGGTATCTGGTGCTGGCCGAGGGAGACGCCAACTGGGTGTCGGCGCGCTACGTCACCAACGTCGGCCCGGCGCCCGATCCGTGCGACCCCAGCGACGGCACCTTCGCGGCCAAGGCCACGGCGAAGCTGACCAAGCGGGTCGGACCCACGACCGCCGACGCCAGTGCCGGCAGCTACGCCAAGGGCCAGAAGCTCCGGGTCCAGTGCTTCACCGACTCGGGTCAGAAGTGGTACCTGACCGACACCGGACGCTGGGTGCGCGCCGCGTACGTGACCACCTCCGCGAAGGTGCTCTACTGCACGAACTACCAGTAGACCTTCAGCCGCACCTGACGCTCGCCGGAACCTTCACAGGACCGCATCGACAGCGGCTCACCGGCCGGTGGTTTCCGCCCAGGAGCACCCCCTCCTGGTTTGTTTTGACCGCCGTGAGTTTCGGGTATCCGACCGCCCTCGGGCCCGCTAGCCTCCGGCCATCAACAGCGCCGGAACCCCGGCTCATCCACGTCGGATCGTCGACGTCAGAGAGGACTGGACGTGCAGCTCGGAACGAGGTCGGCATCGGGCCGACGGCGGGCGCTGGTCGCCGCGTCAGCAGCATTCGTCGTGGCAGCAGCATCGTGGGCGTCACCGGCCCACGCCGAGCCGGACCCGGGCGGTCAGGTGAGCGCGCAGGTGGCTGATCCCTGTCCGGCAGCAGTGCCCACGGCGGACATCACCCCGGGCCTGGTCGGTGAGGGTCTGACGGTCGTCCGCGGCGACACGCCGCAGCCGTTCAAGGTCGAGGTGCTGGGCCTCCTCGAGGACGGCATCGGGGCCGGACGCGACATGGTCATGATCGAGGTGTCCGATCTCGACGGCCAGAAGGTCGTGGGTGACAACGGGATCTGGTCGGGCATGTCCGGGTCGCCGGTCTACGTCGACGGCAAGCTGCTCGGAGCGGTCTCGTACGGGTTCACGGCCTCACCGTCGCCGATCGGCGGTCTCACCCCGGCGGCCGACATGCTGGCGCTGCTCGGGTCCGGCCAGGTGGCCAAGGCGGCGAGCGCACCACGCACCACGGTCGCTCTGTCGGCGAACCAGCGCCGGACGCTGGGCACCCGGGCCGCAGCCGCCGTGCCCCGCACCACGCTGCAGCGACTGCGCACCCCGGTCTCGGTGAGCGGGCTGACCAGCAAGCGCCTGGCCAGCCTCCAGGGCGCCTTCGACGGGGCCGGGCGATCGGTGATCACCTACGCCGGCAGCCGGACGAGCGCGGCCGCACCGGCCGCTGCCGCCCCGGTCCCCGGGGGCAACTTCGCCGCGGTCATGACCTCCGGCGACCTGACCATCGGCGGGGTCGGGACGACGACCGCTGTGTGCGGCAACCAGGTGCTCGCCTTCGGGCACCCGATGGAGTTCGCCGGCAAGGTCAGCTACGGCGCCAACGCGGCCACCTCGCTGGCCATCGTCAAAGACGGCACCTTCGGTTCGTTCAAGATGGCGAACATCGGCGGGACCTTCGGCACCGTGGACCAGGACCGCCTGGCCGCGATCCGGGCCACGCTGGGCCGAGGTCCGGTGACGACCCCGATCACCTCGACGATCACCAACCAGGACAACAAGCGGACCCGCACCGGCACCACCCAGGTCGCCGCTCCGGACTACACGGCCGTGGCCACCGCGTACGGGTTGTGGGCCAACTACGACTCCACCTTCGACAAGTGGGGCAAGGGCCTGGCCACCTCCGCGTGGACCATCCGCGGCACCCGGGCCGGCGGCCGGGTGTTCACCGTGAGCCGCAGCAACCTGTGGTCCGACCGCGGCGACCCGACCGTGGAGCCGACGATCGAGGTCGCCAACGCGGTCGACGCCCTGCAGTCCAACGAGCTCGAGCCGGTCAAGATCACCGGCGTCAGCTTCCGGTCCTCGGTCACCTCGAGCTACGACCGGTACCGGATCACCAAGATGGCGGTCTCGGTCAACGGCGGCAGGTACAAGGCCTCGTCGGTGATCAAGGTCAAGCCCAAGGCGAAGCTTCGGGTGAAGGTGACGATGCGCGGCTACCAGAGCAGCGTGGACCGCACAGTGGTGCTCAACCTCAAGGTGGCGAAGCGGTATGCCAAGCAGACCGGGACGCTGACCGTGCAGGGGGGCCTGGACGGTGCCGCCAACGGTGAGAGCGATCCGAGCTGCCTGCTGGACGTCTGTGACGAGCCGGACGGCAGTCTGAACGCCACCATCGCCGCGCTCACGGCGCCGCCGGCCAACAACGCGGTGCGGGCCGATCTCGACTTCGACGAGAACGCCGAGGACGAGTTCAGCGTCGACGCACGGACCTCCGCCGCGGCACCGGTGTCGGGCGAGCAGTCCATCGTGATCAAGGTCAAGAAGAAGTAGGGCAGACCTGCGCCAGTCGCGTCACGGTGGTTCGGGTGGGTTGCTGCGGTAGTGGTGGCCGGTGGGGGTCGTGGTGACGACGGTGTGGGTGTCGGGGTCGACGAGGCGCACGGTCCAGCCGGGTGACTCGCGGACGTAGTTCCCCCGTTCACACACGCCGCGTCCGTTCACTGCTGTGGTGGGACCGCCGTCGTGGTGTCGGTGGAGATGGTCGAGGTGTCGGATCGGCGCATCGCAGAAGGGGTCCCGGCAGGTCCAGTCCCGCCACCGGATCAGCTCGGCGAGCCAGCCGGTGAACCGCCGGCGGCGGTGGTCGAGATCAACGACCTGCTGTCCACCGGTCTTGGTGGGTCGGGTGAACAGCCGCCGCCACCAGGACCGGGCCGCCGCGTTCACGATCAGCTCCCGGGCCAACCCGGCCGGCAGGGCTCCCCAGCCGGGGATCTCGGCGGGTGCCGGGTCGTCGGGGTCGATCAGCGACTCCAGGGGCAGCTGGATCCCGACCTCGAACCCGACATCCTGAGCAGTCGCCTGGCCGGTGAGTCGGGCGACGAGGGTGTCCGCCATGATCTGATCCCTCGAACGGGTGTCGCCGTCGGCTTTGCCGGCCGTGGCGGCGGCTCGGAGGGCGGCGAGGCACGCGACGCCTTGTTCGACCGGCAGCAGCCCCGACAGCAGGCTCATCGTGTCGGGGGCGGGTCGCAGCGTGACCCGCCGGTCGGAGCGCGCGTGCCGGGCCCGAGCCATCGCCGCTTCAGGGTCTGCTCGGTAGGCGAGCCGCTTCGCGGCGGCGGCCGCTTCCCGAGCACCCATCAGTTCGGGATGGCGAGCGGCGAGGTCGGCGTCCACGCGCGTACGGGTTCCACGATCCAGATGGGACACCTGTTCGGCGATCAGCCGGACAGTCCAGCCGCCCAGGTCGCCGCGGCTCAGCAGCTCCAGGGTGTGGGGCATGTCCAGCACCAGGTCCCTGGCCACGTGGAGGCGTCGGGATCCCTCGGCCGGGGACACCCGGCACGCCAACGCGATCTGATCGGCGATCCCCCGCCCGACCGTTCGGGGATGCACCCCGATCGCGATCTGCTCGGCGGTCTGAGAGCGAGCGAATGCGACCATCTCCACCGCCTTGACCGCCTCCAACGTCGCCTGCAGCCGCTCCACCACAGCGATCCGATCGATCCGATCGGCATCGGTCACCGACGTGTCGGTGTCGCTGCGGGGAACGAGCCCGCGGAGCCAGGTCAGGGTGTCCTGCAGCCGCAGCACCACGGCATCGGGCACGATCGGATCATCCGCCTCGATGACAGGTGCTGCTGACATACGTTCACGCTAGAGGACACCACCGACACTTCTTCGAACAGGAGTTCGACAGCGGCGCGACGCGAAGTGCGAGAGGCTTGGCAGGTGCAACCGAGCTCAGCCTGCGCTGTCGCCTGATGTTCACCCGCAAGGAGCCAGGGTCCGTGCTGGTGCTGGAGGAGCACTGGCACGGGCGCCTGTGGAGCGCCATCCCCCACCGGTACGTCGACAGCGACGCGACCACGGTCATCAGCCACGTGCCGTACGGGACGACCGGGACCTTCGCCAGCAGCGTCGGACTGCCGGCCGCGGCCGGGTTGACGGTGGGCGAGGGCAAGATCCGTGCCCTGGCGACGTTGGAGTACCGGGTGCTGGAGCTGCCGGCGACCCCCACCAGCTGCCTCTACTTCTTCGTGACCGACCGGTGCTCCCGAGTGAACCTCAGCTGGGACGAGTCCGGCGACTTCACCGGGTGGTACGTGAACTTCGCCGCTCCCCCGGTGTCGACCGCCGACGGGATCGAGTCGATGGATCTCGTCTTGGACCTGTTCGTGTTCCCGGACGGCTCGTGGTCGTGGAAGGACCGAGAGGACTTCGAACGAGCCGTGGACAACGGGGTGCTCGACGCACGACTACCGTCGCTGTTCGAAGCCGAGGCCGAGCGGGTGCTGGCTGATCATGCAGCCGCTCGGGACGCTTTTGATCCACGATGGATCGAATGGCAACCCCCGTGGGAGCTGCCACCGCCGACGTTACCCGCGCACTTCCGTCCCGGCGGATCGAGATGGTGACACTGGAGGACGACTCCTGCTCGGCCAACGCCGTCGGCTCCAGCGTCAGCGCAGTCGGCGGGCTCGCAGGACGACGTCGTCGACGTGGTGGGCCCCCGCCCCACCCTCCGGGATGATCCGCGGCCGCTGCTCGTCCACCTCCAGCTGCCAGTCCTCGTCCAGCAACGCGGCGACCATCCCGGGCCAGACGTAGTCGGCCGGGTCGAAGCCCCCCTCGTGCACGGGCTGGGTGTCCATCCCGGCGTGGTGCACCAGCAACAGGACACCGCCCGGCGCGACCGCGCTCAGCAGCGCGTGTTCCGCCGCCCCGTCCGGGGTGCGCTGCAGGGCCGGGTACTGCGCCGAGACCAGATCGAACGACCCGGGCGGCAACGCGGCCTCGGCCAGACCGGCGTGCACCCACCGTACGGTGACACCGGCGTCGCGAGCGTGGCCGGCGGCTCGCTCCAGGGCCACGCCCGAGACCTCGAGCCCGGTCACCTCCCAGCCGCGACCGGCGAGCCAGACGGCATCCGCTCCCTCGCCGCAGCCGACGTCCAGCACCCGCCCGGGTGGCAGGTCGGCGGCCTCGACCACCAAGGCCCCGTTGGGCCGTCCGCTCCAGAGCCGTTCGCTCTCGCGGTACCGCGTGTCCCACTCCGTCCGCACCGCCGGGTCACCCGCGTAGTCCGTCCCGACCGCCGGGTCGCCGGTGTCGTCATCGGCAGGGGCCGCCGGGGTGCTGTCGTCGGGCCTGGTCGCACTCGTGGTCATGCGTCCATCCTCGTCCCCGTCCCCGTCGCCGGTCTCATCGAGTTGCCGACCCGGCAACAGCCCCGCGGTCTCTCGGTGACGCAGGCAGGGTCAGGCGACGAGCTCGGCGCTGATCCGATCGGCGATCGCCCGCAGCACCGGCACGGCCCGGTCCCCGAACGCGTGGTCGACGCGGCTGAGCGGCCCGGACACCGAGACGGCCATCGGGGCCGGGGCCTTCGGGATGGACACCGCGTAGCAGCGGACGCCGAGCTCCTGCTCCTCGTCGTCGATGGAGTAGCCCCGCCGACGGATCTCCCCCAGATCGGTGAGCAGCGATTCGATGGTCGCGTGGCTCTTGGGGGTGGGCGTGGCCATGCCCGTCCGGGCGACGATCCGGCGCACCTCGTCGTCGGACAGCGTGGCCAGGATGGCTTTGCCCACGCCGGTGTCGTGCAGATTGGCCCGGCGGCCCACCTCGGTGAACATCCGCATCGCGTGCGGTGAGGGCTGCTGGGCCACGTAGACGATCTGGTCGCCGTCCATCAACGCCATGTTCGCGGTCTCACCCAGCTCGCGGACCAGCTCCACCAGCTTGGGCTGCGCGACCCGACCCAGCTGCCGGCCGGCCCGCTCACCGAGCGGGATCAGCCGAGCGCCCAGGGCGTAGCGGCGGGACGGCAGCTGGCGGGCGTAGCCGAGCAGCACGCAGGTGCGCAGCAGGCGGTGGATGGTCGGCATCGGCAGCTCGGAGGCGGCCGCCAGATCACTCAGCGACGCTTCGCCGCCGGCATCGGCGATGATCTCCAGGAGCTCGAAGACCCGCTCGACAGACTGCACGGTGCCGGAACGAGGCTCGGTGGACGGTTGGGCCATGTCTGGGCCCCTTTCTCACGTCAGTGTGGCTTCCACCATACAGAAGAGAGCATCCGATGGGCGAGATTGCCTGGTGGTTCCGCCTTGACGTCCGGTCCCCGTCTCCGTAGAGTTTCCACATAACAGATAGTTACTTCCACAAAGCGGAACAGAAGAGGAACGAACTCGACGATGTCGACCTACACCGTGAACGCCTCCATCCTGCTGACCGATCTGCCGGTCCTGCGGCGCCCCGCCGCCGTCGCCGACGCCGGCTTCACCGCTGTGGAGTTCTGGTGGCCGTTCCCCGTGGCGGTGCCCACCGACAGCGACGTCGACGCCTTCGTCAGCGCGATCTCCGACGCCGGTGTCCAGCTCTCCGGCTTGAACTTCTTCGCCGGCGACATGGCCGCCGGTGACCGCGGTCTGGTCAGCTGGGTGGGCCGGGAGTCCGAGTTCGCCGACAACGTCGACGTGGTCGCCGGCATCGGCGAGCGGTTGGGCTGCCGGGCGTTCAACGCGCTGTACGGGTTGCGCGCCGACGGTGTCGCCCACGAGTCCGCCGATGAGCTGGGCGCCGCCAACCTGCGGCTGGCCGCGGACAAGATCGCGCAGATCGGCGGCACGGTGCTGCTGGAGCCCGTCTCGGGCGCGCCGGCCTACCCGCTGAAGACCGCCGCCGACGCCCTCAACGTCATCGAGCGGGTCCAGTCCGGCAACCTGAAGCTGCTGGCCGACTTCTACCACCTCGCCGTCAACGGCGACGACGTGGCGGCCGTGATCGCCGACCACGCCGCCGACTTCGGGCACATCCAGATCGCCGACGACCCCGGTCGTGGTCAGCCCGGCACCGGCACGCTGCCGCTGGCCGAGTGGCTGGCGGCGGCTCAGTCCGGCGGCTACGACGGCTACGTCGGGCTGGAGTACAAGGACGCGTCCGACGACCCGTTCGCCTGGCTCCCCCGCGCGGAGCGCTCCTGATCACACCGCGCGGAGCGCTCCTGATCACACCGCCAGCGCTCCTGATCACCCGCTCGACCTCGACCCCACCCCAGAACTGCGAAGGACTTCGATCATGACCGACTCCCAGCCCCGCATCGCCTTCATCGGCCTCGGCATCATGGGCGGCCCGATGGCCGCCAACCTGGTCAAGGCCGGCTACCACGTCACCGGCTACAACCGCAGCCGTGGCAAGGTCGACGCCCTCGTGGAGGCCGGCGGCACCGGGGCCGACTCCATCGCCGAGGCGGTCGCCGAGGCCGACGTGATCATCACGATCGTCCCGGACTCCCCCGACGTCGAGCAGGTGGCCGGGGGCGAGGACGGCATCCTGGCCCACGCCCGGCCCGGCGCCGTCTGGGTCGACTGCTCCTCGATCCGACCCGACGTCGCCGTGGCGCTGGCGGAGCAGGCCACCGAGAAGGGCATCAAGGCCGTCGACGCCCCGGTGTCCGGCGGCGAGGCGGGTGCTATCGAGGCCACCTTGTCGATCATGGTCGGTGGGGACGCCGACGCCGTCGAGTCCGTACGCCCGGTGCTGGAGGCCGTCGGCAAGACGGTGGTCCACGTCGGACCCTCCGGTTCCGGCCAGACGGTCAAGGCGGCCAACCAGCTGATCGTGGCCGGCACCATCGAGCTGGTCGCCGAGGCACTCGTCTTCCTGGAGGCGTACGGCGTGGACACCGCCGCCGCCATCGAGGTGCTGGCCGGCGGTCTGGCCGGGAACCGGATCCTGGACCGCAAGGCCACCTCGATGGCCGCCCGCGAGTTCAAGCCCGGCTTCCGGGTGGACCTGCACCACAAGGACATGGGCATCGTCCTGGCCGCCGCCCGGGAGGCCGGGGTGGCCATCCCGCTCGGCGCCCACACCGCCCAGCTGATGCAGTCGCTGCGCCAGCTCGGCCACGGCGATCTCGATCACTCCGCCCTGCTGCTCCAGGTCGAGCAGCTGTCCGGCCGCTCGTCCACGCACTGACCACGAACCCCACGACCGCTCGACGCTGAGCTAGGAGAACTGACATGACTCGGATGAAGGCCGCGGACGCGGCAGTGTTGATCTTGGAGAAGGAAGGGGCGACGCAGGCGTTCGGGCTGCCCGGCGCGGCCATCAACCCCTTCTACGCCGCGATGCGCCGCCACGCCCTCGAGAGCAAGACCGGCGGTGTCAAGCACGTGCTGGCCCGTCACGTCGAGGCGGCCTCGCACATGGCCGAGGGCTTCACCCGGGCCCAGGCCGGCAACATCGGCATCTGCATCGGCACCTCGGGTCCGGCCGGGACCGACATGATCACCGGTCTCTACTCCGCCGCCGCCGACTCCATCCCGATCCTGTGCATCACCGGCCAGGCGCCGGTGGCGAAGCTGGACAAGGAGGACTTCCAGGCCGTCGACATCGCCGCGATCGCCGGTCCCGTGTCCAAGTGGGCCGTGACGATCAAGGAGGCGGCCCAGATCCCGGGGGCCTTCCAGAAGGCGTTCTGGCTGATGCGCGAGGGTCGCCCCGGGCCGGTGCTGCTGGACCTGCCGATCGACGTGCAGCAGGCCGAGATCGAGTTCGACATCGACACCTACGAGCCGCTGCCGGTGCAGGGTCCCGCGCTGACCGAGGCCCAGGCCAGCAAGATCATCGACATGCTGAGCGCCTCCGAGCGGCCGGTGATCGTGGCCGGTGGCGGGATCATCAACGCCGACGCCGCGTCCCGTCTGGTGGAGCTGGCCGAGCTGCTGAAGGTGCCCGTCATCCCCACCCTGATGGGCTGGGGCATCATCCCCGACGACCACCCGCTGCACGCCGGCATGGTGGGCATCCAGACCTCGCACCGCTACGGCAACGCGACCATGCTGGAGTCGGACTTCGTCCTGGGCATCGGCAACCGCTGGGCCAACCGGCACACCGGCGCGCTGGACGTCTACACCAAGGGCCGCACGTTCGTGCACATCGACATCGAGCCGACCCAGATCGGTCGCGTGTTCGCCCCCGACTACGGCGTGGCCTCCGACGCCGGAGCCGCGCTGGACGCCCTGCTGGTCGAGGCCAAGCGCCGACAGGCCGACCTGCGGCTGCCCGACTACGACGTGTGGACCAAGGACTGCGCCCTGCGCAAGTCCACGCTGCAGCGCAAGACGCACTTCTCCGAGGTGCCGATCAAGCCCCAGCGGGTGTACGAGGAGATGAACCGCGCCTTCGACCGCGACACCGTCTACGTGTCCACCATCGGGCTGTCCCAGATCGCCGGCGCCCAGCTGCTGCACGTCTACAAGGACCGGCACTGGATCAACTGCGGCCAGGCCGGCCCACTGGGCTGGACCATGCCGGCGGCCCTGGGCGTGGCGGTGGCCCGCCCGGACGCCAACGTGGTGGCCCTGTCGGGTGACTACGACTTCCAGTTCCTGATCGAGGAGCTGGCCGTGGGTGCCCAGCACCGGATCGGCTACGTGCACGTGCTGGTGAACAACTCCTACCTGGGGCTGATCCGGCAGGCCCAGCGTGGCTTCGACATGACCTACCACGTGTCGTTGGGCTTCGACAACATCAACTCCCCCGAGCTGGAGGGTTACGGCGTCGACCACGTGAAGGTGGTGGAAGGCCTGGGCTGCAAGGCCATCCGGGTGCACCAGCCCGACGACCTGGAAGCCGCGCTGCGGACGGCCCAGGAGCTGGCGATCAGCGAGCGGGTGCCGGTGGTGGTGGAGGTGATCTTGGAGAAGATCACCAACATCTCCATGGGTGCCGCCGGGTTGGACGCGGTGAACGAGTTCGAGCCGCTGGCCATCTCGGGCGAGGACGCGCCCACCGCCATCTCGGTGATGGACTCGCCCGAGCCCGTGAGGGTCCCGGCCACCACAGTGGTGGACTAGGGCCATGCGCCTGGTGATCGCTCCCGACAAGTTCAAGGGCTCCCTCGAAGCCGCCGACGTCGCCGCGGAGGTCGCGGCGGGACTCGGTGAGGGCGGGCTGGCCGCGGAGGTGCACCGGGTGCCGATGGCCGACGGCGGTGAGGGCACTGTCGACGCCGCCCTCAGCGCCGGCTACGAACCGCTGACCGTCGGGGTCAGCGGTCCCCTCGGGGCACCGGTGAGCGCCACCATCGCCGTCGACCGGGCCACGGCCACCGCGGTGATCGAGATGGCCGCCGCCTCCGGGCTCGGTGTCCTCCCGGTCGACGACCGCGGGGTCCTCGGTCGCGACGCCCTCCGCGCCTCCAGCCGGGGCACCGGCGAGCTCATCGTGGCGGCGCTCGACGCGGGCTGCCGCCGGATCGTGCTGGGGGTCGGCGGCAGCGCCAACACCGACGGCGGCGCCGGCGTCCTGGCGGCCCTGGGCGTACGACTGCTGGACGCCGACGGACAACCGGTGCCCGACGGCGGGGGTGGCCTGAGCCGGCTGCACACCGTCGAGGTCGACGGCCTGGACGAACGACTTGCCCAGGTCGAGCTGGTGCTGGCCGCCGACGTCACCAACCAGCTGCTCGGCGACTCCGGCGCCGCCGCGGTCTTCGGACCGCAGAAGGGCGCCTCCCCCGCCGACGTCGCCTGCCTGGACACGAACCTGGGCCTGCTGGTCGACCGGCTCGCCGCAGCCGTCGGCGACCGGGCCCGCGAGACGGCCACCCAGCCGGGGGCCGGTGCTGCCGGCGGCGTCGGCTACGCCGCCCTGTTCCTCGGCGCCACCCGGCGGCCCGGGATCGAGGTCGTGATGGACCTGGTCGAGCTGGACACCGTGCTGGCCGGTGCCGACGTCGTGATCACCGGCGAGGGCAGCCTCGACGGCCAGAGCCTGGGCGGCAAGACCCCGCTCGGGGTGGCCAACCGGGCCCGCTCGCACGGCGTCCCGACGGTCCTGGCCGTCTGCGGCCGCACCACCCTGGACGCCACCGAACGCCGCGCCGCCGGGTTCGACCGGGTCTGGGCGCTGACCGACATCGAGTCCGACGTCGCCCGCTGCATGTCCGAGGCCGGCCCGCTGCTCCGCCGGCTGGGCGTCGAGATCGCCCACCACCTGACCGTGACCACTCAGCCCTGACTCACCGAGGAGCCTCATGACCAGCCCGTCGAATGCCCCCAGCCCGTCGAACTCCGTCTCCTCCGCCAGCACCGACCCGTCGCGCATCGCCGAGGTCAACCGCCCGGACCGCGTCCGCGCGCAGATCGCCGAGCTCCGGAAGTCCACCCCGGCCCCCGAGCCCGCCCCACCGGTCGAGACCGCCGAGCGCACCGCCCCGTACGACCTGGTCTTCCGGGGCCGGCGGATCCTCACCACCGCCGGCATCACCGACCGGGAGATCGGCGTCCGGGACGGCAAGATCGTGGCCATCGAGCCGTACGGTCACGGGCTCGAGGGCACCCAGGTGATCGACCTGGCCGACGACGAGACGCTGATCCCGGGCCTGGTCGACACCCACGTGCACATCAACGAGCCCGGCCGCACCGACTGGGAGGGCTTCGCCACCGCCACCAAGGCCGCCGCCGCCGGCGGGGTGACCACGGTGATCGACATGCCGCTCAACTCGATCCCCTCCACCGTGAACGGCCCGGCGCTCGAGCTGAAGCGCCTGGTCGCCGAGGGTCAGGCCCACATCGACCTCGGCTTCTGGGGCGGCGCGGTGCCGGGCAACCTGAACGACCTGCGCGAGCTGCACGACGCCGGGGCGTTCGGCTTCAAGTGCTTCCTGCTGCACTCCGGCGTGGACGAGTTCCCGCACCTGGAACCCGATGAGCTGGAGGAGTACCTGCGGGTGCTGGCCTCCTACGACGCGCTGATGATCGTGCACGCCGAGGACTCCCGGGCCATCGACCGGGCCCCGCAGCCCGACGGTGACGTGTACGCGAAGTTCCTGGCCTCCCGCCCGCGGGGGGCGGAGAACCTGGCCATCGCCGAGGTGATCGAGCGGACCCGCTGGACCGGCGCCCGGACCCACATCCTGCACCTGTCGTCCTCGGACGCGCTGCCGATGCTGGCCAGCGCCAAGGCCGACGGACTCGACATCACCGTCGAGACCTGCCCGCACTACCTCACCTTGATGGCCGAGGAGATCCCCAACGGCGGCACCGCGTACAAGTGCTGCCCGCCGATCCGCGAGATCGGCAACCGGGAGCAGCTGTGGGAGGGACTGCTGGACGGCACCATCGACTACATCGCCTCCGACCACTCCCCCTCCACGCTGGAGCTGAAGGACCTGGAGAACGGTGACTTCGGGGTCGCCTGGGGTGGCATCGCGTCGGTCCAGCTGGGGCTGTCCCTGGTCTGGACCGAGGCCCGGCGCCGCGACATCAGCCTCGAGCAGGTGGTGGCCTGGATGGCCACCAAGCCGGCCGACCGGGTCCGGCTGCGGTCCAAGGGTCGGCTGGCCCTCGGCTACGACGCCGACCTGGTCGTCTTCGCCCCCGACGACGCGTACGTGGTCGACGCCGCGAAGCTGCACCACAAGAACCCGCTGACGCCCTACCACGGCAAGACGCTGTCCGGCGGGGTCCGCCGGACCTACGTCCGGGGCCAGCTGGTCGACTTCGAGACCCCGCGCGGCCAGCAGATCAGCCGCGGCATCAACTGATTGCCGTCAGCTCATGTTGTGCCGTAGGTAGGCCGGTTCGCGCAGACCGAGGATCGCCTCGACCATCCGGGCGGCGCGGACAGACTCGCGCACCTGGTGCATCCGCAGGATCCGGGCTCCGTGCAGGGCACAGACAGTGGCCGCGGCCAGGGACGCCTCCAGCCGCTCGCCCCGTTCCAGGTCGAGGGACTCACCGATGAAGTCCTTGTTGGACACCGCCGCCAGCACCGGCAGGCCCAGGTCGGCCAGCTCCGCGAACCGGCGGGTGATCTCCAGGGTGTGGAGCGTGTTCTTGTTCAGGTCGTGCCCCGGGTCGATGACGATCCGCTCCGGCGGCACCCCGCGGGACGTGGCCAGCTCCACCCGGTCACTGAGGAAGGCCTTGATCTCGGTCACCACGTCGTCGTAGGTGGGTCGGCGCAGGTGCACGCCCGGGGCCGCGGCGCTGTGGGTGATCACCAACGTGGCTCCGGACGCCGCCACGACGTCGGCCAGCTCGGGATCCCGCAGACCGCTGGTGTCGTTGATCACCCCGGCGCCGACGGCGATCGCCGCCGCGGCCACCACCGGTCGTACGGTGTCGACCGAGACCACCACACCCTCGGGGGCGAGTCCGGCCACCACGGGGATCACCCGGTCGAGCTCCTCGTCCACCGACACCGTGGGCACGTCCGGGGAGAACGGCACCCCACCGACGTCGATCCAGCCGGCCCCCTCGGCGGTGGCGCGACGCCCGGCCTCGACGGCCCGGTCGAGCGCATAGGTGAGGCCCTTGTCGTAGAAGGAGTCCGGCGTGCGGTTGACGATGCCCATCACGACGATCTCGTGGGCGAAGTCGAACACCCGACCGCCGATGGTGCGGACAGGTTGCGTGAGGGGCGGCAGGTAGGTCACGCTTCGAGTCTTCCCGATCTGTGGAAGGACCGACGCAGTGCCCATGGACTTCGAGCTGTCCCAGCGGGGTTTCGACCTCGAGGAGACGGCCGCGTTCAGCGCCGATCTGGAGACCCTGGGCGCCGACGCCTCACTGCTGCAGATCTGGTCTGCGACCGTCTCGGTCACGTCAGCCCTGACGCAACCGACAGTGCTCCGCGCCCGCCGCAACGGGCGCACGATCGCGGCAACGGTGCTGATGGTGTGCCACGACTGGGGTCGCAGCTTCTTCGGCAGTCAGCTGCTCCGACGAGCCGCACGGTTCGGTCCGCCGATCTGGTACTGGGAGCGCACCGGCCTCGGCACCGACGCCATGGCCTGTCCGGCCCTGGTGGTGCCCGGCGTGGATCGGGAGGCCTTCGCGGCGGCAGCGGTGGACTGGCTCGGTCGGCGGTTCCTGCTCGGGTGCGTCCTCAGCGAGGGCCACAGGCCCCGGACGCCACGGTCGCTGCCGTGGCCGGGTCTGGGGATCTCCGTGCTCAGCGCCCCGTGGGACCTGCCCGCCCTCGTCGCAGAGCACCGCAACCTCGGCCGGAAGATCCGGAAGTTCGCCCACCGCGGTGGATCGATCGCCCGGATCCACGGTCGGCTGCCACCCGAGCTGCGGGCTCCGCTGCTGGCCACCTACGACCTGGAGCGACCGCTCAACCCGCCGTACATCGAGCTCTACCCCCAGATGGTCGACGCGCACTGGGCGCTGGACGACGACCGGTTGGTGCACCTGGTCGCCCTGCTCGCCGACCGGCCGGTCGGCTACCACTCGTTCTGGCGCACCGGCGAGCGTCTGGTCCTGCTGTCCGGCGCCCTCGGCCGACCGCCGGGCGGGACCGTCCACGCGTACGAGAACCTGCTCCTGGCCAGCATCCCCCTGGCCGAGGACCTGGGCTGCCGCACCGTGGAGTACGGCGCGACGGTCAACCACGTCAAGGCGTCGCTGCTGGACACCGCACCCAGCACGATGGTGTTCCACAGCCGCTGGCGCCCGCTGCTGTGGGCCACCGCTGGGTTGCTGCCCCGCTCCGCGCTGGCGCAGGACCGCATCGCCGCGGTGACCCGACCGGAGTCGAGCCGCACGGTCAGTCCCGGTCGCTGATCGGTTCCTCGCTGGAGACACGCCCACCGACGTGGTCCAGCACCGCGGGCTCCGCGGTGACGAACCGGTCGATCTCCTCGCCACCGTCGCAGCGGCACAGCGCGACAGTCATCGTGTCGCCGCGCGCGCCGACCACCCGCCAGGTCCCGCCGGCGTCCTCCCACCGGCGCAGCCGGTCCAGGTCGGTCACTGCTCGGGGGCCAGGACTCGGTGGGAGTCCTGCTGATCCTCGAACACCTCCGCCCAGTCCCTGGCCATGCTGGCCAGGGTCCAGCCACCTCGTTCGGCGACCGCGGTGATCGGCTCGGGCTCGGCCACGGTGACGGCCATGCTGCGATAGGCGAACTCCCGGTCGGGGTCGTCGTGGTCGACCAACAGCGCCAGGCCTCCCGGGGCCCCGGCCGCCCACTCGAGCATCTCCCGGTCACCGCCGGAGTTGCCGGCCGCCAGCAACGGTCGGCGGCCGAGCTGGGACTGGATGTTCGACACCTTGGCGGCCCCCTCGTTGGCCTCGCCGACCACGTCGGCCGTACGCCGCAGCTCCGGTGCACCGGAGGCGTCGCGGGTCAGCCGGTAGCCGATCAGCGTCCCGACCACCAGCTCGGACGGGACCCCGTACAGGTCCTGGCTGATGGCCCGTACGAACTCCGTGCCGCCGCCGGTCACGATGCCGACGGTGAAGTCGAGGCGTCGCAGCGCCTGGATCAGCTCGAGCATCGGCCGGTAGATCAGGGCGCGCAACGGCCGATCGAGCGTTCGGTGCCGGGCGCGGCTCATGAACTCCCGGGAGATGGCAGCGAACTCCTGCGGGGTCTGGCCCTCGAACAGACCCGCGAGGGCGGCGGCGATCCGCGGCAGCCCGAGCGCCTCGATCTGGTGCGGGTCACCCCCCAGCAGGGCGGCGAACTCGTCTCTCTCGGCCAACGCCGGGTCTTCGGCCACCCGCTGCCGCAGCACATCGACGAAGAAGTCGTACTGCACGTAGGTGGGGCGCTCGCACCACAGCGTGCCGTCGTTGTCGAAGTACGCCACCCGCTCCGCGACCGGGACAGCCTCAGCCCGGTCCAGGAACGCGAGCAGGGCGTCCCTGGTCGCCCCCGGTCGCCAGGACGCCAGCATCTCGGTCATGTCTCCGCCTCCCTGGCGCCGCCCGGCACCGGGTCGTTCCAGACGCACCGGAAGCCCACGTGACTCATCCCGGTGTCGATCTGCTGGGGCCGGCGGGCCGCCGGCCGGTACCGCTGGCAGTAGCTGTCCGCACACAGGTGCGAGCCACCCTTGACCACCTTCCTCGGGATGGCGAACTGCGGCTGGGCCGGGTCGAGGCTGCCCCGCTCGTCCCCGCCGCGGGGGTTCTGCGGCGCGCAGCACGAGGTCGCGGCGTCGGGGGGATGCTGGGCGGTCCACCAGTCCTGCGTCCACTCCCACACGTTGCCGGCCATGTCGAACAACCCGTACGGGTTGGGCGGGAAGCTGCCGACCGGCGCCGTCCGCAGCCAGCCCGACTCCCCGGTCGATCGCCATGGGAAGTCCGGTCCGTCCCAGGTGTTGGCCATGATCTGTCCGCCCGGCCGGGCCTCCGCCCCCCAGGTGAACGGCTGGCTCTCCAGCCCGCCGCGGGCGGCGTACTCCCACTGCGCCTCGGTCGGCAGCGACGCGCCCGCCCACGAGGCGTAGGCGGCCGCGTCCTCGTACGCGACGTGCACCACGGGATGGTCGGCGAGCTTGGCCAGCGTCGACCGGGGTCCGAGCGGGTGCTGCCACGACGCCCCGGGCTTCCAGCGCCACCACTGGCTCAGGTGCCGCAGGTCCACCGGACCCCGGGTCGGCACGAACACCATCGACCCCGGCGCCAGGTTCTCCGCCGGGGTGCCGGGGTAGTCCGCCGGGTCCAGCGGTCGTTCGGCGACGGTCAGATAGCCGGTGTCGGCCACGAAGCCGGCGAACTCACGGTTCGTCACCGCGTACGGGCTGATCGTGAAGGCACCGACCCGCACCCGGTGGGTCGGCGCCTCCTCCGGGTAGTGGTCGTCGGAGCCCATGGTGAAGCCCCCGCCGGGCAGCCGGACCCGCTGGTGCTTGGTCTCGATCACCGGCGCCGAGGTCCCATCAGTGGCTGCCCACGCCGGTCGTCAGCTTCTCCAGCACCTTGGCCACGGTGAAGCTCGCCGGCTCCTGCCGCGGCGGGAACTCCACCAACGTCGTCAGCATGCGCGCGACGTACGCCTGCGCCGGCACCAGCACCCAGGCGTGGTCCAGCAGCCAGTCGTAGTAGGTGTTGGAGGTGATGTCGGCCCGCTCGTACGGATCGGTGCGCAGGTTGAAGATCTTCGGCACCCGCAGCTCGGTGTACGGCTCGGCCCACACCTGCAGGGTGCCGGCCGCGCGCTGCTCCAGGAACACGACCTTCCAGTTGTCGTACCGCAAAGCTGTCAGGTCACCGTCGTCGGAGACGTAGAAGAAGTGCTGCCGAGGGCTCTTCGCCACGGCTCCGGTCAGGTAGTCGATCTGGTTGAAACCGTCCAGGTGGACGGTGTAGGTGGTGCCACTCAGGTCGGCGCCCGCCTTGAGCTGGTCCGCCATGTCGGGGGCACCCGCGGCGGCCAGCAGGGTGACGAACCAGTCGGCGTGGCTGACGATGCCGTTCAGCACCTGTCCCGGCTCGATCGTGCCGGGCCAGCGGATCATCGCCGGCACCCGGTAGGCGCCCTCCCAGTTCGAGTTCTTCTCGTTCCGGAACGGGGTCATGCCCGCATCCGGCCAGGTGTTCATGTGGGGACCGTTGTCGGTGGAGTAGATGACGATGGTGTTGTCGGCCAGCCCCTGGTCATCCACGAAGTCCAGCACCTGTCCGACCAGCTCGTCGTGGTCGACCATCGTGTCGTGGTACTCCGACTGCCACCGGCCGGCCTTCCCGCGGCTGCCGTCCTTGATGTGGGTCCGGAAGTGCATGTGGGTGGTGTTGAGCCAGACGAAGAACGGTTTGTCGGCCTCCTTGGCGTCGGTCATGAACCGCAGCGCCTCGGGGACGACCTCGTCGTCGATCGTCTTCATCCGCTCCTTGGTCAGCGGGCCCGTGTCCTCGATCCGCTGCGTACCGTCCTCGTTCGCCCAGGAGTGGATCACCCCCCGAGGTCCGAACTTCTCCCGGAACCCCGGCAGGTCCTCCTCGGTCGGGTAGTCGTCGAGCTCGGGTTCCTCCTCCGCGTTCAGGTGGTAGAGGTTGCCGAAGAACTCGTCGAAGCCGTGCGCTGTGGGCAGGAACTCGTCCCGGTCACCGAAGTGGTTCTTGCCGAACTGGCCGGTCGCGTAGCCCTGCGCCTTCAGCGCGGTGGCGATGGTCGGGTCCTCGGCGCGCAGGCCGATGTCGGCGCCCGGCATGCCGACCTTGGTGAGCCCGGTCCGGTACGGGTTCTGGCCCGTGATGAAGGCCGCGCGCCCGGCCGTGCAGCTCTGCTCGCCGTAGTAGTCGGTGAACCGGGCGCCCTCTGCCGCGATCCGGTCGATGTTGGGGGTCCGGTAACCCATGATCCCGTCGCTGTAACAGCTCAGGTTGGAGACACCGATGTCGTCCCCCCAGATGATCAGGATGTTGGGTTGCTCGGACATGCCGCGTTCCTCTCCGCCGGGAGCGCGTTGCCCCTGACCGTGCACAATCCTGGTGCCCAGGATCGTTCCCGGCCTCACTCCGCAGGGATGAGAAACGCCTCGGGCGAGAGGATGCTGTCCGGACGCACCGCGAGGGCCGGCTCCGGGTGGAGCCGACCCTCGCGGTCAGGGGTGGAGGTGGCGGGAATCGAACCCGCGTCCTCGAGCGACGATCCAGGACTTCTCCGGGCGCAGCTGGTGAAAGTCGTTTTCTCGGCCCCTGCACTCGCGCCAGCACGTTGCAGACAGGCCCAGTCTCAGTTGATGTTCCCGTTAGGTCCTGGGACCGCTCCTAACAGGTGAGCCTTCTTGATGAGGCCAGATTCCGGGACGAAGGCACGCCCGGGCTGACCCTTCGATCACTGATCAGGCAGCGAGAGCGAAGTCAGTGCGTTCAGACTTGGCACTTATTGGTTTCCAGGGAACATTAACGAGTTGACCCTGGATTCTCGGCCCGCTTCTCCTGGGTCTACCGACCCGAGTCGAAACCGATCACCCCCTGTTGAGTTGTGCTCCACCACTCTACCTGGTGTCGGCGCCCCAGGCACCCGGTTTGCCGCCGGGTGCCTGCCGGAGCGTCGTCGCGCCCGGGGCTACCGCTCCGACAGCGCCTCGACCTTGACCACCTTCTTGACCGGGTTGGTCCAGTCGTCACCCTGCAGCGCCTTGGCCCCGCTGAGCACCGTCAGCGTCACCCAGCCCAGGAACGCCAGCCCGATCAGGAAGTCGAAGATGCCCAGACCGGTGACACCCTGGAGGACCAGCAGACCGATCCAGCTGCCCAGCGCGACGAGCTGGAAGTTGAACGCCTTGGCCGCCTCCTTGCGGGGGTAGCTGCCCTGCGGGCTGAGGGCGAAGAACACCAGCGGTCCGAAGATCGAGGTGAGCAGGGCGGAGAAGTGGGCGGCGCCGGCGACCCCTCGACCGGCCTGCTGCCTGGCCTGCTGACCGACCAGCGGCTGGTACGCCGGGTGCACACCCATCGCCCGCGAGCTGGTGGGAACCTGCACGAGGCCGTAGAAGGCCTCGTTCAGCTCCTTGCGGGTGCCGGCTCCCAGCACCTGGCCGATGCGGCGGTCGAACTCCTCGGAGGAGACGCGCCCGTCGGCGTACGCCTCCTGGAGCCAGTGCTCGGCTCGGTCGCGTTGTTCCTCGGTCACGGGGAGGTGGAGGCTGGGATGCTCGAAGGTGGCGCTCATGACGACCATGCTGCCCTCGTCCGCCGGGTTGTTCCATCGGGCTTGCCCCCAGTCCGACCCCGAAGGGGTCGAGCGGTTGCCGCAGACTGGGGTGATGCCGAACGAACGCAACGTGCTGGGCGGTGAGCTCGAGCCGTGCGGCCTGGACCCGATCACCGGCTTCTACCGGGACGGTCACTGCACCTGCGGCCCGGCGCAGGCCCGCCACCTCGTCTGCGTCGTGGTCACCCACGAGTTCCTCGCCCACCAGCGTTCGGTCGGCAACGACCTCAGCACCCCGATCGAGCTGTACGGGTTCCCCGGTCTCCAGCCCGGTGAGCGCTGGTGCGTGCTGCTGGAACGGTGGCTGCAGGCGCACGAGGCCGGGGCCGCGGCGCCGATCGTGCTGACCGCCACCAACGAGCGGGTGCTCGAGGTCGTCGAGCTGGACGTGTTGCGCCGCTTCGCCGTCGACGTGCCCGATGACCTCAGCTCGCTGAGCTGACCTCCCGCGGGGTCCCACCGGTGGAGCTGGGCGACGACGGTCCGGATTCCGATGACCTCGAGCCCGTCCGCAGCGCCACCGGTAAGTTGGTCGCTCATGACCGAGAAACCAGAAGTTGACTTCTACGAGGGCGAGACGCCGACCGAGCTCGTGATCATCGAGCTGATCGAGGGCGAGGGCGACGAGGCCAAAGCCGGCGACCAGGTGCAGGTGCACTACGTCGGGGTGGCCCACAGCACGGGCGAGGAGTTCGACGCCTCGTACAACCGCGGCGCCCCGCTCGACTTCCCGCTGGGTGCGGGTCGCGTCATCCAGGGCTGGGACCAGGGCGTCGCCGGCATGAAGGTCGGCGGTCGTCGTCAGCTGGTCATCCCGCCGCACCTCGGCTACGGCGACCGCGGCGCCGGTGGCGTGATCAAGCCGGGCGAGACGCTGATCTTCGTGGTCGACCTGGTAGCTGTGAAGTAAGGGGTACGAGGAACCCCACACCTACCAGGAACCACCGCCGCCACCGCCCCCGCCGCCCCCGGAGAACCCTCCACCGCCGAACGAGCTGCCCCCGCCGAAGCCGGTGCCGCTCGCGCCGGACGAGGGCGCCGGGGCGGCGGCGGTGGTCAGGCTGCTGGTCAGGAAGCCGGTGTTGAAGGCCGCCATGTTGTAGCTGCCGACGTACCAGTAGGGCGTCTCATTGGGGATCCGGCCCATGGCCACCAGGTCGCCGCAGATCTTGGCCCACCGGTCGGCGAGCTCGAAGGCGATGGCCCAGGGCAGGTACTTGGAGAAGATGTCCTCCCCCTCCTCGAACCGGATCTGGTCGGCCTCGGCGGTCGCCAGGTACGTCTTGAACCCCTCCACCTGGTCGCAGACCGCTCGGCCGTCGGCGGTGCGCTGACCGCGCCGCATCTTGAACCGGATGACCGTGAAGGTGATCACGATCGGCAGCAGCGGCACCAGCAGCAGCAGGAAGACGGCACCGAGGGTGAAGCCGAGGAAGATCGCGAAGATGATCAGCCCGAAGCCGAAGCCGCTGGTGGCCGCCGACGAGGGAACCGCCCGGAACCAGCCGCGGCTGGCCACCTGGTTGCGGACCGACTTCTGCATCGCCTGGTGCGCCTTGGTCAGGCTCCCCTGCTTGGACAGGTCCTCCACCGCGCCCGGCGGCTGACCGCCGAACAGCTCGGTGAGCAGCACCATCTCGTGCGGTGCGGTGGCCCGGTTCGGGTCGACCAGGGTGACCTGGAAGTCCTTCTTGCCCTCGCTCTGCACGGTCAGAGCGCCCTTGACGGCCAGGTCGATGATGGTCGCTGCCGTCTCGCGGGTGTCGACCTGTCCGTCGATCAGCAACCCTGCCTCGGCGACCGGGATACGAGGTGGGGTGAATGCCACCGGGATGGGCAGGTCCGGGTCGCTGGCCACCACCGGCGCCTGCTGGCCCGGCAGCGGGACGGTGCCCGGAGCCAGCCCGGCGTAGCGCCGGTCCCGGCCGTTCTTGCGCCACCAGGCAGTGCCGACCAGAGGCGCACCGATCAGCGAGACGAGTCCGGCCCCGATCAGGGCGAAGACCCCGGCCCGCTCGCCGGCGCTCAGCTTGCTGCCGTCCGGTTCCAGGTGCGGCGCGTTGTCGGTGATCAGACCGGACTTGATCTTGACGCCGATGGTCATCCCCTGACCGGCCGGCAGGCTGTTCTGGGTGAAGGTGGCCACGCCGTCGGTGATCTTGTCCGAGGTGCACTCGTCCTTGCTCTGCACCGGTCCGGCGAAGCAGCTCAGCTCCTGCGCGCCGCCCGGCACGGTCGCCTTGACCGAGACGTCGGACATCGGGGCCTTCCAGTCCGAGCCGGTGGCGTCCCAGTAGAACTCGTCGTAGCCGTTGAAGGTGCGCATCGCTCCCTTGACCGAGTACGTGATCACGTACGTCGCGGTGGGCGAGCTGATGGTCTCGTCGGGGTCACCGATCCGGATCCGCAGCTGCTCGCCGCGGCCCCCGTCGGTCTCGTAGGTGTTCTCGCTGAACTGGGTGGCCACACCGGGGTCTGGACTGGTGACGTCCTCGACGTCGACGGTGTAGACCGCGTCCTGCTGGTCGTCGTACGGCTCCCGGGTGACGAAGTAGCGGTCGATGCCGTGCCGGCCGGAGTCGGAGCCGAACCGCCAGACGATCGTCTCCTTGGCCTGGAGCACGCCGTCGGTGCCCATCGTGTACTCGACGGCGAACTTCTCGATCTGGTCCGAGGCCGCGGCGGCGGGCTGGGTGGCGGCGACCGAGAACCCGACAGCCAGCAGCAGCGCGGCCAGGCCGAGCAGGAGCCGCTTCAGCAGGCGTCGCATCAGCGCCCCCGCCGGGTCCGGGTGGCCAGGGCCCGTTGCGCCTCTCGGTCCGCCTCGCGCTGCGCGATGGACTGGCGCTTGTCGTACTCCCGCTTGCCGGTGGCGATGGCGATCTCCACCTTGGCGTAGCCGTCGTTGAAGTAGATGGCCAACGGCACCAGGGTCGACCCCTTGGTCTCCAGCTCCCGGGCGATCTTCTCGATCTCGCGCCGGTGCAGCAGCAGCTTGCGGGTCCGTCGCGCCGTGTGGTTGGTCCAGGTGCCGTGGCTGTACTCCGGGATGTGGGCCGCGCGCAGCCACACCTCACCGTCGTCGACGGTGGCGAAGGCGTCGGCCAGCGTGGCCCGCCCCTCACGGAGTGACTTCACCTCGGTGCCGCTGAGTGCCAGTCCCGCCTCGTAGGTGTCGCCGATGTGGTAGTCGTGCCGAGCCTTGCGGTTCTGCGCGACGATCTTGCGTCCGGTCTCCTTCGCCATGTGTCCATCCTGCCAGCACCCGGGGCTGAGGGTTCTGGAGTAAACGCTCACGCCCCGGGTCGACCGGCGGTTCACGGGACCGTCGGGGCCCTCAGAACCAGGTCATCGGGTTCCGCATCTTGCCGTCGAGGTAGACCATCAGGTGCAGGTGGCAACCGGTGGAGTAGCCGGTGGTGCCGACGTAGCCGATCACCTCGCCCTTGCTCACGTGGTCGCCCACGCCGACGGTGTAGCGGATCGCGTGGTTGTAGGCGGTGGTCACGAACTTGCCGTCCACCACCCCGTGGTCGATCAGCAGGCGGTTGCCGTAGCCGGCGTTGTAGTACTTCTCCACCACCTTGCCGCTGTAGGGCGCCCGGATGGACGTGCCGCAGCTGGCGCCGAAGTCGGTGCCGTCGTGCAGCTTCCAGTACTTCAGGATCGGGTGGAACCGCATTCCGTACGGCGACGTGATCGGCGCGCTCACCGGGTAGGAGAAGCCGTGGCTGGCGCTCTTACCCGAGCTGCTGGAGCCGGACGAGCTCGAGCTGGACGAGTTGGAGCCGGAGTCGCTCTTGGACTTCTTCGACGCCTTGCTGCTCGAGCCGCTCGAGCTGCTGCTGGAGCTGCTCTCCTCCGCCGCGGAGGCGGCATCGGCCTGACGCTCGGCAGCCCGCTGCTTGGCGCGCTCCCGCTTGGCCTCGGCCTTGCGCTGCGCCCGCTCGGCCGCGGCGGCCTTGGCCGCGGCGATCCGCGCGGCGCGCTCGGCGGCAGCCTTGCGAGCGGCCTCGGCCTTGGCCTTGGCGATCCGCACCGCGATCCGCTGCTCGACGCTCGCCCGCTCCTGGCTCAGCTTGGTGTAGTCCTGCTTGTCCTGGGCCACCTCAGTCGCCGCCTGCGACGCCGCCGCCTGCCGCTGGGACAGCAGCGAGGCGACAGTGGCCTGCTGCTGGGTGGCTTGGGACTCCAGCTGGCGCTTGGTGACCAGGTTGTCGGCCGCCTCCTGGCGATCGGCGGCCATCGCCTTCTCGATCGCCGCCTGCTTCGCCTTGGCCGCGGCCAGCTGGGCCTGCAGGATCTCGGTCCGGTCGATGGTGGCTGCGGTGGTGTCGAACATGGTGGTCGACCACTGGAGCCGCGTCTGCAGGTCGGTGGTGCCGGTGTCGGAGATCATCATGGCCACCGGGAGCAGGTTGGTCTGCTGCTGGTACTGGTCGCGCACCATGTCCCCGGCCAGCTTCTTCTCGGCGTCCAGCTTCGCCTGGTTGGCCTTGACCGCCGCCTTGGCCTTGGCCAGCTCCTGCTGGGCCTTCTTCAGCTTGGCGGCCATGGCCACGTCGAGACGCTGGGCGGCGTCGAGCTCGATCCGGGTCTGGGCCAGGGCGGCTTGCGCACTCGCCAGCTGCGACTCGGCCGCGTCGACCGCGTCCGCCGCCGCGTTCAGGGCGCGGGAGGACTCGTTCAGCTCCTGCTTCTTGGCGGCCTGCTGGGCCTTGACCTGATCACGCTGATCGGTCAGGTCGTCGGCCTTGGCCAGCGGGACCATGAAGGCGGCGGTCACTGCCGAGCAGATACCCACGGCCACCACCAGCCGTACCTGCCTGAATAGCGGTGCCACAGCTCAATCCCCAATCGCTTTGATGACCCCGAACCGATGGGTTCGAGACTCTCAAGGTGCAATTGAGGTTGAGATTTTCCTTATTACACCCTGAGGTACTTACGAGTCGTTATCAGCGTCGGGATGATAGACAGCGCGAGCCCCACGGCCGCAACCCCCAAGAGGGCCCAACCGGTCTGTTGCCACCCAATCCAAGGTAAACCTCTAATAGAGACTTGAGCTTTCTGCATGATGATGAAGTAAACGCCTGTGACGAGTGTGACGGAAGCGAACACAATGCCGATAAGCGCAGCAATGACCGCTTCAAAAAGGAAAGGCAATGTGATATAGAGATTGCTCGCTCCGACCAGGCGCATGATGCCGATCTCTCGGCGCCGGGCGAAGGCGTTCAACCGGATGGTGTTGCCGATCTGCAGTGCCGCGGCCAGCAGCAGCAGCACGGACGCGCCGATGGTGCCCCACTGGAGCAGTCGGAGCCAGGAGAACAGCGGGTCCAGGTACTTCTTCAGGTCCTGGACCGCCTGCACCCCCTTGAGGCCCACCACCGCACTGACCACCCCCTCGTACTGCTCGGGGTTCTTCAGCTTGACCCGGAACGACTCCTGCATCTGGTCGACGGTGAGGGAGTCCTGGATCGGGCTGCCGGCGTACGCCTTCTGGAACGCCTCCCAGGCCTCCTGCTTGGTCTCGAAGTAGACCCCACCGGGGGCCACCTCGGGATTGGACTCCAGGGTCTGGCGGATGGTGTCCTTCTGCGCTTCGGTGACCCCCTGCCCGGGCTCGCACTGCTCACCGCGGACGTCGGGGGTGCACAAGAAGATGGAGATCTCGATCTTGTCGTACCAGTTGCCCTTGAACTGGTCGACCTGCTGATTGGCCAGCAGGCCCGCGCCGAACAACGACAGCGACACCCACATGGTCATGACCACGGCCAGGGTCATCGTCAGGTTCTGCCGCAGTCCGGCGAAGGTCTCGGAGAAGATGTGGCGGAAACGCATGCTGGGTCCTCAGTCTCGGGCGCCGGATCGGGCCGGGTGGGGCGGGAAGGGCGACCGGCTCACTGGTAGCCGTACACGCCGCGGCTCTGGTCGCGGACGACGGCGCCGTCCTCGAGCTCGATCACCCGCTTGCGCATCTGGTCGACGATGGTCGAGTCGTGGGTGGCCATCAACACAGTGGTCTCGGACCGGTTGATCCGGTCCAGCAGCTTCATGATGCCGACGCTGGTGGCCGGGTCCAGGTTGCCGGTGGGCTCGTCGGCGATCAGGATCTTCGGCCGGTTGACGAAGGCGCGGGCGATGGCCACCCGCTGCTGCTCGCCACCGCTGAGCTCGTCGGGCAGCCGACCGCCCTTGCCGTCCAGGCCGACCAGGTCCAGCACCTCCGGCACCACCCGCTTGATGGTGGACGAGGGCTTGCCGATGACCTGCAGCGCGAAGGCGACGTTCTCGGCCACTGTCTTGTTCGGCAGCAGCCGGAAGTCCTGGAACACCGTGCCGATCTCGCGCCGCATGGCGGGCACCTTCCAGCTGTGCAGCTTGTTCAGCTCACGGCCGGCGACGAAGACCTTGCCCTTGCTGGAGCGCTGCTCCCGCAGGATCAGGCGGAGGAAGGTGGACTTGCCCGAGCCCGAGGGCCCGACCAGGAAGACGAACTCCCCCTTGTCGATGTCCACCGACACCTCGGAGAGAGCAGCACGTCGCTGCCCGTCGTAGGTCTTGCTCACGTTGTCGAAACGAATCACGTCACGCCTCGGGCTTGGGGTAGACGACAGGGACCCGGGCGTGGTACCCGGTGGCAGGCCATCGTCGAGTCTAGGTGACCGAACTGTGATTCCCGGGTGTTGACAGCGGTGCGGCTGGGAGTTCGTCGACTCCCCGACGAGCGTCAGGTCGTGACCGCTGGGCGCCGGGCGTGCCCGGCCTCGCTCAGGAAGCGGCGATCTCGCTGGTCCGGCGCCAGCGGATGCCGGACTCGATGAAACCGTCCAGCTCGCCGTCGAACACCGCGTCGGGTGAGGAGACCTCGAAGTCGGTGCGCAGGTCCTTGACCATCTGGTAGGGGTGCAGCACGTACGACCGCATCTGGGAGCCCCAGCTGTTGCCGCCGTCGCCCTTCAGGGCGTTCATCTCCGCCTCGCGGTCCCGGCGCGCCTTCTCCAGCAGCCGGGACTGCAGCACCCGCAGCGCCGCCGCCTTGTTCTGCAGCTGCGACTTCTCGTTCTGGCAGGACACCACGATGCCGGTGGGCAGGTGGGTGATCCGGACGGCGGAGTCGGTGGTGTTCACGCTCTGTCCGCCCGGACCGGAGGAGCGGAAGACGTCGATCCGGATGTCGCCCTCGGGCACGTCGATGTGGTCGGCCTCCTCGGTCACCGGCAGCACCTCGACCCCGGCGAAGGAGGTCTGCCGCCGGCCCTGGTTGTCGAACGGGGAGATCCGCACCAGCCGGTGGGTGCCCTGCTCCACCGAGAGCGTCCCGTACGCGTACGGCGCCCGGACCTGGAAGGTGGCCGACTTGATGCCGGCCTCCTCGGCGTAGGACGTGTCGTAGACCTCGGTCGGGTAGCCGTGCCGCTCCGCCCAGCGCAGGTACATCCGCAGCAGCATCGCGGCGAAGTCGGCGGCGTCGATGCCCCCGGCTTCGGAACGGATGGTGACCAGGGCGTTCCGGGGGTCGTACTCACCGGCGAGCAGCGTCCGCACCTCCAGCGACTCGACCGCCTTCTGCAGCGAGGTCAGCTCGGTCTCCGCCTCGGCCAGCGACGGGGCGTCGGCCTCGTCCTGAGCCAGCTCGATCAAGATGGTGAGGTCGTCCAGCCGGGACCGCAGCTCGGCCAGCTTGTCGACCTCGGACTGCAGGGCGGACAGCTTGGAGGTGACCCGTTGCGCGTTGTCCACGTCGTCCCACAGATCCGGCGCGGAGACCTCCTCCGACAGCGCCGCGATCTCGATCTTCTTGGTCGCGGGGTCGACGACGGCCTCGATCGAGGTCAGAGCCTTGTCGAGAGCCGAGAGTTCTGCAGGAAAGTCCGAACCAGCCACAATCGACCACTCTACTGACCCGGCGACCGGGTTGCGCCCCATCGAGAAGCCGTCGACCCCCGCCCAGCCCCACTAGGGTGACGCGCATGAGTGAGACCGTGCTGGCCATCGACATCGGTGGCACCAAGATCGCGGCGGCGGTGGTCGACGCCGAGGGCTCCGTGCTGGCCTCCCAGCTGCGACCCACAGCCCCCTCTCCCGACCCCGACGTGGTGTTCGCCGGGGTGGCGGACGCCGTCCGCGGACTGGTCGACCAGATCACGCCGAACGAGGGCCGGGTCCGGGTCGGGATCGCCTCTGCGGGACCCATCGACGGGCCTGCCGGCACGATCTCCCCGGTCAACATCGGCGCCTGGCGTCACTTCCCCGTCGTCCAGCGCGTCCACGCGGTGCTGGCCGAGTCGTTCGCGGCCGAGTCGGTCAGCGTCAAGCTGGCCGGTGACGGTCACTGCTTCGCCCTCGGTGAGCACTGGCTAGGCGCCGCCCGCGACGTCGACTCGATGATGGGGGTGGTGCTCTCCACCGGCGTGGGCGGTGGCGCGGTGGTGGCCAACCGGCTGTTCGCCGGGTCGACCGGCAACGCCGTCCACCTCGGGCACATCAGCGTCAACGCCTGGGGCGAGCGGTGCGTCTGCGGCGGTCACGGCTGCACCGAGATGTACGCCCGCGGGCCGGCCCTGGTCGCCGCGGCCAAGGAGCAGGGCTGGGCCGGCGGGGACGACGCCCGCGCACTGACCGCGGCCGCCCGGGAGGGCGACGAGATCGCCGTCCGGGTGATCGACCACGGGATGCGGGCGCTGGCCGCCGGCATCGCCACCACCGCCACCGAGCTCGACGTGGCCGTGGTGGTGCTCGGTGGCGGGGTGTCCAAGGCCGGCGAGGTGATCTTCGCGCCGCTGCGCCGGCACCTGCGCGACTTCGCCGTGCTGGACTACGTGGCCGAGCTCGAGGTCCGACCGGCCACGCTGGAGAACGCCGGTCTGCTCGGCGCCGCCGCCCTGGCTTTCACCGACTGAGCGCTGGCTCTCACCGACTGAGCGCTGCCGTCTGGGCCCGCCGCCGTGCCGCCAACCGCACGGGGACCGCGGCGGGCCGGTAGGTGCTCAGGGTCAGCGGTCCCGTGGTCTCCTGCGCCACCGGCTCCAGGTCGACCGGGGTGTCGAACAGCCGCGCTACCGGCGCCCAAGAAGGACGGGAACGTCAGCAGCCGGTACTCGTCGACGGCTCCGGCGGCGGCCAGCTGGCGGACGAGACCGATGCTGCCGATGACCACGGCATCGTGCCCGTCGGTCAGGGCGCGACTTCCCGCCACGACGTCCCCCTCGAGGGCTCGTGAGTTGGACCAGGTTCCCAGGTCCAGGCGCTGGCGACTCGCCACGTACTTCGGGAGGGCGTTCATCCGGGTGGAGAACTGGTCGGTGCGGGTCGGCCAGAGTCCGGCGAAGTGCTGCCAGGTCCCCCGCCCGAAGACCAGGACGCCGTCGTCCAGCACCGGTCCGAGGTGGAACGCGTCGCCGGCGATGGCCTCGAAGCCGAACCGGAAGGCCCACCCACCTCCCGGGGTGCCGCTGCGCCCATCCGGGTCCTCCACCACCCCGTCGAGTGTCACGAACTGGATCACGATCAGCTGTCCCATCGCACTGCCTCTCCACAGGTCGAGGTCGGCCCGACGCCGACGCTCCTACCCGTGACTACCGGCAGCGGTGGCCGAACTCATCGCCCGGTCAGCCGGCAGGCGCTGCGGCCACCAGGTCGAAGAGGGGGAAGACCGCGGGATCGGCGAACACACTGGTCCGCACGACCAGGCCGTCGGCCACGGTGAGCACCTGCACGCTGTGCAGCCGGCCGTCGAGGTAGGCCGCGAATCCGGCCTCTCCGTTCGCCCACAGCGGCTGTCCGGTCCAGCCTGAGCCCCGCGTCCGGAACACCCGCTCCATGAAGCCCGCGTACGCCGGCACGCCCGCGTACCAGTTCCACATCGGCGGCATCTCCAGGACGACGTCCCCGGCCAGCAGGGCGATGATCCCCGGCACGTCGGCCCGCTCGAACGCCGCCAGGTACTGCTCGACGACTGCCCGCTGCTCCGCGGGCGGCGGGCTGACGGAGTCGAGGTCGAGGTGGGCCTCGGTGAGGGACCGGCGAGCCCGCTGCAGGGCGCTGTTCACCCCCGCTGTCGACATCTCCAGCGTGGTCGCCACCTCCCCGGCCGGGAGCCGCAGCACCTCGCGCAGCAGCAGCACCGCGCGCTGTCTGGGTGGCAGCAGCTGGAGCGCCGCCACCAGAGCGAGCCGCAGCCGACCCCGCTCGATCGCCTCGGCCGCCGGGTCGACCGGCAGCGGGAGCAGCCACGGGACCTCCTGGCCCTCGACGAAGGCGGCGTCCGGGTCGTCGAAGCGGTCGCCCACCCCGGACGGCAGCGGTCGGGAGCTGCGGCCTCGAAGGGCGTCGAGGCACGCGTTGGTGGCGATCCGGTGCAGCCAGGTGCGCAGCGATCCTCGTGCCGGGTCGAAGCCGTCCCGGTAGCGCCAGGCCCGGAGCAGCGTCTCCTGGACCAGGTCCTCCGCGTCGTGCGGCGAGCCGAGCATCCGGTAGCAGTGCCCGGTCAGCTCGTGGCGGTAGGACGCCAGCTCGTTCTCGAAGTCGGTCCGCACAGGCCCATCGTGGCCCTGGGCTCTGACGGTCGACCGTCCGGCCGGAACTCGATCACCGGGCCGCCCAGCCCTGAGTCGTCAGCCCTGAGTCGTCAGCCGGGAGTCGTCAGCCGGGTGTCAGGCGGCCTGAGTCGTCAGCCGGGTGTCAGGCGGCCGCCGACCAGCGCCAGTCGGCGGTGCGCCACCGCAGCGATCTCCTCCGGGTCGTGGCTGACCAGCACCACCGGGATGGGTTGCTCGGCGACGTCGGCCAGCACCGCCTTCAGCAGTCGGATCCGGGTGCCGACCTCGACCGCCGACAGCGGCTCGTCCAGCAGCACGGCGGCTTCGGGTCCGCCCAGGCCGAAACCGACGATGGCCCGGGCCAGGGCCACGCGCTGCCGCTCTCCCGCGGAGAGCTGGGGCGGCCGGCTGTCAGCCAGGACGGTGTCGAGCTCGAGCAGGTCCAGCACCATCGCGACCCGGTGGGCTCCCACCCGGCGGCGCTTCTTCTCCGACGGCAGTGCGGTGGCGACGATGGCAGCGACGTTGAGGTCCCGGTCCAGCACCGCGTCCTGGCCGGCCAGCATCAGGTTGCGCCGGTCGTCCCGGACCAGCACGTCGGCGTCGGTCAGGGTCACGCCACTGAGTCGGACCGATCCCCGGTCGGGATCCTCGAGACCGGCGATCACGTTCAGCAGGGTGGTCTTGCCGGAGGCGGAGGGACCGGAGACCCCCAGCACCTCACCCGGCTCGACGACGAGGTCGACCTCGTTCAGGACGACGTGGTCCCCGTACGACTTCGACACCCCCCGCAGCTCGAGGGCACCGCCGGGCTGCGGCGGCGTACGACGCCCGATCAGGAGACGCGCTCCGGCTCCCCCGACAGGTCCTCGATCCGGACGAAGACGTCCTCGCCACGCTCACGACGCGGCGGCCAGTCGTGCACCCAGATGATCACGAAGGCGACCAGCGAGGCGGCCAGCGCCAGCACCGGGCCGATGGTGAAGAGGAAGACCCCGATCAGGCCGATGGCGTCGATGGCCAGGACCGCCGCGGCACCGGTGCGGCCGAGCTTGCCGTGCCGGGCCCGCCAGGCCGCGTACGCGACCCAGGGCACCATGGCGAGCAGCAGGAACACCCAGGAGAACGTCGAGGCCAGTCCGGCGCCGTCGATCAGCCGGATCATGCCGGCCATGCTGACGAGGCCGGTCAGCGCACCCAGACCGGTCAGAAGGTTCTTGTCCATCGTGTTCCTCCTGCGGGGGTGTCGCGGTCGTGACCTCAACGTAGCCCAGATCGGCGTCGGCGCGTCGCAGCGCCGGCCCTCCGGTCGAGGAATCCGTCTGCCGACGGTCGCGGCGGGCTCGCCGGCTGGGTGACGACGTCGGCCGCCTACGCTGGCCCGATGGCACCGATCGTCGTCGTGGGAGCGGGTCTGGCGGGTCTGGCCTGTGCCCAGCGGCTGGTCGCCGCCGGCCGCGAGGTGATCGTGCTGGAGGCCTCCGACGCGGTCGGCGGGCGGGTCCGCACCGACGACGTCGACGGCTTCCGCTGCGACCGCGGGTTCCAGCTCATCAACCCGGCCTACCCCGCGCTGCCCCGGGTGGTCGACGTCGACCAGCTCGATCTGCGCGCCTTCGGCGCCGGGGTGGTGGTGGCCACCGAGGCCGGGCGCTCGGTGCTGGCCGACCCGCGCCGTCTCCCCCGGCTGCTGCCGGCCACGCTCCGCAGCCCGGTCGGGTCACTGCGCGAGCGGGCGGCCTTCGTCGGCTTCGCCCTGTCCAGCCTGCTGCCGGTCCGCCGACTGGTCTCCGGTCCGGATCGGACCCTGGCCGCGGCGCTGGACCGGGCCGGCCTCCGGGGCGAGCTGCGGACCGCCGTGCTCGACCCCTTCCTGGCCGGGGTGCTGGCCGACTGGGACGGCACCAGCTCCGCCGCCTTCGCCCGACTGCTGCTGCGCTCGTTCCTGCTGGGCTCCCCGTCGGTGCCCGTCGACCGGGATCTCCCGGCTGCCCGAGCTGCTGGCGGCGGGTCTGCCGGCCGGGACCGTACGGCTCGAGCAGCCCGTCGTCGAGGTCGCCGCCCACCGGGTGCGCACCGCCGACGAGGAGATCACGGCCGAGGCGGTGGTGGTCGCCGCCTCCCCGCCGGCCGCCGCCGGGTTGACCGGGCTCCCGTCGCCGGTGATGAAGTCACTGACCACCTTCTGGCACACCGCGCCGCAGGCTCCGAGCTAAGCCCGGCTGCTGCACCTGGACGGGTCCCGGCGGGGTCCGCTGGTCAACACGGCGGTGATGACCAACGTCGCTCCCGGCTACGCGCCGCCGGGTCGGGTGCTGATCGCCACCTCGACCGTCGGCGCCGACGGCTCGGCGGCGGCCGAGGAGACGGTCCGCCGGCAGGCCGGGCTGGTCTACGGGGTCGACACCGGTGACTGGGAGCTGGTCACCCGGCACGTGATCGCCGACGCGCTGCCGGCCCAGCCACCGCCGTTGGCCCTGCGTCAGCCGACCCGGTTGCCCAGCGGGGTGCTGGTGGCCGGCGACCACCGCGACACCGCCTCGATCCAGGGGGCCCTGGTCTCGGGTCGCCGGGCCGCCGACGCCATCACCGGCGGACCTGCTCCCCGGTAGCGGCTTCCGCCTGGGGTGGGGGCTGCGCAGGCACATCGCGCCCGTGGATGGAAATTCCGGTCCGCCTGCGGTCCTCGGGACCCGAAATCCCGTCCGTGGATGGAAATTCCGGTCCGCGCTGCGGTCCCCGGGTCCCGAAATCCCGTCCGTGGATGGAAATTCCGGTCCGGCTGCGCGTCCGCGGGACCCCGAATCCCGTCCGTGGATGGAAATTCCGGTCCGGCTGCGCGCGCGGACCCCGAAATCCCATCCGTGGATGGAAAATCCGGACCGGCTGCGCGCGCGGACCCCCAGATCCCGTCCGTGGATGGAAATTCCGGTCCGGCCCGGATCGCCCAGGAGGTGGCTCCTAGTAGACGTCGCGGACGTAGCGCTTCTCGCGCTTCAGGTTCGCCACGTACTCGATCGGCGTCGTCCGCGCCCCGGCCGCGTTGCTGCTCCACGATCAGCCGGAGGGCGGCGTCGACGTCCTTGGCCATCCGGGTCGCGTCGCCGCAGACGTAGAAGTGGGCGCCCTCCTCCAGCCAGCCGTAGAGCTCGGCGGCCTGCTCGAGCATCCGGGTCTGCACGTAGACCTTCTCCGCCTGGTCCCGGGAGAAGGCCAGGTCCAGTCGGTGCAGCACACCGCGTCCGGAGAGCTCGGTGAGCTCGTCGGCGTAGATGAAGTCGCTGGCCTGGTGCTGGTCGCCGAAGAACAGCCAGTTGCGGCCGCTCGCCCCCCGGGACGCCCGCTCGTGCAGGAAGGCGCGGAACGGTGCCACCCCGGTGCCGGGGCCGACCATGATCATCGGCCGGTCGTCGTCGGCCGGCACCCGGAAGGCGGCGTTCGGCTGCAGGTAGATGCCCACCTCCCCCTCGCCCAGCCGGTCGGCCAGGAAGGTGGAGCAGACGCCGCCGCGGACCCGGTCCTCGCCGTGCCGGACCGAGGCCACGGTCAGGTGGATCCGGTCGGGGCTGTGCAGCGGGCTGGACGAGATGGAGTACGCCCGCGGCTGCAACGGGCGGAGCACGTCGGCCAGCTCCGTCGCCGGTGAGGGCGACGCGCCGGGCTGGCCAGCAGCAGGTCGAGCACGTCCTTGCCCCACAGCCAGTGGTCGAGGGTGTCCCGTTCGCCGCGGGCCAGCACCGCGGCCAGGTCGCCGTCGGGGTCCCGCTCCGCCAGCACGGTCAGCAGGTCCCGCGACGGCGTACGGATCTCCCAGCCCGTGGTCAGCCGCTCCCCCAGCGTGCCGCCGTCGACGGCGGTGCCGGGATCCAGCCCGAGCCGCTCCAGCAGCGCGTCGACCAGGGCGGTGTCGTTGATCGGCACCACCCCGAGGGCGTCGCCGGCGGCGTAGGTGATGCCGCTGTCGCCGAGATCGAACTCGTAGTGCCGGATCTCCTTGGCGCTGCCGGCGCCGGACAGCACCCGGTTGGCCACCAGCCGGGACCGGTACGGCTCGCGCCGGGTCCAGCGCTGGCGTGCGGGCCGGGCGGCGGCGACCACGGGCACCGGCGGTGTCGGCAGCGCCGCTCCCGCCGCCCCCGGCGCCTCGGCGGCCAGGTGCTCGGTCACGTCGGCCACCCAGGCCGACGCCGGCTCCTCGAACTCGACGTCGCAGTCCACCCGCGGCACCACCCGCACCGCGCCCAGCTGCTCCAGCCGGGTGTCGATCAGCCGACCGGCCTGGCAGAAGCCCTCGTAGCCGCTGTCCCCCAGCGACGAGCACGGCGTAGCGGGTGTCCTCCAGCCGCGGCGCGGCGTCGGAGGCCAGCGCCTCCCAGAACAGCTCGGCGTTGTCGGGCATCTCGCCCTCGCCGTAGGTGGAGGTGACCACCAGCAGGTACGAGGTGGCCGCCAGCGCGGCCACGTCCAGGTCGTCCAGCGCCGCCACCGTGGCGCCGAGCCCGCGGCCGCGGACGCTGCCGGCCAGCCGCTCGGCCAGCTCCTCGCTGTTCCCGGTCTGGGTCCCGTACGCGATGGTCGCGGTCAGCGTGGGCGCGGTGCCGGTCTCGCCGTCGTGCCGCCGGGCGGCGGCCATGCCGGCCAGGAAACCGCCCAGCCAGGCGCGCTGGTCGAGGGTGAACGGCGCGTCGGTCGGGATCGAGAGCAAGGTCGTCATGCCGGCACTCCTTCGGTCAGGGCCACGTGGGCCAGCTGGGCCAGGTCGTCCAGCGCCGCGGTGACGAGCAGCTCGTCGAACTGCGACCGGTCGAGCCGGCCGGCGTTCTTGCGCTGCTGGTGCAGGATCCAGCCGTACGTGCCGGGGGCGTCCATCCCGCGCACGTTGCGGCGCTCCAGCGACTGCTCGTAGTCGGCCAGCCGCTTGGTGGCGATCTGGGCGGCGAGCTCGGCGTCGTCGAACCGGTCCAGCCGGCCGCGGACGTAGCGGACCAGCTTCTGCCGGACGGCGAAGTCCTCGGTGAGCACGAGCTTGCGGGCGGCCGCGGTGATCCGCGGGTCACCGGGACCGGTGGTGCCGGGCACCCGCTCGAGCGCGATCTCCTGGGCGATGGCCAGCACCGTGTACGACGACAGCACCGCGAACGCGTCCGGCGAGGTGGGCTCGCCGAACACCGGCGTCCGCCCGCCGGCCACCGCGTAGCCGTCCCGGCAGCGACAGCTTGAACTGCCGCAACCGGTCCGTGGCCACCGCGGCGGCCAGCTCGTCCAGCAGCTCCTTGCGCGGCTTGGCGGCCAGGATCTGGTCGCTGTCCTGGTAGAGCAGCAGCGCGGTCGGGGTGCCCACCACGATCTGGGTGCGGGTCAGCTCCCAGTCCTCCAGCAGCCGGGCCGCCAGCGCCGAGCCGGTGCTGTCCAGGTGCCACTGCAGCATCAGCAGCACCGCCTCCTCGTGGAACGACGGTGGCCCCGCTGATGCTCCGTCGACACCGGCCTCGACCAGCGGCTGCACCACCAGCGAGTCGCTGGCCCGGTGGGCCAGCTCGCCGGCCGGGTCGTACTGGTAGACGAAGCCGCCGCTCATGCCGTTGCCCAGACCCTTGCCGAAGGTGCCCAGGTTCAGCACGGCGCCGTTGGTCATGTACTCGCAGCAGAAGTCGCCGACGCCCTCGACCACCGCGGTGCCGCCGGAGTTGCGGACGGCGAAGCGGTCGCCGGCCTCGCCCTGGACGAACGTGCGACCACCGGTGGCCCCGAACAGGGCGAAGTTGCCGATCAGCACGTTGCCGCCCGGCTCGGCGCTGCCGCCGCCGGGGGTGCGGACCACGATCCGGCCGCCGCCCTGGGACTTGCCGACGCCGTCGTTGGCGGTGCCGGTGTGGACCAGCTCAAGACCGTCGTTGCAGAACGCGCCGTACGACTGGCCGGCGGTGCCGGTGCTGATCACCCGGACCGAGTTCTCGGCCAGGAAGCGCCGGCCGCGGTCGTCGGTGAGCACGGCCGGAGCCGCGGCGAGGTCGGTTCCGGGGGTGTGGTTGAGCAAGCGCTCGAGGTCGACCGACAGCTGGCCGCCCACGGACTTGTGGTGGTTGCGCAGGGCGATGCCGTCGATCTCCACCGACGGCTCCCCGGCCGCGAACAGCCGGTCGGTGACCTCGGCGAGCAGCGCGTCGTCGACGGCGAAGTCGGCCTCCAGGTAGACCGGGTCGGTGACCGTGCGGTGCGGCACCCGGGTGAGCATGGCCCGCACGTCGAGGTCGCCGACGCTGGCCGGGTGGTCGAGCAGCTGCAGCAGGTCGGTGCGGCCGCGGGCCTCGGCCAGCGACCGCAGCCCCAGCTTGGCCAGGATCTCCCGGACGTCGTGGGCGATGTTCAGCAGGTACTGGGCCAGCGCCCGCGGATCACCGTCGAAGACCTCCGGGTTGGTGGTCAGACCGGCCGGGCACTTGATGTTGCAGTTCTTGGCCATCACGCACTTGAGCATCATCAGCGCGGTGGTGCCGAACTCGAAGCTGTCGCCGCCCAGCAGGGCCGAGACGACCACGTCGCCGCCGGTCTGGTGGGCACCCGAGCAGCGCAGCACCACCTTCTCCCGCAGCCCGTTGACGCTGAGCGCCTGGTGCACCTCGGCGACGCCGATCTCGGCGGAACGGCCGGCGTACTTGAGGCTGGTGACCGCCGCGGCCCCGGTGCCGCCGGTGTTGCCGGCCACGTTGATCACGTCGGCGCCGGCCTTGGCGACGCCGACGGCGATGGTGCCGATCCCCTCCGAGGACACGAGCTTGACGATCACCCGGACCCGGGCGGCCTTGCAGTCGTGGATGAGCTGGGCCAGGTCCTCGATCGAGTACGTGTCGTGGTGCGGCGGCGGCGAGATCAGCTCGATGCCGGGGGTGCCGCCGCGGGCGGCGGCGATGTCCACGGTGACCTTGGGGGCCGGCAGCTGGCCGCCCTCGCCCGGCTTGGCCCCCTGGCCGATCTTGATCTCCAGCTCCTGCAGCATCGGGTCGGCCAGGTAGCCCGCCCAGATGCCGAACCGGCCGGAGGCGAACTGCTTGATCCGGGAGCCGCGGATGGTGCCGGCCCGGGTGTGGTGCTCGCCGCCCTCACCGCAGTTGGACATCCCGCCGACCATGTTGGTGCCGTGGGCCACGGCCTCGTGGGCGGTGGCCACCAGGGCGCCGTGGCTCATCGCGCCCGAGGCCAGGGTGCTGGTGATCTCGTGCGCCGGCTGGACCTCGGGCAGCCCGCACGCTGGCCGGGGAGTGCTGCAGCAGGGACAGGAAGTCGTACGCCGCGCCGCGGGCGCTCGAGCGAGCAGGCCGTCGGGACCGAGCTCGACCACTGTGACGTCGTCGCCGTAGTCGGTGGTCAGGTAGTCGGCCAGCGCCGACGTAGGCGGCGTGCTCGACGTGCGGGGCGTCGACCAGCCGCAGCCGGAAGCCGTCCGGCTCGCTACGCTCGTCGACGGCGAGGCTCTCCACGCTGACGGGCTCGACGGCGAGGCCACGCACCCGGATGCTGCTGTTGCCGGTCACCGAGAAGCGGCCGAGCTCGCGGGCGAACTCGTCGGCGGTGGTCAGCATGGTCACGTCGGCGGGCAGGGCGAGCACGTCGCGCAGCGCGGACGGGTCGCCGGGACCGCTCGGCCTGGGTGGTCCGCACGAAGTCCCGGTAGCCCGGGCGTGATCTGGAACGCGTCGATCTCGGTCGTCGGTGAGGGCGTCGTAGCCGGCGTTGCGGTAGGCGGCGTCGGTCAGGCCGAACGCGTCGTCGAGCTGGCCGAGGGTGAGCAGCCGGAGCGTCCGGGCGACTCCTCGTGCTCCGGGGCGAACGGCCGGACGTTCCTCGGTCATGTCGGCGAAGCCGCGGACGGCCGTCAGCCCGTACGAGTGCCCGGCGCCGTCGGACGCGCTCCTTGAACAGCCCGAGCAGCGGCACCTGGTTCTCGGTGCCGACGGCGCAGGCGCGGGTGTGCCAGTCCGTCGACGGCCTGGGCGATCCGGGTGAAGCCGACCCCGCCGACCGGCGCGGCCAGGTGCGGGAAGCAGCGGCGCGAGCACGGGGTCGCGGGTGTCGAGGTAGTTGGGCTCGAAGAACTCACCGCCGATGTAGCTCTCCACGGTGCACAGCCCGACCCGGCCCATGGTCTTGGCCAGCGACTTCACGGCCGCCTTGCGGAACCGGGCCAGGGCCCGGTCGGTGTCGGTGGTCACCCCGGCCGGGGCGTCCGCGCTCGGGTACTTCTCCTCGGCCCGCAGCCGGGCGGTCAGGCAGTAGACCGCGGCGGCGCCGAAACCCAGGGCGCAGGCGATGTGGTGCGAGGACGGCAGCTGCCCGCTCTCGGCGATCAGCGAGACCCGCAGGCGCAGGCCGGTCGTCGATCAGCCGCTGGTTGACCGCGGCCAGACCGAGCAGCAACGGCAGCGGGGCGCGGCTGGTGGAGATGGACCGGTCGGTGAGGACGGCGATGCCGCCCTGCTCGCGGGCGAACGTCTCGATCTGGTCGCACAGCCCGTCCATCGCGGCGACCATGGCGGCGGCGTTGGCCTCCGGCGCGTCGGGCACCGGGGTGTAGAGCAGGTCGAACCGCTCCAGCGGGCGTGATCTGCTGCTCCCGGAGCTTGACCATCTCGAGGTGGTCCAGGATCGGGGAGTCGATGACGATCTGCCGGGTCCGGTTCTGCTCCGACGCCGGCCCCCGGCCGTCCGGCTTGGCCCCGAGCGCGACCCGCATGCTCATGCCGTCGGCCTCGCGGATGGAGTCCAGCGGCGGGTTGGTGACCTGGGCGAAGCGCTGCGAGAAGTACTTGGCCAGGCCGCCCTCTTGATCGCGACAGCGCGTTGATGGCGTTGCCGTAGCCCATCGCGGAGATGCGCTCCGAGCCGTCGGCGAGCATCGGGTCCATCATGAACCGGAAGCTCTCCTGGTTGTGCGAGTACGCCACGTAGCGCCGTGCAGGCTCAGGTCCCCGTCGTAGCCGAGCGTGCTGGTGCCGCGCTCGATCGCCGGCGCCGGCAGCCGGTCCAGGTGGACGCGGGCCGCGGTCCAGCAGCGCGCCGTAGTCGCGGCGGGCCGCCAGCGCGGTCCAGCGCCTCGCCGGGTGCGCAGGATCCGACGCCGGTGCGGTGGTCGAGGAAGAGCATGCCGCCGGCCTCGATCCGACCGCGGTGCACGACCTCGTCGGCGGGCAACGGCACCTGGCCGGCCTCGGAGGCGACGATCAGGTACTCGGCGGTCTCCACCGTGCGCAGCGGGCGCAGCCCGAGCCGGTCCAGCCGGGCGCCGACCACGTCGCCGTCGCTGAAGATCACCGCCGCCGGGCCGTCGTTCTTCTCCTCGTAGAGCGAGAAGTACTCGAGCATGTCGCGGACCTCGCCCGGCAGGCGTGCTGTCGTTCTCCCAGGCCGGCGGCATCAGCGAGACCACTGCCTCGACGATGTCCAGGCCGTCGTCGAAGACCCGGCTCTGCAGGGTCTGGTCGAGCCGGCTGCTGTCGGACTGCCCCGGCGGCCGCACGATGCCGGCGGAGCCGGGCGCGGGCGCCGGCGTCGTCGGCCAGCCGGTTCTTGCGGTCGGTGTTCAGCTCGCCGTTGTGCGCCATCAGCCGGAACGGCTGCGCCATCGTCGGGTGCGGCTCGGTGTTGGTGGAGAAGCGGGTGTGGAAGTAGAGGGTGCGCACCTCGTGCCGCGGTGTCGGTCAGGTCGCGTGAAGTAGCGGACGACCTCGCCCGCGTTCAGCCGGCCCTTGAGCACCTGGGTGCGGGCGCTCAGCGACAGCGGGTAGAGCCCGGCCAGCTCCGGCCGCTCGTACGCGCTCTGCCTCGATCGCCAGCAGGGCCGCGTTGGCCGCCCGGTCGACGTCGGTGCGGTCCATCGGGGCAGCGGCGGGGGCGACGAAGACCCACTGCACGATCGGCAGCTGGTAGGCCACCGCAGCCGGCCGCAGGGCCGCCTCGTCCACCGGCACCGTGCGCTCCAGCAGCACCTCCAGCCCTTGCCGCTCCAGGGCCTCGCGGACCAGGGCCCGACCCTCGTCGGCGTACGCGGGGTCGGTGGGCAGGAACAGGTTGGCCGACCCCGAAGGTCCCGGCGCTGCAGTGGCCGGCCGGTCAGCTCGCTGAAGAAGCGGACCGACAGGTCGATGCTCACCCCGGCGCCGTCACCGACACCCTCCGACGACATGCCGCCCCGGTGCGGGATGGCGCACAGCGCCAGCTCGCCCCGCACGATGACGTCGTGGTCCTGCCGGCCGTCCTTGCGGGTGAGGAAACCGACGCCGCAGGCGCTGGACTCGCGGGCGGGGTCGTAGAGGCCGATCGCAGACGTGGTCACGTGGCAGCTCCAGCACGGGCCTGGTCTCCCGGCGGGGAACGGGAGAAGGAGGGGAACGACGCCACGCTGCGACGATCAGAGGCGAACGGGTCCGGCGGGCCGGTCGAGTCGGTGGCGATGCCGTGGCGCTCATGGTAGGACTGGGCCCCGCTTCCGGGCTACGGCTCGGGATGTGATCCTGCTGACCACGCCGTCCGGCCCAGCCGGTCCTGCCGGAACCGCACGTCGCCGACGCGACCTCGGCATCCGGCCACCGGCCACCGGCCACCGGCCAGAAGTGACGGAGATCTACCTCGCGCTCGCCTCCGACCGGCGCGTCGCGCGGCGTGTCGTCCACCTGGTGCGCGTTTCCGTCACCACCGGGCACGAGCGGGTGGGAGCAGAGGTGTGGCAGCAGAAGTGTGGGAGCAGAGGGACTCGAACCCCCGACATCTTGCTTGTAAGGCAAGCGCTCTAACCAGCTGAGCTATGCTCCCGCGCCCTGATCGCAGACCAGGACAGCCGACCAATCTAGTGGCGGGCGGGGAAGCCGGCCAACTCCGCGCCCGACGCCCCGAGGACTGCTCAGGCGGCGGTCATGGCGGCGAGGTGGTCCTCGAGGTCACGGGCCTCGCCGATCCCGTTGACCACGCTCCACCGCACCACGCCGTCGGCGTCGAGCAGGAACGAGCCGCGCAGGGCGCAGCCGGCGCCCTCGTCGAAGACACCGTAGGAGCGGGCGATCCCGCCGTGCGGCCAGTGGTCGGTGAGCAGGTCGAACGCCAGGCCCTCGGCGTCGGCGTACGCGCGCAGGGTGAACATCGCGTCGCAGGAGATCGCCACCACCCGGGCACCCAGCTCGTCGAACCGCTGCCAGCGGTCGCGCAGGCTGCGCAGCTCACCGGTGCAGATCGAGCTGAAGGCCCACGGGTAGAAGATCAGCACCGCCGGGGAGCCCCGCAGGTCGGACAGCGACACCGACTGGCCGTACTGGTTGCGGGTGCTGAAGTCGGGGGCGGCCGCGCCGTTGGCCACCACCGGCCCGTTGGACGCGGCTTCGCTCACTTGCGGGTCCCGCGTGGTCGGACCAGCTTGTGGGCGGCCCAGTCGGGCGAGACGTTGGCCGAGGTGGTCAGGGCCAGACCGGCGGTGACCGCGCCCTCGGAGATGTCGGAGTTGTCGACGTAGCCGTTGCGGCCGACCTTCGGGGTCAGCAGCCACAGCACCCCGCTGGCGCTCAGGTCGGCCACGGAGTCCACCAGACCGTCGACCAGGTCGCCGTCATCGTCGCGCCACCACAGCAGCACCACGTCCACGGCGTCCATCGCCTCTTCGATCAGCTCACCGTCGATGGCGTCCTCGACAGCCACCCGCAGCCGGTCGTCGACGTCCTCGTCCCAGCCGAGCTCCTGCACGACCTGACCTCTGGTCAGGCCGAACTTCTCCCCCGCCGCACTCCGCGATTCGGAGGGTCCTGCCGTCGCGCTCACTGTCCAGCCTCCAGCATCCTGCTCGTGGGACCGCTGGCTCGCAGCCGGTCGTCCCCTGTCCGTGTGGGACGAAAGCCTGCCATGGGCCGGTGCGCGGCGAAACCCCGGCGTCTCATCCGCCCTGCCGCAGGGCCGCGACGGTCTCCGCCACCGACTGGCGGTTGCCGGCCACCTGCCACCGGTTCCCGTCGATCTCGACCACCTCCGCCGCCCCACCGGCACCGAGCACCAGGGCCGCGCCGGGGAACCAGTCCCACGGGTGGAGGTTGGCCTGCAGGAACACGCCGATCCGCCCCGTGGCCACCCCGGCCAGGTCGACCGACGCCGAACCGAGCATCCGCACGGTGGCCGCCGCCCCGACCGCGGAGCGCCAGGACGCGACCCGCGGCTCGTCGCGCAGGTTCCGTGGGTGCAGGTAGGTGGCCACCGACACCCGGTCCAGCGGCTCGTCGACCAGCTGCGTGACCGGGACGTCGTTCAGAGTCGTCGGCCGGTCGCGACCCCCGACCCAGAGCTCGTCCCGGGCCGGGTAGTAGACAGCCCCCAGCAGCGGGCCCTCGTCGTCGGTCAGGCCGACCGCCGAGCACCAGTAGGGCAACCCGGACAAGAAGTTGTAGGTCCCGTCGACCGGGTCGATGTACCAGGTGCGGTCGCCGGGCCGGGCCGCTCCCTCTTCGCCGACCAGGCCGTCCTCGGGTCGCAGTGCCGTCAGCCGTTCGACGACGAGCGCCTCGGCCGCGTGGTCGGCCGCCGACACCACGTCGGAGACCGACGTCTTGTAGTGCGTGTCCAGCCCGTCGGCCAGCATCGTCGCGGCCAGGGTGCCGGCTTCCCTGACCAGGCTCGCTGCCACAGCCGCATCGTCAACACTCACACCAGCGCCATCCACACCGGCGAGGGTAGTCGGACGCGGCGCGGTCACTGGCATGCGGCCCCGAGCTCGGGGCCTGGGCTCCCCGTCGGCCAGCGGCTCAGCTCTTGCGGCACCAGCTCAGCAGCCGGTCCACCGGCCAGGTGTTGATCACCCGGTCGGGATCGAGCCCGAGAGCCTCGGCCCGTTCGCACCCGTACGCCAGGAACTCCAGCTGACCCGGGGCGTGCGCGTCGGTGTCGATGGAGAACAGGCAGCCGGTCTCGATGGCCAGCTCGAGCAGCCTCGTGGGTGGGTCCCGCCGCTCCGGCCGGGAGTTGATCTCCACCGCGACGTCGAACGCCCGGCAGGCCTCGAACACCACCTCGGCGTCGAAGCTGGACTCCGGCCGGGTGCCCCGCTCCCCTTCGATCAACCGGCCGGTGCAGTGACCGAGCACGTTGGTCCGCGGGTTGGCGATGGCCCCCACCATCCGGTGGGTCATGGTCTCGGAGTCCGACCGCAGCTTGGAGTGCACGCTGGCCACGACCACGTCCAGCTCGGCCAGCAGGTCGTCGTCCTGATCGAGCCCGCCGTCGTCGAGGATGTCGACCTCGATCCCTTGCAGGACACGGAAGCCGGGCAGCGCGGCGTCCAGGTCCCGGGTCACCTGCAGCTGCTGCCGGAGTCGCTCGGCGGTCAGCCCGCGGGCCACCGTCAGCCGCGGCGAGTGGTCGGTGATCGCGCAGTACTCGTGGCCGAGGGTCTGCGCGGTGATCATCATCTCCTCCAGCGGGCTGCCACCGTCGGACCAGGTGGAGTGCACGTGCAGGTCGCCCTTGATCAACGACCGGATCGCGTCGCCGCCCTCGGCCAGCGGCCGCTTCTCGTCCCGCAGCTGCTGCAGGTAGTCCGGCACCCGGCCGGCACTGGCCTGGCTGATCACCAGCGCGGTCTTGGGTCCGATGCCGGGGATCGTCTTCCAGTCGTCGGCGTCGGCGTGCCGGGCGCGATCGTCCGGTTCGAGCGCGGCGATGCTGTCGGCGGCCCGCCGGTAGGCCTTGACCCGGTGGGTGTCGGACCGGGCCCGTTCCAGCAGGAAGCCGATCTCGCGCAGGGCGTCGACGGGGTTCACCGGCCGCCCTCGGGCGCGCGGCGGGGGCGGGGCTTCAGAGCCACCGTCGGCATCGTCGGTGCTTCCATCACGCGTTCCCCCGGCGCGACCACCGGGCGGAAACGACCTCCGGAGTCGGCGCCGCGGTGCTCCCACTGGTCCCGGAAGGCCGCCACCTCCTCGTGCGTACGGCCGATGAAGTTCCACCACATGACGATCTCCTCGGCGAACGGCTCGCCGCCGAGCAGCAGCACCCGGGAGCCTTCACCGCCCGCCGTCAGCGTGACGGTGTCCCGACCGGTGCCGAGGTAGACGAGCTGGTCGGTGACCGCTGTGGTGGCGCCGGTCGTGATCTCACCGGCGACCACGAAGACGCCGTGCTCGTGCTCGCGGTCGACCGTCAGGTCGACGGAGGCGCCCGCCTCCAGGGTCAGGTCCGCGCCGACCAGCTGGGTGAAGCTGAGGGCCGGGGAGGCCACCCCGTCGACCTCCCCGACCAGGACCTGGCCGCGCACCCCGGGACGCTCGAGCACCGGGAGGTCGGTGTAGCGGTCGAACCGCGGCGTACCGTCCCGGACCCCGTCGGGCAGCGCCACCCACAGCTGCAGCCCGTGCAGCTGGGGCGGCTTGTCGGCCAGCGACATCTCCGAGTGCACGATGCCGTGGCCGGCGGTCATGATGTTCAGGGTGCCGGGGCTGACCATGGCCCGGGTGCCCAGGCTGTCGCGGTGCTCGATCTCGCCGGCCACCAGCCAGCTGACCGTCTGCAGCCCGGTGTGCGGGTGGGCGGGGACCTGCATCCCGGGAGCGTCGCTGACGTCCTCGGGTCCGTAGTGGTCGAGGAAGCACCAGGCGCCGATCATCCGGATGGCCCGGTCCGGCAGCACCCGTGCCACCTCGGTCGTCTTGCCCAGCCAGACCTTGCGGGCGGTGAGCAACAGCTCCTCCGGCCCGGTCGGCAGCGAGGACCGGCACACGTACTCCTGCGGTCTCGCCTCCCGTACGCTCACCGCGGTCCCCTCCTCGACTGCCCCACGGGCACCCTGCACGCCACCCGGTCGGATCCGGGGCGAGCACTACGCTCACCCTATGGCGGCGGCGAAGGGGCTCGACAGGTCCCGGCCGCCCTCCTCGAAGACGCGCTCGGCCATCGCCCGCCGGCTGTCGGCCCAGACCGCGGGGATGACCACGGTGGCGGTCGGGGAGATGGAGACCCGGCACACCTGGTTCCGCGAGCTCGACGCCGAGCACCGCTCCTGGATCACCCTGGTGGCGCGGGCCGGCATCGACGGCTTCGTCACCTGGTTCACCGACCCGGACCCGGACGGACTGGCCACCTCCGACGTGTTCGGCGCCGCCCCCCGCGAGCTGGCCCGGCGGATCAGCCTGCACCAGACCGTCGAACTGGTCCGCACCACGATCGACGTGGTGGAGACCCAGATCGACGAGGTGATGCCGCGCGGCGACCGGCCCGTGCTGCACAGCGCGATCGTCGCCTACAGCCGCGAGGTGGCGTTCGCCGCGGCCGAGATCTACGCCCGGGCCGCCGAGCTCCGGGGCACCTGGGACGCCCGGCTGGAGGCGTCGGTGGTCGACGCCGTGCTGCGCGGCGAGACCGACGAGTCGGTGCTGTCCCGGGCCTCGACGTTGGGGTGGACCTCCAACCAGGGTGTGGTCGTGGTGGTCGGTGGCGCGCCGGACAGCGACGCCCCGAGTGTCGACGCGGTGTCGGAGCTGGAGGCCATCCGGCACCAGGCCGCCATCTCCGGGCTGGACATGCTGGGCGCCGTCCAGGGCGACCGGTTGATCGTGGTGCTCGGCGGTCCGGCGCTCAAGGACCCGGACTGGACCCTGGGCGTGGTCGGCCGGTTCGCCGGTTCCTTCGCCGCCGGTCCGGTGGTGGTGGGCCCGCCCGTCGACCACCTGATGGACACCGGCGCCAGCACCCGGGAGGCCCTGAGCGGCTACCGGGCGGTGGTGGGCTGGCCGGAGGCACCCCGCCCCGTCAGCGCGCACGACCTGCTGCCGGAGCGCGCCCTGAACGGCGACGGGCACGCCCGCCGATCCCTGGCTCGCGAGCTCCACGACCCGCTGCAGGACGCCGGTGGCGCCCTGCTGGAGACCCTGGCGGTCTTCCTCGACCAGGGTCTGTCGGTGGAGGCCACGGCACGGGCGTTGTTCGTCCACGCCAACACCGTCCGCTACCGGCTGCGGCGGGTCCACGAGGTCAGCGGCTACAGCCCGACCGATCCCCGCGACGCGTACGCGCTCCGGCTGGCCCTCACCCTGGGGCGGCTCCTCGGCCGACGGGGCCGCGCCGGCGAGACCATCCGCGACTGACCACGTACGCCCGTCGGGAGCTGCTGCTCCAGCCGTCGCGCCGTTGCCTGATCGACGCCCGTTTGTCAGATTCCTACAACTCCGTCGACGCAGATTCGTCGTGTCCCTGCGCGACGCGGAGCACCGGAGCGGGACATAGTCGAGACGTGCTGGCCATCGTCGCGCCCGGTCAGGGCGCACAGACCCCGGGGTTCTTGTCGCCCTGGCTGACCGAGTCCACCTTCGCCGACCGCCTCGAGCACCTCTCCGCGGTGTCCGAGCTGGACCTGCGCCACTACGGCACCGAGGCCGACGCCGACACGATCCGGGACACCGCCGTGGCGCAGCCGCTGCTGGTGGCCGCGGGCCTGCTGGCCGCCGGGGCTCTGCTGGAGACGGGCGGCACCGGGAGCGCCGGCATCGGGGTGGTGGCCGGGCACTCGGTCGGCGAGATCACCGCCGCCGCCCTCGTCGGTGCACTGTCCGACGACGAGGCGATGACCTTCGTCCGGGAGCGGGGCCGGGCGATGGCCGAGGCCGCCGCCCTCACCCCCACCTCGATGACCGCTGTGATCGGGGGCAAGGTCGACGAGGTGCTCGCCGCCATCGAGGCCCAGGGACTCACCGCCGCCAACAACAACGGCAGCGGTCAGATCGTCGCCGCCGGCACCGTCCAGCAGCTGGCCGCGCTGACCGAGAACCCGCCGGCCCGGGCTCGGTTGATCCCGCTGAGTGTGGCCGGGGCCTTCCACACCGCTCACATGGCACCGGCGTCGGACCACCTGGCCCGGCTCGCCGACTCACTGCATCCCCACGACCCCACGACCCGGCTGCTGTCCAACGCCGACGGCCAGGTCGTCACCGACGGCGCCGACGTGCTGCGGCGACTCGTCGGCCAGGTCGCCTCGCCGGTCCGCTGGGACCTCTGCCTGCAGGCGATGGCCGACCTCGGCGTCACCGGTCTGCTGGAGCTGACCCCGGCGGGCACCCTGACCGGGATCGCCAAGCGCAACCTGAAGGGCGTCGAGCTGTTCGCGCTGAGCACGCCCGACCAGCTGCCGGAGGCTCGCGAGTTCCTCCAGCGGCACGCCGCCGGGTCCGCCGACGCGGCCCGAGCCACGCCGTGACCGAGCCGGACGAGCAGTCCCCCCGCGTGCGCACCTCGACCGGCGGCCCGTACGCGCGTCTCCTGGGCTTCGGCGGTTACCGCCCACGGCGGGTGGTCGACAACGCCGAGATCTGCACCATGATCGACTCCTCCGACGAGTGGATCCGGACCCGCTCCGGGATCCGCGAGCGTCGGTGGGCCTCGCCCGACGAGACCGTGCAGATGATGTCGGTGTCGGCGGCCCGGGTCGCGATCGAGCGCGCCGGTCTCGATCCGGCGCAGATCGACACCGTCATCGTGGCCACGGTCTCGCATCTCCTGCAGACCCCGGCGGCCGCCGCCACGATCGCCGCCGAGCTCGGCACCACGGGTGCTGCCTTCGACGTATCGGCAGCCTGCGCGGGCTTCTGCTACGGGTTGACGCTGGCGGACTCCCTGGTCCGCACGGGCGCCTCGACGTACGCGCTGGTGATCGGCGTGGAGCGGCTGTCCGACATCACGAGCCGGACAGATCGCACCAGCGCGTTCATCTTCGCCGACGGGGCGGGCGCGGCGGTCGTCGGACCGAGCGACGTCCCGGCCATCGGACCGGTGGTCTGGGGCTCCGACGGGGACCAGTCCGGACTCATCACCCAGACCGAGCCGTGGGACCGGGCGATGGCGTCCGAGCCGCCCCGGTGGCCGGTGATGACGATGGACGGCAGACCCGTCTTCAAGTGGGCGGCGTACGCGATGGCCGAGGCCGCCGCCGAGGCCCTCGACCGAGCCGGCCTGACCGCCGACCAGATCGAGGTGTTCGTCCCGCACCAGGCCAACATGCGGATCACCGACGCCATGCTGCGGGCCCTGAAGCTGCCCGACTCCGTCGTGGTGGGTCGAGACATCGAGCGGCAGGGCAACACCTCCGCCGCCTCCATCCCGCTGGCCATCGATACCCTGCTCACGTCCGGCGAGGCGCGCAGCGGTCAGACCTGCCTGGTCATCGGCTTCGGCGCAGGCCTGGTGTATGCCGGTCAGGTGATCGTGCTGCCATGATCGTGCTGGTCCACAGATTCCCGGGCTGACCACTTCCGGTCCGTCCACCGTTCAACCCCGAGGAGCCCTGAGCCCGATGCCCACCACCGAAGAGGTCCGTGCCGACCTGGCCGACATCGTCAACGAGGTCGCCGGTGTGCCGACCGACGACGTGCAGCTGGACAAGTCGTTCACCGACGACCTGGACGTCGACTCGCTGTCGATGGTCGAGATCATCTACGCCGCCGAGGAGAAGTTCAGCGTGAGCATCCCCGACGAGGAGGCCAAGAACCTCAAGACCGTCGGGGACGCCGTCGCCTACATCGAGCGCGCTGCGTCCTGACGCTGCGAGGGCCACGCCGACGCCGACTGCAGGCCGCGGTCGAGGTCGCGTGGCCCTCGGCGAGCTCTCCCTTGCCTGCCCGACCGGTCGGGCAGGCTGCCCACCGCCGGGCCGTGCCGCCCGGATCGCTAGCCCTGACCACGGAAGGTCCTACCCATGAGCCCGACCCCCATCGTCGTCACCGGACTGGGCGCCACCACCCCGCTCGGCGGGGACGTGGCCAGCACCTGGGAGGGCCTGCTCTCCGGTCGCTCCGGCATCAGCAGGATCGAGGCCGACTGGGCCGCTGACCTGTCGGTGCAGATCGCGGCCTCGGCGGCCGTCGACCCGGCCACCGTGCTGGAGCGGGTCGAGGCCCGTCGGCTCGACCGTTCCGCCCAGCTCGGCGTGGTCGCGGCCCTGGAGGCCTGGCGGGACGCCGGCTTCGGGCTGAAGGAGGAGAACCCGGTCGACCGGCAGCGCCTCGGCGCAGTGATCGCCACCGGTATCGGCGGACTGCAGACCCTGCTGGGTCAGTGGGACGTGCAGAAGGAGAAGGGCGCCCGCCGGGTGTCCCCGCTGGCCATCCCGATGCTGATGGCCAACGCCACGGCGGCCAACGTGAGTCTGCGGCTCGGGGCCCAGGCGGGGGCGCACGCGCCCGTCTCGGCCTGCGCCTCCAGCAACGAGGCGATCGCGTACGGGATCGACATGATCCGGCTCGGTCGCGCCGACGTGGTGGTGGTCGGTGGCGCCGAGGGCGTCATCCACCCGATGCCGATCGCCTGCTTCGCCCAGATGCAGGCCATGAGCCGCCGCAACGACGAGCCCGAGCGGGCCTCTCGGCCGTGGGACAAGGGCCGGGACGGGTTCGTGCTCGGCGAGGGTGCGGCCGTGATGGTGATCGAGACCCTGGAGCACGCGCAGGCGCGCGGAGCACGGATCTACGGCGAGCTGGCCGGGGCGGGCATCACCTCCGACGCCCACGACATGGTCCAGCCCGATCCCACCGGTGAGTCCCAGGCCCGCGCGATGACGTACGCGCTCCGCGAGTCCGGGCTGCAGCCCGGCGACATCTCCCACGTCAACGCCCACGCCACCTCGACCCCACAGGGGGACGTGACCGAGGCGCTGTCCATCCGGATGGCGCTGGGCGAGGACACCTCGGCCATCGTCACCGGCACCAAGTCGATGACCGGGCACCTGCTCGGCGGGGCGGGCGCGCTGGAGTCGCTGGCCACCCTGCTGGCCCTCTACCACCGCACCGTGCCGCCGACGATCAACCTGGAGGACCCCGAGCCCGGGCTGGGGATCGACATCGCCGACAAGGTGCGCGAATTGCCGGCCGGTGACCTGGCCGGGATCAACAACTCCTTCGGCTTCGGCGGCCACAACGTGGCCATCGCCTTCACCAACCGCTACGCCACCAGCTCCTGACCCCAGCCCACGGCGGGCAGCGGCAGCCCGCAGCGGACAGCAACGGAAGCCGGGCCGCGCTGACGCACTCTTCCGAACACTCACGCACTCTCTGCACCACCCGCGTGGGTTACCGGAGGAGTGCGTCAGCCGGTTTCGGGCGTCAGACGACCTTGTGGAGCCAGCGGACGGGCGCACCCTCGCCGGCATAGCGGAAGGGCTCGAGCTCGGCGTCCCACGGGCGGCCCAGCAGGGCGTCCAGCGCCTCGACCAGGTCCTGCTGCCCCAGGGACGCCATCACCATCGCGTGCTTGATCCGCTCCTCCGGCACCACCACGTCGCCGTGCAGACCGATCTGGGTGTGCAGCACCCCGAGGGTGGGTGTGTAGGAGTAGCGGTGCGCCTCGACGCCGGCGCTGGCCTCCTCGGTCACCTCGAACCGGACCCGCTGCCAGCCCTTGAGCGCGCTGGTCAGCCGGGCGGCGGTGCCGGCCGGTCCCGTCCAGGCGTACTCGGTCCGGTAGGCGGCGCGCTCCGCCGGCTGCGGGATCCAGTCCAGGCGGACGGGCGTGCCGAAGGCACCGCCGACCGCCCACTCGATGTGTGGGCACAGTGCCGACGGTGCGGCGTGGATGTACAGCACTCCACGAGTTGTGCTCATCGATCCTCCAGTGACGCAGGGTGAGGGCTGTCTTCCCCAACATCCTCACGACGCGTACGCGGTGGATCTGGGTCCATTCTGCCTCATCCGTCACAGGAGAACCAGCGCGAGTTTCCTGAGAACTCCCGCGGCTCAGCCGGGGGTGCCGGGAGCGCTCGGCGCCCCGCTCGGAGGTTCACGCACCGGGAGCACCGCCACCCCCGCCGCCGGGGGCGCCGCCGCCGGTCGGCTCGGTGGCGGTGTCGATCGGGACGGTCAGCGTCGCCACGTACCCCTTGCTGACGTCACCGGTGACCGCGGCCAGCTGGTGCTCGCCACCGTCGTCGCCGAAGACGTTGTCGCTGGCCAGGGTGATCTGGGCCAGGTTGGCCACCGAGGCCTCGTACCCCGTGGTCGCGTAGACCGCGTCCACCATGTCCTTCGGGAGCGCCAGCTGCGACGTGGCGATGGCCGAGGTCTCGTCGGTGATCGACGCCTCGTCGGGGTAGACCTCGAAGTGGATGTGCGGCCAGCGGCCGGTGTAGCAGGCCGGGACGACGCTGGTGAAGCGGACCTTGCCGTCGCCGTCGGTGACCTGGACGCCACGGAGGTAGTTCTCGTTCTCCACGCCCTCGGAGTACATCGAGTAGCGACCCTCTCGGTCGCAGTGCCAGACGTAGACCGCGACGCCGACGAACGGGGCGGCGTCGCTGGCCAGGTCCAGGATCGTCAGCTCGAACTCCAGCGGGACGCCCTCGGCGGTGGTGGTCGAGCTGCCGAACGAGGAGCGGATGTCGCTCCGGACGATGCCGGACTCCTCCAGCACGTCCGGTCCGTTGGAGCCGTCGCCCGGGTACGGGCCGGCGGTCTCGTCCGGGATCTCGGTCAACCCCGAGCCGCTGCTGGTGGTCGTCTCGGAGGTCGTGGCCGCATCGACACCGCAGGCGGCCAGGGCGACCATCCCCGCTCCGAGGCCCAGCGCCTGCAGCATCCGGCGGCGCGACAGCAGCGTACGGACGTCGAAGTCGAGTCCCTGGTCGACGACCTCATCGCCCGGGCGGGGCAGCAGTCGGCCCTGGTACGCGGGACCGCTGGGAGTGGGGTCGGGCTGGGGCTGGTTCACGGTGGTTCGCCTCTCGCGGGGACCGGTGCTGTCGGTGGTGCACGGTGTGTGGTGTGACCGATCCTGGCGGGCCCGTCTGTGCCGGACGCCGGATGATCCTGTGACCCTGCTGTGCGCTTCCGGTGGGTGGGCCGGGCGCCGTGCCGAAGGAGTGGGTGGGTCCTCCTAGAGTGTCCCGATGACCACTGCCCCGTACGGAACCTGGTCCTCGCCCGTGACCACCGATCTCGTCACCTCCGGGACGGTCGGGCTCAGCTCGCCACAGCTGGACGGCGACACCCTCTACTGGTTGGAGGCCCGACCCGACCAGGGCGGCCGGGTCGCCCTGGTGCGCCAGCTGGTCGGCGAGACCACGGCGGGGGACGGGGCGCGCGAGACGGTGACGGGACCGGAGGCCAACGTGCGCAGCCGGGTGCACGAGTACGGCGGCGGGGCGTACGCGGTCCGCGACCAGGTCGTGGTCCACGTCGAGTTCGGCGACGGCCGCGTGCACCGGATCGAGGACGGACGCACCGTCGCGCTGACCCCGGCCCAGGACGGGCCCGGCTACCGGTACGCCGACCTGCGTCTGCACCCGGACCGCGACCTGGTGCTGGCGGTCCGCGAGGACCACTCCGGCGGGGGCGAACCGGTCAACACCGTCGTGGCCCTCTCGCTGCACGGAGAGGGTCCGGGCACCGTGCTCTGCCAGGGCGCGGACTTCTACGCCGATCCCGAGCTGTCCGACACCGGCGACCTCGCCTGGACCGAGTGGAACCACCCGGCGATGCCCTGGGACGCGACCCGGATCCGGCGCGGGCGCCTGGTCGACGACCCTGACGGCGCCGGGCTCCAGGTGGTCGACGTGACCGACGTCGCCGGTGGCCCGACCGAGTCGGCCGTGCACCCGCGCTGGGCCCCGGGCGGTGAGCTGGTCTTCGTCTCCGACCGGACCGACTGGTGGAACCTCTACGCCGAACGCGACGGCGCCACCACTCCCCTGTGGCCCGAGACGGCGGAGTTCGCCACCCCGCAGTGGGTCTTCGGTGACCAGCCGTACGTGGTGCTGGACTCCAGCCGGCTGCTGGTCAGCCGGGTCAGTGAGGGCGTCAGCTCCATCCACCTCCTCGACCGCTCCTCCCAGACGCTGCGACCGGTGCTGGACGACGGCCTGTTCGGACCGCTGGCCTCGGCGAACGGCCGGGCCGCAGCCCTGGTCGAGGCGCCCGACCGGCCGGCCCGGCTGGCCGTGGTCGAGCTGGCGACCGGGACGTGGACCGACGTCCGGCACGCCTCGGACGAGGGGCTGCCGGCCGAGTGGGTGTCGATCCCCCGCGCCGTCAGCTGGCCGAGCACCCTGGACGACGTGCCGGGCGAGGTGCACGGCTGGTACTACCCGCCGACCAACCCGGACCACACCGCGCCGGAGGGGGAGCTGCCGCCGCTGATCACCCTGTCCCACGGCGGTCCGACCTCGTTCTCCGACACCGGCTTCAGCATCTCGCTGCAGTACTGGACCTCCCGCGGCTTCGCCGTCCTGGACGTCAACTACCGCGGATCGACCGGTTACGGCCGGCCCTACCGGGACGCCCTGCGCGGCGCCTGGGGCATCGTCGACGTGGCCGATTGCGCCGGCGGTGCGGCGGCGCTGGCCGAGCAGGGACTGGCCGATCCGGCCCGGTTGATCGTGCGGGGCGGCAGTGCCGGCGGCTACACCACCCTGCAGGCGCTGACCAGCACCGACACCTTCACCGCCGGGATCAGCTTCTACGGCGTCGCCGACCCCGAGGCGCTGGCCCGCGACACCCACAAGTTCGAGGCCCGCTACCTCGACGGCCTGATCGGTCCCTACCCCGAGGCGATCGAGACCTACCGGGAGCGGTCCCCGATCCTGCACGTGGACCGGCTGTCGGTGCCGTTGCTGCTGCTGCAGGGATCCGAGGACGCCGTCGTGCCGCCCAACCAGGCCGAGACGATGGCCGCGGCGGTCCGGGCCAAGGGTCTGCCGGTGGCGATGATCATCTTCGAGGGCGAGGGCCACGGCTTCCGCCGGGCCGACTCCATCCGCGCCGCCCTGGAAGCCCAGCTGGACTTCCTCGGCCGCGTGTTCGGCTTCACCCCCGCCGACCACCTGACCCCGATCGAGATCGACAACCTTTAGGTCCGGGTGGTCGGGCGGGTCGGGTCGGGAGGTCGGGCGCGCGGCGGGTCAGGAGGTCGGGCGCGGGCGGGTCGGGTCGGGAGGGGCGGCCGCGACGTCCTGGCGCCGGATCCCACCGGCGAGTCACATCCGGCCACCCCAGCGGCGACCGGTCAGACCGGAACCCACCGGCGAGTCACATCCGGCCACCCAGCGGCGACCGGTCAGACCGAAACCCACCGGCGAGCCACATCCGACCCGCGCAGCCCTACGACACGGGCCGGAACCCACCGGCGAGCCACATCCGGCCACCCCAGCGGCACCGGCCAGACCGGAACCCACCCCCGAGCCACATCCGACCCGCGCAGCCCTACGACACAGGCCGGAACCCACCCCGAGCCACATCCGGCCACCGCGCAGCCGGCCACGACACGGCCAGACCGGAACCCACCCCCGAGCCAGATCCGACCCATCCAGTTGGCTGAGGCGCCGGCCAACCCCGTACGACTACTGGCCGGTCCTCGAACGCTGACCCACCACCGAACCGACACGCCGACCAGCGACGAGCGGGGAGGGTCAGGAGGTGCGCCGAAGGGCCGTGGACGGGCCTGGCGGGAGCCCGAGCTTGCGAGGGCGGATGGTTGGCCCAAGGCGCACCTTCTGACCCTCCGCGCGCTCCCAACCCCAGGTGGCTTCGGCACCCAGTCCGGTCAGCGCCCCGAGACCGGCCAGTAGTCGTTCGGATCCAGCCGGTCGCCGAAGATCGCTTGGCCGACCCGCACCGTGGTCGCCCCGTACCCGATGGCCTGCTCGTAGTCGCCCGACATCCCCATCGACAGCTCCGCCCACCGCTCCGGCCGCTCGTCGGTGTCCTGCAGCCGGGCCTGCAGGTCGCGCATCCGCTGGAAGCAGGCGCCGACCAGGGCGGCGTCGTCGGAGAACACCGCCAGGGTCATCAGCCCGCGTACGCGCAGGGTGGCGAACCGTTCCAGCTCCCGCGCGAACTCGGCAACCGACTCCGGGGCCAGCCCGAACTTGGAGTCCTCCCCCGACGAGTTCACCTGCACGAACACGTCCAACGTCCGGTCCAGAGCGCCGAGGCGCTTGTCCAGCGCCTCGGCCAGCCGCACCGAGTCCAGCGCGTGGAACTCCGCCGCCACCTCGGCGGCCTGCTTGGCCTTGTTGGTCTGCAGGTGCCCGATCAGGGCGAACCGCAGATCCGGCACGTCGGCGAACACCTCGGCCTTGGCCACGGCCTCCTGCACCTTGTTCTCACCGAACAGCCGGACCCCGGCGTCGTACGCCTCGCGGAGCACCTCGGGGGGCTTGGTCTTGCTGACCGGCAGCAGCCGGACGGTCGCCGGGTCGCGGTCGGCCGCCGCGCACGACTCGTCGACGCGTCGCCGCACCTCGGCCAGGTTCCCCGCGATGTCCACCGGTCCAGCCTAGTGAGCACCCGGCACGGCAGCCGTCCCGGAGCGATCCCCGTCGGCGGCGCCCGACCGGTCAGGGCCAGCGGGCCCCGAGCGAGATCATGCCCAACGCGGCCAGGATGGCGAAGGCCAGACCGAAGCCGGCGTAGCGGGAGGTCACCTCGCGGTCGACCTTCTCCTTGCCGACCGAGCGGCCGATGTCCTTGTAGACCTCGTCCAGCTGCCCGGCGCTCTCGGCGGTGTACGCCTGCCCGCCGGAGATCTTGGCCACCCGCTGCAGCTCCACCCGGTCGACCGGGACCGGCTCGCGCCGCCCACCGACCTGGATGTAGCCGTCCTCGGTGCCGTACGCGATCGTGTAGATCGGCACGTTCTGGTCCCGCGACGCCCGCGCGGCCTGGTCGGAGGCCCGACCGACCTGGGTCTTGCCGTCGCTGAGCAGCACGATCCGGGCCGGCACGTCGGCGTCCGGGTCGTCCGGGTCCGGCGGGACCTGGCTGAGTGCGGCCAACGAGGTGTAGATCCCCTCGCCGATGGCGGTGGAGGGTTGCGGCTGCAGCGCGTCGATGGCGGCGGTCACCGCGCCCCGGTCCAGGGTGGGCGGCACCAGCGTGGTCGCCGTGCCCGCGAAGGACACCAGCGAGACGTTGAACTCCTTGGGCAGGCTGCTGACGAACGCCGACGCGGCGGTCTTGGCCGCCTCCAGCCGGTTGGGTTCGACGTCGGTGGCCTCCATCGACAGGGACACGTCGATGGTGACCACGATGGTGGCCCGCTGGCGGTCCTCCAGCACCTGGTCCTTGGGCTTGGCGAAGGCCAGGGTCAGGGTCAGCAGACTCAGGATGGACAGCCCGACAGCTACGTGCCGGACCCAGACCCGGTCCTTGGGGATGACCAGGTCGAACATGGTGCGACCCATCGAGCGACGCTTGCTCGCCCGGCGCCGCGACAGCAGCACGTAGCCGCCGACCAGGGCAGGGATGATCAGCAGCAGCCAGAGCCGGTTGGGCTCGAGGAACTGCAGCATGGGGACCAGACCGATCACGGCCACTTCGCCCCCAGGGAGATCGCGCCGAGGGCGGCCAGCACGGCGAGGGCCAGCCCGTAGCCGGCGAACCGTGAGGTCACCTCACGCTCGGCCTTCTCGTAGCCGACCTCGGTGCCGATGTTGTCGTAGACCTTGTCCAGCTGGTCCAACGTGGCGGCTTCGTAGTAGTCGCCGTTGGTGGTCGCCGCGATCTGCTTCATCAGCTCGTGGTCGACCGGCACCGGCTCCCGCTTGCCGTCCAGGTCGACGTAGCCGTTCTCGGTGCCGTACGCGATCGTGTAGATCGGGACCTTCGCGTTGCGGGCCTCCGCCGCCGCCTGCATCGGGGCGCGGCCGGCCGTGTTGGAGCCGTCGGTGAGCAGCACGATGGCGCCCGGGGCCACCGAGTCGGGCTTGTTGGGGTCCTTCGGGGCCTGCTGCAGGGCCCGCATCGCGGTGTAGATGCCCTCACCGATCGCGGTGCCGTCCTGCAGCTGGATGCTGTTGATGGCGTTCTCGACGGTGTTGTGGGCCAGCGTCGGCGGCACCAGGATCGAGGAGTTGCCGGCCATCGAGACGACCGAGACGTTGTACTTGTCCGGGATGCTCTCGACGAACGCGATCGCCGCCGCCTTGGCCGAGGCCAACCGGTTCGGGGCCACGTCCGTCGCCTGCATCGACTGCGAGGCGTCGATCACGATGACCACCGTGGCCCGCTCCCGCGGCACGTCGATCTGCGTGCTCGGGCGGGCGAACGCGGCGGTCAGGGTGACCAGGCTCAGCAGGGACAGCGCGACCGCTAGGTGGCGTCGCCACTGCGACTGCTTCGGCACCACCACGTCCAGCATCGAGGTGTTGGTGAACCGCATGCCGCGGCGGTTCTTGCGGCGGGCGGCGAACACGTACGCCGCGATCAGCAGCGGGATCACGAGCAGGATCCAGAGCCGGTCCGGCGAGAGGAAGGACAGCAGCGGGATCACCTCGTCACTCCCTGGGGCGGCGCGTGCAACATGCTGGCGACACGGCGGTAGGCGAGCACGAACCGGGCGATGTCCTGGACCCAGTCGCGGTCGGTGCGGAGCTGGATGTGCCCCACACCAGCACGACGAAGCGCGATCCGGATTCGTTCCCGCTGGGCCGCCGACGCGGCGTCCATCCGGGCCCGCGCGGCGTCGTCGGAGGTGTTCACGTAGCGCTCGAAGTCGGTCTCGGGATCACGGATCAGCATGTCGCCGACGTCGGGGAACTCGATCTCGCGGGAGTCCACCACCTCCACGGCCAGCACCTGGTTGCGGACAGCCAGGCGACGCATCGAGCGCTCCCACTCCGGCTCCACGTTGGGGTCCAGCTCGTGGTCGCCGGGGGTCAGGAAGTCCGAGACCACCACCCGCAGCCCACGTCGACGCTGCGTGCGGGACAGCTGCTCCACCGCGGCGGCCAACGACATCGACCCGGTGGCGTGGTCGGGCACGAAGGGCTCGGTCAGCATCCGCCGCAGCACGCCGTAGAGCGCCGACCGTCCCGACACCGCGGGCAGCCGCCGGATCCGGTCCGGTCGCATGATGTAGCCGCCGAACCGGTCGCCGACCCGCTGACCCAGGAAGCCGATGGTGGCCACGGCGGCGATCCCCAGGTCCCGCTTGGTGACGCCCTCGGTCCCCCAGTTCATCGACGGGGTGACATCCAGCAGCGCCCACACCTCGAGCTCGCGGTCGGAGATGGTGTCGCGGACGTGGGCCACGTTGGTCCGCGCGGTGACCGACCAGTCGATCCGGCGTACGTCGTCCTGACCCGGTTGGTAGACCCGGGCCTCGTTCGTCTCCGAGCCGGGACCGGGCAGCAGACCGAGGTGATCGCCGTGCAGGAAGCCCTCCAGACGCCGCACGATGGCCAGCTCCAGCCGCCGCAGAGCCGCTTCGGGGGCGAGCTTGTTCAGCGGGATGGTCGGCTGGGTCGGCTCACCGAGCACCGACGAGAGCGCGCCGTACGCGGCCGGGTCCGGGGCGGCCATGACGGGCGCTCCGCTCGGCGGCGGGTACGCGGGGGACCCACCGGGCGGCGGGTACGCCGGAACGCCGCCGGGCGGCGGGTAGCCGGGGGCGCCGGACGGGGGCGGGAAACCGGGAGCTGACGACATGGGGCTCAGCTGAAGTCCGGCTGCGCCGCCTGCCGCTGCGGGACGCGCTGGCCACCGGGCTGCTGGGACTGACCGCCGTTCCACACCGGGGTGGGCGGCGGCACCATCGCGATGATCCGGTCGATCACCTGGGCGGGCTGGATGTTGTCGGCGATCGCATCGAAGCCGAGCACGATGCGGTGCGCCATCACGTCCTTGGCCACCGACTGCACGTCGGTGGGCAGGACGTAGTCGCGGCCGTGGATCAGGGCCAGGGCTCGGGCGGCGGAGACCAGACCCAGAGTGGCACGCGGGCTGCAGCCCAGCTGGATCACCGAGGTGAGGTCCGGCAGGTTGAACTCCGCGGGCGTACGGGTGGCCAGCACGAGCCGGACGATGTACTCCGCGACCAGGTTGTGGACGAAGACCTCCGACGCCTGCTTCTGCAGCTGCAGGATCCGCTGCGGGTCCAGCACCGGCCGCGAGGTGGGTGGCTGGACGCTCATCCGGCGGAGGATCTCGAACTCCTCGTTGCCGCGCGGGTAGGGCACGTCGACCTTGAGCAGGAACCGGTCGCGCTGCGCCTCCGGGAGCGGGTAGACGCCCTCGGACTCGATCGGGTTCTGGGTGGCGATGACGATGAAGGGCTCGGGCATCGGGTAGGTCCGGCCGCCGATCGAGACCTGCTTCTCCGCCATCAGCTCCAGCATCGCCGCCTGCACCTTGGCGGGGGCCCGGTTGACCTCGTCGGCCAGCACGAAGTTGACGAAGACCGGACCCAGCTCGACGTCGAAGCCCTCCTGGCTCGCCTTGTAGATCCGGGTGCCGACGATGTCGGAGGGCACCAGGTCCGGGGTGAACTGGATCCGGGCGAAGTCACCGCCGACGACGGTGGCGAAGGAGCGGACGGCCAGCGTCTTGGCCACGCCGGGCACCCCCTCGAGCAGGATGTGGCCCTTGGCCAGCAGACCGACCATCAGCTGCTCGACCATGTGCTCCTGGCCGACGATGACGCGCTGCACCTGGCTGATCGCCTCGCCCAGCAGGCGCGAAGCCTGCTGGTTGCCGTTCTGGGGTGCGGGCTGGGTCGGCGCTGCGGGGGGAGCCGACGGGGCCCCTGGACCGTGCGACGGACTGCTCACTCTCAGACTCCTGTGGTGGCGGGGTGCGGAACGGTGGCCCATTCTCGCAGACCCATCCAAGCCCATCCCGGGGTCGACTCCCCCACCCCCGGTGCCGCGGGTTCTCGCCTCGCGACGGTCCGGTCCCCCGTGGTGCCACCCGGTCCCGCATAGACTCGGCGGGCACCGCGCCGACCCCGGCGTCCGGGACCCCCAGCCGACGAGGAGCGATGTCCACCCCACCAGCCGATCCTGACTGGGTGCCGGTCAGTCCGCTGCTCCCCGACGACCCGCCCCGGGTCGGCGACTTCTGGCTCGACGCCCGGATCGGAGCCGCCGAGTCCGGCGTGGCCTACACCGCGCACACCGACGCCGCAGCCGACCTCCGGTCGGACGCGAGAGCCTCGGATGCGGACGCCGCCGGGCAGACCGCGATGGTCATCGTGCTGTCGGAGGGTGCCGCGGCCGACGCCGCCGCCCGCGACCGCCTGGCCGGCGTCGTCAACGACATGCACATCGACACGGTGCTGGCGCGCGGCGGACACGGTCAGGACTTCGGTCGACTGGGCCGCAAGTACGTGGCCGACGAGGGCGACCCGCTGCCGGCCGACGGCACGCTGCTGGCCCCGTGGGTGGCACTGGCGTACGACGGGACGGCGGCAGCTGCCGCCGAGGCCGCCCGGGTGCTGGACGAGGTGCAGCTGGCCACCCTGGCCCCCCAGGGGGCTCCGACCGGACCGGACTACCAGCACTACTGGCAGGACCGGGTCAAGCCGGGACTGGTCCGGCTCTGGCCGCTGCCCTGGCCGGGTCGCTACGACCGGGCCGGGTGGAAGACGATCCTGGTCTCCTGGCTGCTGATGCTGCTGCTGGCCGCGCTGGCCGTGCTGATCGCGATCCTGATCTTCCGCAACCAGCCCCCGCAGACCCCGCCGACGCCGACCGGCGGCTCCGGCAGCCCGCCGCCGCAGTCCCAGTCCGGCTCCCCGCCCCCGCAGTCGGGGTCGCCGTCGCCGCAGTCGGGATCGCCCTCGGCCAGCCAGTCCGGTTCGCAGTCCGGCACCCCGTCCGGCAGCCCGTCGGGCAGCGAGTCCGGTTCACCCTCGGCGTCTGGCTCCGACTCCGGTTCCGCCTCGCCGTCGCCCAGCGGCAGCGAGTCCGGCGGCGGCCAGCCGAGTCCCGACGAGTCCGGCTCGCCGGGTGGCAACTCGCCGACGTCGAGGCTGTGATCGTGCCGAGCGCGACGACTCTCGTGCGAGGATCTGCCGCGTGCGCACCCCGAAGCTGATCGCGACCGACCTGGACGGCACCTTCTTGTCGCCGGACTCCTCGGTCAGCACGGAGAACTCCGCGGCGGTGCTGGCCGCTCAGGAGGCCGGGGTCACGGTGCTCTTCGCGACCGGTCGCCCGATCCGCTGGCTGGAGGTCATCCGGGGGCTGCCCGGCGCCCACCCGACGGTGATCGCCAGCAACGGTGCGGCCCTCTACGACGCCGCGGCCGACGAGATGATCGACAAGATCACCATCGACACCGACGCCGCCCTGGATGCCGTCAGCCGCATCCGCACGGTGGTCGAGGACGTCAGGTTCGCCTTCGAGTCCGGCACCCGGTTCGGGCACGAGCCGCACTACACGACCTGGGAGCCGTCCGACGGCAGCGATCCGGACATCTTCAGCGGCCCGGTGGAGGCCATCGTGCACGACGACCTGGTCAAGGTGCTGGTGCAGTCTCCCGTGCTGGAGTCCGACGAGCTGCTGGCCCGGGTCACCCACGTCCTCGGCGACCGGCTCTCGGCCACCCACTCCAGCGCCCGCGGGTACGGGCTGGTGGAGATCAGCGCCCGCGGCGTCGACAAGGGCGCGATGCTGGCCCGGGTCTGCCGGCGGATGGGCATCGAGGCCGCCGACGTCGCCGCCTTCGGGGACATGCCCAACGACCTGTCCATGCTCAGCTGGGTGGGGCAGCCGTACGTGGTCGCGAACGCCCATCCCGCCCTGATCGCCCAGGGTTTCGCGACGGTGCCGCCCAACTCCGAGTCGGGGGTCGGGCAGACCATCCGCCGACTCCTCGGCTGAGCTCGATGGGTGAGGTGATGGCCCGGATCGGGCGGGGGGTGGCGATCTGCCTGCTGCCGGTGCTGATGGCGCTCTGGGTCGGGGCCACCAGCTTCCCCGGCGGCACGGCGCTCCCGTGGCGGCCCGTGATGGTCGATCTCGACGTCTACCGACTGGCCGGCCGGGTGCTCCTCGACGGCGGGAACTTCTACCAGCTGCCCGGCCCGCTGCCGTTCCTCTACCCTCCGTTCGCCGCCCTCCTGGCGGTCCCGCTGGCCGTGCTGCCCGCCGCGCTGGTCCAGATCAGCTGGACCGTCGCCGGTGCTGCTGATGATCGTCGCCCTCCTGCACCGGTGGGGACAGACCGGTTGGCGGCTGAGCCTGTGGTCGACGGCTGTGGTGTTCGCTGTCGTGCCGGTCAGCCAGACCCTCGCGTTCGGTCAGCTCGGCATCGTCCTGGTGGCTCTGGTGGCCCTGGATCTCGCCCCCGGTCCGCGGGTGCTCCGGGGCCGCCGGCTGCTGCCCGAGGGGGTGCTGACCGGGGTGGCCGCGGTGCTGAAGCTGACCCCGATGATCTTCGTGCTCTACCTGCTCGCGGTGCGTCGCTGGCGCGTCGCGCTGACCGCGACGATCACCGCCGGAGTGCTCACCCTGCTGGCCGCGATCATCCTGCCCCGGGAGTCGCTGGACTTCTGGACCCGGCTCGCCCATGGCGACACGGGCCTCGGGCACAGCCTCATCTACTACACGAACCAGTCGGTGTACGCCGACTTCCTCCGCATCTTCAGACTCGCCCCCGCCGGCACCGTGCTGGGCCTGCTGGCCAGTGCGGTGGTGGTGGCCCTGGGGGTGTGGGCGGCCGCCGTCTGGCACCGCGCCGGCGAGGTCCGGTTCGCGGTCGTGCTCTGCGGTGTGGCCAGTCTGCTGGCGTCCCCCGTCTCCTGGCTGCACCACTTCGTCTGGGTCGTGCCGCTGGCGTTCAGTTTGGTCGAGCTGGCCGCACCGAGCGCCCGAACCTCCCGGGAGGCGGCCCGGTCCGGTGCCCGAGGGCGGATCGCGGACGAGCAGGCACGGGAGACGTCGCAGTCGGGTCGGGCACCGACCTGGTTGCTGGTGCTCGGCTGGCTGTTCGTGGGTTGGGTGATCGTCTCCCCGTACCGGCGGCTGCCCAACGGCGGCGACCTCGAGCTGACCTGGACCGCCGGTCAGCACGTGCTGGCCTCGGTGACCGCCGTCCTCGGCGTGGCCCTGCTGCTGGCTGCGGCCCTGGTCGGGCGTCGCCGGTCGGGCGGGCAGGGGTAGCCGGCTCAGCGGCGGATCAGGTCGAGGATCCACGGCACGACGTCGCGAGCCTGGTCGACCGCGGCCGACGCGGTGGCGAACAGCGGGTAGATCGAGACCCCGAACGCCAGCACGACCGCCAGCAGCGCACAGATCCAGGCCTGGACCGGAGAGCCGGACCGCAGTGCCAGGAGCAGCAGGACGAGGGCGATCAGGTACCCGATGGCGACGACCAGGACGATCCGACCCATCGGCACCACCAGGGCCCCGGCGGTCAGCCCGTCCCCGCTGCCGATCAGGGCAGCCACGCTGATCAGCGTCAGCACGGCCAGCACGACGCCGACGGCTCCGACCGCCGCAGCGATCAGCCCGCCCCTGGTCCGGGCGGACCCGCCGTAGCGGACACCGCGCCCGCTCCGCCGCCGAAAACTGACCTGCCTGCTCATCTGGTGCTCCGTTCGTTCACGGAGACCCTGCGTCAGTGCGGGGCCTCGTCTGCGGGACCCGGGTCATCTCGGGCCGTCACCAGAGAGGACGTCCGTCCGACCCGAACCGTCACACCCCGGTCCGGCCTGCTCCCGATCCAGCTGCTGGTCCGGCCACCTCGCCCCTCCGCGGGTGTCCGGCCCGGCACCGGTTGCTCGTCGAGCACGGTTGGGGGTCCGGAAGGAGACCGGCGGTTGGTGCGGCGACGTCGGGTTGACGTCAGCGACTGCAGAACCTCCTCCGACCGGCGTCAGCTCAAGGCCGGTTCGATCACCAGGATGCTGATCTCGACCGTTCCGGGCACCAGACCCTGATCGGTCAGGTGGACCTGGAGCCGCTCGCGGAGCCGGTGGGCCAGCAACCGGGCCTGGTGGTCGGCGGTCACGGCCACGTGCACGGCGACATCCACCATCCTGCCCCGGACGGTCAGCTGCAGGTGCTGCGCCGGGTCGTCCCCGTCGCCGCTCCGCCACGCCTGCACAGCCCCACGCAACGTGGGTTCGATCCGCAGCACACCGGAGGTGGCGGTCACGATGCCGGCCAGGGCGTCAGCCAGCGCTTCGAGCTCGAGATCCCCCGGCTCCCGGAGTGCGCCCGTGCCGCCGGCGCCCTCAGGCGTCGTGGACGTCTCGGACGTCGATGTCGACGATGACGACATTCATCCCCACTTCCTCGAACACGGCTCGGCGCACAGCCTGCCGGATGAGCTCACCGACCACGGGGATCGCCACCGTGGCGGACACGCTGATCTGCACCGACACCGACAAACGGGCGGGGCGGGACGTGCGGTACGACTCCGGCGCGTCGACCGCATCATCGAGAGCAGCCTCGGTCGCCGGGTCGGCGTCGTCAGGACCGGGGACCGTCGGTCCCAGGTGACCGAGCTCGACCCGACACCGCCGCACCTCCACCCCGGGCACCCCGTCGCCGGCTCGGCGGACCACCGCCGCGACCGTCTGCTCGCTGACCGAGAGGTCGGACACCGCTCCCTCGCCGACGGGTTCATCGAGCGGCAGCCGTCGCCCCCGCCGGATCTCGGCCCGGGCGATCTCCATCACCCTGGTCAGCACCTGCGGACCGGGCTGCTGGTCGGGATCGGCATCGTCGGCGCGACGTCGGGCGTCGATCGCCTGCGCCAACCGCCCGAGGCTGGCCCGGGCCTGTTGGCAGTACGGGCACTGACGCTCGTGGGGGGAAGGGGGTTCCTCGATCGACGCCCACACCTCGTCGATGTCTCGGCCGCATCCGAGGCGGGTGGTCGAGTCCGTGCTCACCGCCATGCGTCCATTCCTTTCGCCAGGTTCTGTCGAGCCCGAGCCAGCCGTCCACGGACGGTCGAAGCGGACAGATTCATCGCGTAGGCGATCTCGGCGTAGCTCAGCTGGTGCAGCTCCCGCAGCACCCAGCACACGCGCTGGTCCTCGGGGAGCTGAGCCAGCACCTCGTTCAGGCCCCGTAGCAGAGCCTCTCTCTCGGCCGACTCGGCCGGATTGCTGCCGCCCTGGCCGGCCATCACGCGTCGGCCGGGGCCGAGCTCGGCCAGCTCGTCGGCGGCCACCGGGTCGATCCCGCGGCGGCTCCGGGTCCGCAGCAGGCTGAGACAGCGCCGCGTCATGATCTGGTAGACCCAGCTGCGGAACACCAGCGGCTCCATCAGTCCCGGCAGTTTACGCCAGACCTGCACCATGGTGTCCTGCAGCGCGTCCTCGGCCTCGCCTCGGTCCCCGAGCAGCCGGTAGGCCAACCGGAACAGCGGCCCCTGGTAGTGCCGCAGCAGCTGCTCGAAGGCGACCAGGTCACCGTCCTGAGCCCGACCGACGACCGTCGCCTCGGCCACCCCGCCGAAGACCTGATCCGGCACGCCCTCAGCGCCGCCGCTCACCCCTCACCCCTCGCACCGGGACATGGTGTCACCATCGGCAGCTGACTCGGCCGTGAGTTCCGCCCCATGGCGGTGTCCTCCCTCGTCAGGTCGACCCGGTGGCTCGGTCGTCTCCGGCGTCCCGGCGCGCAGCACGCACCGCGTCGCCGTCCTCGGCGCCCCGAGGAGCCGTCTTCCCGGCCTTCTGGACCAGGGAGCCGGCGCCCTTCAGCACCGAGCCCATCAGCTTGATGCCGGTACCGGCCAGCCGGGTGACCACCCTGGAGGCCATCACTGCACTCCGGTGGTGGTGAGGAGGTCGGTTGGCGTCATGAGCTGCTCCTTCGACGGGACGGACCGGGCTGCTGCGCCGGGCACCTGTGAAGACGCCACCGGGCGACCGATCGTCACACCCGGATCTCGCCACTCTCACCGGCGACGCCGGCGACGGGTCAGACGACCTCCGGTCGCGCTCCCTGGGGCACCGGCGCCGGTCGCTCACAGCGGCTCACGACCGGCACCGTCGCTCCGGCCGTCGAGGCCTCGGCGATCCGTTCCATCACCTCGTGCACGTGGAAGCCGAGCTCGGCGCTCTGCCGGTGCGGAGTCCCGTCGGCGATGGCCCGCGCCAGGTCGGCCAGGCCGTAGCCGCGCCCGGCCCCGACGTAACCGGCGAGGTCGGAGACGTACGCGAACGGCTCGGTGCGGGACCGGGAGATGCCCACCGGGTTGGCGAACTGGTTGGGGTCGGGCACGTCGAGGCTGGCCGCCGTGCCGTACACCTCGATCCGGGGCAGCTGGCTGGCGATGGTGTCGAAGCTGACGATCAGGGTGCTGATCACCCCGCTGTCGTGGCGCAGGGTCGCGGCCACGTAGGTGTCGACCTCCACCGGCAGGACCTCCCCGGCCCGCGGTCCGGCGTCGGGCACCTTCCGCTCGGTCCGCACCCGGGAGCTCATCGCCGACACCTCGGCGATCGGACCGAGCAGGGTGACCAGCGCGGTCAGGTAGTAGACGCCCATGTCCAGCAACGGGCCACCACCCCGCAGGTAGTAGAAGCCCGGGTTGGGGTGCCAGCCCTCGTGCCCCGGCGACATCATGAAGGCGGTCGCGGCGACCGGCCGGCCGATCTGTCCGTCGTCGATCAGCCGGCGAGCGGTCTGGATGCCGATGCCGAGGACCGTGTCCGGGGCGCTGCCGATCCGTCGACCAGCGCTCTCGGCCGCTGCCAGCATCTGCGCGGCCTCGTCGGCACTGACCGCGAACGGCTTCTCCAGGTAGACGTGCTTGCCGGCCCGGAGCGCTGTGATGGTCAGCGGGGCGTGCAGCTGCGGCGGGGTCAGGTTCAGCACCAGGTCGACGGCCGGGTCGGCCAGCACGTCGTCCAGGGAGCGTGCCGGAACTCCCTGCTCGGCCGCCACCCGTTCGGCGGCGGCCTCCATCGCGTCGGTGACGCTGACCAGGCGCAGGTTCGGCAGCTGGGGCAGGCTGGCCAGGTACTGCGCCGAGATGTTGCCGCAGCCCACCAGGGCCACCCGCAGCGGCGCCGGGGCTCCCCCGCCCCCGGCCGGTTCCTCGTCGACGGCGCCCTCGGCCACGGCGCCCGGTGCGGTCCCGACCTCCGCGGGGTCGCTCGGGCCGGTCTCCTCCGGGCCGGTCTCGCCTGCTTCCGTGTCGTTCACCGGCTGGCCCACAGCAGACCCCGCTTGACCAGGGTGTCGACCTGGGGCACCTGGAGGATCTCCACCCGGTGCCCTGGGGTGCAGACGAAGATCCGCCCCGCACCCCACTGGCGGGTCCAGACGGCGGGCGAGGTGACCGGCCGGTGCCACGGGTCCCAGTCCCGGACCGCCTGGGTGGTGGTGGCCAGCACGTCGACGTAGTCGTCGCTGAGCACCCAGTACTGCTCGGTCACCAGGTCGAAGTCACCGATCCCGGCGGTGATCGGGTGCTCGGCGGCGGCCGGCAGCATCTCGATCCGGTACGGCACGTAGTTGTCCGACTGCTCCCCGACCAGCTCGTCGGGGTGCTTGCCCGGGTGGCAGGCGAACTGGCCGCCGACCAGGTGCAGGTAGTCCGACGTGTTGCGGTAGGAGTCGGCGATGCCGCCGTGCCACCCAGCGAAGCCGGTGCCCGCCTCGATCGCGGCCCGCAGCCCGGCGAACTGGTCCTTCTCGATCGTGCTCATCGTCATGCACTGCACGATCAGGTCGGTCTGGGCCATCCGCTCGGCGTCGGCGTACGGCGCCGGGGAGTCGAACACGTCGACGGTGAAGCCGTGGTCAGCCAGGAACGGGAGGAACAGGTCGGTGGCCTCGACGGGTTGGTGACCGTCCCAGCCGCCGCGGACGACGACGGCCCGTCGGGGCCGGGTGGGGTCGAAACCGGAAAGGGTGGCGGTGTCTGCGTCGGTCACGACGGCGAGATCTCCTCAGCTGCTGGACGGTGCGGGATGAACGTTCACAGTCATTATCCCGCCTGGCTCCGGACGACGGGATCGACCCCGGTGATCGTGACGCCGAGGATCCAGCCGATCGCGCGGGCAGAGCGCGGGCGGAGCGGGGGCGGAGCGCTGGCGAGCCGACCGCGAGGAGGCGACCACTACGCTCGCCCCGTGCAGCTGCCGGCCCCCGACGTCGAGCCCGTCACCCCACTCAGCCCGCGGCCGTTGCGGCGCATCCTGCTCAGCCAGACCTGGGCGGACCTGTGCTTCCTGCACTGGGCCGTCGACCCCGCGCAGGTGGCGCCGCTGCTCCCCCCGGGCACCCGCCCCGACACCCTCGACGAGATGACGTACGTCGGGCTGATCGGGTTCCGGATGGTCGGTCTCGGGTTGTTCCGCGGGCCGGGTCTGCCCTTCCTCGGCACGTTCGCCGAGACCAACGTCCGGCTCTACAGCGTGGACGGCCACGGGCGCCGGGGTGTGGTGTTCCGCTCGCTCGACGCCACCCGCCTGCTCGCGGTGCTGACGGCCCGGGCGACGCTGCGCCTCCCGTACGCCTGGTCGACGATGGCTGTCGAGCGCCGGGGCGACGAGATCGCCTACAGCTGCCGCCGCCGCTGGCCCGCGCCGCGCGGAGCGGTCAGCACGATGCGGATCCGGGTCGGCGAACCGGTCGCCCAGCCCACACCCCTGGACCAGTTCCTGACTGCGCGCTGGGGGCTGCACACCCGGGTCGGCCGCCGCACCGTCCACCTGCCCAACGAGCACCCGACCTGGCCGCTGTGGACTGCCGACCTGCTCGAGCTCGACGACGACCTGGTGGTGGCCGGCGGTCTGCCGGCCCCGGTCGGACCACCGCAGAGCGTGCGCTACTCCCCCGGCGTGCCGGTCTCCTTCGGCGGACCCGACGTGCCCCCGGCGGTGACCGGGCCCCTGCCCGGCGGACTCAGCAGTAGCGGACCCCGGTGAAGTTCACCCGCAGCGTGTAGAGCGAGGTGGTGGCGGTCAGGTAGAGGTGGTTGTGCTGGCGGCCGCCGAAGCAGAAGTTCGCCACCGTCTCGGGCACCAGCAGCTTGCCGCTCAGGGTGCCGTCCGGCTCGTAGCAGTGCAGACCGTCGTGAGCGGCGCCCCAGAGTCGGCCGCGGGTGTCGAAGCGGATCCCGTCGTAGCCGGCCGGGTCGGCGGCGAAGACCTCCCCGCCGCTGAGCCCGTCGCCGGTCACGGTGAACACCCGGACGTGGTGCTCCTCGCTGTCGACCACGTACAGCCGGGTGAAGTCGGCGCTGAAGGCCAAGCCGTTGGGCTGGGTGAAGTCGTCGGCCACGACCGTGAGCTCGCCGGCCGGATCGAGTCGGTAGACGTTGCGGCTCCCGATCTCCTCCTCGGCGGCGTGGCCCTCGTAGTCGGTCATGATCCCGTAGCTCGGGTCGGTGAACCAGATCGCTCCGTCCCCGGCCACGACCACGTCGTTCGGGCTGTTCAGCCGCTGGCCGCGGTACGCGTCGGCCAGCACCGTGACTGAGCCGTCGTGCTCGGTGCGGGTGACCCGGCGGTTCCCGTGCTCGCAGGCGACGAAGCGCGACTGCACGTCGATCGTCCGGCCGTTGGTGAAGCCGACCCCGGTGGCGAACTCGACGACCTGCCCGGTGACCTCGTCGTAGCGCAGCACGCGGTCGTTGGGGATGTCGCTGAACAGCACGAACCGGCCGGCCGGGTGATGGGCCGGGCCCTCCAACCAGCGACCCTGGTCGAACACCCGGCTCAACCAACGGTCGCCCCCGGTGCCGGCGAACCGGTCATCGAGGGTGACGAACTCGGCGGGGATCATCTCGGGTCGGCGGCGCACGCGGTCACGTTAGCGCCGCCGGGCGGCCGACGTGCAGGCGCGTGGAGGAACCAGACGCCGATCAGCGGCTGAACGGCAGAAAGAAACCCGACGACGGTTCGTATCGTCGTCCACGCTCGGTGCTCAGAGTGCCTAGGTTTCTCTCAGCGCGCCCGGCAACGGAGTCGGGCGCCGATCACCAGGAGCGTGCATGCGACCTCTCCCCCGAAGGTTGTTGGCGATGGCCTCGGCCATGGCCCTGACCGCCGGACTGCTGTCGGTGTCGACAGCCCCCGCGGCCGACGCGGCAACCTCGTCCACCTCGAAGGTGGAGAAGCGCCGGAGCAAGGCGGTGAAGACCCCCAAGCTGAAGTGGTACACCTGCTACGGCTACGCGAAGTGCGCGACCGTCAAGGTCCCCCTCGACTACGACAAGCCGAAGGGCAAGAAGGTCGACATCGCGGTCCTGAAGGTGCCCGCGGCGAACCAGAAGAAGAAGATCGGCTCGCTGTTCGTCAACCCGGGTGGCCCGGGTGGGTCGGGCACCGAGATCGCCTACGGCTCCCCCTACTTCCTCAGCCCGGCGGTGACGGAGCGGTTCGACGTGGTCGGCTTCGACCCACGCGGGGTCGCCTTCAGCAAGAACGTGAAGTGCTTCTCCTCGGCCCGCACCGGCTCGCCCGTGTCGGACAAGATCAACTCGGTGGCCTTCCCGTACGGAGCCGCCCAGGAGAAGGCGTTCAAGAAGGTCTACGACAAGCACGCCAGAGGTTGCTCGACCACCGGCAAGCCGCTGAGCGGCTCCATGTCGACCGCTGAGGTCGCGCGCGACATGGACCTGCTGCGTCGCGCCGTGGGTGACAAGAAGCTCACCTACCTCGGCTTCTCCTACGGCAGCTACCTCGGCGAGGTGTACGCCAACCTGTACCCCGACCGGGTGCGGGCGCTGGCCATCGACGGCGTCCTGGACCCGGCGAAGTGGGCGGGCACCAAGAAGACCCAGAGCACCCCGATCGGCGCCCGCCTCGGCTCCGCCGAGGGCGCCAGCAAGGCGCTGAACCGGGCCCTGGTGCTGTGCGACCGGGCCGGTGAGGAGTACTGCTCCTTCGCCGCCGGCAACCCGGTGGCCAACTACGAGAAGATCGCCCAGAAGCTGCGCAAGGGCCCGCTGACAGTGGTCGACGAGGAGTTCGGTGAGGAGTTCGTCGTCACCTACGCCGACTTCGTCGGCACGTCGCTGAGCATCCTCTACTCGCAGTTCTACACCGCGGAGGACCTCACCTCGTTCGCCAGCTACGTGGGTGAGCTGACCGGCGTCACGCCGGCCACCGCCACCCGTCAGCAGACCACGCGCGCGTTGATCACCCTGACGAAGAAGATCAAGGCCGAGCAGCAGCGCCGTCAGCTGCCGGGCAAGCGTCTCGGCTTCCCGTACGACAACAGCGTGGACGCTTTCCAGACCATCGCCTGCACGGACTCGCGGAACAGCAAGAACCTGGCCGACTTCGGCCGGCTGGCGAACGCCGCCGACAAGCGGGCGCCCTACTTCGGCCGGCTGTGGCTGTGGAACCTGGCCGGCTGCTCCAGCACGAAGTGGACGGTCAAGGACGAGGACGCCTACCGCGGTCCGTGGACCAAGAAGACGAGCACCCCGGTGCTGATCGTGGGCAACTACTGGGACCCGGCCACCAACTACGCGGGTGCTGTGTCGACGTCGAAGCGGCTGCCGAACAGCCGGTTGCTGTCGTCGAGCTCGTGGGGTCACACCGCCTACGGGACCTCCGAGTGCGTCACCGACGCGGTCGACTCCTACCTGCTGGCCAAGAGGCTCCCGGCCAAGGGGAAGGTCTGCGCCTCGGAGTACACGCCGTTCGCGGAGCCGCTGGAGGAGGAGTCCACCAACCGCTCGACGGTGAAGAAGCAGAACAGCCCGGTCGCCGTCCCGCCGACCAAGCCCGGTCTGCGCTGAGCCGGACCTGCTCGCCCGGCGAGCGTTGATGTGACCACGACTGCGTGGGTCGGAGATCCTCCGGCCCACGCAGCGTCGTCTCCGGTGAGCGCCAGGTGATCTCAGACGCCGCGGCGCCGGCGATCGGAGGGCTACGGCACCTGGGTGGAGGACTCCTGCGTCCCCTCGACGTCGAGCGTCCGCTCGGCCGACTCCTGCAGGATGATGTCGGCCTGCTGCTGCGGGTCGTCGCTGCCGACGGCGATCTCCTCGGGCAGCAGGTGGGCCCGCTCGTTGACCCGGTCGGCGTCGACGCTGGCGTCGGCACCGGCCGGGTCGGCCGCCTCGTTGGTCTCGCTCTGGTCGCTGCTGTTCGGGCTCTCGCTCATCCCTGCACCGTACGCGGCCGGCGTGCGGCGATCAGCAGTCGCAGGTCCAGGCGTACCAGCCGTCGCCCAGCGGGGTGAAGCCGTTGGGCGGGAACGCGGTCGCCTCGTCGCCACCGACGGGCAAGCCCCCGGGCACGTAGGCGAAGCCGGCGTCGTCGCCCAGTGCCCCCCGCTGCTGCAGGAACATCAGGCCACCCGCGAAGGCGTGACACTCGCCGATGCCGTAGGTCCCGATCCGGTCCGGGCAGGCGCCGGGATAGGGCAACCAGTGGTCGGCCGGGGTGGTCGGGATCGGGCCGGCCTCCTGCACGGTCTGCGCGAAGGACGGCCGGCTCTGCTCGAACCGGACGCCCAGAGCGGCGTCGCCGGCGACCTCGACCGCGGTCCCGCCGCCGACCGCCAGCACCAACGCGGTGACCAGACCGGCCGGCCGCAACCACCGGGCCGAGGGGGGCGGCTCGGCCCCCATGATCATCAACAGACCGCCGAGGACCAGGACGGACACGATGATGCCCGCCGCCAGGGGCCATCCCGGGAAGCTCGCGGCCCACAGGAGCACGCCGGCCACGGCGACGCCCACCACCACCAGACCGGCTGCGCGCAGGCACTCCTGGTCGGTCGAGGTGGGTCCGGTCACGTCGGCCGCCTACCCCTGCAGGAGGGACTGGGCGCCGTCGATCCAGAGCTCGGTGCCGCTGATGTGGGAGGCCTGGTCGGAGACCAGGAACGCGATCAGGTCGCCGACCTGCTCGGCCGAGCCCGGCTGGTCGCCGGTCAACGGGATCGCCCCGCGGGGGAACTCGACCGGGATCTTCACGTCCTCGTTCTCGGCCTGGGTGTTGTCGGAGATCTCCGTGCTGATCGCACCGGGGCAGACCACGTTCACCCGGATCCGGGACGGACCGAGCTCGACCGCCAGCATCTTGGCCAGGGCGACCTGTCCGGCCTTGCTGCTGGAGTACGCGGACGCGCCGGAGTTGGAGAAGATCCGGGTGCCGTTGACCGAGGAGGTGACCACCACCGCACCGCCTCGCTCCCGCAGGTGCGGGACGGCGTACTTGATGGTGGTGAAGGTGCCGACCAGGTTGATGTCCAAGGTGGTGCGGAAGTCGTCCACGCTGAGCTCGTCGATGCCGGCCCAGGTGCCGTTGACGCCCGCGTTGGCCACCACGATGTCGAGACGTCCCCAGGTCCGGACAGTGGTGTCGATGGCGGCCCGGACCGACTCCTCGTCGCTGACGTCGCACGCCACGGTGATCGCCGAGCCGTGGTCGCGTTCGATCGCCTCGGCCACCTCGGTCAGCTCCTCGGGGGTCCGGCCGGCCAGCGCGACCCGCACCCCCTGGCGGGCCAGCACCTGCGCCGTCGCCTGCCCGATCCCGGAGCCGCCTCCGCTGATGAACGCCACTCTGTCCTGCATCGTCATGTCCTCCGACGTCTGTGCTCGGTTCGAGGATCCGGGTGGATCCTCATGGTGCTTACCCGCCGCCGTCGGGTCGAATCATGGGGGCGGCCGGCCCGGTCGCCACCGGGTGGCCGTCGGTCTAACCGGCCTCGCGCGTCCGGTCGGTCGCGTCGACCGCCTCGGCGGCCAGCAGCTCGTCCAGCTCGGCGCGCGGTCCCAGGACCGCCTCCAGCTCGGCGCGCGGTCCCCGGACCGCCTCCAGCTCGTCAGCGGGCGACACCGTCCGCGCGCGCCGGCCGGCCACCAGCTCGCCGGCCACCCGCAGGAACTCGTCGGCGGCGTGCTCGCCGAGCCGGTCCCCCAGGCAGTGGCGCCGGTACGCCCGACGCTGCTCGGCCAGCGGATCGGCGCCGTGCAGCTGATCCAGGGCCGCGGTCAGGGTGGACAGGTCCTTCTCGATCACGTACGCCACCCGAGCCATCGGGAACTCCGCCCGGAAGGCGTCGCCCGCGGCCCGCATGGCGACCATGGCGAACGGCTTGCCGGAGGCCAGGTTGTCCGAGGCGACCGACGAGACGTCGGTGACCAGACCGTCGGCGGCGTTCAGGCAGTCGGCGACGTCCCAGTCGCGCTCGGCCCGCCCGCCCCAGACGTGCGCGCGGCCGGTGGCCCGCCGGTCGGCCTCGAGCCGCTGCTGGATCCGCCGGATCAGGCCGATGTCAGCCGGGTCGGCGTAGCTCAGCGGGTGCGGCCGGAAGATCACCGTCGTGCCGCGCTCGAGCAGGGCGGCGACGATCCGGTCCCCGAGCGGCAACGAGGAGTAGTCGGTGGACGGCCGACCACCCCGCCACGTCGGCGCGTAGAGCACCGTCCGTGGCGTACCGGGCGGCAGCGGCTCGTCACGGACCTGGATCCGCTCGATCTGGGGACGCCCGACGACCAGCAGCCGGTCGGGCGGGATGATGACCCCGTGCGCGGCATAGCGCTCGACCCCCTGCTGGCCGGAGACGAGCACCTTGTCGTACGTGGCGTGCCGAGCACTGAAGTTGGCGGCCTTGTCGGAGTCGCCGTGGTTGAGCCAGATGTGGGTCAGCCGGCGGTGCCGCTGGAAGCTGAGGTTGGCCCGACTGCCCTGGACGTAGAAGGCCGCTCTCAGCGACGGCACCACCAGCGCGTCCAGGTTGCCCAGGGCGCTGGTGGTCCGTGGCACCACCACCGGCGCCGAGGTGAGGGCCATGATCGTCGCCACGGTGGAAGGTTCGCGGGTGATCACCACGAACGGCCGGTCGAGCCGCTCGAGGTACGGCAGCCACATGCCCAGCTGGTAACGGGCTCCGTGCTCACCGCCGTAGTAGACCGCGAATGCCGGCTCGTGCTCGGCCAGAGCCTTGGGCAGGGCGGCCAGCGACGCGCGACTGATCAGGTTGGCCCGCAGAGCGTGACCGATCATGATCATCACGGCCGCCAGGCCGAGCAGGACGACGGACAGGTAGACCCACGCGGGTGCGGCCAGCAGGGCCAGCACCCCGCCGACCGCCGCCGCGACCAACGATCCGGAGACGAGGAGATCGGGCCGGAACGGCGGTGTCGGCACCGGTCGTACGCCGGGGAGGTTCACCGCCACCGGTTCGGTCCTGCTCAACAGGACCTTGATCATCGGCTCGGTCAGGACCGCCAGCAGCGCCACCCCGCCGGCCGCCCAGATCCAACCGGTCTGGTCGGGACGGCGGACCAGGTAGGCCGCGACCACCCCGAGCAGCAGGACCAGCCGGGAACCCGCGTACGCGGTCAGCAACGGGCTGTGGCGAGCTGCCTCGCGGCGCAGCAGCCAGCCGACAGCTCCTGCCCCGGACGCCAGCAGCACCGCGGCGACGACGCGGGACCACAGCTGGTCGGTCGCGAACAGGAGCACCGTTCCGAGCACCGTCGCCACGTTGACGGCACCCGACACCAGCAGGTCGATGATCTTGGACTGGTTCGCGCCGACGGTGGCAGACCAGTCCTGGACGCTGAGGGCGCGGCCAGGCTGCGGCTCCATGCCGAGAAGGTAGCGGTCGATCCCGGCCTCGGCCGGTTGCACGCGCCGCGCACGAGCCGATCGTGATGGACGGAGCCGCCGGTCCGGCTACGACCTCGGTCCGTGCTCCGGTCTGGGCCGCTACCGTCGTGACCATGGGTCCCCTGCTCGGCGCGTCGCTGGCGATCGGCGTCGCCGGCCTCGACCCCACTGCCGCGCTGGTCGCAGTGGCCGCCCTGCTGGCCGGTGCGGGATCTCGTGCCCTGACCGCGTTCGCCGTGACCGTGCTGGTCGGCGCCCCGCTGTTCGGTACCGCGCTCGCTCTCACGGTGGCGGCCCGGCTCCCCGACGTGACCTGGTCCGGTCTGGTGCCCCGTGGCCACCTGGGAGCCGTCCTCGGTCTGGCTCTCGGCGTCGTCCTGCTGGTCACCGCCATCGTCCGGTTGGTCCGTCGCACGCCAGCCCGCCCCACCTCCACGCGCACCCGGCAGGTGGGCGCCCTCGCCATGGTCGGTGCCGGGGCGGCGTACGTGGGGAGCCTGCTGATCGACCCGACGTTCCTCGCCCTCACCGTGCTGGCCGGACGCAGCCGGGACCCGGTCGAGGTGATCTCGATGCAGGTGATCTGGGTGGTCCTGAGCCAGCTCCCGCTGATCGCCCTGCTGGTCGCGGTGCGACGGTTCGGACAGCAGCGGGCGGTCGACCGTTTCCAGGCGGGCTGGACCCGCATCCGCCCGACGCTCTCCCTGGTCGTCTCGTTCGCCCTGCTGGCTGTGGGACTGCTGCTGGTGCTCGACGCCGGCTGGTGGTTCGCCACCGGGTGGTCCTGCTGCCCGCCAGGCTCTGAGCGAGTCGTCTGCTCAGGTCCGGGCCGGACGGCACGTCGGTGACGTCTGTAGGGCGGGCGGGGCTCGAACCCGCGACCCAGGGATTATGAGTCCCCTGCTCTGACCTGCTGAGCTACCGCCCCCCGGTGCTGCGACCCCCGATCGTAGCGGCTGTGACGACGCCGTCCGGACGGTCGAACCCCCACCCCTCCCACCATGCGACGCCCTGCTCACGCGGTGATCAGGAGACGAACCGTGCGATGTCGGTGGCCAGCTGGAGCGGGTACTCACCGTTGATGGCATGGCTGGCGTCGGGGTACACGCGCACGCTGTCGCGCCCCAGGGCGCGTTCGGCGGTGGCGATCGCGTCCGCCGGGTGGTGCATGACGGACCGGCCGGCCAGGACAGCCAGGACCGGCAGCGGGAGACCGGCCACCCGGTGGGGGTCGAGGGCCTCGGGCTGGGGCAGCCGCATCGCGTACCCCTGCATGCCGGCCTCGATCATGGTCGCCACCGGGACGTCGTCCACCGGCGCACCGCCGGCGGTGTAGGAGCCGAAGTCGTCCCGCCAGCTCTTCGGCAGCCAGGGCACCGAGGCCGGGATCGCGCGGACGGCCGTCTCGAGCGGGATGGGGCCGAACAGGTTGACCGGGTCGATCACCGTCAGGCTGGCCACGTGCGTCGCGTCGTGGACTGCGAGGTTGGCGGCGGTCCAGCCGCCGATCGAGAGCCCGACCAGGTGCAGCTTGTCGCCGGGAAGGCTGTCGAGCACCTCGGCGAGCCACTCCGCCTGGTCAGCGGCGGTCCGGATCGGTCGGCTCTGGACGCTCAGCCCGGGCTCGCCGAGCAGGTCGACTGTGTAGACGTCGCCGATCCGCAGCAGCGACGGCAGGTTGTCGGCCCACACCGGGCTGCCCGAGGCGGTGCCCGGGAGCAGCACCAGCGGCGCGACACCGCGATCCGCACCGGCGAACCGGTACACCCGCACGATCCCGTACGAGGTCCGCACGTCCAGCGTCTCGGCGGGTGGTGGCAGGTCCGCGAACGCCCGGGCGTACGCCGCCAGATAGCGGTCCTGGGACTCGGCGCTGCGCCAGTGCCCCACTGGCGCGCCCGGCCGCAGCAGCCCGGCCGCCACCAGCACCGCGATCACCGCGACCACTCCGCCGACGCGGGCGGCGCGGCGGCGGCGTCCACCACGTCGTCCGGGAGCGGGCTGCCCGCCCGGTCTCGTCGGCAGTCACAGATCCCCACCCCCTCACGGACTGACCGATCGGTCAGTATTTCAACCGTACGATAGGTTTCTCCTCGTGCCAAGGGAGTCGCCCACCTTCATCGAGCAGGCCCGCCGTCAGCAGCTGGTCGGCGTGACGATCAGCCAGCTGGCCGAGCACGGGTTCGCGGGCACCAGCCTGGGGAGGATCGCCGCGGCGGCCGGCCTCAGCAAGGCGGCTGTGCTCTACCACTTCACCAGCAAGGACGCGGTGGTCAGCGCCGCCTTCGACGCCGTGGTGCAGGAGCTGGTGACCGCCGTCGGCGATGCCGTCACGGTGGCCGACGCCGGCCGAGCGACCGTCCGCCTACCTGCGGGCGATGATCGGCCACCTCGTCGACCGGCCGGAGCACGCGCACGTCATGATCGAGGCCCTGGCGCGGCAGCGGCCGCCGGCCTCTGCTGCGTCGACCCAGCCGGAGCAGCGGTGGCGTCCTGTGGTCGAGCTGGTGCAGGGGGCTCGGGAGGCCCGCGGGCACCCACCGATCGACGACGCCCGCACCGTGGCCATCGCCCTGGGCGGCGCCATCGACGCCGTGGTCGCGGAGAAGCTGCTCGATCCGGCCTACGACACCGACCGAGCCGTGGAGACCCTCGACGGCTGGCTGCACCGTCTCCTGGACCGCTGACCGCTGACTTCACCGTCCCTGCAGGTCGCCGCTCGACGGATCAGGGCCGCGGGCAGGCCCGGGTGCCGGTCGACGTCCGCCGAAGGGCTCGACCGGGTCGGGCCGACGTGCGTACGCCGTCGGCGATCACCGGTTCGCCGTCCACCAGCACCCAGTCGATCCCGGCGGCCTGTTGCCGCGGCCGCGCGTACGTCGCGGTGTCCTGCACCCGTACGGGATCGAACAGCACCAGGTCGGCGTGGTGCCCGACCCGGACCAGACCGCGGTCGACCAGCCGCAACCGGGCGGCCGCCCGGCCGGTGAGGTGGTGGACGGCGTCCTCCAGGCCGAGCACGCCGAGCTCGCGGACGTAGTGGCCCAGATAGCGCGGGAACGTCCCCCAGGCCCGGGGATGCGGCTTGTCCCCGACCAGGATGGCGTCGGAGCCACCGGTGTGGACCCGGTGCTGCATGATCGCCCGGACGTTCTCCTCGTTGCCCACGTGCTGCAGGATCGTGGTGGCCAACCGGTCGGCCAGCAGCAGGTCGGCGTACACGTCGATCGGCGCCTTTCCCTGGCCGGCGGCCAGCTGCGCCACCGTCTGCCCGACCGCGCCGGACAGGCTCGGGTCCCCCACCCCGCTGATCTCGACGGTCGACCAGTCCACCGGGCAGCCGTGGCAGCCCTCGCTGCCCTCGACCTCCAGCGCGTGGCCGATCCGGGCCCGCTCGTCGGGCGCGGCCAACCGCTCCATGATCATCTCGGGGCCGCCCACCGTCGCCCAGCGCGGCAGCAGGGCCACCAGCGACGTGCAGCCCGACAGGTACGGGTAGGTGTCCAGGGTGACGTCGAGACCGTCGGCCAGGGCGTCGTCGATCATGGTCAGCAGCTCACCGGCCCGCCCGGTGTTGACCCCGAAGTTGAGGGTGGCGTGGGTCAGGTGCAGGGCGCAGCCGGACCGGCGGGCGACCATGATCATCTCTGCGTACGCGGCCAGTGCCCCCGCCCCGTAGGAGCGGTGGTGCGGCGCGTAGAAGCCGCCGTGCGCGGCCACCACCCGGCAGAGGTCGACCAGCTCGTCGGTGTCGGCGTACATGCCGGGCGGGTAGGTCAGCCCGCTGCTCAGACCCACCGCCCCGTCCGCCAGACCCTGGCGGACGAGCTCGGCCATCTCCGCCCGCTCGGCGGCGGTGGCCGGCCGGTCCTGCTGCCCCACCACCTGCAGCCGCACGGTGCCCTGCGGCACCAGATAGGCCGCGTGACAGGCGATCCCGGCGTCCAGGGCGTCCAGGTAGTCGGCCACCCGCGGCCAGCCGAGGTCGATGGCGGGGTCACCGTTCCAGCCCGCCAGCTGGCGCCGCAGCACCGCAGCGGTGGCCGCGTCGGCCGGCGCGTACGACAGTCCGTCCTGGCCCAGCACCTCGCAGGTGACGCCCTGGCTCACCTTGGCCAGATGATCATGGTCGGTCAGCACCGCCACGTCGGAGTGGGCGTGCAGGTCGATGAAGCCCGGGGACAGCACCCGGCCCTCGGCCCTGATCACCCGACGTCCCCGCCCTCCCCGGCCCGGCGGGTCGATCGCCACGATCCGGTCGCCGGCGATCGCGACGTCGGCCGGGCGGGCAGGCGCGCCGGTGCCGTCGACGACCAGGGCGTCGGTGATCAGCAGATCGGAGGTCGGCCGATCGGGCGTCGAGCACCTGTCGGGTCATGTCCGGTCGCCCGTCGTCAGAAGTGGGTCCGGATCAGGTCGACCACCACCGGATCGGCGGCCTCCGGGTCGTCGACCACCGCGATCAGCTGCCACTTGTCGAACGTCGTGCACGGGTGGGAGACACCGAGCCGCAGCTCGTCGCCGATCCTCACCGGTGCCGGCTCAGCTGGGTCCCAGCGGAGGAAGCCGTGCTGGTCGTTGAGGGCGGTGATGGTCGCCCCGGTCAGCGGCACCGGCTCCTCCTCCCCCGCACGCGGTCGGCGCAGCTGCACCTCGGGCAGCCCGAGGTCGTACGGCAGGTCCCGCTTGCCCCCGTCGACCAGGGCCAGTCCCGGCTCGGGCTGGCTGCTCACCCGCACCCACCCGTGCAGGGCGCTGACCAGGCCGGACCCGGAGGTCCGCGGGTGCTCGCCCAGCGGGCTGAGGTGCCGGTAGTGCCCGTCGTCGTGGGTGAGATAGGCCCCGGACCGCAGCACCACCCGGACGCCCTCGGCGGTCAGCGGGCCGAGCACGTCGGCCACGTCGTCGAAGTAGGCGCTGCCGCCGGCGGTGACCACCGGCACGAGTCCGGCCGGGTACCAGCCCTCGGCCGCGATCCGGTGATGCACCTCGGCCACGCCCGTCAGGAAACCACGCACCGTGGTCAGGCTGGCGGGATCGCTGTCCGCGGCCAGGGCGGCCTCGTAGCCGCCGACACCGGCCAGCCGCAGGTGCGGTGCCTCGGCGAGGGCGCGGGCCACCGTCGAGCGCCGTGGTCAGGTCGCGGGCCCCGGTGCGTCCGCCCGGTCCGCCGAGCTCGACCAGCACGTCCAGCGGCCGGTAGCTGTCACCCAGCACCGGGGCGTACGCGGCCAGGGCCTCCTCCATCAGCGCCACGGTCCGCACGTCGTCGGCCCAGGTGATCACCTGCGCCCGCGGGTCGCCGGCCAGCTGGTCGGCGATCCAGCGCAGCGACAGCGGGGAGATGATCGCGTTGGCGATCAGCACCCGCGACACCCCGTACGCGCGCGCCACTGCCAGCTGCGGCAGGTTGGCCAGCGTGATGGCCCACGCGCCGGCGGCCAGCTGGTCGGCCCACAGCCGGGGCGCCATCGTGGTCTTGCCGTGCGGGGCCAGGTCCAGACCGCGGGCGGCGCACCACCCCGCCAGGGTGGCCACGTTCTGCCGCAGGGCCGGGGCGGAGAGCGTCAGCACCGGGGTCGGGAACCGGCTCAGGGGCACCCGCAGCGCGATCACCTCGGCGGGGGTCCTCCCCCACAGCTCGGGCGGGAAGCCCTTGTCGGCCCAGCTCAGCGGCCGGGCGTCCAGGGCCGCCAACGCGGCGGCGTCCAGGACGGCGGGATCGGGTTCGGGCATGCGCACCTCCGACCGGCAGACTACGCACACCGCCGGACCCCGACCCGCGCACTCGCCCACCGTCGCCACCGTCGAGGGTCCGGTCACCGATCAGTCGACGAAGGAGCACCCGTGACATCCAGCCCGAAGACCGCGATCAGCACCACCGACGCCCCCGCCCCGGCTCCGGTGTTCTCGCAGGGGGTGCGGCGCGGCCCGATCTTGCAGGTCTCCGGGCAGGGGCCGGTGGACCCGGTCTCGGGTGACTACCTCCATCCCGGCGACGTCGCGGCCCAGACCACCCGCACCCTGGCCAACGTCGAGGCGGTGCTGACCGCCGGCGGCGCGTCGTTCGAGGACGTGATCATGCTGCGGGTCTACCTGACCACCCGGGACGACTTCGCGGCCATGAACGAGGCGTACGGGGCGTTCCTGGCCGGTCGCTGCGGTGTGCTGCCCGCTCGCACCACGGTGTTCGTGGGTCTGCCGCGGGAGGAGATGCTGGTCGAGATCGACGCCCTCGCGGTCCTCGGCGGCTGACGCGTCCTGGGCGGTGATCTTCGACCTTGATGGATCAGGTGTTACGTCAGCGCATCCTCGGTCCCTATGTACGGGTGACACAGAGCATGCGCGTCGCCGGCCACGTCCGCGGCGCCCGGACTGAGGAGCCTGATGACCCACCCGAACCACGACCACGCCGCCGGTGCGCCGACGTCAAGCGCCCGACTCCTCCGATCACTGGCTCTCACGGTCTCCGCCGCTGGTGCCGCGACGGCGTTGACCCTGAGTCTGGCCGGCTCGATCCCTTCGGCCACGGCGGATCCCGGCGACACCTACGTCCCCACGGGGTCGAGCCGGCTGGTGCAGAGCGAGGACCTCCAGGCCATCGAGCTCCCCTACGACAGCGCCCAGGTCACCCTCGGCCAGGACCAGTCGTTCCCGAGCTGTGGGGGCCGGAGCACCTCCTGGACCGGCCTGCTCCCGGATTCGACGACACCGGTCGCGGCGACCTGGAGTCAGCGAGGTCACGGCGGCGTGCTCCGCGAGCTGATTGCCCAGGCTGACGACGAGGCCCAGGCGCGCCGGTGGGAGTCCACCCTGGTCCGGTCCGTCCTCACCGCCTGCGGTGGCACGAAGACCAGCCCCCAGCACGGCCCGGTCCACCACGACTCGGTGGGCGCGGGACGCGCGACCTGGGCGGTGCTCCGCGCCGGGACGGCGACACACGCCAAGGGAGGCGTCGTGGTGATCCGTCAGGGCACGAGCGTCGGCCTCGTGACGGCGTACGGTGACTGGCGCTCGCCGACCCAGACCGTGGAGTCGGTGGCCAAGATCTCCGTCGACCGTCTCGCGTAGGCCCGACATCACCAGCACGAGGGGCGGTGAGCAGGCAACATGAGCAACGACGAGGCGTTCACCGCCTGGGCCCGTCAGCACAGCCCGCTCCTGCTGCGACGCGCCACGTTGCTGTGCGGGGACCGGCAGCTGGCCGAGGATCTCGTGCAGGAGACGCTGGTCCGGGTCTTTCTCCGCTGGTCGCGGATCGACCACGACGACAACCCCGTCGGCTACGCCCACACGATCCTGTACCGGCAGTTCCTCGCAGGCAGACGACGGCGCAGCTCGACCGAGCTGCCGAGCAGCGCCCCACCGGAGCGGGCGGTCGACGTCGCCGATGACGACCTTCGCCTGGACCTGCTGGCGTCGCTGCAGAAGCTCCCACCCCCGCAGCGCTGCGTCGTGGTCGCCCGGTATCTCGATGACCGGCCCGTAGCCGAGGTCGCCGCCGTCATGGGGCGTACGGAGGGATGGGTGCGCGTCAATGCCCAACGAGCCCTGCGGCGTCTCCGCGGCTCGCTGACCCTGCTGCTCAGCACGCCAGAACCCAGGAGCCGACGGCCGTGAAGAACATGGACATCAACGAGACCGACGGCGGGACCGACCAGCTGGTGACGCGGCTGCGCGCCGAGGCCGACCGCCTCGATCCGGACCTCGGCGGCGTCGACGCGCTCGTGCTCGGCGCCCTGCGCCAGGGCCGTCGGCGTCGGACCCGGCGGCGCGTCCTCACCGCTACCGCTGGACTGCTGGCGGCGGCGGCCCTCACAGCGGTCGCCGCTTCCGCCCTGCCTGGGCTGGTCTCGCGGGGAACCACCGCCGAACCGATCGCCTCGCCGCACTCCAGCGCGCCTCGGTCGCCGACCCCCAGCCCGACGGCGTCCGCCGGTCCGACCACTCCTGCGGCCGACGAGTCGGTGCGCAGCGGCGTGGCCGCCGCGGACGTGCAGGACACCCTGACCGGGCTCCTGCCGAGCTCGCTGACGGTCCGGCAGGCCGAGTCCGCCCGGGAGAAGGACGTCGACGGCTTCCCCTGGGAGCTCAACGCCGCCCTCACCGTCCGGGACGCCAAGGGCACCAGCTACCTGTTCGGAGGCATCGGGAACGGACACTACGACGACGCGTGCTTCGGGCTCGCCGACTGTCAGGTGACCGAGGTCGGCGGCGGAACCCTCTGGACCGTCAGCAGCCCGGCCGGGGACAAGAGCGGAGCCGACCGCTTCTTCTACTACAACCGTCCCGACGGCGGCCACGTGTGGTTCAGCCAACGCACCTACGCCTCGGGGTCGGGTCCGGTCATGCGCGACGGTCTTCCCCTGAGTGACGCCGCCGGCCGCCGACTCGTGAGCGGACAGGCGTGGGATCAGCTTTTCGGCAGCTGATCCTTCAGCGGCTGATCGCTGATCGGCTGATCGTCCGCCGCCGGGGTGAGCGGGTCAGGAGGCGACGGTCCGGGCGTCCAGGCTGTCGGCCAGCCGGTCGAGCCACTCGGCCACCCCGCTCGGTCCCTCGACCACCAGGTCGGCCAGCTCGGTCAGCGCGTCCTCCTCGTGCGAGGCGGAGCAGACCAGCAGACCGGGCACGCCCTCGGTGCGGAACTGCTCGACCGCCCGGAAGGCCGGCAGGTCGCCCAGGTCGTCGCCCGCGAAGATGATGCAGCGGACACCGGTCTCGGCCACGATGGCCCGCAGGGCGTCGCCCTTGTCGATCCCCGGCGCGCGGATCTCCCAGACGTTCTTGCCCGGTTCCAGCTTCAGGTCGTAGCGGTCGGCCAGCTCGGCCAGCGGATCCGCCAGCCGGTCGAAGGCGGCCCCCGGGTCGTCCAGCTCGCGGGTGTGCACGCCGATGGCCCGGCCCTTGTCCTCGATCCGGACGCCGTCCAGCCCGAGTCCGGCCAGCAGCCCCGGCAGCTCCTCCTGGACGTGGGTGATGCCGTCGGGGGTGGGCGGCAGGTCGAACCGGTCCCCGTCGGCGTCCCAGCGCTCCACGCCGTACTGGCCGAGGACGGTCATCGACGCCAGGCCCGTGGCCTCGCGGAACCCGCCGAGGCGGACCGCGGTGCGGGCCGGCCGACCGGTGATCACCACGATCGAGCCCAGCAGCGAACCGAGCCGGGACAGGGCGGCCACAGCTGTCGGGTCGGCGTGGGCGTCCTCCGGGTCGTCGATGATCGGGGCCAGCGTGCCGTCGAAGTCGAGCGCGAGCATCGTCTGCTCGGGTCGATCCATCACCGTACGCATCGCGTCGATTCCCGCGTCCGAGACCGGGCCCGTGCCACTCATGGGACGAGCCTCCCACGAGCGGGCCCGGTCCTCGCAACCGGACGTTTTCCGCGAGCGGAGGGACCCGGCCCCGGGCGGCGGGCTATGGTCACAGGGATGCGTGACACGAGAACAGAGCAGTTCGGGGTGGGACGACCATGAGCGCGGCGAGACGACGCACGAGCAGGAGAGCCTCCTTCGTGGTGGTGGCCAACCGGCTGCCGGTGGACCGGGTGGAGAACCCGGACGGTTCGCTGGAGTGGCGCACCTCGCCCGGAGGGCTGGTCACCGCGTTCGAGCCGGTGATGCGCACCCACCGCGGCGCCTGGGTCGGCTGGCCGGGATCGCCGGACGACGACATCGAGCCGTTCACCCACAACGACCTGCAGCTCGAGCCGGTGCACCTGAGCGCTGAGGACATCGAGCTCTACTACGAGGGCTTCTCCAACGGCACGCTGTGGCCGCTCTACCACGACGTGGTCGCGCCGCCGGCCTACCACCGGGAGTGGTGGGACCGCTACGTCAGCGTCAACGAGCGGTTCGCCGAGGCCGCGGCCCGGGTGGCCGACGACGGCGGGCAGGTGTGGATCCAGGACTACCAGCTGCAGCTCGTCCCCCAGCTGCTGCGCCAGCTGCGCCCGGACCTCAAGATCGGCTTCTTCCTGCACATCCCGTTCCCACCCACCGAGCTGTTCCAGCAGCTCCCCTGGCGCAGCCAGATCCTGCAGGGCCTGCTGGGCGCGGACCTGGTCGGGTTCCAGCTGCCGGGCGGGGCGCAGAACTTCGTCCGGCTGGTGCGGCAGCGGTTCTCGTACGAGACACGGCGGGACCGGATCCGCACCCCCGACGGCCGGACCGTGGTGGCCCGGGCCTACCCGATCGCCATCGACTCCTCCGGCATGCACGACCTGGCCATGGCCGACGAGACGGCCGCCCGGGCGAGGGAGATCCGTGAGGACCTCGGCAACCCGACGACGATCTTCCTCGGCGTGGACCGTCTCGACTACACCAAGGGCCTGCCCGAGCGGATCCGCGCGTTCGGCGAGCTGGTCGCCGACGGCGCCGTGGACCCGGCGGACGCGGTCTTCCTGCAGGTGGCCACGCCGTCCCGGGAGCGGGTCGAGCAGTACCGGATCCTGCGCGACGACATCGACCGGCTGGTCGGCCGGATCAACGGCGACACCGGTCTGCTCGGCCGGCCGCCGATCATCTACCTGCACAACTCCTACCCACGGGAGGAGATGGCCGCCATGTACCGGGCGGCCGACGTCATGGTCGTCACGCCGTTGCGGGACGGCATGAACCTGGTGGCCAAGGAGTACGTGGCCTGCCGGGACGGCGACAACGGGGCGCTGGTGCTGAGCGAGTTCACCGGGGCGGCCAAGGAGCTGCGGCAGGCCTACCTGGTCAACCCGCACGACATCGACGGGCTGAAGTCGACGATGCTCGCCGCAGCCGGGGACTCCACCCGCAACAAGGCCCGCCGGATGCGGATCATGCGTCGCCACGTGTTCGACCACGACATCGACCACTGGGCGGGCCAGTTCCTGGACGACCTGGGCAAGCTGGGTCCGGGCAGCGACTACTGATTCCCGTGTCCGACACGACGAGTCCAGGACCCGACACGACCCGACCCGGACGGCGCTGGTGGAGCCGGTCACGGGGTGTCCCGCCCGACGCGCACACCAGCTGGCGGGCCAGTCTGACCGAGGTCCCCGGGCGGCCGGCCCGGATCCTGGCCTGGGCGCCGACCGCCGAAGGTGGCCTGGTGCTGCTCAGTCCGGCGGTGGTCTCGGTGCTGCGGGACGCCGGCTGGCGCCACCACGGGTGGCACGAGATCGAGCGGGGTGGCTGGAACGCCGAGACCGCGCAGCTGCGCTGGCAGACCTACGACGGCGTACGGGGGGCGGTGGCCCTGCCCGATCCGGCGCGGGTGCCGGAGGTGTTCCGGGAGCGGGTCGACGCCAGCGTGGTCTTCGAGCGCTTCGTGCCGCTGGGCGGTGAGGGCGACCGCGGGGTGGTGGTGAGCGGACGGCGCGACCTGGCCGGCGGTGGGACCGACCTCACCTGGCACACCACGCTCACCCGTGGGGTCAGCTGGCGGACGCCGGGGGTCCAGGAGCTGGCCGACGCGTCCCTGGCGGCTGTCCGGCGTGAGTACGACGAACGCTGATCGGGCTGCTAAAGTACGTAGCCGCGTCACACGCGATCCCCTGTAGCTCAGTTGGCAGAGCGCTTGACTGTTAATCAGGATGTCGTTGGTTCGAGTCCAACCGGGGGAGCTCTCAACGGTGGAGGACCGGGATCCGGTCCGGGTTCTCCGGCGCTCCGCCGGCGGCACCGCCGGACCGCCAAGCGGATGCCGGTTCCCGTCCTCATCGTCACCCCGCCAGCCTCTCCCGCTCCCGCTGCGGGCACACCTCGCGCAGCTGCTCCAGCGCTCGCCGCTCGGCCCGGCGCACCCGGTTGGCCGTCACCCCGAGCACGCGGGCCACCTCGGCGTAGGTCTGCGGTTCACCACCGAACCCGAGCCGCAGCTCCAGCACCCGACGTTCGAAACCCTCCAGCAGCCCCATCAGGTCGACCGACGCCACCCGCTCCCCCAGCACCTCGTCCAGATCGTGGTCGGCGGCCGCGATGTCGTCGACCTCGTCCAGGCCGCGCGGCTGCTCGTGGGTGAGGAGCCGACTGGTCCAGTCCGTCGACCGTCCCAGCGCTGCCGCCACCTCGGCCGCGCTCGGCAGCCGACCGAGCTCCTGGGCCAGCACGGCCTCGATACCCCGGGCGTGCCGCAGCTGGGTGGCCCGGCTGGTCGGCAGGTTCATGGTGCCCAGCAGCCGGGCGCTGGCCGCGCCGGTGAAGGCACGGATCCAGAGCAGGCCGTAGGTGGCGAACCGACTGCCCCGCCGGCAGTCGTAGCGGTCCACCGCGATCATCAGCCCCAGACACCCTTCCTGGAACAGGTCGGCGTCGGGCAGCCCGGCGCTCCGCGCCGCCTGGTGGGCCGTCATCGAGACCAGCCGCAGATTCGCCTCCACGTAACGGCGTCGGGCCTGATCACCGGCGGCCACCAGCCAGCTGGAGCTCCTCGAGCGTGGCTCCGTACGGCAGCTCGCCGCGGGACAGTGCATCCGCCGCCAGGACACCCGCCTCGATCTGGAGGGCCAGGGTCACCTCCTCGTCGGCGCTGAGCAGTGATCCGGCCTGGGGTGGGGAGAGGTCCATGGCCCCACTGTCAGCGGCGGCGGGCCGGGGCGGCAACGTCCCGGTCGGGGTTATCCACAGAAGTCGTGAACTTTTGTCGGGACGCCCGCCCGGCGGCCGTCGAAGACGCCCGCCCGAACCCCCTGGGACGAGCAGTCAGCACCAGGCACGGGCGGTCAGCACCAGGGACGGGCGGTCAGACGGCTCCGCGCAGGCTCTCGGCGTGCAGCTGGCTGCGTCGGGCCTCCAGCACCACGAGCTCGGAGAACATCTGGTTGTAGGTGGTCGCGTTGTCCACCGGGTTGGTGCGCTGCAGCTTCGACTTCAGCTCGGCGACCTGCCGCATCACGGTCAGCAACCGCAGCTTGGCCGCGTTGGCCTGCACGTAGTGCTCGGTGGCGGGGCCGTGCAGGGACAGCGGCTCGACCGCGAGGGCGGCGACCAGCGAGGCGAGCAGCGGGTGCGGCACCGCCGTGGCCACCTGGTGGACCCAGGCCGCGCCGGCGGCGGGCGCGTCCCGGTGCTCGGCCCGCGCGTTCTGGATCGAGCGGAAGACGGCCGCGTACGCCCGGTGGGTGAAGTCGGCGGCGTCCAGCTCCAGCCAGTCCGGCTCGAACAGCACCGGAGCCTGGAGCAGCAGCTTCATCGTCTCGCGCTCGGTGACCAGCAGGCGGTCATCCGGCTCCGGCAGCCAGCGCCGCTCGGCGGCCGCTGTCTGCTGGGCGGCCGCCGCGGGATCGGCCGGACCCGAGGAGCGTCCGTCGACGGTCTCACCCGACCGGCCGTCGGACCGACCATCCCCTGGCCGACCGTCCCCTTGCCGATTGGCCTCCGCCCGGTTGACCTGCGAGCGGGCGGACTCCGACCGGCTGGTCTCGGCCCGCTGCTCGGAACGCTCGTGCCGGGCCGCGGACCGCATCACCTCGCGGCGCACCTCCTCCACGTCCATCCCCAGCATCCCGGCGAGCTCGCGGACGTAGCCGCCGACCAGCCCGCTGTCGCGGATGCTGCTGACCAGCGGCGCGGCTTCTCGGAGCGCTGACAACCGGCCGTCGGCCCGGTCGAGGTCGTGCCGGGTCAAGATGTTGGCCATCACGAACCGGTACAGCGGCACCCGGCGGGCCACCAGCTCGCGGACGGCCGCGTCACCGTGCTGCAGCCGCAGGTCGCAGGGGTCCAGCCCGGACGGCTCCACGGCCACGTAGGTCTGGGCGATGAAGTTGGCGTCCCCGCCGAACACCTTCAGGGCGGCGGCCTGCCCGGCTGCGTCTCCGTCGAAGGTGAAGATGACCTCACCGCGGAACGCGTCGTGGTTGCCCATCAGCCGGCGCAGCAGACGCGCGTGGTCGTCGCCGAAGGCGGTGCCGCAGGAGGCGACAGCTGTGTCGACGCCGGCGACGTGGGCGGCCATCACGTCGGTGTAGCCCTCGACCACCACCGCCTGCGACTTCTTGCCGATCTGCTGCCGGGCCAGGTCCAGCCCGTACAGCACGTGCGACTTCTTGTAGAGCGGCGTCTCGGGCGTGTTGAGGTACTTGGCCGGCATCCGGTCGTCCTCGCGCAACCGACGGGCGCCGAAGCCGAGCACCTGTCGGCCGGAGTCCCGGATCGGCCACAGCAGCCGCCCCTGGAAGTAGTCCCAGCCCGCTTCCCGGATCAGCCCGCCGGTGACCAGCTCAGGGTCGCGGAAGCCGCGCCCGTTCAGGTGCCGGCGCAGTGCGCGCCCGTCCTGCGGGGCGTAGCCGACCCCGAAGTGCTCCGCGGTGGCCCGGTCGAACCCGCGCTCACCGAGGAACTGTCGACCGATGGCCGCCTCAGCACCGGACAGCTGCTCGGCGTAGAACTCCGCCGCCGCCTGGTGGGCCTCCATCAGCCGGAGCCGCAGACCGCGCTCCGGCTGCGAGGCGCCGCCGTCGGTGTAGCGCAGCTGGACACCGACCCGGTCGGCCAGCCGCTCGACGGTCTCGGTGAACGACAGGTTGTCGATCTTCTGCACGAAGGAGATGACGTCGCCGCCCTCGCCGCAGCCGAAGCAGTAGTAGAACCCGCGGGACGGGTTGACCTGGAAGCTCGGGGTCTTCTCGTCGTGGAAGGGGCACAGACCCTTCTGGGTGCCACTTCCGGCGTTGCGCAGGGAGACGTAGGAGCCCACGATCTCGTCGATCCGGGCCCGCTCGCGGACCGTCGCGATGTCCTCGTCGTTGATCCGTCCCGGCACGGGTGCAGTCTAGGCGGGCCGCACGGCGGTGCGCCGGCCGGGCCGGTGAGCGCTACGGCCCCCACGGCTCGGCAATTTCCATCCACGGACGCCTCTTCAGGTTCAAGACCAGAACGCGCCCGGCAATTTCCATCCACGGACGCCTATTCGCGCTCCAGGCCCCGACCACGCCCGGCAATTTCCATCCACGGACGCGACATTCGCGCACCAGACCCGGACCACGCCCGGCAATTTCCATCCACGGACGCGACTATCGCGCTCCAGACCCAGACCACGCCCGGCAATTTCCATCCACGGACGCCTATTCGCGCACCCGGCCCGGACCACGCCCGGAACTTCCATCCAGGGACGCCGAACCGCGCCGTGATCCCACCTGCGAAACCCGGTACCGGGCCGACCATGACCCTCAGCCGCGGTCCGGCGTCCGGCGGAGGGGCAGCCGCACCTGGAACCGGGTGTCACCGGGAACCGAGACCACCCGCAGGTCGCCACCGTGCCGCTGGGTGATGACCCGGTAGCAGATGTCCAACCCCAGACCGGTGCCTTCGCCCACCGGCTTGGTGGTGAAGAACGGTTCGAAGATCCGGTCCTTCAGCTCGTCGGGGATGCCGCTGCCGGTGTCGCCGATCTCCACCAGCACGCAGTCGTCCTCCTGCGCGGTGCGGATCCGCAGCGTGCCGCCGTCGGGCATCGCCTGCACGGCGTTGTCGATCAGGTTGGTCCACACCTGGTTGAGCTCGGCCGGGTGCCCCGGCACGGTCGGCAGATCGGGCGCCAGGTCCTTCTCCACCGTGATCGGCGCCGTCTTCAGCTTGTGTCCCAGCATGATCAGGGTGCTGATCAGGCCCTCCTTGACCACCACGTCCTGCAGCCCGGCCCGGTCCACCTGGGAGTACTGCTTGGCCGCCCCGACCAGGGTGGAGATGCGCTGGGTGGAGTCCTCGATCTCGTTCATCAGCTGCTCGGTCTCCAGCGCGTACGCCACCCAGTGCAGCCCGTCGGAGATCAGCTCGTCGGGCACCTTGGCGGCGACCTCGTCCAGCCAGTCCGGGTCCACCCCCGCCGCCACCAGAGCCGGGGCCAGGTCCCAGCTGTTGGTCACACCGTGGTCGTCCAGCCAGTCACCGATGGTGTCCTCGAGGTCGCTGACCTCCATCGTGGACATCTCCTGGACCTTGGCCATCCGCTCCACCGCCGCGTCCTGCACCTCGACCAGGATCTGCAGCGCGGCGGCGTCCACCTGGCCCGACGCCAGGTGGGCGAGCTTGCCGCGCATCCGGCTGACCCGCTCCCGCAGCGACGCGGTGGCCCGCACCGCGGCCGCGGCCGGGTTGTTCAGCTCGTGGGTCAGCCCGGCGGACAGGCGGCCGAGCGACAGCAGCCGCTCCCGTTGACCGACGGCGGCCTGGCTGGACCGCATGCCGATGGTCAGCCCCTCCAGCAGGTGCATGGCCATCGGGAACCACTCACGGATGCGCTCGCCGATGTCGACGGCGTCGATCACCCAGAACCGGCAGTCGGTGATGGCGACCAGGCTGCTGGAGTAGCCCGTGTCGTCCCCGACCATGAACGACTGGGTCGCACCGGCGTAGACACCCAGCTGGCTGGTCCGGGAGATCTCCACGTCGGTGTTCTCGACCCGGCGGTGCATGGAGATGGTGCCGTCCAGCAGCACGAAGAAGCAGGTGGCGCGCTCACCCTCGCGGTAGACGAAGTCCCCGCTGGAGCGCAGCTCGGTCCGGCCGCGGCGACTCAGCCAGTCGAGCTGGTCGGCGTCCAGGGACTCGAACAGGAAGAGCTTGCGGAGCTCCTCGGGCGCCAGCCCGGTCTCGGCAGCGGTGGTTGGCAGCCCGGTCTCGGCACCGGTGGGCGCCAGCCCGGTCCCGGCAACTGTGCCCGTCTCGGTGTCGCTCATGGCCTTCCCTTCCTCGTCCTGCTCACCCGTCGACCTCGATCGACGCTGCTCCCCGCTCAACACCCGTCAACTGGTGAACACCCGTCGACCGGCGACTCTTCCCCCAGGTCCCTCTCACTCGGCCAGGTAGCGGTGCACCAGAGTGACCGCCAACGCGCCCTCGCCGACCGCCGAGGCCACCCGCTTCACCGACTGGGCCCGCACGTCACCGGCCACGAAGACGCCGGGGATGCTGGACTCCAGCAGGTAGGGCTCGCGGTCCAGGTCCCAGCCGGACGGCCGCTGCCCGCCGACCACCAGGTCCGGACCCGTCCGCACGAAGCCGGCCTCGTCGGTCTCCAGCACGTCGGGCAGCCAACCGGTCAACGGGGCTGCGCCGATGAAGACGAACAGGTGACCGGCGTCGACCTGCTGACTGGTGCCGTCGTCGACGTCGACCAGGGTCACGCACTCCAGGTGATCGGTCCCGGAGCAGCGCTCGACCCGGGTCCGGGTGCGCACGTCGATGGTGTCGATGGCCGCGATCTGCTCGATCAGGTAGCTCGACATCGACCGCTCCAGCGACTCACCGCGCACAGCCAGGGTCACCCGGGCGGCGTGAGCGGAGAAGAACACAGCGGCCTGGCCGGCGGAGTTCGCCCCGCCCACGATGATCACGTGGTCGCCGGCGCAGGCGGTGGCCTGGGTCGAGGCCGAGCCGTAGTAGACGCCGCGGCCGACCAGGTCGTCCACGCCGTCGGCGGCCAGGTGACGGTAGGAGACACCGGTGGCCAGCAGCACCGCCCGGCTCAGGACGCTGGAGCCGTCGTCGAACACCACCCGGCGGGCCGGTCCCTGCACCTCCAGGCCGACAGCCGTACGGGCGGTGATCAGCTCGGCGCCCAACCGGACCGCCTGCCGACGGGCCCGATCGGTGAGCTGGCCACCGGAGACGCCGTCGGGGAAGCCCAGGTAGTTCTCGATCCGCGAGCTCTGACCGGCCTGACCGCCGGCCGCGGCCCGCTCGATGATGACGGTCTTCAGGCCCTCGGAGGCACCGTAGACCGCCGCGCCCAGGCCGGCCGGTCCCCCGCCGACGATGACCAGGTCGTAGAACTCCTCGGTCGGGGCGGTGGACAGACCGACAGCATCGGCCAGCTCGGCCAATCCTGGTCGGATCAGCGCGTCGCCGGTGCTGGTGATCACCACCGGGATGTCGTCCGGCGTCGCCCCGGCCGCGGCCATCAGCCGCTGACCGTCGGGATCGGCCACGTTGTACCACCGGTAGGACACCAGGTTGCGGGCCAGGAAGTCCCGGACCTCGTACGACGGCGCGGACCACGGGTGGCCGAGGATCTTGATCTTCCGCTCGGCGGTGTGGCCGTCGCGCTGCCAGGCCGCCAGCAGCTCGTCGATGACGGGGTACAGCTTCTCCTCGGGCGGTTCCCACGGCTTGAGCAGGTAGTGGTCGACGTCGACCACGTTGATCGCGGCGATCGCTGCGTCGGTGTCGGCGTACGCGGTCAGCAGGGCCCGGCGCGCGTACGGCACCAGGTCCATCGCCGCCTCCAGGAAGTCGATGCCGCTCATCTGCGGCATCCGGTAGTCGGCGAGGATCACCGCCACCTGCTCGCCGCGGAGCACCACCTCCCGGATCGCGTCCAGCGCCGCCGGACCGGAGTCGGCGCGCAGGATGCGGTAGTCGTTGCCGTACCGGCGCCGCAGGTCCCGGGCCACCGCCCGGGACACCGATGGGTCGTCGTCGACGGTCAACAGCACGGGGCGGGCCGAGCGGTCCGGCGAGCCGGGCTCGGGGCGTCCATTCGTCACAGGGACATCTTGCCCGCTGACGGCAACCACGGGCCACGCGTCCGGAGCCGCCAGGGGCCGGGCCGCGACACCACCAGGTGGCCGGTGGCCGGCCGGCGCCACGGAGGCGGCGAACAACTGATGGATCTGTCCCCGTCATCGGAGACAGATCCATCCGCTGTGGCGATCGCGCTGGGAGGAGCCCTGCCGACCGACCGGTCGTCAGTCGACCGCGGTGACCAGGTAGAGGATCGCGTGGTCGGGATCGATGTTGGCCGGCATCAGGCCGGCTTGGGCGAGGGCCGCCCCCGACAGCTCGACGCCCTGCTCGCCGTCGGGCACCAACCGGGTGCGTTCGCCGGCGTTCAGCGTCGCGTACTCGTCGACCGACGGCAGCCGCAGACCGAACCAGGCCGGCGGGCGGCCTCGGTGCGGCAGCAGGTCGACGACCGGCGCCACCCGGTAACGGCGCGCCGGATCGAGGCCGCGCAGCGGGATCCGACCGACGGAGACCGCTTCGGACCGGTCGACGGCGACGACGGAGAAGATGGCCGAACCCTGGTCCGGGGCCACCACACCGTGCACGTTGACGCTCGCGTCGGGGAAGTCCACCCGGACCAGGTCACCGGCCAGCAGCAGCCCACGGTGCTCCCGGTAGAAGGAGATCCAGGATCGCAGCTCGGCCAGCTCCGTCTCGCTCGCCTTGGCCAGATCCCACTCGATGCCGAGGTGGCCGAAGACCGCGGTGGCAGCCCGGTAGTCGAGGTCGTGAGCCCGACCAGTGGTGTGCGACTCGCCTGAGGCGATGTGGGCGCCCATCAGCTCCGGCGGGATCAGCTGGGTGGTCCAGCGGTGCATCTCCTGCCGTTCGTGCGGGTCGATGCAGTCCGACACCCAGACCCGCTCGGTGCGCTCCAGCACCCCGAGGTCCACCCGGGCACCACCGGAGGAGCAGGACTCGATCTCCAGACCGGGGAACGCGGCCTTGATCTCGTCGACCAGCCGGTAGAACGCCAGCGTCTGCTCGTGCACACCGGGTCGCCCTCCGGGCTGGGTGCCGGCGTCGACCAGGTCGCGGTTGTGGTCCCACTTGATGTAGTCGATCCGGTACTCGGTCAGGATCGCGAAGATCGCGTCCCGGATGTAGGCGTAGCACTCCGGCAGACCGAGGTTGATCACCTGCTGGAAGCGGGACTCGACCGGCAGCCGGTCCCCGGTGGCCATCACCCAGTCGGGATGGGCACGGGCGGTGTCGGAGTCGATGTTGATCATCTCGGGCTCGAACCAGAGCCCGAACTCCATCCCGAGGTCCTTCACCTTGTTGACCAGCGGGTGCAGCCCCTTCGGCCACACGTCCGTCGACACGGTCCAGTCACCCAGGCCGGAGTGGTCGTTGCGACGGGAACCGAACCAGCCGTCGTCCAGCACGTAGCGCTCCACGCCCAGCGCGGCCGCCCGCTCGGCCAGGTCGACCAACCGATCCAGGTCGTGGTCGAAGTAGACCGCCTCCCAGACGTTGATGGTCACCGGCCGGTCGGTGCTCGGGTGGTTCGGCCGCGCCCGCAGGAACCGGTGGAAACGACGTGCCACCTCGTCCAGACCCCGACCGTAGGAGCCGTAGAGCCACGGCGAGGCGTACGACTCCCCCGACGCCAGCACGACCTCGCCGGGCAGCAGCAGCTCACCGCCGCCCAGCACCTGCTCACCGGTGGACAACCGCTCCGCGTAGTGCACGTGGTTGCCGGACCAGCCGGTGTGCACTGCCCAGACCTCGCCACCACCGAACGAGAAGCCGGGGGTGCCGGCGTGCAGCACGGTGGCGGCGTCAGCACCGGTACGGCCCTTGCGGTTCTCCCGCAGGTGGATGCCGGTCTGCAGCGGGCTGCGTTGGGCCACCCGCTCCTTGCCCCACCGGCCGCACATGTCCAGCAGCTCGCGCGCGACGGGCGGCACCGGCAGGGCGGGCGTCAGGGCCTGCACCTCGTACGCCTCGGTGCCGGTGTTGGTGACCGCGGCTCGCACCCGCAGCAGGCCGCCGGCCGTCAGCTCGATGGTCACGGTGACGGCGAGACCGGCCACCTCGTCGGCGGCGTCGACCTCGACAGTCGGTCGGTCCGTCGGTCGCGATCAGGCTCCCGTCGGTGTCGACAGTCGTCTGGTCGACGCGCAGAGCGGTGGTGACGAACTTCGGGGACCAGTCCCGGCCCGCGCGGGACCCGGCCAGACCCGGTCGACCGAGCCAGCCGGTCCAGTGCTCCGGCAGCACCGCCAGGTGCACGGGCTCGTCGCTGATGTTCGCCGCGCCCGGGAACTCGGCGGCGCGCACGGTGGCCGTCGCGTCGGCGGTGCTGAGCTCGCCGAGGTCGGCGCCCCAGTACGGGATCGACGGCAGCCGTCCGCCGGTGAGATCGACGAGTGCCGACACTCCTTCGGTGCGCAGGAGGACGTAGGCGTTGACAGGCACGGTGTTCCTTTCGAGCAAGGCAGCTGGCTGAGGACGAGGGGGGATGAACGTGCTGAGCGCCCGGAGACGTGAGTCTCCGAGCGCTCAGCGGTGGTGCTGGAGCGGTCGGGCCTAGGTCTTGGACCCCGACAGCGCGATGCCCTCCACGATCTGCTTCTGGGCGATGATGAAGATGATCAGGAACGGCACCGCCGCGAGCGAGGTGGCCGCCATCAGGCCGCCCCAGTCGGAGGAGTAGGCACCCTTGAACTGCGCCACCCACAGCGGCAGCGTGAACAAGCTGTCGGTGTTGATGAAGATCAACGGTGCCAGGAAGTCGTTCCAGCGGCCCAGGAAGATGAAGATCCCCAGGGCCACCATCGGCGTCTTGAGCAGAGGCAGGATCATCGTGAGGAAGATCTTGACCCGGCCTGCGCCGTCGATGGCTGCCGCCTCCTCCAGCTCCAACGGGATGCCGCGGACGTACTGCCGCAGCAGGAACACCCCGAAGGCGTTGAAGAGGGCTGGTGGCACGATCAGGGCCAGGTGGGTGTCGATCCAGCGGAGCTCTCCCAAGATCAGGTACTGCGGGATCACGATCAGCTGGAACGGCACCATCAAGGTGGCCAGGAAGATGCCGAACAGGAAGTTGTTCCCCGGGAACCGCATCCGGGCGAACGCGTACGCCGCCATCGCGCAGGTGATCAAGGAGATGACCGTGACCAGCGTCGCGATGTAGAAGCTGTTGAAGAACGACGTGTAGAAGCTGCCGGTGCCGAAGGCGGTCTGGTAGTTCTGGATGGTCCAGGCCTGCGGCAGCATCTTCGGCGGGACGATGAAGATCTCGTCCAGGGGCTTGAAGGACGAGAAGATCATCCACAGGAACGGCAGAGCCATCGCGATCGAGGCGATGGTCAGGAACAGGTGCAGCAGGACCCGGGCAGGACGGAGTGCGCGCCTGTTGGCCGCCGGTTCCGCCGACTCCTCGCGGGCCGTCTCTTCGACGGCCTGGACAGTGAGATTGTTCTGAAGAGTCATTCTGTGTAGTGCACCCATCTCTTCTGGGCGAGCAGCTGGAGACCAGTCACCGCCAACAGGATCAGGAAGAGAACCATCGCCAGCGCCGCACCGCGACCGAAGTCGAACTGACGGAACGCGACCTGGACGATCTCGTACACGATCGTGCGGGCGTACGCCGGAGCCGTCGTCTCGTAGAAGAAGTAGATGTAGTCGAACACCTGGAACGAGCCGATGATGCCGGTGATCGAGAGGAACAGGATCGTCGGCGACAGCAGCGGGATGGTGATCTTCCGCATCTTCTGGAACTCCGAGGCGCCATCGATGTCGGCCGCCTCGTAGAGAGCCCGAGGCACGTTCTCGATACCGGCCATGAACATGACCACCTGGTAGCCGATGCCCTGCCAGACGGTGACGAACACGATGGCCGGGATGGCCGTCCTCGGGTCCTGCAGCCAGTCCGGCAGCGTGATGCCGATGGTCTTGAAGAAGCCGTTGATGGGCGACAGCTCCGGGTTCAGCAGCCACAGCCAGATGGCCGACACCGCGATGGTCGAGGTGACCTGCGGAGCGAAGAAGGCCGTCCGGTAGACGCTCTTCATCTTCGCCGCCTTCTGCAGGAAGAAGGCCGCGAGGAAGCCCGACACCAGCAGACCCGGCACCTGCAGCACCGTGAACCACAGCGTGTTCACCATCGAGGTGCGCATCTGCGGGTCGGTGAAGACCCAGGCGAAGTTGGCGAACCCGGCGAAGGACCGGGTGCCGAAGCCGTCCCAGTTGGAGAACGCCAGCACCACGGCGAAGATCAGCGGACCGATCATGAAGACGAGCAGCCCGAGCAGCTGCGGCCCAAGGAACCCGTACGCGAGCAGGGTGTCCTTGCGCCGCCTCCCGGCCAGCGCTCGCTTGTGCTCGGCCGGGGACTGCTCCACGACCGGTCGCACGTCAGTTGCGCTGGCCATTCCTAGCCACCCGCGTTGATGAAGGCTGCCATCTTGGTGGCGAAGGTCTTGGCGTCGGCCCCGCCCTTGATCAGCCCATCCATGGTCGTCTGGAAGTTGGTGCCGACCTTGGCGCTGCGGGCGATGATCTCCGGCACGGCGTAGGCCTTGGCCGCCACCTCGGTGAAGTACTTCGCGTTGGCCGGCAGCCCGCCCTCGAGGACGATGTCGTCCAGTCCGGCCATCGACGGCACGGCGTTGCCACCACCGGAGAGGCGGGCCTTCTGGCCGTCGGCGTTGCAGTAGCGGGTCAGGAACTGCAGCGACGCCTCCTTGTCCTTGGCCCCGGTCTGCACGCCCATGGCGGCGGTGTAGACGGCCACCGGCATCACGGTCTTGCCGTCCTCGGACGGCATCGGCGCGATGTCGTACTGGATGTTCTTGAGCTTGCGCAGGTTCGGCAGGATCCACCGGCCGTACTGCACGGTGGCCAGCTGGCCGCCGTAGAACAGCGCGTCGACACCCTGGCCCTTCGGCAGCGTGCCGCCGTAGGTGATGGTGTCGGCCTTGAAGTGGTCGAACAGCCAGCTGATGATCTCCATCGCCTTGGGGTCGGTGTCGAAGACCGCCTTGTCGTCGGCGATCGCGGTGCCACCGAAGGTGGTGATGAGGCTGAACAGATCGAACCAGTTCGCCTCGACGACCATGCCGCGCTTGCCGGTCGCCTTGACCTTGGTCAGCATGTCGTCCAGGGCCGCCTGGTTCCAGGTGCCGCCGGTGAAGGCCGCGACCGGGTCCGGAGTGAAGCCGGCTTCCTCGAGCATGCCCTTGTTGAACCAGAACACCTTGGGGTTGCAGTCGACCGGGACGCCGTAGAGCTTGCCGTCCTCGCTCTTGCACCACTGGTACAGGCCCTCGTACACGTCGGCGATCTTGATCTCGGACTTGTCGGAGGCCAGGAAGTCGTCCAGCGGCTCGAGCTTGCCGCTGGCGATCAGCGGGGCCATCGAGGTGTCGCCGATGTAGAAGGCGTCAGGAGCGGCACCGCCGGCGAGCTGGGTCAGCAGCTTCGACTGGTAGTCACCGACGACCTGCTGCCAGGTGACCGGGTTGCCGTACTTGGCGGTGTAGTCCTTGGAGAACTGCTTGAACCGCTCGCCCTCGCCGGGGTTGGCCCACGAAGCCCAGGTGATCGCACCCTTCGAGCCATCGCCGCCACCACCGCTGCCGCCGGCCGGTCCGGCGCCGCTACCGCTGCCACAGCCGGCCAGCAGCGTTCCCGCACCGGCGACACCCAGGCCGGCCAGCGCGGTCGTACCCAGGAAACTCCGGCGCGAGACTGCGCGGCCGAGTGCGTCCTTGACTTCAGTCATACATTCCTCCTCGAATGTCGCCCCTGGGCTCCCGAATAGCCAGAGGAGATCCTTAGCGTGCTCGATCCTGCCTGGCGCGCAACCGGTTGTCAACGGTTGTCACCCACGAATGTGAGCGCCAGCTGATCACTTGCAGCAGACCACGGGAACCGCTGGTACGCAAAGAACGCGACCGAATAGTTATCTACGGGTGGCGAATGGGCCTGTCGAGTCCCGCACGATGAGCTCGACCCGCAACCGATCGGGGCCCTCGGACAGAACCTCTGGCACGGGTGTCTTACCGCCGAGCGTCTGCAGCAGGGCCGCAGCCGCCCGCTTGCCCTGGGCGTGAGCGTGCTGGTCGACAGTGGTCAGGTCCCACAGGTGCGACATCGGGTGGTCGTCGAAACCGGCCACCGAGATGTCCCGCGGGCACAGGACCCCGGCCCGGCGCAGCGACGCGATCAGCCCGAAGGCGAGCTCGTCGGACTCGCAGAAGACCGCTCCTGGTAAGGGATCCGGGGCATCCAGCAGCTGCCGGCCGACCCGTTCGCCGTCGGCGCTGTGACAGTCCCCGGGGGTCAGCCGCAGGACGGTGTCGGGGTCGTGGCCGGCGTCATCCAGCCCGGCCAGGAAACCGGCGGCCCGGAGCTCCCAGATGCTGACGTCGATCTTGCCGGTCATCTGACCCTCCACCAGCGCGAACGACGTGTGGCCCAGGCCGGCAAGGTGCTCGGCGACCAGGCGGCCGCCCTCCCGATGGTCGACGAACAGACCCGGGGCGGTCGACAGCGGCCCCCCGTTCGCGGCCACCGGCACCAGCGCCTTGCCCTCCTCGGAGTCGGGCACGCTGGTCGTGCCCGCGAACAGCAGCGCGTCGCGGGAACGGCCGGCGCCGAGCTGCCGGAAGAGCCGGGCGAACTGGTCGGAGCCGATCTGCAGGAAGTCGGAGTCGATGTCCAGGTTGATCAGCTCGATCCGGAACCCGGCCGCGCTCAGCACCTCGCTGGCCCCGGACGCGACCTCGCTGAAGTACCAGGACCGCAGGCTGGGCAGGACGATCCCGACCGTACGGGTGGTGCCGGTGGCCAGCGCCATGCCGAGCTCGGAGGCGGAGTACTCCAGCTCGTCGGCTGCGGCCAGGATCCGGCGGCGCGTCTCCTCCCCCACGCCGTCCATCCCGCGCAGGGCCCGGGACACGGTGCCCTTGTTGACCCCGGCCCGACGCGCGACGTCGACGATGGTGACGCGCCGCTTCTTCTCCTGGCTCGTCGCCACGAACCAGGTGGTCGCGTCGGAGGGCACGCCAGGAGTATAGGAAGCGCCGGCGTCAGCCGCAGCGGCGTTTCCGACGGGCTCCCGCGAGGTCACCGGGTCAGCGCCAGCGATAGCGCACCTCCGGTCGTCCGGCCCGTCCCTCGTGGGACGTGCGCCGTTCGACCAGCGCCGAGTCCGCCAGGTACTCCAGGTAGCGACGAGCCGTGACCCGGGACGTGCCGGCCTCGTCGCCCGCCTCCCCGGCGCTGAGGGCGTCGGCTCCCTGCAGCACTGCCGTGATCCGTCCGAGCATCTCCACCGACAGACCCTTCGGCAGGTTCTGTGAGCTGAGCGCCGGACGCAGGGTGGCGATCATGGCGTCGATCTCGGACTGACCGAGCGAGGCCTGACGGCTGTCCAGCTGGGCGCGGTACGCCAGGTACTGCTCGATCTTGACCCGGAAGGAGCTGAAGGTGAAGGGCTTGATCACGTACGCCACCACGCCCTGCGCCACGGCCTGCCGGACCACCTCGACGTCGCGGGCCGCGGTCACCGCGATCACGTCCGCGCCGTGCCCCGCACCCCGGATGCGACGGAGCAGGTCGAGTCCGTGGCTGTCGGGCAGGTTCATGTCGAGCACCACCAGGTCGATGTCGGGGTTGGCCGCCAGCAGCCGCAACGCCTCCCGACCGGACCGGGCGACGCCGACGACCGAGAGCCCGAGACGCTCCAGGTAGACGGCGTTGGCCTCGGCCACCACCGCCTCGTCCTCGACCACCACGGCGGTGAGGCCCGCGGTCGCCGGCGCTTCGGCCGATGTCGTCACGACTGCTCCCCCCGCGCGGCCGACACCGATGTCGTCCGCGTCTGCGCCAGATCCTCCATGACGGGGATCTCGACGGTGAACTCGGCCCCGCCCAACCAGGACGCACCGATCTCGATCCGACCCCCGAGCCGACGGACGACCTCGGTGACCAGGGCGAGGCCGATCCCGCGGCCGCTGCCGTCGGCTCCCGGCTTGGTCGACCACCCGCGGGTGAACACCTGCTGACGCTGTTCGGGCGGCAGCCCCGGTCCCGAGTCCCCGACCCGGAGTCGGAGCCGGTGTTCGGCCAGGTCGCAGAACAGCTCCACCTTCCGGTCCCGCGGCACCTCACCGGTGGCGTCCATGGCGTTGTCGATGAGGTTGCCGACCAGCGTGACCAGATCCTGGGGGTCGAAGTCGTGGTCGGTGACCCGGGAGCCCTCGACCACTGTCAGCTCGATCCCCCGCTCCGCCGCCTGGGCGGTCTTGCCCAGCAGGGTGGCGGCCAGCACCGGGTCGTCCACCGCGGCCACCACCTCGTCGGTGAGCCGCTGCGCCAGCTCGAGCTCAGCGGTGGCGAACTCCACAGCGGCCTCGGCCCGGCCCATCTCGATCAGCGACACCACCGTCTGCAGCCGGTTGGCCGCCTCGTGGTTCAGGGACCGCAGGGAGTCGGCCAGACTCCGGGCCGAGTCGAGCTCGCCGGACACCGACTGCAGGTCGGTCCGATCGCGCAAGGTGATCACCGAACCCACCACCCTGCCCTCCCAGGTGGCCACCGTGCGGTTGACCACCAGGAGCTTGTCGTGCACCAGCTGGATCTCGTCGCGGATCTCGTCGGGGCTGCCGGCTCGCTCCACGAACGACGTCGGCAGGTCGAGGTCACCGAGGTCGGTGCCCACGGCGTCGTCGGCCAGAGCCAGCAGCCGACGCGCTTCGTCGTTGGCCAGCTGCACCCGCCCCGCCGGGTCCAGCAGCAGCATCCCCTCACGGACGGCGTGCAGGACGGCGTCGTAGTACTCGAGCATGGCGACCAGCTGGGTCTCGCCCAGGCCACGGGTCTGCCGCCGCAGCCGCCGGCTGATGGCGATCGCGCCGGCGCTGCCGACGGCCAGGGCCCCCAGCCCGGCCAGCAGGATCGGCGGCAGGCTCGGCCAGATCGAGCGCTGCACGCTCGCGATGGTGATCCCCACCGAGACCAGCCCGATCACCCGATCGCCCTCGGTCACCGGGGCCACCGACCGGACCGAGCGACCGAGCGTGCCGGTGTACTCCTCGGTGACGGTGCCCCCGCCTCGGGCGGCCTCGATGGTGCCGAGATACCGGCCGCCGATCTGGGTGCGGTCCGGGTGGGTCCAGCGGATCCCGTCGGGGCTCATCACCACGATGAAGCTGGTCCCGGTGGCCTGCTGGACCTGGTCGGCGTACGGCTGCAGGCGGGCGGTCGGGTCGTCAGCGAGCGCGCCGGCCCGGACAGTGGGTGAGGAGGCGAGCGACTCGGCCACCCCGAGGGTGACGTCGCCGGCGGACCGTACGGCGTCGCGCCGGGCATCGACCACGGCCAGACCGAGACCGCCGATCACCACCACCGCGACCACGACCAGCTGCAGCAGCAGGATCTGCGCCGCGACGCTGCTGCTCCTCAACCGGTCGAGGGGGGCCATGGCGGCATTGTCCACCAGGCCCGGCCGTCCGGCCCGGATCACCCCGACGTGAACTCAACCTACGCAACGAGGCGCCGGCTCACCGTCAGACCGCAGGATACGGAGCACCCGGGAACCCGGGCCCCACTCGTCAGCGTCGATTCGAGGAGAGTTCATGGCTGCCACCCTCACCCCGCCCAGCGGGGAAGCCCCGGTCAGCAAGAAGAAGAAGGACCGGACCCACTGGCTCTACATCTCGGTCATCGTCGCCGTCGGTCTCGGGATCGCCGTCGGGCTGATCTTCCCCGAGGTGGGCAAGGCGCTGAAGCCGCTCGGCACCGGCTTCGTCAACCTGATCAAGATGATGATCGCCCCGGTGATCTTCTGCACGATCGTGCTGGGCATCGGATCGGTCCGCAAGGCCTCCCAGGTCGGCAAGGTGGGCGGCATCGCGCTGGTCTACTTCCTGACCATGTCGACGCTGGCCCTGACCATCGGTCTGCTGGTCGGCAACGTCATCCACCCCGGGGAGGGCCTGCGGATCACTCCCGAGATCGCCGAGAAGGGCGCCGGAGCCGTGACCGGGGAGAAGCTGAGCACGGCCGAGTTCCTGCTCCACATCATCCCGACCACCCTGTTCTCCGCGCTGACCACCGAGGTGGTGCTGCAGACGCTGCTGGTGGCCCTGCTGGTGGGCTTCGCCCTGCAGGCGATGGGCAAGAGCGGTGAGCCCGTGCTCAAGGGCATCGGTCACCTGCAGAAGCTGGTCTTCCGGATCCTCTCGATGATCATGTGGCTGGCCCCGGTCGGCGCCTTCGGTGCCATCGCCGCCGTGGTCGGAGCGACCGGAGTCGCCGCCCTGAAGGCACTGGCGATCTTGATGTTCGGCTTCTACACCGCCTGCGCCCTGTTCGTCTTCGTCATCCTCGGCTCGCTGCTGTGGCTGGTGGCCCGGATCAACATCTTCTCCCTGTTCCGCTACCTGGGCCGGGAGTTCCTGCTGATCGTGGCCACCTCGTCCTCGGAGTCGGCGCTGCCGCGGCTGATCGCCAAGATGGAGCACGTGGGTGTCTCCCGCTCGACCGTCGGCGTGGTCGTGCCCACGGGCTACTCGTTCAACCTGGACGGCACCGCGATCTACCTGACCATGGCCTCGCTGTTCATCGCCACCGCGATGGGCGACCCGCTCAGCGTGGGCGAGCAGATCTCGCTGCTGGTCTTCATGATGATCGCCTCGAAGGGCGCCGCCGGCGTCACCGGTGCCGGCCTGGCCACCCTGGCCGGCGGCCTGGCCTCCCACCGTCCGGAGCTGATCGACGGCGTCGGCCTGATCGTCGGCATCGACCGGTTCATGTCCGAGGCCCGGGCGGTCACCAACTTCGCCGGCAACGCGATCGCCACCCTGGTGATCGGCACCTGGACCCACAGCGTGGATCACGCCCAGGTGGCCCTGGTCCTCAGCGGCGGCGACCCCTTCGACGAGGAGACCATGGTCGACGACGGCCACGGCGCCGAGGTGGAGGACCGCGAGCCGGAGCTGGCCAAGGCCTGATCCCGCCCGCCTCCGGCTGGGCCCTCTCCCCCGAGCCCGCTGACGCACTCCCCCGGTCACTCACGCGCATCTTGCTGCCCGCGCGTGAGTGGCCGGAGGCGTGCGTCAGCGGGTTTCTGCTGGGTCAGTGGGCGCGCGCGTCCACCTCGTAGGAGGTGTTGATGGACTCGAAGAAGTTCACCAGCTGCAGCGTGTCGTTGGCGGTGGCCATCCACTTCGCCGGGTTGGCCACGCCGTAGACCGGGTCGAACCCGAGCTCGACGAGTCGGCGGTCGGCCAGGTACTTCACGTAGGTGTTGATGTAGTCCGCGTTCAGCCCGAGGATGCCGTGCGGCAGCAGGTCGTGGTTGTACGCCTCCTCCATGGCTACGGCGTCGATCACCATGCCCTGGATCTCGGCCGCGAACTCGTCGGTGGCGATCTCCGGGTTCTCCTCCAGCACGGTCAGGATCAGGTTGATGCCGAACTTCAGGTGCAGGCTCTCGTCGCGCACGATCCAGTCGATCAGCGAGGCGAAGTTGCGCAGCAGGTTCCGCTGCCGGAACGACAGGGCCACCATGAAGCCGGAGTAGAACCAGATCCCCTCCAAGATCACGTTGTAGGCCACCAGGTTCCGGACGAAGTCCTGCTTCCCCGCCACGGTGGAGATGTCGAGGGTCTGCTCGGTCATCCGTCGGATGTAGCGGACCTCGAACTCCTCCTTGGCCGCCATCGACGGCACCGTGACGTGCGACTCGTACGCCGCCGCCCGGTCGATCGGGAACGTCTCCAGCACGTACTCGAAGGCCATGCAGTGGTTGGCCTCCTCCCACATCTGCTTGGCCAGGTAGAGGTGGCACTCGGCGGCGTTGACGTAGGGGTAGACGCCGAAGGCCAGCGCCTTGTTGACCAGCAGCTCGTTGGGGTTGAAGTAGCTCATCAGATGGGTGAGGGCGTGTCGCTCGTCGTCGCTCATCCGGGCGAAGTCGGCCAGGTCCTCCCCCAGCTGGACCTCGTGCGGGAACCAGGTGTTGGCCACTGCCTGGTCGTAGAGCTCCATCGCCCAGGGGTAGGTCACCGGCTTGAGCAGCAGCCCTTCCCGGATGCCGGTGCCGAGGATGCGGGGCGGGGTGGTGGTCAAGGTCATGATCATCTTCTTTCGACTGGTGGTTGCGGGATCGCCGGGCAGCAGTGGCTCACTGGCAGGAGTCGCACTGCAGGCGCTCCTGCGGGTCGACGGGACAGGCGGTGCCGTCGACGATCTCCAGCTGGACCTCAGGAGCGATCGCGACCGGGGCCACCGTCGGCGTGACCGTGCGGGCGCCACCGAAGCCACGGCGGGCCGGCGCGCCGGACGTCGCCGCCGGGCGATCGGACGCCTTGTTCACCTTGACGGTGCTCTGCTCGGCGGTGTGCCGCGGCATCATGTGCAGGTAGTAGGTCGTCTTGACCCCCATCCGCCAGGCCTGGGTGTAGACGTCGACCATGGTGGAGAGCTCGCGGTCGGCCAGGTACATGTTGCGGCTGATCGCCTGGTCGATCCACTTCTGCGCCCGGGCGGCGACGTTCAGGAACGCGTACGGCGACAGCTGGAACGAGGTCCGGTAGACCGCCTTGATCTCGTCCGGGACGACGTCGATCCTGCTCACATCGCCCTGGTGCCGGAGCAGGTCACCGCGGACCTCCTCCCAGAGCCCGAGGGCCTTGAGGTCCTCGACCAGGTTGCGGTTCACCTCCAGGAACTTGCCCGCCGAGGTGGCCCGGCTGAAGATCTGGCTGAACTGCGGGTCGATCCCCGGCGTGGTGCCGGCCACCAGACCGATCGAGGCGGTCGGCGCGATGGCCATCAACGTGGCGTTCCGCATGCCGCCGGCCACCTTGGGCCGCAGCGAGTTCCAGTCCAGTCGGGTGGTCCGGTCGACGGCGACCGCGGTCCCCCGGTCGGCGGCCAGGACGTCCAGGGTGTCGTACGGGCACCAGCCCCCGTGACCAGCCGGAGCCGGCGAAGTTCGGGTAGCTGCCGCGCTCGCGGGCGAGGTCGGCGCTGGCGTCGATGGCGTGGAAGCTGATGAACTCCATCACCTCGTCGATCAGCGCGTACGCCTGCTCGCTCTCGTAGCTGATCCGGAGCCTCTCCACGACGTCGGTGAAGCCCATGATGCCCAGGCCGACCGCCCGGTTCCGGCGGTTGGAGTGCTCCGAGGTCGGCACCGAGGAGATGGTGATGTCGATCAGGTTGTCCAGCTGCCGGACGGCCGAGCGGACCGACTCCCGCAACCGGTCGAAGTCGATCCTGGCCTCGGTCCCGCGGCCGACCAGGTGGCGGGACAGGTTGACCGAGGCCAGGTTGCAGACCGCAACGTTGTCGCGGTCCTGGGGCAGGCAGACCTCGGTGCACAGGTTGGACAGGTGGATCGTCCCGGTGTTGTCGTTCAGCGCGCGGGTGTTGATCGTGTCCTTCCAGGTCAGCCACGGGTGGGACGTGGTCTGCAGCGAGATCAGGATCGCCTGGAACTGCTCTCGGGCCTTGATCTTGCGGAACCGTCGCAGCTCACCGGCCTCGGCCATCGCCACGTACGCGGCGTAGCGGGCGGAGAACTCCGCGCCGTAGAGCTCGACCAGGTCAGGGGTGTCCAGCGGGTCGAACAGGTACCAGTCGGCGTCCTCGGTGACCCGGCGCATGAACTCGTCGGAGATCCAGACCGCTGTGTTGGCCGTGCGGGTGCGCCGGTAGGGGTCGCCCGAGTTCTGCCGCAGGTCGAGGAACTGACCGAAGTCGAGGTGCCAGTTCTCGATGTAGAAGCACAGCGCCCCGAACTTCTTGCCGCCGCGGGACACGGCCCGCAGAGTCGAGTCGATCGTGTGCATGAACGGGATCGGGCCGGTCGAGGTGGTGTTGTTGGACCGGATGGGTGAGCCCTCGGAGCGCAGCTTGCTGACCGACAGACCGATCCCGCCGGTGCCCTTGGTCAGCCACATCACGTCCCGGATGGTGGTGGCGATGTGCTCGATCTCGTCGTCCAGCTGCATCACGAAGCAGTTGGAGAGCTGGGCGTACGAGGTGCCGGCGTTGACCAGGGTGGAGCCGGCAGCCAGGTAGTCCAGCTGCGACATCTTGGCGTAGAAGCCCAGGGCCGCCGACGTCGGATCGGTCTCGTTCAGGGCCAGACCCATCGCCACCCGCATCCAGAAGAACTGCGGCACCTCCAGCGGACGCCGGTCGCCGTGCTCGCCCTCGGGGAGATCAGCGAGCATGTAGCGGGTCCGCATCGTCTGCACGCCGATGTAGCGCAGCAGGTCGTCCCGGCTCGGCTCGAGAGCGGCGGCCAGCTGTTCCAGATCGAACAGCTCGGGCAGCCGGCGGTCGAGGAGCCCGATCCGTACGGCGTGCTCCACGTAGCCGGGGAAGTGGTCACGGTGCAGGTCGGCGATGGTGATCGCCGATCCCTCGCTGAACAGGTCCCGGGTCTGACCGAGCACCTTCTTGTACAGCGTCTTGACCAGCAGCCGCGCCGCGATGGTGTCGAAGGCCGGGTCCTCGTGGGCGTTCTGCAGCGCCACCTGGATCACCGCCTCGTCGAGCTGCTCGCTGGTGATGCCGTCGAACAGCACGATCTCGAGCTCGGAACAGATCTGGGTGGTCCGGGCGACCTGCTCGTCCAGACCCTGGGCGGCGTGGGAGATGGACCGGGCGATCTCGTAGCCGTCGTACGGCTCGAGCGAGCCGTCGCGCTTGCGGACCCGGACGGTGATGGGGGTGGACGGTGCAGTCATGGAACCCTCGTTCGTGACGCTACGGAGGTGACCGGGACCGGCGGGGGGTCGAAGAAGCGTCCACGCACCAGCTGGTACGCACGCTTCGTCGTCGGCCCTCCCACGGGGTCACGGACGCACACCCGCGGAATCGGCCCACGGGCGGTAGTGGCAGGTCTTCGGACTCACGAGCAGGGTGGTGTCGTCTCTCGACGAGGCCACCGGGCCTACTGACCGTCGCTTCCCGGGAGCTCTCCCAGTGCTGTTGACGGCGGTCGTTCTCGTTCACCGCTGCGGGGCAGTTCCGGTCTCGCACCGGATTCCCTCTTACGACGACCGCCCTGGCTGACCGGCCGAACCGACTACATCAACCACCATATATGGGAATGTCGCGCTTGTAACTACCTAGATGTAGTTTCTTGCCGTGTCGGAGGATCGCTGTTTCCGCCGAGCGGTGTTGTCCGTTTGCGCCGAGGTGTCGTCGGGTAGGTCGTAGCCGTAGCCGACGACGGCTCCCTGCCTCAGGGTTGACGGGGTGCCGGCCCGCCGAAAACCGCTCCCGCCGGCCTTGACGTCGGGTGCCTTTCTCGCCGCCGAGGCTGCAACTGCCGCGGTCGGCCGTGGAGTGCTGCGGGGACCGGGGACGCGAAGACTGGACCATGGTCTGTTTCTCGACGCCGCCTGCGAGGCGACGACGCAGGTGATGCTCGCAGCCTGGTTGAAAACCCTCCCGCAGGACCAGACTGCCGTCGATGGTGTCAGCGCGCTACGCCTGTGGGGTGTGGACGTCGGCTCAGAACTCCCGTATCGGTACGTGACGACAGCCAAGCACCACTCTGTGCGAGCGATCATCCGCGTCCGTCGGACCGCCGAGATGCCGGCGAGTGTCACGTCGGTGGTGATGCCCCTGCCAGCCCTCGTGGCAGCGAGGACCGAGTTGGACTTGCCGACCATGGTCGTGGCCGCAGACTGGCTGGTCAGAGACGGCCGCGCCACTCTCGAGGACGTCCGGGCGGCCCTCCGAGACGCCACGGGCCGGGAATGTCGGAAGGCCCGTCGCGCGGCGGAGCTCGTACGAGCGGGCAGCGAATCACCCCAGGAGAGCCGACTTCGGCTGCTGCTGGTGCTGGCTGGGCTCCCCGAGCCCGAGTGCAACGTCGAGCTGAGCGACGAGCGGGGCTTCATCGCCAGGGTCGATCTCTACCTGCGCGCGTGGCGGGTGGCCGCCGAGTACGAGGGCGACCAGCACAGGACCGATCCCGACACGTTCGCCAAAGATCTGAATCGATACGAGCAGCTCACCGCAGCCGGGGTGCTCGGAGTGCGCGTGGCGAAGGCCCACCTCCGACGACCCCGAGAGGTCGTCCGCCGCGTGCACGCAGCGCTCGTGTCTCGAGGCTTCGACGGACCCGGCCCGCACTTCACGAGGGAATGGTGCGCCGCCTTCGAGTCGCGGACCTAGCGCATCTCGCAGGCGAGTAGTGGCGGCTTCGGCAAGGGCGAAGGAGCCAGTTCTCGCCTCTCGACGACATGTGTCCGCAGATCGCCCGTCGAGGGCTCGCGGGTGGCGGGGACTCAGCTGGCCATCGGGGGGAGGCGGGCCGGGTCCCAGCCCAGCTCGGCCACGGCCCGGTCGAAGGCGTAGCGGTCGGTCATCCCGGCCACGTACGCCACCGCCGCGCGCACCGGGTCGTCGGCCGTGACCGCGAGCCCGGAGGGCGCCGGCAGCTCGGCCGGGTGCTCGACGTAGAACTCGACCAGGGCACGCAGCACCGTGACCACGGCCCGCGACTGGGCCAGCGACGCCGGGCGGACGTAGATGCGTTCGTAGTTGAAGGCCCGGAGCGCCGCCAGCGCCGACGCCTGGGTGGCGTCCAGACCGACCTCGCCGTAGCTGTCGACCGCCCTGATGACGCCGCGGACGAAGGTGCGCAGCTGCTGCCGGCGGGTCCGTCCGCAGACGTCGGCCACCTCGGCCGGGATGTCGGACTCGGCGACGATGCCGGCGTGGACGGCGTCCTCCAGGTCGTGGGCGCAGTAGGCGATCCGGTCGGCCCAGCTGACGATCTCGCCCTCGACGGTCCCCGGTGCCGGCCGGGACCAGGAGTGGTTGCGGATCCCGTCCAGGGTCTCGGTGCACAGGTTCAGCGGGGCGAGCACCACGTCGGCTCCCCACGGGCCGTGGTCGTAGCCCTCGGGGATGAAGGCGTCGAAGGCGTCCTCGCTGGCGTGCCCACCGGGTCCGTGGCCGCAGTCGTGACCGAGCGCGATCGCGTCGACCAGGGCCACGTTGGCCCCGATGCCGCGGGCGATGGAGGTGGCCACCTGGGCGACCTCCAGCGCGTGGGTCAGCCGGGTGCGCTGGTGGTCACTGGGGTAGACCACGACCTGGGTCTTGCCCGCCAGTCGGCGGAAGGCGGTGGAGTGCACGATCCGGTCCCGGTCCCGTTCGAAGCAGGTGCGCTCGGCGTCCGGTTCCTCGGGCCGGCTGCGGTTCCCGGCTCCGTGCGCGCGGGTGGCCCCGGGCCGCAGGCGTACGGCTTCCCACTCCTCCCGCAGCTCCCGGGCCACCACCGGACCGGGTCCGACGCTGGCGTGCGAGGTGGCGTGGGCCCGCACCAGACCGGCGTCGGCGTGACCGTGCATGGTCGCGGCCCACTGCTGTGCCCGGACGGAGATCTCCTGCGGATCCCGTTCAGCCCGATGATCTGGGTCAGCCACCGGAGATCCCGAGCTCGGCGTCCGCCAGCTCGAGGTCGACCGCCCAGGGGTCGTCCAGCCAGCGCTCGGGCAGGGCCACCTTCGTGCGCGGCGAACCCTGCCGCCCGCGCGGCGATCCCAGCTCGGCGGTCGGGAACGGAACGTCTGGCTCGAGCTGAGCCAGGGCGGTGTCCAGGTCGTCGAAGCTGGAGATCAGCCCCAGGGCCCGGCGCAGGTCGCCACCGACCGGGAAACCCTTGAAGTACCAGGCCATGTGCTTGCGCATCTCGGCCAGACCGTGCACCTCGTCGCTGTAGCCGACCAGCAGCTCGGCGTGCCGTCGCACCATCCGCGCCACCTCGCCCAGCGTGGGCAGGGTCCGGGTCGCCTGCCCGGCGAAGGCGTCGACCAGGTCGCGGAACAGCCACGGCCGCCCGAGGCAGCCCCGCCCGATCACCACCCCGTCCACGCCGGTCCGGCGGACCATCTCCAGGGCGTCGCCGGCCTCCCAGATGTCGCCGTTGCCGAGCACCGGGATGCTCACGTGCTGCTTCAGCGCGGCGATCGCGTCCCAGTCCGCCTCACCCGAGTAGGCCTGCTGCGCGGTCCGCCCGTGCAGGGCGATCGCCGCACACCCGGACTGCTCCGCGATCCGTCCCGCGTCCAGGTGCGTCTGGTGATCATGGTCGATGCCGATCCGGGTCTTCATGGTCACCGGCACCCCGTACGGAGTGGCCGCCCCGACCACAGCGGTCAAGATCAGCTCCAGCCACCGCCGCTTGTACGGCAGCGCCGCTCCCCCACCCTTGCGGGTCACCTTCGGCACCGGGCAGCCGAAGTTCAGGTCCACGTGGTCGACGGCGAAGTCGTTGATCAAGATCTCGGTGGCCCGGCCCATGATCACCGGGTCGACCCCGTACAGCTGCACGGACCGGACCCGCTCCCCCGGGTCGAACTGCAGCATGTCCTGGGTCTTGCGGTCCCGCTCGACGATCCCCCGGCTGGTGATCATCTCGCAGACGAACAGCCCGGCCTGCCCACCCGCCGGCACCGCCCCCGCCTCCGCCTGCTCCCGGCACAGCTGCCGGTACGACGCATTGGTGATCCCCGCCATCGGCGCCAAGATCACCGGCGTATCAACCTTCAGCGAGCCGAGACTCAGCCCGCCAGCACGGGAACCCTGCACACCAGTCTCACCACCACCCAGTCCTTCCAAGACCATCGAACGCGATGCCGCAGGATCGGGGCTCCCGGCCGAGGTCACCGACTGGTCCACGAGAACAGGCTGCTGATCCTGGCCACCCGACTCACGGCCGACCGCGGAGCGCTGGGTCTCCGGTGGGGGTGAGGCGGCGTGGCGGGTCTGGCGGGAGCCCGAGCCTGCGAGGGCGGATGGTAGCCGCCGATCCCCCACCGGAGACCCAGCGCGATCCCCACCACCGCCGCCCAACCCGAACGAAGTCAAGATCAGCAGCCCACCAGACGCGTCGCCAGGTACGCGGTCACCTGGTCCAGGCCCACCCGCTCCTGCGCCATCGTGTCGCGCTCGCGGATCGTCACGGCGTCGTCCTCGAGGGTGTCGAAGTCCACTGTGATGCAGTACGGCGTGCCGATCTCGTCCTGGCGACGGTAGCGACGGCCGATCGCCTGGGCGTCGTCGAAGTCGACGTTCCAGCTCTTCCGCAGCTCCTTGGCCAGATCCCGCGCCTTCGGCGACAACGCCTCGTTGCGGGACAGCGGCAGCACGGCGACCTTGACCGGCGCCAACCGCGGATCGAGCTTGAGCACGACCCGCTTGTCCACGCCGCCCTTGGTGTTCGGTGCCTCGTCCTCGGTGTAGGCCTCGATCAGGAAGGTCATCAACGACCGCGTCAAGCCGGCGGCCGGCTCGATCACGTACGGGGTGAAGCGCTCGTTGGCGGCCTGGTCGAAGAACGACAGGTCGGTGCCCGAGTGCTCGCTGTGCGTCTTCAGATCGAAGTCGGTGCGGTTCGCGATGCCCTCCAGCTCGCCCCACTCGCTGCCGGCGAACCCGAACCGGTACTCGATGTCGACCGTCCGCTTGGAGTAGTGGGACAGCTTCTCCGCCGGGTGCTCGAAGTGCCGCAGGTTGTCTCGGTCCACCCCGAGGTCGACGTACCAGCTGGTCCGCTCGTCGATCCAGTACTGGTGCCACTCCTCGTCGGTGCCGGGCACGACGAAGAACTCCATCTCCATCTGCTCGAACTCGCGGGTGCGGAAGATGAAGTTGCCCGGCGTGATCTCGTTGCGGAACGACTTGCCCACCTGGCCGATGCCGAACGGCGGCTTCTTCCGCGAGGTCTGCACCACGTTGGCGAAGTTGACGAAGATGCCCTGCGCGGTCTCCGGTCGCAGGTAGTGCAGCCCCGACTCGTCCTCGACCGGGCCCAGATAGGTCTTCAGCATCATGTTGAAGTCGCGGGGCTCGGTCCACTGGCCGCGGGTGCCGCAGTTGGGACACGGGACCGAGGTCAGCTCGACGGTGTCGGGATCGGCCACGTCGTGCTTCTCGGCGTACCCCTCCTGCAGGTGGTCGGCGCGGAACCTCTTGTGGCAGCTGAGGCACTCGACCAGCGGGTCGGTGAAGACGCCGACGTGGCCGGAGGCGACCCACACCTGACGCGGCAGGATCACCGAGGAGTCGAGGCCGACGACGTCGTCACGGCCCTGGACGACCGACTTCCACCACTGCCGCTTGATGTTCTCCTTGAGCTCCACTCCGTACGGCCCGTAGTCCCAGGCCGACCGGGTGCCGCCGTAGATCTCGCCGGCGGGGAACACGAACCCCCGGCGCTTGCACAGGCTGATGACGTTGTCGAGACGGCTGGTCGGTGCCACGGAACTTCGCTCCCACGATGGTGTCGTCGACCTCCCCGGCTGGGAGGGCGCGACTGACCAGACTAGCCGTCCGGTCCACGATCCGCCCGCGAGATGTGCCTCAGTGCAGGGCCGGGTCCTCGTACGCCGATGGCTCGTCCAGCGCCTCCGACAGCAGCGGCACCACGACCATCTTGGCCTCGTAGCCCTGGAGCGCCCGTCGGTAGGAGCCGACGTTCGCCCAACGGGTGACCAGCGCCCACAGCCCCGGCTCGTCGAGGTTGCGCTCCAGGGCGGCGTCGAGGAAGCCGGCCCGGGCGCGCAGCACCGTCAGCGCGGCGTCGACCCGGTCGACGAAGGCGGCCGGCTCGACGACCTGGAAGCGGGTGATGACCATCACGGACGCCAGCGTACGGCCGGCCGCACGCGGGCCCCGGGGAAGCGGGCGGGGCGGCGAGAGCCGAGCGCAATCGCGCCTTCACGGCAGCGAAACACGGGTGTAACCGCGAGACCCTACGGTCGTTTCACCCGAGCACCGTGACGGTGCCCCGAAGCAGCAGACACGTTCTGAAGCAGCAGACCCGTTCTGAAGCACCAGACCGGCACCGACGTCACCCGCCAGCCGAGAGCGAGGCTGAATGTTCGAGTACGTGGACCCCTTCATCGGCACCGGCGCGACCGAGCTGCCCCCACCGCACGGCCTGGCCGCCAGCCTGGTGGTGGCCCAAGCCGCAGGTCGGCAACACCCACCCTGGCGCCGTCTACCCGTTCGGCATGGTCTCGGCCTGCTCCTACTCCGGCGCCTATCCCACCGGCTACGGGCTGTACGAGCTGAACACCGAGGGCGTCCCGCCGCGGATGCACGAGCAGCAGATCGCCTCCGGCTTCAGCCACTTCCACCAGTCCGGCACCGGGGCGATCCGCAAGTACTACAACTACTTCCGGGTCACTCCGATGCTGGAGCCGCTGGACGCCCTGGGCACCAGCTGGGAGCTCACCGACGAGGTCGCCGAACCCGGTTACTACGCCGCCACCCTGTCGTCGGGTATCCGCTGCGAGGTCACTGTCGGTCCCCGCAGCGCCGTGCACCGCTACACCTTCCCCGAGCACCCAGACGCCCGGATCGTCATCGACCTCTCGCTGGGCGGTCTCCTCATCCCGTACGGCGCCACGGTCCCGCTGCGGGCCCACCTGGAGACGGTGGAGCCGGGCGTCGCCCAGGCCGAGGTGGTCGTCGAGGGGGCGCCGCTGGCCGTCCACCTGGAGTGCGACAGCCCGGACTTCCGGCAGCTCCTCTGGTACGACCGGCGGCTGGTCCCCGGCGGCACCCGGCTCGACTTCGACCGGATCCGCCCGACCACGCTCCGCCCCTTCGGCCTGATGTGGCGGGGACCGACCCGGGCCGGCCAGGTGGTCGAGCTGCGCTTCGGCTTCTCCCTGCGCGGCGTCGGTCAGGCCCAGGACAACCTCCGGGCCGACTGCAGCACCGGCTCCCACCGGTTCGACGCCCGCCGGGCCGACACGGCCGCCGAGTGGCGCAAGCACCTGGACGCCGTCACCATCGACACCCCGTCCAGCGAACGCCGGAGCGTCTTCGCCACCGCGCTCTACCACTCCTTGATCAAGCCCTGCTTCGCGGAGAACGAGAGCCCGTTCTGGCCGATGGACGGTCCCTTCGTGTTCGACCTGTGCACGATGTGGGACATCTACCGCACCCAGCTGCCGTTGATCACCGCCCTGTTCCCCGACCGGGCCGTCGAGCTGGCCAACGCCTTGCTCAACGTGTGCGAGGAGGAGGGCAACCTCCCGATCGGCTACCGGATGGCCAAGGGCGCCGACCGCTTCTCCCGTCAGGCCAGCGCACTGGCCCAGACGTTCCTGGCCGACCTCTGCCAGCTGGGCACACCCGGCATCGACTGGGACTGGGCGTTGTGTCACATGGACGCCGACCTGCGTCGCACCTACGGCGAGGAGTACCTGCTCCGCGGTGTCACCCACCCGGTCACCCACACCCTCGACCTGTCCTTCGCCTACCACTGCACGGCACTGGTCGCCCGCCATCTCGGCGACGTCCAGCTGGCCGACCAGTTCGAGGCGCTGGCCACCCGCTGGGTGAACGCCTTCGATCCCGAGACCGGGTTGCTGATCGACTCGACGTACTACGAGGGCGGCCGCTGGAACTACTCGTTCCGGATCCAGCACGACATGCAGGCCCGGATCGAGCTGGCCGGTGGGGACGAGCGTTTCCTGGCGTTGCTCGACCAGTTCTTCGGCTACGGCGCCGACCCGGTCAAGCAGGTGGGCGAGCGGCCGGGTGTCGAGGAGCTGGCCGCCGGCTACGCCCTCAACCGCTTCGAGGGTCTCAACAACGAGCCGGACATGGAGGTCCCCTGGGCCTACCACTACCTGGGCCGCCCGGACAGGACCGCCGAGGTGGTGCACGCGGCGGTGCACAACCAGTTCGGTCTCGGTCGGGGCGGGCTGCCCGGCAACGACGACTCCGGCGGTCTGAGCTCGTGGTACGTCTGGGCCAGCCTCGGCCTGTTCCCGGTGGCCGGACAGAGTCTCTACCTGATCAACGCCCCGTCGTTCGCCCACGCCCGGCTGGACCTCGGCGGACAAGAGCTGTCGATCGACGCCCCCGGCTTCGTCGAACCCACTCCCGACGGTCCACCCCAGTACGTCCAGTCGGTCCGGTTCAACGGCCGGCCCCTGGAGCAGTCCTGGCTGTCCGCCCGCGAGCTGCACCGGGGCGGTCAGCTGGAGATCACGCTCGGCCCGCAGCCCAGCGGGTGGAGCCGTGATCATCGGCCGCCCTCGGTGTCCGAGCCCGGTTCGAGCTTTCCCGACGTGTCCAGTGCCCCCCTTCCCGTGGAGGTGACCGCATGATCAGCAACACCCGTACGACAGAGTTCGCCAGCCTGCGACGTCTTGTCATCGTCGTCCGCGCCGATCCGGTGATCTGCGGTCACTCGGGTGAGGCCCGCAACCTGGCCGAGGCCGCGCTCACCCGTGGTTTCACCGAGGTCCGGATCGTCACCTGGCCGATCGCCCGGCTGATCGAGTCGGGGCTACCGCTGAAGCCGCTGGACGGCATCGCGCCGTACAGCGACGGCATCATCGTGGAGCGCCCGGAGCCGGTCGGCGACTACAAGGTGCCCGACGGGCGCTACCTGTCCGGACTCACCGGCCGGCTGGTCGAGCTGTTCACCGACGGCGTGCCGACGCTGGCCATGTCGCTCTACCTGAGTCCGCACACCATCGCCATCTCCGACGCCATCCGGGCCGCCGAGGCGACCGGGCTGCCCGTCAACGTGGTGACGATCGCCGAGGCGGTCGGCTCCGACGTGACCAACGTGGTCCGCTCCTGTGTGGAGGAGAACCGGTTCGGCGCGGCGGCCCACGTCCTGTCGGCCTACCTCGGCTCCGACATCCCGGTGGCTGTCTCTGACTACACCCGCCGGCTGATCATCGAGTCGGCCGAGGCGATCGACGCCCGACACGGCACGCACTTCGCCGCGCAGTGCACCGAGCGGGTGGCCATCTCCTACCCCGCGATCGACACCACGGAGTTCCTGGATCCCGACCCGGCGGAGGTGCAGGAGCGGCTGGCCCGGCGTGGACTGGTCGCCGGCGAGTACGTCTTGTTCCTGTCCCGGTTGGCCCATGCCAAGGGCGTGGACGACCTGATCGCCGGCTTCGCCGCCAGCCGGGCCTGCGACGACCTGCGTCTGGTGATCGCCGGCAACGGCCCCGAGGCCGGCTTGCTGCGGGAGGTGGCCGCGGCCTCGCCGGCGGCGGACCGGATCATGTTCCTGGACGACGTGGACGACGACGAGCGCTCCCCGCTGATGGCCGGGTGTGCGGCGTTCGCCCTGCCCAGCAAGCCGCGACCGGAGTTCGTCGAGACCTTCGGGATCGCCCTGGTGGAGAAGATGCTGTCGGGCGGCGGTCCGGTGATCACCACCGACACCGGCGGCATCGGCGAGGCGGTCGGCGACACGGCCCTGATCGTGCCGGTCGACGACCCGGCCGCGATCGCCGCCGCTCTGGACCAGGCGCTGCAGCTGTCCGAGGAGGACCGCGCGGAGCTGGCCCACCGGGCCCGCAACCACGCGATGCAGTTCGACCGCGCCCTCGTCCTGGACCGGTTGCTCAGTCGGCTGGTCCAGCCCGAGGTGGCCGCGTTCACGGCCGCGTAGTCGGCCCACCATCGCGGTCGCGGAGAACGGTCAGCGGAGAACTGTGGCGTTCTTGCTCAGCTGCCGCCCCGCCAGCTTCGTGGTGCTGCTGAAGTCCTTCGCTTTCGGATCGCCCTTCTTGGTCAGGAACGCGTACGAGACGTAGGTGACGACGTCACCGGTACGCAGCACCAGGTAGTGCCGGGCGTACGCGAGCTTCTTGTGCGCCTTGTCGTAGTAGATCCGCTCGGCCCAGGTCCCGAGCACCTCGTCCGCGCCGGTCACCGACGCCGGCCCCTCCACTGAGCGCACGACGTGGAAGCCAGAGCCGTCCACGTACGTCGCGCACGCCTTCTGGTCCTTCGCGTAGGCCGACCGCAGGGCGATGCTCTGCGCGTCGTCCGCCGTGGACAGCTCGAACGAGGCGATGTTCCTGCCGTCGCCCTTGCCCTCGGTGAAGTTGGCGCTGACCGCAGGTCGAGGCGGCACCTTGCTGGTCGCGGACACGTGACCCGGGCAGAGCTCGCCCTTCTTGCCCTTGGAGGTGGAGACGGACTTCGGCTGGACCCACGGGTCGCCGAGATCACGCGCGGTGATCAGCGCCTTCTTCAGCTCGGCCGCGGTCGGGGCCGGGGGCGGAGCCGGGACCGACGGGCTCGCGGTCGCCCGCGTGACCGGCGAAGCGGAGGTTGCCGGGGATGGTGGTGGAGCGGCGGCCGGTGCGTCGGGCGTGGCCGCCCCGCACGCCCCGAGCAGGGTGCCGAGCACCACCAGCAGACCGACGAGCAACGACTTCCGCATCCTGTCCCCCCGAACAGTCAGGGCGACGCCGGTACTGAGCGGCGCAGCCCGAGAGCCCGAGTGTGACACGCACCACGTCGCGCCGGGCGGTTTCCGCGAGATCGCCCCAGGTGACCCGGACCGGGTGATCAGCAGCGCACGAAGATCACAGCCGGCGGTCGTCCTGGGAAGCTGTCGTCAGAAGCGGCTGATCGCCATGGCCAGCACCAGACCGAGCATCACGCCGCGCAGCACCTTGCCGCCGGTCGAGCACGACCGGCCAGGAGAGGAACGCGATCCAGGCGAAGAAGAAGAAGACCAGGGCCAGGGCGGGCAGCGCGATGGACAGCGGCGCGAAGAGCCCCAGGGCCACCAGCACCAGCGTGCCGAGCGGGACGACCAGTCGCGGCATCGCGCTCAACCGCACCAGGAGTGGACGGCTGGCGTCCTCCACCTGCTTGCGGTTGCCCGTGCTCGCGGGCCGGGAGACGCCCGGGCTGTTCCGGTTGTCGGACTTCCTGCGCTGATCGGCCACCCGACCATCCTGCCAGGGTCCGTCGAGACGAGCCGATGTGACGCGGCGTGGACCCTATCCCGGTGGCGTCCGGGGCCGGCGCCCCCGCGCTCCGTCCGTGACTCCCCGGCGGCACCCGGTCCCCGTCCGGCACCCTCACGCGCCGTCCGTGACTCGCCGGCGGCATTCGGCCCGCACGGGACCCCGCATCCGATGCCCCAGCGCGAGCCGAGTTGAAAACCATTGCCACTTATATGAAAATGGTTCCCATGTTGAACATCCCGCGCGCGCTCGGCGCCGTCGCTGTCGGCTGCTCCCTCCTCCTTGCGGCAGCCTGCGGCACCACCGGGGAGCCGAGCTCGGCCCAGCCTGGTCAGCTGAAGGTCGTCACGGCGTTCTATCCCCTGCAGTTCGTCGCCGAGCGCGTGGCGGGTCACCACGGTGCGGTGTCCAGCCTCACCCAGGCAGGTGCGGAGCCGCACGACGTCGAGCTCACCCCGCGGCAGGTGGCCTCGGTCACCGACGCCGACGCCGTCGTCTACATCAAGGGCTTCCAGCCCGCGGTGGACGAGGCGGTCGCCCAGAGCGGCAACCAGCACGTGCTGGACACCACGAGCGTGGTGCCACTGCAGACGCAGGCCGAGGAGCACGCGCACGACGACGCCGACGACTCCCCCGGTGACGTGCACAGCGAGGAGGGGCACGACCACGGCGGTCTCGACCCGCACGTCTGGCTGAACCCGCAGAACATGGTCACGATCACCGACGCCGTGGTCGCCCAGCTGGCCCAGATCGACCCCGACCACGCCGCCGACTACCGCGCGAACGGGGCGACGCTGACCAAGGAGCTGACCACGCTGGACTCCTCCTACACCGCCGGTCTGAAGACCTGCGACCGGCGCGAGTTCATCACCAGCCACGCAGCCTTCGGCTACCTGTCCGAGCAGTACGGCCTGACCCAGATCGGCATCAGCGGGCTGACGCCGGACGCCGAGCCGTCGCCGGCCCGGATCGCCGCCGTGCAGCAGGAGGCCAAGGCGCACGGCGTCACCACGATCTTCTACGAGACCCTGGTCTCCCCCGCCGTGGCCACGTCGATCGCCGGCGACCTGGGCCTGAGGACCGACGTGCTCGACCCGATCGAGGCGATCACGCCGGAGTCCCGCGGGGACAACTACATTGCCGTCATGCAGACCAACCTGGTCGCCCTGGAGAAGGCCAACGGATGCCGGTGACCCCGCGCGCCGGGGCGGGACCCGCCGGCGCCGAACCGGTCCTGCAGGTCGAGGACCTGTCGGTGCTGCTGGGGCGGCTCCCGGTGCTGCGCGGCATCACGCTGACCGTGAGCAGCGGCGAGGCGGTGGCCCTGCTCGGCGGCAACGGGTCGGGCAAGTCGACGCTGGTCCGCTCGGTGCTCGGACTGCTGCCGATCGAGCGTGGCACCGTCTCGCTGTTCGGTGAGCCGCTGAGCCGCTTCCGCCGCTGGTCGCGGGTCGGCTACGTGCCCCAGCGTTCCGCGGCGGCCGGCAGCGGAGCCACGGTGGCCGAGATCGTCTCCTCGGGTCGCCTGTCGTTGCGGCGACCGTTCCTCCCCCGGACCGCCCGGGACAAGGCCGCCGTCCGCGACGCCCTCGACCTGGTCGGCATGGGCGGGCGGGCCCGGTCCGACGTCCGGGAGCTGTCCGGGGGGCAGCAGCAGCGCGTCCTGATCGCCCGGGCGCTCGCCGGTGAGCCGGAGCTGCTGGTGCTGGACGAGCCGACGGCCGGCGTCGACCTGGAGCACCAGCAGGTGCTGGCCGACGTCATCTCGGCCCGGGTCAGCGCGGGTCTGACGGTGGTCGTGGTGCTGCACGAGATCGGCCCGCTGACCCCGCTGATCGACCGGGCAGTGGTCCTGCGCGAGGGCCGGATCGTGGCCCAGGGAACCCTCGACGAGATCGCCCACAGCGCGCACGCACACCACGACCACACCGGGCACGAGCACGTCGGACCGAGCGGGCCCGGCGGTCTGCTCGACGGGACGGTGGAACGCCGATGATCGAGATCCTCAGCTACCCGTTCATGCAGCGCGCGCTGCTGGCCGCACTGCTCACCGGGATCATCGCCCCGGCCATCGGCATCTACATCGTGCAGCGGCGACTGAGCCTGCTGGGCGACGGTCTCGGTCACGTGGCGATCGCCGGGGTCGGGCTGGCGCTGCTGACCGGGCAGGCACCCGTCCCGTGGGCGGTGGCGGTCTGCGTGGCCGGTGCGGTGGCGGTGGAGATCCTGCGCCAACGGGGCAAGGCCACCGGCGACGTCGGCCTGGCCATCCTGTTCTACGGCGGTCTGGCGGCCGGGGTGCTGATGTCGGGCATCGCCGGACAGGGCGCAGCGGCGCTGTCGCAGTACCTGTTCGGCTCGTTGACCACGGTGACCTCGGCCGACCTGTGGGTGATCGTCGTCCTCGCGGTGCTGGTCCTGGTGCCCACGCTCGGTCTGGCGCCGCAGCTGTTCGCGGTCAGCACCGACGAGGAGTACGCCCGCACCCAGGGCCTGCGGACGAGCTTCTACAACATCCTCATCGTGGTGCTGGCCGCGGTGACCGTGACCCTGGCCATGCGGACCGTCGGTCTGCTGCTGGTCAGCGCGCTGATGGTGGTGCCGGTGGCTGCCGCCCAGAACCTGGTCCGCGGTTTCTACGCCGCACTGGTCGCCGCGATCGCCGTGGGCGTGGCGGTGACGGTCGGCGGCGCGGTCGGTTCGTTCTACCTCGACACCCCACCGGGAGCCCTGATCGTGATGCTGGCCATCACGGTGTTCGCCCTCAGCTGGCCGTTCTCGGCCCTCGTCGCGCGGCGACGTAGAGTGGCTCCCGTGCTACCGGAGCTGGTCGAGGACGACGCGCTGACCCTGCACACGGAGGTGCCGGAAGACCATCCGCACCGCCACGGACCGGACTGCGAGCACCCGGAGATCCGGCACGGCGACCACACCGACTACGTGCACGAGGGCCACCGGCACGCCTCGCACGGTGATCACTACGACGAGCACTGAGCTCGATGCGACCCCAGACCCTGACCACACCGCCCGAGGGAGCATGACCAGCCAGCCGACTGCAGCGTCCCCGCAACGCCGCACCCGCCAGCGGGCAGCGGTGCAGGACGTGCTGGCCGAGCTGCACGAGTTCCGGACGGCCCAGCAGATCCACGACGAGCTGCGGCGGCGGGGTGACAGCATCGGTCTCACCACGGTCTACCGCACCCTGCAGGTGCTGTCGGAGTCCGGCGAGCTGGACGCCTTGCGGACCGCCGACGGTGAGACCGCCTACCGCCGCTGCTCCGACGGGCACCACCACCACCTGGTCTGTCGCAGCTGCGGTCGTACGGTCGAGGTGTCCGGTCCTGCGGTGGAGCGCTGGGCCAACGCCGTGGCCGCCGAGCACGGCTTCCGCGAGGTCAGTCACGACCTCGAGATCTTCGGTACCTGCGGCGACTGCTGACCTCGCCTCACCGTCGAGGTCCGGACTCCCTCACCGACACGTCCCCTCGCTGATCTTCACGGGCACGGCGCGCACCTTCGGGGTGTGGCTGACGCTGACGGTCGGGCTGTCCTGCGCCGTGCCGGTGAACTCCCCCGTCACCGTGGTCCGGCTGCTCGGGCCGAGGGTGATGCTGACCACGCCCACCGGGCGGCCGTACATGGTGCCCTGCACCGCCGGCCGACGGACGTCGACCCCGGTGGCCTTCTCGTTGGTGTTCGCCGCAGCCTGCAGGTTGGTGCCCCAGACCACCGGCTTGCCGTCGATGGTCACCGACTCCAGGGTGGCCCCGACCGGGCCGTAGAGCTGCACCCACTGACGGTCCCCACCGGGCGGGATGCGCTTCTGGTGGGCGCGGACGTACTCGGGGAGGCTGTCGACCTGGCTCGGCTTCAGGGTGTTGCTCACCGTCGCCTTCACGGTGTACGTGGGTTCTGCGGCGCAGCTGCGGGTGGTGACGGAGACCGACTGGTCCATGAAGTAGCTCATCTTCGAGGTGGCGTCGTCGTTGTTGTAGACCCCGAGGACCGTGGCGCTGCGGTTGTCCGCCGGCATCATCAGGCCGACCGGAGAGGCGACGATGACTGCCTGCTCGTCGCCGTTCCTGCTCCACAGCTTCAGTCGCTGCTCGGCGATCATCGGCCGCAGCTGGTCGAGGTAGGCCTGCGCGTCGGTGTCGCCGCCGATCAGGCTGGCGAACACGCTGCCGGCCACCGCGGCGAACAGCCGGTCCTGGTCGTCGGGGTCCGGGAACTTCGCGTACACGTCGTAGAGCAGGAACGAGACCGCGTTCGAGGAGTCGATCGTGATGCCGTTCCCGAGGTCGATCGGTCCCGTCGCGCGGAGCAGGTAGGACAGCGCCACCGGGTCGAACGAGATCACCCCGTCCACCTGGCCGCCGAACTCCTTCCGCCACATGGCTCGGGCCATCTGGGCGGTGGTCGGGAAGTCGGGGGTCATGGTGATGTTGGTGAGGTAGGTCGAGGCGTAGTCGGTGTAGACGCTCGGCCAGTCCTCGTTCCCCGGGCCGCTCGGGTCGTACGGCGGCTTCGCGTACGGGCTCGGGAAGTCGCTCGAGCTCGCCTGGCGACCGAGGCTGATCTTGCCCTGGTCGACGGTCACCATCGCCAACGACGCCGGGTTGCCCCCACTGGCGCGTTCCTCGGCGTTGTTCTGGAACATCAGCAGGTAGTGGCGGGTGCCGTCGCCGCCGAGCACGGCGGGCAGCAGCGGCAGGACCCGGCGGGCCTCGGCGCTGAGCGGCGCGACCTGCGCCAGCTGCTCGGTGAGCTCGGTGATCGGTCCGCGCAGCTGCGGCAGGACGCGCGCGGTGTCGATCTGCCGCGCGTTCGTGGTGGCCCGCTGGATCGCGTCGTCGATGCCGTCCACGGCCCCGGCGAACCGCGTCAAGGGCGCCAGGTCGAGAGCCCCGTCCCGCGGCCGAAGGCTTTCGACGCTGACCCCGTTCGCCGCCGTGGCCAAGGGCACGACCGCGTCCCGCACCACACCGTCGACCAGCTCCGTGGTCTGCCGGAACGCCGTCAGGTTGGACCCGATCACCGGCACGTGCTCCGCCGCGGACCAGACCGGCCCGCGGGTCTGCCGAACAGCGTCCCCGGTGCTGGTGCTGATCTGAGCCGCGAGGGCGGGGAGATCCTGGTCGGGGTCACCGAGGGCGGCACGGAAGGTCAGGAGCTGGGCCTGCGCCTGCTCCAGGGAGGCCTTGGCGGCCAGGGCGCGCTGCCCGAGGAAGGCGCCGAGTCCCAGCACGACCAGGACGACCACCACCGCCGAGACGATGATCACCCGGCGACGACGACGGCGCGCCGGACGGCTCGAATCGGGCTCGTCCACGCGAGCGACTCCTTTCACCACGACGACGTGGCACCGTCACCCCCGGTCCGGCGCTGCCTGCAGGCTAGTGGTCCCCACCACAGGTCCGGCGTCCGACGCGGCTCAGCTCACCTGATTGGGCACCGCGCCGCCGTACCGGCGGTCGCGGTCGGCGTAGAGCTGGATGGCGTGCCACAGGTCGCGGCGGTCGAAGTCCGGCCAGAGGCGGTCCAGGAAGACCAGCTCGGCGTACGCGGACTGCCAGAGCAGGAAGTTGGAGGTGCGCTGCTCCCCCGAGGAGCGCACGAACAGGTCGACGTCGGGGATGTCGGGCTCGTCCAGGAACTGGCGGAAGCGCTTCTCGGTGATCTTGCTCGGGTCCAGCCGTCCCTCGGCGGCCAGCTCGGCGATCCGGCGGGTGGCGTCCAGGATCTCGGCCCGCCCGCCGTAGTTGACGCAGAACTGCAGCGTCAGCACGTCGTTGTCGACCGTCCGGCGCTCCGCCTCCTCCAGCTCGGCGATCACGCTGCGCCACAACCGGGGCCGACGTCCGGCCCAGCGGACCCGGACGCCCATCGCGTCCATCTGGTCGCGCCGCCGCCGGATGACGTCGCGGTTGAAGCCCATCAGCCAACGCACCTCGTCGGGCGAGCGGCTCCAGTTCTCGGTCGAGAAGGCGTACGCGGACAGGTACTTCACGCCGACCTCGATGGCGCCCTCGACCACGTCGAAGAGCGAGTCCTCACCGCGCTGGTGGCCCTCGGTGCGGGGCAGGTTCCGCGCCTTGGCCCAGCGGCCGTTGCCGTCCATCACGATGGCCACGTGCCGGGGCAGCTTCGCGGCGGGGAGCACCGGGGCCCGGGCCCCGCTCGGGTGTGGGGTCGGCAGGGCGGGTGGGCCGGTCCGGCCGCGTCGAGGGGTGTCCTTGGCCACGTCAGCGACAATAGCGAGGTGCCGACCTACCGCGATGAAGCAGTCGTGCTGCGCACCCACAAGCTGGGTGAGGCGGACCGCATCATCACGATGCTCAGCCGCGGCCGCGGCAAGGTCCGCGCGGTGGCCAAAGGGGTGCGGCGGACCTCGTCGAAGTTCGGGGCGCGGCTCGAGCCCTTCTCGCACGTCGACCTGCAGTTCGCCGAGGGCCGGTCGCTGGACGTCGTCACCCAGGTGGAGTCGCTGCACGCGTTCGGTGAGCCGCTGTGCGACGACTACCCCTCCTACACCGCCGGCCAGGCCATGCTGGAGACCGCCGACCGGCTGGTGCCGGAGGTCGGTGAGCCGGCCGTGCAGCAGTACCAGCTGCTGGTCGGCGCCCTGAAGGCCCTCGGCACCGGGACCAACGACGGCGCCCGCCCGGCGACGATGATCCTGGACTCCTACTTCCTGCGCGCCCTGGCCATCGCCGGCTACGCGCCGTCGTTCAGCCACTGCGCCCGCTGCGGGGTGGTCGGGCCGCACCAGGCGTTCTCCCCGGTGTCCGGCGGGGCGGTCTGCGAGCGCTGCCGGCCGGCGGGGTCGGCCCGGCCGTCGGCGGCCACCTTCGAGCTGCTCGGCGCCCTGCTGGAGGGCCGCTGGGCCGCGACCCGGGACGTCGATCCGGCGGTGGCCAAGGAGGCCAGCGGACTCACCTCGGCGTACCTGGTCTGGCACCTCGACCGAGGTCTGCGCTCCCTCGCTCACGTCGAGCGGTGACGCGAGCGAATGAGTCCGAGCGGTGACGCGAGCGAATGAGGCCGGGAGCGGATGAGGTCCGAACGATGATGCGAGCGCATGGGACCGAGCGGTGACGCCGGCCCGATGAGCTTCCAGCCGCCAGCGCACTGGTCGCCGCCCGCGGCCTACCGACCTCCGCGCTTCGTCTACCCGATCGCCGCCGTCCTGGCGGTGCTGCTGGTCGCCGCCCTGGCGGCGCCGGTCGGGATCGCGGTGCTGCGCTACCGCGGCGACTGGCCGCCCGCTGCCGTGCGCGGCGGCGGACCGGCCACCTCGGCGCAGGGGGGCGCGAACGGCGTGGGCGACCCGTACTTCCCCGACTTCGGCAGCAGCGGCTACGACGCGACGAGCTACACCGTGGCGGTCGACTTCGACCCGGTGACGGAGCAGCTCACCGGTCGTACGGTCGTCGCGGCCCGGGCCACCACGGCGCTCACCGAGCTCTATCTCGATCTGGCGCTGCCGACCAGCCGGGTGTGGGTCGACGACGTGGAGGCGGCGTTCGACCTCGAGGGCTTCCAGGACCTGCGGATCACCCCGGCCCGGCCGGTCGCGGCGGGTCAGACCTTCACGGTGACGGTGGAGTACGCGGGGCGACCCGGCAAGCTGCGCCGCGACGGGCTGGAGGATCCTCCCTGGCGATCCGGCGAGGACGAGTGGACGGTGGCGGGCGAACCGGAGTCGTCGGCCTGGTGGTACCCGGCCAACGACCACCCGTCGGACCCGGCCACGCTGGACGTCTCGGTGCGGGTGCCGAAGGAGTACCAGGCGATCAGCGTCGGCCGACTGGCCAGCAAGGACACCGCCCAGGACGCCGACTTCGACACCTGGCGGTGGGTCACCAGCGAGCCCCTGCCCACGTACGCGTCGTTCCTGGCCATCGGTCACTACGAGCTGCGCGAGGGTGAGGCGGACGGACGCCCGTACGTCTACGCGGCCAGCACCCGCTTCCCGGCCGAGGAACGGGCGAAGCTGTTCAGCGCACTGGAGCGCACGCCCGCCCTGATCAAGGAGATCGAGGCGTTCGCCGGACCGTACCCGTACAGCGAGATGGGGGGTTTCGTGCCGGCCACCTCGCTGTGGTTCGCCGGCCTGGAGACCGCCACCCGACCGGTGTACGACGCGAGCTCGCTGCTCGACGACCGCTTCGGCGACGAGCTGCTGGTGCACGAGCTGGCCCACATGTGGTTCGGCGACCACGTGACGCTGCTGCAGTGGAACGACATCTTCACCAACGAGGCGTTCGCGTCGTGGGCCTACTGGGAGGTGGTCGAGCGGCGCGGTGGCCGGTCCGCCGACGCCGAGCTCGACGCCACCTACGAGCGGACCAAGAGCGAACCGGGGTTCTGGCGGGTGACCATGATCGATCCGGGGCCGGCCCGGCTGTTCGACACCGTCTACGTCCGCGGCCCGATGGCGCTGCAGGCGATCAGGAACGTGATGGGCGACCAGGCGTACGCGGAGCTGGTCCGCAGCTGGGCCCAGGGCTCCGCTGCGTCGACGTCTGGCGGCGGGGGGGCCCGCAGCCTGGAGGACTTCATGGCGGCCGCGCAGCAGCTGACGACCGTCGACCTGACGCCGGTGTTCCGGCAGTGGCTGTTCGATCCGGACGCCCCGGAGAAGACCAAGGCCAACGGCTTCGACAGCTGAGCCTCAGGTCAGCTCGAGGCTCGGTGTGGTCGGCGGCTCCCCGGCTGTCTCGACCTGCAGCCCCACCACCACGCTGGCCGCCGGGCGGCACCTCGACCGCCCAGTCGGCACCCGTGCAGCTGACCCGGCCGGCGGCGACCTGGCAGCGCATCCCCCAGGCGTTGACCACCGAGCGCGCCGCGGGATCGGCGTAGCTGAGGGTCCAGCCCGACCGACCAGCAGTCGCCCGCAGGGTCACCTCGGCGACGTAGCCACCGGCCCACGCGGAGCCCAGCCGCCACTCCCCCGTCAGGTCACCGGCCGGGCTCACCGAGGGCGAGCCCGTCGGGGTCGGGCTGGCCGTCGGGGTCGGACTGGCCGTCGGGGTCGGACTGGCCGTCGGCGTCGCAGTCGTCCTCGGCCCCGGGGTGGGAGTCGCCGTCGCCGACGGAGTGGCGATCGGAGCCGGTGCTCCCCGACCCAGCAGGGGTCGCAGCGCCTCGAGCTTGTCGCGCTGCGGGGTGACCCAGTCGTCGGCCACCAACCCGCCGGTGTCGCCGCTGTTGGGGTTGAACGACCAGTAGGCGAAGCTGATCTGGTGGGTGTCCAGGTAGTCCACCAGGGACGCCAGCCACTGGCGGTCGGAGGTGGTCTGCAGCCGGGTCCCGAACTCGCCCAGCAGCACCGGCGCGATGTTCTCGGTGACCAGGTAGCCCCAGGTCCGGGTCCACTGCTGCGCCAGGTTCGCCGGGTAGGCCGGGTCGGCGAACCAGGACTGCGGGAAGACGGACGCCGGGTAGTCGTGGGGCGAGTAGACGACGCGGTCGGCGACATCGAGCCGGATGGGGTGCGTACGGACGTCGGCGAGTCCCCCACCCCACCAGGTAGCGGCGCCGTCGGCAGCCCTCTCGACCCCCTCGATGATCACCAGCAGGCGTGGGTTCTCTGCCAGCACAGCGTTCCCGGCCCGCGTGGCGGCGGCGGCCCAGTCGCGCTGCTGATCACCGCAGCCCCAGCAGGCCTCGCCGTGCGGCTCGTTGTGCAGGTCGACACCGATCACTGTCGGCTCGTCGGCGTAGCGCGCGGCGAGCATCCGCCAGTCCTCGATCCACTGCTGCTCGGAGACGCCGGCGGTGTACCAGAGCGCCGACTGCGAGGAGGAGTCCGGTCGGTGCCGGTCCAAGATCACCGTCAGTCCGTGCGCCTTGGCTCGGGCGATCACCCGGTCCATCAGCCGCAACGGGGTCAGCGTGACCAGATCGGGGTTGGCGCGGGCGTCGATACCGGTCACGCTCGGGGCGTGCAGGCACTCGTTGGAGAACGGCAACCGGATCGTGGTGAAGCCGAAGGACGCGATCTGCGCCAGACCGTCGTCCAGGGAGATCTGCCAGAGCCCGTGCGGTGCGCAGCCGGAGGTCTCCATCCCGAACCAGGCCACGGCCCTGATCACGTACGGTCGCCCGTCAGCGGTCCTGATCGTGGACCCGTCGGTGTGCAGCCACCCCGAGCCGCCGAGGGCTGCCGCAGGGCGCGCCATCAGCTGACCCGCCAAGAGCACCACGACGACGAGCGCGACACGGAGCAATCTGACCACTCGGCGACCCTAGATGACAGATCCGCCCCCGTCCGGCGGCAGCGATGATCGGTGCCCCAGCGCCGATCCTCGACTGAGTGCCGATCCTCGACCACCAGCCGCGCTCGATCCGCTCGAGTTCGGTTCAACCGCACGAGGTGCACCTCGAGCAGCTGGACGGAACCCGAGCGGATCACCTCGGGGTGGACCGAACTCGAGCGGCGTCGCGTGTGAGGGTTCGGGTCGCTCAGGAGGCGGCGCGGCAGACCGCGGAGGCCACGGCCTTGAGTGAGGCGGTGACGATGTTGGCGTCCATGCCCACCCCCCACAGCACCGCGGCGTCGTCACCGTCGCCGACCTCGCACTCCACGTACGCGGCGGCCTGCGCATCCCCGCCGGAGGAGAGCGCGTGCTCGGCGTAGTCGTGGACCCGGACCCGGTAGCCCAACGCGGAGATGGCGTCCACGAAGGCCGACACCGGTCCGTTGCCCTCCCCGGTGATCTTGCGGGTCTGGCCGCGGTCGACCACCGTGGCGCTCACCCCGTACGTGCGGCCGGCGCCGCCGGCGCTGGACACCTCGACCAGCTCGAGCGGCCGGTCGGGCTTCAGGTAGGCCCGCTCGAAGACGGTCCAGAGAGCCTCCGTGCTGACCTCGCCGCCGTCGGCATCGGTGTAGGCCTGGACCACCCGGGAGAACTCGATCTGCAGCCGGCGCGGCAGATCCAGGTTGTGCTCGGTCTTCATGATGTACGCCACGCCGCCCTTGCCGGACTGGCTGTTGACCCGGATGACCGCCTCGTACGTGCGGCCGACGTCGTGCGGGTCGATCGGCAGGTAGGGCGCCTCCCACTCCATCTCGGCCACGGGGATCCCCCGTTCGGCGGCTTGGGAGTCCAGATCCTCCAGGCCCTTCTTGATGGCGTCCTGGTGGGAGCCGGAGAAGGCGGTGTAGACCAGGTCGCCCGCGTACGGATGGCGCGGGTGGACCGGCAGGTTGGTGCAGTACTCGACCGTGCGACGGATCTCGTCGATGTCGGAGAAATCGATCTGCGGGTCGATGCCCTGGGAGAACAGGTTCATGCCCAGGGTGACCAGGTCGACGTTGCCGGTCCGCTCGCCGTGCCCGAACAGACAGCCTTCGACCCGGTCGGCCCCGGCCATCATGGCCAGCTCGGTGGCGGCGACGGCGGTGCCGCGGTCGTTGTGCGGGTGCAGCGAGATGGCTACGTGGTCGCGGTTGCGGATCTGGCGACCGAACCACTCGATCAGGTCGGCGTAGGTGTTGGGCGTGGACATCTCCACCGTGGCCGGCAGGTTCAGGATGATCTCGCGACCGGCCGCGGGCTGCCAGACGTCCATCACCGCGTTGCAGATCTCCACGGCGAAGTCCGGCTCGGTGCCGGTGAAGATCTCCGGGGAGTACTGGTAGCCGAACTCGACGTCACCCAGGTGCTGCTCGGCGTACTTCATCACCAGCTCGGTGCCGTGGGTGGCGATCGCCATGCACTCGGCCTTGTCGACCCGGAACACGACCCGCCGGAACAGGGGCGCGGTCGCGTTGTACATGTGGATCGTCGCGCTCTTGGCGCCCACCAGGGACTGCGCAGTGCGCTCGATCAGGTCCTCGCGGGCCTGGGTCAGCACCGACACCGTGACGTCGTCGGGGATCTTGCCGCCCTCGATCAGCTGGCGGACGAAGTCGAAGTCGGTCTGGCTGGCCGACGGGAAGCCGATCTCGATCTCCTTGTAGCCCATGGCCACCAGCAGGTCGAACATCTTGTGCTTGCGGGCCGGGGTCATCGGGTCGATCAGGGCCTGGTTGCCGTCCCGCAGGTCGGTGCTCAGCCAGCGGGGGGCCCGCTCGATCCGCTTGCTCGGCCAGGTGCGGTCCGGCAGGTCGACACCGTCGTACGCGCGGTAGCGCTGGAAGGGCATCGGGCTGGGTTGCTGGGTGGGCACGGACTGGGTCCGGGTGCCGAAGCTGGTGCTGGTCGAGTCGGTGCTGGTCGAGTCGGGGTTGGGGGTCGAGCTGGTCATCTGTTCCTCGCTGCTGGTGTGCGGTTGTCGGACCGGACGCACGACAAACTCCGCAGCGAGGGCGCCGGCCCTAGTGGGCCCTGCTGCGGCAGCGAAGGAGGAGCAGTCCGCCCGTCAGGCGGGGACGCTCGAAGCCAGCCATGACGTCACCATAACGCAGGGTCCAGGACTTGTCGCCCCCGACGCCACCCTGGACGCCGGAGCGCGGGAGGCATCAGAGCGTCAGGCGGCCCTGGTCGATCAGCCAGCCGACCGACTCCTGCACGGCGGCCAGCGAGCTGTACCGGGGGCGGAAGTCCAGCAGTCGACTGGCCTTGGCCATCGAGCAGCTGGGGCTGTGCGCGATGTGGTCCCAGGTCGCCGAGGCCTCGTCCGGGTCGCGGTCGGCGGCCCACTGCGCGTACGGCAGGAACTCCAGCCGGGGCTCGTGCCCGAACCAGCGGTACAGCTCCTCGGCGTAGCCGCGCAGGCTGAGGGCCTGCTCGGAGACGGCGTGGAAGCTCTCGCCGATGCTGGCGCTGCGGTGCTCGATGGCGGCCATCACCACCCCGGCGACGTCGTCGGCGTGCACGTGGTGCACGGTCTCCAGACCCAGGTTCGGCAGGGTCAGGGGCTCGCCGCGGGCGATGGTGGCGTACACCTCGGGGTTGAAGTGGCCGGCGGGGTTCAGCGGCACCCAGCCGGGGCCGACGATGTGTCCCGGGTGCACGATCGTGGCCGGCAGCCCGTCCCGCCGGGCGGCGCGGAGCAGATACTGCTCGATCTCCAGCTTGGCGATCCCGTACGCACCGAACGGGTGCTTGACCACGTCCTCCGGCGTCGGCACCGCCACCGAGTGACCGTGGGTCCAGACGGTGCCGATGTGCACCAGCAGGTCGAGGTCGTCCCCCACCGCCTGCACCAGCTGGCGGGCGCTGTCGGCGGTGAAGCAGATCAGGTCGACCACGACGTCGCCGCCGAGCGCCGCGATCTCGGTCCCGAAGCGACCGTCGGCCTCCAGGGCATCGCGGTCCAGCCGCCGACGCTCGACCTGCTGCCAGGCCCGGTCCTCCCGGTACGGCGAGGACTCACCGCGGCTGACGGCCACCACCTCGTGCCCGGCCCCGACCAGTCGCGGCACCAGGTAGCCACCGACGTGCCCCGTTGCCCCGATCACCACCACGCGCGCCATGCCCGTCTCCTTCCGTCCCTCGGAAAACTAGTGGCAGCGACCAAGAGACCTGCGTCACAGTGACTGACATGCCTGCTGCTGTTTCCGGATCCCTCGCCGCCGACCCCGTCACCGCCGACGCCGACGCCATGCGTCTGGTGCGGGTCGACCCGCACGACCTCGCCGCGGTGACCGCGTCGGTCGAGCTGCTGAACGCCGCGCAGCGGGTCGACGACCCGGACGAGGACCCGGGCATCCCCGAGCTGGCCGCGCGCTGGCTGGAGTTCGGCTGGGATCTGGACCCCGAGACCCGCTACCTCTACGTCGGCCCCGACGGTCAGGCGGTGGCCGTGCTGGAGGTCGACCTGCCGCGCCGGGACAACCTCCACCTGCTCTGGGGCAACGTGATCGTCCACCCCGAGCACCGGCGCCGTGGGCACGGCACCGCCCTGGTCGCCGAGCTGGTCCGACGGGCCACCGAGGCAGGCCGGACGACGATCTGGTTGGGCACGGCCGAGGACGACGCCGGCAGCCGCGCGTTCCTGGAGGCGCACGGTTTCCACTACGCCAGCCACGACGCCCGTCGCAAGCAGGTGCTCAGCGAGGTCGACACCGCCGCCGTCGACGTCCTGCACGATCAGGCGACCGTGGCCGCCTCGGACTACGTGCTCGAGCGGCTGGTGCCGCCGCACTCCGACGAGCTGCTGGCCCAGCTGGTCGAGGTGACCGAGGCCATCAACGACGCCCCGATGGGCGATCTCACCTTCGAGGACGAGGTCTTCGACGTGGCCCGGCTGCGGGACATCGAGTCCGCCCGGGAGGGCCGCGGCGACCGGATCTACCGGCTGGCGGCCCGGCACCGCGAGACCGGGGTGATCGGTGGCCACACGCTCGTGGTGGTCAACCCGCTCCGGCCGGAGCGGGCCGGTCAGGGCGACACAGCTGTGCACCGCGACCACCGCGGTCACCGGCTGGGTCTGCTGCTCAAGATCGAGATGATGCGCTGGTTGGCCGAGGCGGAGCCGCAGATCACCTCGATCTCCACCTGGAACCACGCCGACAACCGCTACATGATCGACGTCAACGAGGCGATCGGCTACCGGCTGTCCCGGGTGTTCGCCATGTACGAACGGAAGCTGACCGACTGAGCGTACGGACTCAGAAGCCCAGCCGGTTCAGGTGCTTGGCGTTGCGCTGCCACTCCTTGAGCACCTTGACCTTCAGGTTCAGGTAGACCGGGGTGCCGAGCAGCGCCTCGATCTGCTGGCGGGCAGCGGCACCGATCTCGCGCAGGCGGGTGCCGCGGTGCCCGATGATGATCCCCTTCTGGGAGTCACGCTCGACGATCATGGACGCGTACACGTCGAGCAGCGGCTTGTCCTCCGGCCGGCCCTCGCGCAGCCCCATCTCCTCCACCTCGACGGTGATCGAGTGGGGCAGCTCGTCGCGGACCCCCTCCAGGGCGGCCTCGCGGATGAGCTCGGCGACCAGGGTCAGCTCCGGCTCGTCGGTGATCTCGCCGTCCGGGTAGAGCATCGGACCCTCGGGCAGCAACGCGACGATCTCGTCGGCCAGCACGTCCAGCTGCTCGCCGGCGGTGGCCGACACCGGCACGATCGTGGACCAGGCGATGCCGAGGGTCTCCTCCAGAGCCTGGATGGCCAGCAGGTGCTGAGCCATCCGCTCGGGCTTGACCAGGTCCGACTTGGTGGCGATGGCCACCAGTGAGGGCCGCTTCGGCAGCTGGGCGATCTCCCCCACGAGGTAGGTGTCACCGGGGCCGATCTTCTGGTCGGCCGGCAGGCAGACCCCGACCACGTCGACCTCGGTCCAGGTCCCCCGGACCAGGTCGTTCAGCCGCTCCCCCAGCAGCGTCCGAGGCTTGTGCAGGCCAGGCGTGTCGATCAGCACCAGCTGCGCGTCGGGACGGTGCACGATGCCGCGGATGGCGTGCCGGGTGGTCTGCGGTTTGGAGGACGCGATGGCGATCTTGCTTCCCACCAGCGCGTTGGTCAGCGTCGACTTGCCCGCGTTGGGCCGCCCGACGAAGCAGGCGAAACCGGACTTGAAGCCGGGCGGGGTGGTGACGGTCAGCGGACCTTCGGGTGCCGGGGTGGGGGCCTCCGGTCCGGGGGCTGCTGTCGCGCCGCTCACAGCGCGACCCGGGAACGGACGGCGCCGGCGGCGTCGGCCAGCCAGACCACCACGGACTCCCCGCCCAGATCGGTGATCGCGGTCCGGTCGTGCTCGGCCAGGGCCTCCGGGCCGATGACGGCTACGGCCTCCAGACCGGGGGCGCCGGAGGAGACGGCCATGGCCACAGCGAGCTGGGTCGCCGACAGCTGGAGCGTGGGCAGGTCGACGCTGGTGGCCGCGTAGGTCCGGCCGTCGGTGTCGCGCACCGCGGCCCCCTGAGCCGCCTGGGTGCGGGCCCGCGCCGCCCGGGCCAGGGTGATGATCTTGCGGTCCTCGGGATCGGTGGGGTCGCTCACTCCAGTCATGATGCCCTCGCCTCCCGCCCGGAGGCCAGCTGGGTCGCGGCATCCACCCCACGGTCGTCGGTCTCGTCGTCGACCCGGGAGACGATCACGGACCCGATCTTGTTGCGACGACCGGTGGCCCGCTCGGCCACCAGCTCGAGCCCGTCGTAGGTGATCACCGAGCCGGCGATGGGGACCTTGTTCAGCAGCTTGGCCATCAGACCACCGACCGTCTCCACGTCCTCGTCGTCCAGCTCCAGGCCGAAGAGGTCGCCGAGGTCGTCGATCGGCAGCCGCGACGACACCCGGTAGCGGCCGTCAGCGAGCTGGGAGACGTCGGAGTTCTCCTCGTCGTACTCGTCGGTGATCTCCCCGACGATCTCCTCCAGGATGTCCTCGATGGTCACCATCCCGGCCGTACCGCCGAATTCGTCCACCACGACGACCAGGTGCACGCGCTTGGCCTGCATCTCCTTGAGCAGCAGGTCGACCGGCTTGGAGTCCGGGCACCAGGACGGCTTGCGCATCATCGACTCGACCCGCTCGGTGGTCTGGGAGTCGGGGGCGTCGTAGACCCGCTTGATCACGTCCTTGAGGTAGAGCACGCCGATCACGTCGTCGAGCCCTTCCTTGATCACCGGGATCCGGCTGAACCCGGAACGCAGCGCCAGCGAGACCGCCTGCCGCAGGGTCTTGTAGTGCTCGATGTAGACCATGTCGGTCCGCGGCACCATCACCTCGCGGACGATGGTGTCGCCGAGGTCGAAGACGGAGTGGATCATCTGACGCTCGCCGGACTCGATCACCTCGCTGCGCTCGGCCAGGTCGACCAGCTCCCGCAGCTCCGCCTCGGTGGCGAACGGTCCCTCCTCGAAGCCCTTGCCCGGGGTCAGCGCGTTGCCGATCAGGATCAGCAGCCTGGGCAGCGGGCCGAGCACCGTGGTGAGCAGGACGAGCGGTCCGGCCACCTTGCCGGCCACGGCGTCGTGGTGCTGCTGGCCGAGCGTCCGGGGGGCCACGCCCCACAGCACGTACGAGACCACGATCATCGGTCCGGCGGTGATCAGCACCCGTTCCCAGGTGGCGTCGTAGATCCCGAACACCACCAGGGCGACCAGCACGATCACCGAGACCTCGCACACCGTGCGGATGAACAGTGCGGTGTTCAGGTAGCGCGGTGGGTCCTCGGCGATCCGACGGACCCGCTGGGCTCCTGGCCGACCCGCCAGCACCAGCCGGTCGGCCCGGGCCCGGGTCAACGACGACAGCGCGGCCTCCGCGGCCGCCATCAGCCCGGCCAGCATCGCCAGCGCGAGCGCGATGCCCAGCTGGATCCAGTCGGCCTGGTTCACCGGACTCGCGTCCCCCGCGCGTTGCGCTGGGCGCGTTCGCCGGCCCAGGCCGCCAGCAGGTCGTCCTTCAGACCGAACATCTCGGTCTGCTCCTCCGCGGTGGCGTGGTCGTAGCCGAGCAGGTGCAGCATGCCGTGGACCAGCAGGTACTCCGCCTCGGCGTCGGGGGTGCGCTGGTGCTCCGCCGCCTGGCGAGCAGTCACGGCGGGACAGAGCACGATGTCGCCCAGCAGACCCTCCGGGGCTTCCTCGTCCTCGGTCGGCGGCCGCAGCTCGTCCATCGGGAAGGACAGGACGTCGGTCGGACCCGGTTCGTTCATGTACTTCTCGTGGTACGCGGTCATCGTGTCCTCGTCCACGCAGACGATGGACAGCTCGGCCTGCGGATGGATCCGGAGCCGCTCCAGCACGAAGTCGGCCAGCCGGAGCAACCCGGTGGTGTCGACCTCCAGACCGGACTCGTTGTTGATCTCGACGGTCACGGACGGAGCCTCTCGGTCACGGCCGGATCACCGGGTCCGGGGTGGCGTGGGGACGTCGGTCGCCTCGAACTTGTCGTACGCCGCCACGATCTTGCCGACCAGCTTGTGCCGGACGACGTCGTGGTTGGTGAGGTGGCAGAAGGCGATGTCGGACACGTCGTCGAGAATGCCCTGCACCACCCGGAGACCACTGCGGGTGCCGCCCGGCAGGTCGACCTGGGTGATGTCGCCGGTCACCACGATCCGCGAGCCGAACCCGAGCCGGGTGAGGAACATCTTCATCTGCTCCATCGAGGTGTTCTGCGCCTCGTCGAGGATGATGAACGCGTCGTTCAGCGTCCGTCCCCGCATGTACGCCAGCGGAGCCACCTCGATCGTGCCCGCCGTCAGCAGCTTGGGGATCGACTCCGGGTCCAGCATGTCGTGCAGCGCGTCGTAGAGCGGCCGCAGATACGGGTCGATCTTCTCGTTCAGGGTGCCGGGCAGGAAGCCGAGTCGCTCCCCCGCCTCCACGGCCGGCCGGGTCAGGACGATCCGGTTGACCTCCTTGGCCTGCAGGGCCTGCACCGCCTTGGCCACCGCCAGGTAGGTCTTGCCGGTGCCGGCGGGCCCGATGCCGAACACCACCGTGTGCTTGTCGATGGCGTCGACGTAGCGCTTCTGGTTCAGCGTCTTCGGCCGGATGGTCTTGCCCCGCGACGACAAGATGTTGTGGGTCAGCACGTCGGCCGGCGCCGGCTCCTCGGCGGCCATCATCGCGCAGATCCGCTCGACGGCGTCCGGGGTCAGACCCTGACCGGTGCGCAGCACCGTGACCATCTCGTTGATCACGTCGGCGGCCAGGCTGACGGCGGCGTAGCTGCCGGACAGCGTCACCTCACTGCCCCGGACGTGGATGTCGGCCTCGAGCTCGCGCTCCAGGATCCGCAGGAACTCGTCCCGGGGTCCGAGGACGTTGACCATGTCGATGGAGGACGCGACGGTGATCCGTCGCTCCAGGGGCTGGTCACCGCGGACGGGCGTCGGCCCGGTCCGGCGGGGAGCCGGTGTTGCCGGTCTGTCTTGGCTGGTCAGGGAGTCCACCTCGGGCTGGGGTCGTCGTACCCGCCCATCCTAATGACCGGCGCCGACAGGCCCAAGGTGTTTCGTTCCCGGAACCCTCAGGCGCGGTCGGCGTACCGGTCCGTGGCGGCCACCAGGGCGGCCGCGATGCCGGGCTCGGAGTAGGCGTGACCGGCGTCGCCGACGATCTGCAGCTCAGCTGTCGGCCAGGCCCGGTGCAGGTCCCAGGCGGTCACCGCCGGCGTGGCGACGTCGTAACGGCCCTGGACGATGACGCCGGGGACGTCCCGCAGCCGGTCCGCGTCGGCGATCAGCTGCCCGGGCGTGAACCAGCCGTGGTGGACGAAGTAGTGGTTCTCGATCCGCGCGAAGGCCAGCGCGTACGACGGCTCGGCGAAGCCGGCGATCAGGTCGGCATCCGGCTCGAGGGTGATGGTGGCCGCCTCCCAGGTCGACCAGGCGACCGCAGCCGGACCGTGGATCGCCGGGTCGGCGTCGAAGAGCAGGTCGTGGTAGGCGGCGATCGCGTCGCCGGTGAACCCGACACCGCCCAGGGGTGCGAGGAACTGCTCGTAGCGGTCCGGGAAGAGCTGACCGGCACCGCCGTTGTAGTAGAAGTCGAGCTCACTGCGCCGCAGGGTGAAGACGCCGCGCAGCACCAGCTCGGAGACCCGGTCCGGGTGGGTCTCCGCGTACGCCAGCGCCAGCGCGCTGCCCCAGGACCCGCCGAACACCTGCCAGCGCTCGATCCTGCGGGCCCGTCGCAGCCGCTCCAGGTCGCCTACCAGGTGCCAGGTCGTGTTGGCCGTCAGATCACCGCTGCCACTGGCGTGCGGGGTGCTGCGGCCGCAGCCCCGCTGATCGGTCAGGACGATCCGGTAGCGGGCGGGGTCGAACAACCGCCGCACCCCGGGCGTGCAGCCACCGCCGGGTCCTCCGTGCAGGAACACCACCGGCTTGCCGTCGGGGTTGCCGCACTCCTCCCAGTGGATCTGCTGACCGTCGCCGACGTCGAGCAGACCACTGGCGTACGGCTCGATCGGCGGGTAGAGCGTCATCGCGGCGGGATGGCCGGTGCTCGAGCAGGCGTGCGGCTGCTCAGTCGGGGACGATGTGGACGGCGGCTTCCTCGGCACTCGCACCGGCCCCGTCGATGCCCACGTCCTCGCCGACCAGCTCGGAGTCCACGTCGTCGCCGATGCCGGAGTTCGGGTCCACCAGACGTCCGGCGCGGACGTCGCCGACCTCGCCGTCGTCGACGAAGTCGTCGGAGACGGGCTTCTCCCAGACCTCCGGCTCCTCCTCGGCCAGTCGCTCGTCCAGGCTCTCCCGGTCGTCGCCGTAGCGGGTCAGGTGCGACGGACGCTCCGGCGGCGAGTAGCCCTCGTCCAGGAAGTCGTCGACCCCGCGGTCGTCGAGGTTGTCGGAGGGCTGGAGCTGGTCCTGGTCGAGCTGCTCGGAGGTGGCGTCGTCGTCGTACGTGTCGGTCATGGCCCCAGCCTGCCACGCGCGGTCCGGAGCACCCGGCGGCGCGCTTAGGATCGTCGCCCGTGACCTCCACCACCAGTGCCGACGAGCGTTCCACGGCCCGGTACGCCGCGGACCTGCACGGCAACTACGACGTCATCGTGGCCGCCTTCGTCGGTCTGCTGCTGATCTCCAACGTCGGGGCCACCAAGGCCATCGCCTTCACCACCCCGACGGCCTGGCCCGGTCTGATCGTCACCGACGGCGGCGCGTTCCTGTTCCCGCTCACGTACGTCCTCGGGGACGTGCTGGCCGAGGTCTACGGGCTGCGCAAGGCGCGGCGGGCCATCCTGATCGGCTTCGTGCTGGCCGCGATCGCCGCGCTGACGTTCTGGCTGGTCAGCATCACCCCGCCGGCCCCCGGCTGGAACAACCAGGAGGCCTGGGCCGCCGTGCTGGGGTTCGTGCCCCGGATCGTGCTGGCCAGCCTGCTGGGCTACCTGGCCGGGCAGTTCCTCAACGCGTACGTCCTGGTGAAGATCAAGCAGCACACCAAGGAGGGCAGGCTCTGGGCGCGTCTGATCGGGTCCACACTGGTCGGCGAGGCCGCCGACACGCTCGTGTTCTGCCTGGTCGCCTTCGGCGGCATCCTGACCGGCGGCACGCTGGTCAACTACGTGATCACCGGCTACGTCTACAAGGTGGCCGTCGAGGTGGTGCTGCTGCCGGTCACCTACCTGGTCATCCGCCAGGTCAAGAAGCGCGAGCCCGGTTACCGGGACTGAGCTCGGGCGGGGGCCGGGATCTCCCCCGACCCGCGGGCGATCAGCCTGGCCGGGACGATGATCGACTCGGCGGGGGCGTCGTCACCGTCGATCCGTGCGAACAGTCGCTCCGCGGCCGCGCGACCGATCTCGACCGGGTCCTGGGCGATCACCGTGATCCCCGGGGTGAGCAGGTCGGCCAGCGGGAGGTCGTCGAACCCGATCAGGGCGACGTCGGACTGTCGCCCGCGCCCGTGCAGGGCGCGGACCCCGCCGACGGTGATCACGTTCTGCGCCGTGACCACGGCCGTGGGTGCGTCGGGACGGTCGAGCAGTCGCTCGACCTCGGCGGCGGCCAGCTCGGCGGAGGTCAGGTCGCCGACGCTGAACCCGTCCGGCACCTCGAGGCCGGCGGCAGCCATGGCACGTTCGTGGCCGAGTCGGCGGTCGCGGGCGGTGGGGATGCCGAGATCGTCGCCCAGGAAGGCGATCCGGCGGTGCCCGTGGTCGATCAGGTGCTGGGTGGCGACAGCGGCCCAGGCCACGTTGTCGGTCAGCACGACGTCGGCCAGCAGGCCGATCGGCGGGCGGTCGATGAACACCAGCGGGACCCCGTGGTCGCGCTCGTTCTGCAGGTAGCCCTGGTCGGGTCCGTACGCGGTGATGATCAGCCCGTCGACCCGGCGTCGGTTGAAGGCGGCCACCAGCTCCCGCTCCCGCTCGGTGTCGTCGTCGGAGCTCGCGGCGAAGACCGCCGTGTGGCGGACGGTGGCGACGTTCTCCACCGCGCGGTTGATGGCCGCCGAGAACGGGTTGTCGACGGCGTCCAGGATCAGCCCGATGGTCTGCGTCCGGCCACCCTCACGGCGCAGCGACCCCGCTCCGTGGTTGGGCGCGAAGCCCAGGGCCTCGATGGCCCGCTCCACCCGCTCACGGGTGTCACCGGAGACGTTCGGCTCGTCGTTGACGACCCGCGAGACGGTCTTCAGACCGACCCCGGCGAGCGCGGCGACGTCCCTCATCGTGGGCCGGCGGCGAGCGGTGGTCTCTGGTGACATCGATGTCTCCTCTCTTGGCGTCTCATCCTGCCGGGTGAACCCCTAATTCAGCAAGGTCTTGACCAAATCTCAGGAAGTGTGCGACATTGCTTTCTGACACCGTTGTCATAGGGCAGCGGGTGACCATTCGGGAGAACCACCATGCAACGACGCACCCGTCTCGCCGCGAAGGCGATGTCCGCACTCGCCATCGTGAGCGTGGCCAGCCTCGCCCTCACCGCCTGCGGCGGGAGCACCGACTCCGCGGCGCCGGGCGGCTCCGGCGACAAGATCGCAGTCACCCTGATCACCAAGACCAACACCAACCCGTTCTTCATCGCCATGCAGGAGGGCGCGAAGAAGGCCGGCGAGGAGCAGGGCGTGTCGATCACCACCGCCGCCGGCGCGGCCGACGGGGACACCGACGGCCAGGTCAAGGCCATCGAGGCCGCGGTGGCCAGGGGCGACAAGGGCATCCTGATCACCCCGAACGGTGACGGCGTGAACAGCGCGATCGAGAACGCCCGCAACGCCGGCCTCTACGTCATCGCCCTGGACACACCCCCGGACCCCGCCGACACCGTCGACATCACCTTCGCCACGGACAACTTCAAGGCCGGCGAGCAGATCGGCAAGTGGACCGCCGCGCAGCTGGGCGGCAAGCAGGCCAACATCGCGCTGCTCGACCTGTTCAACGACAAGGTCGTCTCGGTGGACTACAACCGCGACCAGGGCTTCCTGACCGGGATGGGGATCCCCACCGGTGACGTCAAGAAGAACGGCGACGAGGCCAAGTCCGGCAGCTACAGCGGCGGCAAGGGTGGCAGCTACACCATCGCCTGCAACGAGCCGACCCAGGGCGCGTCCGACCAGGGCAAGACGGCGATGGAGAACTGCCTGTCCAAGACCAAGGACATCAACGTCGTCTACACCATCAACGAGCCGGCCGCGGCCGGCGCCGCGCAGGCTCTGCAGGAGGCCGGTGTCAAGGGCGCGCTGATCGTCTCCGTCGACGGCGGGTGCAGCCCCGGTCTGGAGCTCGTCAAGGACGGGACCATCGGAGCAACCAGCCAGCAGTACCCGCTGAAGATGGCCCAGCTCGGGGTGGAGGCGATCAAGAAGATCGCCGACGGGGGCGAGAAGCCGGCCGTCACCCCGGGTCTGGACTTCTACGACACCGGCGTGGCCCTGGTGACCGACAAGAAGGTCGACGGTCTGGACAGCATCTCCGTGGCCGAGGGCGAGAAGGTCTGCTGGGGCTGATCCCGGCACGGCTCCCGACAGACGTCGGTCGGTCCCGGTGGTTTCCTCCCGGGGCCGGCCGACCGCCCCCGACAGCGTTCCCACTCGCACCTCTCATCTCGCACGAGGCAAGGAAGCCCCCCATGAGCGTCGATACCACCGCGCCGGCGTCTGCTGCTGAGCAGTTCGCGCTGCGTCGGCAGTCACCGATCCAGCGTCTGCAGCACGTGCTGCACGCCCACCCCTCGATCAGCCCGCTGCTGGTGCTGATCGTCTCCTTCATCATCTTCACGATCTTGAACCCGCGGTTCGCCGCGCCGGGCACGATCGGCATCATCCTGCAGCAGACGGCCGTCATCGCCGCGCTGGCCATCGGCCAGACCCTGGTCATCCTGACCGCCGGCATCGACCTGTCCGTCGGCGCCGTGGCGATCTTGTCGTCGCTGGTGATGGCCACGCTGTCGGCCCAGAACGGACTCCCGGGCTGGCTGGCGCTGGTCCTCGGCATCGGGGTCGGTGTTCTCGCGGGTGCTGTCAACGGCTTGTTGGTGACCCGGTTGAAGCTGCCACCGTTCATCGTCACCCTCGGCACCCTGTCCATCTTCACGGCGATGGCGCTGCTCTACTCCGGTGGTCAGGAGATCGGCCGTCGCGATCTGCCGGCGATCATCAACTGGACGGGTACCCCGATCATCCTCGGCCCGTTCCGCATCACCACCGGTGTCGTGCTGGTCGCTGTTCTGGCCCTGATCGTCGCGTTCTGCCTGTCCCAGACCGCGTGGGGTCGCCACGTCTACGCGGTCGGCAACGACATCGACGCTGCCCGCCTGGTCGGCATCCGTGTCGACCGGGTCCTGCTGTCGGTCTACACCGTCGCCGGACTCCTCTACGGCATCACCGCCTGGATCCAGATCGGTCGGGCCGGCACCGCCTCAGCCAATGCCATCGTCGACGCCAACCTCGACTCCATCACCGCGGTGGTGATCGGTGGCACCAGCCTGTTCGGCGGACGCGGCGCCATCATCGGCACCATCCTCGGCGCGTTGATCGTCGGCTTCTTCCGGATCGGGCTCAGCCTGGCCGGGGTCGACGACCAGTGGCGGGTGCTGGCCACGGGCCTCCTCGTGATCATCGCCGTCTCCATCGACCAGTGGATCCGAAAGGTCAGGTCCTGAACATGAGCGCAACTCCCACCGAAGCCGTGACCGGAGTCGGCAACCCGCCGGTGCTGGCCGACCCCTCCCAGACGATCCTGTCCGCCCGCAAGCTGATCAAGACCTTCGGCAAGGTCATCGGTCTGGACGGCGTCGACCTCGACCTGTTCCCCGGCGAGGTGCTGGCGATCATCGGCGACAACGGCGCGGGCAAGTCCACCTTGATCAAGGCCCTGACCGGGGCTCTGATCCCCGACTCCGGGCAGGTGTTCCTCGACGGTCGTCAGGTCAGCTTCAAGACCCCGCAGGACGCCCGGTCGTCGGGTATCGAGACCGTCTACCAGACCCTGGCCGTGGCTCCGGCTCTGGACATCGCGGCCAACATGTTCCTCGGACGTGAGCGTCGTCGGCCGGGCATCCTCGGTTCGGTGTTCCGGATGATGGACAAGGCCGGTATGAAGGACGACGCCGCGAAGTCGATGGCCAATCTCGGCATCGCGACCGTGCAGAACATGTCACAGGCCGTCGAGACCCTGTCCGGCGGCCAACGCCAAGCCGTCGCCGTGGCACGGGCGGCCACCTTCGCCACCAAGTTCGTGGTGCTGGACGAGCCGACCGCCGCCCTCGGTGTGAAGGAGACCGGGCAGGTCCTGAACCTGATCCAGCAGATCAAGGCCAAGGGCCTGCCGGTGATCTTGATCAGCCACAACATGCCCAACGTGTTCGAGGTGTCCGACCGGATCCACATCGCCCGCCTGGGCGGCTGCGCGGGCGTCATCACCCCGAAGTCCCACACCCCGACCGAGGCGGTGGCGATCATGACCGGCGCCACCACCCTGGCCAGGGGCTGATCACGGTGGCCGGTATCCGCAGCCACGTCCTGGTCGGCTACATCCCCACTCCGGAGGGGATCGCTGCTCTCGACTACGCGATCGCGTACGCCGAGCAGAACGAGGCGAGGCTGACTGTGGTCAACACCGCCAAGGACGGCGACTACGCCCACCCGCAGTTCGCCACCGCGGAGGACGTCGACACGATCGACGCCCTCCTGGCCACCAGGAAGGTGGAGCACACCATCGTGCGCCCCACCGACGGCAAGCCCGCGGCCGAAGCGATCCTCGACACCGCCGCGGAGGTGGGGGCCGACACGATCGTGATCGGTGTCCGCCGCCGTTCGCCCGTCGGCAAGATGCTGACGGGCAGCACGGCCCAGGCGATCATCCTGCGAGCCGACTGCCCGGTGATCGCGGTCAAGCCGCAACCCTGACCGACCCGCACCCGGGCTCCTGTCGGAGAACTCGACCAGTCGTGGTCAGCCGACAGAAGTCCGGGTCAGCGCTGCGGGTAGTAGCGTCCCAGCGTCTCGGCCTTGAGGTCGGCGTACGTGCCGTCGGCGATGCTGGCTCGGATCCGGTCCACCAGGGAGACCACGAACCGCTCGTTGTGGATGGTGCACAGGGTCGAGGCCAGCATCTCCTTGGCCTTGAACAGGTGGTGCAGGTAGGCCCGGGTGTAGTGCGTGCAGGTGTAGCAGTCGCACTCCGCGTCGATCGGCGCGAAGCTGCGCCGGGACCCGGCGGTGTTGACGTTGAACCGACCGTCGCGGGTGTAGACCGCCGCGTTCCTGGCCACCCGCGACGGCGAGACGCAGTCGAAGGTGTCCGCGCCGTTCTCCACGCAGGTGAACAGGTCGTCGGGCTCGGAGATGCCGAGCATGTGCCGGGGCTTGTCCTCGGGCAGCTCGGAGCTCACCCAGCCGGTGATGGTGCCCAGGTTCTGCTTCTCCAGCGCGCCGCCGATGCCGAAGCCGTCGAAGGACTGACCCTCGACCTCGAGAGCGGCCAGGTCGGCGGCGGCCCGGCGCCGCAGGTCCTCGTACTGCGCCCCCTGGACCACCCCGAACAGCGCCTGGTACGGCGAGTCCGGCCGCGCGGTCGTCAGCCGTCGGTGCTCGGCCAGGCAGCGGATGGCCCAGGCGTGGGTGCGCTCGACCGAGCTCTCCTGGTAGCCGCGGGTGTTCATCAACGTGGTCAGCTCGTCGAAGGCGAAGATCACGTCGGCGCCCAGCCGGTGCTGCACCTGCATGGACACCTCCGGGGTGAAGCGGTGCCGGCTGCCGTCCAGGTGGGAGGTGAACGTGACCCCGTCGTCGTCGACGGCGGCCAGCCGGTTCTTGCCGGCCGCCACCACGTCGTCGTCGGCCAGGCCGGCGGTGTCCATGGCCAGCACCTTCTTGAAGCCGACGCCCAGACTCATCACCTGGAAGCCGCCGCTGTCGGTGTAGGTCGGACCGGGCCAGTTCATGAACCGCCCCAGTCCCCCACCGGCCTCCACGATGTCGGCGCCCGGCTGCAGGTACAGGTGGTAGGCGTTCGCCAGCACCGCCTGGGCGCCCAGCTCGGCCACGGTCTCCGGCAGCACGGTCTTGACGGTGGCCTTGGTGCCCACCACCACGAACGCCGGTGTCTCGATGGTGCCGTGCGGTGTCGTGATCACCCCGGTCCGGCCGGCTGCGCCGGCCAGCTGGTCACCGACCGCGAAGGAGAAGCCGTCCGGCCGGCCGGATGACGGAAACTCGCCGCTCACGGGGCTGCCGGCGGCGTGTCACCGGCGTGTCGCGCCGTCTGGGTGCGCGTTTCCGTCACTCCGCGCAGCATCAGGGCGGCGCAGCCGACGACACCGGCGGTCGAGGTCCGCAGCACGTGCGGGGTCAGCAGCGTCGGCCGCCCACCCGCCGCCGTCAGCGCGGTCAGCTCGTCCGGGGCGATGCCGCCCTCGGGGCCGACGACCAGCAGCACCTCACCCGACGCCGGCAGGCTGACCGAGGCCAGCGGCGCGGTGGCGCCCTCGTGCAGCAGCAGGGCGACGTCGGCGGTTGCGATCCGGGCCGCGAGGCCGCGGGTGTCGAGCGGGTCGGAGACGGCGGGCACCCACAGGCGGCGGGACTGCTTGGCGGCCTCGCGGGCCGAGCTGCGCCAGCGGGCCAGACCCTTGGTGCCGCGCTCCCCGGACCACCTGACGATCGAGCGGGACGCCTGCCAGGGCAGGATCTCGCTCGCGCCGACCTCGGTCAGCAGCTCGACCGCCAGCTCGCCCCGGTCACCCTTGGCCAGCGCCTGGGCGACCACGAAGCGGACGTCGGGCGCAGCCTCCTGGCGGTGCTCGGCGACCTCGACGGTGATCGTCTGCTTGCCGGCGGCCACCACCGGTCCGGTGACGGCGCGGCCGGCCCCGTCGGCCAGCACCACGGTCTCGCCGGTGCGGATCCGGCGGACCACCGCAGCATGCCGACCCTCCGGTCCGTCCAGCAGCACGGTCGCCCCGCGGGGCGGCAGCGGGTCGGGCAGGTCGGCGTGGAAGAGCGGTTCGGAGCTCACTGGCCGGCGAACGCGTCCCGCAGCCGACCGAAGAAGCCCTGGTTGTGCTTCTGCACCGAACCTTCGACCGAGGTCTCCTCGCGCAGCTCGGACAGCTGGCGGAGCAGCTCGCGCTGCTCCTTGTCCAGCTTGGTCGGCGTCTGCACCAGCAGCGTCACGCCGAGCTGACCGCGACCGTGCGACCGCAGCCGCGGCACCCCGCGGCCGTCGAGGGCGATCCGGGTGCCCGACTGGGTCCCGGGCGGGATGGTGATGCTGGTCGCGGCATCGTCCTCGTCAGCGTCCTCCAGGTCGGCCTCGAGGGTCTGCACAGTGATCTCGGTGCCCAAGGCGGCCGCCGTCATCGGGATCCGGAGGACCATCTCCAGGTTGTCGCCGTCCCGCTGGAACACCTCGTGCGGAGCGACCTCCAGCTCCACGTAGAGGTCACCCGCCGGGCCGCCGCCGGGACCGACCTCGCCGTGGGCGGCCAGGTGGATGCGGTTGCCGGTGCTCACCCCGGCCGGGATCTTCACGTTGATGGTGCGGTTGGACCGGACCCGGCCGTCGCCGGAGCACTCCACGCACGGGTTCGGGATCACGGTGCCGTAGCCGCGGCAGGTCGGGCACGGGCTGGTGGTGCGGATGTCGCCGATGAAGGACCGCTGCACGTGGGTGACCTCACCCTGACCGTGACAGGTGGCGCAGGTGACCGGCTTCGAGCCCTCCTGGGCGCCGGAGCCGCTGCAGCGCGGGCAGAGCATGGCGGTGTCCACCCGGAGCGGCTTGGTGGTGCCGAAGGCGGCCTCGGCCAGCTCCAGCTCCAGCCGCACCAGGGCGTCCTGGCCACGGCGGACCCGGGAGCGCGGACCGCGGGCGGACTGCTGGCCGAACATCGCGTCGACCAGGTTGGTGAAGTCGAAACCGCCGTTGGCGCCACTGAAGCCGCCGTTGAAGCCGCCACCCATGCCACCCCCGAGGGGATCGCCGCCGCGGTCGTAGAGATCGCGCTTCTTGGCGTCGCCGAGCACCTCGTACGCCTCGGCGACCCTCTTGAACCGCTCACCCGCGTCGGCCTCGGTGGCCACGTCGGGGTGCAGCTTCATGGCCAGCTGGCGGTAGGCCTTCTTGATCTGCTCGGGGCTCGCTTCGCGCGGGACGCCGAGGATCTCGTAGTAGTTGGTGCTCATCGTGTCCAGATTCTCTGAAGGGTTCTGTGGAAGGAGGTGCGTACAGGGTCCATGGTTCAGCCCTCGGCCAGGAAGCGACCGACGTAGCGGGCGACCGCCCGGACCGACGCCATCGTCGAGGGGTAGTCCATCCGGGTCGGACCGACGATGCCGAGGGTGGCCCAGCTGTCCAGGGCGGTGCCGTAGCCGCTGGCCACCAACGAGGTCGACTGCAGCTCCGCGTACGGGTTCTCGCGGCCGATCCGGACCGTGACGATGTCGGTGGAGGTCGCCTCGCCGAGCAGCTTGAGCAGCACGACCTGCTCCTCCAGCGCCTCGAGCACGGGCCGTACGGTGGTCTCGAACTCGTCCCCGAACCGGGTCAGGTTCGGCATCCCGCCGACCACCACCCGGCTGGACGCGTCGTTGCCGAGCATGTCGAGCAGGGTGGCGATGCAACCGCGCCCGATCGGCGAGATCGCGGCCGGCAGCTCGGCCAGCAGCTGACCCAGCCGCGCCGCGGCCTGGGTGGAGACCTGGCCCACAGCTGCCGCGTTGAGCAGCGCGCGCACCCGGGTCAGCTCGTCGTCGGTGTGCTCGATCTCGACCACCCGCTGCTCGATCCGGCCGGTCGAGGTGATCAGGATGACCAGCAGCCGCTGGGTGGACAGCGAGACCAGCTCGACGTGCCGCACCTCGGCGTGACTCAGCGTCGGGTACTGCACGATCGCGACCTGCTGGGTGACCTGGGCCAGCAGCCGGACCGTGCGGTGCAGGATGTCGTCGAGGTCGACCGCCCCGGACAGGAACGTGTGGATGGCCCGCTGCTCGGCCGGCGACAGCGGCTTGACCGAGCCGAGCCGGTCGACGAACAGCCGGTAGCCCTTGTCGGTGGGGATCCGGCCCGCGCTGGTGTGCGGTTGGGTGATGTAGCCCTCTTCCTCCAACGCCGCCATGTCGTTGCGGACGGTGGCCGGGGAGACGCCGAGGTTGTGGCGCTCGACGAGGGCCTTGGAACCGACCGGCTCCTGGCTGGAGACGTAGTCGGTGACGATGGCCCTCAGCACCTGCAGCTTGCGGTCGTCCACTCCCCCTCCTCTGCTGGTCGTCACTCGGTGCGCCGCCGCTCGCGACAGGATCTTTGGCACTCTGACAGAGCGAGTGCCAGTCTAGTCACATGACCCAGCGACCCGGCCCGTTCACTGCTGTGGCCGACCACGTGCACGTCAGCGTCGTGCCGTTCGCCGACGCCGACGGCCCGGGCGAGGTGAACGTGGGACTCGTGGTCGGCACGGAGGCAGCCGTACTGGTCGACGCCGGCGCCACGCCGGAGCAGGGGCGGCTGCTGCGCGAGGCGGTCGCTGCCGTGACCTCGCTGCCGGTCGTCGCGGTGGTGCTGACCCACGCCCACCACGACCACGCGTTCGGGGCGCTCGGCGTCGGTGCCACCACGGTGATCGCTCACGAGGCGGTCGCCGCCTGGCTGGCCGGGCCGGAGGCGGCGGCTCAGGCGGTGCGCCGCGGGGTCGAGCCGGACCAGCTCGTCCGACCCGACCGCGAGGTGGCGGTGGCGGTCGCCATCGACCTGGGCGGCGGCGTCCGGGTGGAGGCGGTGCACCTGGGGCGCGGTCACACCGACGGGGACCTGGTCGTCGTGGTGGCGGGATCGGACGTGGTGTTCGGCGGCGACCTGGTCGAGTCCAGTGGCCCGCCGTCGTACGGACCGGACTCGTACGCCCACGAGTGGCCGGCGGCCCTGGACGGTCTGATCGGGCTCACCACCGACGAGCACCGTGGTGGTTCCCGGGCACGGTGGACCGCTGGAGCGCGAGGCCGTCTTCGAGCAGCGTGGTCGGGTGGCCGCCGTGTCTGGCGAGATCACCCGGCTGGCGGGCCTGGCCGTGGCCCTCGAGGACGCCGAGGAGAAGGGGACGTGGGCGCTGCCCTTCGACGCCGTCCGCGACGGTCTGGCGGCCGGGTTCGCCCAGGCCCGGGCCGCCGACCCGCAGCGCCGGCTCCCGCTGGCTTGAGGCGTCCCCGCCCGCTGGACCGCGTGGTCCCCCCGCCGCGGGAGTCGACTTCCGTGGACGAGGTCGGACGCCGAAGGGCCCACGTCAGGCACGATGACCCTGTGAACGACTCTGGGATCTCGTGAACGACTCAGGAACGCCGTGAACGACTCAGGCGCGAGACGTCCGGCGACCATCGCCGACGTGGCCGCCCGGGCCGGCGTCTCGGCCGCCACGGTGTCTCGGGTGATGAACGGCACCCGGGCGGTCGACCAGGAGATGACCGAGCGGGTGCGCGCGGCCGCCGTGGAGCTGGACTACTCCCCCAGCCCGCTGGCCCGCAGCCTGGTGCTCGGCCGCACCAACACCGTCGCCGTGGTCGTGCCCGACCTCGGCAACCCCACCTTCCACGGGGTGCTCCGGGGTCTCAGTCACGCCGCCGCCGGCAACGGCTACCACGTGCTGGTGGCCGACTCGGCCGAGTCGGTGACCGCCGAGCTGGCACTGGCCCAGCAGACCCGGCGCCGCTGCGACGGCGTCGTCCTGGTGGCACCACGGATGGCCGAAGACGATCTCGCCCGGCTGCTGCGGACGCTGCAGCCACTGGTGGTGGTCAACCGGGAGCCGGTCGGTGAGCACGCGTCCCCGGTGGTGACGGCCGACTACCGGCTGGGTCTGACGGATCTGCTCGAGCTGCTGTACGCCGACGGGCACCGGTCCCTGGTCTATCTGGCCGGGGCGGCGCAGAGCGCCTCGAACACCCGCCGGCTGGCTGCGCTCGAGGACTTCGGTGCCGCCCACGCCGATCTCACGGTGCAGATCCGTCCGTGCGGAGTGAACTTCGCCGACGGCTACGACGCCGCAGCGGGACTCGTGGCGGCGGGGGTCACCGGTGTGCTCGCCTTCAACGACCTGGTGGCCATGGGGTTGATCAGTGCGCTGGGCGAGGTCGGGGTCGCGGTGCCCGGGGCGATGTCGGTGGTCGGTTTCGACGACATCCCCTTCGCCCGCTACGTGACCCCACCGCTGACCACGGCCGCCGTGCCGGTGACCGAGCTGGGCGAGCTGGCGTGGCAGGGCATGTGGGACCTGTTGTCGGGCGGCCCGCCCCGTCGGACGGTGGTGCTGAGTCCTCAGGTCGTCCGCCGTGGGAGCACCGGGCCGCCGCCCCGCTGACGCACGGCCCAGCCGGCGTACGCGGTGGTCGGACGAGCGCTCGCGCGCTGCGCTTCGGCCGGACGGCGGACGACAGACGGCCCCTGACCTGCGGGCGTGGTGCAGGTCAAGGGCCGTCTGGCTCGGGGCCGACTCAGGGCCGGGTCGTGCTCACTTGCCGCCGGTGGTCGCGATGCCCTTGACCAGGAACTTCTGGCCGAACAGGAACACCAGGAACAACGGGATCAAGGTGATGATCGACATGGCGAACATGGCTCCCCAGTTGCTGCCGCTGGTCGCGTCCAGGAAGGACTTCAGCGCCACCGGCACGGTGTAGGAGTTCGGGTCCGTCAGGTAGATCAGCGGGGTGAAGAAGTCACTCCAGGTCCAGATGAAGGTGAAGATCGCTGTGGTGGCCAGCGCCGGACCCATCAGCGGGATGAGCACCCGGGAGAAGATCCGCCAGTGACCGCAGCCGTCGATCCGGGCCGCCTCGTCCAGCTCCCGGGGAACTCCTCGGATGAACTGGACCATCAAGAAGATGAAGAAGGCGTCGGTGGCCAGGAACTTGGGCAGGATCAGCGGGACGAACGTGTTCACCCAGCCCAGGTTGTTGAACAGGATGTACTGCGGCACCAGGACGACGTGGATCGGCAGCATCACCGTGACCAGCATGATGGAGAACCACAGCGTCTTGAACCGGAACTGCAGCCGGGCGAAGGCGTACGCCGCCAGGGAGCAGGCGAACAGGTTGCCGGCCACCGCACCGATCACCACGATCGCGGAGTTCACGATGTAGTGACCGAACGGCTGGCTGAGGGCGAACCACCCTTCCGTGTAGTTCTCGATCACCAGGTTGTTCAACCACAGACCGGGCGTCCGGAAGATCAGTCGGTCGGACGGAACGACGAGACCAGCAGCCAGAGCAGCGGGTAGATCATCACCACGCTGGCGGCGATCAGCAGGATGTGCTTGATCAGCGACCGGACTCGGGAGGCCCCGCTGACTGTGTTCGGCGGCGGGTCGGACGCCGGCGCCGCCACGGCGGCCGGCGCGGCCAGGGACTCTTGCAGCTCAGTCATCGTAGAACACCCAATACTTCGAGAGGAAGAAGTTGACTGCGGTCAGCGCTCCCACGATGACCACCAGCAACCACGCCATCGCCGCGGCGTAGCCCATCTGGAACTGTCCGAATCCACGCTGGTAGAGGTACAGCGTGTAGAACAGCGTCGAGTCCGCCGGACCGCCGGTCCCCGCCGAGACCACGAAGGCCTGGGTGAAGGACTGGAACGCCCCGATCAGCTGCAGCACCAGGTTGAAGAAGATGATCGGCGACAGCAGCGGCAGGGTGATCTTGGTGAACTTCGTCCACGTCGTCGCCCCGTCGACCGAGGCCGCTTCGTAGTACATGCCCGGGATCTGGCGCAGACCGGCCAGGAAGATCACCATCGGCGAACCGAAGGTCCACACGTGCAGCAAGATGATCGTCCACAACGCGTAGCTCGGGTCGGAGATCCAACCGATCGTGCGCGTCGAAGCCGAACACTCGCAGGATCTGGTTGACCAGCCCGTCGGTGCCGAACATCTGCCGCCAGAGCAGCGCGATGGCCACCGAGCTGCCGAGCATCGAGGGCAGGTAGAACACCGAGCGGTAGATCGGCAGGCCCCGCATGCCCTTGTCCAGCAGCAGCGCGATCGCCAACGCGAAGATCAGCTGCAACGGCACACCCACGAAGACGTAGATGAAGGTGACCTTGAGCGAGTGGTGCAGCCGGTCGTCGCCGAGCATCCGGACGTAGTTGTCGATGCCGGTCCACTTCGGCGCCTGGATCAGGCTGTACTGGGTGAACGACAGGTAGAGGCTGGCGAGCATCGGGCCGATGGTGATCAGGAACAACCCGATGAACCACGGGATCAAGAACAGGTAGGCCGCCTTGTTGTCCCGGCTCGCCTCCTTGCGACGCTGCGCCTTCTCCTCCGGCGTCTTGGCCTTGTTGACCTTCAGTTGAGAGAGCTCAGATATGGCGCTCATGCATCAGCCCTGCATGTTCGACTTCATCTCGTCCATGAACTTCTGTGCCGCCTCGGCGGTGCTCTGACGACCGAACAGCACCTCGGTCGCGAAGCGCAGCATGACGTCGCCGATCTTGCCGCCGCCGGGCGGCGGAGCGATCGGGGTGTCGGCCAGCTCGGGCTGGATGTCGTTCAGGAAGGTCTGGACCGTCTGCTGCACCGAGGACAGCTTCGGCTTGATGGCCGCCTGCATCTCACCGTTGGCCGGCATGCCCCGCTCGGCCAGCAGGATGTTCGCCGCGTCCGGGGAGTTGACCAGCCAGCTGATGAAGGCGACAGCGGCATCGGGGTTCTTGGTCCGAGCCGACGCCGACCACAGCATCGACGCCTTGTACCAGGCGTTGCGCTGAGCGGCGTCGCCGGCGATGGTCGGGTAACGCAGCATCGACAGGTCCGTGCCCGCCGCGGCGGTGATCGCCTCGAGCTGGTTGGAGTTCGACAGCGCCATGGCCGCGGTGCCGACCACGATCGCACTCTGGTCCAGCGACTTGGCCGCCTCCTCGGTGATCTGGGCCGGCGTTCCGATGGCGCCGGCCTTCTGGGCCTTGACCAGGTAGTCGAACCAGCCCTGGACGTCGGCGGTCTCGACCCCCATGCCGTCCTCGGTGAACAGCTGCTTGCCCTGCTGCCGGATCCAGGCCTGGAACAGGTTGTCGCTCACCAGGGACTGGAAGCCGAAGGTCAGCTTGGTCTTGTTGGCCACCTCGGCGGCGGTGTCGACCAGCGAGTCCCAGGTCCAGGTCTTGTCGTCGGGCACGTCGACGCCCGCCTTCTCGAAGACCTTCGGGTTGGCCAGCACGACCAGGCAGTTGATGCCGGCGTTGATGCCGTTCAGGGTGCCGTTGATCTTGCCCGAGTCGACGGTGCCCTCGATGAACTTCGAGGTGTCCACGCCGGAGAGGTCGAGCAGGGCACCGCGGTTGCCGTACTCGGAGATGTAGGCCATGTCCATCTGGATGATGTCGGGCGCCGTGTTGCCGGCGACCTGGGTGGCCAGGCGGTCCCAGTAGCTGGCCCACTCTCCCGGCTGGGGGGCGATCTTCACACCGGGGTTCGCCGCGGAGTAGGCGTCGATCGCGGTGGTGGTGTTCTTGTTGCGGACGTCGTTGCCCCACCAGGTGAAGGTGAGCTCGGCCGAGGACGCATCCCCACCGCCCCCGCCGGCGTTGCTCGAGCCCGGGGCGCACCCCACGAGCCCCATCGTGGTTGCTGCGGCGGCCAAGCCCCCGAGCAGGAACTGCCTGCGGTTCACGCCCATTGTCTCTCCCTCATCATTGCGGTGGAAAACGGTTTCTCGCGAAGATACGAGTACCGCAGTTCGGGTGTCAATCCACTTGCCAGCAATTGCCGAGCCCTTGCCCGACCCTGATCTGGACTGCTACCCGTGGCCCTGGAGACCTCGTGAAACGAGACTCTAGGCGAACGAAAGCGATTGCGCAAGCGTTTCCGTAGGTCGATCCGGCGGTTCCCCACCAGGCCCCGGAATCGGTTTCTCGGATCGACGGGGAGGCCTCACCGGTCGGGGTCTGTACCGTTGCAGGCGACACGGAGGAGGCGCGATGGGCAGGGTCACGGTGAAGACGATCGCCACGGCGGTCGGTGTGTCGCCGTCCACGGTGTCCAACGCCTACAACCGGCCGGACCAGCTCTCGGCCGAGCTGCGGGAGAAGATCCTGTCCGTGGCCGCCGAGCTCGGCTACGCCGGCCCCGATGCGGCCGCGCGGATGCTGCGCAGCGGGCGGGCCGAGGCCGTCGGCGTGCTGCTGACCGAGCGTCTCTCCTACGCGTTCTCCGATCCGTACGCCATCGGCTTCCTGACCGCGCTGACCGAGGTGCTGGAGCAGTCGCAGACGTCCCTGGTGCTGATGCCCATCGGCTACGAGGCCCAGCTGGAGACCGGCACCCCCGACGTGACGGCGGTGCGCCAGGCCAACATCGACGCGCTGACCATGCTGTGCATCGGGAACCTGCATCCCGCCCGCCAGCTGGCCCGGGCCCGCGGCATCAGACTCGTGGGGACCGACGTCGATCCCGATCCGGACTCGACCTGGGTGGCCATCGACGACGTCGAGGCCGGGGCGACGCTGGGTCGGCACCTGGCCGAGCTCGGCCACACCCGTGCCGGGGTGATCGCCGACACCGGCTACCCGGCGGGGACGGTCACCACCGGGCTGACGCTGGAGGACATCACCTGCACCGACTGCCGGGCCCGCCTGCAGGGTCTGGGGACGGCGCTGGAGGAGCTCGTGATCGTGTCCGGCGGGCACAACGCGCCGGTCTCCGGCGTCGCCGCCGGCGCGGCCCTGCTCGATCTGCCGGACCGCCCGACCGCGATCGTCGGGCTGAGCGACGTGGTGGCGCTGGGGGTGCTGGAGGCGATGCGGGATCGAGGGCTGCAGGCCCCGCGCGATGTCTCGGTGTCGGGGTTCGACGACATCGACGACGCCGCCGCGGCCGGGTTGACCACCGTCCGGCAGCCGATCCTGGAGAAGGGTCGCCGGGTCGGGGAGCTGCTCCTGGACGCCGAGCTGGAGCCGCGCCAGGTGCTGCTGCCGATCGACCTGGTGTCCGGGACAGCACCGGGGCACCGGCAGCCTGACTCCCGCCGGCCGGGTCGATGCCCGAACTGCCTGCGACTCGGGCCTGGACGGCAGCGCCGTCCGTGACTCCGCGGCGGCACCCGGCCAACCGCGGTACGCCCACCGAGCCGCCGTCTCGTGACTCCGCGGCTACGGCCGGAAGCCAGGCGCGGCGGTCGTACGCACCACGGCTGGCACCGCCGGACTGGTGCCGAGCCGAGCTGGACGTCTGTGAAGCGCTCAGTACTCAGCCTTCCTCGGGCCAGGGGGCACTCAGGTCGGCCGAGATGCCGTCGCAGAGCTCGGTCAGACCGACCAGCAGCTCCTCGGCCGAGCCGGCGGCGAGCAGCTTGACCTGGTCCAACGGGCCGAGCGGGGCTACGCCGGCCAGCTGCCAGGCGGTGGCCACCGGATCCCCCTGGATGCCGATGTCGGCCGGCCAGGTCAGCTCGGAGAACTCGCTGGAGACGGCCAGGCTGCGGCGGACGGCCCGCTCGGCGTCGTCCAGCAGGTCCCGCCACTGCTCGTCCCAGGTGAGCTCGGGAACGGCCGACACCTCCGCCCGGGGGTGCGGGTCGTCGTCGAGCCACTGGTCGATCCGGATCCGCGACCGACCCTGCGCCAGCAGCCCGATGAAGCCGTCCTGGGTGCCGAGCGAGGTGATCTCGGCGACTGTGCCCAGGCCGAACCGCTTCTCTCCCCCGCCCACCTCCTGCCCGCGCTCGATCAGCACCACCCCGAACTCGGCGGCGTCGGACTGCAGCAGGGTGCTGAGCATGATCAGGTAGCGCTGCTCGAAGACCCGGAGCCGCAGCGGCATGTGGGGGAACAGCACTGTCCCGAGCGGGAACATCGGCATGGTGGCCATGCGTCCATGCAACCCGATGGGCCGCGGCAGGTCGATCCCGGGGTCGCCGGACGACGAGTCCGGTGGCCCCCGCGTGCCGTACCGGGATCCACCCCGCCGACCGGCCTAGTCTGCGACGGTGCCACCGACCAACCGCGCCCCCCAGCCGCCGACGGACCGCTACGCCCGGGACGTGCTGACCAAGGGCTGGCAGCAGCAGGCGAAGAAGGTCGTGCCCGAGATCGCCCTCGAACGCGGGATGGTGCTGGAGGACGCGAGCAGCGGGTTCTGCGGAGCGGTGACCCGCTGGGAGAACGGTCTGGTGGTGCTGGAGGGCCGCGGCGACAAGCGGCGCAGCTTCCCGATCGGCCACGGGCTGCTGCTGGAGGGACAGCCGGTGCTGGTCAAGGTCCCGCCCCGAGCCGCCCCCGCGAGCCAGCGCCCCCCGGGCCGGACCGCCTCCGGTTCGGTGGCCGGCCCCGCCGAGCGGGCCAAGGTGGCGCTGCCCAGCCGGATCTACGTCGAGGGCCGCCACGACGCCGAGCTGGTCGAGAAGATCTGGGGCGACGACCTCCGACACGTGGGGGTGGTGGTCGAGTTCATGGACGGCATCGACGACCTGTCCGACATCGTGGCCGAGTTCCGGCCCGAGAAGTGGTCGCCGCCTGGGCGTGCTGGCCGACCACCTGGTGCCCGGCAGCAAGGAGTCACGGATCGCGGCCGGCGTGGCCAAGGGCCCGTACGGCTCCTACGTGCTCGTCGCCGGCCATCCGTTCGTGGACGTCTGGCAGGCGGTGAAGCCGGCCAAGCTGGGACTGCAGTCCTGGCCGCACGTGCCGCGGGGCACCGACATCAAGCACGGCACCTGCGCCGCACTGGGGTGGCCGCACCGTGACCAGGCCGACATCGCCCGCGCCTGGCAGCGGATCCTGGCCACCGTGACCAGCTGGACCGACCTGGAGCGCGGTCTGCTGACGCCGGTCGAGCAGCTGATCGACTTCGTCACCCAGGACCACCTCTCCTAGCCGGGGCGGCGCCGTCGGGCAGGGAAGACCCGCCTCAGGCGAGCCAGCGGCGCGCGTCGTCCCACCAGCCCAGAGCGAACATGTACCGGGCGATGATCACCGGCAGGCAGGTCTGCTCCGCATCGGTCAGTGGACGTCGTGCCGTGTAGCTGTCCAGGAAGGCCGCCTGAGCCTCCGGCGACATCGGCGACCAGTCGTGGTACCAGGTGCCGAGCAGGCACACCGCGTGCGCGACGTCGACCGCGGCAGAGTCGAGCCGGGCCTCCTCGAAATCGAGGATGCCGGTGATCTCGTCGCCGCGCGTGAGCACGTTGGCACCCCGGTAGTCGCCGTGCACCGGCTGGTGGGGCAGCTCGGGAAGACCGCGCAGCCGCTGCTCGAGCTCGGACAGCAGGTCGGCAGGTGCGTTCGGGTGCGCGCCGGGACCGCCACCCGCCACCGGGCGGACGTTCCCGAACGACGCCGCCTCGGGCCACTCGGCCAGCAGCGTGTGGAACGTCGCCAGCATCTCCCCGGCCGCACGGACCTGTCCGAGATCGGCCGCGTCCAACAGCTGCCCCGGCAGCACGGGCTGGACTCCGATCGACCGGCCGTCCTGCAGCAGCTGATGACCACCCGTACGGGTCGACAGCGGCGCCGCCACCGGCAGTCCCCGTCCTGACAGCCAGCTGACCAGGGCGGCGCGGGCGGCCAACGAGTCGTGAGCCTCAGCCAGCCGGCACACCTTGACCATCAACCGGTCGCCGTGCGGCGTGGTCACCCAGACCATCAGGCTGTGGGCGCTGATCACCATCCGCTGGACGCCGGCAACTCCGAGCCCGTAGTCCTCGGCCAGCACCCGCACCACCCATGCAGCGGCATCGTCGGCTCCGGCGAAGCCGAATCTGGTCCGCAGCTCCGCGGCGGCGTCCGTACGCTCCCAGAGCATCTCCGGTTTCACGTCGGTGATCATGGTCCTCCCCGCTCGCGTCGACCCAGCCGATCGTCGACAGCAGGTATTGCCTACCACGACGCGTCGGCGCCAGCCCGGATTTTGTGGTCGGCGCGGCCGGATTAGCCAGCTCATCGTGACGGCGCAATCATCCGGATGTCGTTGTGTGGTTGAACGAATCAGCAGATCAGCTCTTGATATAGAACACCTGTTCGAGTGGAATTGGCTCATGATCGGCGGGATCGACAGGCAACCAGCAGCGTCCCCGCTGCGGGCCGCGATCGACTCGGTCGACGTGGCGGTGGAGCGCCTGATCAAGCTCGTCGACGACGGCGCCCTGAGCGATCTCGGCGCGTTCGGACTGGTCGAGATGCTCGCAAAGACCTTGAGCGGGTCCGCAACAAGCTGCCGGTGGTGGACCGGTCGATGATCCAGCACGGGATCGAGCAGGGCGTTCCCGGCGTGCTCACCGAGCGCACGATGACACGCGTGCTCGTCTCGGGTGTCAGGCTGTCGATCGGAGAAGCCTCTCGAGCGGGTGCGCGCCGCCGAGCACCTCGCCGATCGCAGGAGCATGACCGGTGAGCCCCTGACCCCTGTCCGACCCCACCTGGCCGCCGCCCAGCGCGACGGCGCGGTGACGCCCGAGCAGGTGACGTTGATCGACTCGGCGCTGCGCAAGGTGAAGCACTGCGATGCGGCGGCCGTCGAAGCCGGTGAGGTGCTGCTGGTGGAACAGGCCACGCAGCTGTCCTACAAGGACCTCGATCTGGTGGCGGCCAAGCTGATCGAGGCGATCGATCCCGACGGCGTGCTGCCCAGTGACGAGGCCGAGCACCGCCTGCGCCGGTTCTTCCACCTCACACACCGCACAGACGGCTCCTGGGCCGGAGACTTCCGGTTGACCCCCGACGTCGGACAGAAGCTCGTCGCCCTCCTCGGACCGCTCACCAAGCCGCAGACCACCAGGTTCGACACCGAGGGCGACGAGAACGCACCGAGCGCGAAGCACGTCGTGGCCGACGAGAGAACCCGAGGACAACGCCAACACGACGCCCTGGCCGCGATCCTGGACGCTGCCCTGCGCACCGATGACCTCCCCGCCGCCGGCGGCACCCCCACCACCCTGATCCTCACCATCTCCTGGGAGGACTTCCTCAGCCAGCACGGCATCGGCACCTACGCCGACGGCACCCTCGTCTCCGCCCGCACCGCCCGACAGCTCGCCGACCAGGCCGACATCGCGCTCTGCTTCAAGAACGCCAAAGGTGCCGTGTTGGACCTGCGGCGGACCCGACGGATCGCCACCCCCGCCCAAACCCTCGCCCTGATCGCCCGCGACGCCGGCTGCTCCTTCCCCGGCTGCGACGTGGCCCCCCAGTGGTGCGAACGGCATCACGTGACCGCCTGGTACGACGGCGGCGACACCAACCTCGCCAACCTGACTCTGGTCTGCTCCTACCACCACCACCAGTTCGCCCGACGCGGCTGGCAGTGCCGGATCAACGACGACGGACTCCCGGTCTGGGTTCCTCCCCGATGGATCGACCGACAGCAACGACAGATCCTGAACGCCCGGATCACCATCAACAACTGGGACCCCCAAGACCCGTTGGACTTCGACCAACAGCCGCTCGGGGACCCACCAGACCCTCCGCCACCACCCGACTGACCAAGATCACGAAGTCCAAGATCACGAAGTCACGATCATCCGAACCGCGACGACCGCCACAGGAACCATGCCTGCGGCGGTTGTCGGGCTGTCCGAGTCCTGGGTTGGGCCTGCAACTGGGACCCACCCTCGCTGAGCTGAAACGGCGCCCGGGGTCGCGGAGACGGCTACGCAAGGCTCAATCTGGCCAGGTAGCCGGTTCGAGAACGGGTGACGTCGGTGAGAGTCCACGGCGTTGGCCCGACCACCCGTGCGAGTTCATCCACCGTGAGGAACCAGTAGTCGAACCACTCGGTGGCCAGGTTCTGGAACCGGACACGGATGCGTAGCTGACCGGCGCGACGTCCACTGTCGCGGTTCCGCTGGTGGTAGGCGAGGTGGACGGGGTCGGTGCTGGCGTACGGGTCGATCGTCTGACCCAGGAGAACAGCACCGGGTGCCGCGCAGCCAGCCAGTTGATCCAGGAGGTCGCCGGCCACGTCGGGGCCGGCCAGGAGCGACAGGTTGTTACCCAACATCGCGATGGTGTCGTAGTGCCCGTCGCTCAGCTGATCCAGCCGGCCGTCGATGACGGATACACCGCGGTCCCGAGCTACCCGGGCGGCGCCGGGAGAAGGCTCGAGCCCGGTGACGTGGAGTCCGCGGGCCATCATCACCAGGCTGTGTCGGCCAGCGCCGCAGCCCACATCCAGGACCTCTCCCGTGGCCTCCTGGCAGGCCCCGGCCTCGAGCGGGTCAAGCTGGTCACTCGGCCAGAAGTAGGCGCGAGCGTCGGTGACACCGAGAAAACCATCATCACGCTCGACCAGCTCGTACTGCGGCTCCCGCAGCTCGGCGTACTGGGCGAGGAGCAGCTGCCCGAAAGCGTCGCCGGTCACTGGCTCGGTCGTCGGCTCCATCTGATCAGCCTTGTCACCCACCATGCCCGTGGCAAGCCACTTTCCCGATCAGACCGGTCTCGCGGGGCCGGTTGCCAGCGCCACAGGTCGGATTCGGATCAGCCCAGGCGTCGCAGCTGTGGCCACACCTCGTTCCAGGGTTGAGAGAACGAGCGACAGGTCCAGACCTGCGCACCCTGCTCGTCGTTGTCCAGGCCGACCCCGTTGTCGATCTGGGCGGCCTCGACCAGGTCACCGCACCACCGTTCCGCCTGGTCCCGCGAGAAGCCCACCAAGACGGCAGCGCGAGCCGAAGTCGGTGGCGGACCCCAATCCCAGTAGGCGTTGTGGCCGCTGTAGACGGGGACGCCAGGGAGATAGCGCTCGACAGCGCCGGCCTCACCGTAGTTCTCCGTCAGCACTATCGGGTGGTCTGCCGCCGGCAACGAGTCATACACCGCCCCCACGGTCTCGGCGAAGCGCGGCCAACCGACGGTCTCGCCGGCGTCGTAGTTCACCGCCACCACCGGACCGAGCAGACGCTCGGGAAGCAGGGGCAGCATCAGCACGAGATTGGGCAAGGACATCAGGAAGGCCAGCCCCAGCAGCAGGTGTCGCCGCCGGCCGCGGCCAGCCCGGAGCCAGCGCACGGTGGGCAGCGAGCCCGCCGCCAGCAGCGCTGGATACAGACCCGCGACGTAGTAGGGCTTGCCCCCGGTGACCAGGAAGACCACGACCAGCACGCCGTAGGCGACGGCCAGGAACCGATAGGGCCGAAGCCCGGCCGAGCGGAGGAGCACGACGAGTCCCGCCACCCAGACCGGCAGCAACCCCGGGCTGACCAGGACCACCTGGAACGGCAGGAACAGCCACCAGGGTTGGCTGCTGCCCGAGCTCCCCGCGGCGATGGCCGCCGACAGCTCCAGCTGGGGCCAGCCATGGCCCGCCTGCCAGATCAGGTTCGGGGCCCACAGCAGCAGGGCGAGGCCACCGGCGCCCCACAGCCAGGGATCGCGGAAGACCCGGCGCGGGCCCGCGAGGACCAGTCCGGCCACCACGGCGGCCAGCAAGAACAGCACCAGGGACTTGTTCTCCAGCCCGATCCCGGCCACCAGCCCGGCCCAGAGCCAGCCGGGTCCACCACCGCGGCGGACGGCCCGGATCACCAACCAGCACAGCAGTGTCCAGATCAGCAGGTCGACCGTGGTGGTGGACAGGAGGTGGCCGCTGAGCAGCACGGTGGCCGACAGCGCGGTGGCGCCGGCGGTCAGCAGCTGCTCCGCGCGAGCACCCCCGAGCTCGCGACTGATCGCGGCCGCCACGACCACCATCGCCGCCGCCAGGAGCGCCGGCAGGATGCGGGCACCGACCAACGAGTCGCCGACCACCTCGCTCATCCCACGGGTCAGCAGCGGAGTGAGTGGCGGCTGGTCCACGTAGCCCCAGTCCAGGTGCCGGCCGGCGGCCAGGAAGTAGAGCTCGTCGCGGTGGTAGCCGTAGCGGCCGGCCAGTGCCATCAGCAGCCCGAACAACGCGATGGCCACAGCGCCCACGGACCGCCAGGCGTACGGTGCCCGCGTCGTCGCTCACCGCGTCAGTCCACCAGCTCGCGGACCACGGCGTCGGCCAGCAGCCGACCGTTCAGGGTGAGTCGCAGCCGGTCGTCGGTCACCGTCACCAGTGACCGGTCCGCCAGAGAGTCCACTCGAGACCGCCCGCGGTCCGACAGCCGATCCAGCGGCATGCCTTCCGCCAACCGGATCTCCAGCAGCACCTGCTCCAACGCCTGATCGGCCGCCGAGAGCACCTCACGCGCCTGCGCCGGTGACAGACCGGCGGCCAGCCGGGCGGCGTACGCGGTCGGGTGCTTGACGTTCCACCACCGGGTGCCGCCGACGTGGCTGTGCGCGCCGGGTCCGATGCCCCACCAGTCGTCGCCGCGCCAGTACCCCAGGTTGTGCCGGCAGGTCGCCCCCGGGCGCTCGGCCCAGTTGGAGACCTCGTACGCCGCGTAGCCCGCGCCCGACAGCAGCTCCTCGGCCAGCAGGTACTTGTCGGCCAGGTCGTCGTCGTCCGGCAGGGGGAGCTCGCCGCGGCGGACCCGGGCCGCCAGCTTGGTGCCGTCCTCGACCACCAGGGCGTACGCGCTGATGTGGTCCGGGCGGGCGCTGAGCGCCACCTCCAGACTCGTCCGCCAGTCGGCGAGCGACTCCCCCGGTGTTCCGTAGATCAGGTCCAGGCTGACCTGCTCGAAGCCGGCCGCCCGCGCCTCGACCACCGCGGTCAGCGGTCGACCCGGGGAGTGCACCCGGTCCAGGGTGGCCAGCACGTGCGGGACCGCAGACTGCATGCCGAAGGAGATGCGGGTGAACCCGCCCTCCCGCAGCGCGGCCAGGGACGCCGGCGACACCGACTCCGGGTTGGCCTCGGTCGTGACCTCGGCGCCCTCGGCCAGACCGAACACGGTCTCGATCCGGCGCACCGACGTCACCAGGTCCGCCGACGCCAGCAGGGTCGGGGTGCCGCCCCCGACGAAGATCGTCGACACTGGCGGCGCGTTCTCGCCGAGCACCTCCCCGGCCAGGTCGATCTCGGCCAGCGCCGCGTCCAGGTAGGCATCGCCGGTCTCCCCCAGGTCAGGGCCGACCCGGAGCTCCGCCGGCGTGTAGGTGTTGAAGTCGCAGTAGCCGCAACGCGTCCGGCAGAACGGCACGTGCAGGTAGATCCCCAGCGGGCGCCGACCGACCGCCGCCTGGGAGGCCGCCGGCAGGGCTCCGTCGGTGGGCGCGGGAAGACCGTCGGGCAGAGCGGAAGGCACGAGGAGTCAGCGTACCGACAGCTGTCGCCCGTTCGGCCGGTCCGGCACTCAGGGAAGGGGGAAGGGCAGCGCGAGCCCGTCGAGCACCCGGCGGCACGAGCAGCTGGCCTCGGCGTCGCTCTCGTAGGCGGGCAGGGCTGCGACCGCGTCGGCCAACAGGTCCTTCAGCCGGTCGATGTTGGCCGCGAACATCTCCAGCACGGCCGCGTGGGTCACCGGTTCGCCGTCCGCCGGATCGCCCGGCACCCCGGCGTCACGATCGGTGACCAGGGTGACGCAGGTGAAGCAGAGGGCCAGCTCACGGGCGATCGCCGCCTCGGGTTGGCCTGTCATGCCGACCACAGACCACCCCTGCGCGGCGTGCCACTCCGACTCCGCGCGGCTGGAGAACCGGGGCCCGTTGATCACCACCAGGGCGCCGCCGTCGACCACGTCGTCCCGGGCGCCGACCACAGCCCGGCGACCGCGGGGGCAGTACGGGTCGGCGAAGGAGACGTGCACCACCGGCCCGGTCTCCTCGTAGACGGTCTGCGGTCGACCCCAGGTCCGGTCGACCACCTGGTCCGGCACCACCACGGTGCCCGGACCCAGCTCGGGCCGGAGCGACCCCACCGCCGACGGGGCCAGCACCTGGCGTACGCCGACCGAGCGGAGCGCCCACAGGTTGGCCCGGTAGTTCACCCGGTGGGGCGGGAACTGGTGCTCGGTGCCGTGCCGGGGAAGGAACGCGACCCGCCGCCCCGCCAGCGCGCCGACCGCCACCGGAGCGCTCGGCGCACCGAACGGGGTGTCGACGCTGACGAGCTCGGGATCGGTCAGGAACCGGTAGAACCCGGACCCGCCGATGATGCCGATCTCCGCGCGGTCGACGTCCGCCGGCCCACCAGCGACATCAGTGCCGGCAGGAGAGACCTCGGGAATCACGCCGCCCTCCTCAGGGGAGCAAGACGATCTTGCCGCGGGTGTGGCCGGACAGGATGGCCCGGTAGCCCTCGGCCGCCCGGTCCAACGGGAAGGTCTGCGCCTTGAGCACGAGCTGACTGTTCTCCAACAGCCGTGCCGCCTCGGCCAGGGCCGCGAACTTGTCGCCCTCGCCGCCGGTGGTGACCCGGGCACCGGCCTCGGGAGCGGCGAAGTTGGCGATCGAGACCACCTGGGCCGGTTCGTCCACCAGCGCGGTCAGCTCGGTGATCGGGGTCTTGCCGGCGGCATCGAAGACCCCGTCGATCCGTCCGACGCCGGTGTCGGCGACCCGCTTCGCCCACCCGTCGCCGTACACCACCGGGATCGCCCGGATCTCACGCAGGTAGTCCTGGTTGTCCGGGCCGGCCGTCGCCACCACTGTGGCCCCGCGGGCCACGGCGATCTGCACCGCCGCCGCACCGACCCCACCCGAGCCGCCGTCGACCAGCACGGTCGACCCGGAACCGATGCCGAGCAGGTCCAGGGTCCGGATCGCGGTCTCGGCCGCGACGCCGGCGGCGCCGGCCACGCCCCAGTCCAGCGAGGCGGGCTTGGCGGTCCAGGCCGTCAGCACCGCGTGCTCGGCCTGGGTCTGGGAGCCCAGCCCGAAGACGTCGTCGCCGACCGCCACACCCGACACGCCATCGCCGACCTCGTCCACCACCCCGGACGCGTCCACCCCGAGGCCGATCGGTTCCGCGGGTGCGGCACCCTCGGCCATCGCCCCCTGCAGCACCTTGCCGTCGAACGGGTTGATGCTCGCCGCCGAGACCCGGATCCGGATCTCGCCCGAGCCGGCGTGCGGCGCGGGCACGTCCTCGATCCGCAGCTGCTCCGGACCGCCGTACGTGTGGACCCTGATGGCTCTCATTCCCTGCCCCTGTCCTTCGGATGTCAGACGCCCAAACTAGCCTGCCACCATGGACATTCCACGTCGGCGGTTCCTCGGCCTGGCCGGGCTGGCCGCAGCCTCCGTCGCAGGGCTCAGCGCCTGCGGCAGCAACACCGGTCGACCCGACCCCCAGACCTCGGCCTCGGGCGGCGGGGACAAGCCCCAACTCAGCCAGTGGTACCACGAGTACGGCGAGGACGGGGTCGAGGACGCGGTCAAGCGCTACGCCGCGGCGTACGAGGCGGCCACCGTGACCGTGAAGTGGAACCCGGGCGACTACGACAAGCTGGTCTCGTCGGCACTGCTGACCGCCGACGTGCCCGACGTCTTCGAGTACGGCAACGGCCCGACCCTGGACATGATCAAGGCCGGTCAGGTGGTCGACCTGACCGAGCTGATCGGCGACGCCAAGTCCCAGTTCTCCGCGCCGGTGCTGGCGGCGATGACCTGGGAGGACAAGATCTACTCGATCCCCCAGACCACCGACATGCAGATGCTCTACTACCGCACGTCCGTGCTGGAGAAGGCCGGCGTGCAGCCACCGACGACGATGGTGGCCCTCACCGATGCGGCCAGCAAGGTGGCGACCGACGACATGGGCGGCTTCTTCGCCGGCAACGACGGCGGCATCGGCGTGCTCAACCAGATGCTCATCTGGGCCGCCGGCCAGGAGATGATCAACGGCGACCAGACCGGGATCGGCTTCGACAACGAGGCCGGGTACGGCGCCCTCGCCGCCTTCGCCCAGCTGTACGGTTCGGGCGGCCTGCTGAAGAGCGCCTCGGCGGACTGGTTCGCCGCCGACCCGTTCGTCAACGGCGAGACAGCCATGCAGTGGGGTGGGTTGTGGATGCTGCCCGACATCACCGCCAAGCTGGGCGACGACTTCGGAGTGCTGCCCTTCCCGGCGATCGGTTCGTCGGGACGCCAGGCGGTGCCCTTCGGCTCGTACGGGGCCACCGTGTCGGCCAAGGGCAAGGACCCCGAGGCGGCCAAGGCGTTCGTGAAGTGGCTGTGGATCGACCAGGAGGACTTCCAGGTGGACTTCTCCAACTCCTACGGCACCCACATCCCGGCCAAGCCGTCGCTGGTGGCCAAGGCCGACAAGATCGCCTCCGGTCCGGGCGCCGAGGCGGCCGGCTTCGTCGACAAGCTCGGTTTCGCGCCGGACAAGCTGTGGACCCAGGCCATCTCGCAGGCCATGGTGGCCGCGGTGACCAACGTGGCCACCAAGAAGGCCGATCCCAAGACCGAGGTCGGCAAGGTGGCCGCGGTAGCGACGAAGGAGATCGCACGGATCAAGTGAGCGACGAAGGAGATCGCACGGATCACGTGAGCGACGTTCGTCGATGAGCACCAGCGTCGCGCCGACCAGACCGGTCGGGCACCGCTCGTTCTGGTACGCGATCTTCGTCGGACCGTTCGTGCTCGGGTTGTTGGTCTTCGTCTACATCCCCGTGCTGTGGAGCGTCTACCTGTCGTTCTTCGACGCCCGCAACACGGTGACGCCGACGGACTTCGTCGGTCTGGCCAACTACGCCTACCTGCTGCAGGACGAGGCGTTCCTGACCAGCATGGGCACGTTCTTGGTCTTCGCGGTCTTCATCGTGCCGCTGACCTTCGCGTTCTCCCTGGCCCTGGCGCTGCTGGTCAACAAAGTCCAGGTGGCCAAGGCGTTCTTCCGGTCGGCCTTCTTCCTGCCCACTGCCTGCTCGTACGTGATCGCGTCGATGATCTGGCGGCTGTCGATCTTCAACGGCGCCCGGTTCGGGCTGGTCAACAACGTGCTGCGGTTGTTCGGCATCCCGCCGGTGAACTGGCTGGGGGGCGAGCACTACCTCTACTGGGTGGTGCTGGTCAGCCTCCGGCTGTGGCTGCAGGTCGGCTTCTACATGATCTTGTTCATCGCCGGGCTGAACAGGATCCCGGAGGACACCTACGCGGCCGCGGCGGTGGACGGGGCGACCGGGTGGAAGGTGCTGCGCTGGATCACCCTGCCGCAGCTGCGCGGAACCTCGGTGGCGGTGCTGCTGCTGCTCCTGATCGGCGCCTTCCAGGCGTTCGACGAGTTCTACAACACCTTGATCTCGGTCGGCACCTACCCACCGTTCGCGCGACCACCGCTGGTCTACCTCTACCTGATCTCGCTCGGGCAGGGCTCTCAGGACCTCGGACTGGGCAGCGCCGGCACGGTCATCCTGACGGCTGTGGTGGCCGTCATCGGACTGATCCAGATCCGCATCTTCGGCTTCACACCCAAGGACGAGCGATGAGCGGGCGCATCGTCGACGGGAGCCGGTCGTGAACCGGGAGCGGCGCGGCGTGGCCGCCGCGCGCTACGTGGTGCTGGTGATCTTGGCCGTGCTGTTCCTGCTGCCCTTCTACGTGCTGCTGCGCAACGCCCTCGCGACGTCGCAGGAGCTGGCCGCGGCCCGCTGGGTCTGGATCCCGGCCAACCCGAGTCTGGACAGCCTGCGGACGCTGTTCGCCAACGAGAACGTCCAGCTGGCCCGCAGCCTGCTCAACTCGTTCGTGGTGGCGGTGGTGCAGACCGCCGGCACCGTCGTCATCTCGGCCATGGCCGCCTACGGGCTGGCCCGCATCCCGAGCCGGTGGAGCCGACCGGTGCTGGTGCTCACCGTGCTCACCTTGATGGTGCCGGCGGCGGTCACCTTCGTGCCCAGCTTCGTGATGGTGTCGAGTCTCGGCTGGATCTCCAGCTACCGCGGCCTCATCATCCCGGTGCTGTTCTCGGCGTTCGCCACCTTCTTGTTCCGGCAGCACTTCGCGGCCTTCCCCAAGGAGCTGGAGGAGGCGGCGGCGCTGGACGGAGCCGGTCTGTGGCGGACGTTCTGGCGGGTGGTGGTGCCGAACGCGTACGGGATCGCCGCCGCCGTCGGGACCATCACCTTCATCGGCTCCTGGAACGCGTTCCTGTGGCCGCTGCTGATCGGGCAGGACCGGACGTACCGCACGGTCCAGGTGTCACTCAGCCAGTTCCTCACCTCACAGCGCGTCGACATCCCCCAGCTGTTCATCGGGGCCGCGGTGGCGATCGTGCCGGTGCTCCTCGTCTTCGTCTTCCTGCAGCGATACCTTGTCCGAGGTGTCGAGCAGTCCGGCATCGACTGAACCGGGAGACGCCTGAGGAGTCGCCATGACCACCGTCGAGACCGACCGGCCGCAACGCACCTTCTTCGGTCATCCCCTGGGTCTGGCCAACCTGGCCGGGGTCGAGATGTGGGAGCGTTTCAGCTTCTACGGGATGCAGGCGATCCTGGTCTACTACCTCTACTTCTCCGTGACCGAGGGCGGGCTGGGGCTGCCGCAGACCACCGCCACCTCGATCGTCGGGGCGTACGGCGGGCTCGTCTACCTGAGCGCGATCCTCGGCGCCTGGGTCGCCGACCGGCTGTTCGGGGCCGAGCGCACCCTGACCGGGGCAGCTGTGCTGATCATGTTCGGCCACATCTCCCTCGCCGTCCTCCCCGGGCTGGCCGGCGTCGGGGTCGGACTGGTCTGCGTCGCCCTCGGTTCGGGCACCCTGAAGGCGACCACCAGCTCGGTGCTCGGCGACATGTACACCCCCGAGGACGAGCGACGCGACGGGGGCTTCTCCATCTACTACATGGGCGTCAACCTCGGCGCCCTGTTCGGCCCGCTGCTGACCGGTCTGGTCTGGGGCTGGCGCGGCTTCCACTGGGGATTCGGCCTGGCCGCCATCGGGATGGCCGTCGGGCTGACCCAGTACCTGCTGCTGCGCCGGCGCACCCTCGGTGACGCCGGGCACGAGGTCAGCAACCCGCTCGACCGGGCAGGTCGGCTCCGCTACGGACTGATCGCGCTCGGCGTGATCGCGCTCGTGGTCGTGCTGTCGGTCGCCGGCGTGATCACCGCGGCCCGGCTGTCCACCATCGTCGTCGGCGTGACGTTCGCCGCCGCTGTCGCCCTGTTCGCGCTGATGCTCAGCAGCCACAAGATCGACACCGCCGAGCGTCACCGGGTCCAGTCCTTCATCCCGATGTTCGTGGCCTCGGCGATCTTCTGGTCGTTGTTCCAGCAGCAGTTCACCGTGGTCGCGCTCTACGCCGAGCAGCGGCTGAACCTGAGCATCGGCGGCTGGTCGATGCCACCGAGCTGGGTGCAGTCGATCAACCCGATCTTCATCATCGTCTTCGCCGGCGTGTTCGCCACGATGTGGACCCGGCTCGGGCCGCGGCAGCCAGCCACGCCGGTGAAGTTCGCGCTGGGCACCATCGTGATGGGCGTGGCCTTCCTGCTCTTCCTGCCGTACGCCAACGCCGGCGCCAACAGCACCCCGCTGCTGTGGATCGTGCTCATCCTGTTCTTCTTCACCATCGCGGAGCTGTGCCTGTCGCCGGTCGGCCAGTCGCTGTCCACCAAGCTGGCGCCCAAGGCGTTCCACACCCAGATGATCGCGCTGTTCTTCCTGTCCATCGCGGTCGGCACCGCTGGCGCGGGCTCGTTGGCCGAGTTCTACGACCCGACCAACGAGGTGCCCTACTTCGCCTTCCTCGGCGGGGCCTCCATCGTGGTCGGCGTCGCCCTGTTCCTGTGCCGAGGGCCCATCGCCCGCCTGATGGAGGGCGTGCGCTGATGACCACGGCGGAGGTGTATGCGGAACGTCTGTTCGCCGCCAGCCTCGGCAGCTACGAGACCCTCAGCACCTACGTCGGTCTCACCCTCGGCTGGTTCGCGGCGTTGGCTGAGGGCGGACCGGGCACCAGCAGCGACATCGCGGCCCGCACCGGCACCCAGGAGCGCTACTGCCGGGAGTTCTGTGAGTTCCAGGCCAGCCTCGGCGTGCTCAGCGCCGACGACGCGACCGATCCCCGGGTGCGGGTGTTCACCCTGCCCGCCGGGCCCGCGGAGGTGCTGCTGGACGAGCAGAGCCTGAACTACCTGGGGCCGCTGACCAGGATGGCCGCAGCCGCGGGCCGGCGGATCGACGACCTGCTGACCGCGTACCGGGACGGCGGCGGGGTGTCCTGGGACGCCTTCGGCGACGACGCCCGCGAGTCCCAGGCCGCGCTGAACCGACCCTGGTTCACCCACCGGCTGGGCCCGGCCCTGGCCACCGTGCCCGACCTGCACGCCGAGCTGAGCCGTCCCGGGGCCAGGATCCTCGACCTCGGCTGCGGCGGCGGCTGGTCGACCATCGCCCTGGCCCGGGCCTACCCGGACGCCGTCGTGGTCGGCGTCGACGTGGACGAACCCTCCTTGGCGGCCGCCCGGGCGGCCGCCTCCGCCACCGGGACAGCTGACCGGGTCTCGTTCGTGCTGACCGACGGGGCCGACGTGCCGGGACCAGAGCCGTACGACGCCGCCTTCGCCTTCGAGTGCCTGCACGACATGCCGCGCCCCGTCGAGGTGCTGGCGGCGGTGCGGGCAGCTGTCCGTCCCGGCGGGCCGGTGGTGATCATGGACGAGGCGGTCGACGACGCGTTCACCGCACCCGGAAACGAGGTCGACCGCTGCATGTACGGGTTCAGTCTGTTCATCTGCCTGCCCGACGGGATGGCGTCGACGCCGTCGGCGGCCACCGGCACGGTGATGCGCCGGCCGGTGCTGACCGACTACGCCACGCGGGCCGGTTTCGGCGACGTCACCGTGCTGCCCATCGAGGACTTCAGCCTCTTCCGGTTCTACCTGCTGTCCTGACCGAGCTCGCTGCTCCGACCAGTACCGACTACTTCTTGTCGGCCTTGGCGGGCTCGGTGGTCGAGAGGGCGGCGACGAAGGCCTCCTGCGGGACCTCGACCCGGCCGACCATCTTCATCCGCTTCTTGCCCTCCTTCTGCTTCTCCAGCAGCTTGCGCTTGCGGGTGATGTCACCGCCGTAGCACTTGGCCAGGACGTCCTTGCGGATGGCACGGATGGTCTCCCGGGCGATCACCCGGGCGCCGATGGCGGCCTGGATCGGCACCTCGAACTGCTGCCGCGGGATCAGCTCCTTGAGCTTGCCGGCCATCAGCAGCCCGTACGCGTACGCCTTGTCCCGGTGCACCACCGCGGAGAAGGCGTCGACCGGCTCCCCCTGCAGCAGGATGTCGACCTTGACCAGATCGGCCACCTGCTCGCCGTCGGGCTCGTAGTCGAGACTGGCGTAGCCCTTGGTCCGCGACTTGAGGGCGTCGAAGAAGTCGAACACGATCTCGGCCAGCGGCAGCGTGTAGCGGATCTCCACCCGGTCGGCCGAGAGGTACTCCATCCCGTGCTGCACGCCGCGGCGGGTCTGGCACAGGTCGAGGATGGTGCCGATGTAGTCCGTCGGGGTCAGGATCGTCGCCTTGACCACCGGCTCGTGCACCTCGGCGATCTTGCCGTCGGTCGGGTACTCCGACGGGTTGGTCACGGTGAGCTCGGCACCGTTCTCCATCACCACCCGGTAGACCACGCTCGGGGCGGTGGAGATCAGGTCCAGGTTGAACTCGCGCTCCAGCCGCTCCCGGACGATCTCCATGTGCAGCAGACCGAGGAAGCCGATCCGGAACCCGAACCCGAGCGCACCGGAGGTCTCCGGCTCATAGACCAGGGCCGCGTCGTTCAGCTGGAGCTTGTCCAGCGCCTCACGGAGCTCGGGGTAGTCGTCGGCGTCCATCGGGTAGAGCCCGGCGTAGACCATCGGGTTGGGGTGCCGGTAGCCGCCGAGGTCCTGCGTCGCCGGCCGGGCCAGCGCGGTGACGGTGTCGCCGACCCGGGACTGGCGGACGTCCTTCACACCGGTGATCAGGTAGCCGACCTCGCCGACCCCCAGGGACGGCGCCTTGACCGGCTCGGGCGAGATGACCCCGACCTCGAGGGCCTCGTGCGCGGACTTGGTCGACATCATCAGGACCCGCTCGCGGTGCGACAGCTCGCCGTCGACCACTCGGACGTAGGTGACCACGCCGCGGTAGGTGTCGTAGACGGAGTCGAAGATCAGGGCCCGGGCGGGCGCGTCC
>CAWARE010000027.1:0-129897 GCA_963784345.1 uncultured Actinomycetota bacterium
GATTGGGTGTTCGTTCACGCCCGCTGGTAACCTGACAGACGCCGTTCGAACGGCCGCGGACACCCAAGAGCTCCCACCGCACACCACGTGCACCTCATCGAGGACGCAGGGGGCGCCGCGCAACGGGAAACCGAAGGAGGAACTGAGTGTCTTTCGACGCTGCAGAGAAGAAGAAGACCATCGCCGAGTACGCGACCAGCGAGGGCGACACCGGGTCCCCGGAGGTGCAGGTGGCGGTGCTCACCAAGCGCATCGCGCACCTGACCGAGCACCTCAAGGAGCACAAGCACGACCACCACAGCCGTCGCGGCCTCATGCTGCTCGTCGGCCAGCGTCGTCGCCTGCTCAACTACGTGGCCAAGACCGACATCGAGCGGTACCGGTCGCTGATCGAGCGTCTCGGCCTGCGCCGCTGACCTCGCCGGAGCGGTTCTCCGCAGTCCCTCGGGGCTCAGGGGGACCGCTCCGCTGCTTCACCCACAACTCAAGAACAACTCCATAGCCACGACCATTCGGTGATTGCATCCCACACGAGCTCACGAGCGCACGCTCGGTCTCCGGTAGTGGTCTTCGGGACCAGGCTCCTCGCGAGCGGCCCCGCGGACCTCGATCGAAGACCGGCTCTCGCCTCGTACCGACTCCGTCACGACGACGGGGGCACCGGACTGGACGCGCTCGAGCGCTCCGCCGGAGCGACGACGCACGTCAGCCCAGGGTGTGTGGATGCAGTCCCACAACGGCGCCACCTCGGCGTCAGAGTAGGAGCATCCCTGTGGAGGGACCCGACCTTCAGTTCACTGAGGCGACCATCGACAACGGAGCGCACGGCAAGCACGTCGTCCGCTTCGAGTCCGGTCTCCTCGCCCGCCAGGCCGCCGGCTCGGCGGTCGTCTACCTCGACGACGACACCATGCTGCTCTCGGCCACCACGGCCCAGAGCAAGCCCCGCGACTCCATCGACTTCTTCCCGCTGACGGTGGACGTCGAGGAGCGGATGTACGCCGCCGGCCGCATCCCCGGCTCGTTCTTCCGTCGCGAGGGCCGCCCCAGTGAGGGCGCCATCCTCACCTGCCGGCTGATCGACCGCCCGCTGCGCCCCTGCTTCGTCAAGGGTCTGCGCAACGAGGTCCAGGTCGTCGTCACGGTGATGGCCCTGAACCCGAACAAGACCTACGACGTGGTGGCCATCAACGCCGCGTCGCTGTCCACCCAGCTCGCCGGGCTGCCGTTCACCGGTCCGATCGGCGGCGTCCGCGTCGCCCTGATCGGTGACCAGTGGGTCGGCTTCCCCGACGTCGACCAGCTGGCCAACGCCACCTTCGACATGGTGGTCGCCGGTCGCGTCCTGGAGGACGGCGACGTCGCGATCATGATGGTCGAGGCGGAGTCGACCGAGGAGACCTGGGCGCTGGTCGGCGAAGGCCGCACCGCTCCCACCGAGGAGGTCGTGGCTGCCGGTCTCGAGGCGGCCAAGCCGTTCCTCAAGGCGCTGTGCGACGCGCAGGCCGAGCTGGTCGCGAAGTTCCCGGCCAAGAAGACCGCGGAGTTCCCGATCTTCCTGGATTATCAGGACGACGTGTACGCCCGCGTGTCCGAGGTGGCCACCGGTGAGCTGTCGGAGGTCATGTCGATCGCCGACAAGCAGAACCGCGAGGAGTCCACCGAGGTCCTCAAGGACAAGATCAAGTCCCAGCTCTCGACCGAGTTCGAAGGTCGCGAGAAGGAGATCACCGGCGCCTACCGCGCGCTGACCAAGAAGCTCGTCCGGCAGAAGATCCTCACCGACAAGGTGCGCATCGACGGCCGCGGGCTGGCCGACATCCGGACCCTGTCGGCCGAGGTCGCCGTGGTCCCGCGGGTGCACGGCTCCGCGCTGTTCCAGCGGGGGGAGACCCAGATCCTGGGCATCACCACGCTGAACATGCTGGGCCTGGAGCAGAAGCTGGACACGCTGGCGCCGGAGAAGACCAAGCGCTACATGCACAACTACAACTTCCCGCCCTACTCCACCGGTGAGACCGGTCGGGTCGGGTCGCCGAAGCGGCGCGAGATCGGTCACGGTGCGCTCGCTGAGCGGGCCCTGATGCCGGTGCTGCCGACGCGCGAGGAGTTCCCGTACGCGATCCGTCAGGTGTCCGAGGCGCTGGGCTCCAACGGCTCGACCTCGATGGGCTCGGTCTGCGCCTCGACGCTGGCCCTGCTGAACGCCGGGGTGCCGCTGCGCGCGCCGGTCGCCGGCATCGCCATGGGTCTGGTGTCCGACACCGTCGACGGTGAGACGTCCTACGTGGCGCTGACCGACATCCTGGGAGCCGAGGACGCCTTCGGCGACATGGACTTCAAGGTCGCCGGCACCAAGGAGTTCATCACCGCCCTGCAGCTGGACACCAAGCTCGCCGGCATCCCGGCCTCGGTGCTGGCCCAGGCGCTGACCCAGGCCAAGGACGCCCGGCTCACCCTGCTCGAGGTGATGGCCGAGGCCATCGACACCCCGGACGAGATGAGCCTGTTCGCGCCGCGGATCATCACGGTGAAGATCCCGGTCGACAAGATCGGCGAGGTCATCGGCCCGAAGGGCAAGGTGATCAACCAGATCCAGGACGACACCGGTGCTGACCTGAGCATCGAGGACGACGGCACCATCTACATCGGCGCCGACTCCGGCGAGAAGGCCGAGGCCGCTCGGGCCATGGTCAACGCCATCGCCAACCCGACGATGCCGGAGAAGGGCGAGCGCTACCTCGGTACGGTCGTCAAGATCACCGCCTTCGGCGCGTTCGTCTCGCTGCTGCCCGGCAAGGACGGCCTGCTGCACATCTCCAAGCTGCGTCCGCTGGCCGGCGGCGCGCGGGTGGAGAACGTGGAGGACGTGGTCAGCGTCGGCCAGAAGATCCAGGTGGAGATCAACGAGGTCGACGACCGCGGCAAGCTGTCGCTGATCCCCGTGGTCGAGGAGACCGCTGCTGTCTGAGACAGCTGAGGAAGCCGGTCGCTCGCTGAGCGGCCGGCTTTCTCGTGCCTCGGGGGCCGGCGGGGGTCCGCGCGCCTACCGCAGCGGCGAGATCCGCCGGAGCACGCTGCCCAGCGGCCTGCGGGTGGTGACCGAGGAGATGACGAGCAGCCGGGCCTTCTGCGTCGGCTTCTTCGTCGGCGTCGGGTCGCGGCAGGAGAGCAGCCGGCTGCACGGTGCCTCGCACTTCCTCGAGCACGTGCTGTTCAAGGGCACACCGCGCCGCACCGCTGAGGAGATCTCGTACGCGGTCGAGTCGGTCGGCGGGGAGCTGAACGCCTACACGGCCAAGGAGCACACCTGCTTCCACGCCCGGGTGATGGCCGACGACGCCGAGCTGGTGGTCGACGTGCTGTCCGACATGATCACCGACTCGCTCCTGCTGGGTCGCGACATCGACGCCGAGCGTGACGTGATCATGGACGAGATCGCCATGCACCACGACGATCCCGGGGAGGTCGCCGGTGATCTGGTGACCTCGGCGATCTTCGGTGATCATGGTCTGGGCCGTCCGGTGATCGGCTCCGCGCACAGCATCTCCGCGCTGCGCCGCAACCAGGTCGACGCCTACTGGCGGCGCCACTACCGGCCAGCCGAGATCGTCGTCGCGGCCGCCGGCGCGGTCGATCATGACCGGCTGGTGGAGCAGCTCGGCTCCTTCGCCGCCTTCGGCGAGCAAAGGCGCGCCTCGCGACGGGTCCCGCGTCCGCCAGCCCCCACCGTCGCCCGTGGTGGTCCCCGGGTGGTCACCGGGATCCGCGACTCGGCGCAGGTGTCGGCCATCCTGGCCGCCGGTTGCCCCGGGATGTTCGACGACCGCCGCTACGCCCTCGGCCTGCTGTCCCTGGTGCTCGGCGGCGGGATGTCGTCGCGCCTGTTCCTGGAGGTCCGGGAACGCCGTGGTCTGGCGTACTCGATCGAGGCGGGGGAGAGCGTCTACAGCGACGCCGGCCTGTTCTCGATCGACTGGCAGTGCGCTCCCGAGCGGCTGACCGACATCCTCGACGTCGTCCGGCAGGTGACCGGCGAGCTGGCCGAGAACGGGCTGGACGAGCGCGAGCTGGCCCAGGCCAAGACCCAGCTGCGCGGTCAGACCATCCTCGGCTACGAGGGTCCCAACTCCCGGATGAGCCGGTTGGGGGGCAGCGCGGTCAGCGGCGACGAGCGTCCCCTGGAGGAGCACCTCGCCCACTACGACGCGGTCACCGCCGACCAGGTGCAGGAGATGGCCCAGCAGCTGTTCGCCGCCGGTCCGGTGCTGGGCGTGGTCGGTCCCAAGGTCGCCCGCCGACCCCTGGAGTCGGTGCTCGCCCGCTGGTGATCGGCGAGCCGGATCGACGTCCGCGCCAGCCTCCTCGCCGGTAGGTTTGGTGGGGTCGGCGGGCGTGGTCTCGTCGACGGACGTCCCAGACCAGACGACCCAGACCAGACGACCCAGACCAGACGACCCAGACCAGGAGTGCAGATGGCCGACCAGATCGCGGTGGGCGTGTTCGGCGCCGCCGGACGGATGGGCGCCGAGGTGTGCCGGGCCGTCGAGGCGGCGCCGGACCTGGAGCTGGTGGCCAGGTTGGACGTCGGTGACGACCGTACGCCGGCGACCTCGGCCCAGGTCATGGTCGACTTCACCCACCCGGACGCGGTGATGGACAACCTGTCCTGGTGCATCGAGCACCGGGTGCACGCGGTGGTCGGCACCACCGGCTTCACCGAGGACCGGCTGGCGCAGCTGCGCTGGGCTCTCGGCGAGGCGCCCGGCGTCGGGGTCGTGGTCGCCGCCAACTTCTCCGTCGGGGCGGTGCTGATGATGCACTTCGCCGAGCAGGCGGCCCGGTTCTACGAGAGCGTGGAGATCATCGAGCTGCACCACCCGGACAAGGCCGACGCCCCGTCCGGGACCGCCACCACGACCGCCCGGCGGGTGGCCGCCGCCCGAGCCGCCGCCGACCGACCGCCGGTGCCCGATGCGACCAGCCAGGAGGTCCCCGGAGCGCGCGGCGCCGAGATCGAGGGCATCCGAGTGCACGGCGTCCGGTTGCGCGGTCTGGTGGCTCACCAGGAGGTCCTGTTCGGTGACCCGGGCGAGACCCTGACGGTCCGCCACGACTCCTTCGACCGGGTGTCCTTCATGCCGGGGGTGCTGGCTGCCGTGCGGGCAGTGGTGGACCGGCCCGGGCTCACCATCGGCATCGACGACCTGCTGGGTCTCGGCGGATGAGCGGCCCCCCGGAGTGGCAGCGGCCCGCGTCGCCGCCACCTGACCGGACGCCCCCCGGGGAGCCGGGAGCCGACGGTGGGGGCCGCCCCGACTTCGCCGCGCCCGGGGCGTTCGACCGGACCTGGGTCCAGCCGGCTCTCGCTCCGCCGCCCGACAACACCCAGGTGCTCCCGGCCGCCGGCAGCACCACTGTCCAGCCCGCGCCGCCCGCCACCGCGTACGCCGCCGCGCCGCCCCGGAGCCCCCGCTCGCGCACCGTGATGATCGCCGTGGTGAGCGTGCTGGCCGTGCTGGCGGTGCTGATCGCCGGTGACCGGGTGGCCAACGCCGTCGCCCAGAACACGCTGGCCACCCAGCTGCAGTCCGAGCTGGGCACCCCGACCAAGCCCGACGTCAGCATCGGCGGCTTCCCGTTCGTCACCCAGGCCCTGGGCGGTTCGTTCTCCTCGGTCCGGGTGACCGCCGACGACGCGACGCTGCAGAGCGAACGGCAGGCCGTGGCCGTGGCCCACCTGGACGTGACCCTGACCCAGATCACCGCCACCGACCGCTACCGCACCATCGTGGCCGGTCGTGGGGAGGCGTCGGCGCTGGTGGACTGGGCGGCGGTCAGCAGCCTGGCCGGACAGCAGGTCAGCTACGTGGCTGACGACCGGATGCGGATCGACTTCTCGGTGCCGATCGGCCGGCTGTCCATCGACGGCTACCTCACGGGGCGACCAGAGCTCGACGTCGACGCGCAGACGATCACGGTCGCCGACCCCGAGGTCAGTGTCGCCTCGGTCGACGTCCCCCAGGCCGTGGTCGACGCGGTCTCGCGCATCGTGCTCCGGCCGTTCCCGATCGAGAACCTCCCGTACGACATCGCCGTCACCGGCCTCACGGTGCAACCGGACGGCGTGCTGCTGGCCGGTACCGGTCGCGACATCCCCGTCCGCGGCGGCTGACCGGCGGGCCCAGCGACTGTGCTTTCGGGCCGCTTGGCCGGGTCCGGAAGCAGCCCGGGGCCGCCACTCGGTGTCGACGGGCGGGCTCAGGCCGGTCGGCGCCCTACGGCGAGCACCCGCCGCAGGGAGCCCGCCAGGGGCAGCAGCTCGGCGGCCTCCGACCGCAGCTCCTGCAGACCGGCGTCGTCCCCGGGGTCGTGCTGCAGCGCAGCGGTCCACAGGCGGACCTCGGCCGCCGACCACTCGGGCCGCGCCAGCACCGCCACGTCGGTGAAGCCCGTCGCGGGCAGGTCCCGGGCCAGGTCCATCCGCCGGATCCGCGCGGGCACCTCCTCGGCGGTGGGGTCCGCCTGCCAGCTGGAGACGGCGATCCGTCCGCCGGGTACCAGGATCCGGCGGCACTCGGCCAGCACGGCCGGTGCCGACGTGGCGAACTGCAGCGCATCCAGGCAGACGACCGCCGTGGCCGACCGGTCCGGGAGCCCGGTGGCCGCCAGATCGGCCGTCCGGAAGGTCGCCCGATCCTCCATGCCGTACGCCGAAGCGTCAGCTTCAGCGCCGCTCAGCGCCACCGCCGAGAAGTCCACGCCGACCAGGCGGGCGCCCGTGTCCCGCACCAGCGCCAGGCTGTGACCGGCCCGACCGCACCCGAGATCGACCAGCACGTCCTCCGGACCGAGACCGAGGTAGCTGTCGATCTCGGTCAGCCCGGCACCGCCCAGGAAGCCGGTGGTCACCAGCGACGACGGCAGCTCCAGTCGTTCGGCCACGAACGCGGCGAAGCCGGCCGAGCGCGCCAGGACGGCGTACCAGCGGTCGAACTCAGCGAGGTCGGGGGAGCTCATCGCCTCATGCTGTCAGCCACGCCCGCTATCTGCCGATCGAACGCCGAGTGGCGACAGTCGGCCGTTCCAGCCCGCGAGCCGTCAGCCGGTCGCCACTGGGCGTCGCACCGGTGCAGGCGTACGCGATGGCCGGCGAGGCCCTCAGCCGATGGCGGTGTGCAACCGGATCTGCTTGACCCGGACCGTGTCGTCCTCGGAGCCGATCTCGCGGTGGGCGCCGTCGGGTGCCCAGCCGGCGTCGGTCAGGAAGGCGCGTCGGACGTCGTCGTCGGCCCGCAGCCAGTGGCGGGCGCGGACGAAGCCGTCGGCCCGCAGGGTGTCGATGCAGGCGTTGAGCAGGCGGGACCCGTGGCCGCGACGGCGGGCGGTCGGGTCCACCACCAGCTCCTCGATCGAGCCGTCCTCGACCGGATCGGCGTCGGGGTCCTGGCTCGGCACCGTGGTCCCCAGCCCGACGACCTGGCCCTCGGCCACGGCCACCAGCACCCGCCAGCGGGCCTCGGGTGGACGGCTGATCGCGGCGTGCCAGGTCTCGGCCATGGTGGCCAGGTCGATGCCGTCCAGCAGGGTCCGGGTGGCGTCGTCGGCGGCTTCGCCCCAGCTGCGTCGCTGCACCGTCGCGATGCCCCACGACTCGGCCGGCAGCGCGAGCCGGACGGAGTCCGCGTGGGGATCGCTCGTCGAGCCGGGACCGGTGCTGATCATGGGACCGGATGGTATCCCCGCAGCACGAATGTGACTCAGGTCACACAAAGGGTACTAGATGCCTCCCGCCTGAGCCAGCATGATTAGGGGCAGAAGTCCGTGGTTACCTGAACCCCCGAGCAGGTAACCACGGACTTCCTTCATGTCCGGTGCTCATCCCGCGTGCTCGTCCCCGCGGTGCCGACGCCCCGACGGTGGCGGCAGACGGTAGCCTGACCGCCGTGTCGGCTGCCGGAAACCTGAGAACCCCTCCACCCCTCCCCGGCGGAGCGCTCCGCGTCATCCCGCTCGGTGGTCTCGGCGACATCGGTCGCAACATGGCTGTGCTGGAGTACGACGGCCAGCTGCTGGTGATCGACTGCGGGGTGCTGTTCCCCGAGGAGCACCACCCGGGCGTCGACCTGATCCTGCCGAGCTTCGACGTCATCGCCGACCGGCTGGACGACATCCAGGCGGTGGTGCTGACCCACGGTCACGAGGACCACATCGGCGCGGTGCCGTACCTGCTCCGGCTGCGGCCCGACATCCCGCTGGTCGGCTCCAAGCTGACCCTGGCGCTGCTCCAGGAGAAGATCCGCGAGCACCGGATCCGCGGCACGGTCACCCGCCGGGTGGAGGACTCCGAGCGGGTCACGTACGGCCACTTCGATCTCGAGTTCCTGGCCGTCAACCACTCGATCCCCGACGCCTTCGCGGTGGCCGTCCGGACCAAGGCCGGGCTGGTCCTGCACACCGGCGACTTCAAGATGGACCAGCTCCCGCTGGACGGTCGGATCACCGACCTGCGCGGTTTCGCCCGACTGGGTGAGGAGGGCGTCGACCTGTTCATGGTCGACTCGACCAACGCCGAGGTGCCGGGCTTCACCACGCCGGAGCGGGACATCACCCCGGCCCTGGACCGCGTCTTCGCCACCAGCCGCCAGCGGCTGATCGTGGCCTGCTTCGCCTCCCACGTGCACCGGGTCCAACAGGTCCTGGACACCGCTGTGGCCCACGGGCGCAAGGTCGTCTACGTCGGCCGCTCGATGGTGCGCAACATGGGGGTGGCGCGCGATCTCGGCTACCTGCACGTGCCCGGCGACACCCTGATCGAGCTGCGGGACATCGGCAACTACCGGCCGCACGAGGTGGTGATCATCTCCACCGGCTCCCAGGGAGAGCCGCTGTCGGCCCTGTCCCGGATGGCCAACCGCGAGCACCAGGTGATCCAGCTGGCCCCCGGTGACACCGTGGTGCTCGCGTCGTCGATGATCCCGGGCAACGAGAGCTCGATCTACCGGGTGATCAACGGGCTGACCAAGCTGGGTGCCAACGTGGTGCACAAGGGCAACGCCATGGTCCACGTCTCCGGGCACGCCAGCGCCGGTGAGCTGCTGTACGCGTACAACATCGTCAAGCCGCGCAACGTGATGCCGGTGCACGGTGAGGCCCGCCACCTGGTCGCCAACGCCGATCTGGCCGTGGCCACCGGGGTGCCTCGGAAGCGGGCGATCATCGCCGAGGACGGCGCGGTGATCGATCTGCAGCAGGGGTCGGCCAAGATCGTCGGCAAGGTCGACTGCAGCTACGTGTTCGTCGACGGCGCGAGTGTCGGCGACGTCACCGAGACGCTGCTGACCGACCGCCGGATCCTCGGCGAAGAGGGCTTCATCTCGATCATCACGGTGATCAACACCCACTCGTCCACGATCATCAGCGGGCCCGACATCCACGCCCGCGGCTTCGGCGAGGACGACTCGGTCTTCGACGCCGTACGCCCGCAGCTGATCGAGGCGCTGGAGCAGGCGATGGCCGAGGGCGTCAACGACGCCCACCGGCTGCAGCAGGTGATCCGGCGCCGGATCGGTCGCTGGGTGAACGACAAGCACCGCCGCCGCCCGATGATCATCCCCGTGGTGATCCAGACCTGAGCACCCGATGACCTACCGCGAGGAGTTCTGGCGCAGTCTCGGCGCACCGGAGGACTTCTGGCGCGACCAGGCGACGGCGGTCAGCTGGATCCGCAAGCCCCGGCAGATCCTCGACAGCACCGCCGAACCGCTCGCTCGGTGGTTTCCCGACGCCACCCTGAACACCTGCTACAACGCGCTGGACCGCCACGTCATCGGCGGACGGGCCGACGAGCCCGCGTTGATCTTCCACTCCGCGATCACCGGCGAACGCCGCACCTACAGCTACGCCCGGTTGCTGGACGAGGTGGCCCGGGTCGGGGGCGCGCTGCGCGAGCTCGGGGTGGGGGTGGGGGACCGGGTGGTCATCTACCTGCCGATGGTGGCCGAGGCGGCCATCGCCATGCTGGCCTGTGCCCGGATCGGAGCGGTGCACTCGGTCGTGTTCGGAGGCTTCGCACCGGCCGAGCTCAGCGCGCGGATCGACGACGCCAAGCCGTTGGTGATCATGTCGGCGTCGTGCGGCCTGGAAGCCGACAAGGTGATCGCCTACAAGCCGATGCTCGACGCCGCGCTCGCCCGCTCGACGCACCAGCCCGACTACTGCGTGATCCTCCAGCGACCTCAGCTGACCGCGGACCTGGTCGAGGGTCGCGACCTGGACTGGGCCATGATCACCAAGCCGGGGCTGTTCGAGCCCGCCTCCTGCGTGGAGGTGGCGGCGACCGATCCGCTCTACGTGCTCTACACCTCCGGCACCACCGGCCGGCCCAAGGGGATCGTCCGGGACCACGGCGGCCACGCGGTCGCGCTGACCTACTCGATGCGCACGGTCTACGGCGTGGGCCCCGATGACGTGATGTTCACCGCCAGCGACGTCGGCTGGGTGGTCGGTCACTCCTACATCGTCTACGGGCCGCTGCTGGTCGGGGCGACGACGGTCCTGTACGAGGGCAAGCCGGTCGGCACCCCGGACGCCGCCGCCTGGTGGCGGGTGGTCGCCGAGCACCGGGTGACCACGCTGTTCAGCGCGCCGACCGCGCTGCGGGCGATCCGCAAGGTCGACCCGGACGGTTCCCTGCTGGCCGGGCACGACCTGTCGAGCCTGCGCACCGTGTTCCTGGCCGGTGAGCGGCTCGACCCGGACACGTACGCCTGGGCGAGCGCCCGGCTCGGGGTCCCGGTGATCGACCACTGGTGGCAGACCGAGACCGGCTGGCCGATCGTGGCCAACCTCCGCGGTCTGGAACCGATGCCGGTGAAGCCCGGATCGGCCACGGTGCCGGTGCCCGGCTTCGACGTCCGGGTCCTGGACGCGCGGGGCGAACGGGCCGCCGCCGGCGCGGAGGGGGCGATCGTGATCGCGCTGCCGCTGCCGCCGGGCACACTCACCACGGTCTGGGGTGACGACCAGCGGTGCGTGGACAGCTACCTGTCGGCCTACCCCGGTTCCTATCTGACCGGCGACGGTGGCTACGTCGACGCCGACGGCTACCTGTTCGTGCTGGGCCGCACCGACGACGTCATCAACGTGGCCGGCCACCGGTTGTCGACGGGGTCGATGGAGGCGGTGATCGCCACCCACCCTGCGGTGGCGGAGTGCGCGGTGATCGGCGTCGCCGACCTGCTCAAGGGTCAGGTGCCGCGCGGTCTGGTGGTGCTCAAGGCCGGTGTGCAGATCGACGGGGACGAGCTGTCGGACGCGCTGGTGGCGCTGGTCCGGGCCGAGATCGGTCCGGTCGCCGGGCTCCGCCGGGTGGACGTGGTGCCGGCGCTGCCCAAGACGAGATCCGGCAAGATCCTGCGCAAGGTGATGCGGGAGGTCGCCGACGGGGGAGACCCTGCGATGCCGGCCACGATCGAGGACCCCGACGTGCTGGACGCTCTCAGGCCGGTGCTCACCACCCCGGTCTGATGTCTTCGCCGAAGTCCCCGGAACGCCGAAAGGACCTGTCCCGAGGGAACAGGTCCTGAGGTGACGCGAGGCGTCAGTGAGTCAGCGGGAGACCTTGCCGGCCTTGAGGCAGGAGGTGCAGACGTTGAGCCGCTTGGGGCTACCGGCCACGGTGGCCCGCACTCGCTGGATGTTCGGGTTCCAGCGACGGTTGGTCTTCTTCTTGGACCAAGGCACGTTGTGGCCGAAGCCGGGGCGCTTGGCGCAGACGTCACATACGGCAGCCACTGGAATTCACTCCCACTTACTCGAGCTCTAGACAAGGAAAACATTCGGGTGTTGCCCGTCAGGGCAACCTGGCAAGCGTACCCGACCCCGGCGAGGGAAAGCGAATTCGTCGGGGCCCGCGGCTCGGCCCACCCGTGGACCAGCTCGGTGTCGAACGACCGGCCGCGACCAGCAGGGCGAGGCGGTCGACCCAGTGACGATACCGCGGGGTGCTCAGGGCAGCAGGTCCCAGCGGCTGCCCGTCGGCCAGCGCGGAGAGCCCCGGTGTCTGGTGGAGGGCGGAGAACATGACGCCTCGCTTCTGAAGGAGTTGCTTCGGATAACGTGAAGCATAGGCTTCACATCAGAAATGTCAAGCACTTGCTTCACAGATGGGTCGCCGTCGCTAGGCTGAGCGCGTGAGCGAACTCGAGACGGGCTCGGCCCGTCGGCGCACCGAAGAGCGCGCGGAGCGGCTGCTCGGGCCGCAGCACGACGTCGTGATCTCGGACGCCCGAGCGATCCGGGCCCTGGCTCACGAGGCTCGGCAGCTGGTCATCCAGGTGCTCTACGCCGAGCAGCGTCCCCGGACGGCCACCGAGCTGGCCGAGCTGACAGGACTCAGCCCGAGCGCCATGAGCTACCACCTGCGGGCGCTGGAGAAATGGGGCGTGGTGGAGCGGTCCGCGGGGGGCGAGGACGGCCGGAACCGGCCCTGGAAGGCCAGCGGCACGGGTCTGCGGATCGACACCTCCGGACTCGGACCGGCCGGCGAGGACCTGATCGCCGATCGGCTGCTCGGCGATCTCCGGCGACGGATGCGGGACCACCGCGGGCGGCCACCCGCTCAGCGGACCGGCTCGACGGCCCTCGCCTCGGGTGAGCTGTGGCTCACCCCGGAGCAGGCCGAGCGGCTCTCGCTGTGGCTGGACAACGCGATCCTGGACGAGCACGAGAGTGGCTGGCGCAACGAGCCGGGCCCCGATCGGGTGCGGATGGCGTTCCTGTGGTCGATCCTGCCGGATCCGCTGCCCGACACCGGTGTCGTCGACGCGAACGGGTCGTGACCCGGATCGGTAGGGTGTCCAGGTGTCCTCGGCAGTCACCTCCGGCGGCGGAGTCGGCAGGCTGGCTCCGCCGGAGATCTGGCGTCTCTGCCTGACCTGGCTGGAGCGCAGCGCCGAGGTGATCACTGCCTCGGCCGCCGGTCTGAACGCGATCAACGTCTTCCCGGTCGCCGACTCCGACACCGGCACCAACCTGCAGCAGACGCTGGCCGGCATCATCGACCACCTCAGCGGCGTCAGCACCGACGACTGGGCCGGCGAGCCGGTGCCGGGTCTGGACGCGCTGGGAGTCCGCGATGGAGGCCGGACCCGCCGATCTGGTGGTGCGCGCAGCAGTGCTGTCCGCGCACGGCAACTCCGGGGCCATCGTCGCCGAGATGATCATCAGTCTCAGCCGGGCGCTGGAGCGTTCCGGGCTGATCGTGGTCAGCCGGCCGGAGCGTGGGCTGGCGCAGGTGCTGCGCACGGTGGCCACCGCCGGCCGACGCGCGGTCGCCCGACCGGTCGAGGGCACCATCTTGACGGTGGCTGCCGCTGCGGCCGCCGCGGCGGAGCAGGCGGTGACCGACGGGGTGGCCGAGCGGTCGGCCGCCGACCCGACGGTCGGCATCTCGCGGGTGCTCGCTGTGGCCGAGGTCGCCCGGGAGGCCGCCGTGGCGGCCCTGCGCGCCACGCCCGAGGCGCTGGCCCCGCTGGCCGCGGCGGGTGTGGTGGACGCCGGCGGGCAGGCGTACGTGCTGCTGCTCGACGTGCTCGTCGAGGTCCTCGGCGGCCGGATCGCCGAGCCGCTGCCGGACCGGCCGAGGGCGGGCGGCCGCCCGCAGGTCGACCAGGCGTCCCTGGAGTACGAGGTGATGTACGCGCTGCGCGGCACCGGGGTCGACGACCTCGACGCGCTCCGCGAGCGACTGTCGGACCTGGGTGACAGCGTGGTCGTCGTGGGAGACCGGACCGTGGCGCAGGTGCACGTGCACCTGGCGGACGCCGGAGCGGCGGTGGAGGCCGGGCTCGCCTGCGGTCGGATCAGCCAGATCAGGATCACCGCTCTGCCGCCGACAGCTGTCGACGTGGTCGAGCGAGCAGTGGTGGCGGTGGTGGCCGGACCCGGCCTGGCCGACGCGGTGACCGCCCTGGGCGGGACTCCCGTGCTGCCGACCGGGTCCCACGTCAGCGCCGCCGAGCTCACCGCGGCGCTGCAGCAGTCCTGCGGTGAGGTCATCGTGCTGCCCAACGACATGGAGTGCCTGGAGATCGCCGGCCACCTCGCCGCCGAGCTGCGGGCGCAGGGCCGACGCGTGGCGGTCATCCCCACCGTGGCCCAGGTGCAGGGTCTGGCCGCCCTCGCCGTGCACGAACCCGGGGCGGACTTCGACTCGGTGGTGGTGGCCATGAGCAGCACCGCCGGGCACGCACGGCACGCCGCCGTCACGATCGCCGAGAGCCCGGCCATGACCATGGCCGGCCGCTGCGAGGTGGGCGACGTGCTCGGCCTGGTCGACGGGGACTTCGTCCAGATCGGCGACGACCTGGCCGACGTGGCCTGGCACGTCATCGAGCGGCTGCTGACGTCCGGCGGTGGCGAGCTGCTGACCCTGGTCCGCGGGCGCGACGCCGACGAGCGTCTGGTCGGTCGGCTGCGCGCCCGGATCCGGGCCTGGTCGCCGTCGGTCGACGTCGAGGTGGTCGACGGCGGGCAGTCGCGCTACCCGCTGCTGGTGGGGCTGGAGTGAACCGGCACCTGCACCTGGTGCCGGAGACCTCGCCACCGACCGGCACCGCGGCTCCCACGAAGAAGGGGGCAGCCAAGAAGCCGGCCACCGCGAAGGCGTCGGGGAAGTCCCAGACGGACCCGCCCGACGACCGCCCGCCGGCCCAGTTCTGGCGCACCACCGGCTACACCCGGCTCGCCGTCCCCCTGAACGGTGTGCTCGGCGGCAAGACCGCCAAGGCGTTCGAGTCGCTGAAGCTGCGCACCGTCGGCGACCTGATGCTGCACCTGCCCCGTCGCTACGTCTCCGGCACCGAGCTGAGCGACCTGGCGAACCTGGTGGAGGGTGACGACGTCACGGTGCTGGCGCAGGTCCGCCAGTCCTCGGTGCACGGGATGAGCCAGTCGTCGCGGGGGGCCGGGAAGTTCCGTCTGCAGGCGGTCATCACCGACGGTCGCGGGGAGCTCAACCTCACCTTCTTCGGGGCCAAGCACCTGGTCGACTACTGGCAGGCCCAGCTCTCGCCCGGAGCGCGAGGCATCTTCGCCGGCAAGGTCGGAGCCTTCCGCGGTGAGCCACAGCTCACCCATCCCGATTTCGTCATCGTCGACGAGCACGGCACCGTCGTCGGCGGGGCGCAGCGCAACCTCGACCTGGGCAAGGTGGCGGGCGCGTCCGGTCGGATCGGTCTCTATCCGGCCACCGCCAAGCTGCGGACCTGGACCATCGCCAGCTGCGTCTCGCTGGCGTTGGACACCCTGGACGGCATGGAGGACCCGCTGCCGGACTGGGTCCGCCGGGAGGCCGACCTGATGAGCCAGCCCGCGGCCTACCGCGCCGTCCACCGGCCCGACACCGAGGAGGACGTCGCGGCGGGTCTGGCCAGGGTCCAGTTCGACGAGGCCTTCGGGCTGCAGCTGGCCATGGCGCGCCGCCGGGCTCTGGCAGCGGCCGACGGGGCAGTCCCGCGCCCGCGGGTCGCCGGCGGCCTGCTCGACGCGTTCGACGCGCGGCTGCCTTTCTCACTCACCGAGGGGCAGCGGGAGATCAGCGACCAGCTGTTCGCCGACCTCGCCCGCCCGCATCCGATGCAGCGGTTGCTGCAGGGGGAGGTGGGCTCGGGCAAGACGGTGGTGGCGCTGCGGGCCATGCTGACGGTGGTGGACAACGGCGGCCAGGCGGCGCTGCTGGCGCCCACCGAGGTGCTGGCCGCCCAGCACCACCGCACGATCACCGCCATGCTCGGTGACCTGGTCGGCGGGGATCTGCTCTCGTCCGGCGGGGCCGGCACCGGGGTCACGCTGATCACCGGCTCGATGGCGGCCGGACGGCGCCGGGAGGCCTCCCTGGCCGCCGCGTCGGGCGAGGCCGGGATCGTCATCGGCACCCACGCCCTGCTGACCGCCGGCACCCAGTTCGCCGACCTCGGTCTGGTCGTGGTCGACGAGCAGCACCGGTTCGGGGTCGAGCAGCGGGCCCTGCTGGCCGCCAAGGCGCAGCAGCGCCCGCACACCCTGGTGATGACGGCGACGCCGATCCCGAGGACCGTGGCGATGACCGTCTTCGGTGACCTGGAGACGTCGACGCTGACCGAGATCCCGGCCGGTCGGGCCGACGTGTCCACGGTGGTGGTCAACTACAAGCAGCACCCCAGCTGGCTGAAACGGACCTGGCAGCGGGTGATCGAGGAGGTCGGCGAGGGCCGGCAGGCCTTCGTGGTGTGCCCGCGGATCAGCGACGACAGCGCCGACGAGGAGGCCGGGGCGGCGGTCGAGGACGTCTTCGCCCAGCTCACCGAGGGCCCGATGCGGGACCTGCGGGTCGCGATGCTGCACGGCCGGCTCCCGGCGGAGGAGAAGGACGAGGTGATGGGCCGGTTCGTGGCCGGCGAGCTGGACGTGCTGGTGGCCACCACGGTGATCGAGGTCGGGGTCGACGTGCCCAACGCGTCGGTGATGGTGATCTGCGACGCCGACCGGTTCGGGATCTCCCAGCTGCACCAGCTCCGCGGTCGGATCGGCCGGGGTGCCCATCCCGGGGTCTGCCTGCTGCTCACCGGCACCCCGCCGGGCCTGCCCGCCCTCGACCGGCTGACCGCCGTCGCCGACACCCGGGACGGCTTCCTGCTGGCCCGGGTGGACCTGGCCCAGCGGCGCGAGGGTGACGTGCTCGGCGCCGAGCAGTCAGGGGTCCGCTCGGGCCTGCGCCACCTGAGGGTGCTCGACGACGAGGACCTGATCGTCTACGCCCGCGACCTGGCCGGCCTGTGCCTGGAGCGGGACCCGGAGCTGGCCGACCCCGGTCTGGCCGACATCGTCGACGCGGTGGAGCACCGGGCGGCGGGGGACTGGATGGAGCGCACGTGATCCCGCCCGACCGACTCCCAGCCGGGTGCCCCGTCCCCGGGGGGTGCTCGTGACCCGGATCGTCTCGGGGTCCCGTGGCGGTCGTCGGCTCACCATGCCGCCCGGCGACCAGACCCGGCCGACCTCCAGCAAGGTGCGGGAGGCCCTGTTCTCCGCGCTGGCCTCCTGGACCGGCGGATCGTCCGGCGCCGCCGACGTCGCGCTGAGAGGCTGGGCGTTCTGCGACCTGTTCGCGGGGTCGGGAGCCGTCGGTCTGGAGGCGGCCAGCCGGGGCGCGGCCCCGGTGCTGCTGGTCGAGTCGAGCCGCCGGGCGCTGCGGGTGATGGAGCAGAACGTCGCCTCGGTCGGGCTGGACGTGCAGCTGCGCCGGGACCCGGTCGAGGACGTGGTGCGGCGCCAGCCGGCGTACCCGTTCGACATCGTCTTCCTCGACCCGCCGTACGAGCTGGCGAACTCCCGCGTGGAAGCGATCCTGCGCGACCTGGTGACCAACGGCTGGCTCACCGCCGAGGGTCTGGTCATCGTCGAGCGCGCCACCCGGGACCCGGCGCTGCGCTGGCCGGACGCGCTCGGCGACACCTGGGAGAAGAAGTACGGCGAGACGGTCCTCTACTTCGGTGCCGGCTAGGCGGATAGGTTCGGTCCCCGTGAGTCGCGCCGTCTGCCCCGGATCCTTCGATCCCGTCACCCTCGGTCACCTCGACGTCATCGGGCGGGCCGCCGAGCTGTACGACGACGTCGTGGTCGCTGTCGGGTCGAACATCAGCAAGAGCTCCCTGTTCACCCCCGACGAGCGGGTGGTGATGCTCCAGGAGTCGTGCACGGCGTGGCCGGCGGTGACGGTCACCCTGTTCTCCGGGCTGCTGGTCGACTTCTGCGCCGCCCACGACGTCGACGTGATCGTCAAGGGTCTGCGCTCCGGGGCCGACTACGACTACGAGCTGGCCATGGCCCAGATGAACCGCCGACTGACCGGGGTGGACACCGCCTTCCTGCCCACCGCGCCCCAGCTGGCGTTCGTCTCGTCCAGCCTGGTCCGCGAGGTCGCCTCGCTGGGCGGGGACGTGAGCCCGTTCGTCACCCCGACGGTGCTCGACCGCATCGCGGCCCGACTGGTCGAGCGCGCCGCTCGCTGAGCAGCCGCCTCTCCGGCGAGCCGGTCAGTGGCCAGCCCGTCGGTCAGGCAGCCTCGTACGTTCAGAAGCAGCCCGTCGGTCAGGCAGCCAGGACAGAGGGCAGATCGTCGACCGGGGGATCGACCACGGGCCGATCGCCGTCGTCGAGGGACGCTGACGGACCCGATCGGCGATCGTGCGGTACGAGCCGGGGTCGATCGGTAGCAGCCACTGCGCCGCCCGCGTGACGGCGCCGAGACGCACCCCGAGGTCGGCGAGCAGGTCGTCGATGTTGTGCATCGAGAACGGGATGATGTTGGTGCCGCGGGCGTGACGCCCCTCGGTCCGCTCCTCCATCCACCGCAGCATCTCGGTGACCTCCCGCTGCCTCGCCGCCGGCTCCGGCAGCTGGTGGCGCCCGGTCAGCAGGCTGGCGATCCAGACGGAGGCGAGCTCGGCGCTGAGCGGACTGAAGAACGACGAGTTGTAGCCGGCGAACGACGAGGTCGGGCACGTGAGCGGCTGGATGTGACGGTAGAGCTCGAAGTTCGCCCGGTCGTCCGTCAGCCGGGCCTGCAGATCGTCGTCGAAGAAGGGCAGCTGCTGGGTGAAGCCGGTGCCGCAGACCACGACGTCGGCGGGAACGGTGTCGCCGGTGGACAGGCGAGCGGTCCGGCGTCCGTCCGGTCGACGAGCAGCTCGGTGACAGTGGTGTCCGGAGGACCGTGATCCGGCCGGCGGCGACGTGGGAGAAGAACCCGTCGGTGGCGAGGCTGACGGTGCTGCGGGCGATGACGTTCGAACGAGCCGTCGCGGCACCAGGCCGAGCGCCTTCAGGCCGCAGCTGCCGGTGGCGACGGCCTGGACGCGCTCAGCATCGACCGTCGGACAGCGGGGACTGCCGGGGCCGTGCAGGAAGCGCTCGACCCGACCGGCCGGAGGTAGCGGAACAGGGCCTCACCCAGCCGGGTGAGCATCAGGAACTTGTAGTTGAGCGACGTTGCCGAGCTTCTTCGGCATCTTCCACAGCAGCTCGCGGGCGACGACGGTCGTCGACGCGGCCGCCGTAGCTGATCGGCATCGACACGTCGCAGGCCGACTTGCCGTAGCCGATGACCAGGACGTGCCGGTCGCGCGACGGCTCCAGGTCGAGTGAGGTCACTGGCGGCGCAGACCCGGCCACCGGAGGCCACGAAGGCGTCGGCTCCCGCGCAGCTGGGATCTTCGGGGTGGAGAAGATCCCGTTGGCCACCACCAGGTGATCCGCCTCCGTCCCGTCACCGCCCGCCGGCGGTCGGACGCGAGGTGATGGTCCAGCCCCCGCCGGACCGGGGGGAGGCCCGCAGCGACCGAGGACCCGAGCCGGAGCGCGGGGCCGAGCCGAAGTGATCGACGTAGGCCTCCAGGTACTGTCTGCACCTGGGCCCCGGACGGCCACTCGGGATAGGTCGGGGCATCGGGAAGTCCGAGAAGCGGGCGACCTGACCCGACCGCCGTCGGCCCGCCCGAGCAAGCGAGAGGGTCTCCGCGAACCTGACCCACCGCCGTCGGCCAGCCGATGCGAGAGGGTCCTCTCCCGGCCGTACTAGTCTCTAGGTCGTTCCGCCCCCGAAGAAGGACACATGGCCGACCAGAAGACCGCCGAGGCGAAGCTCACCAAGCTCCGTGACCTCGTCGCGAGTGCGCGCTCGATGCCGATGTCGGCGTCCTGCGTGGTGAACCGCAACGAGGTGCTCGCCGCCATCGACGACGTGATCGACAACCTGCCCGACGAGATCGCCGAGGCCCAGGACGTGATCGAGAACTCCAGCGACGCGCGGGCCGCCGGCGAGGCCGAGGCCGCCCGGATCACCGACGAGGCGAACCGGCGCGCGGCCGAGCTGGCCACCGAGACCGAGGTGATCAAGGTCGCCGAGCAGAAGGCGGCGGCGATCGTGGCCAGCGCCGAGGCCGACGCCGCGGCCCTGCGCCGCGAGGCCGACGCCTTCGTCGACTCCCGGATGGCCAGCTTCGAGTCCGTGCTGGCCCGGACCAGCAGCCAGGTCCGGACGGCCCGCTCCCGGTTGGCCGAGCGCAGCAAGCTCGACCGACACGCCGACGACCCGACCGAGTCCGACGACGCCGCGTCCACCGCCGGTGCCGGCACCACGGCCGACCTCGGGATCTCCACCCCGTGAGCGCGCACCGTCGCCTCGACCGACGTTCCGGACTCGTCCTGGACACCCACGACCTGACCCGTCGCGCCGGGGAGCTGCGGACGGTGCAGACCACCGTCGCGGCCCCGAGCGAGCTGGGCATCGAGGTCATCCGCGTCCCCGAGGGCTCACCGGTGGAGCTGGACCTGCGCCTCGAAGCAGTGGTGGAAGGGGTCCTGGTGACCGGCACCGCGGTCGCTCAGCTGGAGGGGGAGTGCGTCCGCTGTCTGACCGACATCAGTGACGAGGTGGAGGTGGACGTGCAGGAGCTGTTCACCTACCCCGGCATCGACGCGTCCGACGAGGAGACCTCACACCTGGACGGTGAGCTGATCGACCTGGAGCCGGTGCTGCGGGACGCCATCGTGCTGGAGCTGCCGTTCCAGCCGGTCTGTCAGCCCGACTGCCGCGGACTGTGTCCGGAGTGCGGTCTGGATCTGAACACCGTGGCCGAGCACGACCACCACGACGCGGTCGATCCGCGGTGGTCCGCGTTGGCTCAGTTCGAATCCGAGGGCGAAACGTCCTAGACTGTGCAGGTTGCTCGACCGCTGTCGCGCGCCCACAGGCGTCTCAGCTGCGGCCGGGCACCCCGTGAACGCACCGTACGAACGAACGAGGAGAACATCGTGGCCGTCCCGAAGAGGCGCTTGTCACGCAGCAACACGCGGCACCGCCGTTCGCAGTGGAAGGCTTCGATGCCCTCGCTGGTGACCTGCACCAACCCCGCGTGCCGCCAGAAGCACCTGCAGCACACGGCCTGCCCGTCCTGCGGTCAGTACGGTCCGCGCTCCAGCCGCCGCCAGGTGCTCGAGTCCTGACGGAGTGACCTTGACCGATCTCGACAGCACCGACGCCGCGGGCCTCGCCCCGGCGCCGGAGTCTGCTGTCGTGGTCGGTCCGCCGTCAGCACCCGAGACCGTCCGCGAGGTGCTGGCCCGGTTGGGTCTGACGGTCGGCGACGAGCTGTTCGACCGCGCGCTGACGCACCGCTCCTTCGCGTACGAGCGGGGTGGTCTGCCCACCAACGAGCGCCTGGAGTTCCTGGGCGACTCGATCCTCGGTCTGGTCGTCACCGAGCACCTGTTCTTGTCGTACCCGGATCTCTCCGAGGGCCAGCTCGCCAAGCTGCGGGCCGCGGTGGTCAACTCCCGCGCCCTGGCCGATGTCGCTCGTGGTCTGCGTCTCGGTGACCTGATCCACCTGGGTCGGGGCGAGGAGAGCACCGGCGGGCGGGACAAGTCCTCGATCCTGGCCGACACCATGGAGGCGGTGATCGGCGCGGTCTTCCTCGAGCACGGGGTGGACGGTGCCCGCGTCTTCGTGCACGACCTGTTCGACCAGCTGATGGCCGACGCCGCGACCCTGGGTGCTGGTCTGGACTGGAAGACGAGTCTGCAGGAGGTCGCCTCGCTCGGCGGCCACGGGGTGCCGGCCTACGAGGTGACCGAGTCCGGCCCCGACCACGCCAAGACCTTCGTCGCCACAGTCGTCCTCGGCGAGCACACCTACGGTCCGGGGACCGGGCGCAACAAGAAGGAAGCCGAGCAGAAGGCGGCCGCGCTGGCCTTCGCCGCCATCGGCCCCCAGGCACCCACGGTGCCGGTGTCCGACATCCTCGGCGCCTGACCGGCGCCCTCGCGCCACCCAGCCCGTGCCTGAGCTGCCCGAGGTCGAATCCGTCCGCCGCGGTCTGGCCGACGGCCTGGCCGGCCGCACCATCGCCCACGTCGCCGTCCTCCACCCCCGGCCGGTCCGCCGGCACCTGCCCGGACCCGATGACTTCGCCGCCCAGCTGGTCGGGCGGACCTTCGCGGAACCCCGTCGTCGCGGCAAGTACCTGTGGCTGCCCTTCGCCGACGGCGATGCGCTGCTGGCCCACCTCGGCATGAGCGGGCAGTTCCGGTTCGCCACGGCCGATGCTCCGTTCGCGCCCAACACCCGGGTGCTGGTCGACTTCACCGACCCGGGACTGCAGCTGCGCTTCGTCGACCAGCGGATGTTCGGCGGTCTGTCGCTGTCCGAGGGCGGGGCGGAGCTGCCGAGCGAGATCGCCCACATCGCCCGGGACCCGTTCGATCCTGCGTACGACCTCGCCGGCGTGGTCGCGCGGCTGAGGCGCAAGCGCACCGGGGTCAAGCGCGCCCTCCTGGACCAGCAGCTGGTCGGCGGGGTGGGCAACATCTACGCCGACGAGGCGCTGTGGCGGGCCCGGCTGCACTACGCCCGGGCCACCGACACGCTCCCGCGACCCGCCGCCGTCGGGCTGCTCACCGCGGCGGCCGACGTGATGGCCGAGGCGCTGCAGGCGGGCGGCACCTCCTTCGACAGCCTGTACGTGAACGTCAACGGGGCCAGCGGCTACTTCGACCGCTCGCTCGCGGTCTACGGCCGGGAGGGCGAACCCTGTCCACGGTGCGGCACCGCCATCCGGCGTGAGGCGTTCATGAACCGCTCGTCCTTCCGCTGCCCGCGTTGTCAGCGGACCCCGAGCGCCGCCCACGCCCGCTTCTGAGGGCGGCGTCACGTCGGCGGGACTGCTGTGTTGACGGGCCGCGGGGCTACGCTGGTCGGATCGTGAAGCGTCTCCACCACTACCTGACCGTCCGGCACCGCCACAACTGGAAGCTGCTGCTCCAGTTCGGGCTGGTCGGCGGCTCCGGCGTGCTGGTGAACATGGCCGTGCTCATCCTGTGCAACAAGGTCGGTCCGGACGCCCACGGCGTGGCCTGGGACCTGCCGCTGACCAGCTTCAACGTCCGCTGGTACCACGTCTTCTTGACCATCGCCTTCATGGTGGCGAACCTGTGGAACTTCCAGATCAACAGGTGGTGGACGTTCAAGAGCGCCCAGCACTCGGGCTGGTGGCGGGAGTACCTGCCGTTCCTCGCCGTCGGCGCGGTGGCGCTGATCGCGAACCTCGGGATCGCCACCCTGCTGCTGCACCCGGGGTCGCCGCTGGCCCTGTCGACGACGTTCTTCGACGACTCGACCGGCTTCCGGACCCGGCTGTACTGGGCCCAGCTGATCGCCACCGCGGTGATCACACCGCTGTCGTTCCTGCTCAACAAGGTGTGGACGTTCTCTGCGGTCCGCGGTCTGAACAAGGAGTCCTCGGCCGCGGTCAAGGAACCGGTCAGCACCGAGAACTGAGACCCCCAGCCCCGGGTTCGCCGGCCGCTGTGTGACGCGAAGACCCACGGTGTGACGACATGACTCGTGGTGTGACGAGAAGACGAGGACCGGCCCGGCAGTCGCCTCGCGGCGAGTGGCGCATCGCGGTTCCAGCCGAACGGTAGTCCGCGAAGGCAGTTCTTCAGTGGGGCCCGGGGACATGATCCGGGCCGGTCGGTGAGGACAACCAGGTGAACCGGTCGGCTATTCCCGACGCACCGCACCCGGTCCCGCCGGACACGCCGACGCGGCGGAGAGCGACGTGCCGGGGATCGTCGCTCGCCGGGACTAGGGTTGGGCACGCCTTCCCCGGCGACAGTGACTCCTGCCCGTACGAGTGGGATCGGAGATCCCCACCCGACGAAGGTGGGATCGAACCGGACGAAAGGTCCGTGGTGCACCTCAAGAGCCTCACGTTGCGCGGGTTCAAGTCCTTCGCGTCGGCCACCACCCTGAACTTCGAGCCGGGCATCACCTGCGTGGTCGGACCCAACGGGTCCGGCAAGTCCAACGTGGTCGACGCCCTCAGCTGGGTGATGGGCGAGCAGGGGGCGAAGTCGCTGCGCGGCGGCAAGATGGAGGACGTCATCTTCGCCGGCACCTCCGGTCGGGCCCCGCTCGGGCGGGCCGAGGTGCTGCTCACCATCGACAACACCGACGGCGCCCTGCCGATCGACTACACCGAGGTCACCATCTCGCGGACCATGTTCCGCAACGGCGGTTCCGAGTACGCCATCAACGGCCACGCCGCCCGGCTGCTCGACGTCCAGGACCTGCTCAGCGACTCCGGCATCGGCCGGGAGATGCACGTCATCGTCGGTCAGGGGCAGCTGGACTCCATCCTGCAGGCGACGCCGGAGGGTCGGCGAGGCTTCATCGAGGAGGCCGCGGGCGTCCTCAAGCACCGCAAGCGCAAGGAGAAGGCGCTGCGCAAGCTGGAGGCGTGCGAGGGAAACCTGACCCGGCTGCAGGACCTCATCACCGAGATCCGACGCCAGCTCAAGCCGCTCGGTCGCCAGGCCGAGGTGGCCCGCAAGGCCGCCGTCGTCCAGGCCGACGTCCGCGACGCGAAGGCTCGGCTGATCGCCGACGACCTCGTTCAGGTGCAGCTGTCGATGGCCTCCGACCTGGCCGATGAACGGGCTCTGAAGCAGCGTCGGCTCGAGCTGGAGACCGCCCTGGAGAACGCCCGCGCGGTGGAGATCGAGGCGGAGCAGGCCGTCCGCGCCTGCGTGCCGCGGCTGAACACCGCGCAGGACACCTGGTACTCGCTGGCTGCGCTCAAGGAGCGGGTGGCCTCGACGGCCTCGATCGCGCGGGAGCGGATGCGCAACGCCGACAACGACCCCGGCGAGACCCGGGTCGGTCGTGACCCCGACGAGCTCGAGCGGGAGGCCGACGCGGTGGCCGCCCAGGAGGCGGAGCAGGCCCGCGAGGTGGCGCTGCGTGGGCAGGCGCTGACCGATGCGAGCACCCAGCGGAACGAGATCGAGGTCGCCCACCAGCGGGAGGAGGCTCGGCTCGCCGGGCTGGTGCGGGCCGCGGCCGACCGCCGTGAGGGGCTGGCGCGGCTGACCGGGCAGGTCAACTCCCTGCGCAGCCGGGCCGAGGCGGCCGAGGCCGAGATCGGTCGGCTGGCCGCCTCCCACGCCGAGGCCGTGCAGCGGGCCGAGCAGGCGGGCCGCGCCTTCACGTCGTTGGAGACCCAGGTCGCCGGGCTGGACGACGGCGAGCTCGGGCTGGACTCCGCCCACGAGGAAGCGCTGGAGGCCAAGGAGCAGGTCGAGGCGGAGCTCGCGGTCCTGCAGGCCGATGAGCGGGACGCCAACCAGGAGCGGGCGGCGCTGGCGGCCCGGCTGGAGGCGCTGCAGGTCGGACTGCAGCGCAAGGACGCCACGGGGGCCCTGCTGGCGGCCACCGAGCGGGTGCAGGGCCTGCTGGGTTCGGTGGCTGCGCTGGTCACCGTGCGCAGCGGCCACGAGACAGCTGTCGCCGCCGCCCTGGGGGCGGCGGCCGATGCCGTGGCCGTGACCGACGTCGAGTCCGCCCTGGGCGCGGTGGCGCTGCTCAAGGACGAGGACCTCGGCCGGGCGGGCCTGCTGCTGGCCGGCACCGGGGTCGCCGCCCGCGACGACCGGACCGACTGGCCGGAGCTGCCCGAGGGGACTGTCTACGCCGTCGACGTGGTCGAGACCCCCGGCGACATCGCCGCGGCGACCCGCCGGCTGCTGCGCAAGATCGCGTTGGTGCCGGACCTGCCAGCGGCCCGCCGCCTGGTCGAGGCGCTGCCCGACCTGACCGCGGTGACCGCCGAGGGTGATCTGGTGAGCACCCACTACGTCGCCGGCGGGTCGAGTGCCCAACCGAGTCTGATCGAGGTCCAGGCTGCCGTCGACGACGCCGAGCAGCGGTTGACGGAGGCTCAGCACCGCTGCGAGCGGCTCCGGTTCGCCCAGACCGATCTCGAGGAGCGACTGCGGCTGACCCGCGAACGGGTCGAGGCCACCCTGGCCCGGCTGCACGAGTCCGACGCCGCGATGGCGGCGCTGGCCGAGGAGCTGGGACAGCTCAGTTCTGCCTCGCGGTCGGCGCACGCCGAGGCCGACCGGCTGCAGCAGGGGATGGTGCGGGCGGAGGAGGCCCGGGACCGCGACCTCGGCGGGCTGGCCGACCTCGAGCGCCGGCTGGAGCTGGCCCAGGAGGCGCCCGAGACCGAGGAACCAGATCCGGCCGAGCGCGACCGGTTGGCCGAGGCGGCGCGCACCGCGCGCAGCGCCGAGATGGACGCCCGGCTGGCGCTGCGGACGATGGAGGAGCGGGTCCGGGCCCTGGCCGGCCGCTCCGACGCCCTGCGCCGGGCCGCCGCCCACGAGCGGGCGGCCCGGGCCAAGGCCCAGGCCCGGCGGGAGCGGATGCTGCGCGAGGCCGAGGTCGCGGCGGGCGTCCACGCCGGTGCCGGCTACCTGGCCCGCCGGATCGAGCTGTCCATCGGGCTGGCCGGGACGGAGCGGGCGGCTGCGGACGCGGCCCGGACCGACGCCGAAGCGGCGTTGGCCGAGATCCGGGGGCGGCTCCGTACGCTCACCCACGACTTCGAGTCCCTGGTCGACACCGTGCACCGCGACGAGATGGCTCGCGCGGAGCAGCGGATGCGGCTGGAGGCCCTGACCGAGAAGGCGATGACCGAGCTGGGTCTGGAGCCCGACGGCCTGGTCGCCGACTACGGTCCCGACCAGCCCGTCCCGGTGCTCACCCGACCCGATGGCAGTGCCCTCGGCCCCGACGACGAGGTGCCCGAGCCGATCCCGTACGTGCGGGAGCAGCAGCAGAAGCGGCTGCGGTCCGCCGAGCGTGCGCTCGGTGTCCTCGGCCGGGTGAACCCGCTGGCCCTGGAGGAGTTCGACGCGATGGAGGAGAGGCACCGGTTCCTCTCCGAGCAGCTGGACGACCTCCGGAAGACCCGCGCCGACCTGATGGACATCATCACCGAGGTCGACAGCCGGGTGGAGCAGGTGTTCGCGGAGGCGTACGCGGACGTGGAAGCGGCCTTCGGCCGGGTGTTCTCGCGGCTCTTCCCCGGCGGCGAGGGCCGGTTGGTGCTGACCGAGCCCGGCAGCTGGCTGACCACGGGGGTGGACGTGGAGGCGCGGCCACCGGGCAAGAAGGTGAAGCGTCTGTCGCTGCTGTCCGGTGGTGAGCGGTCACTGGTGGCGGTGGCCTTCCTGGTGGCGTTGTTCATCGCCCGCCCCAGCCCCTTCTACATCCTGGACGAGGTGGAGGCGGCCCTGGACGACACCAACCTCGGCCGGCTGCTGGAGATCTACGAGGAGCTGCGGGAGAACAGCCAGCTGCTGGTGATCACCCACCAGAAGCGCACGATGGAGATCGCCGATGCCCTCTACGGGGTGACCATGCGCGGGGACGGCGTCTCGACAGTCATCTCCCAGCGCCTGCGGGAGTCCGCCTCCGTGGCGTGAGCGGGAGTCCGCCTCGGTGGCCTGAGGACGCGTCGCCGGTGCCCCGGAGGGCGCCGGCGCAGTCCGATCACGTCGATGACGCGGCGGATCGTGATCTAACCGAGAGCCGACACGACGCCCGAAGTCGGTCCCGGGGCGGGTAGACCGGATGAAGATGCGGGTACGGGTTCCTCCCGAACGCGTCGACAGTGACCTTCCCCAGGCCGCACTGTCATGTGGCCTCCTGTCCGAAAGGGTGCGTTATGACCGCCATCCTCATGCCATGATCATCGTGCTGACCATCGCCGCCGGCATCGCCGGTCTCGTGTGTTCGGCATGCAGGGTCGCGGAGCCAGCACGTCCCGGAGCGGAGACGTGCGCGTCGTCGGGCGCGCGGGCCGGCGCGGGGTGAAGATGCGGGTACGGGTTCCTCCCGAACGCGTCGACAGTGACCTTCCCCAGGCCGCACTGTCATGTGGCCTCCTGTCCGAAAGGGTGCGTTATGACCGCCATCCTCATTGCCATGATCATCGTGCTGACCATCGCCGCCGGCATCGCCGGTCTCGTCGTGTTCGGCATGCAGGGTCGCGGTAGCCAGCACGTCCCGAAGCTGACCGACCAGATGTCGCGGGTGGCGCGTCACCTGAACGGCGAGGGCCAGCCACCGCGCTCGCTCACGCACTCCCGCTGATCTCTCCGCACCCGGATCGCGGCCGCCGACCTGGTCGGGTTCGGTCGGCTCCGCTCATCGCCTGCTGACGTCGCCGCCCGTGTGGCGCCGGTCAGCGAATCGGTCGCGTCCTCACCCGGCCCTAGGATGAGCCGGTGGATCCCTTGACCCTCTGGTACGTCGTGGGCGGCATCGTGCTGGCCGCTCTCGTCATCGTCGGCTTCGTCGCCGTCAACCGCCGTTCGGCGCTGCGTCGAGCCGAGGAGCGCCGTCAGCTCCAAGCGCGGGAGGGGGCTGGTGGCGGCTCCGGGGACGACTCCGGCAGCGTCGACGTCCTCGACCGCCCGGGTGGCGCGGCCCCGGTCGACACCGACGACGACACCGACGTCACCCCCGAGGTCGGCACCCCCGAGCTCGACCGGCCGGAAGCGACCGAGACCCGGCTGGCGCGGCTGCGGCGACGCCTGGCCGGCTCGAACAACGCGCTCGGTCGCGGTCTGCTGTTGCTCCTGTCCCGCGACCAGATCGACGAGCAGACCTGGGAGGACTTCGAGGACACCCTGATCACCGCGGATCTGGGCGTGGCCCGACCACCGAGCTGGTGGACACCCTGCGTACCCGGTTCCGGATCGAGGGGGTCGCCGACGCCGGCCGGGCCCGGGAGATCCTGCGGGCGGAGCTGCTCGCCCTGGTCGACCCCAGCATGGACCGGACCATCCGGACCGAGCGGACCGAGACTCCTGCCGTGGTCATGGTGGTCGGGGTCAACGGCACCGGCAAGACCACGACCGTCGGCAAGCTCGCCCGGGTGCTGGTCGCCGAGGACAAGGACGTGCTGCTGGGCGCGGCCGACACCTTCCGCGCCGCCGCCGCCGACCAGCTGCAGACCTGGGGTGACCGGGTCGGCGTGCCCACGGTGCGCGGCGCCGAAGGGGCGGACCCGGCCAGCGTCGCCTTCGAGGCCGTGAAGGCCGGCATCGAGGGCGAAGCCGATGTCGTCCTCATCGACACAGCTGGTCGGCTGCACACCAAGACCGGGCTGATGGACGAGCTGGGCAAGGTGAAGCGGGTGATCGAGCGGCAGGCGCCGGTCGGTGAGGTGCTGCTGGTGCTCGACGCCACCACCGGCCAGAACGGACTGACGCAGGCCCGGATCTTCCGCGAGGTGGTGAACGTGACGGGCATCGTGCTCACCAAGCTCGACGGATCGGCCAAGGGCGGCATCGTGGTCCAGGTCCAGCGCGAGCTGGGAGTGCCGGTGAAGCTGGTCGGGCTGGGGGAGGGGGTCGACGACCTGGCACCGTTCGACGCCACCGTGTTCGTGGACGCCCTGCTCGAGACCGCCTGAGCGCCGGTGCGCTGCCCGTCACCGCCGGCCGGGTTGAGCGCTGACTCCCTGAGGCGCAGGTGGTGAGAGGGAGATCACCGGCTGACAGGCCTTGCGGCACTTCGGTTCACGACGAAACCGAACTACATTCGGTAACAGTCAAGAGCTAGTCCGTGACCGCTGGAGCCAGACCGATGGAGGTCGGAGCCGCGGTCGCTTCGTCTTAAGGACGTTCCCGTGGTTTCCCCACTGGTGCAGACGGCATCGTCGTCGCGCCCCTCCCTGTCCGATCAGTCCCACCACACCGCGTACGAGCGGGTCCTGGCCGCCGGTCTCGGTGTCGCCGTGGCTGCCGTCGCCGCCGTCGGCCTGCTGGTGCCGACAGTCACCTCGAGCTCCGCGGAGGCGGGCGCCGGCCAGACCGTCGCGCACGGCAAGGCCACGCCTCGCACCGGCGCGGGCCCGTCGACCTCGGTCGACACCGCGTCTGTGCAGTGACGACGGCCGTCCGCACCCCACCCGCGGTGGCAAGCTCGCTCACCCGGCGTCGGCCGCGCCACCGCGTCGAGGGCTGATCCCCTCAGGCGTCGACCCCTCAGGCGTCGACCGAGGCCGCGCTGGAGACGCCGTGGTTGACGGCCTCCAGCAGCGCGCCGATGAAGGCCGGCAGGTCGTCGGGGTTGCGACTGGTGATCAGGTTCTGATCGGTGACCAGCTGCTCGTCGACCCACTCAGCTCCGGCGTTGCGCAGGTCGGTCTGCAGGCTCGGCCAGGACGTGAGCCGCTTGCCGCGCACCACGTCGGCCTCGATCAGCGTCCAGGGTGCGTGGCAGATCGCGGCCACCGGCTTGCCCGACTCGGCGAACGCCTTCACGAAAGCGACCGCCTCGCTGTCCATCCGCAGCGCGTCCGGGTTGGCCACGCCACCCGGCAGCACCAGGGCGTCGTAGTCGTCCACGGCGGCCGAGCCGACCTCGGCGTCGACGTCCTGGGTGTCGGCCTTGTCCAGGTGCTCGAACAGCTGCACGGTCCCGCTCTCGGGGCTCAGCAGCACGGGGGTGTGACCCGCGTCGGCGACCGCCTTCCAGGGGTCGACCAGCTCGGCCTTCTCGATGCCCTCGCCCGCCACGAGGAATGCGACCTTCTTCGTCTCCGTCATGAGCCCACCGTAGCGCTTACGTTGTAAACCGCTGATCGCTCACGTCAGGCCAGCAGCGCCCGGGCGATCCCACCCGGCAGCGCCGAGGTCTCGGCCAGCACCGTCCCGTCCCGTCGGTACACCGCCGACCGTCCGGCGGTCTCGTCGTACCCGCCCGCCGTCGGTCCGGCGAAGCTCGCGAACCCCACGTACGCGCCGCACGTGCTGGCGATCGCGGCCGCCCGCGACGCGCTGGACGGCGAGGTCGGACGGGCGGTCGACCAGTCCGGCCACGTAGAGGTCGATGCCGGCGTCGGCCAGCTCCTTGACGTGGTCACCGACGCCGGTGTCCCGACAGACGCCCAGACCCACCCGCCAGCCGTCGAGGTCCAGCACCACCGGTCGCGGTCCGGGGCTGAAGTGCTCCCGCTCCTCAGCGCCCAGGTGCTGCTTGCGGTAGACCACCCGCGCGCCGCCGGCGTCCACCAGCACGACGGAGATGGACCGGTCGAGGCCGTCTCGGGCGGTGTCTCCGGCCGAGGTGGGCGCTCCGAGCAGCGCGACCGTGTTCATGGTCCCGCAGGCCTCGACGACGGGACCCAGCACCGGGTCGTCCACGGCCAGCGTCGGAGCGTCGAGGTCGTAGCCGCTGAGGGAGAGCTCGGGGAACACCACCAGCCGGGCGCGCGCAGCGAGCACGGTCAGAGCGTGCGCCTCCGCGTTCTCGGCCGGGCTGCCCGTCGTGCACGGCGGCTGGGCGACGGCGATCTGCAGCGGAGCGGGCACGGTCCATCATCTCCCGCGCCGGCCGTTCCTGTCCGCGTGACCGTCGCCGGCAGGGCCTGGTCAGATCGTGTGGCCGCCGTTGACGGTGATCCGCTGCGCGGTGACGAAGCCCGCGTCGTCGCCGATCACGTACGCCACAGCGCTCGCGATGTCGGCCGGCGTCCCGATCCGTCCGAGCGGGACCTCGGCCAGGTAGGCCGAGGTGTCGGCGCCCTCGTGTCGCTCCACCGGGATCCAGCCGGGCGCCACCAGGTTGACCGTGATCCCGTCCGGCCCGAGCTCCCGGGCCCAGATCTTGACCAGCTCGGCCTCGGCCGCCTTGGCCGCCGAGTATGCCGACCAGCCCGCTTTCACCCGGTCCACCATGTCGGAGCCGATCAGCACCAGCCGGCCGAAGTGGTGCTTCCTCATGGCGGGCAGGGTGGCCTGGGCCAGCAGGGTCGGGCTCTTGACGAAGAAGGTCAGCTGGTCCAGGTGGTCCTGCCAGGTCAGCTGCTCCAGCTCGGTGATCGGCTGCGGCCCGGTGGCGTTGGCCACCACGCCGAGCACCGGGCCCAGCTCGGCGGTGGCCTGCGCCACCAGCTCGGCCACCGCGTCCTCGTCGGTCACGTCGGCCGCGTACGCCGCTGCCCGGCCGCCGGTGCGTCGGATGTCGTCGACCACCCGGGCTGCGTTCTCGGCGCCGGAGCGGTAGTTGACGGCGACCGCCCACCCCTCGGCGGCCAGTCGGCGGGCGATGACGGCACCGAGGCCGCGGGAGGCGCCGGTGACCAGCGCGACACGTGAGGACGACACGGCTGAACGCTACCGGAGTGACCGCTGGCCCCGTTGGTCGCTACGATCAGCCCACGCGGGGTGAGAGCGCTCCTACCTGATCGAGGTGAGAGCGCTCTGACCTCCAAGACGCAGAGGCGGGGAGTGTCGTGGCGAAGAAGCCGGCGCAGCAGGACCGAGAGCGGAGCGGACCGCGCGACGGCGTCGACGTCCTGACCGAGGTGCCGGGGCCGGCCCGACCGCCGACCCTGGAGACGGTCGCCGCCCGAGCCGGTGTCTCCCGGGCGACGGCCTCGCGGGTGGTCAACCACCTCGACCGGGTCGCCCCGCACGTGGTCGCGTCGGTGAACGCGGCGATCGAGGAGCTGGGCTACGTGCCCAACCAGGCGGCCCGCTCGTTGGCCCGCCGTCGGACCGCGGTGATCGCCGTGGTCATCCCGGAGTCGACCGAGCGGCTCTTCGCCGACCCGTTCTTCGCCACGGTGGTGCAGGGGGCGGCGGCGCACCTGCGCGGCACCGACTACACGCTCAACCTGGTGCTGGGGTCGGACCAGGAGGACAAGAGCCGTCGGTACCTGACCGGCGGCAACGTCGACGGTGTCCTGGTCGTGTCCCAGCACGAGGGCGACCTGCCCCTGACCAGACTCGGGCTGTCCGTGCCGATCGTCTTCGCGGGTCGTCCCGCCGTCGACTTCGGCGAGCACGGCCACTTCGTCGACGTCGACAACCGCGCGGCGGCCGCGACGGGTGTCCGGTACCTGGTCGAGCAGGGACGGACCCGGATCGCCACGATCGCCGGGGCCCAGGACCTCGCCGCGGGTCGGGACCGGCTGACGGGCTGGCAGGACGTCCTGACCGACGCCGGACTGGCGTGCGACCTGGTCGAGGTGGGCGACTTCACCCCTGAGTCGGGCACCGTCGCGATGGAGCGGCTGCTCGACGGCCCCGAGTTCGATGCGGTCTTCGCCGCGAACGACCAGATGGCCTTCGGGGCGATCTCCGCGCTGGTCCGAGCCGGCCGCAGCGTGCCCGACGACGTGGCCGTGGTGGGCTTCGACGACGACCAGTTCAGTCGCGCCGCCCGGCCGACGATCACCACCGTGCACCAGCCGGCCCGCGAGATGGGTGAGGTGATGGCGGCGCACCTGCTGGCCCTGCTGGGCGGTGAGCCGGTGGACCGGGTGACGGTGCTGCCGACGCGGTTGGTCGTGCGCGAGTCGGCCTGACGCCTTCTCGTGCCGGCCGCACAGAACGAAGCGCCCACGTCGTCGTCGACGTGAGCGCGGGTGATCGGGGCCGCAGTGCGGTCAGTGGGTGAGGGCCGGGCTGGCGTTGAAAGCCAGCAGCGTCCAGTCGTCGGCCCAGTGCAGCGCGTGGCGGGCAGCGTTCTTGGTCCTGGTCATCAGGGTGGTCATGTCGACACCTCCTCCCGTCGGTCGTGGCCGGCGCCTCTCGCCGGCACGACCCAGCCTGGCACCCGACCGGAGGGAACGACGACCATCGTGACCCGGCTCATGAGGCCAGTGGACTGCCTGGTGCGCGCGACTGCGCACTCGTGCGCGAGTGCTGGTTCACGAGTGCGCGAACGCGGCTCGGACCCTCGACCTGCACCTGCTGCGGCACTGGTCCGATCGCGCGGACCGATCCGACCGAGCGGGTCGGGTCGGACCGGTACCGGCCGGTGGCTCAGCGGTCGCAGCCGCCGTCCTTGTCCGGTCGCGAGTAGGCCTTGCGGATGTCGACGGTGCCCTTGTACGCGTACGGGTCCTCGCCGGCGACCAGCACGATGTCGCGGAAGTCGGCGATGCCCATGTGCTCGTCCGGGCCGGGCGGCGACCACGGCAGCAGCGACTCCGCGCTCATGTAGTGGTTGGCCAGCGCTCGGCGGTAGCCGTGCCGGCCGGAGTTCTCCAGCGAGCGGTGCAGCAGGTAGCCGTTGAAGATCAGCGCCGTACCGGCCGGGATCTCCACCGGCACCGCGTCGGAGTCGGCGTACGGGAAGTCGTAGGACTCGGTGGTGCAGTCGAAGCGGGGGTCGTCCTGGTCGCGCGCCGGGTAGATGACGCCGCGCCGCTGGGACCCGGGGAGCACCCACAGGCAGCCGTTCTCGATGGTCGCGTCGTCCAGGGCGATCCAGACCGCGGTGAGGGAGCGGTCACGGGTCGGGATGAAGAACTCGTCCTGGTGCCAGGCCTGGCCCGGCTTGCCCTCGCTCTTGATGAACAGCATCGACTGCATGGCCTTGACGTTCGGGCCGATCACCGAGACCAGCGCGTCGACGATCTTCGGCGTGTGCAGCGCCCGCTCGGCGGCGGCCGACAGCTTGTGCGGGTAGTGGATGCACAGGTACTGCCGCAGCACGTCCTCGTCGGACAGGTCCGACGAGATCGGGGTCGCGCTGCCGGGTCTCCTCGGAGTATCCATAGGTGATGTCGCCGTAGTCGCCGCGACAGATCCGCAGCGCCTCGTCGTTGATCTCGGCCACTTCGGCGGGCGACAGGGCGTCACGCAGCAGGGCGAAGCCGTTCTCGGCGAAGTGGGCGGCCAGATCGGGCCCGGCGGCGTCGAAGAAGGTCAGCTCAGTGGTGGGGCGGGTGGAGACGGCGGTCATCGGGACCTCTCTGGTGCGGTGTTCGGTGTCACCAGCGTGCCAGCCGAGCCGGGTGGCAGGGAATGTCGAGGACCACCCGGTTAATATCCGATCGTGACATCGTCGGCTCTCAGCATCGTCAAACGCCAGTCGGTGCGGGCTGCCGACTACCCGGCCGGGGCGACCTTCGGACCGCGGGAGCTGTTCGACGACGAGTTCATCTGGTTGCTGCGGGGGTCGGCGGTCTGGACGGTTCAGGAGGCCCGCGGGCGTCCGGGGGAGCAGATCCTGCTGCGGCCCGGCATGCTGGCGCTCTCCCGTCTCGGCACCGTGGACCACCTGCAGTGGGACGCGCACGCGGTCTCCACCCACGGCTACGCCCACTTCACCATCAAGGACCCCGAGCACCTGGGGCCGCGTGACGGCTGGCCGAAGGTCCGCGACATGGCGGCCGCCCCGCTGCTGGGAGGACTGACGACCTACCTGCTGGAGCTGGCCAAGCTCCCCGGCGAGCCGGCGGCCCGGCGCACCGACGAGCTGCTGGCCCTGCTGCTGGACCTGTTCGTCACCGGACCCTTCGGCAGCTCGCCGTGGGACGGCCTCCCCGCTCCGCTGGTGGCCACCATCGACGCCGCCCGGTCGATCTGGATCGCCGAGGGGATGCGGATCATCTCGGTGGAGGAGCTGGCCGGGCGGGCGAACATCTCTCCGGGACACGTGTTCCGGCTCTTCCGGGACAGCTACGGAGTCGGGCCGGCGCGGGCTCTCGAGCTGGTCCGGCTGGTCCGGGCGGCGACGTGGCTGCAGCGCAGCAACAGCACGCTGGCCGACATCGCCGCCCGCGCCGGCTTCGCCAACGCCTACCACTTCTCCCGGCGCTTCTCGGGCGCGTACGGCTCCGCACCCGGAGCCTTCCGGCGCCGGGGCACGACCTCCGACCCGTACGAGATCCTGCGCTCGCCCGCCCTGGTCTCGCTGGCTCAGGGCCTGCTGCAGGCACCGGCGCAGCCGGCCCGGGTGCGCCGCGACGGTCAGCTGGTCGGCTGAGCCCTGTCGGTCGGCTGGGTCCCGTCGGTCGGCTGGGTCGGCGGCAGCGTCCTGCCCAGGCAGACGACCTCGTCGGTGCCGGCGTAGTAGCCGAACGCCGGGATGTCGCGGTAGCCGTGCCGCCGGTAGAAGGCGATCGCCGCCTGCTGGGGTCGACCGGTGGCCAAGATCATCGAGGTCACGCCGCGCCCGGGCCGCGTCGGTCTCCAGCTGCTGCAGCACTGCTCCGGCCAGACCGAGCCGTCGGGCGGCGGCGTCGACGAACATCCGTCGGATCTTCGCCACCCGGCCACCGTCCCGGTCTCGGTCCTCGGCGAGGGTCCAGCCGCCCATGGCCACCGGCGTCTGGTCGAGGTAGCCGACCACGAACCCGCCGCGCGGGGCGGTGAACTCGGCGGCGGTCATCGGGTCGGAGTCAGGGCCGCCGTAGAGCTCCACGTAGTACGCCTGGGCCCGCTCGGTCAGCTCCTGGGCGTCGGGGTGGTCGTAGGACACCTGGCGCAGCTCGAGCACCCGGGGAGCCTAGCCCCGGCCCCGCCCCAGGTCGACGACCAGCGCCAGGTGGTCGGAGACGGCCACCCGGACGGCCCGCGAGGCCAGCACCTGCGGACCGTCCCCGCGCAGCAGCACGTGGTCCAGCTGACGGGTCGGCTTGGCGGCCGGGTAGGTGAGGTGCTCGGCCAGCGACCGGTAGCCGGTGATCCGGCGGGGGAGCGAGCCCCACATGTTGAAGTCGCCGGTGAGCAGCACCGGATCGGGCTCCTCGGCCATGGCCGTGGCGATCTGCTGCAGCTGGCGTACGCCGGAGCCGGGGATCCAGGTGAGGTGGGTGTTCACCACCGCCAGCGGTCCGATCGGGGTGTCCAGGTGCGCGACCACCGCGGCTCGGGGCTCCTCGCCGACCCGCAGCTGCTGGCGGAGCACCGGGACCAGCACCGAGAAGCTGGGACGCAGGGCCGGGAGGGGGATCTCCTGCCAGCGGTGCACGGGGTAGCGGGAGAGCAGCGCGATGCCGTACTCGCCGGAGGGTCGCTGCGCCGGTCGCGGACATCGCCCACATCGCTCCCGGGGTGCCGGCCAGCGTCGGCACGAACCGGTGGTCCCGGGCGCCCATCGCCTCGGCGGCGACGGCGGCCAGGTCGGCGTGGTGGGAGCGGGACTGCGCCCGGTCGACCTCCTGCAGGGCCAGCACGTCCGGGTCGAGCTCCAGGATCGCCTCGCGGAGCAGGTCCAGGTCGACCTGGCGCCGACGGCGGGGGGCCAGGGTCCGGGTCCGGGGCGTCAGCGACTTCCCGCTCCACAGGTTGAACGTGACCAGCCGCACCCGACGACCGTAGCCGTCCGGCAGGCGTCAGACCCTCAGCGGGGCAGCGGCGACTTGTTGCGGTTGAGGAAGACCCCGATGAACACCGCGGCGAGCAGGCCGAAGGCCACGTACATGCTGATGTTCGCGTACGCCTCCACCACCACCCGGGCCGGTTCGCCCAGCCAGAAACCCAGCGCCACCCAGGTGCACTGGATGATCACCGCGCCGATGATGTTGACGATCCAGAACTTCTTCCAGCTCATCCCGGCCATCGCGACGGTGGCGTAGATGACGGCCGCCGGGATCGGGATGGGGAGGTAGGTGAGCAGCACCGCCGGCACTCCCCAGCGACGGGCCAGCCGCTCCGCCCGGTCGGCGTTGCGGGCGGCCCGTTTCGACCGACCGCCCATCAGCTCGATCAGGCCGCGGCCCCACAGGCGCCCGGCCAGGAAGTAGATCCAGTCGAACTTCACGATGCTGACGATGCCCAGGGCCAGCCCCAGTCCCCACAGCGGGTTGTCGGTGACGCCCGAGCACCACCAGCGCCGACCGCGATCCGGTCAAGCCGGCCTGCAGCACCGGGTTGGCCACCACCAGGTAGGCGCGCAGCGGCAGCATGATCAGGCCGTAGACCCCGACCACCGCGATCCCGATCCAGCAGACCAGGTCGGCCCGGCCCGGCTTGCCCTTCCAGGGCATCCGCGGGTCGTCCCACCACTCCTTCTCGGTCTCACCGTCGTCGGTGGTCTCGGCCAGTGGCTCGGTGCTGTGCTCGGGGTAGCCGGGCTCGGGGTGGCTGGGCTCGGCGCCGGCCGGGCGGCCGTCCGCGTCCGGGTGCTCGGAGTCGGCGGGGTGGGCGGCCGTGACCGGCTCGACGACCTCGCGGTCCCGCTCGTCGCTCACGCGTCCACCCGTGCCATCGACACCCACTCCTGAGTCGTTGCGGCGGCGTACGGCCCGCCGATCAGGCTCACACGGTAGTCGCCCGACGGCCGAAGAGGCTGGTCCGCCGGCGCGGGAGGGGCCAGACTCGACCCCGGGACACCAGTGCGCCGTGGCAGCGGTTGCAGCGTCGGGGAGGGGCTGACGATGGCGGACAGTGTTGATCAGGCGGGGGTTGGTCGGCGCGCCGTGGGTGGGCTGATCAGGCGGCGGGCGGCCGAGGGGAGCGACCAGCAGCAGGCGGCCGGGCGGGGGCTGACCAGCAGCAGGCGGTGCTGGAGCGGGTGCTGGCCGAGTCGGTGGTGCTTCCTGGACGGGCTGGCGAGCCGACCGGTGAGTGCCCGAGCCGATGTGGACGCGGTGGCTGCCGCCCTCGGCGGCCGGCTGCCCGCCGACGGGGCCGACCCGCTCGACGTCATCGACGAGCTCGTGGCCGGAGCCGAACCGGGGGTGGTGGCGATGCCCTCACCCCGCTTCTTCGGCTGGGTGATCGGCGGCGTGCTGCCGGCCGCCCTGGGGGCGGACTGGCTCACCTCGCTGTGGGACCAGAACGCCGGGCTGCTGGTGTCCTCGCCGGCGGCCGCCGGGGCGGAGCGGGTCGCTGCCGAGTGGTTGCTGGACGTGCTGGGGCTCCCCACCGGGTCGGCGGTCGGGTTCGTCACCGGCGGGATGATGGCCAACTTCACCTGCCTGGCCGCCGCCCGCGACACGGTGCTGCGCCGGGTCGGCTGGGACGTGCCGAGCGACGGTCTGCTGGGCGCTCCACCCGTCCGGGTGCTGGTCGGTCGCGAGCGGCACGACACCATCGACCTCTCGCTGCGGCTGCTCGGACTCGGCGTCGACCGGGCTATGTCAGGTCGACGTCGACGACCAGGGCCGGATCCTGCCCTCCGCGCTGCGGGCCGCGCTCGATGCCGGGCCGGTCGGCGGAGCCACCATCGTCTGCCTGCAGGCCGGCAACGTGCACAGCGGGGCGTACGACCCGTTCGCGGACTGCATCGACCTGGCCCACGACCGCGGCGCCTGGGTGCACGTGGACGGGGCCTTCGGCCTGTGGGCCGCCGCGTCGCCGACCCTGCGTCCGCTGCTGGCCGGCGCCGAGCGCGCCGACTCCTGGGCCACCGACGCGCACAAGACCCTCAACGTCCCGTACGACAACGGGATCGCCGTCGTCGCCGACGCGGCCGCGCTGCACGCCGCGATGGGGATCGAGGCGGCGTACCTGATCAAGGACACCCGCCCGGACCCGATGGACAACGTGCCCGAGTTCTCCCGCCGCGCCCGGGGCTTCACCGTGTGGGCGGCGCTGCGCTCGCTGGGTCGCGACGGGGTCGCGGCGATGGTGGACGGGCTGGCCGCCCGGGCCCGGCGGTTCGCCACCCAGCTGAGCCGGGTCGAGGGGGTGCAGGTCGTCAACGACGTGGTCTTCACCCAGGTCTGCGTGTCCCTCGGCCCCGCGGCGGTGACGCGGGAGGTGGCCCGGCGGCTGCTGGCCGACGGCACCGCCTGGATGACGCCCTCCACCTGGCGCGGGCAGACGGTGCTGCGCATCTCGGTGTCGAACCACCGCACCACCGACGCCGACGTCGATGCCTCGGTCGCAGCGCTGGTGCGGATCCTCGACGACGTCCGGCACGGAACGGCCTGACGCCGGCAGCGCCCAGACCCGCCCGACGACCACGCACAATCGAGTGCGTGGTCGATTAGCGGCCACCCCGGGGGTGAGTAGGCTGACCCGAGCACTCCCACCAGTGACGACGATCGAGGAACCACCGTGTTCGACACCCTGCAGGACCGACTGTCAGCGACGTTCAAGAACCTCCGCGGCAAGGGCCGCATCACCGAGGCCGACATCGACGACACCGCCCGGGAGATCCGGCGCGCGCTGCTCGAGGCCGACGTCAACCTGGCCGTGGTCAAGGACTTCGTGGCCGCGGTCAAGGAGCGGGCCCGCGGCGCGGAGCTGCACGGCGCCCTGAACCCGGCGCAGCAGATCATCAAGATCGTCAACGACGAGCTGGTCACCATCCTGGGCGGCGAGACCCGCACCATCCGCTACGCCAAGCGCCCGCCGACGGTGATCATGCTGGCCGGCCTGCAGGGTGCCGGCAAGACCACGCTGGCCGGCAAGCTGGCGGTCTGGTTCAAGGGTCAGGGTCACTCGCCGTTGCTGGTGGCCGCCGACCTGCAGCGTCCCAACGCGGTCAACCAGCTGCAGGTGGTGGGGCAGCGGGCCGGGGTGCACGTCTTCGCCCCCGAGCCGGGTAACGCCTCCTCGCACGACGATCTCGACCAGCCCACCGGCAACCCGGTGGAGGTGGCCAAGAACTCGATCATCGAGGCCGAGCGACGGCTGTACGACGTCGTCATCGTCGACACCGCCGGCCGGCTCGGCATCGACGCCGAGCTGATGCAGCAGGCCGCCGACATCCGCGACGCCGTGCACCCCGACGAGGTGCTGTTCGTGGTCGACGCCATGATCGGCCAGGACGCGGTCAACACCGCCAACGCGTTCGCCGAGGGCGTCGGCTTCGACGGCGTGGTGCTGACCAAGCTGGACGGTGACGCCCGCGGTGGTGCGGCGCTGTCGATCGCCCGGGTCACCGGCAAGCCGATCATGTTCGCCTCCAACGGCGAGGGGCAGCGCGACTTCGACGTCTTCCACCCCGACCGGATGGCGAGCCGCATCCTCGGCATGGGCGACATGCTCACCCTGATCGAGCAGGCCGAGAAGACCTTCGACGCCGAGCAGTCGGCCAAGGCCGCGGCCAAGCTGACCGGCCAGGGCGGCGAGTTCGGTCTGTCGGACTTCCTGCAGCAGATGCAGATGGTCCGCAAGATGGGTCCCCTCTCCAAGATCTTCGGGATGCTGCCGGGGATGGGGGAGATGAAGGACCAGCTGAACAACATCGACGAGAAGGAGGTCGACCGGCTCGAGGCGATCATCCACTCGATGACGCCGGCCGAGCGGGACAGCCCCAAGATCATCGACGGGTCCCGACGAGCCCGGATCGCCAAGGGCTCCGGCACCCAGGTGAGCGAGGTCAACAACCTCGTCGACCGGTTCTTCGAAGCCCGCAAGATGATGACCGCGATGGCCAGCGGCAAGATGCCGGGCATGCCCGGACTGCCCGGCATGGGGGGCGGCCAGAAGCGTCAGCCGGCCAAGGCCAAGAAGAAGAACGCCCGCGGGGTGTCCGGAAACCCGGCCAAGCGCAACCAGCAGCCCGCTCCGGCCGCGGTCGACGCCGGCTCCCCGTTCGGTGTTCCGCAGAACATGGACCCGGCCGAGCTGCAGAAGGCGCTCGGCGACTTCCAGCTGCCGCCCGAGCTGACCAAGCGGCTCGGCAAGTAGCACCGCCTCACCGCCATGGTCGACGGGCCGGTCGGCGCCGACCGTCTCCACCTGCGCGGGGTGGTGCTCCCCGACGGCGAGCACCGCGACCTGTGGGTGGCCGAGGGGCTGGTCCGACTCGACCCGGTGCGGGACGCGATCACCCTCACCGGTCGCGGCTGGCACCTGCTGCCGGGCCTGGTCGACGCCCACTGTCACGTGGGTCTGGAGTCGACTGGTGCGGTGCCGGACGACGTGGCCGAGCAGCACGCGCTGGCCGAGCGGGCCGCCGGGGCCCTGCTGCTGCGCGACGCCGGCAGCCCGGCCGACACCCGCTGGATGGACGACCGCGACCGACCTGCCGCGGCTGATCCGGGCGGGTCGGCACATCGCCCGGCCGAAGCGGTACCTGCGCAACTACGGCGCCGAGGTCGAGCCCGACGACCTGGTGGCGGAGGTGGAGCGGCAGGCGGCCCGCGGGCGACGGCTGGGTGAAGCTGGTCGGCGACTGGATCGACCGCGACGTCGGGGACCTGACCCCGCTGTGGCCGGCGGAGGCGGCGCGGGCCGCCATCGAGCGGGCGCACCAGCTGGGGGCCCGGGTGACGGCGCACGTGTTCGGCGAGCAGGCCGTGGCCGAGCTGGTGGAAGCCGGGATCGACGGCATCGAGCACGGCACCGGCATCGGTCCCGAGGTGATCGCCAGGATGGCCGAGCGGCAGGTCGCCCTGGTCCCGACGATGCTGCAGCTGGACAACTTCGAGACCTACGCGGCCCAGGGCGAGGCGCGGTTCCCCCGCTACGCCGCCCACATGCGGGCGCTCTACGCCCGCCGCCTCGACACCTTCGCCGCCGCTCACGACGCCGGGGTGCCGATCTACGCCGGCACCGACGCGGGCGGTTACCTGCCGCACGGTCTGGTCGCGCAGGAGATCGCCGCCCTGGCCCCGGTCCTCGGCGTCGAGGGAGCGCTCGCCGCCGGCTCGTGGGCGGCGCGTCGGTGGCTCGGTCGGCCTGACGCGCTCGCCGACGGGGCGCCGGCGGACCTGGTGGTGCTCGACGCGGACCCCCGCCAGGACCTGAGCGTCCTCCGTCGGCCCCGGTTCGTCATCCTGCGCGGCCGGGTGGTCGAGGCCGGCGCGTGAACGTCAGCTCGACCTGGGCCGAGACGGCGCGACACGCCGTCGCCGCGGCCCGGTCGGGTTGGGTTTCCCGCAGACCGACGTCTGACCGGCCGCCGTCAGGTCGGCCCTGCCGGGATGCCGCGGGGCGGGACGCCTGGGGTCGGCGGGTCGGGATGGCGCGGGTCTGGCGGGTGGGAGCCTTGGGTCGAGGTGGTGGGATGGGGGCGTCATGGTGTCCGCGTCCTTCCCCGCCGTTGCCCGCCGCCTGCTGCTGACCGCCCTCGCCGGCGTCGGTGCGCTCCTGATCGGCGTCGGTCCGGCGCTGCTGCCCGCGTACGCCGACGACGCCCCGGTCACCGAGATCACCCTGGAGACCCCGGGGACGCCTGAGCCCGACGGTGATCCGGTCGTCCTGGACACCTCGGTGTGGACCACCGATCCCGGCGTGCCCAAACCCGCCATCGTGCTGGCCCACGGCTTCGGCGGCACCAAGGCCGACGCCGCGCAGATCGCCCAGACGCTGGCGCGCAGCGGCTACACGGTGATCACCTACACGGCTCGTGGCTTCGGCGCCTCCGGCGGACTCATCCACCTCGGCAACCCCTCCTTCGAGGGGCGGGACGCGGTCCGGGTGATCGACGAGGCCGCCGCCCGGCCGGAGGTCACCAAGGTCGGCAGCGACCCGCTGATCGGCTTCGCCGGTGCCTCGTACGGGGGAGCGGCCGCCTTGATGGCCGCCGGACTGGATCCGCGGGTCGACGCGGTGGTGTCCGCCTTCACCTGGCACAGCCTGACCCAGGCGCTGGTGCCGCAGCACGCGGTCCGCGGGACCGGGGCGTCGCTGGCCGACGTCACCCCGGACAACGACACCGGCGTGTTCAAGCAGCGCTGGGCCGGGCTGTTCTTCCTCAGCGGTCTGCAGGGCGGCGCCGGACCGGGCGGGTCCTCCGGCCAGGGGCCCCAGCTGTGCGGCCGGTTCGCCACCGACATCTGCCAGGAGTACCTGCAGACCGCGCTCACCGGGGAACCGTCGCCCGGTCTGCTCAACCTGCTCGACCGCTCCTCGATGGCCCGGGTGCTGCCCCAGATCACCGCGCCGACGCTGATCGTGCAGGGGGAGGACGACACGCTGTTCACCCTCGACCAGGCCGACGCCAACTTCCGCGGGTTGCCCGACAGCACTCCCGCCGCCATGGCCTGGGTGGAGGGCGGGCACGACGGGGGCATCGACCTGGACGCGTTGCTGCCGCAGTGGCAGTCCTGGTTCGACCGCTACCTGCGTGACGACCAGAACGCGCCGACACCGCCGACCTTCAGTGCCGTCCTGCCCAGCACCGCCCTGGTGGGCCGGGACCAGGACCAGGGGCGAGCCCACCACGGTCACCAGCGCCGACTACCCGGGTCGCACCGGCGGTTCGGTCGAGCAGGCGACCCAGAAGCTGGACGGGTCGCAGCAGCAGGTCGTCTCGCCACCCGGTGGGGTGCCGACGGCGATGACCAGCCTCCCCGGCGGCTCGGGGGCAGTGGCGGGAGCGGCCGCCGTGGCCGCCTACCCGCTGGCCGTGCTGCCGGGCCAGTCCGCCGTCTTCACCTCCGAGGTGCTGCAGCAGCCGCAGAACCTCCTGGGCAGCGGCCGGATCCGCCTGGACGTGACGTCGTCGACCACCAGCGCCACCCTGTTCGTCTCGCTGTGGGATCTCGGTCCCGACACCACGGCCGCGACTCCCACGCCGGGCACGGGCTCCGGTGGCGGGGCAGGAGCCGGCGGCGGCACGGGGACGGGGGAGCCGACCGGGCTCCCGCAGACCGCGGTGCTCCCGCAGTCGGTGGTGGCGCCGGTGCACCTGGTCGGTCTGACGCCGGATCGGGCCAGCACCGTGGATGTGGCCCTGCCCGCGGTGGCCCACCAGGTGCCGGTCGGCCACCGGCTCCGGGTCGTGGTCTCCAGCACCGACCAGGCGTACGCGAACCGCAAGGACGGGGCCGTCTACGACATCACGGTGTCCGGTCCGGCGGCGCTGACGCTGCCCCGCCTGCCGAGCGCGCAGGTCGCGCCGCAGACCCTGGACGTGCCGCTGCCGCTGCTGCTGGTCGTGTCGGGGCTGGTGCTGGCCGCCGTCATCGGCGCTCTGCTGCTCGGTCGTCGAGAGCGGGCGGGGGTCGTCCGGGAGGACCTGCGTGGCGCGCCGCTGGTCGTCGAGGACCTGCAGAAGACGTACCGGGACGGTCTCAAGGCGGTCGACGGCGTCTCGTTCCGCGCCGAGCCCGGGCAGGTCGTCGGGCTGCTCGGACCCAACGGGGCCGGCAAGACGACAGTGATGCGGATGCTGGTCGGACTGATCCGGCCGGACGCCGGCACCGTCTTCGTGCACGGTGAGTCGGTGAGCGAGGGAGCCGAGGTGCTCCGGGACGTCGGCGCCTTCATCGAGGGACCGGGTTTCCTGCCGCACCTGACCGGCCGACAGAACCTGGACGCCTACTGGGAGGTGACCGGTCGCCCCGTAGCCGAGGCCCACCTGGAGGAGGCGCTGGCCGTGGCCGGGCTGGGGGCCGCGCTGGACCGCCGCGTCCGTGCCTACAGTCAGGGCATGCGGCAGCGGCTCGGCATCGCCCAGGCCATGCTCGGTCGCCCCCCGCTGCTGCTGCTCGACGAGCCGACCAACGGTCTCGACCCGCCACAGATCAACGCGATGCGGGCGGTGCTGCGCGACTACGCGGCGAGCGGCCGCACGGTGGTGGTGTCGAGCCACCTGCTCGGGGAGGTCGAGCAGACCTGCACCCACGTGGTGATGATGACCGGCGGCCGGGTGGTGCTGTCCGGTTCGGTCGAGGAGCTGACCCACGGCCACACGGTGTCGCTGGAGCAGGTCTTCCTCGACTCGATGACCGGGGCGGCGGTCCGGTGACCGTCACCGGACCTGCTCTGGCCGCGCCGGCGCCGGCGAAGCCGCTGCCCCTGCGCGCCGAGATCGTCCGGCAGCTGCGTCGACGGCGCACCCTCGGGGTGCTGATCGTCCTGGTGGCGCTGCCGCTGATCCTGATCGCCGCCTTCTCCCTGGCCGGCGACGACGGCGGACCCGGACCGAGGTCGTTCGTCGACCTGGGCCAGGAGAGCGGGGCCAACCTGACGGTCTTCGCCCTGTTCGCCTCGACCGGCTTCTTGATCATCGTGGTGGTGGCCCTGTTCGCCGGCGACTCCGTGCCGACCGAGGCGTCCTGGTCGAGCCTGCGCTACCTGCTGGCTGCGCCGGTGCCCCGGACGCGGCTGATCCGCCAGAAGCTGATCACCGCAGCGATCTTCTCCACCGCGTCACTGATCTTCCTGCCCGCCTGGTCGCTGCTGGTCGGCGGGATCGCGTACGGCTTCGGTCCCTACATCGGACCGACGGGCGAGCAGATCGGCTGGCCCGACTTCGCCGGCCGGCTGGTGATCATCGTGGTCTACCTGCTGCTCAGCCAGCTGGTGGTGGCCGCTCTGGCCTTCGCCTTCGGGGTCTGGACAGATGCCCCGCTGGGGGCGGTCGGCGGTGCCGTGGTGATCATGATCGTGATGGCCATCCTGGACACGATCTCCGCCCTCGGCGACCTGCGCCAGGCGCTCCCCGGCCACTACGCGTTCGCCTGGGCCGATGCGTTGTCCGCGCGGATCGATCCCTCCGACATGATCAACGGCGTGCTCTGGTCGGTGGGCTACGCGGTGGTGATCACCGCGGCCGCGGTCTGGCACTTCCTGCGCAAGGACGTCACCAGCTGAGGTGGACCGGGCGACCGGTGGGCTCCGCGGTGGCCCGACCCCGCCGGAAGCCTGACCTCCCACGACCCCCGGTCAGCCGAGGTCGAGGGTCCAGGCACCGTCGCAGCTGATCAGCAGCACCACCTGGTCGGTGCCTTCGGGGGGCTGCACGGTGACCTCGTCCTTCGTGTCCTCGGAGATCACCCAGTGCACCTCGTACTCCGGTTCGCCCGGTGGACGGGTGAAGGTCTTGACGAACGACGGCGGCCCGCACCGCAGGGTCATCGGTCGGATGGTCCGGACCCGGACGACGGCGGTGTCCCGCTCCGTGACCGTCGAGGTCCGGGGCGGCAGGCCGTCGAACGGGGTGAGCGTCAGCGTCCAGGCGGCGCCGGTTCTGACCTTCACCAGCAGGCTGTTGCGAGGGCCGGGATCGACGTAGTCCACCACGTCCACGTGATGGGTCGGGTCCGCCAGCGGCCCGCCTCCCAGGGGATGGGGGCGCGCCACGTCGACCAGCCAGGTCTTCCGCGTGCAGGTCGGACAGGTGAACACGATCCGGTTCGGGTTGGCCGGCACGCGGACGTACCGGAGCTCGGCGTTGCCCCGGCCCGAGATCGTCTTTCCGGCGGGCGGGATCTGGCCGAGCGACCGCACCGGGAAGCCCGCGCCGGGGGTCGGGGTGTCGGTCGGGTTGGTGCGAGGGGGCGGTGCCCAGCCGGTGGGATCGGGGAGCGGCGTGGACGGGTCGTCCTGGCTCTGCGGCCCCACGCTCAGGACCACCCAGGCGAGGACGACCAGGGAGACCGCCAGCGCGGCCACGACCAGGTTGGTCGTGATCGGCCTCCGCTGCGCGCCCATGGCTGGTGATGCTAGCTCCGCGCGAGGGCTGTCGACTCGGTGGAAAAGGCGGCCGAGCGTTTCGGTCGCGGGATTCGTCCGCCCGTCGTGTTCTGCTGAAACGACATGCGTACGAAAGGAAGAACGATGACGCGAGCCCTCACCCGCCGCCGCCTGTTCCTCCGGGCCGGCGGTGTCGCCGCGCTGGCGGTCGCCGGTTCCGCCGGACTGACCGCCTGCGGCAACGACACCAGCGCCCTCAGCGGGAACCAGACGAACGTCAGCGACTACGACCAGATCATCGCCGACGGTCCGGTGGCCGACGACGCGGCCATCCAGGCGAGCCCCTGGGCCGCCGCGATCAAGCAAGCCGGAACGCTGAAGATGGGTGGCTCCGACGCCGGACCCCTGTTCAGCATGAAGGACCCGGCCACCGGCAAGCTGACCGGCTTCGACGCCGGGCTGGCCCAGCTGCTGTCGCACTACATCACCGGCAAGGCCGACGGACCGATCGCGCTCACCATCAGCACCGTCGACACCCGCGAGACGCTGGTGCAGAACGGGACGGTGGACGTCGTCGTGGCCACCTACTCGATCACCCCGGAGCGGGCGAAGAAGGTGGCGTTCGCCGGTCCGTACTACCGCTCCGGCGATGCGGTGATGATCAAGGCCGACACCACCGGCATCGACGGGAGTCAAGGACCTCGACGGCAAGAAGGTCGCCACCCAGCAGGGCTCCACCGCGGCCGACCGGATCACCCAGGTCGCGCCCGGTGCCGAGGTCAGCCTGTTCCCCGACGACGCCCAGTGCCTCGCCGCCCTCAAGACCGATCGGGTGGACGCGTACGTGCTGGATCAGGGCATCCTGATCTCCAACGCCAGCACCGACGACACCCTGAAGGTCGTGGGGGAGCCGTTCTCCGACGACTACTACGGCATCGGTCTGACCCGCGACGACCCGACGGCGAAGGAGTTCGTCGACCAGTTCCTGACCACCATCTTCGAGAACGGTGCCTGGCTGAAGATGTGGCAGGCCACGATCGGGACCGTGGTCACCGGGGAGCAGCCGACCCCGCCGGAGATCGGCTCCGCACCGGGGTCCTGACCCGATGGGCGAGGTCCTGGGTGACAACCTCGGAGCCCTCTGGGGCGGCATCGTCACCACGCTGGCGATCACGGCGGTGGCCTTCGTCGGCGCGGTGATCATCGGGGTGCTGGTGGCCGTGTTCCGGGTCAGCCCGATCCCGCCGCTTGCGGGTGATCGGCGCGGTGTACGTCGAGCTGTTCCGCAACATCCCGCTGCTGAGCCTGCTCATCCTCACCGCGTACGGGCTGCCGTACGTCGGGGTGGATCTCTCCCTGTTCACCACCGCCGTGGTCTGCCTGACCCTGGTGTCGGCCTCGTTCGCCTGCGAGGCCGTCCGGGCCGGCATCAACGGGGTGCCGGTGGGTCAGGCCGAGGCGGCCCGGGCGATCGGCATGACGTTCGGCCAGTCGCTGAGCACGGTGATCCTGCCCCAGGCGCTCCGCACCATGGTCCAGCCGCTGGTGAACATCTTCATCGGGGTGGCGCTCGGCTCGTCGATGGCCGCCGCCGTGGCCGTCCCCGAGCTGACCTACACCGCGCAGCAGATCGGCAACCAGACGGCGGAGTCGATGCTGCTGTTCGTGATCAGCGCGGCGGTCTACATCGTCATCGCCCTGCTCGGTGGGGCGACCGGCTCGGTGCTGGAGCGTCGGCTGGCGGTGCAGCGGTGAGTCGGCCGATCGCCACCCGGGTGCTGTTCGACGAGCCCGGACCGCGCGGACGGGTGCGGATCCGGGTGCTGACCGTGCTGATCTGCCTGGTCGTCGCGGCGGTGCTGGTCTGGTCGTACCGGTCGCTGTCGGCCAGCGGTGAGCTGGCTTGGCCAAGTGGAAGCCGTTCGTCCAGCAGTGGGCCGTCTGGTTCATGCTGGCCGGTCTGCGCGGGACCCTGCTGGTGACCGCGATCGCGGCGGTGGTCTCCTTCCCGCTCGGGACCCTGCTGGCGGTCGGGCGGTCCGGTCAGGTGAGGTGGTGCGTTGGCTGTGCACCCTCTACATCGAGGTGTTCCGGTCCGTCCCGACCCTGCTGCTGGTCTACGTGTTCTTGTTCGCGCTGCCCGGGCTCGGTCTCAACCTGCCCATCGCCGGCAAGCTGATCGTGCCGATCATCTTGATCAACGCCGCCGTCATCGCCGAGATCGTCCGGGCCGGCATCGCGGCGCTGGACCGTGGCCAGCGCGAGGCCGCGGCGGCCGTCGGGCTGACCCGGGCCCAGACCATGCGGTTGGTGCTGCTGCCGCAGGCGATCAGGTTGGTGGTCCCGTCGCTGGTCACCCAGCTGGTCGCGATCGTCAAGGACTCGACCATCGGGTACGTGGTGTCGTACCCGGAGCTGATGAAGCAGGCGAACACGCTGGCCAACAACACCAAGCTGCTGCTGCAGGCGTTCGTCGTGGTGAGCCTGATCTACGTCGCGATCAACGTCGCCCTCACCCGGCTCGCGGTGGCCCTGGAGGCCCGGATCGGGCGGGCCGGCTCCGGTCGTCGTCCGTCGGACGACAGGGTGGTGGAACAGGTCGAGCTGCCGTCGGTGGTCGCCCCCCGCTGAGGTCGGTGTCGCCCGCACCCGCTGGATCGCCGCGCGTGCTCAGGCCTGGAGATGCCGCCCGAAGAACGACTCGATCCGCCCCCAGGCGTGGGTGGCGGCCTCCGGGTCGGGACCGACGTGGGCGATCTTCATCAGCGGCCGGGCCAGCACCGGTCCGACGGGCGCGTCGTTGAGGAACGAGTGGCCGGCGGTCCGGTAGATCTTCAGGTCGTAGTCGACGCCCTGGCTCTCGAGCGCGGCGGCGAGTCGCGGCACGGCAGCACTCATCCGGTCCTTCGCACCGTAGCTGCCGACGATCGGGCACGCCCCTCGCAGCACCTCGTCGGCGTCCTCGGGGATCATCCCGTAGTTCACCGAGGCGGCGTCGAAGCCGTCGGAGGCGACCACCAGGGCGAAGCCGCCACCCATGCAGAACCCGATCACCCCGACCTTGCCGTTGCACTCGCGCCGCTCGGCCGCCCAGGTCCGGGCTTGCGAGATCACCTCGAACGGCCGCCCCTGCCGAGCGGTCAGCGCCTGGAACGCCCGCTTGATGCAGCCGAACCGTGGTCCCTCGCCGAGCAGATCGGGGGCGACGACCAGGTAGCCCGCCGAGGCGAGCCGGTCGGCCTGGCGACGCAGCACGTCGTTGATCCCGAACGCCTCGTGCAGCATCACCACCCCCGGCCAGCGGCCGGCCCCGGTCGGGCGGCTGAGCACCGCCGTCCGGTCGCCGATGGTCACGTCCTCGGTCTGGGTCTCCATGTCGGCACCGTACGCCGGTGGTGGAGCCCAGGTCGCCCGCTGTCCGGCACGCACGGGGAGTGGCAGATTCCGTCGACTGACGGAAAACTCGGTGCCTGACCGGTCCTGGGCTCGAAGTTTCCGTCGACTGACGGAAAACTCGGTGCCTGACCGGTGCTGGGCTCGAAGTTTCCGTCGACTGACGGAAAACTCGGTGCCTGACCGGTCCTGGGCCTGAAGATTCCGTCGACTGACGGAATGTTCATGGCGGGGACCCGGTCCGGGCTGCGCGCGGCGCGATCTCGTCGGTTTCGTCTCCCCGGCCGGAGTCTGGCAGAATGGCATGCGCTTCTGTGTCGTGTGGTGCCCTCTCATCGCCGTTCGGCACGGAACCATCCGATTCCGTCGGCCGGTGTCCCACGCCGAACGACTGCGTCACCCGTACTGACTGGGCTTCCTCCCAGGCACACCACACAGGAGTATCCACACACGTGGCTGTCAAGATTCGTCTGAAGCGTCTGGGCAAGATCCGGTCGCCGCACTACCGCATCGTCGTCGCCGACTCCCGGACCAAGCGGGATGGGCGTGCGATCGAGGAGATCGGCAAGTACCACCCCAAGAACGACCCGTCGGTCATCGAGGTCGATTCCGAGCGCGCGCAGTACTGGCTGTCCGTCGGCGCCCAGCCGACCGAGGCCGTCGTCGCGCTGTTCAAGCGGACCGGTGACTGGCAGAAGCACTCCGGCGACACCTCGCCCTCCGGCGTCGAGCCGCAGAAGGCCAAGAAGGACAAGCTCGAGGCCTTCAACAAGGCGCTGGCCGAGGCCGGCAACGAGCCCAGCTCGTCGGCGACCTCGAGCAAGAAGTCGAGCAAGGACGCGGCCGAGCCCGAGGCTGCCACCGAGTCCAGCGAGGCCTGAGCATGCTGGACGACGCCCTCGAGCACCTGGTGCGCGGCATCGTCTCGCACCCGGACGAGGTCCGGGTCCGGGACAAGCAGCTCCGCCAGGGCCGCATGCTCGAGGTGCGGGTCAACCCGTCCGACATCGGCAAGGTCATCGGCCGCTCCGGACGCACCGCCACGGCGCTGCGGACCGTGGTCGGCGCCCTGGCCGGTGGTCAGTCCGTCCGGGTCGACTTCGTCGACGTGGACAAGCCGCAGCAGCAGCGCCACGGCCGACGCTGACCCGTCGTCCCAGCTGAGTCGTTCGACACGACCGCCCCGGAACCCCACAGGGTCCGGGGCGTTCGCATGCCCGACGACGGACCCGTGGGACGCTGGGCGCCGGGCAGGAGATCGGAGGAACTGTGAGTGACACCGTCGAGGTGATCGTCGGCGTCGTCGGTCGCGCCCACGGCATCAAGGGTGACGTCGGCATCGACGTCCGGACCGACGAGCCGGACCGCCGGTTCGTCCCCGGCGCCGTGCTGGGCCGCGAGGGCGGCGGCGTCGCCCTGACCGTCGAGTCCGTACGCGACCACAGTGGTCGGCTGCTGGTCCGGTTCCGGGGCTATCCCGACCGGACAGCTGTGGAGACGCTCCGCGGCACGGTGCTCGTCGTCGACGTCGACGCCACGGCGCGCCCGGCCGACGAGGAGGAGTACTACGACCGTCAGCTGACCGGACTGCTGGTGCTGGACGCCCACGACGCCGAGGTGGGTCGGGTCGCCGACGTCATCCACCTGCCCGAGCAGGACCTGCTGGAGATCCGCACCCAGACCGGCAGCCGTCTGATCCCGTTCGTCCGGGCGCTGGTCCCCGAGGTCGACCTGGCTGCCGGGACCGTGCGGTTGGCCGATGTCCCCGGTCTGCTGACCGACCTGGACGACACCCCAGCCGAGGAGGGCCCAGCCGCCGTGAGCCCCGCCGAGGAGCCGCCGGTGACGGACACCGAAGACGACGGAGGCGTACGGGGATGAAGCTCGACGTCGTCACGCTGTTCCCCGACTACCTGGCGCCGCTGCAGCTGTCCCTGGTCGGCAAGGCGATCGAGCGCGGCACCATCGAGCTGGCGGTCCACGACCTCCGCGACTGGACCCACGACCGGCACCGGACCGTCGACGACACCCCGTACGGCGGGGGGGCCGGCATGGTGATGCGGCCCGAGCCGTGGGGGGAGTGCCTGGACGCCCTGGTGCCCGACCCCGACCCTGCCGCCGACCCCGACTCCGCTGCCCACCCCGATCCCGACCCGGCGTCGGGCGGACCCCGGTTGATCGTCTTCACCCCGTCGGGGCGCCGGTTCGACCAGCGGCTGGCCGACGAGCTGGCCGGTGAGGACCGGCTGATCCTGGCCTGCGGCCGCTACGAGGGCATCGACGCCCGGGTGGTGCCGTACGCGCGGACCCGGATGCGCGTGGACGAGGTCAGCCTCGGCGACTACGTCCTCAACGGTGGCGAGGCCGCTGCGCTGGTGGTGATCGAGGCGGTCGTCCGGCTGCTCCCCGGGGTGATCGGCAACCCGGAGTCGCTGGCCGAGGAGTCCCACTCCGCCGGCCACGACCACCTGCTGGAGTACCCGATCTACACCAAGCCGCCGACCTGGCGCGGCCTGGACGTGCCCGAGGTGCTGTTCTCCGGCCACCACGCCCAGATCGCAGCCTGGCGCCGGGACCAGGCGCTCGAGCTGACGCGACAGCGGCGCCCCGACCTGCTGCCGGACGACCTGCGCGGTCGCGGCGAGATCACCGTGGCGCCGGCGGTGGCCACCGATGCCGGTGAGCTGTTGACCCTGCAGCGGGCGGCGTACGTGGCCGAGGGTCGGCTGCACGACTCCTTCGACTTCCCCCCGCTCACCGACGACCTCGGCGACGTCGAGCAGCTGATCGCCGACACCACCTGCCTGGTGGCCCGCCGCGACGGCCGGCTGGTCGGTTCGGTCTTCGGTCGCCGGCAGGCCGACGGCAGCTGGTTCATCGGTCGGCTGATGGTGGCGCCGGACCTGCAGGGGACCGGTCTGGGGCGGCGGCTGCTCGACCTGATCGAGGACGAGGCTCCACCCGGGACCCCGCGGTCGGTGCTGGTGACCGGCGCCGAGAGCGCGTTCAACCAGGCGTTCTACGTCCGCCGGGGCTACCGCGTCGTGGCCGAGGAGATCCGCGGTTCGGTGCCGATCGTGGTGATGGAACGCGACCGTTCCTGAGCGGTGGCCCGGCCCGCCTCAGCCGTTCCCGACCGGCCCACCGGCTGCTCGGCTGTGGTCAGCACCACAGGCGGCGGTGCATCCGGTCGGACGCCTGTGTGAGATCGACCACCCACGCTCCCGGACCCCCGCGGAAAACACCAGTCGGCAGGGTGGCCTTACCTGTGTTCGGCGACGAAATGGATCTAGGGTGACCACGTGGCGACGACTTCCCTGACCCGGTCACAGCTGGCGGCCCGGTCGACAGTGGCGATGAAGGCCCTGATGGCCGTCAGTGGGCTGATCATGATCGGCTACCTGTTGGCTCACATGTACGGCAACCTCAAGGTCTTCTCGGGCCAGCAGGCCTTCGATGACTACGCGCACCACCTGCGCACCCTGGGCGAGCCGATCCTGCCGTACGGCGGTGCCCTGTGGATCATCCGCATCGTGCTGCTCGCGGCGGTCATCGCCCACGCCTACTCCGCGATCGTGCTGTGGCGCCGCGACCGGGCGGCCCGGGGCGGCACCACCCGCTACGCCAGCACGAGGGCCAAGCGCGGCGTGCAGCGCTCGTACGCCTCCTTCACCCTGCGGTGGGGCGGCATCATCATCATCCTGTTCGTGATCTACCACCTGATGCACCTCACCTGGAACATCTCCGCGCCCGGTGGTGCCTCCGCCAGCCCGTACGAGCGGCTGGTCAACGGCTTCCAGATCTGGTGGCTCGTGCTGGCTTACACCGTCGCCATGCTGGCGGTGGGGCTCCACCTCCGGCACGGTGTCTGGAGCGCCCTGACCACCCTCGGGGCCAACACCAGCCCCATCGCCCGTCGCCGGCTCAACCTGCTCGCCTACGCGGGCGCGATCGTGATCACCGGCGGCTTCCTCCTCATTCCCTTCTCGATCCTGTTCGGAGTGGTCAGCTGATGAGTGACATGATCAACTCGGTCGACGCGGACGCCGTCTTCACCGAGGGCGAACCGATCGCCGACACCAAGGCCCCGTCCGGTCCGATCGAGAAGCGCTGGGACGAGCGCCGCTTCAACGCGAAGCTGGTCAACCCGGCCAACCGCCGCAAGCTCTCGGTGATCATCATCGGGACCGGGCTGGCCGGCGCCTCGGCCGCTGCCACCCTGGGCGAGGCCGGTTACCAGGTCACCAGCTTCTGCTACCAGGACTCCCCGCGCCGGGCGCACTCGATCGCCGCCCAGGGCGGCATCAACGCAGCCAAGAACTACCGCAACGACGGCGACTCGATCTACCGGTTGTTCTACGACACGGTGAAGGGCGGCGACTTCCGCGCCCGCGAGTCCAACGTCTACCGGCTGGCCCAGACCAGCGTCGAGATCATCGACCAGTGCGTGGCCCAGGGCGTCCCGTTCGCCCGCGAGTACGGCGGTCTGCTGGACAACCGCTCGTTCGGCGGCGTCCAGGTGTCCCGGACCTTCTACGCCCGCGGCCAGACCGGCCAGCAGCTGCTGATCGGCGCCTACCAGGCACTCGAGCGGCAGATCGCGGCCGGCACGGTGAAGATGCACACGCGGCACGAGATGCTCGAGCTGATCGTGGCCGACGGCAAGGCCCGTGGCGTGGTCATCCGGGACATGGTGTCCGGGGAGATCGAGACCCACTACGCCGACGCCGTGGTGCTGGCCTCCGGTGGCTACGGGAACGTGTTCTACCTGTCCACCAACGCGATGGGCTGCAACGTCACGGCGACCTGGCGGGCCCACCGCAAGGGCGCCTACTTCGCCAACCCCTGCTACACCCAGATCCACCCCACCTGCATCCCGGTCTCCGGTGAGTACCAGTCGAAGCTGACGTTGATGAGCGAGTCGCTGCGCAACGACGGCCGCATCTGGGTGCCGAAGTCGGGCGAGGACAAGCGGGCCGCTCCGGACATCCCCGAGGAGGACCGCGACTACTACCTGGAGCGGATCTACCCGGCCTTCGGCAACCTGGTGCCGCGCGACATCGCCTCCCGGGCCGCCAAGAACGTGTGCGACGAAGGTCGCGGCGTGGGACCGGGCGGGCTCGGGGTCTACCTGGACTTCGCCGACGCGATCAACCGGCTGGGCCGCAAGGCCGTCGAGTCCAAGTACGGCAACCTCTTCGACATGTACGCCCAGATCACCGGCGAGAACCCGTACGAGACACCGATGCGGATCTACCCGGCGGTGCACTACACGATGGGCGGGCTCTGGGTCGACTACGACCTGCAGTCCTCGATCCCGGGTCTGTACGTGACCGGCGAGGCCAACTTCTCCGACCACGGGGCCAACCGGCTCGGAGCCAGCGCCTTGATGCAGGGTCTGGCCGACGGCTACTTCGTGCTGCCCAACACGATCAACGACTACCTGTCCGCCGGTCCGTTCGAGAAGGTCGACGACTCGCACCCGGCCGCCCAGGAGGCCGTCGCGTCGGTGAAGGGCCGGATCGAGAAGTTCCTGTCCATCAACGGTTCCCGGACCGTGGACTCCTTCCACAAGGAGCTCGGCCACATCATGTGGGACTACTGCGGGATGGAGCGGACCGAGGAGGGTCTCCGCAAGGCCATCACCCGGATCCGCGAGCTCAAGCAGGAGTTCTGGTCCGACGTGCGGGTGCTGGGCACCAACGAGGAGCTCAACCAGGCGCTGGAGAAGGCCGGTCGGGTGGCCGACTTCATCGAGCTCGGTGAGCTGATGTGCATCGATGCGCTCGTCCGACGCGAATCATGTGGTGGGCACTTCCGGGCGGAGTCGCAGACCGAGGACGGCGAGGCGCTGCGGCACGACGACGAGTACGCCCACGTCTCTGCCTGGGAGTGGGGCGGCGAGGACGGGAAGCCCGTGCTGCACAAGGAGCCCCTGGTGTACGAGTACGTCGAGATGAAGCAGCGCAGCTACAAGTGACGTTCCAGATGATCAAGTCAGAGGTGCAGGCATGAATATCACGGTGAGAGTGTGGCGTCAGTCCGGACCCGAGGCCGCCGGGAAGATGGTCTCCTACGAGGTTCCGGACGTCAGCGAGCACATGTCCTTCCTGGAGATGCTCGACGTCCTCAACGAGCGGCTCACCCTGGAGGGTGACGACCCGATCGCCTTCGACCACGACTGCCGTGAGGGCATCTGCGGTGCCTGCGGTGTGGTGATCAACGGCACGGCCCACGGTCGCGCCGACTCCGCGGTGCCGACGACGACCTGCCAGCTGCACATGCGGTCGTTCTCCGACGGGGACACCATCGACGTGGAGCCGTGGCGGGCCGAGCCGTTCCCGGTGATCAAGGACCTGGTGGTCGACCGGGGCGCGTTCGACCGGATCATCCAGGCCGGTGGCTACATCTCGGCCCCGACCGGCACCGCCCCGGACGCCCACGCGGCGCCGGTGCCCAAGGCAGCGGCGGACCACGCCTTCGACGCGGCGACGTGCATCGGTTGCGGCGCGTGCGTGGCGGCCTGTCCGAACGGGTCGGCGATGCTGTTCACCGCGGCCAAGGTGACCCACCTCGGTCTGCTCCCGCAGGGCCAGCCGGAGCGCAAGTCGCGTGTCGTGGGCATGGTCCACCAGCACGACGAAGAGGGCTTCGGTGGCTGCACCAACATCGGTGAGTGCACCGCCGTGTGCCCGAAGGGCATCCCGTTCGAGACGATCTCGCGGCTCAACCGGGATCTGCTCGGGGCCATGCTCAACCCGCAGAACTGACGCGAGCCCGACGCACGGATCGCAGGGACCCTCGGGGTCCCTGCGATCTCGTCGTTCAGCGGACTCGTCGGGCGTCGGGAGCACCTACTGGGCGAGCTTGAGGGCGCTCTCCTCGACCAGGATCAGCTGCGGGTTGATGAAGTCGCCGTCGGTGTCGTCGAAGCTGCCGGGGGTGTCCTCGCCCCAGCTCAGGCTGATGGTGATCATCAACCGGTCCTTCACCTGGGTGACGCCGGCGCTCTCCCACCACAGGAGCTCCGCGTTGGTCTCGCCCGGCCGGACGTAGGCGACCATGCCGGCCTCCGCCGCGCCCCCGTCGACGTCGAGCTTCGTCAGCTTCAGGCTCTGCCCGGTGTCGATCGAGTAACCCTTCTCGTTCAGTCGGGCCGGGCAGTTCTTGATCCAGCCGGCGTACGTCGCCCGGGCGGCTGAGGCGGCCGCCGCGTCGGCGAACTGCAGGGCCTGGGTGTAGATGATCGGTTGCGTCTTCAGCGGGCTCTTCGGGTACGGGTCGGCCCCGGGGTCGGTGACCTTGTAGCCGAAGTTCCGGGTCACCATCGCCGTGGCCCCCAGCGAGGCGAGCCCGTCGTCGGGCAGGCAGACGTAGCTCTGGCTGACCGTGCGTCCCACGCCGTCGGGGGTCTCGACGGCCTCCTGGTACGCGGGATCGAGGTAGACGACCTCGGTGGTCAGCAGGTTGGCCGCCGTGACCGACCGGGTCGGGCTGACCGGCGACGCGCTGCCGGGGTCCGGGCTGCTGGCCCCAGGACCCGGGTCGCTCGTCGAGGTGGTCGGCGTGGTGGGATCGGACCCGTTGCCGTCCGGAGGGCTCGACGGACCCGGAGTTCCGCAGCCGGCCAGGATCAGCGCCGCGAGAGCGAGGCCGACGGCTGCTGTCCGCCGGGCGCCCCGGACGGCCGCCGCCGCGAGGGCGGGGGAGTGGTCGACCATGGGGGTCCTCTCATCAGATGTGTCCCCAGGATGCCCCCTGGAGCCTCCTGGTGGGTCCATCCTCGGGCCGTACGGGTGCTCCGGTCCGCACGTCGACCGCCGCGCGTGTCCCGAAAGCTGTTGAAGAGCCGACGGGTGGCCGACTAGCCTGCTGGTGTTCCCGTCGAGAGGTTGACGCCCGTGTCCCTGTGAGTCGCTGACCCGCGCAGCAGCGCCGTGCCCGTAGGCACCGCTGCTCACCCCGTCATCCTCGACTCCTGGAGCACCGCATGCCGTCCCTCGTCTGTCACCACCTCCGTTTCGACTGGCCGAACGGTGAGCCCGTCTTCGCCGACCTCGACGCCACCTTCCCCGACGGCGTCACCGGTCTGGTCGGCCGCAACGGCTCCGGGAAGTCGACCCTGCTGCGGATCATGGCCGGTGAGCTGGTCCCGACCGCGGGCTCGGTCTCGGGCCCGGAGCGGATCGCGTACCTGCCGCAGCAGCTGGTCCTGCACGCCGACCGCACCGTCGCCGACGTGCTCGGTGTCGAGCAGGGTCTGCGCGCGCTCGAGCGGGTGACGGCCGGCGAGGGCACCGACGCCGACTTCGAGGCGATCGGCGACCGCTGGGACCTGGACGCGGAGCTGACCGCGACCGTCGAACGGCTCGGCTTCGTCGACCTCGACCTGACCCGGCGGATCGGCACGGTGTCCGGCGGCGAGGCGGTGCTGCTGGCCCTGGCCGGCCTGCTGCTGGCCGAACCGGACGTGCTGCTGCTGGACGAACCGACCAACAACCTGGACCGGCGGGCCCGCGGGCTGCTGACCGAGGCCGTCCGCCGATGGCGCGGTCCGGTGATCCTGGTCAGCCACGACCGGGAGCTGCTGGAGACCGTCGACCACGTGGCCGAGCTGCGGGACGGTGAGCTGCGGGTGTTCGGCGGCACCTACTCCGCGTACGCCGAGGCGCTCGCCGTCGAGCAGGAGGCCGCCCAGCGGGCCGTCCGCAGCGCCGAGGGCGACCTCAAGCGGCAGCAGCGGGAGCTGGTGGAGATGCGGATCAAGCTGGACCGCCGGCAACGGTTCGCCAAGTCCCAGGCCGGCAACATCCCGCCCATCGTGGCCGGGGCCAAGAAGCGGGCCGCCCAGGTCTCGGCGGGCAAGCTCAGCGGCGGCCACGAGGCGGACGTGGCGGAGGCCAGGCGGCGGCTGGTGGACGCCGAGGACGCCGTCCGGGACGACGACGTGATCCGCATCGACCTGAGCCGCACCGCCGTGCCGGCCGGCCGCGACGTGCTCGTGCTGGACGGCGTGGTGCTGCGCAACGGCGCCGGTGTCGACGCTCACCTGCGCGGCCCCGACCGGGTCGCCGTGGTCGGACCCAACGGTTCGGGCAAGACGACCCTGATCGACACCGTCGTCGGTGCGATCCCCGCCACGGACGGACGGGTCGACCTCCGGGTGCCGACCCGTCTGCTGCCCCAGCGGCTCACCGTGCTGGACGACGCCGACACCGTCCTGGCCGGCGTCTCCCGCCTCGCCCCGACCGCCGACGACAACACCCTGCGCGCCGAGCTGGCCCGCTTCCTGCTCGACGCCGAGACCGTCGTCCGCCCGGTGGGCAGCCTGTCCGGCGGCGAACGCTTCCGCGCCAGCCTGGCCGCCCTGCTGCTGGCCGAGCCGGCCCCCCAGCTGCTGATCCTGGACGAGCCGACCAACAACCTCGACCTCGACAGCGTCGCCCAGCTCACCGCCGCCCTGAACGCCTACCAGGGCGCCCTGCTGGTGGTCAGCCACGACGAACCCTTCCTCGCCGACCTCCACCTCACCGCCCGCCTCGACCTCACCACCTCCCCGGCCACCCTCACGCCGGTGACCTGATCCGGGCTCCGTCCGGGGGTGCAGGGTGCTGGAACTTTCCGTCAGTCGACGGAGTCTTCTGGCATTCGGGGTGCGGGGTCTGGAACTTTCCGTCAGTCGACGGAGTGTTCTGGCATCCGGGGTGCAGGGTCTGGAACTTTCCGTCAGTCGACGGAATGTTCTGGTGCCGGGGGTGCTGGGTGTGGAAGTTTCCGTCAGTCGACGGAAGGTGGGGCGTCCGGAGGTGCGAAAGTCTGAGTTTTCCGTCAGATGACGGAATGTTCAGGCACGCCGAACCCGACCACCAGGTCCCGAGGCCGTACGCGTTGCGCAGGCTCCAGCGCTCGCGCTGCTGGAGCACGCCGGGAGGGTCGACCACACCATCCGTACGGACGGAAGCACGCCCGAAGAGCGCCCGAAGGCACGAGCCGCTCGGGTCCGGGTGGGTCGAGGACGGGACAGCCCCGGCAGAAGTCCGAGCCCGGGAGGGCGGGTGGTTCCGTCCGAGATGCCACACTCGGACCAGGGTGCGGACCCAGCCCCACAGCGGGGTCCGTGGCGACGATTTCTGCCCGTACGGTCCGTGTGGCAAACTTGCTCGGGTTGCCTACAGGTCGTGACTCCTGCCGTGGGGGGATCGTTCAGGACCGTGGGCCCATCGGAACTCCACACGACTCGGTGACCTACGGCACTGGCGAGGAAACAACATGAGCAAGCTGATCGACGCGATCGACTCCCAGTCCCTGCGGGACGACGTTCCCGACTTCCGACCCGGTGACTCCGTCAAGGTGCACGTGAAGGTCGTCGAGGGCAACCGCTCCCGCATCCAGGTCTTCGCCGGTGTGGTCATCTCCCGTACGGGCGACGGCATCCGCCAGTCGTTCACCGTCCGCAAGGTGAGCTTCGGCGTCGGTGTCGAGCGCACCTTCCCGCTGCACAGCCCGATCATCGACAAGATCGAGATCGAGCGCCGGGGCGACGTGCGCCGCGCCAAGCTGTACTACCTCCGCGGTCTGCGCGGCAAGGCTGCGAAGATCAAGGAGAAGCGCGACCGCTGACGCGTGGTCGTTCGTGGGTGACCGCGAACGGCACGCTCCCGGCTGTCGCCCGACAGCAGCTGGTTGGGGCGACCCCGGGACCGAAGGACAGACATGGTGAACGACCGGGGTGCGCGGCGCGCCCGGAACACGCCGACGAGCCCCGAGACCGCGGAGGTCGACGACCTGTCGATCCTGCCGTCCAAGGGTCGGCAGTCCTTCGGTCACCACGCCGGCGCCTTCGTCCGCGAGCTGCTGGCCGTCGTCATCGGCGCCGTGATCGTCGCGTCCCTGCTGCGGGGCTTCGTCGGGCAGATGTTCATCATCCCGTCGATCTCGATGCAGAACACGCTCCAGATCGACGACCGGGTGGTGGTCGAGAAGCTGAGCTCGATCAAGCGCGGCCAGGTCGTCGTCTTCGCCAACCCCGGTGGTTGGCTGAGCGGGGTCCAGCCGACCGAGAGGGGTCCGGTCGGCCGGGCCCTGGAGTTCGTGGGCGTGCTGCCCGACACCAGCACCGAGCACCTGATCAAGCGGGCCGTGGGGATGCCGGGCGACCACGTCGTCTGCTGTGACACCCAGGGCCGGATCACGGTCAACGACGTCCCGCTGGACGAGTCCTCCTACCTGTTCCGGTCGCCCGACGGTGCGGTCGCCGACCCGTCGAAGATCCGGTTCGACGTGGTGGTGCCGGCGGACCGGGTCTTCGTGCTCGGTGACAACCGCGGCTCGAGCCGGGACTCGCGCTGCCATCTCAACGACACCGGAGCCGGTCAGCTGAAGGGCGAGAACGCTTTCGTCCCCCTCGACCTGGTGGTCGGCCGGGCCGTCGCGGTGGCCTGGCCCGTGGGCGATGCGCATCGGTTGACGGTGCCGGCGACGTACGCTGGCGTCCCGGTGCCGGTCGAGCCGGCCCCACTGCGTCCGGTGGTCATGGCCGGACCGGAGGCGAGTTGTTGAGGCGACCCGGGTGGCAGGCACACCGGGCGTCCGGTCCGAAGACGAGGGGGAGTCGGTGAGCAGCGAGACGACCACTCGGACACGGAAGAGCGGGAGCCGGTTCGGCTCCTTCGCCAGGGAGCTGCTGATCGTGGTGGTGGGCGCCCTGGTGGTGTCCTCACTGCTGCGCGCGTTCGTCGGGCAGATGTTCATCATCCCGTCGGAGTCGATGGAGAACACCCTGCTGGTCGGGGACCGCGTCGTGGTGCAGAAGATCTCCGACGTGCAGCGTGGTGACGTCGCGGTCTTCGAGGATCCCGGCGGCTGGCTGGACAGCGAGCCCGCGGGTGACCCGGGGCCGTTGGACAAGCTGCTGGAGTTCATCGGCTTTCCCACGGCGAGCAGCCCCGAGCACCTGATCAAGCGGGTGATCGGCATGCCGGGTGACCGGGTCGTCTGCTGCGACGCCGACGGCCGGATCACCGTCAACGGCAAGCAGCTGGACGAGACCAGCTACCTCTACACCGACGCGGACGGGATCCAGGTCGCCCCGTCCGACATCGACTTCGACGTCACCGTCCCGGCCGGCCGGCTGTTCATGATGGGCGACCACCGGGACCTCAGCGCGGACTCGCGCTGCCACCTGTCGGACCTGTCGCTGAGCGGGCCGAAGGGCTCGGTCGCGTTCGTCCCGCTGGACAAGGTGGTCGGACCGGCGTTCGCCATCGCCGCACCGTTGAGTCGAGCCCAGATCCTGCACCGTCCCGCCACCTTCGCGCCCGTGCCGGCGCCGACCGAGCCCGCCCCGGCTCAGGCGGTGATCAAACCCGACGACGTGACCTGCTGATGACGTCGACCACGACGCCACCGACGGTCCGGGTCCGGCGCGACAGCGGCCTGTACGGCTACGAGCGCGCCCTGTCCCGGGTCGGGCTGGCTCCGGTCGCCGGAGCCGACGAGGCGGGCCGTGGGGCCTGCGCCGGCCCCCTCGTGGCGGCCGCGGCGATCCTCGCCGACGCGCGGTCGCGGCCGATCAGCGTGCTGCGCGACTCCAAGCTCCTGTCGCCGGCGCAGCGCGAGCGGGCGTACGCCGAGATCACCCGCAAGGCCATCGCCTGGTCGGTGGTGATCATCGAGCCGGGCGAGTGCGACCGGCTGGGGATGCACGTCGCCAACGTCGAGGCGCTGCGCCGGGCTCTGCACCGGCTCGAGGTGCGACCGACGTACGCGCTGACCGACGGCTTCCCCGTCGACGGTCTCGGCGTGCCGGGTCTGGCCGTCTGGAAGGGCGACCGGGTGGCCGCCTGCGTGGCTGCGGCGTCGATCATCGCCAAGGTGACCCGGGACCGGATCATGTGCGAGCTGGACGAGGTCCACCCCGAGTACGGGTTCAAGATCCACAAGGGCTACTGCACCCCGCTGCACCAGGAGCGGCTGGACGCGTACGGCCCGTCGGCCACGCACCGGATGCGATTCGAGAACGTGTCCCGGACGGCTAGTGTCGATCCCCGCGGCACTAGAGTCGAGTCGCCATGAGGAAAGTGCAGGGACAGCAGTGAGCGCGGAAGACCTCGAGCAGTACGAGAGCGAGCTGGAGCTGCAGCTCTACCGCGAGTACAAGGACGTCGTCGGCATCTTCACCTACGCGGTGGAGACCGAGCGCCGGTTCTACCTGTGCAACGCGGTCGACCTGAAGGTCCGTTCCGAGGGCGGCGACGTCTACTACGAGGTCTCGATGGCCGACGCCTGGGTGTGGGACATGTACCGCCCGGCCCGCTTCGTGAAGAGCGCCAAGGTGCTCACCTTCCGCGACGTCTCGATCGAGGAGATCGCGCACAGCGACCTCGAGGTCCCCAAGCCGACCTGACCGTCCGGACGAGCTGATCTCCGTCCACCTGGCTGACTGGTCCGAGGGGTTCATCGACCACGCCGGGTTGACCGGATGTGGCTCGCCGGTGGGTTCCGGTCTTCCCGTCCGGCTGAACGATGGTCGGACGTGACTCCGCGGTGGGTTCCGGTCGGCCTCGCTGACGTGCCAGGTCATCCCTGCCCGCTGGGGTGGCCGGATGTGGCTCGGCGGTGGGTTCCGGTCTTGGGTCGGGCCGGATCGCTGGCCGGACGTGACTCCGCGGCGCGATCCGGCTGCGCCTGACCTCGCAGTCGCGACCACTGCCGGCCGACCACTCCCCGGGAACTGACTCGATCTGGGCGGAGTCCGTTGCGAGCCACCCGCGCGCCCGTGTCGGCCGCATGCTTCTCCGCGGTGGAATCCGTACGGTCGGCCCGCCGCACTCCGGGTCTCACGTGACTCCGCGGCGCGATCCGGTCGACCTGGTGACCTTGCCCGCGAGGTGACCGGCCTCACCGCACGACGCGAGCGTCGCCCGGTCTGATCACTGGGAGTTATCCACAGCTTCGGGGCCCACGTTTTCGTCATCCACAGATGTCCGATCGCCCCGGTCGTTTTCGGCCGACGTCCTTTGGGTGGAGATGACGAAGGAGGTCGATGTGACGGTGCGACGGACGCGCAACGAGATCGGGGCGATGGGGGAGGCCCTGGCCGTGCTCGAGCTGGAGGAGCAGGGTCTGGAGATCCTGGACCGCAACTGGTCGTGCCGCTGGGGTGAGCTCGACGTGGTGGCCCTGGAGCGCAGCGAGGGCCGGCGGACGGCCGTGTTCTGCGAGGTGAAGTGCCGGACCGGACGCAACTACGGCGATCCGCTGGAGTCCATCACGCAGGCGAAGGTCCGTCGGCTGCGCCAGCTCGCGGCGGAGTGGATGAGCCAGCACACGCTGCCCGTCGACGGGATGCGGCTGGACGCCATCGGCGTCCTGCTGCAGCACGACCAGAAGCCGTTGCTCGTGCACGTGACCGGGATCGGGGACCAGTGAGTCTCGCCTGCGCGTACGCGGTCGCGCTGGTCGGCCTCGACGGCCGGATCGTCGAAGTGGAGGCACACACCGGTCCCGGCCTGCCGCGCACGATCCTGGTCGGGCTGCCGGACACGTCGCTGTACGAGGCCCGGGACCGGTGCAAGGCGGCGGTGCACAGCAGCCAGCAGACCTGGCCGAACACCTTGCTGACCATCAACCTCTCCCCGGCCACCCTGCCGAAGCAGGGGAGCGGCTACGACCTGGCCATCGTGACGGCCGTGCTGGCGGCCGCGGACGTGGTCAAGGCGGTCGAGCTGCGGGACACGGTGTTCCTCGGCGAGCTCGGGCTCGACGGTCGGGTCCGTCCGGTGCGAGGTGTCCTGCCGGCCACGCTGGCCGCCGCCCAGGCGGGCTTCCGCCGAGTCATCGTGCCGTACCGGCAGGCCGGGGAAGCCCAGCTGGTCGACGGGATCGAGGTGCTGGGGGTGGCCTCCCTGGCACAGCTGATCGCGGTGCTCCGGCACGAACCGGTGCCTGACGCCGAGCCGGTCGACATCGCCCCGCCCAGCCAGCACCGGCTGAGCTCCGACACTGCCCTGGATCTCGCCGACGTGGCGGGTCAGCTGGAAGCCAAGTGGGCGGTCGAGGTCGCGGCCGCCGGCCGCCATCACCTGCTGTTCACCGGACCGCCCGGCGTGGGCAAGACGATGCTGGCCGCGCGGCTGCCCGGTCTGCTGCCCGACCTCACCGTCACCGAGGCGCTGGAGGTGTCAGCGGTGCACTCACTCGCCGGGTTCGATCTGTCGGACGGTCTCGTCCGACGACCGCCGTACGCCGATCCGCATCACTCGGCCTCCATGGCCAGCATCGTGGGAGGCGGCCCTGGGCTGGCGCGGCCCGGGGCAGTCTCCTGCGCGCACCGCGGGGTGCTCTTCCTGGACGAGGCGCCGGAGTTCTCGGTGAAGGTGCTGGAGGCGCTCCGGGTGCCGCTGGAGTCAGGGGTGATCAACCTGAACCGGAGCCACGGTCTGACGCGCTACCCGGCTCGGTTCCAGCTGGTGATGGCCGCCAACCCGTGTCCGTGTGGACAGTCGGGAACCGTCGGGGCGTCCTGCTTGTGCCCGCCGATGGCGGTTCGCCGCTACACCGCGAAGCTGTCCGCGCCGATCCGCGACCGGGTCGACATCACCCAGCACTTCCGGCCCCTGAAGCGCCACCAGCTGAAGGCGACGATCGCCCAGGGCGAGCCGAGCGCCTTCGTCGCCCAACGGGTCGAGCAGGCCCGCGACCGGCAGGAACGGCGGCTGGCCGGCACCGGCTGGCACGCCAACAGCGAGGTGACCGGGGCCTACCTCCGGCATCACCTGCCCCAGCCGGACGGACTGCACCTGCTGGACCGGGCCGCCGAGCGGGGTCTGCTCACCCCCCGCGGGATCGACAAGGCCTGGCGAGTCAGCTGGACGATCGCGGACCTGGTCGGCAAGGACAAACCGGGTGTCGACGAGATCGGGATCGCGCTGGCCATGCGGCAGGGCGATCAGCTCGGTCCGCGGGGTGCCATCAGGGAGGTGTCATGACCGTCTCCAGCCAGCGGGAACCCGTTGCGTCTGATCGACCCGGCCTGCTCAGCGGACTGTCACCGGCGGCACCCACCACGGCCAGGGATCGGACCGAACGCCTCGCCCTGAGCTGCGTGATCGAGGGCGGGGAGCCGGCGGTGGCGGAGGTCACCGTCGTCTCCGGTGCCGGCGCCGCCTGGCGGCAGGTCTGTGACGGCGGCTTCGGTGAGGGACTGGCCGAGCGGGCGGCGAAGCTCGACCTGGACCAGGTGCTGGTCCGGGCCGCCCGGAGCCGTTCACGGTTCGTGGTGCCGGGCGATGACGAGTGGCCTGAGCGGATGGGTGACCTGCGGTACTGCGACGAGGTGCAGCGACGAGGTGGGGTGCCGTTCGGTCTCTGGTTGCGAGGACCGGGGCACCTCGCCCAGCTCGCTGAGCGTTCGGTGGCCATCGTCGGGTCCCGGACCGCGACCCCGTACGGCACCACGATCGCCACCGATCTCGGCGCCGAGCTGGCCGAGTCCGGCTTCACGGTGGTCTCGGGTGGCGCGTACGGGATCGACACCGCTGCTCACCAGGGGGCACTCGCTGCGGCCGGTCCGACGATCGCTGTCGTGGCCAACGGGGTCGACGTCGCCTACCCACAGGGCAACCGCCGGCTGTTCGACTGCGTCGCAGAGAGCGGGCTGATCGTCTCCGAGCTGGCGCCCGGGACCCACCCGAGCCGGGTGCGCTTCCTGGCCAGGAACCGGCTGATCGCTGCGATGAGCGTGGGCACTGTCGTGGTCGAGGCGGCTCTCCGCTCCGGCGCCCGCAACACCGCCAGCTGGGCGCTGGGGTGCGGACGGGTGCTGATGGCCGTGCCGGGTTCGGTCGAGTCGGCCATGTCGGCCGCCCCGCACCTGATGATCCGCAACGGTCAGGCGGTGCTGGTCAGCAACGCCGCCGAGGTCACAGAGCTCATCTCCGAGTCCGGCCAGGGGACCCTGCCGATCCCCTCCGGCCCGGTCCGCGAGACCGACGTCCTCGATCCCGTCCGGCTCTCGGTGTACGAGGCCGTCCCGGCCCGGCGTCGCGTGGGCGCCGGCGAGATCGCCCTCGCTGCGGGTGTCTCCGTGCCGACCGCCCTCGCCCAGCTCGCGGCGTTGGAGGACGTCGGCCTGGTGGTCTCCGACGACGTCGGGTGGCGGGCGGTGGTGCGTCGCTGATCACCCGGCAGCGGTGATCCCGGCACCGCAATCTCTGTTCTGCGACTCAACGTACCCGCCAGAAGTAGCGGCCAGAGGTCCAGGCGAATCGTGGTCACCGCTGCAGCACCCCGGCAGTCGCTGTCGCTACTGTTTACGTCCATGGCATGAGCGGTCCTCTCCCGTGTGGCACGCCCTCATCCTCCGCCCTTGCGGGCAGCCCAGTAGTCGGTCACCGGACTTGTCGAGGACTGCAGTGGAAGGCCGTGAAGGCTCGTGACGACAGAAGCACACGCGGACGACGCGGTCAGTCGGCGCCTGACGTAGGCGGCTAATGCTGACATGGACTTCCGATGTCCCAGATCTTCGAGTACTTCTGAGTGTTGTCGTGACTATTGGTCTGACCGTGACCTTCTAGGTGCTGTCAGACCAAGCGAGCGACGGTCCGGCCCGGATCGCCGATCTCCGATCCCCAGACCACCGGCGGCGCGGGGAGAGTCCCCTCCAGATGCGAGTCGCCGGCTCAGCAAGGCTAAGCGACTCGACATCTCGAAGCGCAGCGAGAACGTCCGAACTGTGTCGAACAAGCGCAAGACTCTCGACACCGAAAGCAAGATCGATACGGCAGAGACAGCGCGCGTCCAGTGTGGCCCGATCGCCGATGGATCTCTCGCGGAGTATTGCACCAGCAAGGCGAGCGGAGAAGGTCGAAGTTCGTCCCGAAGCAGAAGCGGCCCAGCAAGTTCGACGCACGAACTCCTTCGACATCCGCAGACCGATGACGCCAATCGATGTCATCTGGAGTCGGGATGCAAGACGATCTACGACGCTACGGAGTGCGACGTGGATGGGCATTTACCTGACCAGAGGTGAAGCTGTCAAACTGAAGGCGGTTTCTCCGTACGTCTTCGTGCCGGTGTGCTGGCCGCATCGCTGGCCGACAAGCGCAAGCGCCGCGTCACTCGAGCACAGTCGCAGGATGCTGGTCCAGCGCAGGCGTCATCGGCATCCTGTCAGGACCAGCAGCACTTACAGGCTCGATCTACCTCGCGTAATATCGGCCTGATCGGTTTGACTATCACCGCTCACACTGTCGAACCACGTGAAGGGGTCATCGTGCTGACATCTCAAGCTCGGTGTTCCCGCCGTGACTCGGCTCTTGATCACCGGGATCGCTCTGGCGAAGCTGGCTGGCCGGCAGCAGAGACGCCATCGATGGCACTGATCTCCGTTCCTGGCCGCGATCATGTTCCTGACGCCGCTGATCATCACGATCATCCAGCGCACGCCGGAAGCCGGTAACGCCGTTTGCCAAGCTCTGAGGGAACGGGTCTCGACACGACCGACTGGTGCAGATCTGCCGACCGTCAGCGAGCCCCCTCCAGGAACTCCTTCAGCAGCGGCCCAGCCGTCTTCGACCCTGACTGCCCGGTGTTCACGAACACCGCGACAGCCAGGTCTCCCTGCGCGGCGATCATCCAGGCGTGGGTCTTGAGCGGGTCGTCGTTGCCGTACTCGGCGGTGCCGGTCTTGGCGATCACGCCAGGTCCGGGGAGGTCGCCCAGGCTGCGCCCGCTGCCCTCGGTGACCACGGCCCGCATCATCGACCTGAGCGACGCGGCCTCGTCAGCGGTCAGCGGGGTGGCTGTGGTCTTGGCCGCCGTGCCGTCGACCAGGACCGGGATGATCGTCCGGCCGCCGCTGACCGAGGCGGCGACCGCCGCCATGGCCATCGGGGAAGCCAGCACGGTGCCCTGGCCGATCATGGCGGCCGCTCCGCCGGTGCCCGAGGCGTCGTTCGGCACCTCACCGAAGAAGGACGGGAAGCCGGTGTCGTAGTCGGCGCCGAGGCCCAACGACGCCGCGGCCTTGGCCAGGTCGCCGTCGTCGAGCTTGGTGCGCGAGCCGATGAACGCGGTGTTGCAGGACTGGGCGAGCGCGGTCTTCAGCGTGATGGTGCCGAGCTGGCTGCTGGGGTAGTCGCTGTAGTTCTTGAACCGGCGGCCGTCGACGGTGACGGTCTCGGGGCACTTCACGTCCGACGACGGCTTGACCCCCGCCCGAAGCAGGGCCAGCGCGGACACGACCTTGAAGGTCGAGCCGGGGGCGGCCTGCCCGGTCAGTGGCCAGGTTCTGGTCCTTGTTGCCAGGGCCGTTCGCCGCCGCCAGCACCGCGCCGGTGGAGGGGCGGATGGCCACGATCGCACTGGCCGGCTTGGTGTCGGCCAGCGTCTTCTCAGCGAGCTCCTGCAGGAACACGTTGAGCGTCAACCGCAGGTCCTTGCCGGCCACCGGCTTGGCCTCGAACACCGTCACCGGGGCGGCCGGGCTGGCGCTACCGCTGGCGACGGCGACGCCGACGGTGCAGGGGACCCGGACGCCGAACCGGCGGACGAGGACGGTGACGGCGACGCGGAGGAGGACCCGGAGGTCAGGGGCAGCAGCCGCACCTGGACGCCGGGCGTACCGCGGAGCGTGGTGTCGTAGCGCTTCTGCAGCCCGGACAGCCCGACGTCGTCGCCGGCCACCACGGCCCCGTCGGAGTCGTCGACGATCTCCTTGGTCGCCTGGCCGACCGTGCCGAGGATCGGTCGAGCGAAGTCGCGGGTCGGGGCCAGCACCTGCTCGCTCTGGATGGGCAGCGCCCCTTTGATCGCGAACACGTCGGCGTTGGACGGCCGTGCGTCGTCGGTGGCGCGGTAGGTGATCGCCTCGACGAAGGCGTCGTCGCCGGCCGCCGCCACCTTCTTGGCGTACGCGGCCGGGTCGACGTCGACCAGCTTCGCCAGCTTGGCCGCCGCGCTGGCGGCGGCGTCACCGTCGACCACCGTCTTGTCGATCCCGATCCGCACCACCGGTCGGAGCTTCGCGATCACGTCGTCGTCCTCGCCGAGCACCTCGCCTCGGGCGGCGGCGACCCGGCGCTGACTGAGCCGGTTCGAGCCGTTCAGCTGCGGCTCGACCACCGAGGCCTGCCAGGCCGTCTTCCAGCGACCGGCGTCGTTCTGCAGCTGCGCAGTCGAGGTGTACGTCCACTTCTGCGGCACCCCCGGGAACGTCCAGGTGACGTCGAGCGTCGCCGTCGCCGCCGACCCCGACCGGTCCACCTCGTTCACGCTGACGGCCGGCGTCACCGGCCCCATCCCCCGGACGAGGGTCTGGAACGACGCGTTCACGTCGGTGCTGGTGGCGGCCACGAACTCGACCGGGGTGAGGTCCTTCTTGGTCAGCCCGTCGGCGAGCTCGGTCGCGGCACGCTCGGGTGTGTCCCCGTTCGGCGTCGGCAACCCGCCGTTCGTGCAGCCGCTCACCAGCAGCGCGGCGGCCAGGGCCGTGCCGAGAGCCCCCCACGGGCGGCCCCGCCGCGTCCTGCGCCGAGCGTCACCTGGTCTGTCGTCACCTGAGCCGAACATCTCGACCATCCTGCCATCGGGGCACCACTCACCCGCGGACCACGCCGGGCCTGTCGTCCGCTCGGAGGGCCGGTGTCCGCTCGGACGGCCGGTGTCCGCCCAGACGGCGCGTGGCTCGCTCGGGCGCAGCCTTCCCGGGGCTGGTCGGTTTCCTCCGGACCGGCGGCGGAGATGTCAACCCTTGCCCCGGCGCCCCCGTTCCACTTGGATGAGGGCGTGAGGCGCCATCAGATCGAGACACCGTTGGGAAGCGGGATCGACCGGGGGATGCACATCATCACGTACGGCCACTACGGCCGTCCGGTGCTGGTGTTCCCCTCCGAGGCGGGTCGAGCCTGGGACTTCGAGAGCAACGGCATGGTCGCAGCCGTGGCCGACCTGGTGAACGCCGGCCGGGTGAAGCTCTACTGCGTGGACTCCCTCGACGCCGACACCTGGTCGGACAAGGGGCTGCCGATCGAGGAGCGGGCCCTGCGGCACGAGGTCTACACCCGCTGGCTGACCCACACGGTGGTGCCCTACATCCACGACGACACCACTGCCGGCGCCGAGCTGATCACCACGGGTTGCAGCATGGGTGCCTACCACGCGGTGCACTTCTCCTTCCAGCGCGCCGACCTGGCGCCGCTGGCCATCGGCCTGTCCGGCAACTACGACGTGATGACCTGGCGATCCTGGGGCGAGCGGGGCGATGCCACCTACTTCGCCAACCCGACCGACTACGTCCCCAACCTGCACGGCGACCACCTGGACTGGCTGCGCCAGCAGCTGTCGGTGCTGCTGGTGGTGGGCCAGGGCGCCTGGGAGACCCACCCGACCGGCTCGCTGCCCTCCACGGTGAAGCTGGCGCAGCTCATCCAGGAGAAGGGGATCCGCTGCGAGCTCGACCTGTGGGGCTACGACGTCAGCCACGACTGGGAGTGGTGGCAGCAGCAGCTCGCGCACCATCTGCCACGCTTCTGCTGAGGACGCGCCTGCGGCCTCGGTCTTCCCGCGCACGAACGTTCATCTAGGAGAGGAGTCGCGGTGTCCGACACCCGTCATCTGATCGGTCTGCTGCTCGGCGCGGAGGAGGACTGGCCCCGGGCCTTCGAGGCCATCGTCGAGCGGCTCGGCGCCTTCTCCTACGCCAACCAGTCGCACACCCTCGACACCGAGCGGGTGCACATCTCCCCGTTCAACCTGCGGGACCCGGCCCGGCACACCCTGGTCATCGACCGCCTCGCGTACTGGTACTACCACCCGCGGGAGTGGCTGAAGAAGGTCGCCCTGATGGACGACGTCTACCTGCTGAACTCTCCGTTCACCTTCCAGTCGATGGAGAAGCACGCCGCGTACTGCGCCCTGATGCGCCTCGGCATGCACGTGCCGGACACGGTGCTGGTGCCGTACAAGAACCCGGTCGACAACACCCGCTGGGCCTACACGTCGCGCAACTACAACGACAGCTTCGACCTGGCCGGCATCGCCGCCGAGATGGGCTACCCGCTGTTCATGAAGCCGTTCGACGGTGGCGGCTGGCGTGGGGTGTCGCGGATCAAGGACGAGACCGCCCTGATCGCGGCGTACGACGAGTCCGGCGAGATGCTGATGCACCTGCAGAAGTCCGTCGAGCCGTACGACGTCTTCGCCCGGGCCCTGACCATCGGCCCGGAGACCATGGTGATGCACTTCCGCCCCGACGAGCCGATGCACGACCGCTACGCCGTGGACTACGACTTCCTGTCCCCGGCCGCCGGCCAGGAGGCGATCACCATCGCCCAGACGGTCAACGCGTTCTTCCGCTGGGAGTTCAACTCCTGCGAGATGCTGGTGCAGGGCGACACCGTGCTGCCGATCGACTACGCCAACGCGTGCCCCGACGTGGCCGTCACGTCGCTGCACTACTACTTCCCGTGGGCCATGCGGGCGCTGGTGAAGTGGTCGGCGTTCTGCGCTGCGACCGGCCGCAAGGCCAGTCTGCAGGCCGATCCCGCCCCCTGGTTCGCGGTGGCGGACGACCCCGCCCTCGACTACGGGGCCAAGCTGGGGCACTACCAGCGGCTGGCCGACGAGCACTTCGACACCGAGCGCTACAACGAGTTCTGCGCCACGGCGCTGCCCGACATCGACGACATCGTCCTGGAGTGGGTGAGCTCGGCGCACTTCGACCAGATGCTGGTGGACACGGTGATCGCGACCTACCCGGAGAACGAGCGGGAACGCTTCCTCGGGCACTTCCGAGGACTGGTCGGTCTGTGGGTCAGCGACGAGCGGACCCGGCTCGGCTGAGGGTCTCCGTCACGAGCAACGAGTGAGGACACACTGCTCAGCGGGCTCGGCTGTTCCCGTCGAGCAGGTCGGCGTAGTCGGGGTGGCTGGAGATGAAGTCGGCGGTGAACGGGCAGCGGGGGACGACGTGCAGACCGCGGGTGCGGGCGTCGTCGAGGGCCGCCTGGGTGATCTGCGCCGCGTAGCCCTTGCCGCGCCAGCGGTGCTCGGTGCCGGTGTGGATCACGATCATGGTGTCGCCGCGCAGCACGTAGTCCACGAGGCTGACCAGCTCGCCGTCGCAGCGTCCTTCGTATCGGGAGCGCGCGTCGTTCCTCTCCACCGCCAAGGTGCTCATGGCGGGAGCCTACGCCGTCCGCCACCGGGGTCAATCCCGCTGGTCAGAGCCTGATCCGAGCCGGGCCTCGAGTCGGCGCCGGACGTCGGGCCACTCGGCCGCGAGCATCGAGAACTGGACCGTGTCCCGCCAGGAGCCGTCCCGGCGGATCCGGTGGTGGCGCAGCACCCCTTCGCGGACCGCGCCCAGCCGGGCGATGGCGTCCTGGGAACGGGTGTTGCGGATGTCGGTGTGCCAGACCACCCGCTCGGCGCCGAGACCGTCGAACGCTCGCTCCAGCATGATCAACTTGGAGGCCGTGTTGACGAACGTCCGCCAGTGCGGTCGAGCCACCCAGGTGTGCCCGATCGCCAACGAGCGTGAGGGATGGGTCGATCTCGTAGAACGACGTCGACCCCACCAGCTCGCCGGTCGTGGACAGCCGCTGGGCGTACGCGATCCGGTCATGATCGTCGACCGCGGCCTCGATGATCTTGGTCGCGGCGGCTACGTCCGCCGGAGGTGCGAAGCTCAGGTGCGCCACCACCTCGGCGCTCTCCTCCGGTGGTCCCAGGGCGGCCAGGAAGTCCTCCGCATCGGCCACCGCCAACGGGATGAGGGTCAGCCCGTATCCCTGCAGTTGAAGCGGTTCATGCCAGTCGGTCGTCGGAGATGGGCCTGTGCGCAAGATCACGAGCCGATCCGCTGGCCGACCACGAAGATCCGCCGGAACGGCAGCACCGTCCCGTACGGCTGCTCCGGGTAGGCCTCCCGCAGCCGTTCCTTGTAGTCGGCCTCGAACTGCTCCCGGAGATCGTCCGGCAGGGCCTGCAGGACCGGTCGGGCGCCGGTGGCGGAGACCCAGGTGAACACGGGGTCGTCGCCGGTCAGCACGTGCAGGTAGGTGGTCTCCCAGACGTCGACGCGGCAGCCGAGCGCGGTCAGGTCGGCCAGGTAGTCGGCCGGCTCGGCCGACGACGGTCGCAGCACGCCGGCGGTGTGCTCGGCGTACGGCGCCGTCTGGGCCAGCTCGTGCAGCAGGACGTGGCTGGGCTCCCCGAAGTTCCCCGGCACCTGGAAGGCGATCCAGCCATCGCGGTTCAGCCGCTCGACCAGATCCGGCAGCAGATCGCGGTGGCCGGGCACCCACTGCAGGGCGGCGTTGCTGATCAGCACGTCGGTGCCGGCCTCCGGACGCCAGTCCCGCAGATCCCGTTCGAGGAAACGGAGGTCGTCGACGCCCTTGATGGTGCGGGCCTTCTCGATCATGGCCGGGGAGGAGTCGACCCCGATGATCTCGGCGGTGGGCCAGAGCCGGCTCAACGAGGCCGTCAGCTCACCGGAGCCGCAGCCCAGGTCGACCACCCGGCGGGGACGGTCGGCGCCGATCCGGCGGACCAGGTCGCCGTACGGTCGGGACCGCTCGTCGGCGTACCGGCCGTAGTGCGCAGGATCCCAGTCGTCCATCGGTTCTCCTCGATCCGTCAGCCCTCGTCGGCTCGCCACCCAGCGTAGTGACCGGCGTCGGCCGGGAGACGGCGACCGTGCGACTAGGTTCGCAGCATGACCGAGAACCCTGATCCGACCACCCAGAGCGCGCCCGACCGGCAGATCGAGATCACCACCGTCGACGGAGGGATGCCGACCCAGCTCTGGTTGCCGCCGAGCGGGACCGGTCCGGCGGTGGTGGTGTTCCAGGAGATCTTCGGGGTCGGTCGCTACATCCGTGGTCGGTGCGCGGACCTGGCCGCCCTCGGCTACGTGGTGCTGGCTCCCGAGATCTACTGGCGCCTCGGCGTCGTGGCCGTCGACGAGGACGCGGACGACCTGCTCGACCAGGGGATGGCCCTGATGCAGCAGGTCGACTGGGAGACGGCGGTGGCCGACGGGGTGGCTGCCGTGCGCCACGCCCGCGGCCTACCCGAGGTCACCGGCGGTGTCGGTGCTGTCGGCTTCTGCTTCGGTGGGGGACTGGCCTTCAACGTGGCCGCCGAGGAGCCGCTGGACGCCTTGGTCAGCTACTACGGGTCCGCGCTCCCGCAGCTGCACCCGCTGGCCCCGCGGGTGAGCGCGCCGAGCCTGCACCACTTCGGCGACGCCGACGCCTTCATCCCGATGGCGACGGTCGACGAGATCCGCGCTGCCGTGACCGCGCAACCCGAGGTGGCGTTCGAGATCCACCCGGGCGCGGGTCACGCGTTCGACAACCCGGCCCCGTCGTTCCACCACCCGGAGGCGTCGGCTCGCGCCTGGGCGAGCACCGTCGTCTTCCTTTCCGACCACCTGGGAGCCCGGGAGCGATACGCTACCCAGTGATCTGGTGGTCGCCCGGCGGGCTGAGAGGTGCCCGCCGGCGAGCACAGGGCGGTGGAGGGGCGGCGCGGATGACTGGCGTGATCGAGACTCAGCAGGGTTCGGCGCGAGGAGACCGATCGGGCGGTGAGTCGGGTGCTCCACGCCCGGCGATGTCGATCTTGATCACCGTCCGGGGCACGCTGCCCAACCTGCGACCGGCCGAGCAACGCGTGGCCGAGCTGGTGCTGGCGGACCCTGCGGGGGTCTCGGAGAGCTCGATCACCGCGGTGGCCCGCCGCTGCCAGACGTCGGAGACGACGGTCCTCCGGTTCTGCCGGGCGATCGGCCTGGCCGGCTATCCCGAGCTGCGGATCGCGTTGGCCCGTGCCGCGCTGTGGGAGGAGTCCGGGCAGGCGCCGGGGCACCCGACCACCGGCCAGATCGATCCGGGTGACTCGCTGGCCGACGTGGTCGCCAAGATCACCCACGCCGACGAGTGCGCCATCGCCGACACCGCCGCGGCTCTGGATCTGGTGATGCTGGAGAAGGCCGTGGTGGCGGTGGCCCAGGCCCGTCGGGTCGACATCTACGGCATCGCCGCCAGCGGTCTGGTCGGTGCCGATCTGCACCAGAAGCTCCACCGGATCGGGAAGATCTCGTTCGTCTGGTCCGATCCGCACCTGGCCCTCACCTCGGCGGCGGTGCTGGAGTCCGCGGACGTGGCCGTCGGCATCTCCCACACCGGCACCACGCTGGACACCCTCGACGCGCTGCGGGTGGCGCGCACCCGGGGGGCGACCACGATCGCGATCACCAACTTCGCCGGGTCGCCGATCGCGGCCCACGCGGACGTGCTGCTCACCACCGCGGCGCGGGAGACCACGTTCCGCTCCGGGGCCATGTCCAGCCGCATCGCCCAGCTGGCGGTGGTGGACTGCCTGTTCGCCGGTGTGGCCCAGCGCTCGTACGACCAGGCCATCACGGCGCTGGAGTCCACGTACGCGGTGGTCCGCAGCCGGCACAACGACCGGTCCCCGCTGCCGGTGGAGTGAGCCCGCGGCAGGGGCGAGAAGGGGTTGGGGGCGGGCGTCCTCGCCCCGCTGCGAGACGCGGCTGACCGGGTCGTCGGTCCTGGCACAGTGAGCACGTGCCGAGCCCGACCGACCCACCTCCTCCTGCCGGCGAACGGACAGCTGTCGCTGATCGCCATCCCCGGCGCACCATCGTGGTGCTCGGGATGCTGTCCACCTTCGGCCCGATCTCGCTCGACCTCTACCTGCCCGTGCTCCCCGAGCTCGCGGCCGACCTGCAGGCGACCGCCTCCGCGGCCCAGCTGACGATCACCGCCTGCCTGCTGGGGCTGGCTGTCGGTCAGCTGGTCGCCGGGCCGCTGTCGGACCAGTTCGGCCGCCGGAGGCCGCTGCTGGTCGGTCTGGTCTGCTACCTGATCACCTCCCTGGCCTGCGCGTTCGCTCCGAACATCGAGGTGCTGCTGCTGCTCCGGCTGCTGCAGGGCCTGTCGGGGGCAGCCGGTCTGGTGATCGCCCGCGCGGTGGCCCGCGACCTCTACCAGGGCCGGGCGCTGTTGATCGTCTTCTCCCGGCTGATCCTGGTCTCGGGACTGGCCCCGGTGGCGGCCCCGCTGCTCGGGGGTCAGCTGGCGCGGGTGACCGACTGGCGCGGGATCTTCGTGGTGCTGGCCGGCTTCGGGTTGGTGCTGGTGCTGGCCGGTCTGCTCGGGGTGCCCGAGTCGCTGCCGGTCGAGCGACGCAGCCCGGGTGGTCTGCAGAGCAACGTCCGGGGCTTCCGCGAGCTGCTGGGGGACCGGTTGTTCCTCGGTGCGGCGTTCTCCTCCGGGCTCGCCGGGGCGGCCATGTTCGCCTACATCGCGGGCTCGACCTTCGTGCTGCAGCGGATCTACGGGATGTCGCCGCAGGGCTTCTCGTACGTGTTCGGGGTGAACGCGCTCGGCATCATGGCGATGTCCCAGCTGGGGGCGCGGTTGGCCCGCAGCCGGCCGGCGGTCCGGCTGCTCGCCGTCGGTCTGGCTCTGAACCTGCTCGGCGCCGTCGGCGTCCTGGTCAGCGCGGTCAGCGGGGCCGGTCTGGTGCCGCTGCTGGTCTCGCTGTGGGTGATGGTCAGCTCGGTCGGGATGGTGTTCCCGTCGGCGACCACGATCGCGTTGGCCGACTACCCGCACCAGGCCGGCCGGGCCTCGTCGCTGCTCGGTCTCGGCCAGTACATCGCCGGCGCGGTGGCCGCTCCGCTGGTCGGGCTGGGCGGCGAGGAGACGGCCGTACCGCTCGGACTGGTGGTGGTCGGGGCTAGCCTGCTGGCGGCTCTGGTGTTCTGGCGGCTGGTGCTCCGGTCCCTCCACGACCGTGAGATCCCCGCTTGACGCCATCGAACAAAAGTTCGAATATGGAGGGGTGACCGAGGCCCCCACCATCGCCGACCTGCGCCAGCGGGTCAACCGGATGCAGGGGGCTGCGGTCACCCGTCAGCTGTCGCTGCTGCCCGGTCTGGGCGATCTCGTCAGTCTGCACACGGGGATGGTCTGCTGCCTCGACAGCCCCGGTCTGGCCATGTCGTTGATGGCCGGTCCGTCGCGGGCCGGTGAGTGGACCGCCGTGGTCGGGGTGCCGGAGTTCGGCTTCGACGCCGCGCTGGCCTTCGGCGTCGATCTGGGCCGCTGCATCGTGGTGGCGGAGCCGGGGGAGCACTGGCTCAGCGTGACCGCCGGCCTGGTCGAGGTGACCTCCCTGGTGCTGGTCCGGCCACCGGTGCCGGTGAGCGAGCAGCAGGCGGCCCGGATGCTGGCCCGGTTGCGGCAGAAGGACGCCGCGCTGCTGGTCGACAGTGGTCAGCTCGGGGATCGCGCCTGGCCGCGACCCCAGCGCCGGCTGAGTGTGACCGACAACCGCTGGTCGGGGCTGGGCCGCGGTCACGGGCACCTGCAGAGCCGCCGGGTGACGGTCCGGTCCCGCGGTGGTGGGGTGCCCGACCGGACCGTCGACCTGTGGCTGCCCGATCAGCGCCTGGACGTCCGGGTGGAGACCGGTCACGAGTCTCCCGGGTACCAGACGAGCACGGTCGGCTACGGGACGAGCGCGTACGGCAGTGAGGTGGCCGCCGGATGAGCGTCCTGGATGCTCCTGCCGACGTGTCAGCCGCTGTGGCGGCCCGGGCGACCACGGCTGCTGACAACTCGGGACCGGCCACGCCGCGGGTGATGGTCGTCTGGTGCCCGGACTGGCCGGTGGTGGCGGCCATCGCGGCTGAGGAGCTGTCGACCGACGACCCGGTGGCGGTGGTGGCGGCCAACGAGGTGGTGGCCTGCTCGGCCGCGGCGCGGCTCGAGGGGGTGCGGCGCGGGATGCGGCGCCGGGACGCGGTCGGCCGCTGTCCCGAGCTCACGCTGGTCGACGCCAACGAGGCGCGTGATCTGCGGGCGTACGAGCAGGTGCTGTCCGGCCTGGAGCAGCTGGTCGCCACCGTCACCCCGCTCCGGCCCGGGATCTGCGCGCTGCCGGTGCCGCACCGGTTCTACGGCGGGGAGCCGCAGGCGGCGGCGGTGATCGCGGAGATGCTCGTCGAGTACGGGGTGTGGGACTGCCGGGTGGGGATCGCCGACGGCATGTTCGCCGCCGAGCAGGCGGCTCGGCGGGCGGAGGCGCAGAGCTGGTTCGTGGTGCCGCCGCAGGGGTCGGCCCGGTTCCTGGCCGAGCTGGAGATCGGCGCCCTGGAGGACGCGGGGCTGGTCAGCCTGCTGCGCCGGTTGGGGATCCGGCGACTGGGTGAGTTCGCGGCCCTGTCGGCCAGGGACGTGGCCACCAGGTTCGGTCGGCAGGGCAGCTGGCTGCACCGGCTGGCCCGGGGCACCGACATGCGGGTGGCCGCCGGCCGGCGACCGCCCCTCGAGCTGACCCAGCGGGTGGCCTTCGAGCCGCCGCTGGAGACCATCGAGCCGATCGTCTTCAGCACCCGGCAGACCGCCGACCGGTTCGTCGGCGAGCTGAGCCGGCACGGGCTGGTCTGCACCACGGTGACCGTGGAGGTGAAGGGGGACCGCGGCTGGCAGGGCGCGCGGACCTGGGGTCATCCCCGCTGGTTCGGCTCGGCCGACCTGGTGGACCGGGTGTTCTGGCAGCTGCAGAGCGACCCGGCGCCGGAGCCGGTGTGCGAGGTCCGGCTGGTGCCGGAGGCGGTGGAGTCCCTCGGTGACCACGGCGACGGGTTGTGGGGCAGCGCCACCGACGACCGGGTGGAGCGAGGCGTGGCCCGGCTGCAGGGGATGCTCGGCCCCGAGGCGGTGGTGGCACCTGCGGTGCAGGGCGGTCGGGGGCCGGCCCAGCGGCAGGCGCCCGTGCCCTGGGGGGAGCGGCCCGAGGGGCTGCGGCCGCCGTCGCTGCCCTGGCCCGGGAGCATCCCGCCGCCCTCACCGACCCGGGTCTTCCCGCGGCCCCGGCCGGCGACCGTGGTGGGTCAGGACGGCCGCTCGGTGGCCGTGTCGGACCGCGGCCTGGTGATCGGGGAGCCGACCCGGTTCCGTCCCGATCCTTCCGGTCCGGTGCTCGGCGTGCAGGCCTGGGCGGGACCGTGGCCGATCGACGAGCTGTGGTGGGATCCGGACGGCGCCCGTCAGGTGGCCCGTTTCCAGCTGGTCGGTCTGGACGGCAGTGCTTGGTTGCTGCTGGTGGAACAGGGGCAGTGGTGGACAGAAGCTCGCTATGACTAGTCGATCGGGCACCTGCGGTCGTGGTCGGGACGCGGTGGGGATCTCGGCGTGGTCTCGGGACGACCATCCGCGCCTCCGCAGGCTCCGGCGCTCCCGCCAGGCCCGTCCAGGTCCCTTCGACGCACGCCGAGATCCCCACCGCTTGTGCGTCAGTTCCGTGCCCGATCGTGGCTCGTGCGGCTTCTCTGTGGATGGTGGCTGAATGGGGTGGAACAACCCGCCGATTCCGTGGAGCGAGCTGGAGGCGCGGTTGTCGGGGCGGGTGAGTCCTGATGATCCGCTGGATCCCGACTGGGCGAGAGCTCACCAGGCGCCGGGCGGGCGGGCGGCGGGGCGCCGAGGGGCGCTGGCGCCGGTGGCGGATCCGGCGGCGCAGCTGGACCGCAACGGGGATCCGATCCCGCCGTGGAGTCGCAGCCGGCGGCAGCGGGGGGCGCCGCCCACGCCGCCGGTGCAGGGAGGAGTCCCGTACGCGGAGCTGCACAGCCACAGCAACTTCAGCTTCCTCGACGGGGCGTCGGACCCGGAGGACCTGATCGAGGAGGCGGTCCGGCTCGGGCTGACCGCGTTGGCCATCACCGACCACGACGGCCTCTACGCCGCAGCCCGGTTCGCCGAGGCGGCGCAGGGCTACGACCTGAACACCATCTACGGCGCGGAGCTGTCGCTGGGCCTGCGGACCCCGCAGAACGGGGTGGCCGACCCGGAGGGCTCGCACCTGCTGGTGCTGGCCCGTGGGGTGGAGGGCTACCACCGGCTGGCCGCAGCGATCACCGAGGCGCAGCTGCGGGGCGACGAGAAGGGTCGGCCGCTCTACGACCTGGAGGAGCTGGCCGCGGCCGCCGACGGCCACTGGACGATCCTGACCGGCTGCCGGAAGGGTCGCGTACGCCAGGCCCTCGCCGCCGGTGGAGCGGAGGCGGCGGCCCAGGAGCTGGACCGGCTGACGGCCCTGTTCGGGCACGACCGGGTGGTGGTGGAGCTGGTCGACCACGGCCGTCCCGACGACTCGACGATCAACGACCGGCTGGTCGAGCTGGCCCGGGTGCACGACCTGCCGGTGGTGGCCACCAACGCTGTGCACTACGCCCAGCCGCGGCAGTACCGGCTGGCCAGCGCGATGGCCGCGGTCCGGGCCCGGCGCAGCCTGCCGGAGATGGACGGCTGGCTGCCGGTGCCCGGTGCGCACCTGCGGTCGGGTGAGGAGATGGCCCGGATCTTCGCCCGCTACCCGGGGGTGATCGAGCAGACCGTGGCGGTGGCGCAGGAGTGCGCCTTCAACCTGCGGCTGGCCAAGCCGCGGCTGCCCAAGCTCGAGGTGCCGCCCGGGGAGACCCCGATCAGCTGGCTGCGGGAGCTGACCCGGCGCGGGGTGGAGGAGCTCTATCCGGATCGGCGCGAGATCGCGTACGAGCGGTTGCAGCGGGAGCTCGCGGTGATCGAGGAGAAGGACTTCCCGGGCTACTTCCTGATCGTGCACGACATGGTCGACTTCGCCCGGAAACGCGGGATCCTCTGCCAGGGCAGGGGATCGGCGGCCAACTCGGTGGTCTGCTACGTGCTCTACATCACCGCCGTCGACCCGATCCTCTACGGCCTGCCGTTCGAGCGGTTCCTGTCGGCGACTCGCGACGAGGAGCCCGACATCGACGTCGACTTCGACTCCGACCGCCGGGAGGAGGTGATCCAGGAGGTCTACCGCCGGTACGGGCGCCGCAACGCCGCGCAGGTGGCCAACGTGATCAGCTACCGGCCGAAGTCGGCGGTCCGTGACATGGCCAAGGCACTCGGTCACTCAGTCGGCCAGCAGGACGCCTGGTCCAAGCAGATCGACTCGTGGGGTGCCATCCCGGTGCAGAACGAGCACAACATCCCGGCGTCCGTCGTCGAGCTCGCCGACGAGCTGCTGGGGGCGCCCCGCCACCTGGGCATCCACGCCTGCGGGATGGTGCTGACCGAGCGGCCGGTGGGCGAGGTGTGCCCGATCGAGCGCGGTCGGATGGACGCCCGCACGGTGCTGCAGTGGGACAAGGACAGCTGCGCCTGGATGGGGCTGGTCAAGTTCGACTTCCTGGGCCTGGGGATCCTCAGCGCGATGCAGTACACGCTGGATCTGGTGGCCGCCCGGCTCGGCGAGACCTGGACGCTGCAGTCGCTGCCCAAGGAGGAGGCAGGGGTCTACGACATGCTCTGCCGGGCCGACTCGATCGGGGTGTTCCAGGTGGAGAGCCGCGCGCAGGTCGGCACCCTGCCCCGGTTGCAGCCGCGGAAGTTCTACGACCTGGTGATCGAGATCGCGCTGATCCGGCCCGGACCGATCCAGGGCGGGGCGGTGCACCCCTACATCCGGCGGGCCACCGGCCGGGAGGAGATCACCTACCTGCACGAGGCGCTGAAGCCGGTGCTGGAGAAGACCTTGGGGGTGCCGCTGTTCCAGGAGCAGCTGATGCAGATCGCGGTCGCGGTCGGTGGCTGCACCGGGGACGACGCCGACCTGCTGCGGCGCGCGATGGGTTCCAAGCGCGGAGTCGAGAAGATCGAGCGACTCAAGGCCAAGCTCTACGCGGGGATGGCCTTGCACGGCATCACCGAGGAGGTGGCCGACGAGATCTACGCCCGGATCCAGGCGTTCGCCAGCTTCGGCTTCGCCGAGAGCCACGCGATCAGCTTCGCCCTGCTGGTGTACGCGAGCTCGTGGCTGAAGCTGCACTACCCGGGGGCGTTCCTGGCCGGTTTGCTGCGAGCGCAGCCGATGGGGTTCTACTCGCCGCAGTCCCTGGTGGCCGACGCCCGCCGGCACGGGGTGGAGGTGCGCCGGCCCGACATCGCTGCCTCGGGGGTGGACGCGGATCTGGAGCAGCTGTCCTCGGACGAGGTGGCGGGCGCTGCGGGGGTGGCGGGTGCCGAGGTGATCACGCCCGGGGGGATGGACTCCTGCCGGACGGCTGACCAGCCGACGGTCGGACCCTTCCGGCGGGGTTCACCGGACAGGAGCGCGGAGCACCGGCGCGACGGCGGAGCGGCGGTCCGGCTGGGGCTGACCTCGGTGAACGGGATCGGGCGCACGCTGGCCGAGAAGATCGTGGCCGAGCGGGAGCGGCAGCCGTACGCGGACATGAACGACGTGGTCCGCCGCGCCGGGCTCACGGTGGCTCAGACGGAGGCGCTGGCCACCGCGGGGGCGTTCGACTCGTTCGGGTTGAGTCGGCGACAGGCGCTGTGGAACGCCGGGTACGCCGACTCGCTGGACACGCTGCCCGGGACCGCGGTCGACGCCGCCCCGCCCGAGCTGCCGGGGATGAGTGACGTGGAACTGACCCTGGCCGATCTGTGGGCGACCAAGATCTCCCCCGGGGAGCATCCGATCTCCCACCTGCGGACCGCGTTGGCCGAGCAGGGGATCAGACCGGTCGGCTCGCTGGGTGAGGGGGACGACAAACGTCGGGTCCGGGTGGCCGGGCTGGTCACCCACCGGCAGCGACCGGGGACGGCCGGAGGGGTCACCTTCCTCAACCTGGAGGACGAGACCGGGATGCTCAACATCGTCTGCTCGGAGCCGATGTGGAAGCGGTACCGGCGGGTCGGCCGGCAGAGCAACGGTCTGGTCATCCGTGGTCGGGTGGAGTACGCCGACGGGGTCACCAACCTGGTCGCCGACCGGTTCGACCCGCTGGCTGCGGTGCTGCCGCAGTCCTCGGCCACGGTCGCCCGGGCTACGTCGCGCGACTTCCACTGAGTGATCTCGAGCTCTCTCACGCGAGTCTGGCCACCGGCTGCCCCAGCGCTGGATGCCACCGGCGAGCCATGAACGGTCGGGCCACCGCCGACCCACATAACCGGAACGCGCCGGGGAGTCGAAAACGGTCGGGCCGCCTCCCGCCTCCAGCACCGGATGCCGCCGGGGAGTCAGAGACGGTCGCCCCGGAGCCGTGGCCGTGCCGGATGCCGCCGGGGAGTCAGAGACGGTCGCCCGGGGCCGTGGCCGTGCCGGATGTCACGGTCGGGCCGTCGCCGTCCAGTACCGGATGTCACCGGGGAGTCAGAGACGGTCGCCCCGGGAGCTCGTGGCCGTGCCGGATGTCGCCGGGGAGTCAGAGACGGTCGCCCCGGGAGCCCGTGGCCGTGCCGGATGCCACCGGGGAGTCAGAGACGGTCACCCCAGGATGCCTCGTGCCCCACGATGTTACTGACGAGTAGGGTTTAGGTTCACAAGCAGAACGACCCCCGTGCAAGCCCCGTACGAAGGAGCCGAGAGCCGTGCAGGTTGTCGCGATCGTCGTCTCGCTGGCGATCACCGCCGTCGCCGTCGTGCTGGCCGTCCGGGCCATCCGCTCGATGGTCGCCGTCATCCGGCTCGGCCGCCCCGAAGTGGGCCGGGACGACCACAAGTCCGAGCGTTGGAAGGGCTTGGTCGCCGAGACCCTGGGCCACACCCGGATGCTGCAGTGGCAGCGGGTCGGGGTCCTGCACTGGTTCGTGATGATCGGCTTCATCACCTTGAGCTCGCTGGTCGCGACGGCGTACGGGCAGCTGTTCGTGCCCACCTTCGCGCTGCCGGTCATCGGCCACTGGGTCGTCTTCGAGTGGTGGGCCGACATCTTCTCCTGGCTCACCCTGATCGGGATCGTCGGGCTGATCGTCATCCGGCAACGCCACCACCCGCGCACCGAGGGCCGCCGCAGCCGCTTCTTCGGCTCGACCTTCTGGCAGGCCTACTTCGTCGAGGCGGTCATCCTCGGCGTGGTCCTCTGCGGTCTCGTCCTACGCGGTCTCGAGTACGCCCACGGCACCGGCTCGCGCTGGGACTTCCCGCTCACCTGGTTCATCGGGGTGCCGTTCGCCGGTCTGAGCACCACGACGCTGGACGACCTGGTCTTCGCGGTGGCCATGATCAAGATCATCATCTCGATGACCTGGGTGATCGTGATCGCCCGGAACATCACCATGGGGGTGGCCTGGCACCGGTTCAGCGCCTGGGTCAACATCTGGTTCAAGCGTGACCCGGGCACCACCGCACTGGGTCGACTCGACCCGATCATGGTGGACGGCAAGCCACTGGACTTCGAGCAGCTGGAGGACCTCGACGAGGACGCCGCGCTCGGGGTCGGCAAGATCGAGGACTTCACCTGGAAGGGGCTGCTCGACTTCACCTCCTGCACCGAGTGCGGACGCTGCCAGTCCCAGTGCCCGGCCTGGGCCACCGACAAGCCGCTGTCGCCCAAGCTGCTGATCACCGGCCTGCGTGACCACGCGTACGCGAAGGCGCCCTATCTGCAGGCCGCCGAGGAGGCCCGCGGGTCGCTGCCCGAGGCCACCATCGCCGAAGCGGCTCGGCCGCTGATCGGCACCGCCGAGCTGTACGGCGTGATCGACCCGGACGTGCTCTGGTCCTGCACCTCCTGCGGAGCGTGCGTCCAGCAGTGCCCGGTGGACATCGAGCACGTCGATCACATCATGGACATGCGGCGGCACCAGGTGCTGCTGGAGTCGGACTTCCCGTCCGAGCTGAACGGGCTCTACAAGGGCCTGGAGAACAAGGGCAATCCCTGGAACATGGCCCCGAGCAAGCGGATGGACTGGGCCAAGGAGCTGCCGTTCGAGGTCAAGCAGGTCGGCGTCGACGTCGAGGACCTGACCGAGGTGGAGTGGCTGTTCTGGGTCGGCTGCGCCGGCGCGTACGAGGACCGGGCGAAGAAGACCACGCAGGCGGTCGCCGAGCTGCTGCACCTGGCCGGGGTGGACTTCGCCGTGCTCGGCAAGGGCGAGACCTGCACCGGTGACCCCGCCCGCCGGTCCGGCAACGAGTTCGTCTTCGCCGGTCTGGCGGCCGAGAACGCGGAGACGCTGACCGAGGCCAAGGCCACCAAGGTGGTGGCCACCTGCGCCCACTGCTTCAACACCCTGAAGAACGAGTACGCCCAGTTCGGTGTCGAGCTCGAGGTGGTCCACCACACCCAGCTGCTGAACCGGCTGGTCAAGGACGGCCGGTTGACGCCGGTCGCCCCGAGCGCGGCCGAGGACACGGCGACGAAGAAGATCACCTACCACGACCCGTGCTTCCTGGGCCGGCACAACCAGGTGTACACCCCGCCACGGGAGCTGCTGGCGGTCATCCCCAACACCACGTTCGAGGAGATGCCGCGCAACAACGAGCGCTCCTTCTGCTGCGGTGCCGGCGGCGGCCGGATGTGGATGGAGGAGAAGATCGGCGAGCGGATCAACGTGAACCGCACCAAGGAGGCGGTGGCCACGGGCGCCGATCAGATCGCCGTCGGCTGCCCCTTCTGCCGGGTGATGCTGTCCGACGGTCTGACCGCCGAGCAGCACGCCGGTCAGGCCCGCGAGGAGGTCGAGGTGCTCGACGTCGCCCAGCTCCTGCTCAGCTCGGTCAAGCGGGGCGACCCGCCCGCGTCGTGACTCTGGTCGAAGACGGGCGCTGGTCTCTGGTCTAGGACGGGGTCCGCGTGGAGGGGGCGGCGCGGCCCAGCAGGGTGGCCGCCAGCGGCATCAGCAGCACGGTGACCGCCCCACCGGCCACCAGCACCGAGGCGTTCTGGCTGGTCATCTGCCCGGCGGACACCGCTGTGGAGGTGACGGCCACGATGATCGGGAGGCCGGTGGCGGCGTACAGGCCGATCCGGACGCTGTCACGGGTGCCGAATCTCGACTGACGCGTGACCGGGTCGCGCTCGAGTCGGCTGGCGAGGGCCACCGGCAGCCCGCGGACGACCATGATCATGACCACGAACAGGACCAGCGCGAACGGCTTGGCCACCACCGCACGCGGGTCGATGGCCATCCCGGAGGTGACGAAGAAGATCGGGATCACCAGGCCGAAGGCGAGGCCGTTCAGCTTCGTCTCCAGCTGGTCGTCGCCGCGGGGGAGTGCCTGGCGCAGGATGAAGCCGGCGGCGAAGGCGCCGAGGACCACGTCGAGGTCGAACACCTCCGCGAGCACGCACAGCCCCACCAGCAGCAGCACGGTCAGCCGGACCGTCGTCTGCGCCGTGGTCTCCGAGCCGGCCCGGATCAGCGTGATGATCTTGGAGGTCTCGCGGCGGACCCGACGCCACGGCAGGGCGACGGCGGCCGCGATCAGCGCGAACATGATCACGGCCACGATCGCCTCGGCCGGACCGGACGTGCCCAACAGCACCGCCATGGCGATGATCGGCCCCAGCTCACCGACCGCGCCGTGGTTCATCACCGCCCGGCCGACCCTGGTGGCCAGCAGACCGCCGTCCTTCATGATCGGCAGCAGGGTGCCGAGCGCAGTGGAGCACAGGGCGATCGCCACGGCCACCTCGGCCTGGATGGCACCGGTGAGGCCGATCACGAACACCACCGCCAGGGCGAGGGCGAGGCACAGCAGCCAGGTGGCCAGCGCACGTCGCCCGGACCGGCCGGTCAGCTCGGCCACCTCGATCTCGTAGCCGGCCAACAGGAACAGCATGGCCAGTCCCAGCTCGCGCAGGATCGCGACGGCGTCGTCGGTGACGGCCAGCCCGAGACCGAACGGGCCGATCAGCACCCCGGCGACGAGCAGGATCACGACCTCGGGCACCAGCCGCCGCGGCACCAGACCGGCGATGAGCGGGGCGACCACGGCGCAGACCGCGATCCACAGCAACGAGACGAACGACGACTCCACGATCGACTGCTCCTTCGCCCGCCGCTCGGCGGCCAGGGGGAATCGTCACCCTAACGGCGGCGGTCCACGTGCCCGGATCCGGCCACCCGTTCGCCATCGCTGTACGTTGTAAACTCGGCGGCGGCCAGCCACGGTGGACGGCGGCCCCGACCCGCTGACCACAGGAGCGCACGATGGAGGACGTCCCGGACTTCGACGCCCTCTACCGCGCCGATCCGGATCCGTGGCAGGTCGCCGAGAGCTTCTACGAGCGGCGCAAGCAGTCGGTCCTGCTGGCCTGTCTGACCCGCTCGCACTACGCCGCCGCCTGGGATCCCGGCTGCGGCACCGGCGAGCTCGCGGCGGCCCTCGCCGACCGGGCCGGCGCCGTGCTGGCCACCGACTCCTCGATCGAGGCGGTGAGGCTCACCGCCGCTCGCTGTGCCGAAGTCACCGACGTCGTCACCGTGGCTCCGCTCCGCCAGCCCGCGCGGCCGGAGCTGCCGCCCGGCGCCCCGCACGGCTTCGACCTCACCGTGGTGGCCGAGTTCGCCTACTACCTGACGGCCGCCGACCGGGCCGCGTTCTGGGACGTGATCGACGCGTCGGCGTCGCCGACCGCGGAGGTCGTCATCGTGCACTGGCGGCACCGCCCGCACGACGCGTACCTCAGCGGGCTCGACGTCACCGTGGAGGGCGCCCACCGCCTGACCCAGGCCGAACACGGTTGGCAGCACCAGGTCCGACACGACGACCGGGACTTCGTCCTCGACGTGCTCGTCCGGGAGGTCGGGTGACCAGCGCGGTCCCGTCGCTCTCCCGGCTGTCGCCCGCTCCCGCACCGATCGACCTGCCGGCCGGTTACCCGCGACACGAGCCGTCCCGTGCTGACCTGCGGGCGGCGATCAGTGAGCTGACCGTCGGCCACGACTGGCCGGCCCTCAGCTGGTCGGGCCTGGTGGGAGGTCTGCTCGCGGTGGGGCGGACCGACATCCCGCTGAGCCGCCTGGCCGAGGGTCACGTCGACGCGCTCCGCATCCTCGCCCAGGCCGGGGTCGGGCCGCGACCAGACCAGCTGTACGGCGTCTGGGCCTCCCGCTCTGCCGGTACCGGCGTGGCAGCCGTGGCCGACGGCGACCGGCTGCGGCTGTCCGGGACCATCAGGTTCGCTTCCGGGGCCGGCGTGATCGATCGCGCCCTGGTCCCGGTCTGGCCCGACGAGTCCACCCACCTGCTGGTCGACCTGGCCACCGGCGAGCTGCCGGTGGACCGCGACCAGTGGCGGACAGCGGCCATGCAGGTCAGCCAGTCCCACACCGTACGGGTGGACGACGTGGTGGTGCCGATCGCTGACGTGGTCGGGGCCGAGAACTTCTACCTGGGCCGACCGGCGTTCCTGCCCGGAGGCGTCGGGGTCGCCGCTGTGTGGGCCGGCGGTCTGGGCCGGGTGCTCGACGTGACCGTCGCGATGCTGAAGGGTCGGGCCGTCTCACCCGCCCAGGAACTCCGTCTCGGTCGAGCCCGTCTGCAGCTCGTGGCGGCCCTGACCGCGGTCCGGGCGGCGGGCGCGCGGCTCGACGAGCTGCTCGGCGGTGCGACGTCGGGACCCACGACGAACGGCGAACCTGCCGCCAGGACATCAGCGGACGGTGCGGAGATCGCCGCCGTCAGTGCCGAGGCGCGGGCGGTGGTGGCGGGCGCGGTGATGACCGCGCTGGCCGAGATCCGGGCCTTGGCCGGTCCGGCCGGTCTGGCCTTCGATCCCGACCTCGGCCACGCGCTCGACGACCTGGGTCTCTACGTGGCCCAGCTCAACGGGGACGCCGAAGCGACTCGACTCGGCGCCCGGGTCCGGGACGAACCGCCGACCTGAGTTCCTCGGCCGGGTCCGGACGCGAGCGTGGTCCCCCCGGAGGTCAGCCGCGCCGGCTGCTCCGGATGGCCAGCACGACGATCAGCCCGACGCCGAGGGCGATACCGGCGAGAGCGGTCGGCGGCAGCTGCTGCACCCTCGTGATCAGGTCCTGCGCACCGTCCTTGAGCTGGTCGGCGGTCTCCTCGGCCTTCTGCTTGGCCTGGCCCTTCACGTCGGCCTTGGCTGCGAGCGCCTCGACGTTGGCGGCCAGCCGCTCACGGGTGGCCGCGAGGTCGGCCTGCAGGGCCTCGGCGGTGGGGTTGTCCTGATCGGCCGCCGCGGTCGGCACGGGCTCGGTGGGGGTGCTCATCTGCGTACGCTCTCCTTGATCTCGGCCACGTCGGCCTTGACGTTCTCGACAGTACTGGTCGGCACCGCCGGGGCGGCCTGGCCGACCTTCTTCTTGCCGATCAGGGCGGCCACGCCGGCTACGGCCAGCACGACGACGCCGACGATCAGGGCGGCTGCCCAGGTGGGCAGCACCAGGGCGAGGGCGAAGATCGCGGTCACGATCAGACAGCCGATGCCGAACAGGGCCAGCACGCCGGCCGCTCCGAACGCCCCGAGTCCGATCCCTGCCGTCTTGGCCTTCTCGGTCATCTCGACCTGGGCCAGCTTGAGCTCGGTGCGGACGAGTCGACTCGACTCCTCGGTCACCTGCTTGATCAGCGTGGCGATGGAGTCGTCGGGTCCGGGGCCGCCGGGGACGGCGGGCGTCGCCGGGGTGGCGGCGACGGTCGAGACCTCCCGACCGGTGTCGTGGGTGGGCTCGGTGGACATGGTGGATCCTCTCGTGGTGGCGTCGGCCGCGTCGCGGTCGTCGCCGGGGGGAAGGGAGTCGGCGGCGACGGCGCCGCGGCGGCCGAGCGGTTGCTCCGGACCCACTGTGGAGTCCTTGACGGTCTGCTGCTCCGCCTCGGCGTTGATCTCGGCGCCGAACAGGATGGCGTACGAGGTCAGCCACAGCCACATCAGCAGGACCACGATGCCCGCCACGGCGCCGTAGGTCTTGGCGTAGCTGGCGAACAGCGAGACGTAGAGCGAGAAGCCGAGGGAGACGACCAGCCAGAGCAGGGTGGCGACGATCGCGCCGGGGGAGGCCCACCGCATCTTCGGGGCGTCCCGGTCCGGGGCCACCCGGTAGAGGACGGCCAGGGCGACCATGATCAGCGCGGCGATCAGCACCCAGCGCACGACCTGGACCAGCCAGCGCAGCGGACCCCCGTCGAAGAAGGAGAACACCACCGGCAGCACGGCGATCAGGGTGATCAGGACGATCATGAACACGATCGCGCCGAAGGTGAGCCCGAGGGCGATCAGCCGCTTCTGGACGATGTTGCGGTCATCGGTCTCGTCGTAGGCGGTGTTCACGGCCTGCACCAGGTTGGCCACGCCGCCCGAGGCGCTCCACAAGGCGACCAGCAGCGAGACGATGACCCCGATGCTCAGGGCTCCGCTCTTCGCGGACTGGGCGGTCAGCTGCGCGATGATCAGGTCCTTGACCTCGGCCGGCAGGGCGCTGCCCAGGGAGTCGATCTGGGTGGCGATCGTCCCCGGATCGGCGAAGAGCCCGTACGCCAGCACCAGGGCGATGAGCGAGGGGAAGAGCGCGAGGAACGCGAAGAAGGCGACGCCGGCCCCGAGCAGCGGGACCTGGTCCTCGGTGGTCTGCGCCCAGGCGCGTTTGACGATCTGCAGCCATCCCTGCCGGGGGATGTCCTGCGGCTTCTCCGCGTCCGACCCTGGGGCGCGTCGCGCCTGGGCCTCGGCCTGCTGGTTCATCCTCTGCCTCTCGTGCCACCCGAACCTGGTGGCAGGTTAGGTATACAACGTAAACTCGCTCGTGCACAGCCACCGGTCCACCACCACGAGGAGATGACCATGAAGGCAGTGACCTGGCAGGGCAAACGCAAGGTGTCCACCGACGAGGTACCCGATCCGCGGATCGAGAAACCGACCGACGCCATCGTCGCGATCACCTCCACCAACATCTGCGGTTCCGACCTGCACCTCTACGAGACGCTGGGCGCGTTCATGAACCCTGGGGACATCCTCGGCCATGAGCCGATGGGAGTGGTGCAGGAGGTCGGCTCCGAGGTGTCGCGGCTCGCGGTCGGCGACCGGGTGGTCATCCCGTTCCAGATCTCCTGCGGTCACTGCTACATGTGCGACCAGGCCCTCTACACCCAGTGCGAGACCACCCAGGTCCGTGAGCACGGCAGCGGTGCGGCCCTGTTCGGCTACTCCGAGCTCTACGGGTCGGTGCCCGGGGGCCAGGCGGAGTACCTGCGGGTGCCGCTGGCCGACACCACCCACATCAAGGTTCCCGAGGGTCCGCCCGACGACCGGTTCGTCTACCTCTCCGACGTGCTGCCGACCGCCTGGCAGGGCGTGGAGTACGCCGGCGTGCCCGACGGCGGGACGCTGGTCGTCCTCGGCCTGGGGCCGATCGGCGACATGGCCACCCGGATCGCGTCGCTGCGGCCGGGGATCGCCCGGGTGATCGGCGTGGACCTGGTGCCGGAGCGGCTCGCGCGGGCCCGGGCCCGGGGCATCGAGGTGGTCGACCTGGCCGAGCACGACGACGACCTGGCCGAGACGATCCGCGAGCTGACCGGCGGGCGCGGTCCGGACTCCGTGGTCGACGCGGTCGGGATGGAGGCGCACGGCTCGCCCGGGGCGTCGCTGATGCAGAAGATCGTCACCGCGCTGCCGGACGCGATCGCCGGGCCGATGATGACCAACGCCGGCGTCGACCGGCTCGCCGCGGTGCACTCGGCGATCGACATCGTCCGGCGCGGCGGCACCATCTCGCTCAGCGGGGTGTACGGCGGCATGGCCGACCCGATGCCGATGATGACCCTGTTCGACAAGCAGATCCAGCTGCGGATGGGCCAGGCCAACGTGCTGCGGTGGGTGGACCACATCATGCCGCTGCTGAGTGACGACGACCCGCTCGGCGTGGACGACTTCGCCACCCACCGGCTGTCGCTGGACGAGGCGCCGCACGCGTACGACGTCTTCCAGCGCAAGGCGGACGGCGCGGTCAAGATCGTGCTGCAGCCGGGCCTGACCGCCTGACCCACCTCCCACGGGGGAGCCTGGGCAGACCCAGGCTCCCCGGCCCCGGGCTCAAACCGGTGGCGGGCCACCGGCGGGTTCGCGGATGATCATGGTCATGAGCACCCTCGCGGACCTCTGGCCCCCGTACCGGCTGCAGCTGCGGGCCGGCGACCTCACCATGTCCGTGATCAGCGACGCCGACGTGCCCGGTCTGGTCGACCTCGCGCTGGCCGGGATCCACGCCCCCGACGCGATGCCGTTCTCCTCACCCTGGACGTTGACGCCGCCGGAGAAGCTGCCGGTCGAGATGATCAGCTACTTCTCGACGGTGCGGGCCGGCTTCGCGCCGGACGCGTTCGACCTGCTGTTCGCCGTCCGGGTCGGCGACGAGCTGGTCGGGACCCAGGGTCTGCACGGTCGCGACTTCGGCGTCACCCGGACCGTCGAGACCGGCTCCTGGCTGGGGTTGTCCCACCAGGGACGGGGGATCGGCACCCGGATGCGCCGAGCCGTCTGCGCGTACGCGTTCGACCACCTCGGGGCCGAGGAGGTGACCTCGGCCGCCTTCCTGGACAACCCGGCCTCGCTGGCGGTCAGCCGCAAGGTCGGTTACCGGCCCAACGGGGTGGTCCGGCTCAAGCGCCGGGACGGGGAGATGGCCCTCAACCAGCGCCTCGTGCTCACCCCGGCCGACCTGGTCCGGGGGGAGCCGCTGGAGGTCGTCGGAGCCGAGGACCTACGCCGGTTCCTGGGACTGGAGGGCTGATGATCGGTGGGCGCCGCAGGGAGAACGCACCACTGACACGGCGTCACTGACGATCTGGTCGAGAGGTCTCGACGTCGAGAAGGAGGTTCGGTACCGGCTGCGCCCAGGACGCCGTGACCCAACCTCCTTCTCGGAGCCGGTGGGTCCCGGGCTCCGCACGGCCGGGCGGTGGGAGACGATGGGACGGTAGCTGTTCCCGTTCCTCAGGAGATGCCCGTGTCCGATCCCGCCGCCGGCGGCTGGACGCCCGATCCGCAGCAGCCCCCGAACCAGCCCCCGTACGGGCAGCCCCCGTAGCAGCCCGCCGACCAACCCCCGTACGGCCAACCCCCGTACGGCCAACCCCCGTACGGGCAACCCCCGTACGGTCAGCCGCCGTACGGTAGCTGGGCCCCGCCCACCGGCCCGACACCGTTGCACCTGCCGCAGTACGACGCGACCATCAAGCAGGCGGCCTCCCGCTTCTGGCGCAAGTACGCGGTGTTCTCCGGCCGGGCCAGTCGCAGCGAGTACTGGTGGTGGGCGCTGATCACCTACGTCGTCTCGTTCGTGCTCCAGCTGATCGGCAACGTCGCGTTCGGTGGCAGCCTCTTCGCCCTGGACACGGCCGAGTCGAGCCTGAACCCCCGCACGCTCCTGCTCCCGCTGGTGCCGGTGGGCCTGTGGTACGTGGCGACACTGGTGCCCACGCTCGCGGTGCTGGTGCGACGGCTGCACGACACCAACCGCTCCGGGTGGTGGCTGCTGCTCTACGTGCCCTCGTACGTCGCCCTGGTGCCCCTGTTCGTCGGCCTGTTCTCCCTCGACCCCGAACGGCTCGCGCTCGGTGACACCAGTGGCATCGAGGTCGGAGCCCTGGTCGGCGGTGGCGTGCTGCTGCTGGTCGGCGCGATCGGCGGCATCGTGCTGCTGGTCTTCAGCATCCTGGGACCGGACCCGCGGGGCGTGCGGTTCGACCGGTCCTGAGCCTGTCCGGCTGCGCCTGACCCCAGGCGCCTGACGGGGGTCGGAACCGCCCGTCGATGTGTGTGTCCGAGGGGGGACTTGAACCCCCATGCCCTGTAAGGGGCACTAGCACCTCAAGCTAGCGCGTCTACCTATTCCGCCACCCGGACTCCGCTGCCCGGCTGGACAGCGACGTGAACTATAGCAAGCCCGGCGGGGTCGTCGAACCATTCCGGCCGGGGGCTGCGAGCACCGCTACCGGTCGCGTCGGTCGTGCCAGTGGCGGGCGATCGCGCGCGGCAGCGGGTCGATGAACGTGCCCTGCGCCCGCAGCTCGGCCCGCGCCAGTCGTCGGGTCCGCCGCAGGCTGAGCAACCCGAAGGCCCAGACCACGTACTGGAAGCAGAACGCCACCTTGAAGTCGGTCACGGTGTAGTCACCGGTCGGGGCGCGCAGGTCCAGCACCACGCCGATCACGAAGATGGTCACCAAGGACGCGGTGAAGCCGCCCATGTTGACGATCCCGGTGGCCGCGCCCAGACGCGTGCCCGGGTTGAACGTCCGGGCGAAGTCGAAGCCCACGGCCGACGCCGGACCGTACGCCGCCAGGGTGAGCACCAGGACCACGATCATCGGCAGCGGTGCGGCGCCGGGCCACAGCAGCACGGCGGTCCAGACCACGATGGTCAAGATCAGCACACCGAAGATCAGGTTGGAGCGGCGCAGCGGGTAGCGCGCGGTCAGGGCCCCCAGCACCGGTCCGATGATGGTGGCGGCGAGCACCATCAGGGTCATCAGCCAGCCCGCCTGCCGGGCGCTGTAGCCGAGCCCCAGGGTCATGAACGGGTAGCCCCAGAGCAGGGCGAAGACCATCCCGGAGAACTGGGTGGCGAAGTGGCTCCACATCCCCAGCCGGGTGCCGGGCTGGCTGAACGAGGAGCCGAGATCGCGCACCGCCTGTCGCCAGCTGACGTGCGGGCCACGCTCCGGCGCCCCGGGCGGCCGGTCGCGGACCGCCACCAGCACCAGGACCGCCACCAGCACCCCCATCGCGCCGGCCCCCAGGTAGGACCAGCGCCAGCCCACCCCGTGCAGCAGGGCGACCAGGGGGATGGTGCTGCCGATCTGCCCGACCTGACCGAGCAGACCGGTCAGCTGGGTGACCAGCGGGACCTGCCGGGTCGGGAACCAGGCGGGCACCAGCCGGAGCACCGAGATGAAGGTCATGGCGTCGCCGCCGCCCACCAGGATGCGGGCGCCGATCACCCCGAGCGGGGTGTCGACCAGAGCCAGCGCCACCTGTCCGGACGCCATCACCGTGGCACCGCCGGCGATCATCAGCCGCGGTCCGAACCGGTCCACCAGCACCCCGACGGGGATCTGCATGCCCGCGTACGTGAGCAGCTGCACCACAGCGAACAGCGACAGCACCGACGCGTTGACCCCGAAGCGCGTCGTCGCGTCCTCCGCGGCCACCGCCAGCGAGGTGCGGTGGAAGACCGCCACCGCGTACGCCGCGACCGCCACCCCCCACACCGCCCAGGACCGCCCGGTGGCGGGGGACGGTGCCCGCGCACCCGGAGCCGTCGTCACCGGGCCATTCTCCGCCGGGACGACCGGGTGGGCGATGATGGGCCGATGAGTGAGGCCGGCGCAGCGACCACGTCAGCACCTGCTAGCGATGCGGAGGTCGTCGACCTCTGTCGCGAGCTGATCCGGATCGACACCACCAACTACGGCCCCGACCCCGGACCCGGGGAGCGAGGTGCTGCCGAGTACGTGGCGTCGTTGCTGGACGAGGTCGGGATCAGCTCCGAGCTGGTCGAGTCCGAGCCGGGCCGCGCCTCCCTGGTGGCGCACTGGGAACCCGAGGGCACCGACACCAGCCTGAGCCCGCTGCTGATCCACGGGCACCTCGACGTCGTGCCGGCCGACGCCGCCGACTGGTCGGTGCCGCCGTTCGCGGCCGAGGTGGCCGACGACTGCGTGTGGGGACGCGGGGCGGTCGACATGAAGGACTTCGACGCCATGCTGCTCAGCGTCGTCCGGGCCCGCGCCCGGGCGGGGCGGGCGCCGCGCCGACCGATCCGGATGGTCTTCACCGCCGACGAGGAGGCCGGTGGGGCCAAGGGCGCCTTCTGGATGGTGGAGAACCGGCCCGACCTGCTCGAGGGCTGCACGGAGGCGATCGGCGAGGTCGGTGGCTTCTCGCTCACGGTCCGCGACGACCTGCGGCTCTACCTGGTGCAGACCGCCGAGAAGGGGATGGCCTGGCTCAACCTGATCGCCGACGGCGCCGCGGGCCACGGCTCGTTCCGGCACGACGACAACGCGGTCACCGAGCTGTCGGCCGCGGTGGCCCGGATCGGCTCCCACACCTGGCCGGACCGGATCACCGACGCCCAGCGGGCGTTCCTGGACGCGGTCTCGGAGGCGTTCGAGATCGAGCTGGACCCGGACCGGGTCGAGGACACGCTGTCCCGGCTCGGCAGCATCGCCCGGATGGTCGGCGCCACCATGGCCAACACCGCCAACCCGACCATGCTGCGGGCCGGCTACAAGCACAACGTCATCCCGGGCAAGGCGACGGCCGCCATCGACGGCCGCTTCGTGCCGGGCGGCCGGGACGAGTTCTTCGCCACCATCACCGAGCTGCTCGGTGACAAGGTCCGCTACGAGGTGGTGGCCGACCACCCCAGCGTGGAGACCGAGTTCGCCGGGGACCTGGTCGCGGCGATGCAGGCCTGCCTGTCGGCGGAGGATCCCGGCGCGCGGGCCGTGCCGTACCTGTTGAGCGCCGGCACCGACGCCAAGGCCTGGGACCGGCTCGGCATCCGCTGCTTCGGCTTCGTGCCGCTCCGGCTGCCACCCGACCTGGACTTCGTCAGCCTCTTCCACGGCGTCGACGAGCGGGTCCCGATCAGCTCGCTCCAGTTCGGCTGCCGGGTGCTGGACCGGTTCCTCGACCAGGCCTGAGCTCGCGCGCGACGCGTCACACGATCGTCACCGCTTCGGCCCGGAGGCTGACTAGGCTGGTCGGCGATGAGCAGTCGAGTGGTGGAGTACGAGGAGACCAAGGTCCGGCTGGACCGGTCAGTGCCGCGCAGCGCGGTGCGCAAGCTCCTGACCGACCGGGCCGAGTACGGCGACTGGGAGCTCACCCGGCTGCGCCGCTACCGCGACGGCACCCGGGACGTGTGGATCCGGCGCAAGATCATCCGGGTGCCGCTGACCGTCTGGGGTCCGTGACCGACCGACTCGCTGACCTCCTTCGGACGCATCAGCCTTGACCGGGCGTAGCCTCAGGGGCATCAGCCTGGAGAGGACGTCAGCCGCGGAGGACGTGTGCTCCGCCGGAGACGTCGTCCAGGGCGGAGACGATCTCGGCCGGCAGGCTCAGCTCCTCGGTGGCCAGGGCCGGAGCGAGCTGACCCGCTGTGCGCGCCCCGAGCAGGGGAGCGGTGACCCCCGGCGCGTCCCGCACCCACAGCAGGGCGACCTGCAGCGGGGTCAGGTCCAGTCCCTCCGCCGCCAGTGCCACCGCCTCGACGACGCCCTTGCTGCGCTGCTCCAGGTACGGCTGCACGAACCAGGCGAAGTGGTCGGAGGCGGCGCGCGAGCCCTTGGGGATGCGCGAGCGGTACTGACCGGTGAGCACCCCGCGACCCAGCGGCGACCAGGGGAAGACCCCCAGGCCGAAGGCTGCGGCCGCCGGCAGCAGCTCCATCTCGGCCCGCCGGGCCAGCAGCGAGTACTCGACCTGCAGGCTGGTCAACGGCGCGCGACCCGGCACCGCCTTCTGCCAGGTGGCTGCCTGCGCCGTCTGCCAGCCGACGAAGTTGCTCACCCCGACGTAGCGGGTCATGCCCTGGCGGACCGCGTGGTCCATCGCGCTCAGGGTCTCCTCGATCGGCGCCTCGCCCCAGGCGTGGATCTGCCAGAGGTCGACGTAGTCGGTGCCGAGGCGCTCCAGGGAGCCGGACAGGTCCCGCAGCAGTGCCCGCCGGGAGGTGTCGACGACCCGTTTGCCGTCCCGGACCGCGAAGCCGGCTTTGGTCGCGATGACCACGTCCTCGCGCCGGGTCAGCTCGCCGACCAGCCGGCCGACGAGTCGCTCGGCGTCGCCGGCCCCGTACGCGGCGGCGGTGTCGATCAGCGTGCCGCCCGCCTCGACGAAGGTCTGCAGCAGCCCGCGGGCCTGGTCGTCGGTGGTGTCGCGGGCCCAGGTCAAGGTGCCGAGCCCGAGCCGCGACGTGCGCAGCCCGCTGCTGCCGACCCGCCGCGTTTCCATGGTCGGAGAGACTATCGGCCGCCCGTGAGCCCGCGGTTACCCGCCGGTAGGTTCGGCTCATGCGACTGGGACTGAATCTCGGGTACATGGTCGGCGCCGACGACGCACGGGGTCAGCTCCGGCTGACCCAGCACGCGGAGTCGCTGGGTTACGAGGTGGTGTGGGCGGCGGAGGCGTACGGCTCGGACAGCCCGACCGTGCTGGCCTGGCTGGCCGCGCAGACCTCCACCATCGCCATCGGCTCCGGGGTGATGCAGATCCCGGCCCGGACGCCGGCGATGACCGCGATGACCGCCGCCAGCCTGGACCTGCTCAGCGAGGGGCGGTTCCGGCTCGGGCTGGGGGTGTCCGGACCGCAGGTCTCGGAGGGCTGGCACGGCGTCCGGTTCGACCGGCCGCTGGCCCGGACCCGGGAGTTCGTGGAGATCGTCCGGCTGGCGCTGAGCCGGAGCACCGTCGCGTACGAGGGCAGGACCTACCAGCTGCCGCTGCCCGACGGTCCCGGCAAGGCGCTCAAGCTCACCATCGCCCCGCACGCCGACCGGATCCCGCTCTACCTGGCGGCCGTCGGCCCGAAGAACCTCGAGCTGGCCGGGGAGATCGCCGACGGCTGGCTGGCGGTGTTCTTCGCGCCCGGGTACGCCGACGAACAGCTGGTCACGTCGACGCCGGCCGGACCACGGCCGGCCGGCCCGGACGGGTTCGACGTGGTGGCCACCATCCCGCTGGTCGTGGGGGCCGATCCGCGGGCCTGCGCGGACCCGGTCCGCGCCTACACCGCGCTCTACGTCGGCGGGATGGGCAGTCGGGACAAGAACTTCTACAACCAGCTGGCGGCCGGATGGGCTACGAGGAGGAGGCCGCCACCGTCCAGGACCTCTACCTGTCGCGCCGGCCCCGGGACGCGATGGCGGCGGTGCCGTACGAGCTGATCGACTCGACCTCGCTGCTCGGGCCCAAGGAGCGGCTGGCCGAGCGGCTGGCCGAGTTCGCCGCGGCCGGCGTGACCACGGCCGCGCTCGCGCCGTACGGGGACACGCTCGAGGAGAAGCTCGCCGCCCTGCCACGGCGGCCGAGCGGAGGGCGCTGCGAGCGTGGCCGGTGGGAGTCGCCGGTGGGCAGTACTAGCCGGTGGGCAGCGGCTGGCAGGACCCCGGTCAGCAGCAGGACCGCCACCAGCGCGGCCAGGGCCAGCCGGTAGATCACGAACGGCCGGAAGGTGTGGGTGCTGATGTACTTCAGCAGCCAGTGGATGACGGCCAGGCCGACCCCGAAGGCGACCACGGTGGCCAGCAGGATCGGACCCCAGGCCGGCTCCACCGGGTCGGCGGAGATGTCGAACAGCTTGAAGAAGCCGGAGCCCACCACCGCGGGGATGGCCAGCAGGAACGCGTACTTGGCGGCGGCCTCGCGCTTGTAGCCCATGGCCAGACCGGCGGCGATGGTGGCGCCGGACCGGGACACCCCCGGGATCAGGGCGAGCGCCTGGGCCAGACCGAACAGCACACCGTGCTTCCAGGTCAGGGACTCCAGCGGGCGGATGTTCTTGGCGAAGTGGTCGGCGACACCGATCACGATGCCGAACCCGGCCAGCATCGCGGTGGTGATCCACAGGTTGCGCAGGGCGCTGAGTCGATGGCGTCCTGGAACAGCAGCCCCAGGATCACGATCGGCAGCGAGCCGATGATCACCAGCCAGCCCATCCGCGCTTCCGGGTCGTTGCGGGGGATCTTCCCGACCAGGGCCAGTGACCAGTTCTTGATGATCAGCCAGATGTCGGAGCGGAAGTAGATGATCACCGCTGCCTCGGTGCCGAGCTGGCTGATGGCGGTGAACGCCGAACCGGGGTCGCGGCCACCGTAGAACTGCCCGACGATCGACAGGTGCGCGCTGGAGGAGATCGGCAGGAACTCGGTGAGTCCCTGCACGATGCCGAGTACCAGTGCCTCGAGCCAGCCCATTGCCCACCTTCACTTCGCGTTCTCGCCGACGGCCCGCCGAGGGGCCCGCACCACCGTAGAGGGTCGGACCGGGTGACGGGCCGGAGGAGGGCGGCTGTGAGCAAGATCGCGGGCGTGTCCTCGGACCCTGAGTGTGGCCGCAGCGCGGGCGAGGCGAGTCCCGTTCTGCCGCTCGGCTAGAACTGATGCCGTGACCATCCACAGCGAGCACCCGTTCCTGCCGCCGGAGGGGGAGCGCAGCGCCCTGCGGCGCTTCCGGGGCCGGGCCGTCGCCCCCGTCACGCTCTGGACCGCGTACGCCGGCGAACGCCGGGTCGGCTGGACGGTCTCCTCGCTGCTGGTGGCGGACGGCCCCGAGCCGACGCTGATCGGCCTGCTCGACCCGGACGCCGACCTGACCGAGGCCGTCCGGCCCGGCGACGGGACGACGACCCGACTCGCGGTCAGCCTGCTCGGCTGGCAGCACCGGCAGCTCCCGGACGCCTTCGCCGGTCTGGCCCCGGCGCCGGGCGGACCGTTCCGGCTCACCGCGTGGCAGGAGACCCCGTACGGACCTGTCGTCGCCGACGCCCCCGGCTGGCTGGGCGCCACCGTGCTGGAGACCCGGACGGTCGGCTGGTCGACGCTGCTGACCGCCCGGATCGACGAGGTCGAGCTCGGCCCGGCCGAGACCGAGCTGCTGGGCCACGTGCACGGCCGCTACCTGCCGATCCCGTTCTGACGCCGGCTGGCGGCCACGGCCCGACTAGTGTCGGTCCATGGCCACCGTCCTGCTGGTCCGCCACGGGCGGACCTCTGCCAACACCGCCGGCATCCTCGCCGGCCGCAGCCCCGGCGTGGAGCTGGACGACTTCGGTCGGACCCAGGCCAGCACGCTCGGCGAGCGGATGGCCGCCGTCGGCCTGGCCGCCCTGGTCAGCTCGCCCCTGCGGCGCTGCCGGCAGACCCAGCAGGCGCTCGTCGCCGCCCGGGCCGAGCCGGTGCCGACAGCTGTCGACGCCGGGCTGATCGAGTGCGGCTACGGCGACTGGACCGGCAAGAGCCTCAAGGAGCTGAGCAAGGAGAAGCTCTGGAAGACGGTGCAGCAGCAGCCGTCGGCGGTCCGCTTCCCCGGGGGCGAGGCGATGACCGAGATGGCTGCCCGCGCGGTCGGGGCCGTCCGGACCTGGGACGACAGGATCCGGGCCGAGCACGGCGACGACGCGGTCTGGGTGGCGGTGTCGCACGGTGACGTGATCAAGGCGATCCTGGCCGACGCGCTGGGCACCCACCTGGACACGTTCCAGCGGATCATGGTCAACCCGGCGTCGGTGTCGGTGGTCCGCTACACCGAGACCCGGCCGTACGTGGTCACCATGAACTCCTCGGGCAGCGACCTGGCGTCGATGTTCCCGCCCCGCAAGCCGGCGGCCAAGCGCGCCCGCAGGGCGCGCTCGGGGTCGGACGACGCGCCGGTGGGCGGCGGGCTGGGCTCGCAGGAACCGACCGCGTGAGCTGCGGACTAGGCTGACGACATGGCGATCCTCGTCCACCGATACGACTCCCCGGACCGTTTCGTCGCCGGCACCGTCGGCACCCCGGGTGAGCGCACCTTCTTCCTGCAGGCCCGTGAGGGGAACCGCATCACCTCGGTCGTGGTCGAGAAGCAGCAGGTCTCCGTGCTGGCCGAGCACCTGGACAAGGTGCTCGACGAGGTGCTCCGGCGCAGCGGCGCAGACGTCGACGTGCCCCCGGCCCGCGAGAAGCCGAACGACGTCGACCCGCTCGACGCTCCGATCACCGAGGAGTTCCGGGTCGGGACGATGACCATCGCCTGGGACGCCGAGATCAACAAGATCGTGATCGAGCTGTTCTCCAACGTCGACGAGGAGGAGACCGACGACTCCGCCGACGAGCCCGAGCTGTCGCCGGCGGCCGCGGCCGCCCTCGAGGGGGTGGCCGAGGTCGACGCCGACGAGGTGTTCGTGGTCAAGATCAGCGCCGCGTACGCCCGCGACTTCGTCGCCCGGGCCCAGGCCCTGGTCTCCGCCGGCCGCCCGCCGTGCCCGTTCTGCCTGCAACCGCTGGACCCGGCAGGTCACATCTGCCCCCGGGCCAACGGCTACCGGCGACCCCTGTTCTGAGTGACCGTGCTGCAGCTGCCTCCACCGAGCGCGTCCGCTCCGAATCCCGAGACGTGTTGAGCGACGCCGCCGAGGTACCCGACGAGCCGCACCCGGCCCTGACCGCCCAGCTGACCGACGGTGAGCTGCAGATCGCGGGCCGGCTCGCCAACGCGTCCAACGCCACCTACCTGACGGTGCTCAGCACCGACGCCGGTCCGCTCGAGTGCGTCTACAAGCCGATCCGGGGGGAACGGCCCCTGTGGGACTTCCCGACCGGGACGCTGGGTCTGCGGGAGGTGGCGGCCTACGAGGTGTCCGCGGCCGGGGGCTTCGACGTGGTGCCGGTGACCGTGCTGGTGGACGGTCCGATCGGGCCCGGCTCGCTGCAGGCGTGGGTCGACGTCGACGCCACCGAGACCGATGACCTGGTCGACCTGGTGCCGAGCGCGCAGGTGCCGCGCGCGGGCTGGTTCGACGTGGTCGACGGGCTGGACGCGCAGGACCGCTCGGTGTCGGTGGTCCACCGCGACTGCGCGCCGCTGCGTCGGATGGCCGTCTTCGACGTGCTGGTCAACAACGCCGACCGCAAGGGCGGCCACATCCTGGGTAGCGGTGGCCACGTCTTCGGCGTCGACCACGGCGTCTGCTTCAACACCGATCCCAAGCTGCGCACGCTGCTGTGGGGCTGGGCCGGGACGGAGCTGACCGACAGCGAGCTGGCCGCGGTCCGCAGGGTCCGCGACGAGACCCCGGACCGGCTGTTCTCACTGCTGGCCGAACCCGAGATCGAGGAGCTGTGGAACCGCGCCGAGCGGCTGCTGCAGCGCGGTCGGTTCCCCCGCCCCCGGTCGGGCCACTACCCGGCCATCCCCTGGCCGCCGTTCTGACCGGCGTCCCGAGAGCCGGGACGAGGGGTGCGCCGCCGCTACTAAGGTGACCCGCATGCACGCATGGACCGCGCCCGAGGTGCCGCGACTCGATCCCGGAGCCGAGCGGCCCGGGCTCCACCTGTTCGACACCGCGCAGCAGCGGCCCGTCCCGTCCGGTCCGGCGGTCGCCGACGGCCGGCCGGCCCGGATGTACGTCTGCGGCATCACCCCCTACGACGCCACCCACATCGGTCACGCGAACACCTACGTGGCCTTCGACCTGCTCAACCGGGTCTGGCGCGACGCCGGGCTCGAGGTCCACTACGTGCAGAACGTGACCGACGTCGACGACCCGCTGCTGGAGCGGGCCGCCCGCGACGGGATCGACTGGCGGCAGCTGGCCGCCGACCAGATCGAGCTGTTCCGGACCGACATGACCGCGCTGAACGTGATCCCGCCCGCCGACTACGTGGGTGCTGTGGAGTCGATCGACGAGGTGGTGGCCATCGTCGCCGAGCTGCAGGCGAAGGGTGCGGTCTACCCGGTCGACGACCCGGAGTTCCCCGATCTCTACTTCGCCCGGTCGACCGACGCCGACTTCGGCTCGCTGTCCCACCTGGGGGAGGTCGAGGCGCGGGCTGTCTTCGCCGAGCGGGGCGGCGACCCGGACCGGCCGGGCAAGCAGGACCCGCTGGACTGTCTGGTCTGGCGGCTGCAGCGACCCGACGAGCCCGGCTGGGACACCCAGCTGGGGCGTGGCCGGCCCGGCTGGCACATCGAGTGCACGGCCATCGCCCTCAACCGGCTCGGCAGCGACTTCGACGTCCAGGCCGGCGGCTCGGACCTCGTCTTCCCGCACCACGAGATGTGCGCCTCGGAGGCCCGGGTGGCCACCGACCAGCCGTTCGCCCAGGTCTACGTGCACAGCGGCATGGTCGGCCTGGACGGCGAGAAGATGTCCAAGTCCAAGGGCAACCTGGTGCTGGTCTCCCGGCTCCGGGAGGCCGGGGTGGACCCGATGGCGATCCGGTTGGCGCTGCTCTCCCAGCACTACCGGACCGACTGGATGTGGACCGACGAGGTGCTGGCCACCGCCGTCGAGCGGCTGGCCACCTGGCGCGAAGCCGTCCGGCTGGATGCGGCCCTGAACGCCGCCGACGTGGTGACCGCGATCCGCGCCGCCCTGGCCGACGACCTCGACGCGCCTGCCGCCCTCGCCGCCGTCGACGCCTGGGCGGGGGCCTCGCTGGCCATCGACGGCGACGACACCGACGCCCCGGCACTGGTGGCCGAGGCGGTCGACGCGCTCCTCGGCGTACGCCTCTGACTCCGGTCTCGTCCACGACCGGGGCGACGTTTCCGCACCTGCGTGCCCGCTGGGCGTACGCTTCTCCCGACGAGTTATCAGAACTCGCGCGTGTACCGGGGTCGGTGAAAGTCCGAACCGGCGGTGACAGTCCGCGACCCGATGCAGTGGGAGCCGCTTCGCAGGTGCGAAGCGACTTCCAGCCCCAACCGGCGAGCTGCGTTGGTTGACCTGGTGGAATTCCGGGACCGACGGTGAGAGTCCGGATGGGAGGTCCACGCGAGCGCGGCTCCGCCGTACGCCGATGTCGGTGTGCGGCGACGGTCGCGTCTCTCCACACCCCGGTGTTCGTGCGACCGGACAGTGGAGGATCCCCATGGACTTCTCAGCAGTACTGGAGCGGTTGCTGAACGCCCAGCTCGATATCGGTCCCGGCATCTTGTGGCGGGAGATCATCGGGAACGGCTTCGGCTTGGCCAGCGCCATCCTCGGCATGCAGCGCAAGGTGCTCGCATGGCCGATCGGCATCGTGGGCAACGTCTTGTTGTTCACGGTCTTCCTGGGCGGGGTGTTCCACACCCCCCAGGACCTCGACCTCTACGGCCAGGCGGGCCGGCAGGTCTTCTTCCTCGCGGTCAGCATCTACGGCTGGTACCGCTGGTGGTCGTTCCGTCGCTCCGGCGGAGCGGGCACCCACGGCGTCGCCCCGGCCTGGGCGGGCTGGAAGGGCCGCGTGCAGCTGCTGGTGGCGGCAGTCGTGCTGTGGACGATCTCCTACTACGTGCTCACCGCGCTGGGCTCGTGGGGTCCGGCGGCCGACGCCTGGATCCTGACCGGCTCCATCCTGGCCACCTACGGCATGGCCCGGGGCTACGTGGAGTTCTGGCTGATCTGGATCGCGGTCGACGCCGTCGGCGTGCCGCTGCTGCTGACGGCCGGCTACTACCCGTCGGCGATCATGTACATCGTCTACGGCGTCTTCTGCGTGATCGGCTTCGTCTCCTGGTGGCGGATCGAGCGGGCCGGTCGGACACCGGAGCCGGTGGCCGTCGACACCCCGGAGATCGAGACCGTCGGCTGATCCCGGCAGGTCAGCCGACGGTCGCTCATCGGCTCAGCCGCCGCTGCCCCCGGACGTCGGTCCACCGATGTCCGGGCGGTAGCGGGCCGGCGGCTGCCACTGCTGCTGGTCGATCTCGCCGCCCTGGCGTCCGCCGTACGGGCGTCCGTGGTCGGCGTACTCGGCTCGGAAGTAGACCATCCGCCAGGACCCGATCTCGATCCGCGCACCGGTCCGCAGCTGGGTCGGACGCAGCACCAGTGAGCCGTGCACCCGGATGGGCAGACCGTCGGGCAGCGGCTCGATGACGTACTCGTCGGAGTCGTTGCGGCGGATCACCGCCTGCTGGCCGGCCACGCCGCGGAGGCGCAGGTCGGCATCCTCGCGGTCGCCGACCGTGACGTACGGCTGCAGGTAGAACACCTTGAGCCGGGAGCCGGCGCTGTCCTCGGGCGGGAAGTACAGCCGGGGCAGCCCGCCGCCGGCCGGGTCGTGGGTGGTCGAGATCCGTTGCCGACGAAGCACCGTCGGCGCCACCGGGAGCATCGTCGACGGCGGGGTGAACAGCATCGCCGGCGGGGCGGAGACCGTCCCGGCGCCACCGCCGCGCCGGGGGAGGGTGCGCAACGCCGCCCGCAGGTCGTGCACCCGGACGTGCCGGGCCCGGACGAAGGGACGCTGCCACCACGGCGTACGGACGCCGGCGCCGATGCTCACCAGACGGCCGTCCGGCCCGTCGACGACGACGCGCAGCCCTTGGCCCCGCAGCCCGTCGGACACGGTCCGGATCAGCTCCGGCGACGGTCGGGTGCCGAGACCGGGGATCCGGTCGAGCCGGACGTGGAGCACGTCGGACTCCGACTGGACCGAGATCCTCAGCGCGCCGCCGGCCTGCGGGACGCCGGGGTCGACGTCCAGCTGCAGGTCGGCTCGCACCCGCACCGTCGCTCCGGACGCGCGGCGCTGCGCCATCTCAGGAGGCGTTGTCGCTGGTGGTGATGCGCAGCGTGCCGTTGAGCTTCCAGGTGGCACGGGGGGCGTCGGCTCCGGTGTCGCGGGGGACCTCGATGGCCATGTCCACGAAGCTGTAGTTGATGGCCGCGTCACGCCCGGTCAGGTACGCCCACATCTCCGCCCCCAGATCGGTCCAGGAGACGGGGGTGTCGGGGCTGACCTCGACGGGGCTGTTGGTGGCGGTCTCACTCATGGTGCGTCCTCTCAGCGGGCCGGGCCGCCAACGAAGAGGCGGCCCGCGTGTGTAGTGGTTCTCACCGCCGACCGCTCTGGATGCAACGCCGTCGGGGTCCGTACGCGGGTCGGCCGAAGCGGTGTCCGGGCGGTGTGTCCTAGGGTGTCGGGGTGTCATCCGCCAAGACGTTCGAGGACCTGTACGCCGAGCTGAGCGGCAAGGTCGCCGCCGGCGATCCCGCCTCCTCGACAGTGCGTCGGGTCGAGGCCGGGGTGCACGAGATCGGCAAGAAGGTCGTCGAGGAGGCCGCGGAGGTCTGGATGGCGGCCGAGTACCAGAGCACCGATGACGCGGCGCTGGAGATCAGCCAGCTGCTCTACCACCTGCAGGTGATGATGCTGGCCCTCGACCTGACGCCCGAGGACGTGTACCGGCACCTGTAGCAGCCGAGCCCTGTTCCGCCGTACGCCAGGGAAATCGTCCCCCCGCTGACGGCACCTAAGATGGCCGCCGTGAGCTCGAACCCCTTGATCAGGATCGCGGTGCCCAACAAGGGCTCGTTGTCCGAGGCGGCGGCGCAGATGCTGCGCGAAGCCGGCTACGCCCAGCGCAGCGACCCCAAGGAGCTGGTGCTGCTCGACGAGGCGAACGGGGTCGAGTTCTTCTACCTGCGGCCCCGCGACATCGCCGTCTACGTGGGGGAGGGGACCCTCGACGTCGGCATCACCGGCCGGGACATGCTGCTGGACTCCGGCGCCGACGCCGACGAGGTGATCCCGCTGGGCTTCGGTCGCAGCCGGTTCCGGTTCGCCGCCCCGGTCGGCAGCGAGCGCACCATCGCCGACCTGCACGAGAAGCGACTCGCCACCTCCTACCCGGGTCTGGTCGGTGGCTACCTGGCCGAGCGGGGCGTCCACCCGCGCCTGATCACCCTGGACGGGGCGGTGGAGACCGCCATCCGGCTCGGTGTGGCCGACGCCATCGCCGACGTGGTGGAGACCGGCACCACGCTGCGACAGGCGGGGCTCGAGCTGTTCGGGGACCCGATCCTGCACTCCGAGGCGGTGCTGATCCGGCGCCGCGGAGCGGACTCGCCGGCCGGGCTGGATCTGCTGCAGCGTCGGTTGAACGGCGTCCTGGTCGCGCGCAACTACGTGATGATGGACTACGACGTCAGCGACCAGTCGGTCGACGCGGCCTGCGCGATCACGCCCGGCTTCGAGTCGCCGACAGTGGCGCCGCTGGCCAAGCAGGGCTGGCTGGCGGTCCGGGCGATGGTGCCGCGGGCCGAGGCGCAGAAGATCATGGACGACCTGTGGGAGATCGGCGCCCGCGCGATCCTGGTCACCGACATCGCGGCCTGCCGGATCTGATGACCGCCCCCGCCCAGCCCCCGTCGGACCACTCGCCCGAGCGTTCCGCCGCCGACCGGTCGACGCCGGAGACCGACCTCCCGGTGGTCTACCGCTCCAACCGGCTGCGGTTCTTCGTGATGGTCGCCGCGCTCGGCCTGGTCGCCCTGAGCTTCGTGTTCTGGGTGGCCCTGCCGGCCAACCTGAAGGCCGAGTTCACCCTGTCGCAGGCGGTGACGTTGCTGATCATCCTGGGTCTGTTCGTGTTCGCCCTGCTCGTGGTCGGCAACGGCGTGGTCCGCGCCGACGCGGACGGACTCGCCTTCCGCAACGGGCTGAGTCGGCACCGCTACCCGTGGTCCCGGGTCCACCAGGTCGTGATGCGACCCGGCGACGCCTGGGCTCAGGTGCTGCTCATCCCCACCGATCGTCCGGTGGAGGTGGCTGCCGACCTCGACCACCGGATGCTGATGGGCATCCAGAAGGGCGACGGCGCGTACGCCACGGAGGCGGTCGAGGACCTCAACCGTCGGCTGAAGGCCTCTCGGCAGCAGCCGCGTACCTGACCGCTGCGACGTCGGAGCTCTGCGTCGCGCTAACCGGGTGACGAGAGCCTGAACCGGGCGTAGCGTCACCAGCATGGCCGCGGGTGGGCGCTCGATCTCCCTGCAGGCGGCGTCGTGGCCGGCGCTGACACTGCAGCTGGCGGCCGCGTTGCTCGGGCTGGTGGCCGCCGTCTGCTGGTTCTGGGCCAGCATCTCACCGGTCCAGCTCGAGACGATCGCGCGGCGTCGAGCACGATCTCCGCTGGTGGTCGCCTCCGTCGCTGCGCTCGGAATCGGCGTCGCGGTGCTGACCTGGTTCGCCGCCACAGTGCGGGGACCGGTGGGACTGCTCGTGCTGGCCGTGCTGCTCCTCGCTCTGGGCAGCGCATCTGTCGCCTTCTTCCGGCTCGTCGTGCCGACCGCCAACCCCATTCACCCGCTCGGTCTGGCGGTCCCGTACGCGGTCGCCGGGTTCGCCGCCGCCGGCACCGCCTGCCTGCTGGCCGCCGGCTCCATCGCCGTGGCTGCCCGGCCGGGACCCGGGGTGACCAGGTGGACGCTGCGCCCGTGGACCGGGGTGGTGGCCGGGTCCGCGGCGGCGGTGCTGATCGTCGGGGCGGGCCTCGTGATCGTCGACCGGAGCCGGGACTACCTCCTCGGGGCGAACGAGTACCGGACCGTCGGAGACGTCGACCGGGAGCCCGCCAAGGAACCGGTGTCCACCTCGCCGGCGGCGACCACTGGTCGATCGACGTGCCGGGTCTGACCCTGATGCGACCGGCGCTGACCGACTTCGGCCTCGGACTGGCCTCGGGTCAGGACGTGATCATGATCGATCGGGCGACCGGCGGTGTGCGCTGGCGCTACACCCGGTCGGACGAGCACGGACCGGTCTCGGTGGCGAGCACAGGTGAGGGTCGCCAGGTGCTCGCCACGTGGAGCTCTGGAGCGGTCTACGTGCTGGATGCCCGGACCGGCGAACGCGTCGGGCACTGGTCGACGGCCGGTAGGGAAACCCACATCCTCGATCCGGCGCTGCCGGTGGTGGCTCGAACCGGACCGGATGGCCGGACGACGATCGCCCGCGTGGGTACTGACGGACGAACGGCACCGTCGTCGTCGCGCGAGCTGATCTCAGCGAGGGGTGGACGCTCGACGTGGTGAGCCCGTCGCCCCGGCCGGCGAGCCTGAGAGTCGGGTCCTACTGGGGTGGCCACCTGGCGACTGTCCGCGGGTTGATCGCGTTCGACAATCAGGTCCTCGTCGTCGACTCGGGCGCGGAGAGTCTGCGCAGTATTCGCTGAGCCCGCGGACGCTGGTCGGTCACAGGTCTTAGTTGATGCCGCGGTTCTTCAGGATCGCCTCGATCTCGGCCATCTCGGGATCGACCTCCTGGGCGGGAGCCTTGGCGCCCTTCGGCGCCTTCGCGGGGGCGGGCTTCGTGGCCGCCGTCGGACGTCCGGTCCCCACTGCCGGCTTGGCCGCGCCCGTCACCGGTGTCGCCGACTTGGTCGCCGTCCGCCGGGTGACCAGGCCACCGACCACCCACAGCACCACGCACAGGCCGAGCAGGGAGATCCCGAACCACATCGACGGCGTGAAGATGATCGAGGTCGCCCAGCCGACCAGAGCGACCACGGCGTCCCAGACCAGCCGCAACAGCCCGGTGAAGTAGAGGGCGACCGGGGCCAGCGCGAGCCCCACGCCCTGCACCACCCGGCCGCGGCTGCCCTTGCGCCACGCCACGCCCGCGACGATCACCCCGATCAGCGCGAGACCGAGGCAGAGGGGGAGGAGCACGACGTCCGAGGCTGGCATCTGTCCAATCTGCCACACGGCACCGACGGCGGCGATGGGGATAGCCACCCACTTCCCACCCGTTCTGATGGGGTAGGCGCCGGATGCGTCGAGCTCCCGGATGTCGCCGGGGAGTCGGGAACGGTGGTCGGGTGAGCGGGACCGGGGCCGGATGTCGCCGGGGAGCCAGAACGGTGGCCGGGCTCCGAGGGCGGCGGCCGATGTCGCCGGCGAGCCGCGAACGGCTGGGGCACGGACGCGGCAGCGACTACGTTGTCCGGGTGCCGGACCACGACACCCCGACCCCAGACACCGCCGCCCGACATGCCGCCCCGGACCGTCGCCCGGAGCGAGCGTGCTGAACGGCCACTCCCCGCACGACCGTGCTCTGGCTCCGTCCCCCTTCCCCGGCGACGACGGCGCACCGCACCGTCTCGTCCGTGACGCCCTGGCGCAGTTCGCGGCCTCGTACGAACCCGACGACTACCTGCGGGCGGTCGCGGCCCTGTGCGGTGACCGGTTGCTGGTGCCGGTCGTCGCGACGGCGACCCGGGTGGGCACCACCGTCGGGGGGCTCTCCTCGGACAAGGAGGCGGAGATGGCGGTGGTGCTGCTGCAGCGGGCCGACGGCGGCAAGGCCGTGCTCGGCTTCACCGGTCTCGACGCGCTGCAGGCCTGGGACGCGCGCGCCCGGCCGGTGCCGGTCACGGTCGACAAGGTCGCCGAGACCGCGACCAGCGAGGGCGCGGTGGCCGTGCTGGTCGACGTCGCCGGACCTCATCCTCTGGTGCTCGAGGGCGAGGTGCTGGCGGCGCTGGCGCGGGGCCACCGGTTGGTCGACCTCGGCGACGGTTTCGGCTGGGCGATGCCGGGTGCCGACCAGGACGGCCGCGGCTGAGGCACGCCGGCCGCGACTCCGTACGGGCGGAATAGCGCCACCCTGCTCAGCGCGTTGACCAGGAGTCGGCGAACCGGCGTTCACACGATGTGACCGCGTCGGGACTCGGGTGATAACCTGAGCGTCGACCGATTCGGCATCCGTGCCGGATCCGCCAAGTGGAGACCTGATCTCCCACCCGTACGACATCCTCGTGATCGTTGTCGGGTCGGTCCGTGGCTGCAGCCCTCCGGGGTCCTGCGGCTGCATCATCAGGGTCTCCGCCTGCGCGGGGACCCTTTCTGTGTCCCCGGACAGGATGGCGGACCCGACGCTGACGCCGCATCGATCACCACCGGGGCGGCGGTCGTGGCCACATCAGCGAGCGTCGCCGAACACACACCCCATGGAGGACAAATCAGCAGCACCGAACCGCGGATCAACGACCGCATTCGCGTCCCCGAAGTCCGCCTCGTCGGACCCGCCGGGGAGCAGGTGGGCATCGTCCGCATCGACGACGCCCTGCGCCTGGCGCGCGAGTCCGAGCTGGATCTCGTCGAGGTCGCACCCATGGCTCGGCCGCCGGTGGCCAAGCTCATGGACTACGGCAAGTTCAAGTACGAGAACGCGCAGAAGGCGCGTGAGAGCCGCCGTAACCAGACCAACACCGTGATCAAGGAGATGAAGCTCCGGCCCAAGATCGACAGCCACGACTACGAGACCAAGAAGGGTCACGTCGTGCGCTTCCTCAAGGCCGGGGACAAGGTCAAGATCACGATCATGTTCCGGGGCCGCGAGCAGTCGCGCCCGGAGCTGGGCTACAACCTGCTGCGCAAGCTGGCCGAGGACGTCAACGAGTTCGGTTTCGTCGAGTCCGCGCCGAAGCAGGACGGTCGCAACATGCTGATGGTGCTGGGGCCGATGAAGAAGAAGACCGAGGCACGGGCTGACGTCCGGGCCGAGCGGGACCGGCGCGCCGCCGAGCGCGACGCCGCCGCCGAGGAGGAGCGGACCCAGCTGGCCGACCTCCGCGCTCAGCACGCCGCCGAGCCGGCGGCGCCGCGGCGACGTGGTCCGGCCGACAACCTGGATCCCGACGTCGAGGTCTGAGGTCGCACGACCCCAGAGCACGACGAGGAGAGCACGACCCTGTACGACCCCGTAGGTGCCGACGCGCCCACGGGCCGAACGAATGAGGAATGGAGCGGCAAGCCATGCCGAAGATGAAGACGCACTCCGGTGCCAAGAAGCGGTTCAAGGTGACGGGTTCGGGCAAGCTGATGCACCGCAAGGCGGGCAAGATGCACCTGAACGAGCACAAGCCGAGCACCCGTACTCGCCGGCTCGCCGGCGACAAGGTCCTCTCCAGCGGCGACGCGGCCAAGGCCCGCAAGCTGCTGGGCCTGTAGAGCGCCCCCACCCACCGCCATCACTGACATCAAGGAGTAATTCGCATGGCTCGCGTCAAGCGCTCGGTCAACGCCCACAAGAAGCGTCGTGAGGTCCTCGAGCAGGCCTCCGGCTACCGGGGCCAGCGCTCCCGGCTCTACCGCAAGGCGAAGGAGCAGCTGCTGCACTCCGGCGTCTACGCCTTCCGCGACCGTCGCGCCAAGAAGGGCGACTTCCGCCGGCTCTGGATCCAGCGGATCAACGCCGCCGTCCGGGCCGAGGGCATGACCTACAACCGGTTCATCTCCGGTCTGAAGGCCGCCGAGGTCGAGGTCGACCGCAAGATCCTCGCCGATCTCGCCGTCACCGACCCGGCCGCGTTCGTGGCGCTGGTCGAGGTCGCCAAGGCCCACCAGCCGGCCGCGGCCGTCGCCGCCTGAACGTCCTGACCGGACTCAGCGAGCCGATCGTCCCGCTCCCCGCCTCGGCGGGGGTGGTGCGGTCGGCTCGTCGGCTGTTGCGGCGCAAGGACCGGGGCCTCGCGGGAGAGTTCCTCGCCGAGGGTCGGCAGGCGGTCTCGGAGGCGCTGGCCTCCGCCGGGGTGGTCCGGCGGCTGCTGGTCGCCGAGGACGCCGTCGATCAGCACGCTGACCTGCTGCGGGTCGCCGACCAGTCGGCGGTACCGACCGCCACCATCTCCTCGGCCGTGCTCGCCGATCTGACCGACACCGTCACCCCGCAGGGTGTCCTTGCCGTCTGCGGGTTCGTCGACGTCCCGCTGGCGCAGGCCCTGACCCCGGGCGTACGCCTGGTGGTGTTCTGCGACCAGGTGCGTGACCCCGGCAACCTGGGCACGGTGATTCGCTGCGCCGACGCCTTCGGTGCGGACGCCGTGCTCGTCTCCACCGACGCCGTCGACCTCTACAACCCCAAGACCGTCCGGGCCAGCACCGGGAGCATCTTCCACCTGCCCATCGCTGTGGGGGTGGACCTGGCAGCGGCGGCGGGTGTGGCCCGTGCCGCGTCGCTGGCCGTCTGGGGCGCCGACGGCGCCGCCGACTGCTCGATCGACGACCTGGCGGCCAGCGGCGAGCTGGCGGGGCCGGCGATGTGGGTGCTCGGCAACGAGGCGTGGGGACTGACCGCGGACCACGCCGCGCTGCTCGACCGCTCGGTGGCGCTGCCGCTGCACGGACGGGCCGAGAGTCTCAACCTGTCGACCGCGGCCGCGGTCCTGCTCTACGCCACCGCCACGGCGCAGCGGGCCACCCGCCGGGACTGACGCCGTCGGCAGTGAGGGCTCAGCCCGTCGGCGGGCCGGTGTCGCCAGGGCGATAAGCGGCGGCCCGAACGGCCCGTTCCTCCTAGACTGTCCCGGGCGCCGGGCCACCCCCGGTGCCGACGACCGCCTTCCCCGTACCGAAGCAGGAGTCATGTCCGGCCCGAACTCGAGCTACGACCCCGTCCAGGTCACCCCGTTGGACGCCGACCACGTCGAGGCGGCCGTCGCCGAGGCGCTGGCCGCGTTCGCGGCGGCGACCTCGCTGGCCGAGCTCAAGTCGGCGCGCCTGGCCCACGCCGGTGACCGGTCACCGATCGCGCTGGCCAACCGGGAGATCGGAGCCCTGCCGCCCCAGGCCCGTAAGGACGCCGGCCGGCGGATCGGTCAGGCACGCGGCCGGATCAACCAGGCCCTGGCCGGTCGCGAGGTGGAGATCGCCGAGGTCGAGCTGGCTCAGCGCCTGGTCGAGGAGCGGGTCGACGTGACGCTGCCGGTCGAGCTGGCCCCGACCGGGGCGATCCACCCCATCACCGCGCTGATGGACCAGATGATCGACGTCTTCGTCGCCATGGGCTGGGAGGTGGCCGAGGGGCCGGAGCTGGAGGCGGAGTGGCTCAACTTCGACGCTCTCAACTTCATCCCCGACCACCCGGCCAGGACGATGCAGGACACCCTGTTCGTCGGTGAGCCGGACGCGGGCACGGTGCTGCGGACCCACACCTCGCCGGTGCAGGCCCGGGCACTGCTCACCCGCGATCTGCCGGTGTACGTGGTCTGCCCGGGCAAGGTCTACCGCGCCGACGAGTACGACGCGACCCACCTGCCGGTCTTCCACCAGATCGAGGGTCTGGTGGTGGACAAGGGCATCACCCTGGGGGACCTGCGCGGCACCCTGGACCACTTCGCCCGGGCCATGTTCGGGGACACCCGGACCCGGATGCGTCCCAACTACTTCCCCTTCACCGAGCCGTCGGCCGAGGTGGACCTGCAGTGCTTCGTCTGCCACGGCGACTCGGTCGGGCGACCCGAGCGGCCGTGCCGTACCTGTCGGAGCGAGGGCTGGATCGAGTGGGGCGGCTGCGGGGTGGTGAACCCGCGCGTGCTGGAGGCCTGCGGGGTGGACTCCAGCGTCTACTCCGGGTTCGCCTTCGGGATGGGCGTGGACCGCACTCTGATGTTCCGCAACGACGCCGAGGACATGCGCGACATGATCGAGGGAGACGTGCGCTACAGCCGCTCGCTGCTGGGACTCGCCCGATGAGGGCGTCTTCGATGGGAGGAGCCCGATGAGGGCGCCACTGGGATGGCTGCGGGACTACGCAGCCCTGGCCGAGGACCTCGACGGGCGCAGCCTGGCGGAGGCCCTGATCCGTGCTGGTCTGGAGGTCGAGACCGTCGAGCAGGCCGGCGCCGACGTGACCGGCCCCCTGGTGATCGGCCGGGTGCTCTCCTTCGTCGACGAGCCGCAGAAGAACGGCAAGGTCATCCGCTGGTGCCGGGTCGACGTCGGCCCCGAGCACAACGACCCCGCGGGCTCCGACGATGCGGGGGCCGATGTGCCGGCCTCGCGGGGCATCGTCTGCGGCGCGCACAACTTCGGCGTCGGCGACCTGGTGGTCGTGTCGTTGCCCGGTGCGGTGCTGCCGGGCGGCTTCGCGATCGCGGCGCGCAAGACGTACGGGCACGTCTCCGACGGGATGATCTGCTCCGCCCGCGAGCTCGGGCTGGGCGAGGACCACGACGGGATCATGGTGCTGCCGGAGACCGGAGGGGCCGACGACCCGGTCCCCGGCGACGACGCGGCACCGGTGCTGCACCTGCGCGAGGAGGTGCTGGACATCGCCGTCACCCCCGACCGCGGCTACTGCCTGTCGCTGCGGGGGCTGGCCCGCGAGGCGGCCCAGGCGTCGGGGGTGTCCTTCCGGGATCCGGTGGACCGCGTGACGCCGCCCGCCACCGACGGTGGCTACCCGGTGCGGACGGACTCCGACGCGTGCCCGCTGTTCGTGGCCGTCTCGGTCACGGGGGTCGACCCGTCGCGGCCGAGTCCGCGCTGGTTGGCCCGTCGCGTCCAGCTGGCCGGGATGCGCTCGATCTCCCTGGTCGTCGACATCACCAACTACGTGATGCTGGAGACGGGGCAGCCGATCCACGCCTACGACGCCGACCGGTTGGACGGTGCGATCGTGGTCCGGCAGGCGACCGCCGGGGAGAAGCTGACCACCCTCGACGACACCGTCCGTACGCTGCACGTCGACGACCTGGTCATCACCGACGGCTCCGGGCCGATCGGGCTGGCCGGGGTGATGGGCGGCGCGAGCACCGAGATCGGACCCGGCACCACGTCGGTGGTGATCGAGGCCGCGCACTTCGACGCCATGACCGTGGCGCGCACCTCCCGCCGGCACAAGCTGGGCTCGGAGGCCAGCCGGCGGTTCGAGCGCGGCGTGGACCCGGCGGCGGCGTACGCGGCCGCTCACCGGGTGGCCGACCTGCTGGTCGAGCTGGCCGGTGGCACCCTGGCGCCGGGCGAGACGGTGGTGGGTGCCGTCCCGACACCGGTCCCGACCACGATCGACGTCGACCTCCCGGGCCGGATCCTCGGCACCGAGATCGACCCCGAGAGGGTGGTCACGCTGCTCGAGGCGGTCGGCGCCACGGTGGCGGTGGACGGCACGGCGCTGACCGTGACCCCGCCGACCTGGCGACCCGACCTGACCGACCCGTACGACTACGTCGAGGAGGTCGGCCGGCTGGTCGGCTTCGACACGATCACCCCCACCGTCCCCCGGGCACCGGTCGGCCGCGGGCTGACCGCCGTCCAGCGCGGCCGGCGGGCGGTGACCGCGGCGGTGGTGGCCGCGGGCTTCGTCGAGGTGCTGAGCTTCCCGTTCGCGACAGCGGAGGACCTCGACAAGCTCGGGGTGCCGACCGGCGACCGGCGCCGGCGGCTCAACCGGATCGCCAACCCGTTGGCCGAGACCTCGCCCTACCTGCGGACCACGCTGCTGCCCGGGCTGTTCGGGGCGGTCGCCCGCAACCGCAGCCGCGGCAACGACGACCTGGCCCTGGTCGAGACCGGCTCGGTGTTCTACGCCGCCGAACCGGCGCGCTCTGCGCCGCGACCGGGGGTGACCGGCCCGCCGACCGCCGAGGAGCTGGCGGCCATGGACGCCGCCCTCGGCGAGCAGCCGCGGCACCTGGCGGCGGTGCTGACCGGTTCCTGGCGCGCTTCGGGCTGGCAGGGCGGACCGCAGCCGGCCGGCTGGCAGCAGGCGCTGGCGGTGACCGAGGTAGCGGCCCGGGCCCTGGGCGTGACGCTGGTGCGCCGGGCGGCCGAGCAGTCGCCGTGGCACCCGGGACGGTGCGCGGAGATCGCCACCGCCGACGGCGTGGTGCTGGGGTACGCGGGCGAGCTGCACCCGCAGGTGGTGGCGGCGTTCGGGTTGCCGGAGCGCACCGCGGCGGTGGAGATCGATCTGTCGGCGCTGCTGGCCGCGGCCCCGCCGCGCGGCAGCGTGGCCCCGATCTCGGGCTACCCGGTGGCCAAGGAGGACGTGGCCCTGATCGTGGGGGCCGACGTCCCGGCGGCCACGGTGGAGTCGGCGCTGCGCCGGGGGGCCGGTCAGCTGCTGGAGACGGTGGAGCTGTTCGACGTCTACACCGGCCCGCAGGTGGGAGAGGGCCGCAAGTCGCTGGCTTTCGCTCTGCGCTTCCGGGCCGCCGACCGTACGCTCACCGACGCCGAGAGCGGGGCGGCGCGGGATGCGGCCGTGGCGGTGGCGGTGGCCGAGGTCGGCGCCGAACCGCGGGTGCTCTAGCCGCTCGGCGGATCGTCGCCGACCCGTGCCCCGATCCCGCGAGCCCGCCCGGCGACGGGGTCAGCTGCGGGGGCGACCGGGGACGGTGGGCGGGACCGGTGCGAGGCGACCGGGGGACATGGTCCCGTCGTAGGCCGGCAGGTGGATCGGGTCCTCGTCCGGGCGGATCTGCTTCCCCAGTCGGCTGAGCCCGACCGTGCCGTGCTCGCGCACCTGCCGGACGCGGTCGGGATCGATCTCCACGAACGCGACGGCCGCCGTGGCGTCCGGGCACTCGGCCAGCACGCCGCCGTCGGGGTCGACGTAGATGCTGCCTCCGGACCCGACGGGACCGGCGGCGTTGACGCTCAGGAAGTACAGCTGGTTGACGATCGCGTTCGCCTGGGCCAGGACCACCTCCTGGGCGCGGTCCTCACCGACGGTCTTCACCAGGTTGAGGACGATGTCGGCGCCCAACCAGCTGAGCTGCCGGGTCGACTCGGGGAACCAGCTGTCGAAGCAGATGGACAACCCGAACCGTCCGACGTCGGGCACGTCGAACGTGACCCAGTCCGCCCCCGGCGCCCAGGCCTCGTACGGTCGCCAGGGGAACACCTTGCGGTACGAGGCGACGAGCCGACCGTCCGGGGCGAACACCACGGCGGTGTTGTGGACCGCCGTCCCCGCCCGCTCCGGCAGGGAACCCGGGACCAACCAGATCCGGTGCGCCGCCGCGATCTCGCCCAGGGCCCTCACCCGGGGCCCGTCGAGCGGCTCGGCCACCTCGGCCAGCCACTCGTTGGCGTCCGCGGCGAGGTCCGAGCCACCGAACAGGTGGATCTCGGGGTAGACGACCATGGACACGTCGGGTCGCTCAGCACACAGGCCGGCGATCTCCGCGGCCAGGTCGGCGACCGGGTCGGCCCCGGTGGCTGGCGGTGCTTGGACGAGGGCGATGATCCAGGGGGCGGTCACTGCGCCAGTATCGTCGGGTGGCCCACCGAGAAGAAGTTTGCATAATCTTGCTGTCGATGGCATATTCATGCAGGTGTCGAGGACTGTAGCGGTGGCGGGTGCCACCGGGTATGCGGGCGGTGAGCTGCTGCGGCTCCTGGTCGCGCACTCGGAGGTGACCATCGGGGCGCTGACGGCGAACGCGAGTGCGGGCCGCCGCCTCGGTGACGCGCAGCCGCACCTGGTCCCCCTGGCCGACCGCGTCGTGGAACCGACGTCGGCCGAGACCCTGGCGGGACACGACGTCGTGTTCCTGGCCCTGCCGCACGGCGCGTCCGCCGAGATCGCCGAGCAGCTCGGGGACGACACGGTCGTGATCGACTGCGGCGCGGACTTCCGGCTCGTCGACTCCGACGCCTGGCAGCAGTTCTACGGCAGCCCGCACGCGGGCACCTGGCCGTACGGCCTGCCCGAGCTGCCCGGTCAACGGGAGAAGCTGACCGGCGCCCGCCGCATCGCGGTCCCCGGCTGCTACCCGACGACCGCCACGTTGGCCCTGCTCCCCGCCGTCACCGGCGGACTGACCTCGGCCGAGGACGTGGTCGTGGTGGCCGCCAGCGGTCCGTCCGGCGCGGGTCGGTCGCTGAAACCGCACCTGCTCGGCTCCGAGCTGATCGGTTCGGCCAGCGCCTACGGCGTGGGTGGGGGACACCGGCACACCCCCGAGATCCTCCAGAACCTGATGCACTGCGGGGCCTCGGCGCCGACCGTGTCGTTCACGCCGGTGCTGGTGCCGATGTCCCGGGGCATCCTGGCCACCTGCACCGCCCCGCTGGCCGACCCGGCGACGACCACCGAGCAGGCGTACGCGGTCTACGCCGAGGCGTACGCCGACGAGCCGTTCGTGCACCTGCTGCCCGCCGGTCAGTGGCCGCAGACCCAGTCGACCCTGGGAGCCAACACCGTGCACGTGCAGGTCGCCGTCGACGCCGCCGCCGGCCGGCTGGTCGCCGTCGCCGCGCTGGACAACCTCACCAAGGGCACCGCCGGCGGTGCGATCCAGTGCCTGAACCTGGCTCTGGGTCTGCCCGAGACGCTGGGTCTGCCACTCGTGGGGTTGGCCCCGTGACCCGGGCTGTGGCAGCTCACCCGGCACGCCGTCGAGGTCGGTCTGGCCCAGCTGCGGCCGCACGAGTCCGTCCCGCGGTGGGCCCTGGACGAGAGCCACGAGACCCCGTTCTGGAGCGTGAGCCGGACCGAGGACGAGCTGTCGATCATCTGCGCCTACCAGGCCCTGCCCGGGACGGTGACCGCCGTCGGCCCGTTCGCCGCCTTCAGCATCGACGGACCGCTCGACCACTCGCTGATCGGCGTGCTGGCGGGCCTCACCGCTCCGCTGGCCGAGGCCGACATCTCCATCCTGGCGCAGTCCACCTTCGACACCGACTGGATCCTGGTGCCGGTGGCACAGGCCGGTCACGCGATCGAGGTCTGGGAGGCCGCCGGCCACACCGTCGAGACCGAGGAGCTGGAGCAGTGAGTGTCACGTCGCCCCGGGGGTTCACCGCCGCCGGTGTCACCGCCGGGCTGAAGCCGAGTGGAACCCCCGATCTGGCCCTGGTGCTCAACCACGGACCTCACCGGACCGCGGCCGGGGTGTTCACCAGCAACCGGGTGCAGGCCGCTCCGGTGCAGTGGTCCCGTCAGGTGCTCACCGACCGGACCCTGCAGGCGGTGATCTTGAACTCCGGCGGGGCGAACGCCTGCACCGGCCCGGACGGCTTCGCCGACACGCACCTGACCGCTGAGCGGACGGCCGCCGCCCTGCAGTCTGCCGGCCACGACGTCGGCGCCGTCGACGTCGCCGTCTGCTCCACGGGACTGATCGGCGTCCGGCTCCCGATGGACAAGATCACCACCGCGATCCCAGCCCTGGTTCAGAACCTGGCCGTTGACGGTGGCGCCGAGGCGGCCCGGGCGATCATGACCACCGACACCGTGGTCAAGCAGGCGACAGCGGTCCGAGACGGCTGGTCGGTGGGCGGGATGGCGAAGGGCGCCGCGATGCTGGCGCCCGGCCTGGCCACCATGCTGGTGGTGATCACCACCGACGCCGTGGTCGATCCGGGCGCGTTGCCCGGCCAGCTCGCGACGGCCACCGGGATCAGCTTCGACCGGGTCGACAGCGACGGGTGCATGTCGACCAACGACACGGTGCTGCTGCTCAGCAGCGGAGCGTCCGGGATCACCCCGGAACCCTCCGAGGTGACGGCTGCGGTCACCGAGGTGTGCACCGACCTGGCGCTGCAGCTGGTGGCCGACGCCGAGGGCTCCAGTCACACGATCACCATCGACGTGGTCAACGCCGCCTCGGTGCTCGACGCGGTCGAGGTGGGCAAGAGCATCGCCCGCAACAACCTGTTCAAGTGCGCGGTGTTCGGCAACGACCCCAACTGGGGTCGGGTGCTGTCAGCGGTCGGCACCACGGCGGCCGTCTTCGAGCCCGACCAGCTGGACGTCTCCTTCAACGGCGTCCAGATCTGCCGGGCCGGTGGCATCGGCGAACCCCGCGAGCTGGTGGATCTGTCCGGTCGTGAGGTGTCGGTCGTCGTCGACCTGCACGCCGGTGACCAGACAGCCCGGATCTGGACGACCGACCTCACGTACGACTACGTCCGCGAGAACGCTGAGTACTCGACATGACAGCGGTTGCAGCGAGTTCCAGCCCCACCGGCGAGGTGTGTCCCGTCGTCGGTACGAGCGCAGCGAGTTCCAGCCCCACCGGCGAGGTGTGTCCCGTCGTCGGTACGAGCGCAGCGAGTTCCAGCCCCACCGGCGAGGTGCGTCCATGATCACCAGAACGGCCCAGGCCCTCTCCCTGGTGGAGAAGGCGTCCATCCTCACCGAGGCACTGCCCTGGCTGGAGACGTACGCCGGCAAGATCGTGGTGATCAAGTACGGCGGCAACGCCATGATCGACGAGGACCTCAAGCGCGCCTTCGCCCAGGACATCGTGTTCATGAAGCGCTGCGGCGTCCACCCGGTGGTGGTGCACGGCGGGGGTCCCCAGATCTCGCAGATGCTGAAGCGGCTGGGGATCACCTCGGAGTTCCGCGGCGGTCTGCGGGTGACCAGCCCGGAGGCCATGGAGGTGGTCCGGATGGTCCTGGTCGGCCAGGTCGGACGCGATCTGGTGGGGCTGATCAACCGGCACAGCACCCTCGCGGTGGGCATGTCCGGCGAGGACGGTGGCTTGTTCGTGGCCGAGCGGCGAGGGACGGTGGTCGACGGCGAGGAGGTCGATCTCGGCCTGGTCGGTGACGTCGTGGCCGTGAACACCGAGGCCATCGAGGGGCTGATCGGAGCCGGCCGGGTGCCGGTGGTGGCCAGCATCGCGCCCGCCCTGAACGGCGACGTGCACAACGTCAACGCCGACACGGCCGCGGCCGCCCTGGCCGTCGCGCTGGGCGCGGAGCGTCTGGTCGTGCTCACCGACGTCGAGGGCCTCTACGCGGACTGGCCGGCCAGCGACTCGGTGATCAAGGAGCTGTCGGCCTCCGAGCTGAGGGCGCTGATGCCGACGCTGGAGTCGGGGATGCTGCCGAAGATGGAGGCGTGCCTGCGAGCGGTGGAGGGTGGTCTGACCCGGGCGACGGTGACCGACGGCCGCGTCCCGCACGCCCTGCTGCTGGAGATCTTCACCAACGCCGGGATCGGCACGATGGTGACCCAGGACGGCCTGATCCGGCTGGGCAGCCGGGTGTTCTCCGCGGCCGACGGGATCCCGCCGCACGAGATCGCCAACGGCGAGTTCGGACAGCTGCCCGTCCAGCCCGCTACCCAGCCCGTCCCGGACGCACACGAGGAGACATCGTGACCACGGAGGCCGTGGCCATCACCCAGGAGCTGTCGGCCGCGCCGGCCGGCGGCTCCGCGGCGGTGCTGGAGCAGTACGCCCAGAGCGTGATGAACACGTTCGGCACCCCCAAACGGGTCTTCGTCCGGGGCGAGGGTGCCCACGTCTGGGACGCCGACGGGCGCAAGCACCTCGATCTGCTGTCCGGGCTGGCCGTGACCGCGCTGGGGCACGCGCACCCGACCGTGCTGGCCGCCATCACCGGTCAGATCGCCACCCTGGGCCACGTCTCGAACTTCTTCGCCAGCCCTGCCCAGGTCGCGTTGGCCGAACGGCTGACCGCCATGGTCGCGGCCCCCGGGGAGGCTCGGGTGTTCTTCACCAACTCCGGCACCGAGGCCAACGAGGCGGCGTTCAAGATCACCCGGGCCACCGGGCGCACCAAGATCATCGCCGCCGAGGGCGCCTTCCACGGGCGCTCCATGGGTGCGCTGGCCATCACCCACAACCCGCGCTACCGCGATCCGTTCGCGCCGCTGCCGGGTGACGTGGTCTTCGTCCCGTACGGCGACGCCGAGGCCCTGGCCGCCGCGGTGGACGGAGAGACCGCAGCCGTGGTGCTGGAGCCCATCCAGGGGGAGAACGGCATCGTGGTGCCGCCGTCGGGGTACCTGGCCCGCGCCCGCGAGATCTGCGACACCCACGGCGCCCTGCTGTGGCTGGACGAGGTGCAGACCGGGATGGGTCGCACCGGCAGCTGGTTGGTCCACGTCGACCAGGGCGTCCGGGCCGACGTGGTCACGCTGGCCAAGGGCCTGGGCAACGGGTTCCCCATCGGCGCCTGCCTGGCCGTGGGTCGGGCTGCGCAGCTGCTCGGTCCCGGCAGCCACGGCAGCACCTTCGGCGGCAACCCGGTGGCGGCCATCGCCGGCCTGGCCGTCATCGCCGTGATCGAGCGGGACGGCCTGCTGGCCCGGGCGACCGAGCTCGGCGAGCACCTGGTCAGCTCGATCACCGCCCTCGACCACCCGATGATCACCGGAGTCCGGGGTCGGGGACTGCTCCGGGGCGTGACCCTGAATCAGCCGGTGGCGGCCGGGGTCGCCGACGCCGCCCTGGACGCGGGCTTCATCATCAACGCGCCCCGCCCCGACGTGCTGCGGCTGGCTCCGCCGTTGATCATCACCGCCGAGCAGCTGGACGGCTTCGTGGCCCGGCTGCCCGAGCTGCTGGACGGCGCCGTCGGGGGAGCCCGGCGATGAGGCACTTCCTGGCCGACGACGACCTGAGCCCCGCCGAGCAGGCCGACGTGCTGGCGCTGGCGGCGGAGCTCAAGGCGAACCCGTACGGTCACAAGCCGTACGCCGGTCCGCGCTCGGTAGCGGTGCTGTTCGACAAGCCGACCCTGCGGACGCAGAGCTCGTTCGCCGCCGGCATCGCCGAGCTCGGCGGCTACCCGATGATCGTCGACGGGCGGCTCGCCGGGATCGGCGACCGCGAGTCGGTGGCGGACACGGCGCGGGTGCTCGGCCGACAGGCGGCCGCGATCGTCTGGCGGACCTTCGCGCAGTCGGCCCTGGCGGAGATGGCGGAGCACTCCGGCGTGCCGGTGGTGAACGCGCTGACCGACAGCTACCACCCGTGCCAGATCCTGGCGGACCTGCTGACGGTGCAGGAGCGTTTCGGCCGGCTGGCCGGACTGCGGTTCGCCTACGTCGGTGACGGGGCGAACAACATGGCTCACTCCTACCTGCTGGGCGGAGCGACCGCCGGGCTGCACGTGCGGATCGGGTCGCCTGACGGTTTCCAGCCGGACCCGGAGATCGTCGAGCGGTCGGCCGCCATCGCTGCGCGCACCGGCGGCAGCGTGATGATCACCGCCTCGGCGACCGAGGCGGTCGCGGACTGCGAGGTGGTGGCCACCGACACCTGGGTGTCGATGGGGCAGCAGAGCACCGGCCGCGAGGCGGTCTTCGTCCCGTACGCGGTGACCGGGGAGCTGCTCGCGCACGCGGGCCCGGAGGCGATCGTGCTGCACTGCCTGCCGGCCTACCGGGGCAAGGAGATCGCCGCGGACGTGATCGACGGTCCGCGATCGGCGGTCTGGGACGAGGCGGAGAACCGGCGCCACGTGCAGAAGGCCGTGCTGGTGTTCCTGGACGAGGCGGCCCGAGCAGGCGATCACCCCGGACAGGACGGCCCCGGAGAGGACCGACCGGTGACAGGACAGACCGGGAGAGGGGTGACCACGATGACCGCCGCCGAGCGTGCCCCGCTGGGTAGGAACGCCCCGATCTCCAAGACCGCCCGCCAGGCCCGGATCATCGCGATCCTCGAGCAGCACCCGGTCCGCTCCCAGTCGGAGCTCGCCGAGCTGCTGGCCACCGAGCTGGTGCAGGTCACCCAGGGCACCCTCTCCCGCGACCTGGTCGAGATCGGCGCGCTGCGGGTGCGTGGACAGGACGGGCACCTGGTCTACGCCGTGCCGGCCGACGGTGGCGATCGCACACCACAGGTGGGGGAGTTCGCCACCTTCGAGAGCCGCCTCAGCCGGTTGTGCAGTGAGGTGCTGGTGTCGGCCGAGGCGTCGGCCAACCTGGTCGTGCTGCGCACCCCGCCCGGAGCGGCGCAGTACTTCGCGTCCGCCATCGACCGGGTCGCCTGGGACAGCATCCTGGGCACCATCGCCGGTGACGACACGATCTTGTTGATCACCCGCGACCCGGCGGGCGGCGACGCCATCGCCGACCGCTTCCTGCAGATGAGCCGCGGCAGCCGGCGCACCGACGGCTGACGCGCCTGTCCCCGCCCCTGGCCCCACGTCCGAGCTGGTTCTCTCCACCAGGACTGGGCCCACCCACCACGCAGAGCACCACCACGTAGAGCGAGGAACGAGCACCGTGACGGACACGACGCCGACCGACGGCGAGCACCAGGGACGGCTGTGGGGCGGCCGGTTCGCCGGCGGACCGGCCGAGGCCATGTTCGCCCTGAGCCAGTCGACCCAGTTCGACTGGCGGCTGGCCCGCTACGACATCGCCGGGTCCCGGGCCCACGCCCGGGCACTGCACCGCGCCGACCTGTTGCACGACGACGAGCTGGTCGGGATGCTCGCCGGTCTGGACCGGCTGGAGGCCGACGTCGTCTCGGGCGCCTTCGGTCCGGCCCCCACCGATGAGGACGTGCACGGTGCGCTGGAGCGGGGACTGGTCGAGCGGGTCGGACCCCAGCTCGGCGGACGGCTGCGGGCCGGCCGGTCCCGCAACGACCAGATCGCCACCTTGATCCGGCTCTACCTGAGGCAGGCGATCCGTGATGTCGCCGCCGAGGTGCAGCGGGTGATCGAGGCGCTGCACGAGCAGGCCCGGACCCATCTCGGCGTCCCGATGCCCGGTCGCACCCACCTGCAGCACGCCCAGCCGGTGCTGCTGAGCCACCACCTGCTCGCGCACGCCTGGGCGCTGCTGCGTGACACCGACCGGCTCCGCGATCTGGACCGTCGGCTCGCGGTCAGCCCGTACGGGTCGGCTGCCCTGGCCGGCACCTCGCTCGGCCTCGATCCCTCCTACGTCGCCGAGCTGCTGGGCTTCGAGTCCGCGGTGGCCAACTCGATCGACGGCACCGCGGCCCGCGACCTGGTGGCGGAGGCGTGCTTCGTGCTCGCGCAGATCGGCGTGGACCTGTCCCGGATCGGCGAGGAGGTGATCTTGTGGTCGACCCACGAGTTCGGCTTCGTCCGGCTGGCTGACGCCTGGTCCACGGGGTCGTCGATCATGCCCCAGAAGAAGAACCCCGACGTGGCCGAGCTGGCCCGCGGCAAGGCCGGTCGGCTGATCGGCAACCTGACCGGGCTGCTGGCCACCCTCAAGGGTCTGCCGCTGGCGTACAACCGGGATCTGCAGGAGGACAAGGAACCGGTCTTCGACTCCGTCGACCAGCTGCTCGTCCTCACTCCGGCCGTGGCCGGACTGGTGTCCACCCTGACCTTCGACACCGACCGGCTGGCCGAGCTGGCGCCGAAGGGGTTCTCGCTGGCCACCGACGTCGCCGACTGGTTGGTCCGCGAGCGGGTGCCGTTCGCCGAGGCCCATCACGTCGCCGGTGCCGCGGTGCAGTTCTGCGAGGCCCGGGGGATGGAGCTGTCCGAGCTGACGCCGCAGCAGCTGGCCGAGATCTCCCCGACGCTCGGCCCCGGAGTGCTCGAGGTCCTCACGGTGGCCGGGTCGATCGACAGCCGGAACGGTCGCGGGGGGACGGCGACCGTACGGGTGCGCGAGCAGCTGAACGAGCTGCTGGGCTCCGTCGACGCCCTGACGGCCTGGCTGAGCGAGCCGGTGGGCCCGGGCGCCACCGGCGCCTCAGCCTGAGCGCCCGGCGACGACCTGGAATCCGGTGGGAGCCGCGCGGGCCGGCCAGTAGGGTCGACCGGGAACCGACGACCGGAAGGACGGCAGGAGAGCGTGAGCGCAGTCTTCGACGAGCTGAGATGGCGGGGCCTGGTGGCGAACTCCACCGATGAGGCCGCGCTGGCGGAGCACCTCGACGCGGGGCCGGTCACCTTCTACGTCGGCTTCGACCCGACCGCGCCCAGCCTGCACATGGGCAACCTGGTGCAGCTGATGGTGGCGAGGGCCCTGCAGCGGGCCGGTCATCGACCGCTGCTGCTGGTCGGTGGCTCCACGGGGCTGATCGGCGATCCCAAGGCCGCCGGCGAGCGGGTGCTGAACAGCAAGGAGACCGTCGCCGGCTGGGTGGCCAACATCCAGCGCCAGGTCGAGCGGTTCCTCGACTTCGACGGTCCGCAGGCCGCGCGACTGGTCAACAACCTGGACTGGACCGCCGAGCTGTCGGTGCTGGACTTCCTGCGCGACATCGGCAAGCACTTCCCCGTCAACCGGATGCTGGCCCGGGAGGTGGTCAAGGCGCGGTTGGAGGACGGGATCTCCTACACCGAGTTCTCCTACGTGCTGCTCCAGTCGATGGACTACCTGCAGCTGCATCGCACGTACGGGTGCACGCTGCAGTTCGGTGGCAGCGACCAGTGGGGGAACATCACCGCCGGGGTGGAGCTCGTGCGACGTTCCGACGGGGCGCACGTGCACGCACTGGCCACACCGCTGCTGACCAAGGCCGACGGCACCAAGTTCGGCAAGACCGAGTCCGGCACGGTGTGGCTCGATCCGTCGATGACCTCGGCGTACGCCTTCCACCAGTTCTTCCTGCACGCCGAGGACGCGAAGGTGATCGAGTACCTCAAGGTGTTCAGCGAGCGACCGCGGTCAGAGATCGAGGACCTCGAACGTCAGTCCGCCGAGGCTCCGCACCTGCGGGCGGCGCAACGGGCCCTCGCCGATGACATCACGGCACTGGTGCACTCCCCGGCGGAGCGGGACGGTGCGGTGGCGGCGGCGACCGCCCTCTTCGGGCGCTCCGACCTCGACGCCCTCCCGGAGTCGACGTTGGCCAGCGTGGTCGATGAGCTCGACGCTCCGGTGCTCAGCGTCGACGGTGAGCTACCGGGAGTGGTGGACGTCCTGGAGGCCAGTGGGGTGGTCACCAGCAGGTCAGCCGCCCGCCGGGCGATCGCCGAGGGCGGCGCGTACCTGAACAACGCCCGAATCAGCGATCCGGATGCCCGACTGGCGGACGACGACCTGCTCTACGGCCGGTTCGTGATCACGCGACGGGGCAAGCGGACGGTCGGCGCGGTGTCGCTCGATCGCGCCCAGCAGGCCTGACCTCCCAGCGTGACCGCGATCACGCTGGGAGCGATTTGACTCCTGCGGTCGGCGCGCGTAACGTTCTCTGAGCCTTGAGGGGTGCGGGACGCGGCAAGGAGGAAGCTCCGAGCAGCGGCCGACCTGACAGGAAACCCAACCAAACCAAGTAGTCCTTGGTCCTGCGCGCTCTGGAACACGACGACAGGTTCGAGGATCACGAGGTGCGGGTGGGGCCGGATCGGAATCGAGTCGCTTGACTTCGGTGAGGATCTCGGTAAGGTAGGGCAGGTTGCCTCGAAGCCGGAACTGCATCACGCAGGACCGATGAAAAAGGCAGCTGAGGATCGGAAAGCCGGATTTGACTCCGACTGAAGGTCTGAATAAAGTAAGTCGAGTTGCCTGCAGGGAAATGGCCGAGAAAGACCGGTCACAAACCGAAAGCAAATCGAAAAATGGGTGAGAATCCGGATTTGACTCCGGGGAGAAACCCGAATAAAGTAAGTCGAGTTGCCCCAAGCAGGAGTCGCAAGACGAATGCGCGGTGTGCACCCGAAACTTGAGAACTCAACAGCGTGCTTAAAAGTCAATGCCAAATAATGCACTAAAACCCCGTGCTCAGGCGTGACGACCACCCGAACCAAGGGCCATCCGGCCGGCGGTGAGGATGATC
>CAWARE010000028.1:0-27064 GCA_963784345.1 uncultured Actinomycetota bacterium
TGGTTGTGCCCCTCAAGGTTCTCGGGTATCTGGCCGCCGGGCGTCGCGCACCGGCTCGGATAGAACCTACCGGTGGGAACGCTTCCGAAGGCCCGTGTCCCAGATGAGATGGGCCAGAAAGTCCTTGCTGCCGGCGTACGGACCGTCGGCCCCGGCAGCGGTCAGCAGCACGATCTCGTTGTCGGGACGGCCGAACGCCTTGTGCTCGCCGACCTCGTTCAGCACCAGGACGTCGCACCCCTTGCGGAGCAGCTTGGCCTGCCCCAGCTCCAGCAGCGAGCTGTCCGGCGTCGGGGTCTCGGCGGCGAAGCCGATCAGCACCTGCCGCGGGTCCGAGCGCTCCCGGACCAGGGTGGCCAGCACGTCGGTGGTCTGCACCAGGTCGACGTGCAGGCCGCCGTCACCGGACTTCTTGATCTTGGTGTCGCTGCGCGCGGTCGGGGTGAAGTCGGCCGGTGCAGCCGCCATCACCACCAGGTCCGCGGTCGCGGACCGCTCGGCCATGGTGGCGGCCAGGTCGGCGGTCGAGGTCACCGGGTGCAGTGTGGTCCCGGGCGGGGCCGGCAGGGTCACGTTGGCGGCCACCAGGTCGACCTCGGCTCCGCGCAGCACGGCCGCCCGGGCCAGGGCCCAGCCCATCAGCCCCGAGGACCTGTTGCCCAGGAAGCGGACCGGGTCGAGGTGCTCCCGGGTCCCACCGGCGCTGACCACGACCCGCAGTCCGGCCAGGTCCTGCCCGGCGGCGCGCGGCGCGATCGAGGGGTCGGTGAGGACGGCGGTCGCGACCGCCGCCAGCTCGGCCGGGTCAGGGAGCCGTCCCGGTCCGGAGTCCGGACCGGTCAGCCGCCCCGAGTCGGGGTCGATCACCACGCAGCCGCGCGAGCGCAGGGTGGCGACGTTGGCCCGGGTGGCCGCGTGCAGCCACATCTCGGTGTGCATCGCCGGGGCGAAGACGACGGGGGCGTGCGCGGTCAGCAGGGTGGAGGTGAGCAGGTCATCGGCCCGGCCGGAGGCGGCCCTGGCCAGCAGGTCCGCGGTGGCCGGCGCGACGATCACCAGGTCGGTGTGCTGGCCGAGCCGGACGTGCGGCACCTGGTGCACGTCGTCGAAGACCGAGGTGTGCACGGGTTTGCCGGACAGGGCCGACCAGGTGGCGGCGCCGACGAACTCCAGCGCCGCCGCGGTCGGGATCACCGTCACGTCGTGACCATCGGCCTGGAGCCGCCGGAGCAGCTCGCAGGCCTTGTACGCCGCGATCCCGCCGGCGACACCGAGGATGACGCGGCTCATCGCGGTGGCTGGGGACCGCTCAGGCGGGGTTGTCGTAGGTCGGGGTCTCGGCGACCGGCTGCTCGGTCTCCTCGAGGTTCTCGTCGATGCAGGCCAGCACACCGGCGTTGATCTCGCGCATGGCGATCGACAGCGGCTTCTCCTGCACACCGGTCTCCACCAGCGGGCCGACGTGGTCGAGCAGACCCTCGCCGAGCTGGGAGTAGTACGCGTTGATCTGGCGAGCACGCTTGGCCGCGAACAGGACCAGGCGGTACTTGGAGTCGGAGTGGGTGAGGAGCTCGTCGATCGGGGGGTTGGTGATCCCCTCGGCAACCACGTGTGAAGACAAGTGTGAACCTTTGGCTTGATCGTGCAGAGAGCCTGCGGGGGTCCTTCGGGCACGACGGATCGGGTCCGTAGGACTACAGACCCAGCAATGCTACCAAGTCCGCCACAGCATGGCCGACGTCACGGTTGACGACCGTCGTGTCGAACTCGCTCTCGGCGGCCAGCTCCCGGGTCGCGGTGTCGAGTCGACGGGTGCGTTCGGTCTCGGTCTCGGTCCCCCGCCCGACCAGCCGACGGACCAGCTCGTCCCAGGACGGCGGGGCCAGGAAGACCAGGTAGGCGTCCGGCCAGTGCTCCCGGACCTGTCGGGCCCCCTGCAGGTCGATCTCCAGCACCGCCTCGCGACCGGCCTCGATCGCCGCCAGCACCGGCGCCCGCGGCGTCCCGTACCGGTGCCGGCCGTGGACCACGGCCCACTCGAGCAGCTCGTCGTCGGCGATCAGCCGGTCGAACTGCTCCTCGCTGACGAACAGGTAGTGGACGCCCTCCACCTCACCGGGGCGCGGCGGCCGGGTGGTCGCGGAGACCGAGACGAAGACCTCCGGGTGGGCGTCCCGCAGCGCGGTCACCACCGTCCCCTTGCCGACGGCCGTCGGACCCGAGACCACCGTGAGCCGCGGTCGACGCTGCTCCGTCGGGGTGGCGGCGCTCACGTGCTGCGGCGTCACTTGGAACGGGGGGCGAACTCGGTGGTCAGCGCCGCGATCTGGTGCCGGCCCAGACCACGCAGCCGGCGGTTCGGGGCGATGTCGAGACGTTCCATCACCCGCTCGGCCCGGACCGCCCCCACCCGGGGCAGCGCCTTGAGCACGTCGACCACCTTGGCGTGGGCGATCACGTCGTCGGTCTCGGCGGTGGCCAGCACCTCGGCCAGGGTGGTCTCACCGGTCCGGAGGCCCTGCTTGACCGCAGCCCGTCGGCGTCGTGCCTCCGTCGCCGCATGCCGGGCCTGCTGCCGCTGCTCGTCGCTCAGCGGGGGAATCGTCACTCTTGTTCCTTCGAAAGCCTGCCAGGAGCCGGTCCGGCGCTGCGCGCCGAGGGACCGGGGTAGCGAACCTACCCCACCGACAGCACGGATCTCATCTGGGCCAGCATTCCCTCGGCCCTGACGCGAATCCGGGCGGGGTCGGGACCCGCCGCCATCAGCTCCCGGCTGGCCGACGGCAGCACGTACGCGGTCGCGTCCCCGAACACCTCGGCGAGCTCGGCGGCCCCGGCCCCCTGGGCTCCGATGCCGGGCGCGAGCAGTGAACCGTGGACCTGGGTCAGGTCGACCCCGGTGGCCCCGATGGTGGCGCCGACCACCAGACCGACGTTGCCGTACGCCTTGCCGGCGTTGGCGGCCGCCGCCGCGTCCGCGATCTCCTCGGCCACCCGCCGGCCGGCGTCGGTCCGGGCGTGCTGGACCTGACGGCCCTCGGGGTTGGAGGTGAGGGCCAGCACGTAGACCCCCCGGCCCTCGGCCTCGGCCAGCTCGATGGTGCCGGCCAACGAGCCGAAGCCCAGGTAGGGGCTGACGGTGATGGCGTCGGCGGCCAGCGGCGCGCCGTCGGCCAGGTAGGCGGCGGCGTACGCGTCCATGGTCGAGCCGATGTCGCCCCGCTTGACGTCCAGCAGGGAGACCGCACCCGCCCCCCGCACGTCGGCCAGCACCCGCTCCAGCACGGCGATGCCCGCCGACCCGTGCAGCTCGAAGAACGCCGACTGCGGCTTGAACACCGGCACCAGGTCGCCCAGCGCGTCCACCATGGTGCGGGCGCACCGCTCCAACCCGTTGGCGTCGACCGGCAGACCCCACTGGGTCAGCAGGGAGGGGTGCGGGTCGATGCCGGCACACAGCGGGCCGCGAGCGGCCACCAGGCGGGCGAGCCGTTCTCCGTAGCCGGTGGTCATGGTGGCCTCCTGCGGTTCGACGATCGTCATCGAGCAGTCCTTCCGTCGGTGGGATCCAGGGCGGATCGGGCGGCGAGTCGGGCGTTCAGGTCGGTGACCAGCCCGGGTCCGGCGTAGATGAAGCCGGTGTAGAGCTGGATCAGCCGGGCACCGGCGTCGAGCAGGGCCTGGCCGTCGTCGGCCGTCATCACCCCGCCGACCCCGATCACCGGCAGGTCGGTGCGGGCGGCCAGGAAGGCCACCACCTCCCGCGCCCGTACGGTCAGCGGAGCACCCGACAGTCCCCCGGCCTCGGCGGCTCGCTCGGCCTCGTGGGGGTCGACCCCGGCCCGGGACAGGGTGGTGTTGGTGGCGATCAGACCCGCGGCGCCGGACCGCTCGACCACGTCGACCGCCTGCTCCAAGGCCTCGTCGGTCAGGTCGGGGGCGAGCTTGACGAAGACGGGGACCGGCGTCGCGCCAGCGGCCAGCCGCGTCGCCTCGGTGGTCAGGGCGGTGAGCAGTGAGCTGAGGCTGTCGGCGTCCTGCAGGGCCCGCAGCCCCGGGGTGTTGGGACTGGAGACGTTGACGGCCACGTAGTCCGCGTACGGGGCGAGCAGCCGCAGCGAGGTGAGGTAGTCCCCGGCCGCCTCGTCCAGCGGTGTCACCTTGGACTTGCCGATGGAGATGCCCAGCGGCATCCCGACCGCGCCGTTGCCGCGGAGCACCCCGGCGGCGGCCAGCCGGAGGGCCAGCGCCTCGGCGCCGGCGTTGTTGAAGCCCATCCGGTTGACGATGGCCCGGCTCTGCGGCAGCCGGAACAACCGCGGCTGGTCGTTGCCGGGCTGAGGTCGGGCGGTGACGGTGCCCAGCTCGGCGAAACCGAAGCCGAGAGCGGCCCAGGAACGGACGGCCACGCCGTTCTTGTCCAGCCCGGCCGCCACCCCGACCGGTGAGGGGACGTCGATGCCGGCCACCGAGACCGGCCGCCGGTGCCGGGCCAGCAGCGCCGCCGCCACCGCGCGCGCCGGGCCGACCCGGCCGAGCACCGACAGCCCGGCCAGGGTCTGCTCGTGCACCCGCTCGGCGTCGCCGCCGTACGCCCGGAACAGGACGGGGCGGACGAGTCGGCGATAGATCACTGGGTCGGATCCGTCGTCACTGGGTCAGGTCCGTGCCCAGGTCGGTGGACCAGGACTGCAGCGACCGGACCCCGATGTTGCCCGCGCGGATCGCCTCGATCCCCTGCACGGCCGCGGCCAGACCCTGCACCGTGGTCACGCAGGGCACGTTGCGCAGCACGGCGGCGGTGCGGATCTCGTAGCCGTCGAAACGCGGTCGTCCGTCCGGGCTGAGGCCGTGCGGGGTGTTGAAGATCAGGTCCACCTCGCCGTCCAGGATGGCCTGCACGATGGTCTTCTCCCCGTCCGGACCGGGCCCGGCGCTGTGCTTGCGGACGGTCTTCACCTTCACCCCGTGCCGACGCAGCATCGAGGCGGTGCCGGCGGTGGCCAGCAGCTCGAAGCCGAGGTCGGCCAGCCGCTTGACCGGGAAGATCACGAAGCGCTTGTCCCGGTTGGCCACCGAGACGAACACGGTGCCCCGACTCGGCAGCGGTCCGAAGGCGGCGACCTGGCTCTTGGCGAAGGCGGTGCCGAAACCGATGTCGATGCCCATCACCTCACCGGTGGACTTCATCTCCGGTCCGAGGATGGTGTCCACCGACGTGCCGTCCACCGTGCGGAACCGGTTGAACGGCATCACGGCCTCCTTGACCGCTATCGGTCCGGTGTGCGACTCCGTCGCTCCGTCACCGACCCGGCGCAGCAGACCCTCCTCCCGCAGACGCGCGATGCTGGTGCCCAGCATCACCCGGGCGGCGGCCTTGGCCAGCGGCGTGGCGGTGGCCTTGGAGACGAACGGCACCGTCCGCGAGGCCCGTGGGTTGGCCTCCAGCACGAACAGCGTGTCGCCGGCCAGCGCGTACTGGATGTTGATCAGACCGCGGACACCGACCCCGTCGGCGATGGCCCGGGTGGAGTGCCGGATGCGGTCGATCACCTCGGCGCCGAGGGTGATCGGCGGCAGCGCGCAGGCCGAGTCGCCGGAGTGGATGCCGGCCTCCTCGATGTGCTCCATCACGCCGCCCAGGTAGAGCTCGGCGCCGTCGTAGAGGGCGTCGACGTCGATCTCCACCGCGTCGTCCAGGAACTGGTCGACCAGCACCGGGTGCTCCGGGGAGACCTGGGTGGCCCGGTCGATGTAGGAGGCCAGGGTCGACTCGTCGTAGACGATCTCCATCCCGCGACCACCCAGCACGTACGACGGCCGGACCAGCACCGGGTAGCCGATCACCTCGGCGATCCGGCGGGCCTCCTCGAAGGAGCGCGCCATGCCGTGCTTGGGGGCGGGCAGCCCGGCCTCGTCCAGCACCTGGCCGAACGCGCCCCGCTCCTCGGCCAGGTGGATGGCTTCGGGGCTGGTGCCGACGATCGGGACGCCGGCGTCCTTGAGGGCCTGGGCCAGCCGCAGCGGGGTCTGGCCGCCGAGCTGCACCACCACGCCGGCGATCGGACCGGCGGCCAGCTCGGCGTGGTAGATCTCGAGCACGTCCTCCAGCGTCAGCGGCTCGAAGTAGAGCCGGTCGGCGGTGTCGTAGTCGGTGGAGACGGTCTCGGGATTGCAGTTGACCATGATCGTCTCGTAGCCCTGGCCGTCGTTGTCCGGCGCTCCGGACAGGGCCATCGCCGCGTGCACGCAGGAGTAGTCGAACTCGATCCCCTGCCCGATCCGGTTCGGTCCGCTGCCCAGGATCAGCACCGCCGGGCGCGTCCGCGGCTCGACCTCGGTCTCGGACTCGTAGGAGCTGTAGTGGTAGGGCGTGGTGGCGGCGAACTCGGCGGCGCAGGTGTCCACCGTCTTGTAGACCGGACGGATGCCGAGCGCCCAGCGGACCCCGCGCACCACGTCCTCGCGCAGGTGCCGCAGGGCGGCGACCTGGGCGTCGGAGAAGCCGTGCCGCTTGGCCGTCCGCAGCAGGTCCGGGGTCAGCTCGGTCGCGCTCTGGACCTCGGCGGCGACCTCGGTCAGCAGCACCAGCTGGTCGACGAACCAGGGGTCGATCTTGGTCGCGTCGTGCACCTGCTCGGCGGTGGCGCCGGCCCGCAGCGCCTGCATCACCACCTGCAGCCGTCCGTCGTGGGGACGGGCGGCCAGCCGGAGCAGCTCGTCCACGTCGGCCGGGCTGACCGGACGGACCCAGTCGAACGGGGCCTTGGGGTCCTCCAGGCTGCGCAGGGCCTTGCCCAGCGCCTCGGTGAAGTTGCGGCCGATGCCCATCGCCTCGCCGACGCTCTTCATGTGCGTGGTGAGCGTGTCCTCGGCGGCCGGGAACTTCTCGAACGCGAACCGCGGCACCTTGACGATCACGTAGTCCAGGGTCGGCTCGAAGCTGGCCGGGGTGACCTGGGTGATGTCGTTGGGGATCTCGTCCAGGGTGTAGCCGATGGCCACCTTGGCGGCGATCTTGGCGATGGGGAAGCCGGTGGCCTTGGAGGCCAGGGCGCTGGAGCGCGACACCCGCGGGTTCATCTCGATCACGATCATCCGCCCGGTGGCCGGGTCGATGGCGAACTGGATGTTGCAGCCACCGGTGTCCACCCCGACGGCGCGGATGATGGCGATCGACACGTCCCGCATCCGCTGGTACTCGCGGTCGGTCAGGGTCATCGCCGGCGCCACCGTGATCGAGTCCCCGGTGTGCACGCCCATCGGGTCGAAGTTCTCGATCGAGCACACGATCACCACGTTGTCGGCGCGGTCGCGCATGACCTCGAGCTCGTACTCCTTCCAGCCCAGGATCGACTCCTCGATCAGCACCTCGGTGGTGGGGCTGGCGCTCAGGCCCGCGCCGGCGATGCGACGCAGCTCGTCCTCGTCGTGGGCGAAACCGGAGCCGACGCCGCCCATGGTGAAGCTGGGCCGCACCACCAGCGGGTAGCCGAGCTCGTCGGCAGCGCCGAGCACGTCCTCGATCGTGTGGCAGATCAGGCTGCGGGCCACGCCGACGTCGGGGGTCTCGCCGTGGCTGTCGAGCAGATCGGCCGGCAGCACGAGGTTCTCCACGATGGCCTTGAACTGCTCGCGGTTCTCGCCCCGTTGGATCGCCTCGACCGAGGCCCCGATCAGCTCGACGCCGTACTTCTCCAGGATCCCGTTCTCGTGCAGCGCGATGGCAGCGTTCAGGGCGGTCTGGCCGCCGAGGGTGGCCAGCAACGCGTCGGGACGCTCCTTGGCGATCACCTGCTCGACGAACTCCGGCGTGATCGGCTCGAGGTAGGTCGCGTCGGCGAACTCGGGGTCGGTCATGATCGTGGCCGGGTTGGAGTTGACCAGGATGACCCGGAACCCCTCCTCCCGCAGCACCCGGCAGGCCTGGGTGCCGGAGTAGTCGAACTCGCAGGCCTGCCCGATCACGATCGGGCCGGACCCGATCACCAGGATCGAGTCGATGTCGGTGCGCTTGGGCATCAGCGAGCCTCTTTCTTCGTCGCGCGGTCGTGCGACATCAGCTCGACGAACCGGTCGAACAGGTAGCTGGCGTCGTGCGGTCCGGCCGCGGCCTCGGGGTGGTACTGCACCGAGAACGAGAGCAGGTCGCCGTCCTCGTCGCGGAGCTCCAGCCCCTCGACCACGTCGTCGTTCAGACCGACGTGGCTGACGGTGGCGATCCCGTACGGGGTGGGGGTCGGCTGCCCGATGGGGGCGTCGACGGCGAAGCCGTGGTTGTGGGCGGTGATCTCCACCCGCCGGGTGGTCAGGTCCATCACCGGCTGGTTGATGCCGCGGTGCCCGTAGGTCAGCTTGTAGGTGCCGAAGCCCAGGGCCCGGCCGAACAGCTGGTTGCCGAAGCAGATGCCGAAGTACGGGATGCCGGCGGCCAGCACCTCCCGGAGCACCTCCACCGGACCGTCGGTGGCCTCGGGATCGCCGGGGCCGTTGGAGAAGAAGACGCCGTCGGGCCGCAGGGCGGCGACCTCGGCGAACGTCGCGGTGGACGGCAGCACGTGGGTCTCGATCCCCCGCTCGGCCATCCGGTAGGGCGTCATCGACTTGATGCCCAGGTCGAGGGCGACCACCGTCTGCCGCTTCTCACCCCGGGCCTCGATCACGTACGCCCGGTCGGTGCTGACCTCGTCGGCCAGGTGGGCCCCGGCCATGGCCGGCTGCTCCAGCACCCGGGCCAGCAGGGCCTCCGGGTCGGTCTCCACGCTGGACACGCCGACCCGCATGGCACCCCGCTCGCGCAGGTGCCGGGTCAGCGCCCGGGTGTCGACGTCGGACATGCCGACGATCCCCTGCGCGGCCAGCTCGTCGGCCAGGCTGCGGCGCGACCGCCAGCTCGAGGGCACCCGGGCGGCGTCGCGGATCACGTAGCCCGCGACCCAGATCCGACCGGACTCGTCGTCCTCGTCGTTCCACCCGGTGTTGCCGATGTGCGGCGCGGTGGCCACCACCACCTGGCGCGCGTACGACGGGTCGGTGAGCGTTTCCTGGTAGCCCGACATGGCGGTGGCGAACACCGCCTCACCGAAGGTCTCCCCGATGGCGCCGAGAGCCCGTCCGCGGAAGGTCCTCCCGTCTTCGAGAACGAGGATCGCCTCGGGGACCTGCGACCGGGTCGCGGGCGTGGGAGAACCAGCAGAGTGCATGACCGTCCTTTCCTGCCTCACTGGACAGGTCTTAAAGGGTGGCTTTGACCGCGATGAGGGTAGCAGTTGCCGACCCCAGAACCCGATTCCGTTCACTGTGACCGTCCGGCTGTGGAATGGATCACGTGTGTAATTAGTTGCGCTATGCATCTGACGTTCGTATAGTTGTATGAAGCAAGCAACGATGCTTTCCCGTCACCACCCACTGCCCAGCTGCAGGAGATCCACCCGTGTCAGCCACTGTCGCCCCCCGCCGCGCCGCCGAGCCGGCCAGCATGACCCACCGCCAGATCCTCGAGGCGATGACCGGTCTGCTGGCAGCCCTGTTCACCGCCATGCTGTCGTCCACGATCGTCTCGGTGGCCCTGCCCACCATCATCGGCGACCTGGCCGGCACCCAGCGCCAGTACACCTGGGTCATCACCGCCGCCCTGTTGGCCACCACCGTCTCGACGCCGATCTGGGGCAAGCTGTCCGACCTGTTCGACAAGAAGCGGCTGGTCCAGGTCGCCATCGTCATCTTCGTGGCCGGATCGGTCGCCGCCGGGTTCGCCCAGTCGGTGCCGTTCCTGCTGGCCATGCGTGTCGTGCAGGGACTCGGCATGGGCGGCCTGACCGCTCTGGTCCAGGCGATCATGGGCACGATCATCGCCCCGCGGGAGCGCGGTCGCTACGCCGGCTACATGGGCTCGGTGATGGCCGTCAGCACCGTCTCCGGCCCGCTGCTGGGTGGCCTGCTGGTGGACACCTCGCTCGGCTGGCGCTGGTGCTTCTTCGTCTGCGTGCCGCTGGCCGTCATCTCGCTGTTCGTGATCCAGTCCACGCTGAAGGTGTTCACCGTCGGCCACCGCCAGCCCAAGATCGACTACCTCGGCGCGGTGCTGCTGGCGGCGACCGCCAGCCTGCCGATGCTGTGGGTCACCTTCGCCGGCAACGACTTCGGCTGGTGGAGCTGGCAGACCGCCGCCTTCCTGGGCTCGACGGTGGTGCTGCTCGCCGTCACCGTGTGGTGGGAGCTGCGGGCGCCGGAGCCGTTGGTGCCGCTGCGGCTGCTGGCCAACCGGACCGCGATCCTGGTCATCGTGGCCAGCGTCTCCGTCGGCATCGGCCTGTTCGGCGGCACCACCTTCCTCGGCCAGTACTTCCAGCTGGCCCGCGGCTACAGCCCCACCCACGCCGGTCTGCTCACCATCCCGCTGATGGCCGCGCTGCTGCTGTCGTCGACGCTGTGCGGTCAGCTGGTCAGCCGCACCGGACGGTTCAAGCGGTTCCTGGTCGGTGGGGCGGTCTCGCTCACCGCGGGACTGGCCGTCCTCGGCTCGATCGACCACACCACCCCGATGTGGTTCATCACCGTCGGCATGGCCCTGATGGGTCTGGGGGTCGGCGCCATGATGCAGAACCTGGTGCTGGCGGTGCAGAACACCGTCGACGTGTCCGACATCGGCTCCACCTCCGCCAGCGTCGCCTTCTTCCGCTCGCTCGGTGGCGCGCTCGGGGTGTCCGTGCTCGGTGCCGTGCTGGCCGACCACGTGCAGAAGCTCATCGTCGACGGGCTGGCGGCCCTCGGGATCAGCGGTGGCGGGTCCGCTCCCGCCAGCCTGGACCTGTCCAGCCTGCCCGCTCCGGTGCTGCAGATCGTGCGTGGGGCGTACGGCGACGCCACCGGTCTGATCTTCCTGATCGGCGCGGCCGCGGCCCTGGTCTCGCTGGTCGCGGTGATCTTGATCAAGGAGGTCCCGCTGCGGAGCACGATCAGCCTCAAGACCGAGGCGCAGACGGCGGTCTCCGGCGAGCCGGCCCGCCCCGTCGAGACCGCGGCCGTGGGCCCGGTCGCCCCGCGGCGGCTCCTGGAGGAGCCGGTGGGCGCCCGCTCCCGCTGACCGCTCCCGTCATCGCGAACGCGGCCGCCCCTTCTAAGGGGGCGGCCGCGTTCGTCGTTCTCAGCTACCTGCGACCTCAGGCGATCTCGGCGGTCGGCGTCGGCTGGCCGTCGTCGGCTCGGACGGGGCCTTGGTCTCCACCACGGTCCGCAGCACGCCGTTGACGAACTTCGGCGAGTCGTCGGTGGACAGCTGACCGGCCAGACCGACCGCCTCGGAGACGGCGACCGCATCCGGCACCGGCGTGTGGTCGATCTCGAAGACGGCGATCCGCATGATCGTGCGGTCCACCCGGGGCAGCCGCTGCAGACTCCAGCCGTCGGTCAGGGCCCGCACGATCCGGGCGTCGATGACCTCCTGGTGCGCCGAGACGCCCTGCACCAGGCCCGCGGTGAAGTCGCGCACCGGCGGCTCGGCGTCGGCCGACCGCTCGGCCAGCGTGGCGAGCACGTCGGTGTCGCGGAGATCAGCCTCGAACAAGATGTCGACGGCGCGCTTGCGGGCCTTGGTCTGGGTGCTGCTGTGGGTGGTGCGCGTGGTCATGCCCGGTGCTTCGCTCGCTCGGTCCGGCTCAGGAGCCGACGCGGCCGAGGTAGTCGCCCGTCCGGGTGTCGACCTTGACCTTCTCGCCGTTGGTCAGGAACAGCGGGACCTGGATCTGGAGACCGGTCTCCACGGTCGCCGGCTTGGTGCCGCCGGTGCTGCGGTCGCCCTGCAGGCCGGGCTCGGTGTAGGTGATCTCCAGCTCCACCGACGCCGGCAGGTCGAGGTAGAGCGGGTTCTCCTCGTGGATGGCCACGGTGGCGTTCTGCCCCTCGAGCAGGTAGTTCTTCGCGTCGCCCACGGTCTCGTCGGCGATGGACAGCTGCTCGTAGCTGCTGATGTCCATGAAGACGAAGCCGGTGCCGTCGTGGTAGAGGTACTGCATCTCGCGCCGGTCGACGTTGGCGGTGTCGACCTTGGTGTCGGAGTTGAACGTGCGGTCGACGACCTTGCCCGAGAGCACGTGCTTGAGCTTGGTGCGGACCACTGTGTTGCCCTTGCCCGGCTTGTGGTGCTGGAACCAGACCACCGACCACAGCTGACCGTCGAGGTCGAGCACCATGCCGTTCTTCAGATCGTTCGTCGACGCCACGTCGTTGCCCTTCGCGTACTGGAGAGTTCGTGTGACCCACACGGGGCCAGCGAGTGAGTCTAGTCGCTGTGCACCGACAGTTGATCCGTGCGCCGGGACAGACGAGCTGGTCAACGGGTCGGCCACGGCGTGTCGCGGCCGTAGCACCCCGTGAACCCCGCGTCTGTCCCGCGGAGGGCCACCGCCTCCCTGGTCGCGGCGATCACGTACGCCGGATCGGTATCGAGCATGTGCCAGGTGAACCGCAGCACCAGCCAGCCGCGGAGCATCAACGCGTTCTGCCGGATCCGGTCGCTCTCGAACAGGTCCACGTCCGTCTCGTGCAGTCGACCGTCGATCTCGCTCGCGACGCGCTCCCGGCGGAAGGCGATGTCCAGGTAGTAGGTGCCGACATCCGGCACGACGGTCTTGAGGTTGGTGGTCCAGCCGGTGATGCCCGCCCGCCGGTAGATCCGGTGCGCCAGCCGCTCCGCGGCGGACCACGGCTCGTCGCGGGAGTCCAGCAGCACCCGCCGACGGTCGGTGTGGCCGCGGCGGTGGCTGGTCAGCTGGAGGGCCTCGTACATGCTCGGCAACGACGCCACACGCTGGCGCAGGGCGATGTCGATCGGGTCCGTGAAGTCGGTGGTGGCCAGCTCGATCGCGGTCAGCGCAGGCACTGTCGTGCGAACGTGCCCGACCTCCCCCACCAGGTCGGGCGGGATTCGTCGCTCCACGAAGGTGAAGCCTCGCTGGCTCGCGTGCCGGACCGGTGACGCCACCACGAGCGGCCCGACATCGATCTGCGGCCAGTACGTCAGCGCTGCGGCCGCCCGGCCGCAGATCACGGCGGAAGGATCCCAGCGCGCCACGGCGGCGGCCCTGAGGGCGAGCTCGTCGGCCTGCCCGGCGTCGACGTACACGCCCGGGAGCAGACGCCGGAGGCGGCCCGCTCCGGTCGCTCGCAGGATCGCGTGGCGCAGGTCGCGGTGGTCTCGTGCCAGGAGGACGGGGTCTTCGGTCAGCAGGTGCTCGATCAGCGCGTCGCTTCTCACGCAGCCAATCTGTGGATCGCGGCCGAGATCGACCGGGGTGCCGGCACATCTGTGGACAGAGAACGCCGGCGCTCTGGCCTGTGGATAAACGGCAAACGGGACAAACGCGGGGCTCGATGGCTTTCCGAGGTGCGACACGCCGACGGGTGACCGTTGAGGCGCGGGTTCGGCGAGGTTCCGGGTCGACCTCAGACGATGCTGTACCCGGGCGGCAGAACAGCCCGGCCGGTCAGCGCGCGCAGCAGCGCCGGGGCTTCGTCGGTGAGCACGGCGACGGCGGCGGCCAGCTCCAGCGCGGTCCGCCACACCTCGACACCGAAGGCCGGCGGCGCGACGCCGAGGGCGTCGGTGATGTCCACGCCGTGCACCACCAGCTCGAAGGTGCGCGTCTCCAGGTAGACCGAGAGCCGCATGCCGCCCGCGATGGTGGCGATCACCGGGTCGTCGGCACGTTCGCACTGCGGCAGCACGCGGTCCACGATCGCGGTGAACGCCTCAGCCGGTTCTGGGCCGAGAGCCGCGCCGGCGTCGCGGCCACGCTGGGCGACCCCGCCACCGGCATCGGCCGCGAGGCGTCTTCCGGCCGCGACGTACGCCGCGGCGGTGGTCAGATCCTCCTGGTCCGCCGGCCGCTGGAGGTAGGCCTCGACGGTCAGCAGTGCCCGGCTGGTGTGTCCGACCAGGGACCGCAGGTCCCACTCCCCCAGCCCGGGTCCGTCCCAGCGATCCGGCGGGATCGTGCCCACCACGTCGGCCACCGCCCGGGCCGCCCGACCGAAGACGTCCGCCGGCTCGGGCAACGACCTCATCTCCACTCCCTCCGTCTCACGAGAACAGCCCGGCGATGATCGCGCTCGCCCCGAACGCGACAGCCAGGAACAACACGCAGCGTCCCAGCAGCAGCGCGACGGCGAACACCCAGGCCGGCATCCGCGTGGCCGGGACCAGGAACTGGACCGCGAAGACCGGCGGCAGTCCGGTGGCACCGGAGACGAAGATGATCAGCGCGCCCCAGCGGCTGTGACCGATCAGGTCGAGCAGCCGCGCCGACCACCGCCGGTACGCCGACCTGATCCGTCCGGGCGGTCCCTGGTCCGGCCGGGACGCCGAGCGCTCCTTCAGCCGGGTCAGGTGGCGCTGCAGGAAGGGCAGTCGGGTGCCGTGCCGCAGGCCGACCACGATCGCGGTCTTGCCGATGGTCTGGCCGAGCGGCCACCCCGACGGCCGCCGACACCTCGGCGGTCAGTCCCAGAGCCTGCGCGGCCACGATGTAGACCTCGGAGTTGAAGACGGGGATGAACGCCGACAGCAGCCCGTACCCCACGGAGGCCAGGAACTCGGTGACCAGCCGCCAGTCCATCTAGCTGACGGCCGCGTACGCCGCCGCTAGCAGGTCCGGGGAGGGACCGGCCAGGATCGCCGGCTGCCCGAGCCCGTGCAGCACCACGAACCGCAGCGTGGAACCGCGGGTCTTCTTGTCCACCGCCATCAGCGCGCGCAGATCGTCGTACGCGTCGGCCCGGTAGCCGGTGGGCAGCTGCAGGGCGGTCAGCAGGTCGCGGTGCCGGGCGACCAGATCGGCGTCGATCAGACCGGCCCGGTGGGCGAGCTCGGCCACGAACACCATCCCGGTGCTGATCGCCTCGCCGTGCCGCCAGCGGTACTGCTCGTGCTGCTCGATGGCGTGGCCCAGGGTGTGACCGTAGTTGAGGGCCTCCCGGCCCACGTGGGTCCCGACCGAGGTCGCCTCACGGAGGTCGGCGGAGACGACGGTGGCCTTCACCTGGACGGCTCTGCGCACCAGCTCGGCCAGCACCGGTCCGGTCGGCTCGAGCGCGTCGGCGGGGTTCTTCTCCACCAGGGCGAGGATCTCGGGGTCGGCGATGAAGCCGCACTTGACCACCTCGGCCATCCCCGAACGCAGCTCGGCGGCGGACAGCGAGACGAGGGTGTCCAGGTCGCAGACCACCCCGGCCGGCTCGTAGAACGCGCCGACCAGGTTCTTGCCCTCGGGGGTGTTGATGCCGGTCTTGCCGCCGACAGCGGCGTCGACCATGGCCAGCAGCGTCGTCGGGACGGTGACCAGGCGGACGCCTCGCAGCCAGGTGGCGGCCACGAAACCGGCCAGGTCGGTGGTCGACCCGCCGCCGACGCCGACCACCGCGTCGGAGCGGGTGAAGCCGGCCGACCCGAGGACCGACCAGCAGCGCGCGGCCACCGACGCGGTCTTCGCCGCCTCCCCGTCGGGCACGTCGATGCGGACCGGCTCGATCCCCGCCGCCGCCAGAGCGTGCCCCACCCGCTCGGCCGCGTCCAGCATCGTCGGCGGGTGCAGCACAGCGGTCCGGCGGACCCCGTCACCGAGCAGCGCGGGGATCCGGTCGTGCAACCGGTGACCGATGACGACGTCGTACGGGTCGTCGGCGGAGACCCGGACGGCTGCGGTGCTCACGCGCCCTCGACCGCCGCGGACGACGGCAGCAGACCGGCCTGGACGGCCGCCACCACGTCGTCGGGGGTCTGCCCGTCGGTGGCCACTGTCAGGCTCGCCACCTCGGCGTACAGCGGGGTGCGCTGGTTGAGCAGCTGGATCAGCCGGCCGCGCACGTTGCCGAGCAGCAGCGGTCGGGCCGAGCTCAGACCGACCCGGTCGGCGGCCGAGGCGGCCGACACCTGCAGCCAGACCACCTGGTGACCGGCCAGCGCCTGCCGCACCGTGGCCGACAGCACCGCCCCACCACCGAGGGAGACCACCGCCGAGCGCTCGAGCAGCTCCACCGTCGTCGCTTCCTCCAGAGCCCGGAAGGCGGGTTCGCCGTCGTCGACGAAGATCTCCGCGATCGGCTTGCCCGCCCGCTCCTCGATCACCGCGTCGACGTCGAAGAACTCGCGGTCCAGCGCAGCGGCCAGCCGCCGGCCGACAGTCGACTTGCCCGATCCGGGGGCCCCGACCAGCACCACCGGTCGGTTCTCCTGCCGGGGTGCGGCGGCCTCAGTCATGGACGCGCAGACCACGCTCGGCCACGTCGGCCAGGTACGCCTGGTGGTTGCGGCGGGTCTCCCCCACGGAGTCGCCGCCGAACTTCTCCAGCGCGGCCTCGGCCAGCACCAGGGCGACCATCGCCTCCGCCACGACACCGGCGGCCGGCACCGCACACACGTCGGAGCGCTGGTGGTGGGCCACTGTCGCCTCGCCGGTGGCGGTGTCGATGGTCCGCAGGGCCCGCGGCACGGTGGCGATCGGCTTCATCGCGGCGCGGACCCGCAGCACCTCGCCGGTGCTCATCCCGCCCTCGGTGCCGCCGGCCCGGTGGGTGGCCCGGGCGATGCCGTCGGCGCCGGGCACGATCTCGTCGTGGGCCAGGCTGCCGCGGGTGCGGGCCAGGGTGAAGCCGTCGCCGACCTCGACCCCCTTGATGGCCTGGATGCCCATCAGCGCACCGGCCAGCTTGGCGTCCAGGCGCCGGTCCCAGTGAACGTGCGACCCGAGTCCCGGGGGCAGCCCCCAGACGACCACCTCGACCACGCCACCGAGCGTGTCACCGTCCTTCTGGGCCGCCTCCACCTCGGCGTACATGGCCGCCGACAGCTCCCGGTCGAAGCAGCGCAGCGGGTCGTCGTCGATCACGGCGAGGTCGGCCAGCGTGGGCAGCACCCCGTCGGCGGGTCCGGCCACCGAGCCCAGCTCGACCACGTGGCTGAGCAGCGTCACGCCGTACGCCTGCTGGAGGAAGTTGGTGGCCACCCGGCCCAGGGCCACCCGAGCGGCGGTCTCGCGGGCGCTGGCCCGCTCCAGGATCGGTCGGGCCTCGTCGAAGTCGTACTTCTGCATGCCGACCAGATCGGCGTGCCCGGGTCGCGGTCGGGTCAGCGGGGCGTTGCGGGCGCGGCCTTCCAGCACCTCGGCGTCCACCGGGTCGGGCGACATGACCGTCTCCCACTTGGGCCACTCGGTGTTGCCGACCTGGATGGCGACCGGTCCGCCCTGGGTCTCGCCGTGCCGGACGCCGCCGAGGATGGTGACCTGGTCGGCCTCGAACTTCATCCGCGCGCCGCGACCGAAGCCGAGGCGGCGGCGGGCCAGCGCGTCGGCGATGTCGGTGCTGGTGACCTGGACGTGGGCGGGCAGCCCCTCCAGGATCGCCACCAGCGCGGGACCGTGGGACTCCCCGGCCGTCAACCATCTGAGCATCGGGCCAGTCTTCCACGGGCGGGCCGGGCGCCCGCCCAGTGCTCAGGCGGTGGCCAGGGGCTCAGGCGGTGGCGAGGGCCGCGTGCCCGGCCCGGTAGAGCACCGCGGCCGGCACCGCCTGCCCGGTCATCAGCTCGATCTGCCCGACAGCCTGGTGGACGAGCAGGTCCAGACCGTTCAGCACCACGCGGTCCCGGGCCACCGCCGCCTGGGCCAGCGGGGTCGGCCACGGGTGGTAGATGACGTCGAAGACGGCCGCGCTCATCTCCGCCAGCTCCTCGGCCCGGTCGTCGGCCGCCCCGGCGTTCACGGTGGAGACCAGCAGGTCGGTGACGGCGACCGGCTCGTCCCACGGCTGCAGCCGGAGCCGCACGCCGAGCGTCTCGGCCAGCGGCACCAGCACGGCGGCCTTGGCCGGAGTGCGCGCCACCACCGTCACCTCGCCTACCCCCAACCGGGCCAGCGAGACCAGGGTGGACCGGGCGGTGGCGCCGGAACCGAGGACGGTGGCCCGGTGCGCGCCGGCCACCCCGCCGGCGGTGAGCGCGTCGACCAGGCCGCCGACGTCGGTGTTGAACAGCCGGGGCGCCCGGTCGCTGTCGGCGACACTCCCGCCGAACACCAGGGTGTTGCTGGCCCCGGCCAGCCGGGCCAGCTCATCGACCTCGCCCAGGGCGAGGGCGGCCTCCTTGAGCGGCATGGTCATGCTCAGCCCGCGCCAGCGAGGTCCGCAGCCGGCCACGAAGCCGGCCAGCCCGTCGGCCTCCACCTCGTGCCGCTCGTAGGTCCAGTCCAGCCCCAGGTGCGCGTACGCGGCGAGGTGCAGCGCCGGCGAGAGCGAGTGCGCGATCGGCGAGCCCAGGACGGCGCAGGTGTCGCCGCGGGCTCAGCTGTCACAGCGACCCTTCTTCGCCTGGCACCAGGCCTGGAACTCCTTCACGTTCTGGTTGTGCTCGGCGAGGGTGTTGGCGAACTTGGTCTCGCCGGTGTCGAAGTTCACCGTCACGAAGTACATCCACTTGCCGTCGGCGGGGTTGGCGGCAGCCTCCAGGGCCGCCTTGCCGGGCGCGGAGATCGGACCGGGCGGGAGGCCGGCGTACTTGTAGGTGTTGTACTTCGAGGTGCTGGCCCGGTCCTCCGGCGTGGTGGTGTTGGTCTTCAGCTTCTCGGCGTAGATGACCGTCGAGTCCAGGCCGAGCGGCTCGCCCTGGTCCAGCCGGTTGTAGAGCACCCGGGCGACCTTGGCCCGGTCCCCCTCGGCCCGGACCTCCTTCTCGATGATGCTGGCCACGATCACCAGCTCGTACGGCGACCGGTCCAGCTTCTTGGCCGAGCCGACCAGGTCGACCTCGTCGGCCACGTCGTTGAACCGCGCCGTCATCTGCTTCAGCACCGAGGTGGCGTTGGCCCCGGCGGTCAGCTCGTAGGTGTCGGGGAACAGGAACCCCTCCGGCCGGTTCTTGGCGTACGACGGGCAGCCCCAGCGTCTTCGGGCTTGTCCAGCGCCTTCTCGTACGCCGACTTCTTGATCTTGGTGCCCTTGACCAGGGCGTCGACCTGGGCGGTGAGCCGCAGGCCCTCCTGGACGGTGAACTGGGCCCGGACCCGGTACTCGCCGGGGTTGATCAGCAGGGTGAGGGCGTCGATCGCCCGCATCTCGGTCTGCATCGCGTAACGGCCGGGTTGGATGCTGGTGGAGCGCTCCTCGGAGGCGACGGCCTCGCTCCACGCCTGCTCGGACTGGACCACCTTGTTCTCCACCAGGATGTCGCCGATCTGGCTGACGGTGGCGCCCTCGGGCACGGTGACGGTGATGCTGCCCTTGCCCGGTCCCGGGTAGTCGGCGACCTCGCCCCAGCCGGCCAGCAGACCACCGGCGCGGTCGTAGACGAAGTAGGCCCCGAAGACCAGCACGGCGGCGGCCACCAGCACGGCCAGGCAGCCCTTGCCCTTGTGGACGAACTCGCGGGCCGGGCTCGGTCGCAGATCCGGGTCCAGCATCGATGTCACGCGTCGGTCTCCTGTTCGCCTGGCCGTTCCCAGGCCTACCTAGGGCTCCGTCCACACCTGGGTGGAGCTCACTTCGGGTCAGTCGTGCGCGTCCGCGATCGATAGTAACTCGCCGGGCGGCTGGCCCGAGTGACGTTCGCTGTCCAGCGCGTGTTCCAGGATGGCCGCCGCCGCGGCGGCGTCGATCCGCGACCGCTGCTTCTTCGCCGACTTCCCGCCCGCCCGCAGTCGCTGGGCGGCGGTGACCGTGGTCAGCCGTTCGTCGACCAGCCGGACCGGCAGCGGGTCGACCGCTGACGCCAGCGCGGCGACCTGGGTCCGGACCAGCGCCGCCGACGGTCCCTCACCGCCGGACAGCGACCGCGGCAGCCCGACGACCAGCTCGATCGGCTCGTACTCGGCCACCAGGGCCACGATCCGACCGATGGCGCCCGGTCCGGCCGGGACCGCCTCGACCGGGTAGGCCAGCGTGCCGGCCGGGTCGCAGGCGGCCACCCCGATGCGCGCCTGACCCCAGTCCAGGGCCAGCCGCGCACCGGTGCGGAAACTCGGCGTGTCACCGGGTGGCGATGCCGCCGATGGCGTACTCGACGTCGGTGAACGCCTGGTCGGCGCCGGTGGCGTCGGTGCCGCCGCCCTGGGCGAGGTCGTCCTTGCCGCCGCCCCGACCACCGAGCGCCTTGGCGGCGATGGTGACCAGCTCACCGGCCTTGACGCCCGCGGTGCCGAGCGCCCTCGGTGGTGGCGATCACCACGGCCGGCTTGTCGGCCGTGCCGCCGATCACGCAGACCACGGCGGTCTGGTTGGCGACCTGGTTCCGCACCTCCTGGACCAGGCGTCCGCAGGTCGTTGCCGGTCACGCCGTCGGCCCGGTGCGCGATGTAGCCGATCCCCCACATGTCTTGCGTCTTGGCGGTGATGGCGTCCAGACCGGCCAGCAGGTTCGCCGACTTCAGCGACGCGATCTCCCGCTCCGCCTCCTTCAGCTGCGCGACCATCCGCGCCACCCGCTCGCTCAGCTGGTCCGGCTGCACCTTGAGGGTGTCGGCCAGACCCATCACCAGCGAGCGCTCCTTGGCCAGGTGCTGGAACGCCTCCATCCCGACGAACGCCTCCACCCGGCGGATGCCGGAGCCGACCGAGGACTCCGCGTTCAGCGCCAGCAGACCGACCTGGGCCGACTGCGCGACGTGGGTGCCGGCACACAGCTCCCGGGACCAGCCGTCGCCCATGTCGACGACCCGGACGACCTCGCCGTAGACCTCGCCGAACAGACCGATGGCCCCGGACGCACGCGCCTCGGCCAGCGGCATCAGGGTCGCGGAGACGCCGAGATCGGCCCGGATCGCCTCGTTGCAGAGCTGCTCGATCTTGGCCTTCTGGTCCTCGGTCACGCCGTGGTTCCAGCGGAAGTCCAGCCGCATGTAGCCGGGCCGGTTGAACGAGCCGGCCTGCAGGGCCGTCGGGCCGAGGATCTCGTGCAGCGCCTCGTGGATCACGTGGGTGGCCGAGTGCGCCTGGCAGGCGCCGAGCCGCCAGTCGCCGTCGACCACGGCCCGGACCGTCTGCCCGGTCCGCAGCTCGCCCTCGCCGACGGTGACCTTGTGCACGACCAGACCCTTGACCGGCCGCTGCACGTCGTCGACCCGCAGCCGCAGGCCGTCGCTGGTGACGATCTCGCCGTGGTCGCCGGACTGGCCACCGGACTCGGCGTAGAACGGGGTCTCGGTCGAGCACCACCTCGACCTGGTCGCCGGGCAGGGCCACCTCCCGCAGCTGCCCGTCGACCACGATGCCGCGGACCGCTGACTCACTCGTCAGGGTCTCGAAGCCGGTGAACGGCGTCTCCCCCTCGGCCCGCAGCCGGGTGTAGACCTCGGTGTTGACCCCGCTGCCCTTCTTGGACCGCGCGTCGGCCTTGGCCCGGTCCCGCTGCTCGGTCATCAGGGTGCGGAAGCCGGCCTCGTCGACCTCGAGTCCCTGCTCGCCGGCCATCTCCAGGGTCAGCTCGATCGGGAACCCGTACGTGTCGTGCAGCTGGAACGCCCGGTCGCCGGACAACACGCTGGCCGACTCCGACCGCGCCTTGCTGACCGCCAGGTCGAACAGGTGGGTGCCCTGGGTCAGCGTCCCGCGGAACGCCTCCTCCTCGGCGTACGCGATGTCGGAGATCCGGGCGAAGTCGGTGGCCACCTCGGGGTAGGACCCCTGCATGGCGTCCCGGCTGACCGGGAACAGCTCGCCGAAGCTGGGCGCATCCATCCCGAGCAGGCGCATCGAGCGGACCACGCGGCGCAGCAGGCGGCGCAGCACGTAGCCGCGCGCCTCGTTGCCGGGCGTCACCCCGTCGCCGATCAGCATCAGCGCCGAGCGGACGTGGTCGGCCACCACCCGCAGCCGGACGTCGTCGCCGTGGTCGGCGCCGTAGCGCTTGCCCGGCCAGCTCGGCCGCCCGCTCGATGACGGGGTAGACCTCGTCGATCTCGTACAGGTTGTCGACGCCCTGGAGCAGGTACGCCACCCGCTCCAGACCCATGCCGGTGTCGATGTTCGGCCGGGGCAGCGGCCGGACGACGTCGAAGTCGTCCTTGGCCCGCACCGCCGACAGCTCCTCCTGCATGAACACCAGGTTCCAGATCTCCAGGAACCGGTCCTCGTCCACGATCGGGCCGCCGTCGGGCCCGTACTCGGCACCGCGGTCGATGTAGATCTCGCTGCACGGACCGCCGGGGCCGGGGATGCCCATGTGCCAGTAGTTGTCCAGCAGTCCGCGACGCTGGATGCGGTGGTCCGGCAGCCCCGCGATGTTGGACCACAGCGCGGCGGCCTCGTCGTCGGAGTGCAGCACCGTGACCCAGACCTTGTCGGGGTCGAAGCCCAGACCGCCGGCCTCCTGGGAGGTGGTGACCAGGTCCCAGGCGTACTTGATCGCCTCGGCCTTGAAGTACTCGCCGAAGGAGAAGTTGCCGTTCATCTGGAAGAAGGTGCCGTGCCGGGTGGTCTTGCCCACCTCCTCGATGTCGAGGGTGCGGACGCACTTCTGCACGCTGGTGGCGCGGCTGAAGGGAGCCGGCTCGGCTCCGGTGAAGTACGGCTTGAACGGGACCATGCCGGCGTTGACGAACAGCAGGGTCGGGTCGTTGTAGAGCAGTGGTGCCGACGGCACCACCTCGTGGCCGCGGGAGGAGAAGAAGTCCAGGAAGCGGCGCCGGATCTCGGCGGTTTGCATGATGTGGTCCTCGCAGGTGTGTCGCCCCGAGCGGGGTCGACGGTCGGTCGGGTGGCTACTGGGGCAGGCCGATCGTGGAGCGGAGCTCCGCCTCACGCTCGGCCTGAGCAGCTCGGACCCGGGCCACGAAGGCCTTGGTCGCGTCGCCCGCGTCCACCACCGACGCCTGCACCCGCTCCACCAGCGCCTCGGGGCTGTGCTTGTCGATGTAGTCGCGCGCCTTGACCACCACGTAGATCGTCACGCCGGCGCCGACGGCGAACCAGAACACTCGTCCGAACATCGCTCAGCCCTTCTGTTCCAGCTCGGCCGGCCGACGTCCACCGGTGAAACCGGCCTTGATGCCGTGGGCCAGGGAGGCCACCTTGATCACCGGCGTGCCGACCGCGTGGGTGAGCAGACCGCTGACCTGGGCCGCGTTCTCCGACAGCGCCGCCGCGTTCTTGCTCAGCACCGCCACCTCGTCGGTGACCTGGCCGATCCGGCCGATCTCGCCGTTGGTGACCCGGACCGTGTCCTGCAGCTCGGTCAGGATCGGGACCGACTCCTCCCCGATGTCGTGGACGGTCCGCCGGAGCTCGTCCAGCACCCGGCCCGTCTTCCACAGGGGCACGGCGACCATCCCCACCAGCGCGACGAAGGCGACGGCGGCGATCAGGCCGGCGATTCCTCCAAGAGTCATGCGGGGTTCCTTCGGGTGCGTGGGTCTGGTCAGGTCGAGAGAACCCTACCCCCCGGATGCTCGCCGGCTTCGCCCTACTTCCGCCCGAGCAGCTCCTCGATCCGGGCGAGCCGCGCGGCGATGCGCCGCCTCCGCCCCGTGGTCGGTCGGGCTGTAGTAGCGGACGTCGGTCAGCTCGTCGGGCAGGTACTGCTGCTCGGCGATGCCGTGCGGGTGGTCGTGGGCGTAGCGGTAGTCCTGACCGTGCCCGTACGTCTTGGCGCCGGCGTAGTGCGCGTCGCGCAGGTGCGGCGGGACCAGACCGATCCTGCCCGCGTGCACGTCGGCCAGGGCCGCGTCGACCGCCATCACCACGGCGTTCGACTTGGGCGCCAGCGCCAGGGCGATGACCGCCTGGGCCAGGTTGATCCGGCCCTCCGGCATCCCGATGAAGGCCACCGCGTCGGCCGCCGCCACCGCCGTGGTCAGCGCGGTCGGGTCGGCCAGGCCGATGTCCTCGCTGGCCAGGATGACCAGCCGCCGGGCGATGAAGCGGGGGTCCTCCCCGGCCGCGATCATCCGGGCCAGGTAGTGCAGGGAAGCCTGCACGTCGGAGCCGCGGATGGACTTGATGAAGGCGCTGATCACGTCGTAGTGCTGGTCGCCGTCGCGGTCGTAGCGGATCGCCGCCTTGTCGACCGCCTGCTCGACGATGTCGGTGCTGATGGTCGGCGCCCCGACCGCCCCGGCCCCGGCCGCCGACTCCTCCAGGTAGGTCAGCGCCCGGCGGGCGTCGCCACCGGCGAGCCGCAGCAGGTTGCCCCGGGCGTCGTCGTCCAACGCGTACGCCCCGCGCAGTCCGCGGTCGTCGGCCAGGGCGCGGTCCAGCAGGCCGGAGATGTCGTCGTCGGTGAGCGGCCGCAGGGTGAGCAGCAGCGAGCGGGACAGCAGCGGGGAGATGACCGAGAAGCTCGGGTTCTCGGTGGTGGCGGCGATCAGGGTGACCAGTCGGTTCTCCACCGCGGGCAGCAGCACGTCCTGCTGGGTCTTGGAGAAGCGGTGCACCTCGTCGACGAACAGCACCGTCTGACGCCCGGTCTGCAGGTCGCGGCGGGCCTGGTCGAGGACGGCCCGGACGTCCTTGACCCCGGCGGTGACCGCGGAGATCTCCACGAACTTCGAGTCGGTCTGCCGCGACACGACCGAGGCGATGGTCGTCTTGCCCACCCCCGGCGGGCCCCACAGGAACACCGACATCGGCTCCCCGGAGGCGAGCCGGCGCAGTGGCGAGCCCGGCGCCAGCAGGTGCTGCTGTCCGACGATCTCGTCCAGGGTCCGGGGTCGCATCCGGACCGGCAGCGGCAGCCCGCTGCGGGCGTCACCGTCGCCGGCGCGGTTGGCGTCGGCCAGGCTGCCGCCGGTGCTCGCGGCGGAGGTGGCGGTCGCGGGCGAGCCGACCAGGCCGCCGAACAGGTCCTCACTCATGGCGGCGCCCAGCCTACGGCCGGAGCTGAGGATCCGTGGCCAGCCGGGCGTGCGTCTCCACGTCGAAGCGGAGGTCGCCGTAGCGGAGCTTGGAGCGCTCGATGCCCTCCGCCGCGAAGCCCGCCCGGGACGCCACCCGGCAGGAGGCGGGGTTGTCCACCCGGTGACCGAGCTCGAGCCGGAACAGCCCGAGGTCGGTGAACGCGTGCTCGGCCAGCGCCGTCAGGGCCCGACCCGCGAGTCCGTGGCCGCGGGATCCGGCGGCCACCCAGTAGGACACCCAGGCGGTGTCGTTCCGGTGCTCGATGTGGCTGAGCCCGACGTTGCCCACTACTGCCGCATCCACGCAGACGGCCAGCTGCAGCCGACCCTCGGCCGGGGCCAGCACCTCGGCGATGAAGGTGGCGCAGGCGTCCTCGCGGCGGAGGTCGGCGCCGCCGAGCTGGTGGGGAAGGTCAGGGCTGGAGGCCACCGCCCGCCGCAGGTCGGCCGCATCCGAGAGCGACCAGGGGCGCAACGCGAAGTCCATCCGGCGATGATCCCAGCCGGCCCTCGGCCGCAGGACTACGGTTCCTCGGGTGACCACGAACCAGACCGGCGGGCCCGGCGACCACTCGGTTCGCGGCGCCCTCCGCGATCTGGTGGCGGGCAGCGAGACGCGGCTGGCCCTGGTGCTGGCCACCCTGGTGGTCGGCGCCGGAGCCGCCTTCATCCTGGCCTTCATCACCCAGCCGGCCCTGCGCACGTTCGTCACGGTCGCGCCCCTGGTCACCTTGATCATGTCGGTGCTGACCCCGATGTCGACGGCGGTGCTCACCTACGACCTGCGCGATCCCGAAGGGGAGTTCCGGTCCCGGTCCAGCGAGCCGCTCCGCAGCCGGTGGATCGCGGCCGGCCTCTACGGACTGGTCGTCGGGCTGGCGGGGGCTCTGCTGGTGGCTCTCGCCGTCACGGTCGCCGCCGGGTCGAACCCGGCCACCGACCCGTGGGCCGGTGCCGCGCCGGCGGTGGTCGGCTGCCTGCTGCTCCAGCTGATCCCGGTCGGGGTCGGCTGCGCCGCCGGGTTGCTGGTCCCCCGGTCCGGGCTGGCGGCGCTGTCGACAGTGGTCGTCCCGGTGGTGGTCACCCTGGTCGTCGGTCTGCTCCTGCCGCTGGGCACGGCCGACTGGATCACCCCGCTGGGCGCGGCCGGTCACCTGGTGCCCGGACCGATGACCGCGCTCAACTGGGCCCAGTGGATCGTCACCGCCGCGCTGTGGGTGGTGCTGCCCAACGTGCTCGGTGCGCGGCGGCTGCGGGACCGGGCAGCCGGGCGGCCTGAGCCGCCCGAGCCGTCCGTCCTCGCGGGACGGGTCAGGACGCCGGCTTGGCGTCCACCCCCGCCTCCTTGCGCTGCGCCGGCGTGATCGGCGCCGGCGCGTCGGTCAGCGGGTCCACGCCGCCCCCGGACTTGGGGAAGGCGATCACCTCGCGGATCGAGTCGGTGCCGGCCAGCAGGGCGCAGATCCGGTCCCAGCCGAAGGCGATGCCGCCGTGCGGCGGTGCCCCGAAGGCGAACGCGTCCAGCAGGAAGCCGAACTTGGCCTGGGCCTCCTCGGCCGACAGACCCATCACCGCGAACACCCGCTCCTGGATGTCGCGGCGGTGGATACGGATCGACCCGCCGCCGATCTCGTTGCCGTTGCAGACCAGGTCGTACGCGTAGGCCAGGGCCGAGCCGGGATCGGTGTCGAAGGTGTCCAGCGACTCCGGCTTGGGCGAGGTGAAGGCGTGGTGCACCGCCGTCCAGGCCCCGGAGCCGACGGCCACGTCACCGGCCGCCACCGCGGCGGCGGCGGGCTCGAACAGCGGGGCGTCGACCACCCACAGGAACGACCAGGCCGACTCGTCGATCAGCCCGCAGCGGCGGCCCACCTCGAGCCGGGTGGCGCCGAGCAGTGCCTGGGCGCCCCGCCGGGCACCGGCGGCGAAGAACACGCAGTCGCCCGGCTGGGCGCCGACGGCGGCGGCCAGGCCGTCCCGCTCGGCGTCGGAGAGGTTCTTGGCGACCGGGCCGCCGAGGGTGCCGTCCTCGGCCACCGTGACGTAGGCGAGGCCGCGGTGACCCCGCTGCTTGGCGAACTCCTGCCAGGCGTCGAAGGTGCGGCGCGGCTGACCGGCGCCGCCGGGCATCACCACAGCGCCGACGTACTCGGCCTGGAACACGCGGAAGGGCGTCTCGGCGAAGTACG
>CAWARE010000029.1:0-58173 GCA_963784345.1 uncultured Actinomycetota bacterium
GTTGGAACGCTCGGAGACCACCGACGCCCGGTTGACCCGCGGACTGGTGATCGGCGGCATCGGGGTGCTCGGGCTCGGCGCGCTGATCGGCATCGGTCTGGCCTACCTCTGGCGGCCGAAGAGGACCTGACTCTCCAGCATTCAGTGATCAGGGGGCGTTCGGGATCAGGGCCGGAAGGCCGACCCCACCCGGTCCAGCGCGCCCTTCTCGATCGGCAGCCGGCCGGCCCGGGCCGCGGCCACGAAGGCGGCGTGGTCGACCTCGGTCTGGTTGGCGTACGCGGCCGCGAACCGGCACATGGCCTGCTCGATGTTGTCGCCCTTGCCGAAGTAGCCGGCGATCATCGACGCCCCGCTGGTGCGGGCGTGGCCCTTGGCCAGCAGGTGGCCGACGATGCCGGCGTAGTCGGTCAGCGCCGCGCTGTCGATCGCGTCCAGCGGGATGGTGCCCTTCATGTTGCGGAACTGGCGGACGTAGTACTGGAACTCCCCGACCGTCGTCCAGCCCAGCAGCGGGTCGCTGACCGTCTGCAGTGCCTGCTGGTACTCCACCACCCGCTGGCCCTGGTGGGCGTGCCAGGCCGACTCGCCGTGCACGTACGGGGCCAGCACCGAGCGGCGGGCCTGCTTGAGCTGCAGGAACAGCACGTCGTCGGGGCTGCTGCCCTCCAGCAGGACCACGTAGGCCCGCAGCCCGACGCTGCCCACGCCGACCACCTTGTGGGCGACGTCGAGGATCGTGTAGCCGCCGACCACCCGCCGCCAGTGCGGCGCCAGCGTCTCCAGGTAGGCGTCCAGCGCCGCGCGATCGCGTCCTCCTCGGCCCGCATCACGTGGGTGATCAGCGGCGGCTCCTCGACGATCTGTCGCCGGCCGTGGTGCTCGCGGGTGAACCGGGGCAGCGCCCGGTCCGACGTGCGGTGGCGGGCCCGCTTGGCCGACCGCTCGATCTCGGCCCGCAGGGTCTTCTCGGTGGCGGTCTCGTGCAGCCGGTCGACGTCCAGCCGGTTGTAGGAGCGCATCAGCAGCGGCTCGTCGGCCAGGAACACGCACCTCGTCGCGGTAGGCGCGGACGCAGGAGGCGACCGAGTCCGCGCACTGCTCCTCGCTGCTGCCGTTCTCCCGACCGGCCACCCAGATGCTGGCCACCAGGCGACGCAGGTCCCACTCCCAGCCGCCGGGGTGGGCCTCGTCGAAGTCGTTCAGGTCGATCACCAGCTCACCCTCGGGTGAGGCGTAGAAGCCGAAGTTGCCCAGGTGCGCGTCGCCGCAGATCACCGGGGTGATGCCGGTGGCCGGCAGGGCGGCGACGTCGGCGGCCATCACGATCGCGCTGCCGCGCAGGAACCCGTACGGCGAGCCGACCATCCGCGCGACCCGGGTGGGGACCAGCCAGTCCAGCCGGCCCTGGTGCGACTGCTGGATCAGCTCGACCGGGTCCGGCCGGTCGGCGCGCACCTCCCACCGCCCGAGCGAGGAGCGCGGCACCTTCTTCCGCAGCGCCTTGCCCATCGCGTAGCGCTCCTTGCGGGAGGTCGGCCGCTGGCGCAACGACCCGTACGGTGCGCTGTCGGCCTCGGCCAGCACGACGTGCCCGTTCCTGGCGGTGGTGGTCATCGTCCGCTCCACTCCTCTCGGACCGGATCGGCGTCCAGGAACTCCGCCAGCCGGTCCAGCTCCGCGTCCACGGCTGCCCGTCGGGCGGTCGTGGTGTCCGGGGCCAGCGCAGCCGCGACCCGGACCGTACGCCGCCGACCCTCGACGATCGTCCGCCGCCACACTCCCACGTTGGTCAGGTCGGCCAGCACCGAGCCCCAGCGGAGGTCGTCGTCGGGCGGGTGCGGGTGCCCGGCGGCCAGCGGGAAGCTCAGTCGCGGGTAGCTCAGCGGCAGCTCGTCGTAGAGGGGCAGCAGCCGGACCACGTCCCGCGCCGCGGTCGGGTCCAGGTCGGGTGAGGCCGGGTCCCACCAGAGCTCCTCCTCCCCCACTGTCGCGGCCGCGAACCGGTCGGCGGACCGGGCCGCTGCGGCCCGCGCCGCGGTCAGGGTGAGCGAGGACCAGCGGGCGAAGTCGCGGACGCTGGTCGGTCCGTGGCCGATCACGAACCGGCGCCACAGCTCGCCGACCGGGTCGTCGGGGGTCCGCACCTGCCGGTCGGCCAGGCGCTCGGTCACCAGCGCGTACGTGTGCTGCTGACCACGCAGCGGGCCGCTGACGATCAGCCCGTCCAGCTCGGCGCGCATCACCAGGTAGGTGAGCCGCATGCCGGTGGGCGCCTCGACCCCCGCCGCCGCCAGCCGCTCGCCGATCTCGGCCCGGGTCAGGCTCCGCCCGCCCTCGAGCATCCCGTGCAGCAGGTCGGCGCAGCGGGCGGCGGTGGCCGCGTCGACGCCGGTCTGGCGGTACATCCCGCCGTTCTTGAGATGCACCCGGTCGGCGGTCGCCGCCAGCACCCAGCCGAGATCGGCGGGCGCGATCAGGTGCCAGGTGGGTCGCAGCAGGTGCGTCCGCAGCAGGTCGCCGGCGTCGAAGGTGGCGAGGATCCCCGTGTGGGTGGCGCCGGCCACGCGCATGCCCACCGACCAGACCGCGTGCGCCCACTCCTGCGACTGGACGCAGGTCAGCAGCTCGACCGCGTCGACCGGGCTGGCCAGCCCCGGGCCGACGAGCCGCTGGGTGGCGAGTCGACGGGCGAGGACGGCGTCCGGGTCGACCATGACGTCGCCGTCGTGAGCAGGGGTCCCGGCGGCGGTCATGACCGGACCCTAGGCCGGACCGCTGACCGTCGGTCGCAGGTCGGCCGCCTCCGGCTCCCACCGGTCCGGGTCGGCCGGCAGCTGCTCGCCGGTGCGGATGTCCTTGACCTCGCTGTGCGGCGGTGCGCCGAACCACACGTACGGGATCCGGCGGCGGTCGGCGTAGCGGATCTGCTTGCCGAACTTGTCGGCCTTGGGGGCGACCTCGGTGGAGATGCCGCGGGCCCGCAGCTTCTCGGCCACCGGACACGGCGGAGTCGCGGCTGTCCTCGTCGTCGACGGCCACCAGCACCACCGTCGGGACCGGCCGGGAGGCGGTCAGCAGGCCACGCGGCGAACAGCGGGGCCAGCAGCCGGGTGACGCCGATCGACAGCCCGACCCCGGGGTAGGTGGTCTTGCCGTCGCTGGCCAGCGCGTCGTAGCGGCCGCCGGAGGACACCGAGCCCCAGCTCTCGAAGCCGACCAGCTCGGTCTCGTAGACCGTGCCGGTGTAGTAGTCCAGCCCGCGGGCGATCTTGAGGTCGGCCACCAGCCGGCCGGGCACGTGCCGGGCCGCGGTCTCCACCACCGCGACAGCAGCTCCAGACCGGCGTCCAGCTCGGGGTCGGTGACGCCGAGCGCCCGGACCTGGTCGACGAAGGAGGCGTCGGCGGCGGAGATGCCGGCCAGCCGATGCAGGCGTCGGCCTGGGTGGTGGACAGACCGAGCGTCGCCGAGCAGCTCGGTCACCCTGTCCGGGCCGATCTTGTCCAGCTTGTCGACCTGCCGCAGCACGGCCGCGGTGTCGGTGATGCCCAGGCCGGTGTAGAAGCCCTGAGCCAGCCGCCGGTTGTTCACCCGCATCAGCACCGGCGGCAGCCCGAGGTCGGTGTGCAGCCGCTCCAGGGCCTGCAGGGTGACCAGCGGCAGCTCGACGTCGTGGTGGGCGGCCAGCGTGGTGGCGTCGACGATGTCGATGTCGGCCTGGGTGAACTCGCGGTAGCGGCCCTCCTGCGGGCGCTCGCCCCGCCACACCTTCTGGATCTGGTAGCGCCGGAACGGGAAGGACAGCTGGTGCGCGTTCTCCAGCACGTAGCGGGCGAACGGCACCGTCAGGTCGAAGTGCAGGCCGAGCTCGGCCTTGGCGTCCTCGGTCGGCGTGCAGCCGCTGGACGACGTACACCTCCTTGTCGATCTCCCCCTGCTTGGCCAGCCGGTCGATCGGCTCGACGGCCCGGGTCTCGATCGAGGCGAACCCGTGCAGCTCGAACGTCTCCCGCAGCCGGTCCAGCACGTACTGCTCGACGATGCGTTGGTCGGGGGTGTACTCGGGGAATCCGGACAGCGGACGGGGACGGCTCACGGGGCCCGATCTTAGAGGGACGTCGGTGTAGCCGGTTCGGACATCATGGTCGGATGGTGAGCGGATCGCAGCTCGGCGACGAGGCGAAGAGCGCTGGTGACGGCGGTCCGGCGGGGGCTGGCCGCCCACGCCGATCCCGAGCCGGGCCGTCCAGCAACAGCGCTACATGAAGTCGACGATGCCTTTCCGCGGACTCAAGGCCCCGCTGCTGCGGTCGGTCGTCGGACCGCTGATCGCGAGCCACCCGCTGCCGGACCGGGAGCAGTGGGAGGCGGCGGTGCGGACGCTGTGGGACGAGGCCGCCTACCGGGAGGAGCGGTACGCCGCCGAGGCGATCGCCGGGGATCGCCGGTACCGGGGCTACCAGGACCCGGACTGCCTCGACCTGTACGAGCACCTGGTGGTGACCGGCGCCTGGTGGGACCACGTCGACGTGGTCGCCATCCACCTGATCGGACCCATCCAGCGCTCCAGCCGGCCGGCGCTGGACGCCACGATGCGAACCTGGTCGACGGATCCGGACCTGCTGGCGCCGACGGACCGCGATCATCCACCAGATCGGCGCCGGCGAGATCGACGACCGGCTGCTGGTCGACTGCCTGCTGCCCAACCTGGACGATCGCGGACTTCTTCATCCGCAAGGCGATCGGCTGGGCGCTCCGCCAGCACGCCCGGATCGAGCCGGACTGGGTCCGCGGCTTCGTGGCCGAGCACGAGGACAGGCTGTCGGGACTCTCCCGCCGGGAAGCCACCAAGCACCTGACGTGAGCCAGGGTCGGAGGTACGCGGAGCTACACCCCGAGGCGATCAGCCTGCCGGAGACACGGCGCGCCAGAGACCTGGCCCAGGTCGTGTGTCCGAGCGAAGGGTGCCTTGGTTGGTGGTCAGCGCGATCCAGCCTTCCGGCGATCGCCACACATAGGTGCCTGGTTCGGGTTGTCGGCACTGCCATCGGCCGACGGTCTTGGCTGCGGTGCTCGGATCGGGTCAGCGGGCCGAGGTTGCCCAGCCCGGTCTGACCCGGCGGTCCGTCGGGGTGCCAGGGTCGGCTGTGGTCGAGATCCATCCGACCCGTGGCCGGCGAGTGCGGGAACACCGACCGCGGATGGCGGACCTGCATGGAACGGCGGAGCCGCAAGGGGATCTCGTAGGCGTCCGCCGATGCGGTGGCGGCGGGATCGATGACCGGACGGACGGTGACATCGCGTCGGTCTGGACGCAGATAACGCCGGAGCTGCTCGACGGTGATCGGACCGTCGGCGATGCGGACCACACCGTGGCCGGCCGCCAGCGTCTGGTCGGTAGGTGGACGTGGAGCACCACCGACGGACGGCACGCCGCCAGCTCGGCCGGCGTCAATGACCGCCAGCGCGGCCGCGAGGGCTCGCGTGGTGCCGGTCGGTGCCGTGGTCGGACCTGGCCGCAACTGTCGCTGCGGGTGGGGCGAGCGGGCCGGCTCGGTGCGCCGTGGTCAGGTCCGCTGCCTCCGTGTGGTCGTGACGCATCCTGGCGGGGAACCAGGCGAGGTCGGCCTCGTCGATCGGCGGCTCTTCCAGCCCAGCTCCGGCCTCGTCGTCGGGCGTCTGGCTGTCCCAGCAGCGGTCGTCGTCGTCGAAGCGGCTGGTGGTGGTTTCCGTGCCGAGAGGTCTCCCACCCCGCCGGCGGCAGATCGTCGGCCCACGGATCGGTCGGTCGGCGTATGGGCAGCCACCCGCTCCCACGGGTCCCGGTAGCGGATCGGGATCATCGTGATGACGAGCCAGCAGGTCGATGAGGCGGGCCGGAGTTGGCGATCACTCCGATCGCCTTCGACAACCGAACGGGCCAACGGATCCTCATCGCCCTCAGTCGGCAAGGGCTTCGGCCACCTGGCCGTAAAGGCCAACATCAGGGCCACATCACCGGCCTCACCACGGGCGATGAAGGTTCGCAGGCCGTGCTGGACGGGGTCGCCCTCACTTCCCGCTTCGCCGCTGCCAGCTCCTCGCGCTCGCGGTAGGCGCGGGTCGACCTGCAGGATGATCGCCTCCAAGCCCGCACCACACTCGCCCACGGGAGCTGCTCCACCCACGGGGTGATCTGGGCATCCACGATCCCGGCAGTACCGGATTCGGTCAGCGGTCGGCTGCGCGATGCCCGGGCCTTCCAGTGATGCACCTCCTCGGCAACCACCCGTGCCCACAGCTGCGGCAGCCGATGGCGCAGGTTCAGCGCGTCGCCCGATCCAACCCCGCGCACCCTGGACCGATGTCTGGAACGGCAGCACCAGGCCTGCGGCCGCGGTCTCGGCCACCAGCGGGCAGCCCACCGGGCCGAGCGCCACCAGCTGCTCGACCAGCAACCCACTACCGGGGTGATCGACACCCGAGTGCGCATCCGCCCAGGCCGCCGCCAGGACCAGCTTGCGACAGCCGGCGACCTTGTGGTCCTGCTGCACGGCCGTGGACAGGTCGGCCAGCGCACGTGATCCCCAGCGCCGCCTCCAACCAATCGTCGAACATGTGATCGATTATAGGCCAGCGTGCCGACACTTCTCGAAGTGATGATCGAGCGAGGGATCACTGACCGGCAGGTGCCGGCGCTCAGAGCTGATCAGGCTGCAGGTAAGGGTTCGTCGCCCGCTCGCGGGCCATCGTGGTCTGCGGACCGTGTCCCGGGAGGACGGCGGTGCTGTCCGGCAGCGGCAGCACCTTGGACCGCAGGCTGCGCAGCATGGTGGGGTGGTCGCCCCCGGGCAGGTCCGTGCGTCCGATGGAACCGGCGAAGAGCACGTCGCCGGAGAACACCAGCTGGTCGATCTCACCGCCCCCGTCAGCACCCGACGGGTAGTCCGTCCGGTACATCACCGAGCCCTCGGTGTGTCCCGGCGCGTGCAGGGCGTCCAGCCGGATCCCGGCCACCTCCAGCACGGCACCGTCGGTCAGCTCCCGGACGTCGTCCGGCTCGGCGAAGTCGGTGGTGCCACCGGTCAGCTGGGCCAGCAGCTGGTGGGTCTCCGGTCCCATCGCGCGGAGCGGGTCGGCCAGCAGTCCACGGTCGTCGGGATGCACCCAGCAGGTGGCGTCGTAGCCGCCGCAGAGCGGGGCCACGGAGAACATGTGGTCGAGGTGCCCGTGGGTCAGCACCACCGCCACGGGCTTCAGCCGGTGCTCGGCCACCAGCTCGCGGACGCCGTCCGCCGCACCCATCCCGGGGTCCAGGATCAGGCACTCCGCACCGGGCTCGGTGGCGACCACGTAGCAGTTCGTCTGCCACGGACCGGCGGGGAAGGAGGCGAGGAACACGTCGCCGAGACTAGCCACCCGAGGACCGACGCTGAGAACCTGTTGTGACCCGGGCCGAGCGATCAGGCAGGATAGGGCCCTATGAGCGACGGCGCGGGGCCTGCCTCCTACGGCCGGGTAGAGGAAGACGGGACGGTCTACGTCCGCACAGAGTCCGGCGAACGATCCGTCGGACAGGTGCCGGACGTGCCCCCCGAGGAGGCGCTGACCTTCTTCACCCGGCGGTTCGAGGCGCTGGAGCTGGAGGTGTCGCTGCTGGAGAAGCGGATCGCCTCGGGAGCGCTCTCCCCCGACGACGCGGTGTCCTCGATCAAGACGGTCCGGACCGCGGTGACCGACGCCCACGCCGTCGGTGACCTCGACGGTCTCGCCGCCCGGCTGGACGCGTTGTCCCCGAAGATCGCCGAGCAGCGCGCCGCCCGCAAGGCCCAGAAGGCCGAGGCCACCGCCAAGGCGAAGGAAGCCAAGGAGCGCTACGTCGTGGAGGCCGAGAAGCTGGCGGCCGGGAACGACTGGCGGGGCGGGGTCAACCGGTTCCGGGAGCTGCTGGACGAGTGGAAGGCGCTCCCCCGCCTCGACCGGGCCACCGACGACGAGCTGTGGCACCGGTTCTCCGGCGCCCGCACCACGTACACCCGACGTCGCAAGTCGCAGTTCGCCAAGGAGTCCGAGCAGCGCGAGACGGCCCGCATCGCCAAGGAGAAGCTGGTCGCCGAGGCCGAGGCGCTGCAGAACTCCACCGACTGGGGTCCGACCACCAGCGAGTACCGCGACCTGATGACCCGCTGGAAGGCCGCCGGATCAGCCCCGCGCGGCGTCGACGACGAGCTGTGGAAGCGGTTCCGGGGCGCGCAGGACGTCTTCTTCGGCGCCAAGTCCGCCGCCATGTCGGAGCAGGACAGCGAGTTCAAGGCCAACGGCGTGGCCAAGCAGGCCCTGGTCGAGGAGGCCGAGGCGATCCTGCCCGTACGGGATCTGGCCGTGGCCCGCGCCGCCTACCGCGAGGTGCTGGAGCGCTGGGCCGAGATCGGCAAGGTGCCGCGGGAGATGATCCGGCCGCTCGACAGCCGGCTGCGCGCCGTGGAGTCCGCCATCAAGGGCTTCGAGGACGACCAGTGGCGCCGGACCAACCCGGAGGCCCGGGCCCGCGCCGAGGAGACCGCCAGCAAGCTGGAGACCCAGATCGCCGCCCTGGAGGAGAAGGCCGCCAAGGCCGAGGCCCGCGGCGACGCCAAGGCCGCCCGGGACGCGACCGCGTCGGCAGCGACCTACAAGGAGTGGCTGGCCCAGGCCCGCAAGGCAGCCGACGACTTCAGCGGCTGACTCTCAGCGCCGCTAGCGGCTGTCGGTCCGCCTAAGCGCCGGAGCAATGCGGTGCCGCCGTGTCACCCAGAACTCTCCGGCGCGGTCGATGGAGGAGCGATGAGGGACGACACGCTTTCCGTCGTTCCGAAGAGCGACGACACGATCGCGTGAAGGAGAGTTCGTTCGCGGCGCGGTAGCGTCGCCAGATGTTACTGCCGGATGCGGTAGACGTCGAAGACGCCCGGCACCTGACGGACCGCCCGCAGCACGTGGTCCAGGTGCATCGGGTCGGCGGTCTCGAACGTGAACCGCGCCTTGCAGATCTTGTCCTTGGACGTGCTGAGGGCCGCCGAGAGGATGTTCACGTGCTGGTCGGACAGTGATCGGGTGATGTCGGACAGCAGCCGGTTGCGGTCCAGTGCCTCGACCTGGATCGCCACCAGGAACGAGCTGTGGGCGGTCGGCGCCCAGGAGACGCCGATGATCCGCTCCGCGTGCTCGGACTTCAGGTGGGTGGCGTTCACGCAGTCGTGCCGGTGCACCGACACCCCGGCGCCGCGGGTGACGAACCCGAGGATCGGGTCGCCCGGCACCGGCGTGCAGCACTTGGCCAGCTTGACCAGCAGGTCGGTGTCACCGGCGACCTCGATGCCGGAGTCCGAGGCCGACGACTTGCGGCGCCGCCGCCCCGTGACGACCTGGTCCTCGCTGATCTCGTCGGCGGTGGCGTCCTCGCCGCCCTCCGCGCTGATCAGCCGGTTGATCACTGCCTGCGGTCCGACGGTCCCCTCGCCGACGGCGGCGTAGAGAGCCGACACGTCGGGCAGCTTGTGGTAGTTCGCCACCGCCGTCAGGTGCTCGAGGGTCAGCAGCCGCTGCAACGGCAGGCCCGCCTTGCGCATCTGCCGGGCGATCGCGTCCTTGCCGGACTCGATCGACTCCTCGCGGCGACCCTTGGTGAAGTGGTGCCGGATCTTGTTGCGCGCCCGCGGGCTCTTGACGAACTCCAGCCAGTCCCGGTTCGGACCGGCGTTGTCGGCCTTGGAGGTGAGGATCTCGACCACGTCGCCGTTGGAGAGCTCCGACTCCAACGGCACCAACCGACCGTTCACCCGCGCGCCGACGGTGCGGTGCCCGACCTCGGTGTGGATGGCGTACGCGAAGTCGATCGGGGTGGATCCCTGCGGCAGCGCGTGCACGTCGCCCTTGGGGGTGAACGCGTAGACCTCGGTGGAGTTGATCTCGAACCGCAGCGAGTCCAGGAACTCGCTCGGGTCGGCGGTCTCGCGCTGCCAGTCGAGCAGCTGCCGGACCCAGGTGAGGTCGGTGTTGTCGCCGTTGGCGGTGGACGCGATGCCCTTGCCGCCCTCCTTGTACTTCCAGTGCGCGGCGACACCGAACTCGGCCCGCTTGTGCATCTCCTCGGTGCGGATCTGCAGCTCGACCGGCCCACCCTGCGGTCCCAGCACCGTGGTGTGCAGCGACTGGTACATGTTGAACTTGGGCATGGCGATGTAGTCCTTGAACCGGCCCGGCAGCGGGTTCCAGCGGACGTGCATCACCCCCAGCGCCGCGTAGCAGTCGCGGGGGTTGTCGACCAGGATGCGCAGACCCACCAGGTCGAAGATGTCGGCGAAGTCGCGGCCGCGGACCACCATCTTCTGGTAGATCGAGTAGTAGTGCTTGGGTCGTCCGGTCACCGTGGCCCGGATCTTGGCCGCCCGCAGGTCGGCGGTGACCTGCTCGATCACCTGGGACAGGAACTCGTCCCGGCGCGGCGCGGCCTCGGCGACCATCCGGACGATCTCGTCGTAGACCTTGGGCTGCATCGCGGCGAAGGAGAGGTCCTCCAGCTCCCACTTGATCGCGTTCATACCCAGTCGGTGGGCCAGCGGGGCGAAGATCTCCAGCGTCTCCGACGCGATCCGGTGCTGCTTGTCGGGTCGCAGGTAGTGCAGGGTGCGCATGTTGTGCAACCGGTCGGCCAGCTTGATGACCAGCACCCGGATGTCGCGCGACATCGCCACGACCATCTTGCGGATGGTCTCCGACTTGGCCGACTCGCCGTACTTGACCTTGTCGAGCTTGGTGCAGCCGTCGACCAGCAGGGCGATCTCGTCGCCGAAGTCGCGGGTCAGCGCGGACAGCGTGTACGAGGTGTCCTCGACGGTGTCGTGCAGCAGGGCGGCGCACAGCGTCGGCTCGGTCAACCCCAGCTCGGCCAGGATCGTGGTCACCGCCAGGGGGTGGGTGATGTAGGCGTCGCCGCTGCGCCGGGTCTGCCCCCGGTGGTAGCGCTCGGCGGTCCGGTAGGCCCGCTCGATCAGGGTCAGGTCGGCCTTGGGGTGGCTGGCCCGGATCACCTTGAACAACGGGTCCAGCACCGGGGCCTGCGGTTTCGCGGCACCGAAGCGGGCGATCCGCTGCCGCATCCGGACCCGGGGCTGCTCCGGTCCGGTGCTCAGTCGTACCGGCAGGATGCCCGGTCCCTCGGCGTCCCGGACGACGGGCGTGGGCGGCGGCGCGGCGCCCGCCGGCGAACCGGGGCTGAGGGCGTCGGTGGACGACTGCGGACGTGCGACATCGCCGTCCGTCGCGTCGGGCGACGGGCGCGCCACCGTGCCAGGATCAGTCGTCACCCAGTGTCACCCCTCTGCCGAGATCGCCAGTCTAGGCCAGCCGCCCCACACGGCTCACCAGTCGTCGCGGCGGCTCGGGCGCCGGCGGGACGGCGGTGCCGGTTCCTCGGCCTGGGCCAGCTCCGCCTCGGCGTGCCGGACGACGACGACCTGGTCGCCGGTCTCCAGCTTGGCCACTGTCGGGTCGTAGAACCGGCGCAGGGTCTTGTTGCGGACGACCGCGATCACGGCCTCGCCCTTGACGTCGTCGGGGGCGTGCCCGACCTCGTCGGTGCGGACCTGGCGCTCCCCCACTTCGAGGCCCTCCTTGTTGGACAGCAGGTCCTCGATCACCGTGCCGAGGTTCGGGCTGACGGCCGAGAGACCGAGCAGGCGGCCGACGGCTTCGGAGGAGGTGACCACCGCGTTGGCTCCGGACTGGCGCAGCAGCGAGGCGTTGTCGTCCTCGCGGACGGCCACCACCACGTGGGCGCTGGGGTTGAGCTGGCGCACGGTCAGGGTGACCAGGATGGCGGAGTCGTCCCGGTCCAGGGTGATGATCACCTCGCGGGCCTTGATGATCTCGGCCCGGCGCAGCACGTCACGGCGGGTCGCGTCACCCTCGATGGCGGCGTAACCGCGGAGGTTGGCGTCGACGATGGCCGACGGCCTCGGGTCGATCACCACGATCTGCGCCGGGTTCGACCCGTTGTTCTGCATCGTCTCGACCGCGCTGCGGCCCTTGGTGCCGTAACCGACGACCACGACGTGGTTGCGCATGTGCTTCCTCCAGCGGTTGTCCCGCATGATCCGCCGGCCCTCGTTGGCCAGCACCTCGAGCGTGGTGCCGACCAACAGGACCAGGAACAGGATCCGCATCGGTGTCACCAGGATCGCGTTCAGGATCCGGGCGGTCGGGGTGATCGGGGTGATGTCGCCGTACCCGGTGGTGGTGATGGTGACGGTGGCGTAGTAGATCGCGTCGATCAGGGTGACCGAGCCGTCGTAGTTGTCGGTGTAGGCCTCGCGGTCGAAGTAGACCAGAGCCACGATGGCCGCGAGCAGACCGAGGGCCAGCAGCCCGCGGCGGGACAGCTCGCGGGCCGGGGTGGACGAACGGGCCGGCAGGCTGACCAGGGTCTGGTGCGACCAGGACTGCCGGCTCCGGGCCCGCGGTCCACCGCCCCGCAGCATGCTCATGAGGCGTCGAAGGTGACGAGGGAGGCGACCGGGGAGATCCCGGCCTCGGTGAGCCGTTCCCGCCCACCGAGGTAGGTCAGCTCGCTCAGCAGGGTGACCCCGACCAGGTCACCACCGAGCCGGGCGACCAGCTCCGCCGCGGCGACCACGGTGCCACCGGTGGCCAGCACGTCGTCGACCACCAGGACCCGGGCACCCGCAGTGAACGCGTCGGTGTGCAGTGCCAGGGTCTCGGTGCCGTACTCGAGCTCGTAGGTCACCGAGACCACGTCCCGCGGCAGCTTGGCCGGCTTGCGGATGGGCACGAACCCAGCCCCCAGCGCCAGCGCCACCGGTGCGCCGAACAGGAAGCCGCGCGCCTCGATCCCGACCACGACGTCCACCTCACGGGGCCCGAGGTCCACGAGGGCCTCGATCGCCGCCGCGAACCCGTCCGGCGAGGCCAGCAGCGGGGTGATGTCGCGGAACACCACCCCGGGTTGCGGGTAGTCCGGCACCTCCCGGATCAGACCTGCCAGCTCCAGACCGTCCACGCGGGCCGCCCTACTTCTTCCGCTGGCTGCGCGGCTTGTTCTGCGGCTGTGGACGCCCGGATGCGCCCTCGCTGGTCGGCTTCGTGACCGCCGGCCGGCTCACGATCGTCGGCTGCGCCGTCGAGACGGTGATCCGCGGCCGGGACGGGCTGCTCGGACTGCTCGGCTCGTCGAGCTCGACAGCGTCGTCCTCGGTCGAGTCCGCGGGTGGCCGGTACGCCGGTGCGTCCACCGCGCCGACCGGCACCGCAGCCCCGGCCTTGGCGTCGGTCTTCACCCGACGGGCCAGCACCCGCTTGGTCAGCTTCTGCATCTCCGGCTCCCGCTCCTTGAGCTGGGCCAGCAGCGGGGTGGCGATGAAGATCGAGGAGTAGGCGCCGGAGATCATGCCCACGAACAGGGCCAGGGCCAGGTCCTTGAGCGGTCCCTCGCCGAGGATGAACGCCCCGGCGAACAGCAGCGCCGCCACCGGCAGCACACCGATGATGGTGGTGTTGATCGACCTCACGAGCACCTGGTTGACGGCCAGGTTGGCGGCTTCGGAGTAGGTCTGCCGGGCCGACGAGGTGAGGTCGCGGACGTTCTCGCGGACCTTGTCGAAGACCACCACCGTGTCGTACAGCGAGTAGCCCAGGATGGTGAGCACGCCGATCACCGTGGCCGGGGTGACGGTGAAACCGACCAGCGCGTAGACGCCGATGGTGAGCACCAGGTCGTGCAGCAGCGCGACCAGGGCCGCGACGGACATCTTCCAGTTCCGGAAGTAGGCCCAGATCACCAGCGTGACCAGCAGCAGGAACACCCCGAGGGCGATCAGGGCCCGGTCGGTGATCTGACCGCCCCACGACGCGCCGATCAGGCTGTAGGCCACCTGGTCGCTCGGCACCCCGGCCTCGGCGGCGATCGCCGTCCGCACCTTGGGCACCTCGTCGACCGGGTCCAGGGTGCGCGTCTGCACCCGGACCTGGTTGTCGCCGACGGTGGTGATGGTGGCCTCGTTCAGGTCGGGCACACCGGAGTTCGTCACCGCGTCCTGCATGTCGGTGACCGTCGAGGAGGTCACAGTGGTCTGGACCTGGAAGTCGGCGCCGCCCTCGAACTCGATGCCGAACTGGAAGCCGCGGACACCCATCGACAGCAGCGAGACGGCGATCAGGACGGCGGAGATGACGTACCACCGGCGACGGCGGCCGATGAAGTCGTAGGAGACCTCTCCGGTGTAGAGCTTGTGACCGAGATCGCGGAGTCCGGACATCTAGATCCCCTTGCTCTCGGTGGCCGTACGGGCGGAGGCGGCGACAGGTCGGCGACTCCGGGTCCCGGGCAGGGCCGTGACCCCGAGGTGGTCGGCCTCCAGGCCGGACCACTTGTGCCCCTGGCCGTAGAACTTCGTGCGACCCAGCAGGGTCATCAGCGGCTTGGTGAAGAAGAACACCACGGCCACGTCGATCACCGTGGTCAACCCGAGGGTGAAGGCGAAGCCCTTGACCGAGCCGATGGCCAGGACGAACAAGATGACGGCCGACAGCATGGACACCGCGTCGGCGATCAGCACCGTCTGCCGGGCCCGGATCCAGCCGGTCTCGATGGCGGTCCGCAGACTGCGGCCGTCCCGCACCTCGTCGCGGATGCGTTCGAAGTAGATGACGAAGCTGTCAGCCGTGACGCCGATGGCCACGATGGCTCCGGCGATACCTGGCAGGTTGAGGGCGAAGCCGACCGAGTCACCGAGCAGCACCACCGCCGCGTACGTGATCGCGCCGGCGACCGCCAGCGAGGAGACCACGACGATGCCGAGGCCCCGGTAGTACAGGAAGCAGAAGCCGACCACCAGGATCAGGCCGATGATGCCGGCGATGATGCCGGCCCGCAGCTGCTCACCACCCAGCGTGGCGGAGACGTTGGACACCTCCGACACCTCGAAGGCCAGCGGCAGGGCGCCGTACTTGAGGATGTTGGCCAGCTCCGTCGCGGACTGCTGGTTGAAGTTGCCGGAGATCTCGGCCCGGCCGCCCGGGATGGACGAGCTCACCGACGGCGCGGAGATGACCTCGGAGTCCAGCACGATGGCGAACTGGTTCTCCGGCGGCTGCCGGGTCGCCAGCGTGCCGGTGGCGCTCTCGAACGCCGCTCCACCAGCGCTGTTGAACTCCAGGTTCACCACCCACTGGACCTGCTGCTGCGGGACGCCGGCCGAGGCGGTGGCCAGGTCGGTGCCCTCGATCAGGGTCGGACCGAGCAGGTACTTCTCGGTCTTCTCCCGGTTGCAGGCCACCAGCGGCTGGTCGGAGACGTCCGGGAACGCGTCCGCCTGGTCGCAGGTGAACGACGCGAACGCGGTCTGGTCGGCCTCGCTCGGCTGCCACTCGATCGCCTTGTCCGGGGCCGTGCCCTGACCGGGCGCTGTCGGCCGCGGGGTGGTCGGCGCCGGCGGGGCGGTCGGCAGCTGCGGAGCCGGTCGCCGGTCGCCGGACGGGCTGGCGCTGGGCGCCCCCGCCGAAGGCTCGGTGGTCGGCGTGGCCGCCGAGGGCTCGGTGGTCGGCGTGGCCGAACCGCTCGGCTCGGTCGACGGCGCGACCGGAGGGGTCACCGCCTCGGCACCGTAGACGGCGCGGAAACGCAGCACGGCGGTCTGACCGACCAGGCGGACCAGCTCGTCCTGCTGGACGTTGGGCACCGCCACGATGATCTGCCGGTCGCCCGAGGTCGTGACCTCGGACTCGCCGACGCCGAGGCTGTCGACGCGCGACTGGATGATCGTCCGGGCCAGCTGCAGGCTGTTGGGGTCGATCTGGCCGGTCCCGCTCGTGTTCTGGGCCGTCAGGGTGATCGTGGTGCCACCCTGGAGGTCCAGCCCGAGCTTGGGCGTCCAGTTGTTCGAGATCGCCATCAGGCCGAACAGCGCGGCCACGATGACGCCGAAGATGATCAGGGTGCGGCCGGGATGGCCGCCTCGATTCGCCACCAGGCGTCAGTCCTTGTTCTTGGGCTCGTTCCCGAAGGTCGGGTTGTCGGCGGCGGGGTCGAACGTGACGGGACGGTCACGTGCGGCGAGAGGGTCGTAGTCGGCGGGGCGCTCGAAGGTCGTGGGTGTGTCGTACTCGGGAGCCCGGTCGTACTCCGGAGTCTGGTCGTACTGGGTCGAGGGGGCCAGCTGGTCGGACGCGTCGAGGTCGTCGACCTCGTCGACCTGGTCGGTCTCGACCGGCTCGCTGAACTCGTCGCCCGGCCGGATGACGCGGGCGATGGCCTGCTTCAGGACCGTGACGTGGACCCCGGGCGAGGTCTCGAGCACAGCCTGCTTGTCACCGGTGGAGACGACCGTGCCGAAGATGCCGCTGCCGAGCAGCACCCGGGTGCCGGGGACGATCTCGTTCATGGTCTTCTGCTGGGCCTGCTGCCTCTTCTTCTGCGGGCGCAGCAGAAGGAAGTAGAAGGCGACCACCATCAAGGCGATCAACAGGATCGTGCTGAGGGGTGAGTTTCCCATGTCTCCAACGATTCGGGGCTCTGGGCACCCGCGGCACGGCGCGCCAGCGGGGTCGACGCTCCGGCCGACCGCCGTACTCTACCCAATCGGACGCAAGTTCTCTGTCACGTGACGCGGAGGGTCTGGGTCGACGCGGCCCGGATCGCCGCGGCGACCCGATCGAGACTGGGCGTCCGGAGCGACCACTGCTGCCAGAACAGGGCCACGTCCTCGGCGTCCGCCCGCGACAGCACGACCGCGTCCCGGTCCGTCCAGTCGGTCCGCTGCAGGTCCGGCACCATGCCCCAGCCGAAGCCGAGCCGGACGGCCTCGACGTACTGGGTCGACGCCGGCACCAGGTGCACGGGTGGGTCGTCGGTGACCCCGTGCCGCTGCAGGACACGGTGCTGCATCCGGTCCAGCGGGTCGAACACGACCACAGGGGCTACTGCCAGGGCCGCTGGAGTGAGTCCGTCGGGGAACCAGCTGGCGGCGAAGTCGGGCGCGGCCATCGGCTGGTAGCGCATGGCACCGAGTCGCTCGACGGTGCATCCCTGGACCGGGGTCCGCTCGGTGGTGATGGCCGCCATCGCCGAGCCGTCCCGGAGCAGGTCGGCGGTCTGGTCCTCTCCCTCCCGGAGCAGCTCCAGCGACAGCTCGTGGGCCAGCGGGGCCAGCGCCGGGAGCACCCAGGTCGACAGCGAGTCGGCGTTCACCGCCAGCCGGACCACCGGTCGGCCGTCGACGGCGCCCAGGGTGTGCTCGGCGTCGCGGGCCAGCGCATCGAGCTGCCGGGCCAGCCGCAGCACCTCCCGCCCGGGCTCGGTGGGGCGGACCGGGCGGCTGCGCTGGAGCAGCACCGCCCCCACCGACCGCTCGAGCGCCTTGAGCCGCTGGCTGACCGCCGACGGCGTCACGTGCAGAGCCGCCGCGGCCCCGTCCAGGCTGCCGTGGTCGACGGCCGCCGCGAAGCGCACGGAGCTGACTGAGGTCCCAGTCCACCCAGTCATCTTAAGCAGTGCTGATGGAGATGAAGAAACATTCGTTGGACTTCATCACGCGGCTCTCCTACGGTCGGAGCGTGCTCACCCTGCTGGCCGGTCTCGGCTTCGGACTCGGTCTCATCGTCGCCATCGGTGCCCAGAACGCGTACGTGCTGCGGCAGGGCATCCGGCGGGAGCACGTCGGGGTGGTGGTGGCCGTCTGCGCCGTCAGCGACGTCGTCCTCATCTCGGTGGGCGCCGCCGGCGCGGGAGCGGTGATCGCCCGGCACACCACCGCGCTCGCCGTGGTCACGGTGCTGGGGGCCGGCGTGCTGCTCACGTACGCGGTCCAGGCGATCCGGCGGGCGATCCGACCGGCCGCGCTGACCGTCGCCCCGGACGGCGGCGAGCGGACCCGGCTCGGCTCGGTGGTCCTCGCGGCGCTGGCTCTGACCTGGCTCAACCCGCACGTCTACCTGGACACGGTCGTGCTGCTCGGCTCGATCTCCGCCACCTACGCGACCCCGTGGCTGTTCGCCCTCGGCGCGGCTCTGGGCAGCCTGATCTGGTTCACCGGGCTCGGTTTCGGGGCCCGGCTGCTGGCGCCGGTGTTCGCCCGGCCGGGAGCGTGGCGGGTCTTCGACGTCGCCGTGGCCGTGGTGATGACCAGCATCGCGGTCAAGCTGGTGCTCGGCCTCGTCGCCTAGAAGATGCCCGGGGCGTCGACCGCCGTGGTGGCAGCGGGTGGGGTCAGTCCGAGGTGGGACCAGGCGGACCTGGTGGCCACTCGACCCCGGGGGGTGCGCATCATGAACCCCTCCCGGACCAGGAAGGGCTCGGCCACCTCCTCCACGGTCTCGGTCTCCTCCCCCACCGAGATGGCCAGGGTGGACAGCCCCACCGGACCGCCGCCGAACCGCCGGCACAGCGCGGTGAGCACGGCGCGGTCCAGCCGGTCGAGGCCGATCGCGTCCACCTCGAACAGGTCGAGTGCGGCGTGGGCGAGGTCGAGGTTGATCCGGCCGTCGGCCCGGACCTGGGCGAAGTCCCGGACCCGCCGCAGCAGCCGGTTGGCGATCCGGGGGGTCCCCCGGGACCGGCGGGCGATCTCGGCGGCCCCGTCGTCGGTCAGGTCGGCGCCGAGGACCCCGGCCGACCGGCGCACGATGTGCTCCAGGTCGGCGGCGTCGTAGAACTCCAGCTGTGCGGTGAAGCCGAACCGGTCCCGCAGCGGACCGGGCAGCAGGCCGGCCCGGGTGGTGGCGCCGACCAGGGTGAAGCGGGGGATCTCCAGCGGGATGGCGGTGGCGCCGGGGCCCTTGCCGACCACCACGTCGACCCGGAAGTCCTCCATGGCCAGGTAGAGCATCTCCTCGGCCGGGCGGGACATCCGGTGGATCTCGTCGAGGAAGAACACCTCTCCCTCGCTCAGCCCGGACAGGATGGCCGCCAGGTCACCGGCGTGCTGGATGGCCGGCCCGCTGGAGATCCGCAGCGGAGCCGACATCTCGGCCGCGATGATCATGGCCAGGGTGGTCTTGCCCAGCCCGGGCGGACCGGACAGCAGCACGTGGTCGGGCACCGAGCCGCGCTGCCGGGCCGCGGTGAGCAGCAGACCGAGCTGCTCGCTGACCCGGGGCTGACCACGGAAGGCGGCCAGGTCGTGAGGTCGCAGGGCCGACTCCGCCGCCCGCTCGTCGGCCTGGACGTCGGGGCGGACCAGTGCCTCGAGCTCCTCGTCGGTCAGGCCCATCGGGTCGCTCACCGGCCGGCCCTCCTCACGGACGGGCCAACGACTGCAGGGCGGCCCGCATCAGCTGGGGGACGCCGACCCCGGCCTCGCCGGCCAGCGGTTCCACCTCGTCGCAGGCCGCCTCGGCGTCCCGGGTCGACCAGCCAAGACCCTGCAGACCCTGGCTGACCTGGTCGCGCCAGCTCGCAGCACTGGTCGCCGGGACTCCGGCAGGGGTGGCGGCGGCGAGGTCGCCGACCAGCCGGACGGCGTTGATCTTGTCCTTGAGCTCCAGCACCAGCCGCTGGGCGCCCTTGCGACCGACCCCCGGCACCTTGCAGAGCTGCACCAGGTTCTCGGTGGCGATCGCTGACCGCAGGTCGTCGGGGGGCAGCACGGCCAGGGCGGCCTGGGCCAGCTTCGGTCCGACCCCGGTGGCGGTCTGGAGCAGCTCGAACAGCTCCCGCTCGTCGACCGTGGCGAAGGCGTACAGGGTCAGGGAGTCCTCGCGGACCACCAGCGAGGTGGACAGCGTGGCGGTCTCGCCCAGCCGGAGCCCGGCGGTCGTGTTGGGACTGCACAGGGCGAGCACCCCGAAGCCCCCGACCTCGATCACCGCCGAGGTCGGGCCGAGCTGGATCACCGTGCCGGTGAGCTGGGCGATCATCGGCCTCGTCCGTTCACTGCCGGGACTCCCTTGCGCTGGTTCTGACGGTCGATGGCGTCCTGCAGCCGGTTCTGCGCCCCGCCCCGCCAGACGTGGCAGATGGCCAGCGCCAGGGCGTCGGCGGCGTCGGCGGGCTTGGGCGGTGCGTCCAGGCGCAGGATCCGGGTGACCATGCTGCCCACCTGGTCCTTGCCGGCCCGGCCCGAGCCGGTGATGGCGGCCTTGACCTCGCTCGGGGTGTGCAGCGCCACCGGGTAGCCGCGGCGGGCCGCGACCAGCATGGCCACGCCGGCGGCCTGGGCCGTCCCCATCACGGTCTGAACGTTGTGCTGGGCGAAGACCCGCTCGACGGCCACCGCGTCGGGCCGGTGGGTGGTGATCCAGGTCTCGATCTCCGCCTCGAGCTGGACCAGCCGACGGGCCGTGTCCAGCTCGGGCGGCGTCCGGGCCACGCCCACGGCGACCAGGGTGGGCGGTCGTCCGGGGACCCCGTCGACCACCCCGAGACCGCAGCGGGTCAGACCGGGGTCGATCCCGAGCACGCGCATGCACCGACCCCTTTGCTGATCTCGGCGTCCCTGGTCCCGGCGCCAATCGAAGCGAACAGACGTTCGCACGCTACGCGAGTCCGCCCGTCGGTGCCCGTCCGACACGCCAGGAGGCGGTCGGCGCCCGGTCGGAACCGGTAGCGGTCAGCCGATGCTGGCCAGCACCTCGTCGGAGACGTCGACGTTGCTGTAGACGTTCTGCACGTCGTCGGAGTCCTCGAGCGCCTCGATGATCTTGAACAGCTTCTCCGCGGTCGGCGCGTCGACCTCCTGGGTGTACTCGGGCACGAAGGAGACCTCGGCCGAGTCGTAGTCCAGCCCGGCCTCCTGCACGGCCTGCCGCACCCGGACGGTGTCGCTCGGGTCGCTGATGATCTCGAAGCTCTCGCCGAGGTCGTTGACCTCCTCCGGGTCGGCGTCGAGGGTCGCCTCCAGCACGTCGTCCTCGCCGACCGCCTGGCCGCCCTCCTGCGCCTTGGGCACCACCACGACCCCCTTGCGGTTGAACATCCGCGAGGTGGAGCCGACGTCGGCCATGGTGCCGCCGTTGCGGGTGACGGCCACCCGGACGTCGGAGGCGGAGCGGTTCCGGTTGTCGGTCAGGCACTCGATCAGCAGGGCGATGCCGGCCGGCCCGTACGCCTCGTAGAACAGCGTCTCGTAGTCGGCGCCACCGGCCTCGGCCCCGGAGCCACGCTTGACCGCGCGGTCGATGTTGTCCTTGGGGACCGAGGTCTTCTTCGCCTTCTGGATCGCGTCGTAGAGCGTCGGGTTACCGGCGACGTCTCCCCCGCCGATCCGCGCGGCGACCTCGATGTTCTTGATCAGCTTGGCGAACGACTTGGCCCGCCGGGCGTCGACCACGGCCTTCTGGTGCTTGGTGGTCGCCCACTTGGAATGTCCCGACATGGTCAAGAAGCCTAGTCCACGTCTCCGGGGATGCGGTTGGCGTACATCACCGTGGTCTCCGCCGCCCGGTAGCCCAGCGACTCGTAGAGGCCGAAGGCGCCGGTCGGGCTGTCGGTGTCCACCCCGAGCCCGGCGGCGTCCAGGCCGGCGTCGGCGAAGGAGCGCAGGGAGGCCCCGAGCAGCGCCTTCGCGATCCCGCGGCCCCGGTGTCCGGGACGCACACCGAGGCGGTCGGTCCACCCCTCCGAGAACCCCTGCGCGGCCCAGTCCTGCACGTACGCGGCGTTCGTCGCGTAGCCGAGGACCTCGGAGGTGTTCTCGGCCAGGGCCACCCAGGACCAGCTGACCCGCGACGCCGACCGGCCGAGCTGCTCGGTCCACCGGGTGGCGTCGACCGGCTGCGAGCCCCAGTGGTCGGCGAAGGCCTCGTTGTGCACCTGCCGGACCGCCTCGAACAGCTTGCGGTTCAGCGGCACCAGCCGGACGCCGGGTGGGACCGGGTGCTGCGGCGGCGGTCCGTCGAAGGTCAGCGTCATGTCGGCGAACCAGCGCACCGGCTCCAGTCCGGCCCGCTCGTAGAGGGCCCGGACGTCGGACCGCTCGGTGCCCACCGCGCAGATCACCTTCAGCGGACCGTGGCCCGGGCGCAGGGTGTCGGCGTGCCAGCGCGCCGCCCGGTCCAGCTGCCAGGCGAACAGGGCGGAGCCGATCCCCCGCCGCCGCCGGTCGGGGTGGACGCCACCGGTCAGATGAACCCGGCGCGGGTCGGTGTCGGCCGGCATCGGGTGGTTCCAGCCGTACGCGACGAGGAGGCCGTCGGCGTCGCGACCGAGGACGCTGTCGCGCTCGGGATCGGCACCGGCCTCGTCGAGCTGCTCGGAGAGCTCGTCGACGCTGTGTCGCTCACTCGGCCGGTCGTGCTGCTCGATGGCGGTCAGCAGCCGACTCAGATCCGCCACATCCGCTCGGGTCAGCGGACCCCAGGTCAGTCCCTGCTCGTCCGTCGGCGGGTCTGCCACGTCCTGCTGCTCCTTCGCGTCAGGATCGCCAGATCCTCCTGCGGTGAGGACGACCGCCCGCCGTCGGTTCCTCACTCTGCTGCCAGATACGACGCCAGCGCGCCCCCTGGGCGTCACCGGCCTCGCTCCCCGAACCACGTTGCACCTGCCACCAGGTGGTGGCGTCCTCGTCGATCAGGTCCGCGACCGCCCGGTGGATCCGGGCGGTGAAGACCTCGGCCGACTCGGCCGGTTGCGCTTCGAGGGCTGCACCATAGCGGACGGCCACCCGGGGTCGTCCCTGACGCGGCCAGCTCGTGCCCTGGGGCATCGCCGTGAAGGTGCCGCGCAGACCGACCGGCACCACCGGCACCGACAGCCGGGCCGCGACAGCTGCCACGTCGGCGTGGAACGGTTGGACGATCCCGTCGCGGGTCCGGCCGCCCTCGGGGAAGACCAGCACGTTCCAGCCGGTGGCCAGCACCCGGGCCAGTGGCTCGACGTCGAACCGGACCGCGCCGTCGGCGCTCGGGGCGGTCTCCGGCAGCTGGAAGGTGTTGAACGCCAGCGCCGCAGCGCCGGCCTTCCACCAGCTGTGGAAGAAGGCGTCGGAGGTGAGGGCCACAGCGGTCCGCTCCCGCCAGCCGCTGGGCAGCGTGGCCAGGACGGAGCCGATGTCCAGGTGCGAGGCGTGGTTGGCCACCAGCAGGCTCGGGCCGGTCCGCCGGGTCAGCCGGTCGGTGCCGTGGCTCTCCAGCGCGATCTCGGCCTTGATGACCGGTCGCAGCACAGCGGTCTGGGTGAGGTCGCGGGCCGCCACGAGCAGCGGGGTCCGGGCCCACCCGGTCGGGATGGGTGGCGCGTCCTGGTCGCCCTTCACCGTGGCGACCGCGGTGCCGGCGGCGGCCTTGGCGACGTCCACGGCCAGGTCCCAGCGCCACCCGGTGGCCAGGGTCCGCAGGTCAGCGACCGTGTCGGCCAGCCGGCCCGCCGGGCGTCGCCGCCCGGGATCGGCGGCCCAGGGTGCCAGCTCCCTGCTCACGAGACGTCCACCAGGACCTGCGGTGGGGTGTGCAGGTAGGTGATCTGCGGCGACCGCCCGACCGAGGAGGAGACGATCTCGAGCGCGTCGGCCAGGGTGGAGGCGGCCCGGAAGCCGAGCCGTTCGGCGTTGCCCCGGTCGGCACCCACCCAGACGACGTCGCCCAGGTGCCGCGTGGCCCGGGCGATCTCGTACCAGCGGTGCACCGGGTGCAGACCGTGGAAGGCGTGGCTGGTGCGGTAGAGATGGGCGTACCAGGGGTCGGTGGCGAACTTCTTCTCGAAGTCGGCGCTGATCTGCGCCGGGTCGGTGGTGGCGCTCAGCACCTCGGCGAAGAAGTCCACGTACGACGGGTGGAACAGCGGTGAGAACTCCCCGCCGAGGGGGTGGAACAGGATCAGGGCGCCACCTTCGCGCACCAGCGGGGTGCCGGTGTGGGCGCCGAACGTCCGGGCCAGCCCGGTCCAGGCGGCGAGCACCGGGTTGGTCGGGCAGTCCACGCTGTACGGCGTCCGACCGGCCACGCCGATGATCCCGACGTCGGCCTGACCGCTGACCTCCACCAGCTGCTGGGTGGTGGCCAGCTCGGCGGCGGCCGCCGCCGTAGCCTCCGAGTCGCCCCCGAAGATGCCGACGGGGTGCCAGGGCGCGGTCAGCCGGCCGAGCAGCCGCCGGCGCAGGGTGGCCGAGGTGACCGCAGCGGTGGCCCGGCGCAGCCCGAACCAGCGCGCCTGGTCCTTGACGCTCCACTCCCACTCCCGCTTGGACAGGAAGGAGAAAGGCTCGGGGAACACCGAGGCGTCCAGCACCACCTCGACGCTGAACAGCGGCACCGTCGAGGCCGACCACCCGCACGGCCTCGGCCGCGACACCGGGGTCGGCGCCCTCGGCGCCCAGGCCGGCCAGCGTGGTCGCTGCTCCCAGACCCGCCAGCACCGCTGCGGCGCCGCCGCCGGCCGCGGACGGTGACCAGGTGCACGTGCACGACGAGGTCGGAGGTGGCCACCCGCCGGTTGAGGGCGACGGCGAGCTCGCCGGCCGATCCGATCTCGGCCAGCTCGTCGGTGTCCTCCGCGTCGTGGTTGGTCAGCAGGCCGTCGGCGTGGAAGGAGCGGAACACCCGCTCACCGACCAGGCTGCGCAGCTCGGCCGGGGTCTGCCGCCGGTTCAGCCCGATGGCGGCGACCAGGGCCACGTCGTCGACCCCGGCGGCCGCGGCCCGACTGAGCACCGCCTCGATCACCGCGGCCCGCAGGTCGGGCGTGGTCATGCCGGGGACGGGCACCGTGTTGTCGTCGAAGGTGATGGTCAGCCGCATCCCCGGCCGCAGCCGCTCGGCGAGCGGGTCGGAGCCGGCGGGCCGGTCCAGGGCGGCGGCGATCGCCTCGCCGGGGTGGACGGCCGGCAGCGAGTCGGCGGGGTAGACGACACGGGCGCCGACCGGCAGTCGCTCCAACCGGTAGGTGTCGCCGGAGGCGACCAGGACCGGCGGGGTCCGGTCGTCGACGTCGAGGACGAATCCGGGGCGGACCATCTAACGGGCTCCTGTCGGTGAAGGGTGGAACGTCATCGGGGCAGCGCCCAGCGGGGGGTCATCGGAGCGATCTTCCACTCCACGTTGGACCACTGGTTGGCGTTGGCCGCCCGCATCAAGGCGATGTCGGGACTGACCGCGACGGCGTGGCCGACGGCCGACAGCATCGGCAGGTCGGAGTGCGAGTCCGCGTACGCGAAGCTCTTGGTCAGGTCGATGCCGTGGAGCGCGGCGTAGTGGTTCAGCCAGGCGGCCCGCGACTCCCCCACCAGCGGCGGCCCGGAGAGGTAGCCGGTGCAGCGGCCGTCGGCGTCGGTGGCCAGGTCGGCCGCCACGATCACGTCGAACAGCGGTTCCAGCGGCCGGGTCAGCGGCCGCACCACCCCGGTGATCAGCACCGTCCGGTGACCGGCGGCCCGGTGCTCGCGGATCCGGCGGCCGGCGTCCGGCGACAGCCGGCTGAGGATGGTCGGCGCCAGCTCGGTGTCCACGAAGTGCTCGAGGGCGGCCAGGTCGGCGCCGGCGTAGCGCCGGTAGACGGCTCGCAGGAACGCGGCCCGGTCCCGCCGCTCGGCCCGCAGGTAGGAGGGCAGCTTCTGCAGCACCTGACCGAGCTCGGCCAGCTGCCGGGGGCCGGACAGCTCCGGCAGCTTCGACCACAGGTACTGCTCGACCACGTTGGTGGACATGATCGTGCCGTCCAGGTCGAAGACGGCCATCGCGGTCGCGCCGGAGGTGTCCCGGCTGAGGTCCCGCATCGTGCTCGGCCGGTTGCCGCGTCGGCGACGGAGCGCGTCCATCCGCCGGATCGAGGACGTGATGGACGGGCAGTGCACGTCCTGGATGTAGGTCTTCCAGTCGTAGACGGCGGTGTCGAAGGCGAAGATCGGCTGGTCGTCGGGATGCAGCGACTCGGTCAGCGCCAGCGTGTGGTCGTCGACGAAGTGCAGCTCGGACTGGGCGTACTCGTTGTAGAGCGACAGGTAGCGACGCAGGAAGCTGAGCCGTCCGCGGGTGCGGTCCAGGTCGTTGGCGAACTTGCGGGTCCGGGCCGACCGCGGCGCGGCGTCCAGCAGCCGGTTGGCCACCGTGTGCGCCCGCTCCGAGGTGGCCAGCAGCCACTCCACCGAGGCCGCCCCGGGGAACTGCCACTGGGGCAGTCGGGCCGCGCCGCGGGGTCCGCCCTCGAGCGGGTGGGCGGAGAAGTACTCGCGGATCTGGCCGTAGATCCCCTCGAAGGTCAACGGGTTCCGGGCCCCGGAGCTGACGTGGTAGAACTCCGGCTTGCCGATGGTCGGTGTGGTCGCGCAGACCGCCAGGATCGCGTTCACCACGTGGTCGCAGGGCACGATGTCGATCACCGAGTCCGGCGAGGCCGGGAACTCGGGCAGCTCGCCGCGACCGTACGCCAGGATCAGCGGCTCGGCCATCTTGAAGCCCTCGATCCACCCCGGGTACGGGTGCAGCCAGGACGACTCGACGATGGCCGGTCGGACCACCGACACCTCGACGCCGGCACCCACCTCGGCCACCACCCGCTCGCCCAGGGCCTTGGTGAAGGTGTAGACGTCGGTCCAGCCCAGCGAGCGGGCCCGCTCGGTGCCGGCCTTGACCAGCTCGGACTGGACCCACTCCAGCCGACGGCGCTCGGTGTCGGCCGCCGTGGTCAGGTAGCCGGCCTGGCGGTGCTCGCGCTCGGCCTCCTTGCGCAGGGTGGTCAGCCGCTCCGAGGTCCGCGACTCGGCCTCGATCAGGTCCCGCATGGCCAGCCCGGCGCGGGTCTCGGCCTCGTAGTCGATGGTGTGGACGTGGGCGGCCTCGGGGATGGCGCCGCGCCGCCGCCCCGCCGTGTACGCGGTGGAGATGTGCACGTAGTGCGGGATCTTGAGCAGGTTGCCGTCGTCGTCGGAGCAGGCCTCGATCATCCGGTCCATCAGGGCCTTGGTGCCGAGCACGTTGGTGGTGAAGGCCTGGTCGATCGGCGGGTCGAAGGACACGTCGCCGGCGCAGTGCACCACCACGTCGATGTCACTCGGCAGCACCGGCACGTTCGGCAGGTCGCCCTCGATCACGTCGATCCGGCTGTCCAGCAGGGCCTCGGGACCACCGGCGGCCTCCCGGACCCCGCGGAAGATCTCCTTCTTGACCACGGTGATCATCCGGTCCCGCGCGCCGGCGGACCGCTTCCGACGGACCAGCACCGCCGGGGTGGTGTCGGGCAGCTCGGTGAGGATCTTCCAGAGCAGCTGCTCGCCGATGAAGCCGGTCACCCCGGTCATCAGGATCTTCTTGCCCGCCAGCAGGTCCTTCAGGCGACCGTCCAGCAGCGGGCGGTCGGACCGGTCGGCGACCACGCTGCGGCGGAACGTGTCAGCCGGGGAGACCACGGTCATGCGGGGTGATCCTCCTCGGTCGAGCGGCGGGTGAGCTCGAGCGCCTCGGTCAGGGTGAAGTTGCCGACGTACAGCGCGGTGCCGATGATGGCGCCCTCGACGCCGACCCCGACCAGCGCTGCGAGATCGGCGATGTCGGTGAGGGACGATATCCCACCGCTGGCGACGACGGGGGCCTCCGTACGCGCGCAGACGTCGCGCAGCAGCGTGGTGTTGGGCCCGGACAGCATGCCGTCGGAGGCGACGTCGGTGACCACGTAGCGGGCGCAGCCGGCCTCGTTCAGCCGGTCCAGCGTCTCGAACAGGTCGCCGCCCTCGCGGGTCCAGCCGCGGGCGGCCAGTCGCTGGCCGCGGACGTCCAGCCCGATGGCGATCTTGTCGCCGTAGCCGGCGATCACCTCGGCGCACCACTCGGGTCGCTCCAGCGCAGCGGTGCCGATGTTGACCCGGGTGCAGCCGGTGGACAGGGCCCGCTCCAGCGTGGCGTCGTCGCGGATGCCACCGGACAGCTCGACCTGCAGCCGCATCTGCGAGGTGACCTCGGCGATGATCTCGGCGTTGTCGCCGCGGCCGAAGGCGGCGTCCAGGTCGACCAGGTGGATCCACTCCGCACCGGCGTCCTGCCAGCGCTGGGCCGCGGCCCGCGGGTCGCCGAACACCTTCTCCGACCCGGCCACGCCCTGCACCAGCTGGACCGCCTGGCCCCCGGACACGTCCACCGCCGGCAGCAGCTGCAACCGGTCACCCCACCCTGCGTTCACGCCGCTGACCTTATCGTCGCGAGCCGACGATGCCGATTCGTCAGCTCAGCAGGCGGTGCTGGCCAGACCGTGCAGCTGCCGCGCGGAGCTCGTCACCGCACCCAGGAAGCGGGAGGAGTTCGCGTCGGTGCCCGGCGCGTACCAGCTGGGGTCGATCTCACACACCAGCAGCTGCGAGCTGGTGTCGGCCAGCACCACCGGCAGGGTGTGCACGACGGTGGAGGGAAAGCTGACCACCACCCGACCGACGGCCCCCTCGCGGATGGCCACCTCCAGCGGCAGCTCGGGCATCGCGATCGCCAGGCCGAGGTCGGCGATCCGGGCCAGCTTGTCGCGCGCCTCCTTGCGGTGGGCGAAGTAGCGGTCCACCCCGTGCTGGGCGGCCAGCGAGGCGACCGCGGCCACGTACTCGTCCTCACCGACCACGCCGGTCTCCACCAGCGAGGTGCCGATCAGGTCGGCGGCGGGCTTGATCCTCGGCCGTGGGTGCTGGGCCCGCAACCAGGCGTACGTGTTGCGCAGCACCCGGGCGTGCGGGACCTCCACGGGCAGGCAGCTGAACACGGTCAGCCGGCAGCCGGACCCCGGTTGCAGGCGGCGGCGCAGCGAGCCGGCGATCTGGTCCCGGGCGAAGGTGGAGATCTGCCGCCGGTGGTCCTCGGTGGCCACCTGGTGCCACCGGCGCAGGTGCTCCCCCGCGGCCCACTGGCGGGCGAACTCGAGCGTGGCCGTGCCGTCGTCGACGATCACCAGCTCGCTGGTCCGGGTGACCCCGGCCACCACCTGCATGACCCCGGAGAAGGGGTCGCCGAGCACCAGCCGGTCGACGCCCGCGAGGTCCCCGGCCAGACCGCGCACGGTCCGGGCGATGGCGGCCCCACCCAGCCGGGGCTCGTGCCAGCCGACCGGGAGGCCGGCCTCCCGGGCCAGCCGTGCCATGCAGCGGAGCTGCCAGCGGCTGGTCTCGTTCTTCGGGGCCAGGATGAGCACGTCCGGCTCGGCCCCGGTGTGGTGCGCCCACTCGACCACGTTCAGCAGCTGGGCCGGGCTCTCCACCAGGGCGACGGTTCTCATGGTCAGGAGGACGCACCGACGAGGTCGGGCGCCTGCACCCGGCGCAGCTTCTTCATCGCGGCCAGCTCGCCGTCGTAGATCTTCTTGACGCCGTCGCCGAGCGACTCGCTGATCGTGCGGATGTCGCGCACCAGGCGCTGCAGACCGGGAGGTTCCACCGAGGCGGCCTGGTCCGAGCCCCACATGGCCCGATCCAGGGTGATGTGGCGCTCCACGAACGTGGCGCCCAGGGCGACGGCGGCCAGCGTGGTCTGCAGACCGGTCTCGTGGCCGGAGTAGCCGATCGGCACGTTCGGGAACTCGGCCTGCAGGGTGTGGATCATCCGCAGGTTGAGCTCGGACGGCTTGGCCGGGTAGGTGCTGGTGGCGTGGCACAGGACGATGTTGTCGCTGCCCAGCACCTCCACGGCATGGCGGATCTGGCGCGGGGTGGACATGCCGGTGGACAGGATCACGGTGCGACCGGTGGCCCGCAGCCGACGCAGCAGGTCGTCATCGGTCAGCGAGGCGGAGGCCACCTTGTGGGCGGGCACCTCGAACTGCTCGAGGAAGTCGACCGACTCCACGTCCCAGGGGGACGCGAACCAGGCGATGCCGCGCTGGCGGGCGTACTCGTCGATGGCGGAGTACTCCTCGACCCCGAACTCGACCCGGTGCCGGTAGTCGATGTAGGTCATCCGTCCCCACGGCGTGTCCCGCTCGATGTCCCACTGGTCCCGGGGCGTGCAGACCTCCGGGGTGCGCTTCTGGAACTTCACCGCGTCGCAGCCGGCGGCAGCTGCCTGGTCGATCAACGCGAACGCGTTGGTCAGCTCACCGTTGTGGTTGATGCCGATCTCGCCGGTGATGTAGACCGGCTGACCCGCGCCGACGATCTTGTCACCGATCGCGCGGGCCGGGGTGCTGAGGGTGGGGTGCGTGCTCATGATCAAGACGGTAGGAAGATCATCTGGCCGTTCGGGAGGTCCCATCTGAACGTCGGGCGAACAGCAGACGACGCCCTCGGCCACCTCGCGGGATCGGTTCGCCGACGGGACATCCGGCGTTCACCCGACATCCGCTCCATGATCACCGGACACCGCATCGGGGTCCCTACTGTCGCCCCGTGCGCACCACCACCCGTGCCCTCACCCGGCACTACATCGACGAGCTCGACCTCAGCGGCGACGTGCTGGAGATCGGCGGCCACCGGCTGGCCAACTGCGCGATCGACCTGTTCGGCGAGCCCCGCTTCCGCTACCACGACCTCAACCTGGTGGCCTCCGACATCCCCAACACGATCATCGCCGACATCACCGACTGCGCCGAGGTGATCCCCGACGCCTCCTTCGACGTCGTCTTCTCCTCCGACGTGTTCGAGCACATCGACCGTCCCTGGCTGGCGGCCGCCGAGATCGCCCGGATCCTGCGTCCGGGCGGCCTGGCCATCACCCACACGCTGTTCTCCTGGCGCAACCACCCGTGTCCGATCGACTACTGGCGCTACTCGGCGGAGTGTCTGGAGTTCCTCTTCGGTGACCTGACCTGCCTGGAGAAGGGGTACGACCTCAGCCAGCGGCGCGTCGACCAGCCGGGGTTCTGGGCCTCCGGCAACGACTCGGTGCCGGTCGACCACCTCGGTGGCTGGCGGGAGCACTGGAGCGTGTACTGCGTCTCCGGCAAGGGCATCGAGACGGGTGTGCCCCGGTTCAAGGACAGTGACCACCCGCTGGCCGGGCACCTGCGACGCGACACCCAGGGAGCGGTGACCAGTCCCCGGATGACCGGGTCGACGCTGCCGCTGCCACCCGATCCCGCCGACTCGCTGCGACCCGAGCTGACCGAGATCAGTCGCGAGCTGCGGACCCTGCGGACGGAGAACCGTCGGCTGGCCGACCGCGTCCACGCCCAGGACGCTCGCCTCCGCCGGCTCACCACGGCGGTCGACCGCCGGTCGCTGCCGGAGCGCGCCTACCGCAAGGTGCAGCGGGCGCTGACCCGGATCGGCCCGTGAGGCCGCTGGTGTCGGTCGTCGTGCCGGCCAAGGACCAGGAGCCCCACCTCGGCGACTGCCTGAGCAGCCTGGTCGGACAGCTCGGTGATCCCGAGGCGCTGGAGGTGATCGTCGTCGACGACGGGTCGACCGACGCCACCGGGGCGATCGCCCGCTCGTACGCGGACCGGTTGCCCCGCCTGGAGGTGCTGCGCAACGACGTGCCGGTCGGCCTGGCCAGCGCCCGGAACCTCGGTCTGGACCGCGCCACCGGTCGCTATCTGGCCTACCTGGACTCCGACGACTGGCTGGCCCGCGGTCACCTGGCCGGGATGGTCGAGGTGATCTCCCGGCTGGACGTCGACTTCGTCCGCACCGACCACGTGCAGTCCACGGCGGGCCGGCGCACGGTGGTGCGGGCCCCGGAGGCCCGCCGGGACCGGGTGCTCGACCCCCGCTCCTCGATCCTGCCCTCCAGCACGTCGACGATGGTCGACTACTGCTACGCCTGGGCCGGGCTGTTCGACCGGCGGATCGCCGACCTGCTGCGTTTTCCCGACGGTCTGTACACCGCCGAGGACCGGGCCTGGTGCTGGCGGCTGCACCTGCAGGCGGCCACGTACGCGGTCGCCGGGCCGCCGGGCATCCTCTACCGCCGGGGCGTCCCCACTTCGCTGACCCAGGTCCTGGACCGGCGCCAGCTGGACTTCCTGCCCTCGTTCGAGCGCGTCTTCGACCTGGTCCGCCACGACCCCGAGGCCGGGCGGTGGTGGCCGAAGGCCGCCCGGATGTTCCTGGCCGTGCTGGCCCGCCACGTGAGTCGGCAGGACCAGATGGGTCCCGCGGACCGGGCGCTGCTGGGCGACCGGGCCCGCCAGGTGCTCGCCACCATCCCGGCCGACGTCCTCGCCGGCGCGTACGCCGTGGCCAAGCCCGAGCGTCGCGCGCTGCTGGCACCCCTGGTGCTGGGACGGGCGACCGCCGTACGGCTGCGGCTGCTGGACCGGTTGTCGCCGAAGCGGGGCGTGGCATGAGGCAGCTGGTGGTGGCCTCCACGTTCTTCCAGTGCCTGTCGCTGGTGGCCGCCGTCGACGCCGGCGCCCTGCCGGACGCGGCCGAGCGGATCCTGGTGCTGGCCGACGGTTCGCAGGTCCCCGAGCTGACGGTGCCCCTGGCCGAGCAGGACGGCTTCGACGTGGTGCGGTCCCGCTTCGACCGGGTGGTCGACCTGGCCGAGCTGCTCTACCCGCGGCGACCGGTGCAGTTCGCCCCGCGCCGGGAGGAGTACCCGGTCTGGGAGAAGCTGCTGCGCAGCCACTGGCGGCTCGGCCGGGGGCCGCTGCAGCTGGTCCTGGACTTCGTCCAGGTGAACCCCGGGCTGTCGCTGGCCGGTGTGTTCGCCGACGCCGAGCTGTGGACGCACTCCGACGGGCTGATGACGTACTCACCGACCCGGCGCACGCTGCCGCTGCCGATCACCCAGCGGCTGACCGGTCTGGTGCACCTCGACCTGGTGCCCGGGCTGACGCCGCAGATGCTCGGTGAGCACGGGGTGGTGCACCGTACGGTGCCGCTGCCGGCCCTGGGCACGGTGCTCGACGAGGTGCGTCGGGACCCGGTGTCCGTTGGTCGGGACGGCGGCCCGGTCGCGGCGGAAGACGACGGGCCGGCCGACGGCCCTGGTCCTGGGGCAGTACCTGAGCAGCCTCGGCCTCCTCAGCGGGCCCGAGGAAGCCGAGCTGAACCGGTCGCTGGTCCGGGAGGCCGCCGACCGGGGCGCCGAGGTGTGCGTCTTCAAGCCCCATCCGGCCGCCCCGCCCGCCCACTCTTTCGCCCTGGCCGACGAGGCGCGCCGCTGTGGCGTGCGGCTGGTGGTCGACAACCGCCCCGAGGCGGCGGAGCTGACCATGCACCGGCGGCGGCCGCGGTGGGTGATCAGCTGCTTCTCCACCGGGCTGTCCACCGCCGCGTACCTGCTCGGGCTGGAGGCGGTGGCCGTCGGCACCACGCAGCTGCTGCCCCGGCTGGCCCCGTACGAGAACAGCAACCGGGTGCCGCTGGTGCTGGCCGAGGCCCTGTTCCACCGCACCGACTTCCTCCCGCCGGCCCTGGCCGGGCCGGACCCGGGCAGCCGGGACCTGCAGCAGCTGGTGGAGGCGGTGGCCTACTGCATGCAGCCGGACCTGCACCCGGAGTTGGCCTCGCGGGCGGCCGCGTACCTGGAGCTGCTGGAGTCCGAGCCGGAGCTGCGGGCACTGTTCTTCAAGCGGCGGCGGCTCACCCGGTTGGGACTGCCCGGCGCCCTGCCGACCCGGGGCTGGTCGAGTCGGGGCTGGTCGAGTCGGGGCTGGTCGAGCCGGACCCGGCACCGCCTGGCCCGGGTCCGCTCACAGGTGGCGGCCGGAACTCGGTAGACCCGATCCTCGGTCCGGGAGAGAGTGGCCGCCATGAGGCTGTTGCTGATCATCGGGCCGCCCGCCGTCGGGAAGATGACCGTCGGCCGGGCGATCGCGCGGCGCAGCACCTTCCGGCTGTTCCACAACCACCACACGATCGAGCCGCTGGTCGAGGTGTTCGGCCACGGAACGCCGCCGTTCGCCGTCCTCAACAGCGAGTTCCGCCGCCGGGTGATCGAGGAGGCAGCGCGACACCGGCTCGACCTGGTCTTCACCTTCGTCTGGCAGCTCGAGGAGCCCGACGACCTCCGCGAGGTGCGCGCGCTGGTCGCCCCGTACGAGGTGCCGGGTGGTCAGGTGCTGGTGCTGGAGCTGTCCGCCGGCCTGGACACCAGGCTGCGACGCAACCGGGGTGAGGACAGGATCGCGGCCAAACCGACCAAGCGGGACGTGGACTGGTCCGACGCCCACGTGCGCGAGCAGCAGCGGTACCGCCTGAACTCCGATCCGACCGGAGCGCACGCCACCCCGGCCGACGCGTTCCTCCGCGAGCATCCGCATCTGCGGCTGGACACCACCGACCTGTCGGCACGGGGGTCGGCCGACCGGGTGCTGGCGTGGCTTGATCAGCAGTGAGCGGTGTCGGGGAGTGGTCCGAGGTGTTGGGTGCCGTGGTTGGTGGAGAGGAACCAGTGGCCGTGGGGTGAGCGCCAGAGGAACACGCCGGGGTGGGGAGAGGTGACGGTCCACAGTCCGTGGGTTTTCGCGTTGTGCTCGCCGCGGGTGAGGGGTCCGAGGTTGCTGGGTCCGGTCTGGCCGGGGGTGCCGTCCCATCGGTAGGGGTTGGTGTGGTCGAGGTCCATGCCAGGGCTGGTGGCGCTGGAGTAGGGGAAGACGGAGGCGATGTGGCGGATCCGGACGGTCTCGCGGATCCGGTGGGGGATCTCGTAGGCGTCGACGGACGGGAGGTGGTGGAGGTCGAGGACGGGTCGGACGGTGATGTGGCAGTGGTTGCTGGTCAAGAACTCGCGGAGCTGGGCGGCGAGCTGGGGTCCGAGGTCGGGGTGGTCGGTGCGGACGACGCCGGTGCCGGTGGTCAGGGTCTGGTCGGTGAGGTGGACGTTGAGCACGACGCGGGGGCGGGCAGCTTTGAGTCCCTGCTGGGTGAGCAGGTTCGTGAGTCCTGGTAGGTCGAGACGGAGCCCGGACTGGTCTGGCGGTTCTGCGGGGTCGGGTGGGTCGAGGTCAGTGGGAGTGTCGGGTTCTCGGTTCCAGCCGGGCGCGGGCGGTTCTGGTGCCGGTCGGGGCCGGAGGCGTTGTTGCCAGTGGTCAGGGACATTCGGATGATCGACCGGGGTCGGGTCGTCGGGTTCGTCGTAGTCGTGGTCGGTCCAGGCCGGTGGTTCAGCTGACGGGTCGGGTGCGGCGGTTCGCTGCGGCTAGCACGGCCAGGTCGCCCTCGGTCGCCATCGCCGGCGCGTGGTCTGTCTCGCTGGTCTCATCGTCGTCGGTCTGCTCGCGGGGTGCCGGTGCTGGAGCTCCCGCGCCGCCGTTTCGTGCCCTGGTTGTCGGGTCTGTGGGCGGGTCGCCGTCTGCTGGTGTGGCGCAGCAGCATCGCCAAGATCATCGCCGGTTGGGCGAGGAGCCCGAACGCGGTCGCCCGGCGTGGTCGGCGGTCTCGGTGCTGCCCTCGAGGGCGAGGATGTCGGCGAGTCGGTCGACCAGGGCGTAGACCATGATCAGATCACCGGCGCCGGCGCGGACGATCATGGTGTTGATGCCGTCCTCGGACCGGCACAGCTGCACGAACCTGGCCTGCCTTCGCCTGGACCCGCTTCGGTCTCGGCGAGGGCGGGATCGGCTTGCATGATCGCCGCCGCCAACCGGGTCAGGATCCGGCTCCACGGCAGCCCGTCAACGATGCCCGCCAGCTCGGTGTCGACGAGGGCGGCGGCCGCTGGGGAGAGGTCGCGGCAGGCGGCGACGATCTTGCGGGCCTGCCAGACCGGCAGCCACAGCGCCCGCACCGCCGCCCACAGCTTCGGGAAGCGGTGTTCGAGGTCGGCGACGTCGATCATCAACGCCCGGGCGGTCGGCTCGGACAGGTGCCGCAGCGCCGCGTACTCCAGGACCGCGAACTCATCGACCAGCGGGGTGCCGTCCGAGCCCGCTCGCCGACCGGCTCCGCCGGCGATCCCGGTCGGCGAGCGGGTTGGTCGGGTCGACACTGTGCAGGGCCAGCCAGGCCTGGAGATCGAGGACGGTGCCGAGCTCCTCGGTCCGGATCCGGGCGTCGCGGGCCACGATCTGGTCAGCCAGCACCCGGCCCGGGGTCCGGCCCCCGCCGGACCCGGAACCACCCGCCTGACCACTATCGAACATGTAGCCGATTCTAGAACCGACCACTGACACTAGAACGCGTAGCCGATAGCCGACCCACAACCTCTGGGTTTTCGGCGTCCTTCGGTGATGACCGGCCCGGCCAGAGGTTCCGGTGGGGCGCGGTCAGCGCTGTTCGGGGCCGGGTCCGGGTTGGCAGCGGGGGCACCACCAGGTCCGGCGCCGGTCCGGGTCGTTCGGCACCTCGGCGACCATCTCGATCAGGGTGCCGCAGCGGCGGCAGGGCTGGGCGAACCGGCCGGCCACCCAGTGGTCCCGGCCGCGCCGGTTGTCCCCGGTGGTGACCTGGTAGGCGCCGGGGGTCAGAGCGGAGTGCCGCAGGGCCCGCACCGCCAGCCGGACGGTGGCCGGCAGGTCGAGCTCCCCCACCGGGGTCCACGGGCTGACGCCGCGCAGGAAGCACAGCTCGTTGGCCCACAGGTTCCCCAACCCGGCCAGGTTGCGCTGGTCCAGCAGCGCCGCGGCCACGGGTCGCTCGGGGTCGCGACCGAGGCGGCGGACGGCTTCGTCGAGGTCCCAGTCCTCGCGCAGCGGGTCCGGTCCCAGGTGACCGACCACCGACGCCTCGTCGGCGGTCTCCACCAGCTCCACCACCGGCAGCGAGAGACCGTACGCGGTCGGGCCGCTCTCGGTGGCCAGCAGCACCCGGACGTCCGGCATCAGCTGGCGGGGCAGCCGGCGGCCGGCCCGGACGACGGTCCAGGAGCCGTCCATCCGCAGGTGGGTGTGCAGTGTCAGGTCGCCGGACAGGCGCGTCAGCAGGTGCTTGCCGTGGGTCGCCTGGGCCAGCACCTGGCGGCCGTCGAGGTCGGCGGTGGCGTGCTGGGCCACCCGCAGCTCGCCGCGCTGCACCGTCCGGCCGACGAGCACGTCGAGGCGACGGGCGAGGACGTAGACGGAGTCACCTTCGGGCACCGGCCCATCCTGCCCCGGCCTACCGAGCGAGCTGGCGGGCCCGGTCGATCCCACCCAGCTTGTCGGGGTTGAGCACGATCAGCACCTGGACGATCCGGCCGGCCACGACCACCAGCTGCAGGGCCGCCGCCACCTGGTCGCCGGCCCAGACCCGCCAGCCAGGTGCCCCGTTGATCAGCGCGTCCTCCAGTCGCAGACCGCTGGTCGCCTTGTGGGCGATGCCGAGCAGCAGCCGGGCCGCGGCGTCGGACCCCTCGACGGGGCGGCGCGCGGCACGCACCTTGCCGCCGCCGTCGGACAGCACGACGACGTCGGGAGCCAGCAGGTCCAGCAGCCCCTGCAGGTCGCCGCCGGTCACCGCTGCGGTGAACCGCTGCCGGACGCGACCGGCCAGCTCGTCGTCGGCGGCGAACCGTGGACGGCGTGACTCGACGTGCTGCCGGGCCCGGTGGGCGGTCTGGCGCACCGCCACGGCTGTCATGCCGAGCGCCTCGGCGATCTCGGCGTGCTCGTAGCCGAACACCTCGTGGAGGCAGAAGACGGCCCGCTCCCGCGGACCCAGCGACTCCAGCACGACCATCAGGGCCAGCGACACCGACTCGGCCAGCACGACGTCGTCGGCCACGTCCGGGGCGGTGAGCACCGGCTCGGGCAGCCACGGACCGACGTAGTCCTCACGGCGCCGGGCCAGACTCCGCAGCCGGTTCAGCGACAGCCGGGTGGCGATCTGACACAGGTACGCCCGCGGGTTGAGCACCTCGACGTCGGCCGGCCGCTGCGCCCAGCGCAGGTAGGTCTCCTGGACCACGTCCTCGGCGTCGGCCACCGAGGACAGCAGCTCGTAGCTGACGGTGAACAGCAACGACCGGTGCCGCGCGAAGAGCTCGTCGGGGCCGCCCTCCGCCGCCGACTCAGCCACGGGTCGACGGTAGCCGACAGGCCGCCGAGAAGCCCTGGGAGACCAGCCCGAGCGCGGCGTTGACCCGGGAGCGCTGGTTCTCCACGGCGATCATCATGGTCAGCTCGACCAGTCCGTCGTCCCCGAGCGCGTCGCGCAGCGGCGCCACCATCTCGTCGCTCACCCGCACCGGCGTGGCGGTCGCCGCGACGGCGTACGCGATCACCTGCTTCTCCAGCGGGCTGAGGATCTCGGCCTCCTGCCAGGCCGGCACCGCCGCCAGCTTGGCGAGGTCCAGGTCCTCCCGGTCGGCCAGGAAGTAGCCGAAGTCGATGCACCAGGAGCAGCCGATCTCGGCGGCCACCGCCATCACCGCGAGGGCCTTGAGCTGCGGGTCGAGCCGGTCGAACCGGGACACGCGCCACTCGTGCAGCAGGGTGGCCAGCAGCACCGGGCGGTGGTGGGCGAGGGCGAAGCCGTTGTCAGCCGCCTGCCCGTAGAGCCGGCGGGAGAACCAGCCGACGAGCCGACCGGTCAGCCCGGGTGGCTGGTCGATCGGGATCCGGGCCAGCCGTCGGCGGGCGGCGAGCTCGGTGCCGGGGCCGGGAGCCACACCGACCGGTAGGGAGGAGGCGTCGAAGGAGGTGGTCATGGGCACGGGACACCGGCCGGGGCCCCGGCGTGACAGTCAGGGCGGTGTGACAGTCAGCGGGACGCGAGGCGACGGCGCAGCCGACGCCCGGCGCGCAGGGCGGCGGGCGGCACCAGCTCACGGACCAGCCGGCTCCGCCCGGACGGCAGCGGGGCCGCCGGGACCGGGGTGGTCCGCAGGTAGGCGGAGGCGCTGCGGAAGTAGGCCGACGCCCAGATCCGCTTGGAGGGTCGCTCGCCGGTGGCCAGGAGGGTCTCCACCCGGTCGGCGATCTGCTGGGTGGCGGTGCCCGGGCGGTCGAAGAAGTAGCCGCCCAGCCAGAACCGGTCAGGCGTGCCGAGGTCGTCGGCGATCAGCTGGTCGAAGGTGCGCAGCAGCCCGCTGGCCAGGAAGACGTGGTTGCCGTAGCGCTCGTGCACGCCGAGGTCGAGCACCAGACCGACCCGGCAGCCGCTGCCGACGGCCTCCAGGGCTGCTGTCGAGGACATGGTCAGCAGCAGGTCGATGCTGGGCAGCAGCTCGCTGATCGGGGTGTAGTCGATCCGGAAGTTCGGCGGCCGGTCGACCCCGACGAGCAGGTTCTCCGGGTGGTGCACCATCCGGTGGAAGGTGTCCTCGCCGATCCGGTGGCGTGGTTTCAGCAGCACCTCCCGCTCCGGGTGCGCGTACGCGTAGTCGATCAGCCGCCGGTAGAGGTAGCGCCGTTCGGGCGCCGGTCCGGGCACCGTCGGCTGGTCGGCGAACAGGACCCGGCGGACGGGACCGTCGTGCGGCGGCGTGGCGGTGGAGCCGAGGATGGGCAGTCCCGACAGCAGCAGGTTGCCGGGGTCGAGCTCCAGCTGCTGGGCCACCGTGACGAAGTGCTCCAGGTCGTCGACCCCGTTGACCGCGACCACGTCGGAGCCGACCCGGTCCAGGTAGCCCGCGGTGATCTTCTCGATGATCACCCCGACCCAACCGGTCACCACCACCGGACCGGGGTCGTCCCCGACCCGGGCGGCGAGGTCGACGGTGAACCGCAGCGTGAACGGCCCGGACAGCCCGCAGACCGCGACGTGGCTGGCCGCGGCCCGGTCCAGCAGCTCGGCCCAGCCGACGGACTCGACGCCGTCGAACCCGGCTGCGGCGATCTGGGCCGGGGAGAGGGCCGAGCGGACGTCGGGCACCACCACCGGGCAGTCGAAGCCGCGGGCCACCAGCTCGTCCCGGATCCCGGCGACCCACTTGAGCTGGGAGTCGAAGGCGGCGATCAGCAGAGCGGTCGGTCGCGGCCGAGCGGGGTGAGACACCGCTGCAGGCTAGGCAGGGTGGTTGAACGGCTCGTGAACGTCGTGCTCGGCGACCACCATCCGGTGGGTCAGCGGAGCGTAGAGGTGCGGGAACGCCTCGGTCGAGCCCTCGTCGACCACCGGCTGCGCCAGCTCGGGATCCAGCTCCAGCAGGACCAGGTCCTCGGGCTCGAACCGGCTGAAGTAGCGGTCCAGCACCCCGGGCACCTGACGCCGGTAGGCCAGGTGCACGAAGCCCTCGGCCTCGAAGCCGGTGCCGTGGCTCGACCACGGGTAGCTGCCGGTGCTACCCGCCTCGTCCCAGAGCCGGCGCTCGGCGATGTGCAGGATCGTCTCGCGCACCGGTGCACGGGGTGCCAGCAGACCCAGGCCGACCAGCCGCGCCCGCAGGTCGTCGGCGCCGACGAACCGGATGGCCGTCAGGCCCAGCTCGCCGGCCGCTGACGCAGTTGGCCTCGTTGTCGTCGACGAAGACCGCCGAGGCCGCGTCGACGGCGTACCGGTCCAGCAGCAGCCGGTAGAGCCGGGGGTCCGGCTTGGCCAGACCCTCCCGGCCGGAGACGACGATCGCCTCGAGCCGCCGCAGGATGCCGAACCGGCGCTGGGCCACCGGGAAGGTCTCGTCGGACCAGTTGGTCAGTCCGAGCAGCCGGACCCCGGCCCGGGCGAGCTCGGCGACCACGGCGGACGTGCCGGGCACCGTGCCGGTGAGGGTCCGGTCGAAGTGACGCCGGTACGCGGTGATGGCCTCGGCGTACTCGGGCCAGGTGTCGGCCACCTCGGCCTCCCCCTCGGCGTACCGGCGGCCGGCGTCGTTGCGGCGGTTCCAGGCCGAGAAGTCGACGTCGCGCATCAGTCGCTGCGCGGCGTCGGTGTCCACCACGGCGTTGAACGCCAGGACGGGGTCCCAGGACAGCACCACGCCGCCCAGGTCGAAGATGACCGTGCGTCGGCCCTGCTCGCGTCCGCCCTGCTCGGCTGCGCCCGGGGTCACCGTTCGGTTTCTCCAGGATGGCGGGCTCTCGCAGGGTGGCGGGGTCTTGCAGGGTGGCGACCCAGTTGGCGATCAGCCGGGCGCCGGCCGCCCCCGACTTCTCCGGGTGGAACTGGGTGGACCACAGCGGCCCCTCCTCCACCGCCGCCACGAACCGGTCGCCGCCGTGCTCGGCCCAGGTGATCGCGCGACCCTCGGCCTCGGGCAGCGCACGGACGCCGTAGGAGTGGACGAAGTAGAAGCGCTCGGACTCGATGCCGGCGAACAGGCGGCTGCCGGACGCCGGGGTGAGGGTGTTCCAGCCCATGTGGGGCAGTCGTTCGGCGTGCAGCCGCTCCACCGTCCCCGGCCAGATGCCGCAACCGGCCGCCTCCACCCCGTGCTCGATGCCGTTGGCGAACAGCACCTGGTGCCCCACGCAGATGGCCAGCACGGGCTTGCCGGCGGCCAGGCGCCCGGCGATCACCGCGGCGCCGTCGACGGCGAGCAGCCCGTCCATGCAGGCGGCGAAGGCCCCGACGCCGGGCACCACCAGACCGTCGGCGGCCAGGGCGGCGTCGGCGTCAGCGGTCACTGTCACCCGGGCGCCGCTGGCCGCCACGGCCCGCTCGGCGGAGCGGATGTTGCCGGAGCCGTAGTCGAGCACGACGACGTCGGGCCCGCGCCCGAGGAGGGGTCCAGACGTCACAGGGCTCCCTTGGTGCTCGGCACCCCGTCCACCCGCGGGTCGAGGGCTACCGCGTCGCGCAACGCCCGGGCCACGGCCTTGAACTGGGCCTCGACGATGTGGTGCGGGTCGCGACCGGCGAGCACGGTGACGTGCAGGCACAGGTGGGCGTGGAAGGCCAGCGTCTCCAGCACGTGCCGGGTCAGCGAGCCGGTGTACGGGACGCCGCCCGCCCCGCCGCCGATCAGCACGTGCTCCTGGCCGGCCGGCTCGCCGGTGTGCACGCAGTACGGCCGTCCGGAGACGTCCACCACGGCCTGGGCCAGTGCCTCGTCCAGCGGCACCAGTGCGTCGGCGAAGCGGCGGATGCCCCGCTTGTCCCCCAGGGCCTCACGGATCGCCTGACCGAGCACGATCGCTGTGTCCTCGACGACGTGGTGGGCGTCGATGTGCACGTCGCCGACGCTCTCGACGGTCAGGTCGAGCAGACCGTGCCGGGCCAGCGCGGTCAGCATGTGGTCGTAGAAGCCGACGCCGGTGCTGATGGTCGACTCTCCGGTCCCGTCCAGGTCGAGGCTCACCCTCACGCTGGACTCCGACGTCGATCGCTCGATCGTGGCCGTACGGCTTCGAGCAGAGCTCACTGCAGTCGTCCTTCCTCGGTTCCCAAGACTGTGGCGAGAGCAGCCTTGAACGCCGCCATCTCCTCGTCGGTGCCGGCGGACACCCGCAGCCAACCCTCCGGACCGACGACCCGGATCAGCACACCCTCGTCCAGCAGAGCCTGCCAGACGGCCTCCCGGTCGGCGAACCGGCCGAACAGCACGAAGTTGGCGTCGGAGTCGGCGACCTGCAGACCGCTGTCGCTCAGCCAGCCGGCGAGGTCGTCGCGGTTGGCCCGCAGCCGGTCCACCGCGGCCAGCAGCTCGTCGGCGTGGGCCAGCGCCACCCGGGCCACTGTCTGGGTGACAGCCGACAGGTGGTACGGCAGCCGGACCACCCGCAGCGCGTCGACGAACTCGGCGGAGGCGGCCAGGTAGCCCAGCCGGCCGCCGGCGAAGGCGAACGCCTTGGACATGGTCCGGGTCACCGCCAGCTGCGGGAACTCCGGCAGCAGCTCCAGCGCACTCGGGGTGCCGGTCCGCGCGAACTCGAAGTAGGCCTCGTCGACCACCACCACGCCGTCGGCGGCGGACGCGATCGCCCGCAGGGTGTCCAGGGCGACCGCCGTCCCCGTCGGGTTGTTCGGGCTGGCGATGAAGATCACGTCCGGCTGGGCGTCCCGGATCGCCGCCACGGCAGCCACCGGGTCGATGGTGAAGTCGTCCCGCCGCGGGAAGGTGGTCCAGGTGGTGTGGGTGTCCCGGGCGTACTCGGGGTACATCGAGTAGGTCGGCGCGAACGACAGCACTGTGCGGTCCGGGCCGCCGAAGGCCATCAGGACGTGCAGCATCACCTCGTTGCTGCCGTTGGCCGCCCACACCTGGTCAGCGGTCAGCCCGTGCCCCAGGTAGCCGGCGAGATCGGCGCGGAGCGCGACCGCGTCCCGCTCCGGGTAGCGGTTCATCGTCTTGGCCGCGATCGCCACCGCGGTGGCGATCTCGGCGGCCACCGCGTCACTCGGCGGGTAGGGGTTCTCGTTGACGTTCAGCAGGTAGGGCACGTCCAGCTGCGGCGCCCCGTACGGGACCTCACCGACCAGCTCGGGACGGACCGGGAGCCCGCTCACTCCGGGTCCGGGAGGCGCCGGCCCGACGCGTCGTCCGGGAACCGCCGGCTGACCGCGGCACCGTGGGCGGGCAGGTCCTCCGACTCGGCGAACACCTCGACGTGCCGGGCCACCTCACGCAGCGCCGAGCGGTCGTAGCTGATCACGTTGACCGCCTTGAGGAAGCTCTTCACGTTCAGACCCGAGGAGTGGCAGGCGCAGCCACCGGTGGGCAGCACGTGGGTGCTGCCGGCGCAGTAGTCACCCAGCGAGACCGGCGACCAGGTGCCGACGAAGATCGCACCCGCGTTGCTGATCGAGCCCGGCCACTGTCGCGGCGTCGGCGACGTGCAGCTCCAGGTGCTCGGCGGCGTAGGCGTCGACCACGGCGATCCCCTGGGCCAGGTCGTCGACCAGCACGATGCCGGACTGGTGCCCGCCCAGGGCGGTGGTGATCCGCTCGGCGTGCTTGGCCTCCGGCACCTGCACCGCCAGCTCGGCCTGGACCGCGTCGGCCAGCTGGGGGGAGTCGGTGACCAGCACGGCCGCGGCGGCGGGGTCGTGCTCGGCCTGGGAGATGAGGTCGGCGGCCACGTGCACCGGCTCGGCCGCGGCGTCGGCCAGGACGGCGATCTCGGTGGTGCCGGCCTCGGAGTCGATGTTGACCCGGCCCTTGAGCAGCCGCTTGGCCGCCACCACGTAGATGTTCCCGGGTCCGGTGACCAGATCCACCTTGGGACACAGGTCCTCGACCCCGTACGCGAACATGGCGACCGCCTGGGCGCCGCCGACGGCGTACACCTCCTCGACGCCGAGCAGGTGGCACAGGGCCAGGATGTTGGGGTGCGGCAGCCCGTCGAAGTCCACCTGCGGGGGTGAGGCGACAGCGATCGAGCGGACGCCGGCGATCTGGGCCGGGACCACGTTCATGATCACGCTGGAGGCGAGCGCGGCCAGCCCACCGGGCACGTAGAGACCGACCCGGTTCACCGGGATCATCCGCTGCGTCACCACCGCCCCCGGGGCGAGCTCGACAGTGGTGCTGGTCTCCCCCAGCTCGGCGGCGCTGACCCGACGGCGGCGGTCGATGGCCACCTCGAACGCGGCCCGGACCTCCGGGTCCAGCTGGTCGACGGCGGCGGCCAGGTCGGCGGCCGGCACCCGGAACTCGTCCGGGACGACGTGGTCGAACCGGTCCGACCAGTGCCGCAGCGCGCTGGATCCCGCGGGCGGCGACGTCGTCGCAGATGGGGCGGACCACCTCGACGGCCGCGTCCACGTCGAACTCGGCCCGCGGCACCAGGGCCACGTAGTCGAGCTGCTCGCCGGCGGCGAGCCGGTCACGGAGGTCGATCACTCTCAGCACGTCGCGAGTCTACGGAGGTGGCTCGCGAGCGCGCCCGTGGAATCCACCGGGCGAGAACGGGCGGCCGGGTAACGTGCGTCCGTGCTCGACACCCATGACACCCGGCCCGCCCCCGCCCGACCACCGGTCGCTGAGGACCGCTGCCCGTGTTCCCCGGTTTCGGCACCCTCGTCAACGTCGCGACCGTCGTGGTCGGCTCGGCCATCGGGCTGCTGCTCGGCCACCGGCTGCCCGAACGCACCCGGGACACCGTCACCGACGCGCTCGGTCTGGTCACCCTGCTGATCGGCGGGCTGTCGGCGGTCGAGGTGACCTCGGCGGTCCTGTCCGACGCGGTGGGCTCCAGCGCCCCGGTGCTGATCGTGCTGGGTTCGCTGCTGGTCGGCGGCATCATCGGCTCGCTGGCCGACATCGAGCGCCGGCTCGAGGGTCTGGGCGTCTGGCTGCAGCAGCGGTTCCGGGCCCACGGGTCCCAGTCCCGCTTCGTGGAGGCCTTCGTCTCGTCCTCGCTGGTCTTCTGCGTCGGCCCGCTGACCATCCTCGGCTCGCTGTCCGACGGTCTCGGTCTCGGCGCCCAGCAGCTGCTGCTCAAGTCCACCCTGGACGGCTTCGCGGCCATCGCCTTCGCGGCGTCGCTCGGCGTGGGCGTGATGGCCTCCGCCCTGGCCGTCGGGGTGATCCAGGGCGGCGCTGACTCTGGTCGGGGTGGTCATCGGGGACTTCCTGCCCGCGGCCCACCTGGCCGCCATCACCGCCACCGGCGGGCTGCTGCTGGTCGGCGTCGGGACTGCGCCTGCTGAAGATCAAGTCGGTGCCGGTCGGCAACCTGCTGCCCGCGCTGGTCGTGGCCCCGCTGCTGGTCCAGCTGGTGGTGGCGCTGCGATGAGCGAGGAGCCGCCGCCGTACCGGACCGGGTGGGCCTGGCCAGGGCGTACCCGCAGGTGCTCCGGGCGGCGATCGGGCTCGGTCTCTACGCCGGCGTGTTCGGGGCGACCTTCGGCGCGGTGTCGGTGGGCAGCGGACTGACCGTGGGCCAGACGATGATCCTGAGTCTGGTGATGTTCTCGGGCGCCTCCCAGTTCGCCTTCGTCGGGGTCGCCGCGGCCGGTTCGCCCTGGGCGGCCATCCCGGCCGCGCTGCTGCTCGGGGTGCGGAACGCGTTCTACGGCGTGCCGGTGTCGGAGGTGCTGTCCCCGCGCGGCTGGCGGCGGCTGGTCACCGCCCACTTCGTCATCGACGAGACCACGGCGATGCTGGTCGGCCAGGCCGAGCCGCGGGCCAAGCGCTACGCCTTCTGGGCGACCGGGCTGATCCTGTTCAGCCTGTGGCAGACGGGCAGCCTGGTCGGCGCCCTGCTGGGCGGGGCCATCGACCCGGCCCGGTTCGGGCTGGACGCCGCGGCCCCGGCCGTGTTCCTCGCCCTGCTCTGGTCGCAGCTGCGCAGCCGCTCCGCCAAGGTCGTGGCGGTGCTGGGCGGGCTGCTGGCCTTCGGCCTGATCCCGGTCGCCCCCGCCGGGGTGCCGGTGATCGCTGCGGCGGCTGTGGCCGTGGCCGCCGGTCTGGTCGTCCGGCCCGCCGGGAGCCGACCCGATGACCGCCCTGGTGGTGGCGCTGGTGATCGCGTCGGTGGGCTCGTACCTGCTCAAGCTGGCCGGGGTGTCGCTACCGGAGACGGTGCTCGCCCACCCGACCGTCCAGCGGATCGCCGGGTTCCTCCCGGTGGCCATGCTGACCGCGCTGGTGGTGGTCGGACTCGCCGACGGGGACGGCGACGGTCGCTGGTCCTTCGACTGGCCCGTGCTGGCCGGCTTCGGGGCGGCCGTGATCGCCCTGCTGCTGCGGGCCGGGGTGCTGGTGGTCTTCCTGGTGGCGGTCGCGGTCACCGCGCTGCTCCGGCTGCTGGTCTGAAGCGAGCACCAGCAGGCGCTCGGTGAGCGCGTGGGCGTACAGACCGAGATCGGTGTGTGCCTCCGTCACGGGCTGCAGCTTCCGGGGCGTGACCCAGGCGAGGTCGCGGCGCAGCCGGGAGGTCTCCTGCAGGACCTGCAGACTCGAGGTGACGAGCAGACGGCAGCGGTCGAGGAACAGCTCACCGTCGCGCTCGGTCTCGGCGCGGGCGGGCTTGGTCAGATAGCCGGGAAGGATCGGCCAGCGCAGGGCGGCCGCGACCTGGGCGGGCCGGGCGGGGTCACTGCAGGTGACGATGTGGCGGGCGAGATCCTCGACGCCGCGGAGTCCGTCCATCATGGTCCGCACCGCGCGAGACCGAGGCACGCGGTGCCGTCGGGACTCAGCAGCATCCGGCACGGATTCGGGCCACCGTGCCACATCGGGAGGCCGTGCTGACACAGCAACCGAGCCACCGGGTGCCGGCGCGCATGAGCCGCGAGCGCGTCGGCGGCGTCCTCGTCGTCGGTGATCCGGCTCGCTTCGTCCAGGTCGCGGTAAGCGTCCTCGACAGTGGTCGCCAGCTCCACAGACCGACGGTCGCCTGCCTCCTCCACCCCGGCGGGAAGGACGTCCTCCCCGGGACCCTCGAGCCGGATCAGCCAGCCGAGCCCAGTGCGCTCCGGGCGGGCCTCCGGATAGCGCCGGCTGCCGCCTGCGACCAGTCGGGCCACGCCAGCATCTCCGGCCACCCGGTCCCCCGTTCTCGAACCGCGATCGTACCGACGGTCGCCGACTCGTACAGTCAGGCCATGGTTGCCACGAAGGTCGCAGTGCTCGGAGCAGGCAACGGTGGTCTGGCCACCGCCTTCGAGTGGTCCCGTCAGGGCTACGAGGTGGCGATCTACTCCCACTCCGACTACGCCGAGCAGATCGGTGCCGTGCGCGAGCGCGGCGGGATCACCAGCTCCGGCGTGCTCGACGGCTTCGCGCCGATCGCGCTGGCCACGACCGACATGGCCGAGGTGCTGGACGGGGCCGAGGTGGTCCTGGCGGTCGGACCCGCCTACGCCACCGAGTCGTTGGGCGCCGACGCCGGCCCTCATCTGCGGCCGGGGACGACAGTGGTCATCTGCCCCGGGTCGTGCGTGGGGAGCCTCGCGTTCAAGCGAGCCGCCGGCCTGGACCTGTACGACGAGGAGATCGTGGTCGGGGAGACGAGCACCCTGCCGTTCGCCGTCCGCGCCACCGGCCCGGCGGAGATCCGGGTCTTCCACCACTTCGACCAGGGCCTGTTCGCGGCCGCCGCACCCCGATCGGCCACCCCGCGTCTGCTGGAGGTCCTGCGACGGGTGTGGCCGCACTCACGGAGGCGGCCACGGTCTTCCAGACGGCCCTGCAGAACGGCAATCCCGTCATCCACCCGGCCGTCACGCTGTTGAACGCGGCCCTGATCGATCGCACCGGCGGTGACTTCGCCTTCTACGAAGAGGGGGTGACCACCTCGACCGGCCGGCTGATGGAGGCCGTCGACCACGAGCGGTTCGCCATCGCGGAGGCGTTGGGCGTCTCCATCCTGTCCGAGCCGGCGATCGGCGTCCTGCAGGGCTACATGACCGAGGACAACTACACCACCGGCTACTCCAAGGCCCCCGGGTTCCTCGGCATCAAGGCGCAGGACTCCCTGGACAACCGCTACCTGACCGAGGACGTCGGCTACTCGATGGTCTTCTTCACCGATCTCGCCCGCTCGCTCGGGGTGGCCACGCCGGTGATGGACGCCGTGGTGCAGATCGCGTCCGTCGTCCTCGGCCGCGACTTCCGGTCCGAAGCGGCCCGCACCATGCAGAGCCTGGGCCTGGACCAGCTGAGCCCGGAGCAGCTGCGCCGCTATTGAGCGCGAGCGAAGGGGATCGCCCGCCGGTGTGCTGAGGAGGAGCGAGGAGAGGCGTTCTTTCTCTCCGAGCGACGACGAAGTAGCCGGGTTCGAGGGCGATACCAGCGAGTGCGGGAAACACTGAGCGCGGGCGGATGCCGGCTCGTAGGAAAAGGCTGGGGGGCCCGTAAGCCGACCACGGTCGGAAACCGCACGCGCCAGGCCACCCCCGAAGACCCGAAGCCGACCTTGGTCGGAAAGCGTACGTGTGAACCACTGGAAGCCGGGTCCGGAGAGGTCGGCCGCGAATTCGGCGATCAGCGAAAGCACGGTGAACAGCAGCCTGCAGATCGGGTCGTGGATCACGGGGGCGGGTACCGATCGGGAGACCCGGTCGAGCTTGGTCACGACGAGTGTCGCCGGTGCTAGAGGCGGCTATGGACTCGAGAAGGCCGGGACGGGCTCGGTCGGTGCCGGTGAGGCATGGTCGACGTAGATCGACGGCATCGACACGGGGAGCTGCCAGTCCGCCGCGCTGGACGGTGAGAACTTGGCCCGCGGTCGATACCTGGGCGTGTACGACCCTGAGGTCAGTCACCCATCGAACGTCGCCGGTTAGCCCCCGTTCACCGGACATTTCATCGGGCGGGTCCTACGGGAAAGTTCCCCAGGCGCGGTTCGGTCAGCCGGGCTTGTTGTGTGACGTCGCCGCAGGCCGGACGCCTTGCGTCGCATCACTGGCCTGTCTTCGAATGGTCCGTGGTCTCCGCGCTGCTTACTTTACTGCTGAGCTCGGCCGTGACGACTTGCTGCGAGGAGCTGGCTTGTGTGCTCCGAGGGGATCACGGCGTCGTCGGTGGCCATTGACCGGGTGATTGTTTCCGCCATCACGGCGACGAGGCTCTCATCGTCGAGTGCGTGGGTGAGGGGGACGAGCGGTCGGGCCATGAGGAAGCCGGCCAGCACGCCGGTGACGATATGGACCTGCTCGCTGAGTGTTTGGTCAAGGCGAACCTTTCCCGCGACACGCAGGGCAGAGAGGAACTCGAGCGAAGGCGGAAAGCCGAGCCTGGTAGATCTCCGTCGCCGACAACTGCTGCAGGCGTCTACCCCACACGGCGGTGTCGGCGGTGAGGATCGCGACAAGCAACGGTCGCTGCAAGATTGCCAGGCATGCCCTGCGCATCAGTTCGCGGAACGTGTTGTCGTGCGCAGCGACCAGGTCGGCGGCAAGCCCGTCCTGCTCGCGGTGGACGAGAGCGACGAACATGTCGTCGCGGGTGGACCAGTGTTCGTAGAGCGTTGCTCTCCCCACGCGCGCGTTGGAGGCGACGTTGTCCATGCTCACGGCGTCGTAACCGCGCTCGAGGACCAAGCTGGCGGCGACGTCCAAGATCTGCTGCTCGCGCTCCGCGAGAGCGGCTTGACCGAGCCGAGGCCTTCCCGGCTTCCGCGGTGGCGGTTTTCTGACATCTGGATCATTCATCGTCTCTATATTATGGTGGTGCTCATTCCGGTTGGGAAGGTTCGGTCGTGGAGCTGGAGGAGCGACGCATCGATCGTCATGGATCGGCGATTCGGCTGTGGGTCAGCGGGGACCCTGCTGGGCGCCCGGTAGTCCTCACCCACGGGGCGGCGCTGGATCATCACTCCTTCGATGCTCAGATCGACGCGTTGACCGAAGCCGGATACCGGGTGGTTACCTGGGATCTGCGAGGGCATGGCCGCTCCCAGCCCTCGGGGGAACGGTTCAGCCTTACCGTCGCTACCGACGACCTCGCAGCAGTCATGGACGTTGCCGACGTGCAGTGTGCTGCCCTGGTTGGTCATTCCTTCGGCGGCTACATCGTGCAACAGCTGACGGCCAAGACGCCTGATCGAGTTCATGCCCTGGCGGTGATCGGCTGCACCGACCTCAGCGCAAGACCGTCCTGGTTGCTGGCCACCCTGGCCAAGCTGGCTCCGCGCCGGGTCGCACGGATGCCGGTGGAGCAATTGCGCGCCCAATCGGTCAGAGCGTTGAGCATCAAGCCGGAAGTGACAGCCAAGGCTCTACAAGCTACGAAGGCGCTCTCGCGTGACACCTACGTCGAGGTCATCATGGCCGGACTTGAGTGCCTGACGAACGACTCCGGTCTCGGCCAGGACTACCGGATCCCCTGTCCAACTCTCATCGCTTGTGGCGAGTCGGACAAAGCCAACGGGGGCATGATGCCGAAGGCTGCCAAGCCATGGGCATCTCGTCAGCCCAACGCGCGGCACGTCGCCATCCCCCATGCCGGCCACTCTGCCCACCAGGACAACCCAGTGAGCTTCAATGCCGCACTCCTGGACTTCCTCGACCGCTCCGCACCTGCTCCTGCGCCGCCACCTACCCCCGCGTGATCACACGGTGTGATCTCAGGCCGGCCGAGACCTGAGGTTCCGTCAGGCGTGGGCCTGCGTCAAGAGTGGTGGCGTCAAGTGGGGAAGGCAGGAAGGCAGCACCGACCCAGTTTGGTTGACACGGCGGGCACCTCGATCAATGATAGACCGGCAGCCGGTTTATGGAGGAATGCTCATGGTGCGTACCCGAGATCCGGTCGCACATGCGACGAGTAGGGCGGCTTTCGTCGATGCCGCGCAGGGCCTGCTTCGGGCCAACGGGTGGGATGCGATCAGCATGGAGGAGGTTCTGCAGGTCTCCGGTGCTTCGAAAGGGGCGCTGTACCACTATTTCCGATCCAAGCAGTCGCTCCTGGTGGCGGTCGTCGACCAGATGGCTGACCAGCTCGTCGAGCAGCTTGAGTCGTCCCTCGAAGGATCAGGAGGTGATACGGCCGCGCGGCTGACCCGCCTGTTCGCGGGGCTGGGTCGGTGGAAGGTCGAGCGGCTCGACGTGCTGATCGGGGTCATTCGATCCTGGCAGTCTGATGCGAATGCGCCGGCGCGCGAGCGGCTCCGTCTCGTGATGGCGGCCCGGGTCGGGCCGCTGGTCGCCCGATGCCTCCAGCGCGTCCCGACCGAGGAGCCCGGTGTGGAAATGATCGAGCTCGGCCGGGTGACAGTCACCATTGTCCAGGCGCTCAACGATCGACTGGCCGACCTGATGCTGGCCGGATCTGATGCCGGGCGATCCCGAGACGACGCGCTCTTGGCGGTGAGAACAACCACGAGGGCCGTTGAGAGGGTCCTCGGCCTGGAGGCGGGGACGATGATGCTGGTGACTGATGAGCAGTTCGATCTGGTCTTCCCCGGCCGGGCGCCCGACCTCACCCCGACCGCAGAAGATAGCGATCCCGAGGAACATCGATGACCTTACTGCTGTCGATTCTGATTGGATTGATCTGCCTTCAGGGGCTGGCCAAGTTCATCGTCTGGTTCGCCGTGCCATATGAGAAGCGTCGCCAGCGGTTCCAGAAGTACTACCAGCGCGACAGCCGGGTCATCTCCCGCTACGACACGATCACGCTGATCGTCGTCGTTGCCCTGGTCGGCCTGTGGCTCGCGTCGGGCGCGCAGCACCTCGGCTTCGCCGTCGGCCTGGTCAGCGGCATGACCCTGATCCAGACGTGGATTCACCGCTTCAGTCGCGTCCTACCTCCGGAGCGGGCACCGGAAGCACCCGCACCACCGCGCCAGCAGCTCACCTATGCCTACCAGGCCAACCCCGAGCTCGGCTGGCGCGAGATCCTGATCATGGCGGCCCTACTGATTGGCTGCATCTTCAGTCTGTTCGTCACCAGCTTTCCCTGATCCGCGATCGAGTCGGCCCTAGGTAGATGGATGCGGCCCGACCAGTGCTGCGCGACCACGCGGTGTCAGAACCTTCACTCTCCGGGCCAGTCGTCATTCGCCCGGCGGAGAGCGGTCGCCTGCTGTGTGCCCCGCACGACGGTCGGTCACTGCCCAAGTCCTCCGTACCGGGTCGTCGGTGGTGCTGGACTGGAACATGTGGAGCCGATCACGCCGAGCCGACGCAGTCGAGCGGGCAACCCACCTCGGGGCGCCCTCACCTGCACCATGTCCTGGTCCCGACCGATGTAGCAATACAGCGTGCGACGGACCGCCGCGACCCGCGTGCCCACCGTCTCGACGCGGAGGCCGTCCGCCACCTGAGTCGCCTCTTCGAGCCACCGGAGGAATCCGAAGGTTTCGTCATGCACCTCGTGAACGACGGCTAGGTCCATCGGTGAAGCCGGGCGCACCCGATGCCGCGGAGCGTGCGCCATCCGGAGTGATAACGATGTGATGTGAGTCACAGAAGTCGTGCATGAAGGCTCCACTCTGTGCTGGGCTGTCGACCCATGAGACCAGCCCCTCCTCAATTAGCAGCCACTCAGTGATGAGTACCGCCGATCTGGAGGATGAAGCCCGGACCGCCCTCGCTGCTTGGGCGTCGCTCCTCGACGAGAACACCACGCTGACGGCGATGCAGCGGGCCACGAACCCGTTGTGGCGGCTCGATCACGCCGGTCCGGGCCTGGTGTTGAAGCAACTCCCGCTGTACCCACCCGGCGTGCCAGCCGTGACGGAGTTCCGCGTCCTGACCCACCTCCAACGCCACCATGTCCCGGTCGCCCTGCCCGTCGTCACCGACCAAGGAAGCGTGCAGGCCAGCGTCAACGAACGGCAGTGGACCCTGTCGCCGCACCTGCCGCAGCAGTCCAGCAACTTCGAACTCGGACCAGGCGCTGCCGCGTCCGCGCACGCTGTAGGCGCCGCTATCGGCAGCCTCGACAGAGCGCTCGCCGGCTACCCCTGGCCCGTCCATTCCTACGTCGACGATCCAATCGACATCATCACCACGGCGCTGCCCGAGCTCCCACGCGAAGTGCTCCACCTCGTTCAACCCCTGGAAGAGCTGCTGCACGACAGGTGCGCGAACCTCCCCAGGCAGCTGGCCCACGGGGACTGCAACGACGGTAACGTCCTCGTCGACCACGGTCGAGTCAACGGCGTCATCGACATCGACCACCTCCCATCGAGCCCGCGGTCACGTGATCTCGCCTACTACCTCGCCAGCCGGCTCTCACGACACCTCGCCGGGCCAACAACCGCAGCCACAGCCACAGCGGCCATGGTGCGCGTCCTGGGTGACTACGTCGCCGGCTACCACCAGGCCCACCCACTCACCGATCAGGAACTGCGCTCCATCGTTCCGCTGATCCTGGTCACCGAGATCGGTGGTGCTCACTGGGCCCTCAACGGCTGGGAGACCAACATGGCCAGCTACCAGCGAAGCCTCCACTCCATCAGCTGGATCACCGAACACTTCGAGACCCTCACCCAGGCAGCACGCCTACCAGAGCATCGCGACGGACCGATCTCGTAGGCGGGTGCTCGAGCGTGATGTGAGACGCCGCCCTGAAGTTGGCGGCTGACCGTACGGCGGTCCGCTTCCGCCGACATCGATCCTCACGGGACTGACTCCTACGACGACGATCGAAGTTGCTCCTGGATGATCCGACTCAGGGTCTCCGGTTGTTCCAGCGGTACGTAGTGGCCGCAGCGATCGACGACCAGATGCTGCGTCCTTGCCGACGTGACGCTGGCGGCGGCCGCACGTGGTGTGGGGGTTCGATCCTCAGCACCGGTCACCGAGACCAGCCGGCCGCTCCAGGTCGGCAGCCATTCGGAGTGGTCGCGCCGGTCGTGGAAGGCCCGCACACCGGTGACGAGGTCGCCGACATCCTGTTCCAGCGCCAGCTCCCTCGCAGCGGCCACCGCCTCGGCCGGGGCGTCAGCGCCGAACAGCGGTTTCCAGTACCGGTCCCACGCGGCGGCGATGCCGTCGCGACGCAGTAATTCGACAGCCTCGTCCCGCAGACGGAGATCCTGACGAACGTTCGCTTTGGCGCCGACCAGCACGACCCCGCGTACGCGGTCAGGGGCGGCACGTGCGACTTCGAGCGCACAGGAGCCACCGACCGAGTTGCCCACGATCAACAGCTCCTCGTCGGAGCACTCGCCGAGAACGGCGTGGGCCCACTCCTGGACGGAGCCACCGAGCTCGTACAAGGTCGGGGCGAACACGTCGCTCAAGGTCGACTGCACCGCGTCCCACATCCGCCCGTCCAGTGGCAGGGCGTGCAGGAGGACCAGTTGCATCGCTGGATGGTACCGACGCAGCCGGGTCCGGTCGGGCGACGCGATGTCCATCCGGACCTAGCCGAAATTCTCAGCCCAGCGTCGGTCACTGGGCGTGTCCTGCACGATGTGCAGCTTCTCGTGCACCGGACCGTCGGGTGGTGAGCTTGGACGTGTCAGCGGGTGACGCGAAATGTCGTACAGGACGAGTTCGTCACAGTTCCGGAGAGAACGTCGGGATCCTCACCCGGTAGGTCAGCGACCAGTCCGACCATCACGTACCCCGACGGCTGCTCGATCCAGACGTTCGGAGTCAACGTCAGCGACCGCGCATCGCGCCGGCCCGTCATCGAGTAGCTGCCGTTCGGAACACCGGGATTGCTCTCGACGGGCCCGAAGCTGAAGACCGCCGACACAGTCCCGCCGCCCTCGTCGGAGATGTCCAGGTTGAAACCCGTCAGGCCCTGGGCACAGGTGTAGGTACCTTTCCACTGACCGGAAACGTCGCGACTGCCTGGCGACGCAGAACCAGCGGGTGTCGGGGTCGGGCCACAGCTCGGACCGAAGGCCAGGTCGCACGGCCCAGCCGCACTGAACGTCGGATTCGGCGCGCCCGGACCAGGTGAACCGGCCGGGCCAGCAGGCGAAGTGCAGCCGCCCGAACTGGCCGCCACCAAGAACGCGATGCCGACGAGAAGCGCCGAGAACCTGAACGGGGGTCGAGGCACGCGGTGACCCTAGCAAGGCAGGGGACCGGTCAGAGATCGCACGCATGGCAGTACGGGGGCGAACAGGCGGCGTCAACCACCAGAATGGCCCCGTGGCCAAGAAGAGCAAGCAGCACGCGCACGGTGCGACCCCCGCGACGACGGCCCTGGTCGAGGCCGGGATCACCTTCACCCTCCACCCGTACGAGCATCACGACGACAACACCGACTTCGGCGATGAGGCCGTCCGGGCCATCGGCGCCGACCCGCTGCGGGTCTTCAAGACCCTGGTCGCCGACGTCGGCGGCAAGCTCGTGGTGGCTGTCGTCCCGGTCGCCCGACAGCTGGACCTGAAGGCCCTGGCCGCGGCGTTCGACGCGAAGAAGGCGACGATGGCCGACCCGACGCACGCCGCCCGCAGCACCGGCTACGTGGTCGGCGGGATCTCCCCCATCGGCCAGCGCACCCAGCTACCCACTGTCGTCGACGCCTCGGCGGACGACTTCGAGACCGTCTACGTCTCGGCGGGCCGCCGCGGGCTGCAGGTCGAGCTGGCGGCTGCGGACCTCCGGACCGTCACCGGTGCCCGGGCCGTCGGCATCGCCCACTGACCCTGAACGAGGTCAGCGCTTCTCGCAGGCGACGCCGTCCTTGTCCCGGTCCAGACCCTTGTTCTTCTTCATCGCGGCCTTGTAGATCTTGGTGCTCTTCTTGAAGTTCGTGACCGGCTTCGAGCTGCCGCTGACCTTGTCCTTGGCGCCGCTCTTGCCCACCCCGTGCGGGTACTTCTTCTGCAGGTTCGTGCAGTTCTTGTAGGTGGAGCTGGCGGCGTCCGCCGGTGCTGAACCGATGGCGGCGAGCGGAAGCGAGAGCGCGAGGACGGAGAGGGCGGAGGCCGCGAGGCGGCGGTAGCGAGAAGGCACCTGATGAGAATGCGGCTCGCTGCGCGACTTCGTACCCGGTTCGCACGAACGTTGTGCTTTCGTGATCAGGCCGGGCTGGCCCCGCTGGAGGAGCCGCGTCGCGGCAGCAGCGGGGTAGGGTCATCGCTGTCCTTGCCCAGCGACGAGGCGAGCAGCACCGGGGTGACCGCGCACAGCGGCCAGAACAGCAGCGCGGCCTTGGCCCGCAGAGTCAAGGCGATCGGCACCGAGCCGCCGGGGTCGGCGTGCGCGAGTCGCGGGGTGAACTCCCCCGGACCGAGCTGGTAGCCGACCGCCCAGCAGAGCAGTCCCGCGGCGGCGCCGGCGATCACCACCACCAGCACCAGCGGCCAGCCGAGATCGCGGAGCAACCGGTAGCCGAACACCCCGAGGGCCACCCCGATCACCAGCCCGAGCAGGCAGAACCAGGCGTCCCCGGCGAAGAACCGGGTCAGGTCGCGCTCGGAGACCGAGGCCCGGCCCTGGGAGTCCAGCTGGTAGGCCGGCAGGCTGACCCACCACCACCACAGGACACCAGCGACCGCCCCCAGGCCCGCGGAGAGGGCCAGGAAGCCCGTCACCCGGCCCGTGTACCGCAGGGTCCGCGGGTCCTCACCGACCGCCTCAGGCACTGGCACTCTCGAGTCGCCCGGACGGTGCCAGGCAGGACGGCCCCAGCAGGGCCTTGAGATCGGCCATCAACGGCGGCGACGGGGTCACCCGCAGCTGGTTGTCCAGCCGCATCAGGATCGTCTTGTCCTGCTTGACCAGCTTCAGCCGCACCTCGGTGGTGCCGGGATGCGCCCTGAGCACCTGGGAGAGCTGCTGCACCACCGGCGGCGTGCACCGCACGGCCGGCAGCGAGATGACCACCGGACCCGTGGGGGCCTCGGTCACGTCCGGCAGCGTCAGCTCCTGGGCGTTCAACGACACCGAGTCGTCGTCGGACTTCACCCGGCCCTTGACCCGCACCACCGTGTCGGTGGCCAGCACGGTGGAGACCAGCTCGTACGCCTTGGGGAACAGCAGCACCTCGATCGAGGCCTCCAGGTCCTCGACCGCGATGATCGCCCAGATGTCGCCGCGCTTGGTGGTCTTGCGGGTGATGGAGGTGATCATGCCGGCGATGGTGACCTGCCCCTCGCGCGGACCGTCGTCGGCCATCAGCTCGCCGATGCCGATGTCGCGCTCGGCGATCAGCACGTGCTCCAGACCCTGCAGAGGGTGGTCGCTGACGTACAGACCGAGCATGTCGCGCTCGAAGGCGAGCTTGGTGCGCTTGTCCCAGTCCGCGATCTCCGGCACGGTGCCGAGCGGCATCGCCTGGGAGCCGTCCTCGTCGCCGAAGCCACCGGCGCCGAAGAGGTCGTCCTGACCGTGCGCGGAGTTGCGCTTCAGGTCCAGCACCCCGTCCACGGCGGACTCGTAGACGGTCATCAGGGCGCGTCGGCTGTGCCCCATCGAGTCGAACGCACCGGCCTTGATCAGGGACTCGATCACCCGCTTGTTGCAGACCACCAGGGGCACGGCGTCGAGGAAGCCGTAGAAGTCGGCGGCCTTGCCGTGCTCGGTGCGGGCCGCGACGATGCCGTCGACCACGTTGGACCCGACGTTGCGGACAGCTGTCAGACCGAACCGGATGTCGGTCCCGACCGGGGTGAAGTTGGCAGCTGACTCGTTGACGTCCGGCGGCAGCACCTGGATCCCCATCCGGCGGCACTCGCCGAGGTAGATCGCCATCTTGTCCTTGTCGTCGGCCACCGAGGTCAGCAGGGCGGCCATGAACTCGGACGGGTAGTTGGCCTTGAGGTAGGCGGTCCAGTAGGACACCAACCCGTACGCCGCCGTGTGCGCCTTGTTGAAGGCGTAGTCGGAGAACGGCACCAGGATGTCCCACAGGGCCTTGATCGCCGGCGGGGAGTAGCCGCTGTCCTTCATCCCGTTGGAGAAGGGGATGAACTCGGCGTCGAGGATCTCCTTCTTCTTCTTGCCCATCGCCCGGCGCAGCAGGTCGGCCTGGCCCAGGCTGTAGCCGGCCACCTTCTGCGCGATGGCCATCACCTGCTCCTGGTAGACGATCAGGCCGTGGGTGGTGCCGAGGATCTCCGCGAGCGGCTCCTCCAGCTCCGGGTGGATCGGCGTGATGTCCTGCCGCCCGTTCTTGCGCAGGGCGTAGTTGGTGTGGCTGTCGGCGCCCATCGGGCCGGGGCGGTAGAGGGCCAGGACCGCCGAGATGTCCTCGAAGTTGTCCGGCCGCATCAGCTTCAGCAGCGACCGCATCGGCCCGCCGTCGAGCTGGAACACC
>CAWARE010000030.1:0-69048 GCA_963784345.1 uncultured Actinomycetota bacterium
GATGAACTCGAAGAAGTTGACCACGAACTCCGGCTTGCCGGAGAACTTGGCCCGCAGCTCCTGGTTCTGGGTGGCCACACCGACCGGGCAGGTGTCCAGGTGGCAGACCCGCATCATGATGCAGCCGCTGACCACCAGCGGAGCGGTGGCGAAGCCGTACTCCTCCGCGCCCAGCAGCGCGCCGATGACGACGTCGCGACCGGTCTTCAGCTGGCCGTCGACCTGGACCACGATCCGGTCCCGCAGACCGTTCAGCAGCAGGGTCTGCTGGGTCTCGGCCAGGCCGAGCTCCCAGGGTCCGCCGGCGTGCTTGAGCGAGGTGAGCGGGGCCGCCCCGGTGCCGCCGTCGTGACCGGAGATCAGCACCACGTCGGCCTTGGCCTTGGAGACCCCGGCGGCGACCGTGCCGACGCCGACCTCGGCCACCAGCTTGACGTGCACCCGGGCCGACGGGTTGGCGCACTTCAGGTCGTGGATCAGCTGCTTGAGATCCTCGATGGAGTAGATGTCGTGGTGCGGGGGCGGCGAGATCAGCCCGACCCCGGGCGTGGAGTGCCGGGTCTTGGCCACCCACGGGTAGACCTTCTGGCCGGGCAGCTGACCGCCCTCGCCGGGCTTGGCGCCCTGGGCCATCTTGATCTGGATGTCGTCGGCGTTGGTCAGGTAGTCACTGGTCACCCCGAACCGGCCCGACGCCACCTGCTTGATGGCGCTGCGCCGCTCCGGGTCGTACAGCCGGTCGGCGTCCTCGCCGCCCTCGCCGGTGTTGGACTTGCCGCCCAGCCGGTTCATGGCGATGGCCAGGGTCTGGTGCGCCTCCAGGCTGATCGAGCCGTACGACATCGCGCCGGTGGAGAACCGCTTGACGATCTCGCTGACCGGCTCGACCTCCTCGATCGGCACCGGCTCCCGGGGGCTGGCGAACTTCAACAGGCCCCGCAGCGTCATCAGCCGCTCGGACTGGGTGTCGATGTGGGAGGTGTACTGCTTGAAGATGTCGTAGCGGCCCGAGCGGGTCGAGTGCTGCAGCCGGAACACCGTCTCCGGGTCGAACAGGTGCGGCTCGCCCTCCCGGCGCCACTGGTACTCCCCGCCGACCGGCAGCAGCCGGTGGGCCAGCGGGATGCCGTCGGCCGGGTAGGCCCGCAGGTGCCGGAGCTTGATCTCCTCGGCCAGCTCTTCCAGGCCCATCCCGCCCAGCTTGGAGGTGGTGCCGGTGAAGTAGCGGTCGACCAGCGGCTTGGACAGCCCCAGCGCCTCGAAGATCTGGGCCCCGGTGTAGGAGGCGACGGTGGAGATGCCCATCTTCGACATCACCTTGAGCACGCCCTTGCCCAGCGCCTTGACCACGTTGGCCACGGCCTTCTCCGGCTCGACGGAGGTGTAGACCCCGTTGCGGGCCAGGTCCTCCACCGACTCGATGGCCAGGTACGGGTTGACGCCGGCCGCGCCGTAGCCGATCAGCAGCGCGACGTGGTGCACCTCGCGGACGTCGCCGGCCTCGACCACCAGACCCACCTGGGTGCGGCTCTTCTGCCGGACCAGGTGGTGGTGCACGGCTGCGGTGAGCAGCAGCGACGGGATCGGGGCCAGCTCGGCGTTGGAGTGCCGGTCCGACAGCACGATGATCCGGGCGCCGCCCTCGATCGCCTCGGAGACCTCGGCGCAGATCTGGTCGAGCTTGGCCTCCAGCGCCTCGGCGCCGCCGTTGACCTCGTAGAGGCCGCGGGCCACGTAGGTGGCGTAGCCGGGCAGGTCGCCCAGCCGGTTGATCTTGACGATCTTGGCCAGGGCGTCGTTGTCCAGCACCGGGAACGGCAGCACCAGCCGACGGCAGGAAGCCGGGCCGGGGGCGAGCAGGTTCTGCTCGGGGCCGATGGTGTTGTAGAGCGAGGTGACCAGCTCCTCGCGGATGGCGTCCAACGGCGGGTTGGTCACCTGGGCGAACAGCTGGGAGAAGTAGTCGAACAGCAGCCGCGGCTTCGCGCTCAGGGCGGCGATCGGGGTGTCGGTGCCCATCGAGCCGATCGGTTCGGCGGCCGCGGTGGCCATCGGGGCCAGGATCAGCCGCAGCTCCTCCTCGGTGTAGCCGAACACCTGCTGCCGCCGGGTCACCGAGGCGTGGGTGTGCACCACGTGCTCGCGCTCGGGCAGATCGGTGATCAGGATCCGGCCGGCGCTCAACCACTCGCCGTACGGGGCCTCGGAGGCGAGCTGGTCCTTGATCTCGTCGTTGGAGATGATCCGGTGCTCGGCCAGGTCGGCCAGGAACATCCGACCCGGTTGCAGCCGCCCCTTCTCGACCACCTTCTCGGCGGGGATGTCGAGCACCCCGGCCTCGGAGGCGAGCACGACCAGGCCGTCGTCGGTGACCCAGTAACGACCGGGGCGCAGACCGTTGCGGTCCAGCACGGCGCCGATCTGGGTGCCGTCGGTGAACACCACCCCGGCGGGGCCGTCCCACGGCTCCATCAGGCACGAGTGGAAGGCGTAGAAGTCCTTCCGCTTGGGGTCCATCAGGTCGTTGTTCTCCCAGGCCTCCGGGATCATCATCAGCATCGCGTGCGGCAGCGAGCGGCCGCCGAGGTGCAGCAGCTCCACCACCTCGTCGAAGGAGGCGGAGTCGGAGGCGTCCGGCGTGCAGATCGGGAACAGCCGGTCCAGGTCACCGGGCAGCGCCTGGCTGGCCAGCAGCGCCTCGCGGGCCCGCATCCAGTTGCGGTTGCCCATGGCGGTGTTGATCTCGCCGTTGTGGGCGATCATCCGGAACGGGTGCGCCAGCTCCCAGGCCGGGAACGTGTTGGTCGAGAACCGGGAGTGCACGACGGCCAGCGCGCTGGCCATCCGCTCGTCCAGCAGCTCGCCGAACACCTGGTCCAGCTGCTCGGTGGTGAGCATGCCCTTGTAGACCAGGGTGCGGGCCGACAGCGAGGCGAAGTAGATCCCGACCTCGTGCTGGGCCCGTCGACGGAGCGCGTACGTGAGCCGGTCCAGCGCGATCCCGCTGACCGTGCGGTCCGGCGCCGCCACGAAGAGCTGCTCGAACCGCGGCTTGTTCGACCGGGTCAGGTCCGAGAGCGAGCTGTCGTCGTTGGGGACCTCCCGCCAGCCGAGGACGTCCAGCGACTCCTCCGCGGCGATCGCCTCGATCCGCTGCCGCGCGGTGTCGGCGGCGTCGGCGGCCCGGGGCAGGAAGGCGATGCCCACGGCGTAGGCGCCGGCGGCGGGCAGCTCGAAGCCGGCCTCGGCGCGTAGGAAAGCGTCGGGGATCTGGATCAGGATGCCCGCGCCGTCACCGGTCCGGGGGTCGGCACCGGTGGCGCCGCGGTGGTCCAGGTTGCGCAGCGCCTCCAGGCCCTGGGCCACGATCGAGTGGCTCGGCACGCCGCTCAGGGTGGCCACGAAGGCCACGCCGCAGGCGTCGTGCTCGTACGCCGGGTCGTAGAGTCCCTGGGCGGCGGCGTCATCACGCGCCCGGGAGAAGGTGGTGGCGGACAGCTGGCGGGTGCCAGGAGCGACAGTCATGTGAGACTCCCGTCGTCGAAAGCCAGTGGTGGAGGACGTGGTGCCTGGGCAGTCCAGGTCCTCGCCACGGGGGTGGTGGCAGATTCGGCATCGGCGCGCCAAGCTCCGGGACGTCACTGGCCCGCTGGCGATGGCACAACATAACTCACAGCCACGCGGGCGGCGGACGTTCGCCGCTGGGCCCCCCGCCGCGGGTCCGGGTCAGGACCTCGGTGACGGGAGAATTGCGTGGCCATCCCGAACACGGCCGAAGATGCCGCGTTGATCGGCGTACGTGGCAGTGTGACGGGTCACACAGTGGTGCTGTGGTGCGTGGTGCTGTGGTGCGTGGTGTCTGGTGCAGCGGAACGGGGTGTGCTCCGGAAGATCACCCTACCGTCAGTGACCACGTGCCCCGACCACGTTCACCCAGCGGCGAGCGGGGCGTTGATATCATCTGGCTGAGAGGTGATAGCAATGACCGACATCCTGATCCGCAACGTGGACGAAGACACGCTGGCCCGGCTCGACGGCCAGGCCGCCGCCTCCGGTCTGTCGCGCAACGAGTACCTGCGCCGACACCTGGACGACCTGGCACACCCGGCGGCGCGGGCGACCACCGACGACCTCCGGGCCTCCGTCGAGCTGAGCGCCGGCGTGCTCGATCCCGACCTCATGCGGCAGGCCTGGGGGTGACAGGCTGGTTGGTCGACAAGTCGGCGTACGCCCGGCTCGACCGCAGTAGCGACGTCGACCTCTGGCTGACCCGGATCAACCGGGGCCTCATCCACATCGCCACGATCACGCTGCTGGAGATCGGCTACTCCGCCCACGACGCTGAGCACTGGACCGCCGTCCAGGAGCGCGCACCGATCTCCCTGCTCCCGGTGGCGGAGGTGACTCCTCGAGCCGAGCGACGGGCCCTGGAGGTCCAGGGTCTGCTCGCGATCCGGGGCCAGCACCGCGCCCCGTCGATCCCTGATCGTTGATCGCCGCCGTCGCCGAGACCGCAGGGCTGACAGTGCTTCACCTGGACAAGGGCTTCGAGCTCGTCGCTGATCTGACCGGGCAGCCGACCGGAGCGCCTGGTCGGCGACTTCTGAGGCAAGCAGTGTGGCTCAGAAGCGGCTGGTCAGTCCCCCGTCGACCACCAGCACCTGCCCGGTGACGTAGGAGGCGTCGGGTCCGGCCAGGAAGGTGACGGCTCCGGCGATCTCGGCCGGCTCGCCGAAGCGGCCGAGCAGGGTCCGCTCCACGGCCCAGCGCTGCCACTCGTCGGTGGCGAACGTCTGCTCGTTGACGGCGGTGCGGAAGCTGCCCGGGGCGACGGCGTTGACCCGGATGCCGTGCTCCCCCAGGTCCGCGGCCATCGCCCGGGTGAGCCCCTCCAGTCCGGCCTTGGCCGCGGCGTACGCGACGTCGCCGCGGTGTCCGAGGATGCCGCCGACCACCGAGCTGACGTTCACGATCGCGCCGTCGCGGACCTGCTGGTCGATCATCCGGGCCGCCACCCACCGGCTCAGCGCGTAGGCGGCGGTCAGGTCGATCTCGACCAGCCGACGGAAGTCCTCCACCGGCAGATCCAGCGACCCCCGCCGGTCCCGCTGCCCGACGTTGTTGACGAGCACGTCGATCCGGCCGTACGTCGCCAGCAGCTCGTCGGTGGCCTCGGCCACGTCGAAGACGGCCGGTTCGGCGGTCAGACCCTCGGACCGCAGCAGCTGGACCGCGGCTGCGGTCCGGTCGGTGTCGCGACCGTTGACCAGCACCCGGGCGCCGGCCCGAGCCAGACCGCGGCACATCTCCAGCCCGAGCCCGGCGTTCCCACCGGTGACCAGCGCAGTCCTGCCGGACAGCGTCACGGCGACTTCTCGGGTTCGCTCTCCGCGACCTCGTCGCCCTCCGCGACCTGGTCGCCCTCCGTCACCTCGTCGACCTCGGCGTTCTCGGACGTCGCGGGCGATCCATCCCCCGCGGAGTCGGGTACCTGGTCGGTCGGGTCGGGTCCCTCGACCACGGTCTCCCGACCCGGCCGGTTCCGGATCAGCCAGACCAGCCAGACCAGGGCGATCACGAACACGATCAGCGACGTGTAGTTGTTCAGCCGGAAGCCGCCGATCTCGTTCACGCTGTCGATCCGCAGCGCCTCGATCCAGAACCGACCGGCGGTGTAGAGCACCACGTAGAGCGCGAACACCTTGCCGTGGCCGAGCTTCCACTTGCGGTCGGCCCAGACCAGCACCCCGGCCACGCCGAGGTTCCAGACCAGCTCGTAGAGGAAGGTCGGGTGGAAGGTGGCGAACTCCTGGTAGCCCTCAGGCCGGTGCCGCTCGTCGATCTCCAGCGCCCAGGGCAGCGTGGTCGGACGGCCGAACAGCTCCTGGTTGAACCAGTTGCCCAGCCGGCCGATGGCCTGGGCGACGACCAGACCCGGGGCGACGGCGTCCAGCAGGGCCGGGAAACGGACCTGCTTGCGTCGGGCGACCAGGTAGGCCCCGGCCGCCCCGGCGGCGACAGCACCCCAGATGCCGAGACCGCCGTTCCAGATCTTCAGGGCGTCGATCGGGTCCCGGCCGGGTCCGAAGTAGAGCTGGTAGTCGGTGATCACGTGGTAGATCCGGGCGCCGACGATGCCGCAGGGGATCGCCACCGCGATCACCAGCTCGAGACTGTCCTGGCTGCCGCCACGAGCCCGCCAGCGCCGACTGGCGATGATCATGCCGACGATGATCCCGGCGATGATGCACAGCGCGTACGCGCGTAGGGGGAAGCCGAACACCTCCCACACCCCGCTCGCGGGGCTGGGGATGAAGAGCGGTTGCAGGACGGACAGGGGGATGGGGCTGAGGGCGCTCACGAGCTCGCCGCCTCCTGGATCTTCGTGGTGAGGCTGTCAGGGGTCAGGGTCGTGATGTCGACGGGCTGCCCGTCGAGGAACATGGTCGGGGTCGCGGTGACCCCGGCCGCGGTGGCGGCGGCGTCGATCGAGTCGGCCCACCCGGCGTACCGACGCTCGGTCACGCAGGTCGAGAAGTCGGCGGGGACGTCGCCGCCGGTGGCCCGCGCGGCCAGCTGGTCCAGCTGGGAGTCGCTCCAGTCCAACGAGTCGTTGGCGAACAGCCCGGTGTAGAAGGGTCCGGCGAACCCGGCAGCGGCGGCGCAGGCGAAGCCGTTGGCGGCGGCCGCCGAGCCGGCGTCGATGAACGACATCGGGAAGATCCGCAGCCGGATGGTCCCCGCCGCCTGCGCGTCGGCCAGCTGCTGGCCGTAGTCGGCCTCGAAGTCCACGCAGTGCGGGCAGTGGAAGTCCTCGTAGAGATCCACCGTGACCGGGGCGTCCGCCGAACCCCAGGAGATCGGCTGGCCGTCGGTGACGGTCAGCGGGGCCGACGGTCCCGGGGTCACGGTGCCGGCGCTCGGCGCGCGGTGGGTCCGCCAGGCCTGGAAACCGATGCCGGCGCCGACCAGCACGGCGATCACCACGCCGACGACGATGATCAGCAGCCGACGTTCCCGGCGACGCTGCGAAGCTTGCTGAGCAGCCAGTTGACTCTGGGCCGCTTGCTGAGCGGCGAGCTCCCGCTGCCGGTTGGCCTGGCGATCGCGCTGCGACTGGCTCACCGCTGCCCCTCCCGTTCGAGCTCGGCGGCCCGGGTCAGCTCCGGGTGGTCCAGGGCGAACCGGCTGCGCGGCTGCCAGACCAACCAGACGCACAGGGCCAGCAGACCGAGGTCGCGGACGATCTCGCCGGCGTACGCGGTCTGGCCCGGGGCCACCTCACCCCCGCCGCCGAAGCAGCCGCAGTCCAGACTCAGGCCCCGCGCCGCCGCGGACACCACGGCGACCAGGAACACGACCACGAGCAGACCGGCCACCACGGCCGCCTGCCGGGTCAGCAGCCCGGCGAGCAGCAGCAACCCGAGCGCCAGCTCGAGGAACGGCAGGCCCCAGCCGATCGGGCGTTCGAGCCAGCCCGGCACCAGCTCGTACGCCCGGACGGCGGCCACCGAGGACTGGGGGTCGATCACCTTGAGCGCTCCGGCCACCAGCAGCACCCCACCGAGGATCAGTCGCGCCAGGGTGGAGACCCACGGGGCCCAGTCGTCGAACCGGCGGGTGCGGGCCCTAGGCGCGATCATCGGCGTCGGTGCCGCGCCGGACCCCGGCGGCGAGGTCGTCGACGACCGACCGCAGTCCGCTCAGGTCCTCCGGGGTGCCGGCGTCCTCGGCGGCCAGCAGCGTGGACACCAGGGCCGAACCGACGATCGCCGCGTCGGCGTAACCGATCACCTCGCGGGCCTGCGCTCCGGTGGAGATGCCGATCCCGACCCCGACCAGGGCACCGGGATCACTCCGGCGGATCCGCTCGACCAGGGCCGGGGCGGCCGAGGACGACTGCGAGCGGGCACCGGTCACGCCCATCACGGCGGTCGCGTAGACCCAGCCGCGGCAGGCGGCCAGGGTGCTGACGATCCGCTCGTCGCTGGAGGACGGCGAGAGCAGGAAGATCCGGTCCAGGTCGTGCGCGTCGGACGCGGCGATCCAGGCCCCGGCCTCGTCCGGGGTCAGGTCCGGCGTGATCGCGCCCGAGCCGCCGGCCGCGGCCAGATCGCGCGCGAACGCCTCGGGCCCGTACTTCTCGATCAGGCTCCAGTAGGTCATCACCACGGCCTGGGTGCCGGTCTCGGCCACCGCCTCCACCGCGGCGAAGGTGTCCCGGGTGCGGACGCCCCGGGCCAGGGCCCGGGTGCCGGCCCGCTGGATGGTGACCCCGTCCATCATCGGGTCGCTGTAGGGCATCCCGACCTCGACCAGGTCGACACCGGGGCGCCGCTCGTCGCCGTCCACGCCGCACAGGGCGCGCACCGCCTGCAACGACACGGGCACGTCGGGATAGCCCACGTGCAGGAAGCCGACCAGGGCGCCGCGGCCGGACGCCTTCACGTCGGCGAACAGCCGGCCCGAGCGGCCCGCGTCGAAGCTCGTCGAGGCAGGGCTGGTCACGGTCACGAGGTCTGACCCGCGGTGCTGGCCGTGCCGGAGGTGTCGATGTCGAACCACGTCACCGCGGTGTCGACGTCCTTGTCCCCGCGCCCGGACAGGTTGATCAGGATGAGCGGCGGCGTGCCGTCGGCTCGCAGCGGCAGCCGCCGACCGAGCTTCAACGCGCCGGCCAGCGCGTGCGCGGACTCGATGGCGGGCAGGATGCCCTCGCTGCGGGTCAGCAGGGCCAGCGCGTCCATCGCCTCGGTGTCGGTGACGGCCTCGTAGTGCGCGCGTCCGGTGGCGGCGAGCCAGGAGTGCTCCGGACCGACCCCCGGGTAGTCCAGACCGGCGGAGATGGAGTGCGACTCCTGGGTCTGACCGTCCTCGTCCTGCAGCACGTACGTCCGCATGCCGTGCAGCACCCCGACCGTGCCGGCCGAGATGGTGGCGGCGTGCTTGCCGGTCTCCACCCCGTCGCCGCCGGCCTCGAAGCCGTACAGCGCGACCTCGGTGTCGGGGATGAAGTCGGCGAAGATGCCGAGGGCGTTGGAGCCACCGCCGACGCAGGCCGCCACGGCGTCGGGCAGCCGGCCGTAGCGGCTGAGCAGCTGGGCCCGGGCCTCGGTGGAGATGATCCGCTGGAACTCGCGCACCAGCAGCGGGAACGGGTGCGGTCCGGCGACGGTGCCGATCAGGTAGTGGGTGTGGTCGACGGTGGAGACCCAGTCCCGCATCGCGTCGTTCATCGCGTCCTTGAGGGTCTGCGACCCCGACTCCACGGCGATCACGTCGGCGCCCAGCAGCCGCATCCGGGCCACGTTCAGGGCCTGCCGCTCGGTGTCCACCCGTCCCATGTAGACGGTGCACTCCATCCCGAACAGCGCGGCGGCGGTGGCCGTGGCCACCCCGTGCTGACCGGCCCCGGTCTCCGCGATCACCCGGGTCTTGCCCATCCGCCGGGCCAGCAGGGCCTGACCGAGGACGTTGTTGATCTTGTGCGAGCCGGTGTGGTTCAGGTCCTCGCGCTTCAGCACGATCGTCGGCGCGACCCCGGAGTCACCGATCGCGTGGGCGGCGAACCGGGGCACCTCGGTGACCGGGCTCGGCCGGCCGGTGTAGTCGGCCAGCAGCGCGTTCAGCTCGGCGGCGAAGGCCGGATCGGCCTGCGCGGCGCGGAACTCCTCCTCCAGCTGCTGCAGGGCCGCGTAGAGCGCCTCGGGGACGAACTTGCCGCCGAACTGGTCGAAGTGACCGGTCGCGTCGGGAAGGATCTGGGTGACCACGGGAATGTCCTAACGTTGCGGTGCGCTGCCGTGCGTTGCGGCGCACAGGCAAACGTACGCGATCGTGACCAGCGCAGTGCTCTCGTTCAGGACTTGTGCAGGCGTTCAGGACTTCTGCAGGCGTTCAGGACTTGTGCAGCGCCGGGTGGGCGCCCGCGGCCACCAGATCGGCCACGCCCGCCCGCGGGTCGCGGCCGGTGACCAGCGCCTCCCCCACCAGCACCACGTCGGCGCCGTTGCGGGCCAGCTCGATCACGTCGTGCGGTCCCCGGACCCCGGACTCGGCGATCCGGACGATCCCGTCGGGGATCAGCGGGGCCAGCCGGGCGAAGGTCAGGGGGTCGACCTCGAGGGTCTGCAGGCTGCGGGCGTTGATGCCGATGACCTTGGCGCCGGCGTCGACGGCGCGCTTGACCTCGTCGGCGGTGTGGGCCTCCACCAGCGGGGTGAGACCGATGGACCGGGCCCGCTCGATCAGGGAGGTGAGCTCGGCGTCGGTCAGCGCGGCCACGATCAGCAGGGCGAGATCGGCACCGGCCGCCCGGGCCTCGAACAGCTGGTAGGAGGTGACGATGAAGTCCTTGCGGAGCACCGGCACCGACACCGCCAGGCGCACCCGGACCAGGTCGTCGAGGGTGCCACCGAAGCGGCGCTCCTCGGTCAGGACGGAGATGGCGGCGGCGCCGCCCGCCTCGTACTGGGCGGCCAACGCCGCGGGATCGCTGATGGTGGCCAGGGCCCCCTTGCTCGGGCTGGAGCGCTTGACCTCTGCGATCACCGACACCCCGCGTCCGCGGAACAGCGGCATCGGGTCGAGGGCAGGGTCGACGATCTGGACCCGTTCCTTGAGTCGCTCGAGGCTGGTCGTGGCCTGGCGGAGGGCGAGGTCCTCCCGGACCCCGGCGATGATGTCGTCTAGTGCACCCACAGCGCTGGCCGCCTAGACGGCGCCCATTCCCATCTTCTGCAGGATCACGGTGGCGATCAGGGCCACGACCAGCAGCGCGCCGCCGATCCAGAAGATCATCCAGGACCCGAACACCAGACCCAGGGCGCCGACGATGAACCCGACCAGCGCGATCAGGCTGCCGACCCAGGCGGCCACGGTGCGACCGTGGTGCACGTGCTTGTCACCGGGCGCAGGCCTGTACTCGTCGACCTCGTAGAACTTCGGCTCTGTGCCGGCCATCTGGTCCTCACTCCTGCCGGGGATCGTGGATCCGTCCCATTGTGACGCCTTCGACCCCGTCGTGCACATCGGGGTCCGGCACAGCGGGGTCGCCGGTCGGGTCCCGACCGGCGTCGAGATCCTTCCAGGCCCGGTTCGGGTCCTCGTTCAGGTCTGCGGGCCCGGCGGACTGCTCGGACGTCCGGGCGAACCGGTCGCTGCGCTCGGCCCAGCGCCCCGCTCCGACCCACAGCAGCAGCGCCCCGACGACGACCAGCAGACCGGCGAGAGCGTAGAGCCAGGGCCAGACGCTGGTGGTCAGGGCGAACTGGTCGGTCAGGCTGACCTGGCGGACCCGGTTGCGCACCGCCTCGGCGTCCGGGGCGGTCTGCAGGGCACCGGTGGCGATCATCCCGAGCCCGGTGGCCGCCAGTCCGACGGCCAGGATCCGGCGCCCGCGGCGCCGCAGCACCAGCACCAGCAGCACCCCGGCCAGGGTGACCGCGGCCAGTGCCTGGCTCAACCCGCCGGTGGCGTCGGAACCGCTGAAGGACACAGCGGCACCGGCGCCGTCGGCCCGCCACCACGGCTGGGCCGCGGCCACGAAGCCCAGCCCGGCCCCCAGCAGCAGCCCGACCAGGGTGGGGCCGCGGCCGATGAGCCGGCTCACGGGAGGGGCCGGAAGGCCTGGGCGACGGTGATGGCCCGGACCACGGCGGCCGCCTTGTTCTGCGACTCCTGGTCCTCGGTCGGCGGGTCCGAGTCCGCCACGATGCCGCCGCCCGCCTGCACGTACGCCACCCCGTCGCGCAGCAGCGCGGTCCGGATCGCGATCGCGGCGTCGGCGCCGCCGGCCAGGTCGAGGTAGCCGACGACCCCGCCGTACAGGCCGCGCCGGGACACCTCCAACCGGTCGATGATCTCCATCGCCCGCACCTTCGGAGCACCGGACAGGGTGCCCGCCGGGAAGGCGGCCAGCACCGCGTCCAGCGCGGTCCGAGCCGGGTCGAGACGTCCGGTGACAGTGGACTCCAGGTGCATGATGTGGCTGTAGCGGCGGACGTCCATGAACTCCACCACCTCCACCGTGCCCGGCCGGCAGACCCGGCCCAGGTCGTTGCGGCCGAGGTCGACCAGCATCACGTGCTCGGCCCGCTCCTTGGGGTCGGCCCGCAGCTCGGCCTCCAGGGCGGCGTCCTCGGCGGGGGTCGCGCCGCGCGGCTTGGAGCCCGCGATCGGGTGGGTGAGCACCACGTCGTCCTGCACCGTGACCAGGGCCTCCGGCGAGGACCCGACGATGTCGAACCCGTCGAGCCGCAGCAGGTACATGTACGGGCTGGGGTTGGTCAGCCGGAGCATCCGGTAGACGTCCAGCGCGTCGGCCGTGGTGTCGACCTCGAACCGCTGGCTGACCACGATCTGGAAGGCCTCGCCGGCCTTGATCTCCTCCACCGCCGCCGAGACAGCCGCCTGGAACTCCTCGGCGGAGCGCTGCCGGCGGACCGGCAGCTCGGCGACGTCCGCGACCGCGACCGGGGCGGACGGGGTCGGTTCGGCGAGCGCCTCGGTCAGGGCCTCGACCCGGGCCACCGCGTCCGCGTACGCCTCGTCGACGCGGTCGTCGCTGCCGTCGAAGTTGATCGCGTTGGCGATCAGCCAGACCTGGTTGTCCTGGTGGTCCAGGACGACCAGGTCCCCCACCACCAGCAGCACCAGCTCGGGGATCTGCAGGTCGTCGGGGTTGCTGTCCGGCAGCTTCTCGATCCGGCGGACGATGTCGTAGCCGAGGTAGCCGACCAGCCCCGAGGTGAGCGGCGGCAGGCCCGGTTCGCGCGGTGTGTGCAGCCGGCGGAGGGTCTCCGCGACGGCGGCGAGCGGGTCGCCGCCGCTGGGCATCCCGTCCGGCACCCGGCCCGACCAGGTCGCCTTCCCGTCGGTCTCGGTCAAGGTGGCGACGGCGTTCACCCCGATGAAGGAGTAGCGGGACCAGACGCCCTGCTCGGCCGACTCCAGCAGGAAGGTGCCGGGCCGGTCCCCGGCCAGCTTGCGGTAGAGACCGGTGGCGGTCTCGGTGTCCAGCAGCAGCCGTCGGCGGACGGAGATGACGCGCCGATCGGGGGCGAGGGCGCGGAACTCCGCCAGGGTCGGCTCGATCACACCGGTCGCGGACGCGCTCGCGGACACGGGGGTCATCGCGACGCTCCGACCACGCTGGGCAGCACCCGGGCGTCGAAGCAGGTGCGGTCGCCGGTGTGGCAGGCAGCCCCCTCCTGGTCGACGGCGAGCAGCACTGTGTCGCCGTCGCAGTCCAGCCGGACCTCCTTGACCCACTGCCGGTGGCCGCTGGTCTCCCCCTTCACCCAGTACTCACCCCGGCTGCGGGAGTAGTAGGTGGCGCGGCCGGTGGTGAGCGTACGGTGCAGCGCCTCGTCGTCCATCCAACCCACCATCAGCACCTCGCGGCTGTCCCACTGCTGCGCGACGGCGGCCACCAGGCCGGCGCTGTCGCGCTTGAGCAGGGCGGCGACCTCGGGGTCGAGGGAGGTGCCCCCGAGATCGGTCGGGGTGGAGTCGGTGCGAGTCACGGCCGACATTCTCCCCGACGCCACCAGTCGTCGAGGATCGGCCGTACGCCGAGCGGGGGCCACCCCGAATCCGCCGGGACGTCTAGCATGGCTCCTCGTGACCTTTGCCAAGTCGGAGCGTGCCGCTCTGTGCGACCTCTTCGATGACCGCGGCCCCGACGCCCCCACCCTCTGCGAGGGCTGGCTGACCCACGACCTCGCCGCGCACCTGTGGATCCGCGAGACCGACCCGATCGGTGTCTCCGGCATGGTGGCCAAGCCGCTGTCCGGGCTGCTGGACCGACGGATGGCCGAGGTGAAGCAGCGCTGGGAGTTCGCCGAGCTGGTGGACCGGATCCGCAACGGACCCGGTCGGTTCTCGGTCTTCGCCCTGCCCGGCGTCGACGAGCCGGCCAACACCACCGAGTACTTCGTGCACCACGAGGACGTCCGCCGAGCCGGCGACACCCCCGAAGCGCCCCGCGAGCTGGACCCCGAGATCGAGGACTGGATGTGGCGGCGGCTGAAGCTGCTCGGCCGCGCCTTCTTCCGCCGCGCCCAGGTCGGGGTGGTGCTGGAGCGCGCCGGCACCGCCGACCAGTACGAGCCCGACGCCATCCGGGCCGTGTCCGGCGCCACCATCGTCACCATCGTCGGCCGGCCGAGTGAGCTGATGCTGTACGCCAGCGGCCGCACCGGCGCCGCCGACGTGCAGCTGGTCGGCGAGCCCGAAGCGCTCGACCTGCTGCACAGCGCCGACCTGAGTCTGTAGCCCGGTGACGCGGGCCGGCCGCCGACTCGACCCGGCCGACGTGGTCGACGTGTTCGCGTACGTCGTCGTGCTCAACCTGGCCACCCAGTTCGTCCCGGCCATGATCACCGAGACGTTCCTGTTGTCGATGCTCACCGCGATCCTGCTCAAGGCCGTGCTCGAGGTCGTCGTCTTCGTCAAGAACCGGGTGAGGATCCGCTTCACCACCGCGCCACGGACCATCGGCAAGGTGGCGGCTGCGGCCTCGCTGGTGGTCGTGATGGCCGGCAGCAAGTTCGTGGTGCTCGAGCTCGTGGCGCTGCTGTTCGGCGACTCGGTGCGGCTCGGCGGGTTCTTCGCGGTGACCGCTCTGATCCTGCTGCTGATGCTCACCCGGGCGGGCGTCCGACGGCTGCTGGCCGCCCCGGCCACCTGACCGTCTGGACCTGGAGCCTTCCTTCGGGGTAGGAAGGGTGCTCCCCCACCCGAGGAGCGCTTCGATGCCTCGATCCAACACCGTGTCCGCGCGCCGTCTCGGCGCCGGTCTGCTCGGTCTCAGCCTGGCCGCCACGCTGCTGGTCGGCGGTTCGCCGACCAGCGCCGACGCCAGCCCGAGCAGCGACCAGCTGGTCACCCGCAAGACCCCGACCGCCTACGGGTGGGGCGGGGCCGTGGCCAGTGTGGATCCGGAGGCGACCGCCGCGGGTCTGCGGGTGCTGCGGGACGGCGGCAACGCCGTCGACGCCGCGGTGGCCACGGCCGCCGCGCTGGGCGTGACCGAGCCGTACTCCGCGGGCGTCGGCGGCGGGGGCTACTTCGTCTACTACGACGCCCGGTCCCGCCGGGTGCAGACCCTGGACGGCCGGGAGACCGCCGGGCAGGGCATGCCGAGCAGTGCCTTCACCGACCCGGCGACCGGTCAGCCGTACCCGTTCGCGCAGCTGGTCACCAGCGGCAAGTCGGTCGGTGTCCCCGGCACCCCGGCCACCTGGGAGCGGGCGGTGCAGCGCTGGGGCCGCAAGTCGCTCGCCTCGAACCTGCAGCCGGCCATCCGGATCGCCACCCGTGGGTTCGAGGTGGACGACACGTTCCGCAGCCAGACCCTGCAGAACAAGGACCGCTTCGCCCAGATCACCCCGACCGCGAAGCTCTACCTGCCCGGCGGCGACGCCCCAGCTGTCGGATCCGTCTTCCGCAACCCCGAGCTCGCCGACACCTACCGGCAGATCGCGCGGCGCGGGGCCCGGGTGATGTACGACGGTCCGATCGCCGACGAGATCGTGGCCACCGTGCAGCAGCCGCCGAAGACCGCCGGCGCGACCCTGCCCGTCTGGCCGGGCTACCTGACGGCGAAGGACCTGGCCAGGTACCGGGCCCTCGACCAGGCCCCGACCACGGTCCGCTACCGCAACCTCGACGTCTACGGGATGGCGCCCTCGTCCTCGGGCGGCACCACCGTGGGTGAGGCCCTGAACATCCTGGACACGGTGAAGCTGAGCCGGATGTCCAGCCCGCGGGCGTTGCACTACTACCTGGACTCCTCCGCCCTGGCCTTCGCCGACCGGGGCGCGTACGTCGGCGACCCCGCGTTCGTCGACGTGCCGACCCGGACCCTGCTGTCGCAGCGGTTCGCCGACAGCCGGGCTTGCCAGATCCCGCGCCAGCAGGCCCTGGTCACCCCGACCGCGCCGGGGGACCTGAAGGCCCGCGGCTGCGGGACGGCCCAACCGGCGGTCACCTCGGACAAGGGCACGTCGACCACCCACCTGGTCACCTCCGACCGCTGGGGCAACGTCGTGTCGTACACCTTGACCATCGAGCAGACCGGAGGCTCCGGGATCGTGGTTCCCGGCCGCGGGTTCCTGCTGAACAACGAGCTGACCGACTTCAGCGCCGCGTACGTGGCCACCGACCCGAACCGGATCCAGGGCGGTAAGCGGCCCCGGTCCTCGATGTCGCCGACCATCGTGCTGGACGCCGGCGGCCGCCCCGTCTACGCCCTGGGCTCGCCCGGCGGTTCGACGATCATCACCACCGTGCTGCAGACGCTGGTCAACCGGGTCGATCTCGGCATGACCCTGCCCGAGGCCGTGGCCGCGCCGCGCGCCTCGCACCGCAACGCCGCCGCGGTGACAGCCGAGCCGGCGTTCATCGAGCGTTACGGCGACGCCCTCACCTCCCGGGGCTACACGCTGACGCCGAGCGGGGACGCCTTCACCTCCGCAGCCGAGATCGGGGCGGTGGCGGCGTTGGAGTTCCGTCCCGGGGGCTACGTGCTGGCCGCCGCCGAACCCGTCCGCCGGGGTGGCGGTTCCGCCGGCGTGGTGGTCCCGACCACGCGTCGCTGACCGCGTCCCGGTCAGTCGTCCAGGCCCCGGGCGACCAGGGCGTCACCCAGCTGCTGGGCGTGCCGCAGGGCACGGACCAGCAGCGGCACGGCGAAGGCGCGCGGCCGGACGGGCAGCCCGCGGGCCCGTTGCGCGTCGCGGAGCTGCTCGGCCAGACCGAGCACGACCGGCACCGACCGGATGGACAGGGCCATCAGCAGCCCGACCCGCTCGGGCGCGACCCCGAACCGTCGCAACGGCGCCAGCACGGCGACGACCACGTCGCTCAGCGCGGTCGTCGTGGTGGTCAGCGTGACCAGACCGGCGGCCAGCACCAGCAGCAGGATGGTCACCGTGACCGACACCGCCACCCGCCAGTCGGCCAGCACCAGCTGGGCCAGCGCGATCGCCGCCAGCACCCACCCCAGGGACCTCAGCTGCCGCAGCGCGAAGCCGAGACCGATCCGGGCCAGCGGGTAGAGCAGCAGCACGACGACCAGGAGCAGACACCGCTGCCACCACTGACCCAGCAGCTGGCAGCCGACGGCCAGGCCGATCAACCCGAGCAGCTTCACCCCGGCCGGAGCCCGGTGCAGCACCGACGTGCCGGGGACGGAGAGCCCGAGCAGACTCACCGGCCGGCCCCCATCAGGGTGCGGTAGTGGGCGACCGCTGACTCCGGTTCGGCGTCGGCCACCAACCGGCCCTCGTCGAAGACCAGCACCCGGTCGAACCCGGCGAGCAGGTCGAGGTGGTGGGTGAGCAGCACCACCTGCTGCTCCAGACCGGCCACCAGGTCGGCGATCAGGGTGGCGTTGCGCAGGTCGAGCAGGGTGGTCGGCTCGTCCAGCACCACCAGGGCCGGCTCGGTGACCAGCACCGAGGCCAGGGCGAGCAGCTGCTTCTGGCCGCCGGACAGCAGGTGGGCCGGGTGCTCGGCGTGCGCCTCGAGCCCGAACCGGGTCAGCACCTCGGTGACCCGGCCGGCCAGCTCCCGCCCCCGCAGGTCGCGGCGCCGCAGGCTGAAGGCGACGTCCTCGGCCACGGTGGGCATCACGATCTGCGCGTCGGGATCGGTGAAGCAGAACCCCACGAGCTGACGGACCCGTTTGCCGTGCCGGCGGGTGTCGTGGCCGTCCACGGTCACCGTCCCGACGTCGGGCAGCACCAGCCCGTTGAGCAGCCGGGCGAAGGTCGACTTACCGGAGCCGTTGGCGCCGATGATGCCGATCCGCCGCTCACTGAGCCCGACGGTGACGTCGCGCAGGACGGGGCGTCGCTGGGCCGCGTACGTGTGACTGACGCCGTCGACGCTGATCAGCGGCACGACTCCACCACCATCGCCACGCCCTGGCCGCCACCGACGGCGATGGCGGCCAGCCCGAGCTCGCCCACCCGGCCGGTGCGCACCAGCTGGCTGAACAGCCGGACCGCGAGCACGGCGCCGGAGGCACCCCAGGGGTGCCCGAGAGCGATCGCCCCGCCCTCGACGCAGACCCGCTCCGGGGACAGGTCGAGGGCGTCGCAGCAGGCCAGCACCTGGCCGGCGAAGGCCTCGTTGAGCTCGATCACCGCGATGTCGGCCAGGGTCGCCCCGGCTCGGTCGAGCGCGGTCCGCACGGCCGGCACGATGCCCAGACCGGGCGTCCGGGGTGAGACACCGACGGTCGCCGAGGCCAGGATCCGCAGCCCCGGAAGCCCCCGCCGAACCCGGTCCGAGTCGGTCATCAGGACCACTGCCGCGGCGCCGTCGTTGATGCCGCAGGACGTCCCGGCGGTGGCGGTCCCGTCGGCGGAGAACACCGGCCGCATCCGGGCCAACCGTTCGGAGGGTCATCCCGGGCCTGGGTCGTTCGTCGGCCAGCAGTCCGCCGACGGGCACCAGCTCGGCGTCGAAGCGGCCGTCGGCGGCGGCGGCCGCCGCGCGCTGGTGCGACGCCAGCGCGTACGCGTCCTGGCGCTCACGGCTGACGCCGGCTCGGGCCGCCACCAGGTCGGCGGCCTCCCCCATCTCGGGATCACCGAGCTCGGGCGGGGCGAACGGGGCACGCTCGGGTCGGACGGAGGTCGAGGCCGACTCCACCCCACCGGCGATCACCGCCCGGCCGTCCTCGACCGCTCCGCCGGCGATCAGGGCCGCCCCGACGGCGATCGCGGCCAACCCGCTGCCGCACTGCCGGTCCACGGTCAGGCCGGGGACACGCTCGCCCAGTCCGGCCTGAAGCGCGGCGAAGCGGGCCAGGTCGCCCCCGGGTCCGGTGCAGTTGCCCAACACCACCTCGGCGACGTCGGCAGCGGTCAGCCCCGCGTCGGCGAGCACCGGGGGCAGCACAGCGGCCGCCAGGTCCGCCGCCGTCTGAGCGGCCAGTCCGTGCCCGGCCGTGCCGATCGGGGTCCGCCGGGCCGCGACGATCGCCACGTCACCAGCGCTCATCACGCGTCGATCCTGTCCCGGTCCACCTTCCCGGCCGTGGTGACCGGCAGCGACTCGACCACCGTCCACCGGCGCGGACGGTGGCTGGCCGGCAGCTCCCGACGCGCGACACCGGGCAGGGTGGCGGCGTCGGCGGGGTCGGTGCAGGCGGCGACCAGGACCGTGCCCAGCCGCTGGTGGGTGCGGCCGACCACGACCACCGCGCCTCTGGCGTACGGGCGGAGTGCTGCCTCCACGTCGGCCAGCACCACCGTCGCGCCGGCGGTGGTGACCGCGTCGGACCGACCGTGGACGACCAGGTGCCCGTCGGCGGACACGGACCCGCGGTCGCCCACGCTCAGCCACCTCCGCCCGTGGCGGACCCTCGACTGGAGGACGGCGGGTTCGCCCTCCTCGCGCAGGCAGAGCCAGGGGGAGCTCACCCACAGCTCACCGTCGACGACCTCGACCGCCACCTCGGGGAACGGCCGCAACGACTCCGCGTCCCGACCCCAGCCGACGAACGACAGCTGCGCGGCGCCGTAGTAGTGGTGCACCGTGTGCCCGGCCGCCTCGGCCCGGTCGGCCAGCGCCGGGGACAGCCGGTCCCCCGCCACCACGACGGTCAGCGGTGGGTGCTCGTCCGCCAGCAGGGCGGCGAGGCCGGACGGGGTGCAGAACAGGTGGGTGGCGTCAGCAGAGCCGTCCACCAGCACGGCCCCGACGTGGTCCACCAGGCAGACCGCGTACGCGTTCATGCTCGCGCTCCGGGGTCCGGGCACCCAGGCCCGACTGCGTCGGTCGAGACCGCACAGTCCGGCCACGACGTCGAAGCTGTCCACCCACGACGCCGCGGTCCGCACCACCTGGCGCGGTCGCCCGGAGGTGCCGGAGGTGGCCAGCCGGATGAGACCGCCGCTGGCGTACGCGGTCCGGAGCGCCGCCGGGGTGATCACACCCCGACCGGCTCCCGGTCGGCTCGCGGCACGTCCGGCAGCAGGCCCGGCACGGCCTGGTGCACGCCCCGGGCGACCAGCGCGGCCAGCACCGCCTTGACCACGTCGCCGGGCAGGAACACCAGCGCCGCCGTGGCGGCCTGGAGCAGGCTGAGGTGCAGCACGACCGCCATCCCGGCGATGCCGAAGACGTAGAGCACGACGATGCCGCCCACGACGTTCACCGCGATCCCCTTGGGCAGCGACCGGGCGGTGTCCAGCCGCTCACTGAGCCAGCCGATCACGAAGGCGGCGACGGGGAAGCCGACCAGGAAACCCACGCTCGGTCCGAAGAAGACCCCGAGCCCGCCGCGTCCACCGGCCAGCAGCGGCAGACCCAGCGCGACCAGGAGCAGGAACACCAGCACCGCCGCGGCCCCCCGCCAGCGGCCCAGCACGGCACCGGCCAGCATCACCCCCAGCGTCTGCAGGGTGATCGGCACAGCCACCCCGGGGACGGCCACGGCCGGGACCAGGCCGAGGGCCGCGATGATCCCGACGAACACAGCGGTCAGCGCGAGCCCGGTCGCGGAGAAGGCTCTCGTCACGCACGGGATCGTACGGCACCGGGTCGGCGGTGGCGGCGTGTCGGACAGGTAACGGACGCCGGTCTAGATTGCTGACGATGAGCGCGGAGCTGACGCTGGGTGCCGAGGAAGAGCTGCACCTGATCGACCTCGAGAGCTGGAGCCTGTCGGCCCGCGCTCCCCAGGTCCTGTCCCGGCTGCCCGGCGGCAACTACTCGGCCGAGATCCAGCGGACGACCGTCGAGACCAACACCGACGTGGTCTCCAGCCTGGCCGACCTGCGCTCGGAGCTGGTCCGGCTGCGACGAGGTCTGGCCGACGTCGCCGCCGCCGAGGGACTCGGCATCGCCTCGGCCGGCACCGCCCCCCGGTCGGTGTTCGCCGACTTCGAGCTGACCGCCACCGGCCGCTACGGCCGGATGCAGGAGCAGTACCGGCTGCTGGTCGACGAGCAGCTGATCTGCGGGCTGCAGATCCACGTGGGCGTGTCCAACCGCGACCTGGCCGTGCAGATCATGCAGCGGGTGGCCCGGCACCTCCCGATCCTGCTGGCCCTGTCCGCCAGCTCGCCGTTCTGGAACGGCCAGGACACCGGCTACTCGAGCATCCGCACGATCATCTGGCAGCGCTGGCCGAGCGCCGGCGCGACCGGGCGGATCGAGTCGGCCCAGGAGTACGAGGAGCTCCTCGACGACCTGATCAACAGCGGGGTCATCGCCGACCGCAAGATGGCGTACTTCGACGTCCGACCGTCCGCCCACGCACCGACCCTGGAGCTGCGGGTCTGCGACGCCTGCCCGATCGTGGACGACGCGATCCTGATCGCCGGGCTGTTCCGGGCGCTGGTCCGCTCCGCCGAGCACGAGATCGCCGAGGCCAAGCCGTTCGTGCCGTTCCCGGCCCCCATCCACCGGGCCGCCATCTGGCGGGCGGCCCGCGGCGGGATGACCGGTGAGCTGCTCGACGACAGCCGCCACCCGCGGCCCATCCCGGCCGCCCAGGCGGTCCGCGGGCTGCTGCGGCGCCTGCGACCCTTCCTGACCGAGCTGGACGACACCGACGAGGTCGAGCAGCTGGTCGAGACCGCGCTGGCCCGAGGCAACTCGGCCGACCGGCAGCGGGCGGCGATGGCCGAGCGGGGCGAGCTGGACGACGTGGTGGAGCTGGTGGTCAACGAGACCCAGGGTCCCGCCGAGGGGCTGCCGGCGCAGGTGCCCGAGCTGCGGACCTACCGGCCCCGGGCCGGGGACGAGGCGGTCGGTCTGGGGCACCGGCCGCGACCCGTCTACGCCGACATCATCGACCACTTCCGGACCACCGGACCCGATGCCTGGCGCCGGGCCGAGGAGCACCGCGACACCTGGACCGACGAGCACGGGCTGACCTTCGGGGTCGAGCAGGAGACCCGCCGCTTCGCCGTCGACCTGGTGCCCCGGGTGCTCACCCCCCACGAGTGGGAGAGTCTGCGGGCGGGTCTGATCCAGCGGGCGCGGGCCATCGAGTCCTTCCTGGCCGACGTCTACGGACCCCAGCGGGTGCTGGCCGACGGGGTGCTGCCCACCGACCGGGTCGTCGGCGCGCTCGGCTGGCGCGAGGAGGCGAAGCGACTCCCGACCGGCGCCGTCCGGGCACCGATCATGGGCTTCGACCTGGTGCGCAACGAGTTCGGCGGCTGGCGGGTGCTGGAGGACAACGTCCGCAACCCCAGCGGTGCTGCGTACGCGATAGCGATCCGGGACCTGCTGGACGCGGTGCTGCCCGACCTGCCCCGCCCGGCCGGGCTGCTGCAGCCGGCCGACGCGCTGCCCCGGATCCGGGCGACCCTGTTGCGGCACGCCCGACCCGGCACGGCCGCGGCCGTGTTCTCCTCCGGTCCCCGGGCCTCCGCCTGGTTCGAGCACCAGCTGATCGCCGAGCGGGGTGAGCTGCTGCTGGTCACCGCCGACGACCTGGACGTGACCGACGGCCGGGTCCGCCACCGGACCACCGGCGAGGTGATCGGGGCTCTCTACCTCCGGCTGGACGACGAGCTGGTCGACGTGGTGGACGGCGAGGGCAGGTCGATCGGCGCCGAGGTCTTCGAGGTGGCGGCGGTCGGCGACGTGGTGCTGGCCAACGCGCCGGGCAACGGGGTCGCCGACGACAAGGCGATGTACTGCTACGTGCCGGAGCTGATCGCCTACTACCTGAAGGAGCGTCCGCTGCTGGAGTCGGTGCCGACGTACCGCACCAGCGACGAGACCGAGCGCCGGATCGTGCTGGAGCGGGTCGGTGAGCTGGTCACCAAGCCGGTCGACGGTCACGGGGGTCATGGGGTGATGATCGGACCGGACGCCTCGGCCTCGGCCGTGGCGCAGCGCCGCAGCGAGATCGCCGCCGACCCGGCCGGCTGGGTGGCGCAGGAGGTGGTGGCGCTGTCGTCGCACCCGACCTTCGACGCCGGTTCGCTGCAGCCCCGGCACGTGGATCTGCGCGCTTTCGTGTACCTTCGCGGAACTGCGCCGGACGACTGCGAGCTGGCCCCGCTGGGACTCACGCGCGTCGCCCCCGAGGGCAGCCTGGTGGTCAACTCCTCCCAGGGTGGCGGCGCGAAGGACACCTGGATCATCAACGACTGAAGGGGATGCACCGTGTGCGGACTCGCCGGAGAGATCAGGTTCGACGGTCGTACGGCCGACGTCGCCGCCTGCGAGCGGATGAACGACTGCCAGGAGGCTCGGGGCCCGGACGGCTCGGGCATCTGGGCCCGCGGACCGGTCGCCCTGGGCCACCGACGGCTGTCGATCATCGACCTGAGCGTCGCCGGTTCGCAGCCGATGGTGGACTCTCCGCTCGGGCTGAGCGTGGTGTTCAACGGCTGCATCTACAACTACCAGCAGCTGCGGACCGAGCTGGAGGGCGCCGGGTTCTCGTTCTTCTCCACCTCCGACACCGAGGTGATCGGCAAGGCGTACGCGCACTGGGGTCTGTCCTGCGTCGAGCACTTCCTGGGCATGTTCGCGTTCGCGATCTACGAGCACGTGAGCGGGAAGCTCGTCCTGGGCCGCGATCGGCTCGGCATCAAGCCGCTCTACCTCGACCACACCCGGGACCGGCTCCGGTTCGCCTCCAGCCTGCCGGCGCTGCTGGCCGCCGGCGGGGTCGACACCTCCGTCGACGTGACCGCGCTGTCCTACTACATGACGTTCCACTCGGTGGTGCCCGCGCCGCGGACGATCCTGACCGGCGTCACCAAGCTGCCACCCGCCACCGTCCGGGTGATCGAGGCCGACGGCACCACCGGGAGCGACTGGCTCTACTGGGAGCCGGATTTCAGCCGAGACCCCGACAAGGCCGACTGGACCGACAGTGACTGGGAGGAGGCGCTGCTGTCCTCGCTGCGCACCGCTGTGGACCGGCGGATGGTGGCCGACGTCCCGGTCGGGGTGCTGCTGTCGGGCGGCATCGACTCCAGCCTGGTGGTGGCGCTGCTGGCCGAAGCCGGCCAGCACGACCTGAAGACGTTCAGCATCGGGTTCGAGTCCGCCGGCGGCGAGTCCGGCGACGAGTTCGAGTACTCCACGCTGGTGGCCGAGCGGTTCGGGACCGACCACCACAAGATCCCCATCCCGTCGGACCGGTTGCTGCCGGGCATCGACGCCGCCATCCAGGCGATGAGCGAGCCGATGGTCAGCCACGACTGCGTGGCGTTCTACCTGCTCAGCCAGGAGGTGTCCCGGCACGTCAAGGTGGTGCAGTCGGGCCAGGGCGCCGACGAGGTGCTGGGCGGTTACGACTGGTATCCCCCGCTGGCCCCGGTGCCCCGGGCCGACGCCGTGGAGGCGTACGCGTCGGTGTTCTTCGACCGGCGGTGGGACGCGCAGGCGAGCGTCCTGAACCCGGAGTGGCTGGCCTCGGTCGACGAGCCCACCGCCTTCATCACCGAGCGCTTCGGACGCCCCGGCGCGGAGACCTCGGTGGACGCCGCACTCCGCAACGACACCACGATCATGCTGGTCGACGACCCGGTGAAGCGGGTCGACAACATGACCATGGCCGCCGGTCTGGAGGCCCGGGTGCCGTTCCTGGACCACGAGCTGGTCGAGCTGGCCGGCCGGATCCCGCCCGGGCTGAAGCTGTCCGACGGCGGCAAGGGCGTGCTGAAGCGGGCCGCCCGCGGGGTCGTCCCCGACGAGGTCATCGACCGGACCAAGGGCTACTTCCCGGTGCCGGCCATCCGCCAGCTCGAGGGTCCCTACCTGGAGCGGGTGCGCTCGGCGCTGACCGACACCGCCGCCAAGGACCGGGGTCTGTTCAACCCGGCTCTGGTGGACCGGCTGCTGGCCGACCCCAACACGACGCGCACCACGCTGGGCTCGAACGCCCTGTGGCAGCTGGCGCTGCTGGAGATGTGGCTGCAGCACCATGGGATCTAGCGCCGGGTTGCGGTCGGCGGCCGCGGATCTCGGTGCGGAGCTGGTCGAGGCGTGGGGCAGCTGGGGGCCGACCCTCAGCCCGCACGCCGAGCAGCTGGCCTTCCTCAGCGACCGGAACGGGAGTCCGCAGGTCTTCGTCAGCGACCTGCGGATGGACGGCAGCGTCGACCAGCCGCACCTGATCAGCTTCGGTGACGACCCTGTGGTGTCGGTCAACTGGTCCGCGGACGGCGCCTGGCTGGCCTGCGCGGTGGCCACCGACGGGGGCGTCCGGACCCAGGTCTGGGTGGTCCGCCCGGACGGCCGCGACGCTCGCCGGATCGCCGGCTCGGCGGACCAGCACGCGGAGCTCGGACCGTGGACGCGCAGCGGTCACCGGGTCACGGTGATCATCCCCGACTTCGAGGGCGACGGTCGCTCCCACTGCTTCCTGGCCGATCCGACCACCGGCGAGCTGCACCCCCTGGCCACCGGCGACCTGCTCGGCGTGTTGGACCTGTCGGTCGACGAGCACCTGGTGATCGTGAAGGACGGCCAGCGGGGCAAGCAGTTCTGCGTGGTGGTGGACCGGTTGGCCGACCTCGATCATCCGCTGCTGCCCTTCCCGGCCACGGGATCGACGGAGGTCGCGATCATCCGGCCCGCGCCACCGGGTGACGCCACCCCGCTCGTCGCGTACGTGTGCACGGATGCCGGGCTGCCCCGGCGGCAGCTGGTGGCGGTGCCGCTCGGGGCGGAGGGCTGGCGGGGGGTCTCCGGAGTGCTGGCGGCCCGGGACGACGCGGAGCTGGAGAGCCTGGACGCCGACGACAGCGGGCGCCAGCTGCTGCTGGTCTGGAACGTGGCCGGAAGCAGCGAGCTCGAGCTGTTCGACACCGTGACGGGAGTGGGCCGGCCACTGCCCGGGATGCCCGGCACGGTGGCGTCCGGGGCGCTGCTCAGCCGCGACGGCCGGCGGGTGATCCTGAGCGTCGAGGGGCCGCAGCGGCCCCGTGAGCTGTGGTGCCTGAGCACCCGGACGCTGGAGTGGACCCGGGTCGGCGCGGTGCCGTTCCGCGCCCCGCACGAGCTGGTCACCCCCGAGCTGATCCGCTACCGCGCCCACGACGGCCTGGAGCTGACCGGCTGGCTCTACCGGGTGCCCGGTCGCACCGGGCCGGGTCCGGCCATGCTGTCCCTGCACGGCGGTCCGGAAGCGCAGGAGCGACCCGTCTTCTCTCCCCAGCACCAGGCCATGGTGGCGGCGGGGATCGCGGTGCTGGCTCCGAACATCCGCGGGTCGTCGGGCTTCGGCCGCGCCTTCGTGCACGCCGACGACGTGCACGGCCGGCGCGACGCGTTCGAGGACGTGATCACCAGCGCCGACGAGCTGGTGCGTCTGGGGGTGGCCGAGCAGGGTCGGATCGCGATCACCGGACGGTCGTACGGCGGGTACCTCACACTGGCCGGGCTGGCCTTCTACCCCGGCTACTTCGCTGCTGGGGTGGACATCTGCGGCATGTCGGACCTGCACACCTTCTACCGCGACACCGAGCCCTGGATCGCCGCGGCCGCGGTCAGCAAGTACGGGGACCCGGTGGCCGACGCCGGTCTGCTCGCCGCGATCTCACCGCTGCACCGGGCCGACAACATCGACGCGCCGTTGCTGGTCGTGCACGGAGAGCTGGACACCAACGTCCCCATCGGCGAGGCGCACCAGATCGTGGCTGCGCTGCGTGACCTCGGTCGTCCGGTGCAGTACCTGCAGCTCGACGGCGAGGGCCACGAGTACCGCCGGGTGGACTCGCGGACGTTGTTGATCACCACCATGCTGGAGTTCCTGACCGACGCGCTGGCGATCACGTCGGCGTAGTGGTCTGATGAACGCGAGACCGGTAGACCACAGAACGGAGCTAGTCGACGATGACGGAGCAGTCCACCCCGGTGGGGCAGCAGGCCAAGGCACCCGCCACCCAGCCGTTCGGACCGGAGGCGTTCACCGCCTCCGAGGAGACCGTGCTGCGCTGGCTCGGCATGGCCGGCTTCGTGATCAACAGCCGGGGCACCACCTTGATGATCGACCCGCTGCTCGGTGGCTTCGACATGCCGATCATGATCGAGCTGCCGATCGCAGCCGCCGACGTGCCCGGACTGGACGCCGTGCTCGTCACCCACAGCGACAACGACCACTACAGCGTCCCGACCTGCCGGGACCTGGCCGCGGTGACCAAGGCCTACCACTCCACCCGCTACGTGGCGTCCCTGATGGACGGCGACGAGCTCCCCGCCCACGGACACGACATCGGTGAGCGGTTCACGGTCGGCCCGGTCGGCGTCACACTGACCCCCGCCGACCACGCCTGGCAGAACGCGCACCCGGGCACCAGCGACAGGTTCCACCAGCCGGAGGACGCGTGCGGTTTCTGGCTGGAGACCCCGGACGGCACCATCTGGGCACCGGGCGACTCACGGCTGATCCGTGATCACCACCTGACCATGCCGGCTCCGGACGCGATGCTGTTCGACTTCTCCGACAGCGAGTGGCACTTCGGTCTGGACGGCGCCATCGAGATGGCCAACGCCTACCCGGCCACGCCGCTGCTGCTGCACCACTGGGGTTCGGTCGACGCCCCGGACTTCCCGCCGTTCAACGGCGACCCCGCCAGCCTGGTCGACCGGGTGACCAACCCGGACCGGATCCACGTCCTCGCTCCGGGCGAGCCGTTCATCCTCCGCCGCCTGAGCTGACCTCAACCGGAGCAGCATCCTCCCAGCGTGGTCACCAGCTGCTTCTCAGCAGGCGGTCCACCGCGGCCGAGGACGCGAGGCTCTCCACAGCCTGCTGGTCGTCGCGCCAGGCCTGAGCTGCCTGGTGCACGGTCCAGATCGCGGTCCAGGCGAGGACCCGTCGTGCGTCGACGGCGACGTCAGCGGCCAGTGACTCGGCGATCGGAAAGATGAGGTCGGCGGGATGGTAGGACGCGAACGCCGCCACCTCGGCCGCCGGATCCCCCACCATCGGCAGCGGATCGAGTGCCACCCAGCCCACGGGACCGGCGGTGTCGCTGACCACGTTCTTGCTGATGAAGTCCCCGTGCAGCAGCACCGACGTGGCAGCGCTCCCGATCAGCTGCTCAGCCGCAGCTGCAGCTGCCGGTAGCCGCCGGAGGCCCGGTCCGCCTCGGTCGGGCTCGCCCCGCTCGCGCTGTTCGAAGGTGGCGTCAGCTCGGGCGACTCGTTCGGCGTGCGGATAGACCTCTGCGAGGGCCCGGTGGCGGTAGCCGCCAGGATCCGCGGACCAGAGCCTGCGCAGCAGCTCACCGGCCAGCGCGACGGTGTCGTCGAGAGGACCCTCGGGGCGCCATGGTCGTCGGTCCCCCGGACGCGCACGGACGAGCAGCAGAGCGTCAGCTGTCGAGGCGACCAGCCTGACGGCGGCGCCGGTTCCGGCCCAGCTGGTGAGGGCTGCGGCCTCGGCCGCGGCCGCGTCACTGCCACCTGCCCGCCGTGACGGGACCTTGAGAACGAGATCGCGTCCACCCGTGTCAGCACGCGGCGAAGACAGCAGAGCTCGTGCCACCCGTCAGCTCGTCGCCGATGACGAGGCCCCACGACGCCGCCGCCGCGCCGAGCCGCTCGCCGATGTCCGACACCGTTCCATGATGGCGCCTCGACATCGTGCCGGGTCGTCAGTCCTGCGCGTTGTCAGTGGTCTGGTTCTAGAATCGGCTACATGTTCGATAGTGGTCAGGCGGGTGGTGCCGGGTCCGGCGGGGGCCGGACCCCGGGCCGGGTGCTGGCTGACCAGATCGTGGCCCGCGACGCCCGGATCCGGACCGAAGAGCTCGGCACCGTCCTCGATCTCCAGGCCTGGCTGGCCCTGCACAGTGTCGACCCGACCGACCCGCTGGCCCACGGGATCGCCGGCGGAGCCGGTCGGCGAGCGGGCTCGGACGGCACCCCGCTGGTCGATGAGTTCGCGGTCCGGGAGTACGCGGCGCTGCGGCACCTGTCCGAGCCGACCGCCCGGGCGTTGATGATCGACGTCGCCGACCTCGAACACCGCTTCCCGAAGCTGTGGGCGGCGGTGCGGGCGCTGTGGCTGCCGGTCTGGCAGGCCCGCAAGATCGTCGCCGCCTGCCGCGACCTCTCCCCAGCGGCCGCCGCCCTCGTCGACACCGAGCTGGCGGGCATCGTTGACGGGCTGCCGTGGAGCCGGATCCTGACCCGGTTGGCGGCGGCGATCATGCAAGCCGATCCCGCCCTCGCCGAGACCCGACGCCAACAGGCGAAGCAGGCCAGGTTCGTGCAGCTGTGCCGGTCCGAGGACGGCATCAACACCATGATCGTCCGCGCCGGCGCCGGTGATCTGATCATGGTCTACGCCCTGGTCGACCGACTCGCCGACATCCTCGCCCTCGAGGGCAGCACCGAGACCGCCGACGCACGCCGGGCGACCGCGTTCGGGCTCCTCGCCCAACCGGCGATGATCTTGGCGATGCTGCTGCGCCACAGAGGAGACGGAACCGGCTCCGTTGCCAACCAGCGCGCGCCGGAAGAGCCGATGCGTCTCCAGCAGAGAGGTCAGCAGTACCCGCGCCAGCCGCACCCGACCCGTCAGCTGAACCACCGGCCTGGACCGCCCACGACTACGACGAACCCGACGACCCGACCCCGGTCGATCATCCGAACGTTCCTGACCACTGGCAACAACGCCTCCGGCCCCGACCGGCACCAGAACCACCCGCGCCCGGCTGGAACCGAGAACCCGACACTCCCACTGACCTGGACCCACCCGACCCCGCAGAACCGCCAGACCAGTCCGGGCTCCGTCTCGACCTACCAGGACTCACGAACCTGCTCACCCAGCAGGGACTCAAAGCTGCCCGCCCCCGCGTCGTGCTCAACGTCCACCTCACCGACCAGACCCTGACCACCGGCACCGGCGTCGTCCGCACCGACCACCCCGACCTCGGACCCCAGCTCGCCGCCCAGCTCCGCGAGTTCTTGACCAGCAACCACTGCCACATCACCGTCCGACCCGTCCTCGACCTCCACCACCTCCCGTCCGTCGACGCCTACGAGATCCCCCACCGGATCCGCGAGACCGTCCGGATCCGCCACATCGCCTCCGTCTTCCCCTACTCCAGCGCCACCAGCCCTGGCATGGACCTCGACCACACCAACCCCTACCGATGGGACGGCACCCCCGGCCAGACCGGACCCAGCAACCTCGGACCCCTCACCCGCGGCGAGCACAACGCGAAAACCCACGGACTGTGGACCGTCACCTCTCCCCACCCCGGCGTGTTCCTCTGGCGCTCACCCCACGGCCACTGGTTCCTCTCCACCAACCACGGCACCCAACACCTCGGACCACTCCCCGACACCGGACGCGGCGCCCAGACCACCACCGGGTGGCCCGCCATCGAGCTCGCCGCGACTCACTGCTGATCAAGCGGTGGCACCGCGGGTTCGGCGCGATCGGAGAGCCGGGCCCGGAGTCTTTCGACGAGAGAACCGATGTCCCCGGTCGGCGCATCGACCCAGGGCACAGCCCAGGGCAGGTCCGGGGGCGTGCCCACGTGACGGACGAACACGTGCTCGTGGAAGTGGGCGACGCCAGTTCCCACCACCATGGTGAACACGTACTCGACGTCCAGCTCCGCGGCGAGTGCCGCCGCGACGCGGGTCCGGATACGGCCGATGGCCGCCGCTTCGGCCCCGGTGAGCTGGTGGACGTACGGAACGTGCCGGGTCGTCTCCAAGAAGACGTAGCCGAGCGACCCGGTAGCGCGGTGCGTGACGACCACCAGGTCGTCGGCGTAGATCACCGGGCTGACCAGGGGACCCTCGCCCCGCTGCTTGGCGCAGAGCAGGCAGTCGTCCTCAGCCATCAGCGCCCTCCCGTCAGCGTCCGGCGGCGTAGCCCTGGTCACCGCGGGCGTTCGCCCCCGCCTTGAGCCAGCCGTCCTCTCGGGCCACGGCGCTGACCCGGCCCAGGGACCAGTCCCCGGTCACCTCGAGCCGGTGTCCTCGGGCGGCGAGCAGATCGCGGATCGGGCCCGGGTGCCGCGCCTCGAGGCGCAGGTTGGCCGGCCGGAAGCCGTGCGGGTGGAACGAGTCGATCATGGCCGCGGTGTCGAACGAGGGCCGGTCGATGGCCTGCTGCAGGTTGTCGTCGCTGTGCAGCAGATTGAGCAGGACGTGCAGGCTCCACTGGTCCTGGCTGTCACCGCCCGGCGTCCCGAAGGCCAACCAGGGCTCGCCGTCCCGCAGCGCCAGCGACGGGGAGAGCGTCGTCCGCGGCCGTACGCCGGGTCGCAGCGTGTTGGGCAGACCGTCCACCAGGGCGAACATCTGCGCCCGGCTGCCGAGACAGAACCCGAGCTCGGGGATGGTCGGCGAGGACTGCAACCAGCCGCCGCTCGGGGTCGCGGAGATCATCATCCCGTTCGCGTCGACGACGTCGAGGTGGCAGGTGTCACCCCGGGGCGGGCCGAGCGTCGGCTCTCCCCCGCCGGCCTCCCCCGGTCCGGCCCCCGCGCCCTCGGTCCAGTACGGCGGGAGCACCGGCGTCCGCCCGCCCGGCGAGCCCGGCCGCAGCTCGAGTGAGGCCGCGTCAGTGATCAGGGTCGCCCGTTCGGCGGCGTACGCCGGGGACAGCAGCGCCTCCAGCGGGACGTCGGTCACGGTGGGGTCCCCGTACCAGGCGTCGCGGTCGGCGAAGGAGAGCTTGGCCGCCTCGGTGATCAGGTGGATCCACCCGGCACTGCCCGGCTCGTGGGCGGCCAGCCCGGCCGCCTCCAGCAGCGCCAGCTGCTGCAGCATCACCGGCCCCTGACCCCACGGTCCGGTCTTGGCCACCGTGATGCCGCCGTACGGGCCGGTGACGGGCTCCTCGACCGCCGCGGACCAGCCGGCCAGGTCCTGTCCGGTCAGCAGCCCGCCCTGCGCCGCGGAGAAGCGGTCCACCGCGTCGGCCACGAAACCCTCGTACCAGGCCCGGCGGGCCGCTTCGATCTGGACCTCCCGGTCCCCGCCGGCGGCCTCGGCCTCGGCGACGACCCGCTCGTACGTCCGGGCCAGCACCGGGTTCCGGACCCGCTCACCGGCCACCCGGTCCCGCCCCGTGGTCAGCCAGAGATCGGCCGAGGTCGGCCAGTCCCGGCGGAACCGCTCGGCCGAGCCGTTGATCGTGGCCGCGGCCGTCGGCAGCAGCGGGTGCCCCTTCGCCGCCAGCGCGATCGCCGGCTCGAGCACGTCGGCGATCGTCCAGGTGCCCCAGCCGGCCAGCAGGGTCAACCAGGCACCGAACGCGCCGGGCACGACAGCGGCCAGCAGGCCGGTGCCGGGGATCGTCTCGACGCCCTTCGCGCGCATCGTGGCCACGGTGGCCGACGCCGGTGACACCCCCTGGCCGCAGACCACCCGGACCCGCGTCGCCGCCGGGTCCCACAGCAGCAGCGGCAGGTCGCCGCCCGGTCCGTTCAGGTGCGGCTCCACCACCTGGAGGGCGAAGCCGGCGGCCACGGCGGCGTCGGCCGCGTTGCCACCGCGCTCCAGCACCCCCATCCCGACGGCGGACGCGATCCAGTGGGTGCTGGCGACCATTCCCAGGTCGCCGACGAGCTCAGGACGTGTGGGCATCGAGCCAGTTGATCACGAAGGCGGTGATCTCGTCGCGGTTGGTCTCGTTGAAGATCTCGTGCCGGGCCTCGGGATAGAGCTGGACCGTGACGTCGGTGAGACCGGCCTCGCGGTAGCGCTGACCCGACCAGCTCGATCAGCGCACCCCCACCCGCCAGCGGGTCGGCGTCGCCGGAGACCACCAGCACCGGCAGGTCCGATCGGATGCCGGCCAGCACGGCCCCGTCGGCGAGCCGGTCCGCCGCACCGAACATCTGCGGCATCACGTCCGGCGTGGTCTGGAAGCCGCACCACGGGTCGGCCACGTAGCGGTCGACCTCGTCCTCGTCCCGGCTCAGCCACTCGTAGCCGGTCCGCGGCTCGAAGCCGGCGTTGAAGGCGCTCAGGTCGCCGCTCGCCTCCTCGCCGGCGGCCGCCATCCCGGCGGCCAGCTGGTCCAGGGCGGTGGTGCCGGACAGCACCACCCCCGACCACAGCTCTGAGTGGTCGACGATGACCTGCTGCAGGGCGAACGAACCCATCGAGTGCCCGACGAGGAACAGCGGCAGCTCCGGCTGCTGCTGGGCGACCCACCGACCCACAGTGGCCACGTCGGCCACCAGCCCCGTCCACCCCGCCGCCCCGAACGACCCCAACGAGTCGGCCGCCTCGCCGGTGGCCCCGTGGCCGTGGTGGTCGTGGGCGTAGACCAGGTAGCCGGCCGCGTTCAGGGCGGTGGCCAGCCGGTCGTAACGGCCGGCGTGCTCGGCCAGACCGTGGGAGAGCTGGACCACGGCTTTCGGCTCGGTCACCACCTCCCACGCGTACGTGGTGAGGGTGAGCCCCTCGGTCTGGGACGGCAGCGTCGAGGTGGTGTAGGTCATGGGCCCTGACGATAGAGCCGCAGGTAGTCGAACGTCGCCGTGGTCGCCGGTTCGGCCCCGCCGTGCGCCACCAACCCGATCCGTGGGGTGGCTCCGGGGGCGAACGTCCAGGTAGCCCCCCAGGTCCAGGCCCGGCCGTCCCGACTGGTCCCGGCCCGGAAGAGGTGCTCACCGGCTGCGTTCGTCCGGTGCGCGAGCCGCAGCCAGACCTCCGGCGCCGGCGTGCCGATCACCGCGCCGCCGTACGAGGTGCGTCCGTCAGCGGTGGCCACCAGCTCGCGACCGAACTCGGTCTGGCGGGTGTTCCAGATGGCCACCGAGCCGAGCCGGGCGAAGTCGTCGTCGCTGCGGTACGCGATCAGCCCGGCCTGCTGGTAGTTCCGCACCGTGTCGGTGCCCAGGTCCAGCCGCAGCTTGGTCTCGGCGATCCAGTTCCCGGCCGGTGGCGTCCGGAGCAGCACCGTCGCGTTGTTGCTGCTCCCGGTCAGGTCGGTGGAGGTCAGTCGCCAGCGCAGCGAGCCGTCGGCCACCGTGACGTCGTCGGTCGGTCGCACCACGTCCCAGCCGGACAGTCCGGTGCCGTCGAACTCGTCGCCGCTCAGCAACCGCCCGATCTGCGGAACCGGCGCCGCCTGCGTACGGGGTCGGGCCAGCGGCCGGACGGACAGGTTGTCCACCAGCGTGTCGGTGCCGACCAGCTGGACCGGAGCGGCCGAGACGGCGAAGCCCCGGACTCTGGTCGTCACCTCGGCGGCCGGGTCGGCCAGATCCGACGAACCCACCTGGGCGGTGACGTCGGGGCCGTCGGCGGTCACGGTCAACGTCCGCCAGCCCTTGACGAACGCGACCGGCGTACGGACCGTCTCCCCCCGGCCCGCCCGCACGGACAGGCGCTGGCCGGCCGGGTCGAAGGTCACCCGCAGCTGCTGGGCCCCCCGGCCGAGCACCACGGTGGTGGCCCGGTCGCCCCGGAGGTCGGTGCGGAGACGGACCCGGTCAGCTGGTGCTGAGCGCTGGGTGCTGGCCACCCCGCGGACGCGTGCCGTGGCACCGGACTGGGGATCGTCAGGTCCCGCCGCGATGCCCCAGATCCCCTGCCGGGCTGGGTCTTCGGCGGTGATCCCGAGAGCGGATCCGGTCACCGGCGCCGGCTGCGGACCTTCGCTCGGACCGGCACCCGCCCGGGTGCGTGGCCAGCCGTCGATCCAGTCCAGCCGGTCGATCAGCATCGGTCGGCGGTTGATGCCGAACGGCTCACTCAGCCACGGCTGGTCGCGGTCGATGGCGTGGTAGACGATGAAGGTCTGGCCCCGGGTGTCGGTGACGACCGCGTGGTGGCCGGCGCCCACCCAGGCGTTGCCGTTCTGGGTGAGCACTGTGGTGCCGCCGACGGCCGAGGCCAGCAACGAGATCCCGTCGGCGTCGACGAACGGGCCGAGCGGCGAGCGGGAGCGGCCGGCGAACACCGAGTAGCCGGTGGTCGGCCCGGCGCAGCAGTTCGCCGCCGACCCCATCAGGTAGTACCAGCCGTCGTGCCGGACCACGTAGCTGCCCTCGTAGCGGTTGTCGATGGCCACCTGGGTGGCGGTGCCACTGGTGGTCAGCCCGTCGGCGCTCAGCCGGGTCACCCAGAGGCCGCCGTTGTAGGAGCCGTAGTAGAGGTACGACCGGCCCTCGACGTCGGTGAAGGCGGCGGGATCGAAGGTCCACAGGAAGCCGCCGTTGCCGGGTCGTGGGGCGACCACCGGTGTCGTCGGACGACGTCCACGGTCCGACCGGGGTCGGCGCGGTGGCGACGCCGATGGCGGAGTCGTCGCCGGGGTTCAGAGTCGTGTCGGTCACGGTGAAGTAGAGGACGTAGCGGCCGGCGACGTAGCGGACGTCGGGCGCCCACAGACCGGACGTCGCCGTGGCCCAGGACGGCCGGTTGGTGTCGTCGAACACCGTGCCCAGATAGCTCCAGGACCGCCAGTCCCGGGTCCGGGCGATGTGCATGATGCCCGGTTCGTCCCCGGCCCGCAGCGGGTCGGCGGTCGAGTAGGCGTACCACCAGCCGTCTTTGCCCTGGATCACCGCGGGATCGGCGAACGTGTCGGCGAAGGAGGCACTGATCGGGTTCTGGACGGGGTCCCGCGGAGGTCGGGCGTCGGCGGGGGCCGACGTCGTCAGGAGCAACAGGACCACCGTCAGGGTCGCGATCAGCGCCTTCATCGTCTACTCCCTCACAGCTCGTACGCAGCGGGCCGCTGCTGGGCCTTGCGGATGCGTTCGACGTCCAGCTTGTCGCTGCGGTCGAACCGGTAGATGCCGTTCTCCTCCTGGAAGACGTCGGTCAGCTGGGTGTAGCAGTAGCCGAACATCCGCGGGTCGTCGAGCAGCGCACCGACCAGTCCCTCGAAGCGGGCGTAGAAGCCCTCCTCGTCACCGACCCGGTCGCCGTAGCCCCACGACTCGGTCCGGACCCGACCGTCGGCGTCGAGCGCGTCCGGGTTCCACCAGATGCCGCCGAACTCGGAGACGAAGTAGGGCTGGCCCGCGTACGGCAGCGAGAGGTCCCGGTCGAGGTGGCGGTTGGCGAACGGCCGGCCGTCGGCCAGGCCCGCCTGGTTGGCCGCGAAGCGCTCCGGGTCCTGCTCGTAGTCGTGGCTGTCCCACACGTCGGTCTCGGCGACCCGGTGGGAGTAGCCGCTGGCGTCCAGCACCGGCCGGCTCGGATCGGCGAGCCGGGTGGCCCAGAACATGGCCTGGGTGACGTCGTCCAGGACGGTGATCCGGTCGTGCAGACCCTGGTGGGTCTCGTTCAGCGGGCACCAGCCGATGATGCTGGTGTGGTTGAGATCCCGGCGCAGCACCTCCAGCCACTGGGTGACGAAGCTGGCGGTCGGCTGCTGGTGGTCGGTGTCGTGCCCACCGACGCTGGCGCCCCAGTCGCCGAACTCGCCCCAGACCAGGTAGCCGAGCCGGTCGGCGTGGTAGTAGAACCGCTCCTCGAACACCTTCTGGTGCAGCCGGGCGCCGTTGAACCCGGCGGCCAGGGACAGCTCGATGTCGCGACGCAGCGCCGCGTCGTCCGGGGCGGTCATCAACGAGTCGGCCCAGTAGCCCTGGTCGAGCACCAGCCGCTGGAACACCCGCTGTCCGTTGATCATGATCGCCTGGCCGTCGAGGGCGACCGAGCGCAGACCGGTGTAGCTCTGCACCCGGTCGACCAGGGCGCCCGTGTCGTCGTGCAGCTCCAGGGTCAGGTCGTAGAGGTGCGGGTCGTCGGGTGACCACAGCCGTACGCGGTCGTCCGGCAGCGCCAGCGTGACCGTCGGCGCCCGGTCCAGGTCGACCCGGGTGCTGGCCGCCACCACCTCTCCGGCGGCGTCGGCCAGGATCGCGGTGGCCGTCCAGCCCGGTCGGTTCTGGCTGACCGGCAGCGCCACGGTGAACGAGGACGCACCGACGTTCGGCGTGACAGCTCCGCGCTGCAGGTGGACCTCCGGCACCGCTTCCAGCCACACGGTCTGCCAGATGCCGGTGGTCCGGGTGTAGACGCAGTCGTGGTTGGCGTACTCGCGCGCCTGCTTGCCGCGGGCCTGCGGACCGTGCCGGGTGTCGCGGGCCCGGACCACGACGGTGGCCTCGGAGCCCTCCCCGAGCGCGGCGGTGATGTCGGTCTCGAACGAGCTGAAGCCACCCCGGTGCCGGACCACCTCGACGTCGTTCACCCACACCGTGGCGTCGTGGTCGACCGCGCCGAAGTGCAGCACGACCCGCCGGCCCGACCAGTCCGCCGGGACCGAGACCGTCCGGCGGTACCAGACGGCCTCCAGGAAGTCGGTGATGCCGAGACCGGAGGCCTCGCTCTCCGGCGCGAACGGCACCAGGATCTGGCCGGCGAGCTCGCGGGTCCGCAGACCCCGCTCGAGCCCGCTGTCGCCGGTGTCCACCTCGAACTGCCAGGAACCGTTGAGGCTCAGCCAGTCGGGACGGAGGAACTGCGGGCGGGGGTGTTCGGGTTTGGGAGTCATGACGGTGTGCGATCAGCCTTTCAGGCCACTGGTGGCTACGCCTTCGATCACGTAGCGCTGGACGAAGATGAACAGGATCAGGACGGGCAGGGCCGCCACGGTGGCACCGGCCATGACCACCGGGTAGTCGATGTTGTAGGCCGCCTGCAGGGTGGCCAGACCGGCCGGCAGGGTCAGCCGCTCGGGTGAGAACAGGACGAAGACGGGCCAGATGAAGTCGTTCCAGTTCCCCAGGAAGGCCAGCACGCCCAGGGTGACCAGGGCCGGTTTGGCGTTCGGCAGCACCACGCGGGTGAAGATCTGCCAGGTGTTGGCCCCGTCGATGCGAGCACTCTCCTCCAGCTCCTTGGGGATGGCCAGGAAGAACTGCCGGAGGAAGAACACCCCGAACGCCCCGGCGGCACCGGGCACGATCAGCGCGATCAGGGTGTCCAGCCAGCCCAGCTGGTCCATGATCAGGTAGTTGGGCATCAAGAAGATGAACCCGGGCACGAACAGCGTGGCGATGATGATCACGAACAGCGCGTTCTTGCCGCGGAACTGCATCCGCGCCAGGGCGTAGGCCGCCATCGAGGCCACCGCCACCACCAGGAGGGCGTGGGCCGCCGCCGCGATGAAGGAGTTCGCCGCCCAGAGGAAGACCGGGTTCTGCTCGTCGGCGAACAGCAGCCGGTAGGCCCGGAGCGTGAACTCGTCGGGGATCAGGGTCATCGGGATCCGACGGGAGTCCTCCACCGTGCGGAAGGAGGTCAGGAACATCCACAGCAGCGGGACGACGAAGACCAGGGCCAGCAGGATCATGACCGACCCAGAAGACGGGACCGTTCCGGTCCTGCCGGTAGGCCCGACGCCGCCGGGTCCGGGGGCTCGGTCGACTCGGCGAGGCGAGCCAGGTCGGCGTTGCTCGGTTCGGTGGTGGTCACTTCTTCTCCCTCTCGCGCAGGGCCAGGAAGTTGATGGCGGAGATGATGATCAAGAAGACGGCCAGGATGTAGCTCATGGCCGTGGCCGAGCCCATCTTGAACGAGCGGAGGCCCTCCTGGGTCATCACCATGATCGCCGTCCGGGTGCTGTCCCCCGGGCCGCCGTTGGTGACCAGGTAGGACTGGCCGAACATGTTGGCGCTGGCCAGCACGGTGGTGGTCAGGATGAAGACCAGGATGTTCCGCAGCCCCGGGATGGTGACGTAGGCGAACTTCCCCCAGGCGCCGGCGCCGTCCAGCGAGGCCGCCTCGTAGTGGTCACGGGGGATGCCCTGCAGTCCGGCCAGGTAGATGACGGTGTTGAAGCCGAGCGTCCACCACACGGTCATCGCCACCAGGGCCACCCAGGCGGCGGGCTGCGTCTGCGTCCAGCCGATGGGGTCGACGCCGACCAGCCCGAGCAGGTAGTTGATCAGCCCGAACTGGCTGTCCAGCAGGTAGCGGAACAGCACGCCGATGACCGCGATGCCCAGCACGAACGGGGCGAAGATGATCGCCCGGAACATGGAGCGACGCCGGGAACACCCGGTTGAGCATCAAGGCGATGCCCAGCGGGATCAGCACCAGGAACGGGACGCTGGCCACCGTGAAGATGGCCGTGGCCCGCATGCCGTTCCAGAACGGCTCGAAGGTGATGGAGTCCGGATCGAACAGGTCGGCGTAGTTCTGCAGCCCGATGAAGGGCTTGTTCGGCAGCAGGAAGTCCCAGTCGTGGAGGCTCACCCAGAGACCGAAGACGGCCGGTCCGAGCACGAAGCAACAGAGCAGGAGCACGTACGGCAGCAGCATCAGGTACGGCGCCGCCGGATGGTTCTGCCGCAGCCGGCCCCGGCCGCGCGGTGAGGCCGCGGCCGGGGTCGTCACCGCCGTCGTCCGGGTGACGGTGCTGCTGGTCATCCGTACTTCTTCTGGTTCGCGGCCAGGATCTTGTTCGCCTTCTCCGCGGCTGCGGGCAGCGCCTCGTTGACCGGCTTCTTGCCCAGCATCGCCTCACTGGTCGCGGTCACCCACTCCGGCAGCACGTCGTTGACGCCGGGGATCGGCGGGCACGAACCGGATGTAGTCGACCTGCTTGGCGAACTCGGTGACCGGACCCATCGTGGCGAACTCAGGATCCTCGCGGACCTCGTTGCGGGCCGGGACCATGCCGGCGGTGGCCCAGGTCAGCGACTGCTGGGAGATCCAGTTGACGAACACGCGGGCGGCCACCTGCTTGTTCTCGTCGGCCTTCTGCTGCCGTGGCAGCACGAACTGGTGCGAACCGGCCCAGGTGAGCTGCTCGCCACCGATGTTGGGCACCGGCGCGGCACCCCACTCCAGCTTCTTGATGGCGTCCAGCGGGGTCGTGTTCCAGGGCCCGTTGATCATGAACGCGGCCTTGTCGTTGGTGAACGAGACGAAGTCGCCGTCGGCCGCCGCGTTCTTCGGGCTGAAGCCGTTGTCGATCAGGCTCTTCCACCAGGAGATCGCGTTCTGAGCCGGCTCCGCGCCGAAGTCCGCGGTCAGGCCGTCGTCGCTGACCATCTTGCCGCCGAACTGGTAGACGGTGGTCTGCGACGACAGGCCGTTGACGCTGAGGGCCGACGTCCACATGCCCTGGATGCCCTTGGACTTGCACTGCTCCAGGATGGCCATCAGCTCGTCGCCGGTGGTCGGCGGCTTCTCGGGATCGGCGCCGACCTTCTCCAGCACGTTCTTGTTGTAGAACAGACCGGCCGGGTGCACGTCGAGCGGGATGCCGTAGCGCTTGCCCTGGTAGAGCCCGCCGTTCCAGGCGATCGGGACGAAGTCGGCCTCGGTCAGCTTCAGCGCCTCGGCCACGTCGTCCAGCGGGGTGATCACCTGACGGGCCGCGTTGGTGGCCAGGTCGTCGGCGTGCATCAGGCCGATCTCGGGAGCCTTGCCGTTGCTCACCGCAGCCGGCAGCTTCTGGAAGTACTCCGCCCAGGCGATCGCGGTCATGCTGACCTTGATGTTGGGGTGTTCCTTGTTGAACGCGTCGATCATCTTGCGCATGATCGGGCCGTCACCACCGGTCAGTCCGTTCCAGAAGGCCAGCGACACGGCGGGGCCGTCGTAGCCCTCAGCGCCGCCGCCGCCGGCGACCGACTCCTGTTGTCCGGGGGTTCCGGCCGAGCCGGGACTGCAGGCCGAGAGCCCGGCCGTGGCGGCCAGACCGAGGGCGCCGCCCAGCAGCGAGCGACGGGAGATCGAGAACGACGTTGTCATGCTTCTCCTTGGGGGATGGGGTGGGGCCGAGCTAGGCCGCGGGTCGGGCCAGCTCGAAGACGGTCCAGCTGAGGGGTGGCAGGTCGGCGCGGAGGATCTGCTGGTCGATCTCGGCGCCCTGGAGGGGGTGCGGCACGATCGCGTCGTGCCGGTGGCGGTTGGTCAGGTCGGGCGCCGCCCCGTCAGGGGCGGACAGCACGGTGGCGGCGGTCAGCCGCCCGACGGGCAGTCCCCGGCAGTCGACCTCCAGCTGTGCGGTCTCGGTCCGGCTGCGGTTGGCCACGAAGACCGCCGCTGTCTGGTCCTCGGCGTCGTAGGTCGCGCTCGCGTCGACGACCGGCACCCCACCGAAGCGCGCCGTGTCGTGCAGGTCGCTGGTGGCCACCACCTGCAGGATGCTGCCGCGGGCCAGTCGGCGCAGCTGCTCGAAGGGGTAGGCGATCGTCTGCAGCCAGGCGTCGCCGTGCTCTTCGGAGCGGATCAGCCCGAGCACGTTCACCAGCTGCGCCTGGCATCCCACCGTGACCCGGTCGCCGTGCCGGAGCAGGGAGTTCAGCATCGTGCCGACCACGACGGCATCGGCGATGCCGTACTCGCTCTCCCCCAGCCGTGGGTGGAACGTCCACGGGGCCTGCCGGGCGAGGTCGTCGCCGCCCCGCTCGCTCGGACGGGTGACGTTCCACTCGTCGAAGGACAGGTTGATCGTCTTGGTGTGCCGCCCGCGGGCGCGGACCGCGTCCGCGGTCGAGACGACTGCCTCGATGAAGCCGTCCATGTCGACCGCCGAGGCCAGGTAGCTGTCGGTGTCCCCGTCGTGCTCGGAGTAGTACACGTGCAGCGAGACGTAGTCCACGGTGTCGTAGCACTGGGTGAGCACCTCGCTCTCCCAGGCCCCGAAGGTCGGCATCTGCGCGTTCGACGAGCCGCACGCGACCAGCTCGATGTCGGCGTCGACCAGCCGCATCGCCCGACCGGTCTCGGCGGCCAGCCGCCCGTACTCGTACGCGGTCTTGTGCCCGATCTGCCACGGCCCGTCCATCTCGTTGCCGAGGCACCAGAGGCGGTACCCGAACGGATCCCTGGCCCCGTTGGCGATCCGGCGGTCCGACCAGTAGGTCCCGCCCGGGTGGTTGGTGTACTCGAGCAGGTCGCAGGCCTCCTGGAGACCGCGGGTGCCGAGGTTCACCGCCATCATCACCTCGGTGTCGACCTGCCGGGCCCAGGCGTCGAACTCGTGCAGGCCGATGGTGTTGGGCTCGCGGGACCGCCAGGCCAGGTCCAACCGGGACGGACGCTCGGCCACCGGTCCGATGCCGTCCTCCCAGCGGTACCCGGACACGAAGTTGCCGCCCGGGTAGCGCGTGACGGTGGGCGCGAGTCGCCGGGTCAGCTCCAGGACGTCGCCCCGGAAGCCCGCGGCGTCAGCGGTCGGGTGGTCGGGCTCGAAGATCCCGGTGTAGACGCAGCGGCCCATGTGCTCGACGAAGGAGCCGAACAGACGACGTGGGACCGGAGCCAGAGCAAAGGCTGCATCCAGGACCAGACGGGCACGGGGCATCGGCGACGAGCCTCTCTACATCGTTGTATTGCTCGGTGTAGAGGGACCATAACGTACGGCCTACAACGATGCAATGCTCCCCGTACAACGATTCTCACCGTGTCGCACCACCGGCGGCGGCGGTCTCGGCTCAGCCGCGGGGTGACGCGGTGCTGGAGCGGACGACGAGCCGGTGAGCCATCACCACGCGGTTGATCGGCCGCGTCGGGTCGGCGATCCGGGCGTCCAGCAGGTCCAGCACGGTGCCGACGTACGCCGGCTTGTCGAAGTCGATGGTGGTCAGCGGCGGCACCGCGAACGCGCCGTCGGCCACGTTGTCGTAGCCGACCACCGACACGTCGTCCGGCACCCGCAGACCACGGGTCCACAGCGCGCTGAGCACCCCGATCGCGATGGAGTCCGTCATGCAGACGAAGGACTCCGGCAGCTCGTGGGTGTCCAGGTAGGCATTCAGCGCGGCGTAGGAGCCGGCGGGGTACCACTCGGTGTCCAGGATCTCCAGGGCCGCCTGCCGCGGGATCCCGGCCCGGCGGAGGGCGGCGCGGTAGCCCTTCAGCCGCAGTCGTGACGTCTCCGAGCCCATCAGACCCATGATCGCGATCCGCCGGTGACCGAGCGCGATCAGGTGCTCGGTCAGGTCCCGGACGGCCGCCACGTTGTCCACCCACACGTGGTCACCGACGTCCTGGTCGACCTCGCCGATGAAGACCGTCGGAGGCAGCGAGAGACCAGGCTGCACGCTCACGTTCTGCAGCAGCACCGGGTTGAGGACCAGACCGTCGATCAGGTGCGCGCGGGCCTTGAAGATCAGGTTCAGCTCGCGCTCGCCGCTGCCTGCGGTCTCCTCGATCTGGACACCGAGACCGCGGTCGCGTGCCTGGGTGACGATGTGGTGGGCCATCTCCGCCGAGTACGGGGTGCTCAGGTCCGGCAGCGCGAGAGCGATCAGACCACTGCGACCGTTCCGCAACGCTCGGGCCGAGAGGTTGGGGACGTAGTCGAGCTCGAGCATGGCCGCTTCGACCCGGGCTCGCATCGTGTCGCTCACCGGGGTGGTCCCGTTGACGACGTTCGACACGGTCTTGGGCGAGACCTGGGCGAGGCGGGCAACGTCCTTGACGGTTGCGCGCATGTCGCGGACGCTATCAGCGATGCCGCACCCCGTCCTCGGGTTTAGCGGACCCAGCCACTCGACCAGGAGGTCACCCGGGTGCACCCGACCACACGACGGCAACTGATCTCCGCGATGATCATGGTCGGGGTGGGCGGCTCCGCCTGCTCACCCTCCCCCGCCGATCCCGCTCCCGGGAACACCACCGCGACAGGAGGACCCGTGGACTTCAGCAACCCGGTGATCGACAGCAACGTGCCCGATCCCATGATCATCGCCGACGACGAGGGCGGCTGGTGGGTCTTCGCGACCAACGGCAACGGCGCCAACATCCAGACCCTGCGCAGCGACGACCTGGTGCTCTGGGAGAGCATGCCGGACGCACTGCCCGCCGTGCCGGCCTGGACCCGGGGCGGCGACGTGTGGGCCCCGGAGGTCGCTCGCGGGGCCGACGGGCGTTGGCTGATGTACTACACCACCCCGGCGCCCAGCGACCGTGGCGACATCCAGAGCATCGGGCTGGCCGTGGCCGAGGCACCCGGCGGTCCGTACGTCGACTCCTCCGACCAGCCCCTGGTCTGCGAGACCGACGACGGCGGCTCGATCGACGCCCACCCGTACACGGCGCCGGACGGAAAGCGCTACCTGTACTGGAAGAACGACGGCAACCGGATCGGCGTCGACACCTGGATCTCGGTGCAGGAGCTCGACGCGACCGGCACCCGACTGGTCGGCGAGCCCACCCGGCTGATCAAGCAGGACCAGGCCTGGGAGGGCAGCCTGGTGGAGGCGCCGTTCGTGGTGGAGGCGGAGGGGACCTACTGGCTGTTCTACTCGGCCAACGCCTTCGACTCCGCCGACTACGCCGTCGGGGTGGCTCACGCGAGCAGCCCCACCGGTCCGTTCACCAAGCGGCCGGACCCGGTGCTGGTCAGCAACGACGTGGCCGCCGGGCCGGGTCACTGCGCGGTGTTCACCGTCGGGGACACGACGTGGATGGTCTTCCACGCCTGGCCACCCGACGACGTCGGCTCCAGCATCCCCGGCCGCACCATGTGGCTGACCGAGGTGCGGCTGAGCGCCGACGAGGTCGTGGTGACGCCGCCGACCACGCCGTATCCGACCCGACCCCTCGGCTGAGGGGTCGGACCACGGGGGTCAGCCGAGCTTGGTCAAGATCAGCTCGCGCACCTTGGCCGCGTCGGCCTGACCCCGCATCTGCTTCATCACCGCACCGATCAGCGCGCCGGCCGCCTGCACCTTGCCGGCCCTGATCTTGTCGGCCACGTCGGGGTTGGCGGCGATGGCCGCGTCCACCGCCTCGCCCAGGGCGCCGTCGTCGGAGACGACCGCGAGGTTGCGCGACTGCACCACCTCGGCCGGCGAACCCTCCCCGGCCAGCACGCCCTCGATCACCTGGCGCGCCAGCTTGTCGTTGATCGTCCCGGCCTCGATCAGGCCCTGCACCTCCGCCACCTGGGCCGGCGTGATCGGGGCGTCGGCCAGGTCCAGACCGGCGTCGTTGGCGTGCCGGGAGATCTCGGTCAGCCACCACTTGCGCGCGCTCTGCGGCGAGGCGCCGGCCGAGACCGTGGCGTCGATCAGGTCGACGGCGCCGGCGCTGACCACGTCCCGCATCTCCATCTCGGTGAAGCCCCACTCGGCGCTGATCCGCTGGAGCCGCTCGGCGGGCGGCTCGGGCAGCGTGGCCCGCAGCTCCTCGACCCACTCCCGGCTCGGCGCCACCGGCACCAGATCGGGCTCGGGGAAGTAGCGGTAGTCCTCGGCCGACTCCTTGGCCCGACCGGAGGTGGTCACCCCGGTGTCCTCGTGCCAGTGCCGGGTCTCCAGCCGGATGGCGCCGCCGTCGTCCAGCACCGCTGCCTGCCGGGTGATCTCGTAGCGGATGGCCCGCTCCACGCTCCGCAGCGAGTTGACGTTCTTGGTCTCGGTGCGGGTGCCGAACTCGGCGTCCGGCGTGGGCCGCAGCGACACGTTGGCGTCACAGCGCAGCGACCCCTGCTCCATCCGCACGTCGGAGACGCCGAGCGCGCGCAGCAGCTCGCGCAGCATGCCCACGTACGCCCGCGCCACCTGCGGCGCCTTGTCGCCAGCACCCTCGATCGGCTTGGTGACGATCTCGATCAGCGGCACCCCCGAGCGGTTGTAGTCCAGCAGCGAGTGGTCGGCCCCGTGGATGCGGCCGGTGGCACCACCGACGTGCAGCGACTTGCCGGTGTCCTCCTCCATGTGGGCGCGCTCGATCTCCACCCGGTAGGTCTGACGGTGCCGTCGGCATCGGGGACCTCGACCTCGCACCAGCCGTCGTACGCGATCGGCTCGTCGTACTGGGAGATCTGGTAGTTCTTCGGCATGTCGGGGTAGAAGTAGTTCTTCCGGGCGAACCGGCACCACTCCGCGATCGAGCAGTTCAGGGCCAGCCCGATCCGGATGGCTGACTCGATGGCCTTGGCGTTCACCACCGGCAGCGAGCCCGGCAGACCGAGGCAGACCGGACAGGTCTGCGTGTTGGGCTCGGCCCCGAACACCGTCGAGCAGCCGCAGAACATCTTCGAGGCGGTGTTCAGCTCGACGTGGACCTCCAGGCCCAGCACCGGGTCGTAGCGGTCCACGGCGTCGGCGTAGTCGACCACGGGCTCACTCATCGGGTCACCTCCAGGTCCTTGATCTGGGACAGCAGCGGTCCGCCCCAGCGGGCCGTCAGGGCCCGTTCCAGCGCGGCACCCACCCGGTAGAGGCGGTCGTCGGCCAGCGGCGGCGCCATCACCTGCAACCCCACCGGCAGGCCGTCCTCGGGCGCCAGCCCGACCGGGAAGGACGCGGAGGCGTTGCCGGCCAGGTTGGACGGGATGGTGCACAGGTCGTTCATGTACATGGCCAGCGGGTCGTCGACCTTCTCCCCCAGCGGGAACGCCGTCACCGGCGTGGACGGCGAGACGAGCACGTCGACGGCGTCGAAAGCGGCGGCGAAGTCGCGGCTGATCAGCGTCCGCACCTTCTGGGCCGAGCCGTAGTAGGCGTCGTAGTAGCCGCTGGACAGCGCGTACGTGCCGATGATGATGCGGCGCTTCACCTCGGCACCGAAACCGGCCTCCCGGGTCAGGCCCATCACCTGCTCGGCGCTGTGGTTGCCGTCGTCGCCGACCCGCAGCCCGAACCGCATCGCGTCGAACTTGGCCAGGTTGGAGGACACCTCGCTGGGCATGATCAGGTAGTAGGCGCCCAGCGCGTAGACGAAGTGCGGGCAGGACACCTCGACGATCTCGGCCCCCAGGGAGGCCAGCAGCTCGACGGCCTCGCGGAACCGCTGCTCCACGCCGGGCGCGTAGCCCTCGCCGCTCAGCTCCTTGACCACGCCGATCCGGAGCCCGGACACGTCACCGGAGCGGGCCGCGGCGACCACCGGGGGCACCGGGGCGTTGATCGAGGTGGAGTCGAGGGGATCGTGTCCGGCGATCACCTCGTGCAGCAGGGCGGCGTCCAGCACCGTACGGGCGCACGGACCCGGCTGGTCCAGCGACGACGCCATGGCGACGACGCCGTAGCGGGAGGTGCCCCCGTAGGTCGGCTTCACCCCGACCGTGCCGGTGACCGAGGCCGGCTGCCGGATCGAGCCTCCGGTGTCGGTGCCGATGGCCAGCGGGGCCTCGAAGGCGGCCAGCGCGGCGGCACTGCCGCCGCCCGAGCCACCCGGGATCCGGGTCGTGTCCCACGGGTTCCGGGTCGGTCCGTACGCCGAGTTCTCGGTCGAGGAGCCCATCGCGAACTCGTCCAGGTTGGTCTTGCCCAGGATCACCAGGTCGGCGTCCAGCAGCCGCCGGGTGACCGTCGCGTCGTACGGCGGCAGCCAGCCCTCGAGGATCTTCGAACCGGCTGTGGTCGGCGCCCCGCGGTAGGTGAGGATGTCCTTGAGCGCCAGCGGGACGCCGGCCAGCGGGCCCAGCTTCTCCCCGCCGGCGATCCGGTGGTCGACGACAGCTGCCTGTTCCAGCGCCCGCTCGGCGTCGACGTGCAGGAAGGCGTGCACCTCGCCGTCGACGGCGGCGATCCGGTCCAGGTGCGCCGCGGTGACGGCGACCGAGGTGGTCTCACCGGACGCGATGGCGGCGGCCAGGTCGGCGGCGGTGGCGTGGGTGACGTCGGTGGCCATCACGCCTCCCCGAGGATGCGCGGGACCCGGAAGCGGTCCTGCTCCGACGCCGGGGCACCGGCCAGCACCTCGGCCACCGGCAGCGACGGCCGGACCACGTCCTCGCGGAACACGTTGGTCAGGGGCAGGGCGTGCGAGGTCGGCGGGATGTCGTCGCCGGCGACGTCGGACACGCTGGCCACGGACTCCAGGATCACGTCGAGCTGCGGGGCCAGGTGGACCAGCTCGTCGGCGGTCATCTCGATCCGCGCCAGCCGCGCGAGGGCGGCGACGTCGTCAGGACTCAGGGCCACGGGTCAGTTCTCTCTTCAAGTCGTCGATCGGGCTCGGGGACGAGCCGGTCAGCCATCCTAGGCCCGGCCGCTCACGTCCCGGAGCACGAAGCCCGTCTTCAGCTTCGGGGTGAAGAACGTCGACTTCGGCGGCATCAGCAGGCCCTCGCGCGCGGTCCGCTCGATCTCGGCCACGGAGACCGGTCGGATCAGCACCGCTGCCTCGGCCCGTCCCTCGTCCACAGCTGCCATCGTCTCGGCCAGGCCGTGCTGGTAGGTCACCGGGACGTCGCCCAGGGTGTGCTCCAGCCACGCCCCGTCCAGGGACCGGATGCCCTCGAAGGCCCCGGGGATCGGCACCATCTTGTAGGTGCGGTCCCGGGTGTAGAGCACCAGGAACCCCTCCTCCACCATCGCCGCCAGCGTCTGCGGCGTCGGCCGGTCCAGGTCGCTGAGGGAGAACGTGTGGCTGAACTCGGCGTACATCCGGTCGTAGAGGCGGTGGATCGCCGCCACGCTCAGCTGGTCGGCGACCAGCTCGCTGACGAAGGCCAGCGTCTCCTCGGCCGGGGTGTCGACGCGTCCCGTCGCGGACCGCACCTCGTCGCGGTAGGTGCGGCTGATCCCGTAGCGGTGGTGACCGTCGGCGATCAGCACGTCATCGGTGCCGATCGCGGCCCTGATCGCGGCGATCCGGTCGGCGTCGGTGACCCGCTCGACCCGGTGCGTCACCAGGTCCTCGACCACCTCGCCGACCAGCTCCCCCGGCTCGGCCAGCAGACCGGCCAGCCCGGACGCCAGGGACAGTCCCCACACCGGGGAGAGGTTCGCCTGGGTGGCCCGGGTCAGGTCCAGCCGGTCGGTCGAGGCCTTGGGCGTGGTGCGCTCGTGCGGGAGCACGCCGCCGGCGTCGGCGTCGACCACCTCCAGCCCACCCAGCACCCCGACGATCTCGCGGGCCTGGCCGGTCTCGTCGGTGAACCCCAGCCGGTAGAGCGTGAAGCTCGGCTGGTCGTCGGGGACCAGGACCCCGCTCTGCCGCCAGTCGGCGAGGACCCGCGCCGCCACCTCGTAGCGGTCGTCGTCGCCGCGCGGGACGTCGACGTGGGTGATGTTGTGCTCGTCGAGGGCCAGGTAGTGGTCGAGATCGGCGTCGGAGAGCACGTCGTACGGCGGGGCGATGAGTCGGGACAGCTGGTCGACGTCGGCGTACCGGAGAGCGGCGAAGGGCAGGAAGCGGGGCACGGGGACACCCTGTCACGCGCCACCATCCGGGCTGAAACATACGGGTAACGCACGATGGGAGAGGATGACTGCGTGTACCTGATGCGTGTGGCCCTGCCCGACCGCCCCGGCTCGCTGGGCGCCGTCGCGAGTGCCATGGGCAGCGTGGGCGGTGACATCAACGCCGTCGAGATCGTCGAGAAGGGCTCCGGTGTCGTCGTCGACGACTTCATCGTCGACCTGCCCCCGGGGCAGCTGCCGGAGACCATCATCACCGCCTGTCACCACCTGGAGGGCGTCCGGGTCGAGTGGATCTCGCGCTACCCCGAGGGCGGCGGTCTCCAGTCGGACCTGGAGGCTCTGGAACGGATGACCGCGGACCCGGAGAACGCGGCCGAGACCCTCGTCTCCCTCAGTCCCGTGGTGTTCCGCTCGCACTGGTCGGTGCTGCTCGGCGTGGGCGGCGGCGAGGTGGTGAGCCTGACCTCGACCACGCTCGCGCCGGACTTCGACACCGCGACCGCCGCACCGCTGGCCCCGTTCGACATCACCCACCGGCTGGAGCTGTCGTCCGGGTGGCTGCCGGGCTGGGCCGACTCCACCGTCGTGGTGGTGCCGCTCAGCCGCGACCGGGCCATCGCCATCGGCCGCCTCGGCGGGCCGGCGTTCCTGGACTCCGAGATCGCTCGGCTGCACCACCTCGCCGCCCTGATCCCGTAGCCACGTCGCGGCTCCCAGGTCGCGTAGCCTGCCCCGGTGACCTGGGGGGTGCTGCTCGCGTGGCTCACCTCGGTCGCGTTCGGGGTGGTGTCGGCCATCGTCCCGGTGATCAACGCCGAGGTGTACGTGCTGGTCTCCCAGGTGTCCGCCGTCGCCGGCATCGTCCCGGTGGCCGTCGGGGTCGGCGTCGGCCAGACCGTCGGCAAGTGCCTGCTGTTCCTCGGTGTGCGCCGCGGTCGCCGCTTCCGCTTCGTTCGCGAGCACCGGGCCAGGGCGCGTACCGAACCGCGGGGACGCGTGCGCCAGGCCTGGCACGACGCCATCCAGTTCCTGCTCCGGCTGGTGGGGACCAAGCGCTGGGGTCTGCCGATCACCTTGCTGGCCGCCGTCGTCGGGTTCCCGCCGCTGTACGCCGTCGCCCTGCTGGCCGGGGCGACGACGATGAAGCTGCGCTACTTCGCCCCGGTCGTGCTGGTCGGTCGCGTCACCCGGTTCCTGCTCGTCGCGTACGGGGTCGCGGTGCTGCCGTTCTGGTGAGCGCTCAGCCCTGGTCGCCGAGGCCGAAGCCGATGTTGCCGGTCATCAGGTAGTAGACGTACCAGCCGAGCAGGAAGCAGGCGAGCAGGGCGCCGAACAGGGCCAGACCGACCCAGATCCGCATCCGTCGCTTCGACTTCGTGGTCGGCACCATCCCCGGACCCCACTCGCCCAGGTTGGGCTGGACCCGCGGCGGCGTACCCGCGTTCAGGTTGAGGTTGGAGAAGACCTTCGGCACCCGGACAGGATAGTCGGCGTCAGGCTTCTTCCCCCTCGGTCGTGGTCCCCGACGGTCGCGATCGCTGTCGCCGCGTCCGGTCCGTCGTCCAGCAGCACCCGGAACGCCTCGGCCCCGCGCAGGATCGGCACCTTCAGCGTCACGGCCTTGTCGTACTTGGACCCGGGAGACTCCCCCGACCACCACGAACGCGGTCTTCTTCGACACCGACCCGGCCACCTTGCCGCCTCGCAGGGTGATCGCCTCGGCGGCGGAGTCGCGGGTGAAGCCGTCCAGGGAACCGGTGACCACGATCGGCAGGCCGGCCAGGGACTGGTCGAGCTGCTCGGGCTGGTCGTCCTCCATCACGGCTCCGGCGGCCTGCCACTTGCGCACGATCTCGCGGTGCCAGTCGACGGCGAACCAGTCGGTGATGGCGGTGACCAGCGTCGGTCCGATGCCCTCCACCTCGGCCAGCTGCTCCGGAGTCGCCGCGGCCAGCGCGTCGATCGAGCCGAACGCCCGGGCCACGTCGGGGGCGACCCCCTTGCCGATGTGCCGGATGGACAGCGCGACCAGGAACTTGTCCAGCGGTCGGGTCTTGGCCTCGTCCAGGTTGGCCAGCAGCTTGGCGCCGTTGGCGCTGAGCGCCCCGGCTTTGGTGGTGAACAGCTCGGTGCCGAGCAGCTTCTCCTCGGTCAGGTCGAACAGGTCCCCCTCGTCGGCCATCAGACCGGCGTCGAGCAGCGCCTGGGCCGCCTGGTAGCCGAGCACCTCGATGTCCAGACCCTGCCGGCTGGCCAGGTGGAACAGCCGTTCCCGCAGCTGGGCCGGGCAGGACCGGGTGTTCGGGCAGCGCAGGTCGGCGTCGCCCTCCTTCTCCGGCCGCAGCTCGGTGGCGCACTCGGGACAGTGCGTCGGCATCACGAACTCGGACTCGTCGCCGGTGCGCAGCTCCACCACCGGGCCGACGATCTCGGGGATGACGTCGCCGGCCTTGCGCAGCACCACCGTGTCGCCGATCAGCACGCCCTTGCGCTTCACCTCGCTGGCGTTGTGCAGGGTGGCCATGCCGACCGTCGAGCCGGAGACCAGGACCGGCTCCATCACCCCGAACGGGGTCACCCGCCCCGTGCGACCGACGTTGACCCGGATGTCCAGCAGCTTGGTGGTGACCTCCTCCGGCGGGTACTTGAACGCGATCGCCCACCGGGGCGCCCGCGAGGTGGACCCGAGCTGGTCCTGCACCGACCGCTCGTCCAGCTTGATCACCACGCCGTCGATCTCGTGCACCACCGAGTGCCGGTGCTCGCCGTAGTGCTCGATGAACGCCCACACCGCATCCAGGTCCGGACACACCCGCCGCTGCGGGCTGACGGGGAGGCCCCACGCCTGCAGGGCGTCGTACGCCGTGGACAGCCGGTCCAGCCGCACCCCCTCGACCAGACCGAGACCGTGGCTGACGAAGCCGAGGTGCCGCGAGGCGGTGATCCGGGGGTCCTTCTGCCGCAGCGAACCGGCCGCGGCGTTGCGCGGGTTGGCGAACGGGGCCTTGTCCTCGGCCACCAGCGACTCGTTCAGCCGGGCGAACTCCTCGACCGCGAAGAACACCTCACCGCGCACCTCCAACGTGCTGGGCAGCGGGTGCTCGTCGGTCGCCGTCAACCGGCGCGGGATCGCGTCGATGGTGGACACGTTGGCGGTGACGTCCTCGCCGAACCGTCCGTCACCCCGGGTCGCGGCCCGGGTCAGTCGCCCGTCGGTGTAGAGCAGGTCGATGGCCAGACCGTCGACCTTCAGCTCGCACAGGTAGCCCGAGCGGGCGATCTGGTCCTCCCCCAGCTCCCGCACGGCGCGAGCAGCCCACCGGTCGAGCTCCTCGCGGTTGAACACGTTGTCCAGGCTGAGCAGCCGCATCGGGTGCTCGACGGCGGCGAAGGTGGTGGCCGGCGGTCCGCCGACCTTCTGCGTCGGGGAGTCCGGGGTCCGCAGTGCGGGGTGGGCGTCCTCGATGGCGTTCAGCTCGCGCATGGCGGCGTCGAACTCACCGTCGGAGATGGTCGGGGCGTCCAGCACGTGGTAGCGCCAGCGCGCCTCGTCCAGGCGCTCGGTCAGCTCGGCGTGCCGCGCCCGGGCCTCGGCGTCGGGCTCGGCCTGCTCGGGGGCCGTCGTCTCAGGAGCGTCCGTCACCTGGGGAACACTAACGGCGGCCGCCGACAATGGCTGGGTGCCGCTGCTGTCCGCTCTCCGTCGACTGCTGTCACCCCGCCGCCCCGCGACCGCGGACCCCGGACCGATCCGCTTCGACTACGCCCCGCGGGCCGACGGCCACCCGGACCCGGGGGAGGTCGTGTGGGCGTGGGTCCCGTACGACGAAGGCGACGGCCGCGGCAAGGACCGACCGGTGCTGGTGGTCGCGCGCGACGGCGACCAGCTGCTGGCGCTGACCATGACCAGCAAGGACCACGACCGGGATGCGGCCGACGAGGCCCGCCACGGCCGGTTCTGGCTGGACATCGGCTCGGGGCCGTGGGACCGCCGCGGTCGGCCCAGCGAGGTCCGGCTGGACCGGCTGCTGAGACTCGATCCGGCTGCCGTACGGCGCGAGGGCGCGGCCCTGGACCGGGCGTTGTTCGTCCGCGTCGCCCGCGAGGCCCAGCGGGTCCAGGCACGACGCCGCCCGTGACCCGGAGCCGGGATCAGGACCGCCAGAAGCCCTCGTGGACGGCGCGGGCCTCGGGCAGGTCGAACGGACCGAGGACCTCGGTCGGTCGCTGACCGGCCGCGAACACCTGCCGGCAGGGCAGGGCCAGGGTGGGGTTCTCCGGGTCGTCGCCGGTCATCGCGGCCAGCTCGGACTCGGCCAGGGCGAAGACCACCTTGCCGATCCCGGCCCAGTAGATCGCTCCCGCGCACATCGCGCACGGCTCGGTGCTGGTGTAGAGGACGTAGCCCCGCAGGTCGCGACCGATCGTGGTGCTGGCCAGCCGGACCAGGTTGGACTCCGCGTGACCGGTGACGTCGGACTCGGTGACCACCGTGTTCTGGGCGCTCAGCACCACGGTGCCGGCGGCGTCGGCCAGAACGGCGCCGAACGGGTGGTTGCCGGCGTCGCGGGCCAGCCGGGCCTGCTCGACGGCGAGATCCAGCCGTGGGTGGTCGCTCACTCCGGATCTCCGGACAGGGCGTCCTCGACCCGGCGGACCTTGGTGTGCAGCATGTCGGTGTGGCCCGGGCGGATGTCGGCCTTGAGCACCAGCGAGGTCCGGGGGGCGACGGCGGACACGGCCTCGGTGGCCCGCTTGACCACGTCCATCACCTCGTCCCAGTCGCCCTCGATGGTGGTGAACATCGAGGTGGTCTCGTTCGGCAGACCGGACTCACGGACCACGCGGACGGCTTCGGCGACGGCGTCGCCCACGGACGGGTCGCCGCCGGAGGGGGCGACGGAGAAGGCAACCAGCATGGTCGCCAACCTAGCCGGGCAGGTCCGAGAGCGTCGCGGCAGCGGTCCGCAGATCGGTGACCAGAGCGGCGTACGCCTCGTCGCGCTCGGCCCCGGCCGGCGTCCGCAGCACCGCCGACGGGTGCGCGGTGGCGATCAGCCGCCGGGGGCGGCCGTCGACCTCGGCGTCGATCAGCCGGCCCCGGTCCTGGGTCAGCCGGAAGTCGTTGCCCAGCAGGGTCTTGGCCGCGATCGCCCCCAGGCAGACGATCAGGTCGGGACCGACGGCGGCGATCTCCGCGCTCAGCCAGGGCCGGCACGCCTTGAGGTGGCGGACCTGCGGGGTCTGGTGGATCCGCCGCTTGCCCCGCAGCTCGAAGCGGAAGTGCTTGACGGCGTTGGTCACGTAGAGCCGGGTCCGTTCGATGCCGGCCTCGTCGACCGCCTCCTGCAGCAACCGACCGGCCGGACCGACGAACGGGATCCCCTCACGGTCCTCCACGTCACCGGGCTGCTCCCCCACCAGCATCAGCGGAGCCCGTGGGTTGCCGGCGGAGAACACGGTCTGGGTGGCCGGACCGTGCAGCTCGCACCCCGCGCAGTCGGCCGCGGCCGTCCGCAGGGCGGCGACGTCGGCTTGGTCGGGCACCCACTCTGCTGCACTCATCGGTGGTGTTTCCCCCTCCTGCGCAGTGGTGGATGCAGCCCCACGCGCCCGTGGAGGCAGACTGGGGCGATGGCCGACGACCGACGACGCGTGCTGGTGACCGGTGCCGCGGGGTACATCGCGGGGCAGCTGCTGCCGGCGTTCCGCGAACGCTACGACCTCACGCTGGTGGACGTGACCCGGACCCACGCCCGGACCGGCCGCGAGGTCGAGGGGGTCGAGGTGCTGGACCTGCTGGACGACCCGGCCGACCGCTTCACCGAGCTGTGTCGGGATGTGGACACGGTGGTGCACTGCGGGATGCGACCGCCGTCGGGGACACCCTCGTACGCGGCCGAGCGGGTCAACCTGGACATGACGGCCCGGGTCTACGAGGTGGCGGCCGCGACGGACGTCCGCCGGGTCGTGTGCACCAGCACCAACCAGGCCGCGAAGTGGTACGAGCGTCCGTGGAAGGCCGGCCGACGCGACCGGGTGACGCCCGAGGACTACCCACGACCGGACACCTTCTACGGCTGGGCCAAGACCGCGTACGAGACGCTGGGATTCCTGTTCGCCACCGGGGAGGTGAGCCGACCGGTGGAGGTCGTGCAGATCCGCATCGTCGCCCCGCGCCCCATCCGGGCCGAGGCCTTCACCGACCGGCCCCTGGTCGACTACCTGCGCGACATCACCGGCTGGATCAGCGAACGCGATCTGCAGCAGCTCTACGTCCGCTCGATCGAGGCCGACTCGATCGCCGACCCCGACGGAGTGCCGTTCCAGATCTTCTACGGTGTCAGCGACAACGCCCGGACCTTCTGGTCGATCACCAACGCTCGTGAGGTGATCGGCTACGCCCCGCAGGACGACTCCGAGATCGAGTTCGCCGACGAGATCGCCGCCATGGTGCGGCGCGGGGACCCTCAGTCGTAGAGACCCTCGCCGACGATGCCGGCGGCGGTCCGAATGGTGCGCAGGGCCGAGATCGCTGCCGTACGGGAGAAGCCGGCCAGCCCACACGCCGGAGTGACCACCGTGTGGGTGGAGAACTCCGGCGGCAGCTCGAGACGCCGGATCGGGCCCAGCACGGCCGAGGCCACCTGGTCGGCGGTGGGCAGCGGTGCCGAGGGACCGCCGGTGGGCAGTGCCCCGGCGAACAACCAGTGGCCCTGCTCCAGGGCGGCGCCGAGGGCGTCCCAGTCCGCCGTGCCGAGCAGACTCAGGTCCAGGGCCAGACCACGTACGCCGGCAGTGGTCAGCAGCCCGATCGGGGCACCGGGCGCGCAGCAGTGCACGACCACCGGCGTGTCACCGAGGCGTTCGACCAGCCGGCTGTAGGCGTCACTGACCTCGGGGATGTCCACGGCACGGTGCCGGCCGAGACCGCTGGCGGTGGCGATGTCGCCGCCGAGGACGGCCGGCAGCGACGGCTCGTCGAGCTGGATGACCAGGCTGGTGTCCGGTAGGCGTCGGGCCAGCTCGGCAGCCAGGTCGACGATCCCCTGCTCCAGCGACTGGACGACCTCGCGGCGAGCGCCGGTGTCGGGCAGCACCCGGTCCCCGCGCGGGTGCTCCAAGGACCCGGCCAGGGTCCACGGCCCGGCGACGGCGATCTTGAGCGGGCCCTGGTAGCCCTGGGCGATCTCCTCCAGCTGGTCGAGATCGGACCGCAGCGTGCCGATCGCGCGGCGGTGATCACGGGACGACACGTCGGTCAGCCGCCAGCCGGCCGGCTGCAGGTCGATGCCCAGTCCGGTCAGCACCGCGGTGCCGCGACCGATCAGGCCGGCGTGCGGACCACGATCGGGAAGTTCTGGCAGGTAAGGGAGATCCGGGCACTCCGCGAAGGTGATCTTGAGTGCGTCCGTCAGGTCGGTGCCGGGCCAGGAACCGATGCCGGTGGAGACGACGCCGTCGGTCGTGATCATGAAGATCCTCTGTTGATCATGAGGCGGTGTCGGCGATGGTGGCGCTGCCGACCACCTGCGACCCGCGGTAGCTGACCAGGGCCTGGCCGGCGGCGACGCCGGCGATCGGCTCGTCCAACCGGGCGACCACCCGATCGCCGTCGTACGCGATCTCGGCGGTGACCGGTGCCCCGTGCGCGCGGACCTGGATGTGGCCGCGCCAGCGTCCGGTGACCGGGCGATCGGTCCAGGTCGGCCGGATGCCGGCGATCTCTCTGACCAGCAGCGCCTCGCGCGGACCGACGGTGACGGTGTTGGTCACCGGTGAGATGTCCAGCACGTAGCGCGGCTGGCCGTCCGCGGCCGGGGTGCCGATCCGCAGTCCCTTGCGCTGTCCGACGGTGTAGTGGTGCGTGCCGTCGTGCTGTCCGACGGTGGCGCCGGTCTGGTCGGTGATGGTGCCGGGCCGCGTGCCGAGGTGGCGGTCCAGGAACCCGGCCGTGTCCCCGTCGGCGATGAAGCAGATGTCGTGGCTGTCCGGCTTGTCGGCGACCGCGAGCCCGCGCCGCTCGGCCTCGGCCCGGACCTCGCTCTTCAGCGAGCCGCCCAGCGGGAACAGCGAGTGGGCCAGCTGGTCCTGGGTCAGCACGCCCAGCACGTACGACTGGTCCTTGTCGGTGTCGACGGCCCGGTGCATCTGGACACCGTCCGGGCTGTCGGCGAGCAGGGCGTAGTGACCGGTGCAGACCGCGTCGAACCCCAGCGCCAGACCTCGCTGCAGGACGGCGGCGAACTTGATCTTCTCGTTGCAGCGCAGGCACGGGTTGGGGGTGCGACCTGCCGCGTACTCGGCGACGAAGTCGTCGACCACCTCGGCGGCGAACTCGTCACTCAGGTCCCAGACGTAGAACGGGATCCCCAGCACGTCGGCGGCCCGCCGCGCGTCGTGGGCGTCCTCCTTGGAGCAGCAGCCTCGGGCGCCGGTGCGGTAGGACTGCGGGTTCTTCGACAGGGCCAGGTGCACCCCGGTGACGTCGTGACCGGCCTCGACCGCGCGCGCCGCAGCGACGGCGGAGTCGACTCCTCCGGACATCGCGGCCAACACCCTCATCGAGCTCTCCTTCTTCGTCAGCCGCCCAGTCTGTCACGGTCTGAAGGCGTCTCCGCGCGTCGCGCCCTCGTGGCAATTTCCATCCACGGGCGCCGTTTCCCGGCTCGGGTCGGCCGCCGGGCCCGCAATTTCCATCCACGGGCGCCGTTTCCGGCTCAGGTCGCCCGCCCGGGCCCGCAATTTCCATCCACGGGCGCCGTTTCCCGCTCAGGTCGGCCGCCCGGCCCGCAATTTCCATCCACGGGCGCCGTTTCCCGCTCAGGTCGCCCGCCCCGCCCGCAATTTCCATCCACGGGCGTGGTTTCACGCTCAGCAACCACCTCCCCAGCTCCCGCCGCTGGGGTCGACCCTCACGCAGCGATCCGGCTTCCGACGAACTCCTGACGCCATTCCACCGACGGCTTGCGCCGTGTGGTGGCCATGCCGCGGTCCCGCAGGGCGTTCCGGATGTCGTCGAGGGTCTCCTCCGGGCGATCGAACACGCCCTCGGCCGTCACCAGGATGAAGCGCCAGCCCAGTGCCTCCAGCCTCGTTCGGCGCCGAATGTCCTTGTTCCACTGCTGCGTGCTCTCTGCGTGCTGCCGTCCCTCGTACTCGATCGCCAGCAAGATCCCTCGGTATGCGAGTTCGATCCGCGCGTCCCACGATCCGTCTTCGGCACGCAGGATCAGGTTGATCTGGGGTTCGGGCAGCCGAGCCAGCACCAGCATCATGCGCAGCCTGGTCTCCATCACCGAGTCGACGCCGGCCCGGACCCACCGGGCCGCTCGCCGAGCCCGCCTGCACCCGGGGCCGCGCCACAGGGCAGCGGCGTCGATGAGCTCCTGATGGGTCGTTCGCTCTGCCGCCACCAGTGAGTCCCCCACGGCGACGAGGTCGACCAGGCCGAGCCCCTCGGCCGCCAGATCCAGGAAGACCCTGGTCGGCGGCGCGACCGGCAACCCAGATCTGATCACGGGGCGGAGCGTGGGATCGGCTCGATGTGCCGCGATTCCCCGGCGTTGGGTGCGCGCGATCGGACCCGGCGAGCTGATGTGGGTCTCAGTGGCGTCCGGCGCCCAGCCACCCCACAGCACGGCGGCGGTGTGGTGGCTCACGTACGACCCCGCCGGCGCGACCAGCAGCGCGGCGACGGACCGGACCCGGCAGGTCAGCCGGACCCCCGACCGTACGTAGATCCCGTGGAAGATCCGCTGGTACTGCGCGCCTTGCAGCTCATGATCACTGAGCGAAGCCGCCAGAGCGGCGCGACGGGTGAAAGGTCGACTGGTATCGAGGGACATGCTCACAGCCTCGGGCAGCGGGAGCCGTCGTGGAGCGCTGTCCCCAGGCTGACGTGTTGTCCGCTTCCGGCTCATGTCTCCTGCAGGCCCGACGTGTTGTCCGACGCCGGAAGGTGTTGTCTCGCCGGTCCGGGTCTCGGTTGGTCAGAACTGTCGGTTGCCTGCGTACAGGTGCGCCCAGACTCATGACGTACGCGCGCACGGTCCTGGATCCCGCACGTGGATGGAAATTGCGAGTCAGCCCGCGGGTGGCCGCCCGAAATCACGTCCACGGATGGAAATTGCGACTCAGCCCGCGGATGGCCGCCCGAAACCACGTCCACGGATGGAAATTGCGAGTCAGCCCGGGTGGCCGCCCGAAATCACGTCCACGGATGGAAATTGCGACTCAGCCCGCGGGTGGCCGCCCGAAATCACGTCCATGGATGGAAATTGCGAACACGTCCGGCGGCGGCGGCCGAACCACTCGAAACCACGTCCGTGGATGGAAATTGCCGCACCCGAGCCGCCACAGGGAGACCCCCATCCAAGCCAGCTCAGCCGGCTATCGAGCCGAAGGCCCGGGCCCGGCTGAGCACCTCGGGCAGGGCGGCCGCCAGGGCGTCGACGTCGGCCGGGGTGGACGTGTGGCCCAGCGAGAACCGGAGCGCGGAACCGGCCTCACGAACTCGGTCCGACCCAGAGCCAGCAGCACGTGGCTCGGTTCGGCCACGCCGGCGGTGCAGGCCGAGCCGGTGGAGCAGTCGATGCCGGCCGCGTCCAGCAGGAGCAGGAGCGCGTCCGCGGAGCAGCCGGGGAGCTCCACGTTCAGCACGCCGGGCAGCCGGTGGTCGGGATCGGCGGGTCCGTGCACGACCGCCTCCGGGACGGCGGACAGGACGGCCGAGACCAGACCGGCCCGCAGATCCTCGAGCCGTCTCGCGCTCCGACGACCTGGCTCGTCACGGCGAGCTGCAGGGCGGCGGCGAACCCGGCCACCCCGGCCACGTCGAGCGTGCCGGAGCGGACGTCGCGCTCCTGTCCACCGCCGTGCTGCACGGCTTCCAGGCCGACATCGCGCCGGGCCAGCAGCGCGCCGACCCCGACCGGTCCGCCCAGCTTGTGGGCGGTGACCGTCATCAGGTCCAGTCCGCTGGCGGCGAAGTCGACCGGCAGGTGACCGACCGCCTGGACGGCGTCACTGTGCGACCACGCACCCACCCGCCGGGCCGCCTCGGCCACCTCGGCGACCGGCTGGACGGTGCCGATCTCGTTGTTGGCCCACATCACCGAGACCACGGCCGTACGGTCATCAGCCGCCCGGGACAGCGCCTCCAGATCGACCCGACCGACCGGGTCGACGCCGACCTCCACCAGGTCGGCGGCGGCGCTGGAGGCCAACCACCGGGCCGGGTCCAGCACGGCGTGGTGCTCGATCGCGCTGATCACCACCCGCGAGCGGTCGCTCGCCCCGACGCGCCCAGTACGAGCCCTTGATCGCCAGGTTGTCGGCCTCGGTGCCGCCGGAGGTGAAGATCACCTCGGCCGGCCGCGCACCCAGCAGGGCCGCGATCTGCTCGCGGGACTCCTCCACCACCCGCCGGGCCGCCCGCCCGGAGGCGTGCAACGACGAGGGGTTGCCGGCGGTGCCCCAGTGGGCGGCCATCGCCTCGACCGCCGCCGGCACCACCGGGGTGGTGGAGGCGTGGTCGAGGTAGGTGCGCACGGACGTCATTCTGCCCGCCCGGACGGGGGTCAGCCCTTGCGCGCCTTGACCTGCTCGGTCACGGCGGGCAGCACGGTCTGCAGGTCACCGACCACGCCCAGGTCGGCCAGCGCGAAGATCGGCGCCTCCGGGTCCTTGTTGACCGCCACGATCGCCTTGGACGTCTGCATGCCTGCGCGGTGCTGGATGGCTCCGGAGATGCCGGCCGCCAGGTAGAGCTGCGGCGACACGGTCTTGCCGGTCTGGCCGACCTGGTAGGCGTGCGGGTACCAGCCGGAGTCGACGGCCGCTCTGGACGCGCCGACGGCGGCGCCCAGCGCATCGGCCAGCCCCTCCACGGCGCCGAAGTCGCCACCGGTCCCCCGGCCGCCGGAGACGACGATGGCCGCCTCGGTCAGCTCGGGTCGGCCGCTGGCCGACTTGGGCTCGGTCTTGACGATCCGGGCGCCCTTGGCCGCCTCGGAGATGGTCACCGCCGCTTCGGAGACCTCGGGCGTGACCGGTGCGCTCTCCGGGGCGACGGCGTTGGGCTTGACGGTCACCACCGGCACACCGTGGCCGACGCGTGCGGTCACCGACCAGTTGCCGGCGAACACCGACTGCGTGGTGGAGCCGTCCGCCGCGATGTCGGTCGCGTCGGTGATGAGACCGGCGCCCAGCTTCACCGCGAGCCGACCGGCGATCTCCTTGCCCTCGGCCGAGGAGGTGATCAGCACGGCGGCCGGCGAGCGCTCGGCGACGACCTGGGCCAGTGCCTCCGCCTTGGGGGCGACCAGGTACTCCTCGATGGCCGGATCGACCACCGACAGCACGGTGCCGGCGCCGTACTCGCCGAGGGTGGCGGCCACCGCAGCGCCGTCGCCGAAGACGACAGCTACCGGCGTGCCGATCCGGCGGGCCAGGGTGAGCAGCTCCAACGTGGGCTTGGCGACCGAGGCGTCGGTGACCTCGGCGACGACGATGACGTCAGACATGACTTGAGCTTCCTCTCGAACGCTTCGACTCAGATGAACTTGCCGGCGGCCAGGAACTCGACCAGGGCGGTCGATCCGGCCCCGTCGTCGTCGCTGACCACCGTGCCGGCTTGCTTCGGGGGCCGCGGGGTCGTGTCGGCGACCGTGCTCCACGCCGCGTCGAGCCCGACCGAGCCCGGGTCGATGCCCAGGTCGGAGAGCTCCCAGGTCGTGACCGGCTTCTTCTTGGCGGCCAGGATGCCCTTCATCGACGGGTACCGCGCCTCACCGGACTGGTCGGTGACGCTGACCACGGCGGGCAATTGGGCCTCGATGGTCAGACTCGCGGTGTCGGTGTCCCGTCGCACGGTGACCACGTCGCCGGCCACCTCGAGGGTGGCGCCCAGCGTGGCCGCGGGCCAGCCGAGCCGCTCGGCCACCATCACCGGCACGACCCCCATGGCGCCGTCGGTGGACGCCATCCCGCAGAGCACCAGGTCGGGTGCCTCCTTGCGGATCGCGGCGGCCAGGATCTCGCTGGTGGCCAGCGCGTCGGAGCCGGCGATCGCGTCGTCGAGGACGTGGATGCCGCCCGAGGCGCCCATCTGCAGGGCCCGCTTGATGGCGGCGGACGCGTCGTCTGGGCCGACGGTGAGCACCACCACCTCGACGTCGTCGCCGTCGTCGGCCACCCGCAGGGCCTGCTCGACGGCGTACTCGTCCAGCTCGGACAGCAGTCCGTCGGTCGCCTCGCGATCCACCGTGTGGTCGTCGGCGAAACCTCGCTCGCCGGTCGCGTCCGGGACGTACTTCACCAGAACCAGGATCTCCATGACCTCACCTCTCTGTGTCTAAGCGTCTGTGTCCGGGCGGGCGGTGCTCGTTGCCCGAGGACTCATATTACCCGTCAGTAACTTACGGATGGTCAGCGCGCCGGTGTGGTGCAGGGCACAATGTAGGCCCCCGGACCACCGGCAGGCCCCAGACCAGGGGAGGGCAGCGTCGCCCGACCGATCCGACCCGCCGCGAGGGCATGACGAACGAGCGAGCGATATGAGCCCCACCCCGGCGATCCTGCCACCCCCGGCGGACTCGTCCTGTCTCGGCGCCCGCCTCCAGGGCGACGGCGCACGGTTCGGTCTGTGGGCTCCCCGGGCCAGCCGGGTCGAGCTGGTGCTGATCGGTGAGGACAAGAGCCAGCGCAACGTCGACCTGGACCGGGGCCACGACGGCGTCTGGATCGGTCACGTCAGCGGGGTCACGGCCGGTCAGCGGTACGGCTACCGCGTGCACGGCGGCTGGGCCCCTCACTCGGGCGCCCGGTTCAACCCGGCCAAGCTGCTGCTCGACCCGTACGCGCGCGCCATCACCGGCGGCGTCGACTACCGCGGACCGATCCTCGACCACACCGAGGCGTCGGACTACGAACCGGACCCGCGCGACTCCTTCGCCGCCGTGCCGCTGGGGGTGGTGGTGGCCGAGACCCCGCCACCGACGCCGTTGGCGGCCCCGGTGCCGATGGCCGACACAGTGCTGTACGAGCTGCACGTCAAGGGGTTCACCCGGCTGCACCCGGCGGTTCCGGAACACCTCCGCGGCAGCTACGCCGGACTGGCGTACCCGGCCGTGATCGAGCACCTCAAGGAGCTCGGCGTCACCTCCGTCGAGCTGCTGCCCGTGCACCACTTCGTCTCCGAGCCCTTCCTGATCCGCCGCGGTCTGTCCAACTACTGGGGCTACAACACCCTCGGTTTCTTCGCCCCCCACTCCGCGTACGGGTCGGTCGGCACCCTCGGTCAGCAGGTGACGGAGTTCAAGGACATGGTCTCCGCCCTGCACGAGGCCGGCATCGAGGTGATCCTGGACGTGGTCTACAACCACACCGGCGAGGGTGGCCACGAGGGACCGACCCTGTCGTTCCGGGGCCTGGACCACTCGGGCTACTACCGGCTGACCGACGACCTGCGCACCGACTACGACGTGACCGGCTGCGGCAACTCGGTCGACACCGCGCAACCCGGCGTGCTCCAGCTGGTCGCTGACTCGTTGCGCTACTGGGTGACCGAGATGGGCGTGGACGGCTTCCGCTTCGACCTGGTGACCACGCTGATCCGCGACGAGCGCCACCAGGTCGACCTGCACCACCCGTTCCAGCAGCTGCTGCGCACCGACCCGGTGCTGAGCCGGACCAAGATCATCGCCGAGCCGTGGGACCTCGGCCCGTACGGCTACCAGGTCGGCGCCTTCGGACGGCGTTGGAGCGAGTGGAACGACAGGTTCCGCAACTACGTCCGCGACTTCTGGCGGGGGAACACCTCGGGGGTCGCCGAGATGGGTCAGCGACTGACCGGATCCCCCGACATCTTCGACCACCATGGCCGCCAGGCGAGGCCAGCGTCAACTTCGTGACCGCCCACGACGGGTTCACCCTGCGGGACGTGGTGACCTACAACGTCAAGCACAACGGGGCGAACGGCGAGTCCAACCGGGACGGGACCGAGGACAACCGGTCCTGGAACTGCGGCGTCGAGGGTGAGACGGACGACCCGGTGATCATGGCCCTGCGACACCGGCAGGCCGGCAACATGCTGGCCACGATGATCCTGGCGGCCGGCGTGCCGATGATCACCGCCGGGGACGAGCGGGGCCGCACCCAGCACGGCAACAACAACGCCTACTGCCAGGACTCGCCGCTGTCCTGGATGCACTGGGACGCCGAGGACGAGTGGCAGAACCTGCACGACCTGACCCGGCGGCTGCTCCGGCTGCGGCAGGAGCACCCGGTGCTGCGGCGCAGCCGGTTCCGCCACGGCGAGCCGGTGCTGGACAGCACCGGGGCGCCGACCGGTCGCAAGAACCTCGCCTGGTTCGGCGGTGAGGAGACCGAGATGACACCGGACGACTGGCACGACCCGCACCGGCGCACCCTCGGGGTCTACCTGGCCGACGACCACACCGACCGTGAGCACGACGACGCGTTCCTGATCTGGCTGCACGGAGGGTCCGACCCGGTGCAGGTGAGCCTGCCGGACGGCGACTGGGCGACCACCTACACAGTGGTCGCGCACACCGGTCGGCCCGGGGAGCTGACCGAGGACAAGATCCCGGCCGGCAGCCGGCTGTGGATCCCGGGCCGCTCGGTCCTGGTGCTGCAGGTCGACTGACCGACCAGCCGCACCGGTAGACCGGTGCCGGACCGGGCAGGATCAGGGCCGGACCAGAGCACGCAGGGCCAGTTGCGCCGGCGCCAGGTAGGCCAGCACCACCGGCGCCGACCCGGAGACGGTGAGCAGGGCCACGCAGCCGCCGGTGGACCGCTCGGTGATCTCGTGGTCGAGCACCAGGGCCAACGGTCCGAGGCGGGCGCGCCAGCGCCAGGTCCGGGCGGCAGCGTCGAGTGCGAGCACCTCGAAGCCGACCCGCAGGCCACCCACCGAGACCACCGTGCCGGTCAGGTCGGCGGCCAGGCCGCGCCCGGGAGCCTCCACGGCTGCGATGAACGGGGCCCAGCGGGACCACTCGTCGAGGTCGGCGTACCGGTGCCAGGCGAGCGCCGCGGACGCCTCACCGGCCTGGGACAGGGTGTGCTGCACGGGTGCCTCCTCGGTGGGAGTCGGACCGGCCGCCGCCCGACCCGGACAGTCTCCCCCACCTCTGCTCCGGACCGCCCCGTGCCGATAGGTTGGCCACGTGACCGACGTTGATGTGACCGAGACCACTTCCACGGCGCCCGGGCTCGGCACCCGGATCGGGCGCATCCCGGTGACCAAGGTGTCGCCCGTGATCGAGGGTGGCGCGTACGCCGCCAAGGCCGCCGTGGGCGAGGAGTTCGAGATCCGGGCCACCGTGTTCCGGGAGGGCCACGACGCGGTGAACGCGTCGGTGATCGTGACCAACCCGTCAGGGGTCGAGACCGAGGTCCGGATGGAGCCGACCACGCCGCTCGGCTTCGACTGGTGGCACGCGTACGTGTCGCTGGGCACCGAGGGCCCCTGGACGTTCCGGGTCGAGGGGTGGAGCGATCCCTGGGAGACCTGGGTGCACAACGCCGAGATCAAGATCCCGGCCGGCATCGACGTCGCGCTGATGATCACCGAGGGGACGGCCCTGTTCCACGCGGCGGCGGAGCGCGCCCGCCAGTCCGGGGACCAGGACACGGCCGAGATCCTCAGCGGTGCCGCCGACGGGCTCGCCGCGCCGCAGCAGGTCGAGGACCGGCTGACCGTCGCCCTGGCGCCCGACGTGCGCGAGGCGATGCACCACTACGGTCCGCGGGAGCTGCTCTCCCCCAGCCCCGACTACCCGGTGTTCGTCGATCGTGAGCGAGCCCTGTTCTCCTCCTGGTACGAGTTCTTCCCCCGGTCCGAGGGTGCCCACCTCGACGAGAACGGGACCTGGGTCTCCGGCACCTTCGACACCGCCCAGGGCCGCCTCGAGGCCGCCGCGGCGATGGGCTTCGACGTCGTCTACCTGCCGCCGATCCACCCGATCGGCACCTCGTTCCGCAAGGGCAAGAACAACACCCTGCAGGCGGGTCCGGGCGACCCCGGCTCGCCCTGGGCGATCGGCAACGAAGCCGGTGGTCACGACGCCATCCACCCCGACCTCGGCGACTTCGACGCCTTCGACCGGTTCGTCGCCCGGGCCGAGGAGCTGGGGCTGGAGATCGCCCTCGACCTGGCCCTCAACGCCTCCCCGGACCACCCGTGGGTGAAGGAGCACCCGGAGTGGTTCTCCCACCGGGCCGACGGCTCGATCGCGTACGCGGAGAACCCGCCGAAGAAGTACCAGGACATCTACAACTTCAACTTCGACGACGACCGGGACGGGATCCGGGCGGCCTGGTTGGAGGTCGTCCGGCTGTGGATCTCCCACGGGGTGCGGATCTTCCGGGTCGACAACCCGCACACCAAGCCGGTGGAGTTCTGGGCCTGGCTGTTCGCCGAGGTGCGCAAGACCGATCCCGACGTGCTCTTCCTGGCCGAGGCGTTCACCAAGCCGGCGATGATGCACGCCCTCGGCAAGGTCGGCTTCCACCAGGGCTACACCTACTTCACCTGGCGCAACGAGAAGTGGGAGCTCGAGGAGTACCTGACCGAGCTGACCACGGAGACCGACGCCTTCTTCCGGCCGAACTTCTTCGTCAACACCCCCGACATCCTGCCCAGCTTCCTGCAGTGGGGCGGTAAGACCGCGTTCACCATCCGCGCGGTGCTGGCGTCCACCCTGTCGCCGACCTGGGGCGTCTACGCCGGGTTCGAGCTGTTCGAGAACGAGGTGCTGGCCCGCGGTCGCGAGGAGTACCTGAACTCGGAGAAGTTCGAGTACCGGCCCCGCGACTGGGCCGCCGCGGACGAGAGCGGGGAGAACCTCAACCTGCTGCTGGGACGGCTCAACCAGATCCGTCGGGAGCACCCTGCCCTGCAGCAGCTGCGGGACCTGACCTTCCACCACGCCCCGCACAGCAGCGTCATCGTCTACTCCAAGCGGTCCGGCGACGACGTGGTGATCACGGTCTGCAACCTGGACCCGACCGCCATCGCGGAGTCGGAGATCGTGCTCGACATGGAGGCGCTCGGGATGGCACCGGGCGAGATCTTCCTGGTGCAGGACGAGATCACCGGCCAGTCGTGGCGCTGGGGACAGCGGGCGTTCGTCCGGCTCACCTTCGACGACCCCGCCCACGTCCTCACCGTGGTGCGGCAGGGCGACTCCCCGTACCGTCCGCGGGTCACGCCTTGATGGACCCCGAGCTGACCGAGCAGCTGCTGAGGCACCTCACCGCTGCCCGTTGGTTCGCCGGCAAGGGCCGCCGGGCCGAGATCGGCTCGCTGACGGCCCTGCCGTGGCTGACCGAGGTGTCCCAGTGGCCGGCCGTCCGGGTGGAGATCGTGCGGGTGGACTACCCGCCGGCGGAGGATCCGGAGCCGGACGCCGACGACACGCCCTGGCCGTACGAGCTCTACCAGCTGCTGGTCGCCTACCACCACGCCCCGGTGCCCGGTCTGCAGCACGCCGAGATCGGCCGGCGCACGATCGAGGACCTGGGGCCGGTGATCGCCTACGACGCCGCCCAGGACCCCGAAGCGTGCGCGCTGCTGTGGCGGCTGCTGCTGGACGGCGGGCACGCGCGTGGCCGGGAGGCCGAGGTCTCCTTCCAGCGCACCGACGTCACCGGGCTCGACCCCGACGTGACCCCGGTGCCGTTCACCGGCCAGCAGTCGAACACCTCGGTGATGTTCGGCGACGTGGCCATGATCAAGTTCTTCCGCCGGATCGAGCTCGGCACCAACCTCGACATCGAGGTGCACGACGCCCTGGCCCGGACCGGCGTGACCGACGTCGCCAGGCTCTACGGCTGGATCCGGGGACAGTGGGTGCAGGACGGGGTCCCGGTCGAGGCCGACCTGGCCATGGCCGTCCAGAAGCTGGCCGCCGCCGAGGACGGCTGGGGTCTCGCGCTGGACTCGCTGACCGACGGCGGCGACTTCGCCGAGGACGCCGCCCAGCTCGGCCACGCGCTGGCCCACATCCACGCCGCCCTGCGCCGGGCGTTCCCGACCGCCGAGGTCGACGGCTCCGCCACCGAGGCCGTGATGAACGGGCGGCTCTCCGTGGCCGCGCAGGTCGCCCCGGTGCTGGACGAGCTCACCCCCGGTCTGCAGGCGCTCTTCGCCGACGTCGGGGCCGAGACGCTGCAGACGCAGCGGGTGCACGGCGACTTCCACCTCGGCCAGACCCTGCGCACCCCGTCGGGCTGGAAGATCATCGACTTCGAGGGTGAGCCGGCCAAGACGATGGCCGAGCGGCTCGCCCCCGACTCGCCCTGGCGGGACGTCGCGGGCATGCTCCGGTCGTTCGACTACGCCGCGGCGACCGTGCCGGGACCGGGGGCGGCGCGCTGGCTCGCGTCGGCGCGCGAGGCGTTCCTGACCGCGTACGCTGACGGTCCCCTGGACGCGGCACAGCTGGCGACCCTGCAGGCGTACGTGGCGGACAAAGCGGTCTACGAGCTCGTCTACGAGGTCCGCAACCGTCCCGACTGGATCGCGATCCCCCTGGGCGCGATCCGCACCCTGGCTGGCACCACAGCCGACCAGAGCTGACGAAGGAGAAACACGATGGCATTCGACCCCGGCGGTGAGCTGACCGGATGGGACCTGACCGGTTTCCACGAAGGTCACGACACCGAGGCGTGGCGGCGTCTCGGCGCCCACGAGATCACCGTCACCGACAGTGAACGGGGTCAGATCGCCGGCACACGCTTCGCGGTGTGGGCACCGAACGCGCAGACCGTGCGCCTGGTCGGTGACTTCAACTACTGGAACGGCGACTCCTCCACCATGCACCTGGTGCCGGGGTCGGGCGTCTGGTCGCTGTTCGTGGAGGGGGTCGGCAGCGGCACCCTCTACAAGTTCGAGGTGCTCGGCGCCGACGGCGTCTGGCGGCTCAAGGCGGACCCGTTCGCGCAGTTCTGCGAGGCACCGCCGCACAACGCCTCGATCGTCTACGAGTCGACGTACGCGTGGGGC
>CAWARE010000031.1:0-67494 GCA_963784345.1 uncultured Actinomycetota bacterium
CGACGACGAGTGGCTGTGGTACCGCGGGCAGAAGAAGCAGTACCAGGAGCCGGTCAGCGTCTACGAGCTGCACCTGGGGTCCTGGCGCAAGGGTCTGACCTACGTCGAGCTGGCCCGCGAGCTGGTGGAGTACGTGACCTGGCAGGGCTACACCCACGTGGAGCTGATGCCGGTCGCCGAGCACCCGTACGACGGTTCGTGGGGCTACCACGTGACGGGCTACTTCGCGCCCATCTCCCGGTTCGGCTCCCCCGACGAGTTCCGCTACCTGGTCGACGAGCTGCACAAGGCCGGCGTCGGGGTGATCGTGGACTGGGTGCCCGGGCACTTCGCCACCGATCCCTGGGCCCTGCAGCGGTTCGACGGCACCGCGCTCTACGAGCACGAGGACCCGCGGCTCGGCTGGCACCCGGACTGGGGCTCCTACATCTTCAACTTCGGCCGCAACGAGGTGAAGGCGTTCCTGATCTCGAACGCGTTCTACTGGCTGGAGGAGTTCCACATCGACGGGCTGCGGATCGACGCCGTCGCCTCGATGCTCTACCTCGACTACTCCCGCGAGGCCGGCCAGTGGGTGCCCAACATCCACGGGGGCAACGAGAACCTCGAGGCCGTCGAGCTGCTGCAGCGGGTCAACGAGCACAACTACCGGCGCAAGCCCGGGATCATGATGATCGCCGAGGAGTCGACCTCCTGGCCGGGCGTCACCCGGGCGATCGACCAGGGCGGTCTGGGCTTCGGCTTCAAGTGGAACATGGGCTGGATGAACGACTCGCTGCGCTACCTGGGCCGCGAGCCGATCTACCGGCAGTACCACCACCACGAGATGACCTTCGCCATGGCGTACGCCTACTCGGAGAACTTCGTGCTGCCGATCAGCCACGACGAGGTCGTGCACGGCAAGGGCTCGATGTTCGAGCGGGTGCCCCAGGACGAGTGGCGCAAGTTCGGCACCCTGCGGGCGTTCTACGCCTTCATGTGGGCCCACCCGGGCAAGAAGCTGCTGTTCATGGGCACCGAGTTCGGCCAGCGACGCGAGTTCTCCGAGTCCCGCAGCATCGACTGGGACGAGAGCTCCCACTGGGGCCACCGCGGCGTGCAGCGGCTGGTCAAGGACCTGAACGAGGTCTACCGGGCCCATCCGGCGCTGTTCGCCCTGGACAACGACCCGGCGGGCTTCCGCTGGATCAACGCCGACGACGCGGGCGGCAACGTCTTCTCCTGGGTCCGCTTCGACGGCGAGGGGCAGATGATCGCGTGCATCACGAACTTCTCCTCCGAGTCCCGGCCGGACTACCGCGTCGGGCTGCCGGCCGAGGGGGCCTGGCAGGAGATCATGAACACCGACGCCGACGTCTACGACGGCACCGGCGGGATCGGCAACCTCGGCGAGGTGGTGGCGCATCCCGTGCCGTCCAACGGCTTCCCGGCCTCGGCCAACGTGACCATCCCGCCGCTGGGCGCGGTCTGGCTGCTGCACCAGGCGGCTCCGACCGAGGAGACCGCCGACACCGCCAAGGTGGAGGCGGGCACCCGGGCCGCGGCCAAGCAGGCCTCACCGCGTCCGAGCAAGCGGGTGGCCCAGGTCGACGGCGGACCGGCGGAGTCCGGCACGACGCCGGCGAAGAAGGCCCCCGCCAAGAAGGTGGCGGCCAAGAAGACGGCGGCCGCGGCGAAGAAGGCTCCGGCCGAGAAGACGCCCGCCAAGAAGGCCGCCGCCGCGGTCGAGGAGACCGTGGAGAAGGCGGCCGCGGCCGTCGAGGACACCGTCGAGAAGGCCGCCGCCGCGGTGAAGAAGGTGGCCGCGAAGAAGGCGCCGGCGAAGAAGGCGGCCAAGAAGTCGGCGGCCGAGAAGACTGCCCCGCCGGAGTCGTGAACGAGTCCGTCCGGCTGACGGTCGGTGATCACGGGATCGCCGACCTCAGCTGGCGGCCGGGCACGGACGCCGAGACCCTTCAGCGCCAGATCAGTGCGCTGGCCGAGGAGGCCTTCGCGGACGGGGTGCGACGGATCCAGGTCGCTCTGCCGGCCGAGGACCGCGCGACCCGTCGGGCCGTGCTGCGCTCGGGTTTCCGGCTGGAGGGAACCCGCCGGTCGGTGGTGCCCCGGGACGACGGCACCTACGACGACCTGGTGCTGTTCGCCCGACTGGCCGGCGACGTGGTCGGCGGTCCCGACGGCTTCTCCGGGGTGATGAACACCGTGCTGCCGCGCAAGCGGGTGATCGCCCACGTGCTGATGCGCGACGCAGCGGGCCGGATCCTGCTGTGTGACACCGCGTTCAAGCGCGACTGGGAGCTGCCCGGCGGCATCGTCGAGCCGGGCGAGCCGCCCCGGGTCGGCGCGATCCGCGAGGTGCGCGAGGAGCTCGGTCTGGAGCTGGCCGTCGGCCGGCTGCTGGTGGTGGACTGGATGCCGCCGTACCTGGGCTGGGAGGACGCCCTGGAGCTGATCTTCGACGGCGGGCTGGTGAGCGACGACGACCTCGCCACGTTCTCCCTGCAGGAGAACGAGATCCGGTCGGTCTCGCTGCTCACCCTGGCGGAGGCGGCCTCGGTGGTGACGCCGTTGTCCCACCGCCGGCTGAGCGTGGCGGTGGGGTTGGTGGACGGTGACGCGGCCTACCTGCAGGACGGGCGCCCGGTCGCCCTCGACCAGCCGGAGCCCGTCGCCCTCGACGCGGGCTGGGACCTCGGTGACCACCGACGACCGGCCGGTGGTGCTCCTGCAGCCCACCCCGCAACGGGCCGACCGGATCTTCAGCCCGGCGGTGCGGGCCGAGCTGGAGCGGGCCTTCCGGGTGGTCGACCTGTCCGATGATCATGATCCGGCGTCGTTCGACCGGGCGCTGCCGGAGGCGTTCGCCGATCATCGGGCAACCGGACCTGCCGGCCGAGCGGTTGGCCCGGGCCACGGCGTTGCGGGCGATCTGCAACGTCGAGGGCAACTTCTACCCCAACGTCGACTACCCCACCGCGTTCGCCCGGGGCATCCACGTGCTCGGCTGCGGCCCGGCGTACGCCCAAGCCGTCGCCGAGTTCGCCCTCGGGCTGGCCCTCGACCTCGCCCGCGGCATCAGCCGCGAGGACCGCGCGTTCCGGTCCGGCACCGAACGCTACGTGGCCGACGGCAACACCGACGCCGTCCTGCTCCGCGGTGCCGGCGTGGGACTCATCGGCTATGGCAACCTCGGCCGCGCGCTGCGACCGCTGCTGCAGCCGTTCGCCGTCGACCTGCGGGTCCACGATCCGTGGCTGCCCGACCGGGCGCTCACCGACGTGGGCCTCGTCCCCGCCACCCTGCCCGAGCTGCTGCGACGCAGCCAGTTCGTCTTCGTGCTGGCCACGGTGACCGCGGACAGCGAGCACCTGCTCGGTGCCGACGAGCTCGCCGCGCTGCCGGACGGGGCGCGGCTGGTCCTGGTCAGCCGGGCCGCCGTGGTGGACTACGACGCCCTCCGGGCCGAGCTGGCGTCCGGCCGGATCCTGGCCGGCGTGGACGTCTGGCCGCAGGAGCCGGTGCCGGCCGACGACCAGTACCGACGGCTGGACGGTCTGGTCTTCTCCGGCCACCGGGCCGGTGGCGTCCCGCAGGCGTTCGGCCAGATCGGGGAGATGGTGGTCGACGACCTCCGCCAGATCGCCGCCGGTCTGCCGCCGGTGCGGATGCAGATCGCCGCCCGCGAGCTGGTCGGCCGTTACCGCAACCGCCCGGTCACCTGAGGTCGCGGACAGCACTACGCTCCGGGCGCATGGACATCGTGCGCTCGATCGCCCTCTTCGTCCTCGCTGCGCTCGCCGAGATCGGCGGCGCCTGGCTGGTCTGGCAGGGCGTCCGGGAGCACCGCGGCTGGCTCTGGATCGGCGCCGGCGTGATCGCCCTCGGCCTGTACGGCTTCGTGGCCACCCTGCAGCCGGACGCGAGCTTCGGCCGCATCCTGGCCGCGTACGGCGGGGTCTTCGTGGCCGGGTCGCTGCTCTGGGGGATGGTGGTCGACGGCTTCCGTCCCGACCGGTGGGACGTCGCCGGCGCCCTGGTGTGCCTGGTGGGAGTGGCTCTGATCATGTACGCCCCGCGCGCCACGTCCTGAGCCACTCCCACCGGTTCACCTCCGGTCGCCGGTCAGGGCACGCGGTACCCGGCGGCCCGGAACAGCTCGTACCACTCCGCCCGGGTGAGCGGGATGTCCGAGCCCTGCGCGGCGCCGGCCACCCGCTCCGGCGTGGTCGTGCCGAGCACCACCTGCATCTGCGCCGGGTGACGGGTGATCCAGGCGGTGGCGATCGCGATCGGCGGCACGTCGTACTGCGCGGCCAGCCGGTCGATCACCGCGTTGAGCTCGGGATAGTCCGCCGAGCCCAGGAAGACGCCGTTGAAGAAGCCGGCCTGGAAGGGCGACCAGGCCTGGATGGTGATGTCGTGCAGGCGGCAGTAGTCGACGATGCCGCCGCCGTCCAACGTCACCGACTGGTCCTCGCCCTGCATGTTGGCCGCGACGCCCTGGGCGACGATCGGTGCGTGGGTGATGGACAGCTGCAGCTGGTTGGCCACCAGCGGCTGGGTGACCGACTTCTTCAGCAGGTCGATCTGGCGCGGCGTCTGGTTCGGACACGCCGAAGGCGCGGACCTTGCCGGCGGCCTCCAGCTCGTCGAAGGCCCGGGCGACCTCGTCCGGTTCGACCAGGGCATCGGGACGGTGCAGCAGCAGGATGTCGATGTAGTCGGTCTGCAGCGCCCGCAGCGAACCCTCCACCGCGCTGATCAGGTGCTCGTAGGAGAAGTCGAAGTACGGACCGTCACCGACGATGCCGGCCTTGGTCTGCAGGGTGATCTGCTCGCGCTCGGCCGGCGACAGCTGCATGGCCTCGGCGAAGCGGCGCTCGCAGCCGTGGTCACCGCCGTAGACGTCGGCGTGGTCGAAGAAGTCGATGCCGGCGTCGCGGGCGGTGCCCACCAGCTCACGTACAGCTGAGTCGTCCATCTCGGCGATCCGCATCAGGCCGAGCACGACGTTGGGCACCTGGGAGGTCGGTGGTGCCGAGGGGAACGGTTCTCATGCGGGCACCTGCTCGGTGTCGACAGCGGCGGTGAGCGCCGCGACGTCGTCACTGGTCAGCTCCAGGTCCGCCGCTCGGGCGGAGTCGGTGATGCTGGCCGGCCGCGACGAGCCGGGGATCGGGACGACGACCGGGGCGAGGGCGAGCTCCCAGGCCAGGATGACCTGCTGCAGGCTGACGCCGTGGTCGTCGGCGAGGCGCTGGAACGCCGGGTGACTCTCCCCCACCGACGCCGTCCGACCGATGCCACCCAGCGGCGACCAGGGCAGGAAGGCGATCCCCAGGTCGGCGCAGTGATCGAGCTCGGCGCCGGCTGGAGAAGAAGGTCGGCGAGAACTGGTTCTGGACCGACACCAGCCGGCCGCCGAGGACCTCGTTGGCCTGGTCGATCTGCTCGACGGTGGCGTTCGAGATGCCGGCCAGCTGGATGACGCCCTCGTCCAGCAGCTCGCGCAGGGCACCCACGGAGTCGGCGTACGGGACGGCCGGGTCCGGCCGGTGGAACTGGTACAGGCCGATCGCGTCCACGCCGAGCCGGCGGGCCGAGGCCTTGGCGGCCTCCTTGAGGTACTCCGGGCGCCCGTTCAGGGTCCAGGACCCGTCGCCGGGCCGGAGGTGGCCACCCTTGGTGGCGACCAGCACGCCGGAGGTGTCGCCGCCGTACGAGCGCAGGGCGCCCGCGATCAGCTCCTCGTTGTGCCCGACCTCGTCGGCGTCGCGGTGGTAGGCGTCCGCGGTGTCGATCAGGGTGACCCCGGCGTCCAGGGCGGCGTGGATGGTGGCGACGGCGCGCTCGGTGTCCGGCCGCCCCTCGATCGACATGGGCATGCCGCCGAGGCCGATGGCGGAGACGGAGCGGGGGCCGATCTTGCGTTGCTGCACAGGGTTTCCTCTCGTGACTGACTGCTTGCGCTTCACCGTAGGCCGGGCCAGACTAGAAATCCAACATCTGAGTTTGATGGCTTTCAGAAGGAACTTGAGTCAATGGATTTCCGGCAGATGCAGTACCTGGTCACCCTCGCCGAGGAGGAGCAGTTCACCCGGGCGGCCGCGGTCTGCGGCGTCTCGCAGTCCGGGCTGTCCGCGGCCATCCGCGCCCTGGAGGACGAGCTCGGCACGTCGCTGTTCGACCGGACGACCCGGCGGGTGGAACCCACGGCGGCCGGCCTCGCCCTGCTGCCCCACGCGCGGACCCTGCTGGCCCAGGCCGCGGCGGCGCGGGACGCCGTGGTGCGGGCGACCCGCGAGCTGTCCGGCAGTCTGCGCGTCGGCGCCGAGCAGTGCCTCGGCATCGTCGACGTCGTCTCGCTGCTGGACCGAGTGCACCGCCGCTACCCGCTGCTGGATCTGGACTTCACCCAGGCCGGTTCGCACGAGCTGGTCCGGCTGGTCCGGGACGGGCGGCTCGACCTCGCCTTCGTGGCCACCGAGGACCATCTCGGGGCGGTCACCAGGGTCGAGCTGGGTCGCCGGCCGATGGTCCTGCTGGCGGCGCCCGACCACCCGCTGGCGCGGCTCGGGTCGCTGAGCTGGGGCGACCTGACCGACCTCGACTTCGTCGACTTCACCGACTCCTGGGCCATCCGGTCCCTGAACGACACCATGTGCCTCACCAACGGCGTGACCCGGCACGTCCGCTGCACCGTGAACGACGTCCACACGCTCCTCGATCTCGTCCACCGCGGACTCGGGACGGCGATCGTCCCGCAGCACGTGGGGGCCAAACCGCAGGCCGCCGGTCTGGTCGCGCTGGCGATGCCGGCCACGACGCCGGACTGGATCGTGTCGACCATCACCGGCGAACCCTCGACGGCCACCGCGCTCGTGCTGGACCTGCTCGACGTCGACCTGGCCCTGACCGCCTGAGGCACGAGGGCGGACCGCTCGAGAAGGAGCGGACACACCTCACGAGGGGCGCTGCGGGTGTGTCTGCTCCTTGTCGATGAGCCTGTGGATCGTGCTCCGTACGCTGCCCGCGGGTGCCAGGATCCGGCATGACGAGATTCGCCCAGGAGCTGAGCAGCTGCCAGGTCCCTGCGGCTGTCGCGGAGTGGGCTCGTCGAGGCACTCCGCGCACCACGCTGGTCGGACCGGGCTTCATCCGGACGGCGTACGGGTGGTACCGGCGAGCGGGATCGTCCACCTCGACGGCCCAACGCATCCTGGACGCTGCGGCAGGCCTACCGGACGGCGCGCTGATCGCCGGCTGGGCCGCCGCGTACGTTCACGGGGTCGACCAGCTGGACGGCCTGGACGACCACACGCTCGCTCCGCTGCCGGTGCCGGTCCTGCTGCCACCGGGCCAACGACGGCGTTCGACCGATGGGGTGTCCTACCGTCAGAGCCGGCGGACGGCTGCGCGGGAGGACGTCGAGGGCGTACCGGTGACCACGCTCGTCCGGGCCGCCGTCGACCTGGCCCGGCTGAGCCCCTCGCTCACGGAAGCGGTGGTCGCCGTCGACGCGGTGCTGGGTTCGAGACTCCTCGTCCACCGCCGGCTGCAGCGAGTCGCCGACGGTCTGCTCCCGCGCCGCGGCGTGCGTCAGGCGCGCCGAGCCGTCGAGCTGGCCCGGGTCGGCGTCCGGAGCCCGTGGGAGTCGCGGTTGCGGATGTTCGCCCTGACCGAGCTGGGGTGGCACGGTCTGCTCGTGAACCGAGCTGTCTTCGATGAACAGGGCAACCTCCTCGGCATCCCCGATCTGCTCGATGTCGAGGCCGGCCTCGCTCTCGAGTACGACGGCGCCACCTGGCGGGCGGAGCGAAGCGCGGGCCACCGGGATCGCCGTCAGCACCGGGAGGACAACGAGCGCGAGGAACGCCTGGAGCGCGCCGGGCTGGTCGTCGTCCGCGTCGAGAAGGCAGACCTGACCAGCTACCGATCCCGGCTGGCCGTACGCCTCGTCGCAGCACGAGCCGACGGTCTGCGCCGTGAGCGGTCGCGTGATCGCTGGACGGTCGATGAACCCGACGGATGGTTCGGGCTCCCAGCCTGAGCGCCCGAGAAGGAGCGGACACACCTCAGACGAGCTTCGCGAGGCCCATCTTCTCCTTCTCGGTGCCCGGCTGGCCCTGTCGGCTCAGAACAGGGCGGTCATCAGGGCCCGGCGGGCCTTGAGCACCCGCGGGTCGGCGTTACCCACCGTGTCGAACAGGGCCAGCAGCCGCACCCGGACCTCGTCCCGCTCGGAGCCGGCCCGGGTCTTGATCTGACCGATCAGCCGGTCGAAGGCCTCGTCCACCCGACCGGTGGCCAGCTCCAGGTCGGCCGCGGCCAGCTGGTCGGCGACGGTCGCGTCGGGGGCTGACGCCGCGGTCAGCACCGCCTGGGGGTCGAGGGCCGAGGCGCGGGCCAGCAGCCCGGCCTGCGCCTTGCCGGCCTTGGCTTCCGCGTCGGCCGGATTGGCCTGCAGGAGCTTGTCGAACTCGGCCTCGGCGCCGGCGAAGTCGCCCTGCTCGAGCGCCGCGTCGGCGGCGGCGAACCGTGGGTCCGGACCGGCTTCCTCGGCGTCGTCGTCGGCACCGGCGGGAGCCCCGCCGACCGGCTCGGCGCGGCCGACGATGCCGTTGCTGACGGCTGCCTTGAGCACCGACTCGACAGCGGCCACGACCTGCTCCCGCGGCACCACTCCCTGGAACAGCGGGGCCAGCTGGCCGCCGATGAGCGCGATGACTGTCGGCACCGCCTGCAGCTGGAGGGCCTGCACGATGCCGGGGGCGGCGTCGACGTTGAGCCGGCCGAGCAGGAACTTGCCACCGTTCTCCTGCGCCACCGCAGCCAGGTCGTCGGACAGCTGCTGGCCGGTCGCCACCCGCGGGGAGTAGAACTCCACGATCACCGGGTGCTGCATCGAGGCCCGGATGGCGACAGCCTCGAACGTCTCCTCGGTCAGCTGGACCACGTACGAACCGGCTGCGCCTCCACCGGCCCCTCCACCGGCCCCGCCGGACGGGCGGCCGGAGCCTGCCGAGGGCGGCGGTTGCTTGGCCTTCTGGGCGAGCTGGGAGAGGTCGACGGCGCCGTGACGGCTGAAGCTGGACGTACTCATGGTGTCATCCTCCCAAACGACTGACCCGCCTTCCAACGCGACGAAGCAGTGGTCGTCCCGGAGCGGCGGTCAAGGCCGGTGACACGCCGGAACACCACATGGGCAGAATGACCCCCATGGCTCATCCCCGCGCCGGCCAAACGGCCCTCCCCGAAGACCTGATCGACGTCGACGCCGTGCTGGGCGCCTACTACGACCTCGTACCGGATCCGCACGACCCCGACCAGCAGGTCGTGTTCGGGACCTCCGGCCACCGGGGCTCCAGCCTGGACACCGCGTTCAACGAGAACCACATCGCCGCGACCACGCAGGCGATCGTGGAGTACCGCGCGGGTCAGGGCATCACGGGTCCGCTGTACATCGGCAAGGACACCCACGCCCTGTCGCTGCCGGCCTGGAAGACGGCGATCGAGGTGCTGGTGGCCAACGGCGTCACCGTGCTGACCGAGGCCGAGGAGGACTACACCCCGACCCCTGCGGTGTCCCGCGCCATCGTGGTGCACAACGCGACCAAGAGCAGCAGCGACCCCGAGGCCGACGGCATCGTGGTCACCCCCTCGCACAACCCGCCCCGCGACGGTGGCTTCAAGTACAACCCGCCGCACGGCGGTCCGGCCGACTCCGACGCCACCTCCTGGATCGCTGCCCGGGCCAACGAGCTGCTGGGCGACATGTCCGGGGTCACCCGCACGCCGTACGAGCGCTCCGGCTCCGAGATCACCCGCTTCGACTACCTCGGCGCCTACTGCGAGGACCTGGTCAACGCGCTGAACCTGAGCGCCATCCGGGAGGCGGGGGTGCACATCGGCGCCGACCCGCTCGGCGGCGCCAGCGTGCAGTACTGGGGCTACATCGCCGAGCACCTCGGCATCGACCTGACAGTCATCAACCCGACGGTCGACCCGCAGTGGGCCTTCATGACCCTCGACACCGACGGCAAGATCCGGATGGACTGCTCGTCGCCGAACGCGATGGCCAGCCTGATCAAGAACAAGGACGCGTACGCCATCTCCACCGGCAACGACGCCGACTCCGACCGGCACGGCATCGTCACCCCCGACGCGGGGCTGATGAACCCGAACGCGTACCTGGCCGTGGCCATCCAGTACCTCTACGCCCACCGCGACGGCTGGAACCCGAACGCCGGCATCGGCAAGACCCTGGTGTCGTCCTCGATGATCAACCGGGTGGCCGAGGACCTCGGTCGCACCCTGATCGAGGTGCCGGTCGGCTTCAAGTGGTTCGTGCCCGGGCTGCGCACCGGCGACATCGGCTTCGGTGGCGAGGAGTCGGCGGGAGCCTCCTTCCTCACCCTGAACGGCCAGACCTGGACCACCGACAAGGACGGCATCCTGCTGGCCCTGCTGGCCAGCGAGATCCAGGCCGTCACCGGCAAGTCCCCCAGCGAGCACTACGCGGACCTGACGGCCAAGCACGGCGCTCCCGCGTACGCCCGGGTGGACGCCCCGGCCAACCGCGAGCAGAAGGCGAAGCTGGCCAAGCTGGACCCGTCAGCGGTCACCGCCACCGACCTGGCCGGCGAGCCGATCACCGCCAAGCTGACCACCGCGCCCGGCAACGGGGCCGCGATCGGCGGGCTGAAGGTCACGACCGACTCGGCGTGGTTCGCCGCCCGCCCGTCGGGCACCGAGGACGTCTACAAGATCTACGCCGAGTCGTTCCGGGGTCCGGAGCACCTGGCGCAGGTCCAGGAGGCAGCTCGCGAGGTGGTGTCGGCCGCCCTCGCCTGAGGGCGGTGCGGGCGCTCATTCTGACAACGTTGTCGGACAGCTTGTCAAGGGAATGTGAGCGCCCCGACAGTCCAGGTGACGGCTCCGGGTGACGAACATGAACAGTGGGTGAATCCGTCTTCCGGAGCCCTTTCCTGGTTGGCTTTCGGAGGTTCGCGGGCCCCACGATGATCCTGTGACCGAAGCGTTGTTCATCCTGGTGGTGGTCGTCGTGACCGCCTTGGCGTTCGACTTCACCAACGGCTTCCATGACACCGGTAACGCGATGGCGACGTCCATCGCGACCGGTGCCCTGAAGCCCAAGGTGGCCGTCGGGCTCTCCGCCGTCCTCAACCTGGTCGGCGCCTTCCTCTCCATCGAGGTGGCTCTGACCGTCAGCAACAAGGTCGTCTCCATCCAGGACAGCAGTGGAGCACCGATCGCGGGGTTGATGGGAACGCCCATCCTCACGATCGTCTTCGCCGGCCTGGTCGGCGGCATCCTCTGGAACCTGGCCACCTGGCTGCTGGGGCTGCCGTCCTCGTCCTCCCACGCCCTGTTCGGCGGCCTGATCGGGTCCGCCATCGCGGCCCTCGGTCTCGGCGGCGTCAAGTGGGACGGCGTGGTCAGCTCGATCCTCCTCCCGGCACTGTTCGCCCCGCTGGTCGCGGGTCTGGTCGCCGGGATCGGCACCTGGCTGGTCTACCGGCTGGTGTCCAAGATCCCGGAGGCCCGGCGGGACGCGGGCTTCCGCTGGGGTCAGATCGGCTCCGCCTCCCTCGTCTCCCTGGCGCACGGCACCAACGACGCGCAGAAGACGATGGGCGTCATCACCCTGGCCCTGATCGCGTACGGCAGCTGGACCAGCACCGACTCGATCCCCTTCTGGGTCAAGGCTTCCTGTGCGCTGGCCATCGCGGCCGGCACCTACATCGGCGGCTGGCGGGTGATCCGCACCCTGGGCAAGGGTCTGGTCGAGATCCACTCCCCGCAGGGCATGGCCGCCGAGACCGCGTCGGCCGCGATCATCCTGTCCTCCAGCCACCTGGGCATGGCGCTGTCCACCACGCACGTGGCCACCGGCTCGATCCTGGGCTCCGGGGTCGGCAAGCGCGGCGCCGAGGTCCGCTGGGCCGTGGCCGGCCGGATGGTGGTCGCCTGGGTGACCACCCTGCCGGCGGCCGCCGCCGTGGGCGCCCTCTGCTGGTTCCTGGCCCACGGCATCGGTGGAGCTGTCGGCATCGCCGTCGTCTTCGCCCTGCTGGTGGCGGCGGCCAGCGCGATGTTCGTCCGCTCCCGCCGCACCTCGATCACCCCCGCCAACGTCAACGCCGACTGGGACGGCGGTCTGGCCGTCAAGGACGCCGCATCGCCCGAGCCCGTCGCCGCCGGCAGCCTGTCCGAGAGGAACTGACCACCATGGAGATCCTGACCAAGGCCTTCAGCGCGCTCTGGCAGGTGCTCGCCGTCGGGCTGCTGCTCGGCGCCGGCATCCCCGCCCTGTTCTCCGTCGGCATGCGCTCCCTCGAACGGGGTCGCGTGCCGGCTCCGGCCGGGGCCACGAACGCGAGCACCGACGGGACCGTGGCCGGCGCCGCCGGCAAGACCGGCGCGATCGTCTGCTTCGGCCTCTGCATCCTCGGTGTCCTCTTCGGCATCGTGGTGATCATCTTCGGCAAGCAGCTGTTCGCCAAGTAGAGCTCCGACACTAGAATCAGACGAATGCCACTCCCCGGATTTCTCGGCTCGATCGTGAGCTGGTTGCGCGCCGGGTACCCCGAGGGGGTGCCCGAGAGCGACTACATCCCCCTGCTCGCCGTGCTGTCCCGACGGCTCAGCAACGACGAGGTGCACGCCGTCACCCACGAGCTGATCGAGAGCGGCGAGCTGCCGGTCGACAACATCGACATCGGCACCATGATCACCCGGGTGACCGACGAGCTGCCCCGGGAGGCCGACGTCGCCCGCGTACGCGAGCGGCTGTCGGCGCACGGCTGGCCGCTCGCGGAGCCCCGCGCCAGCTGATCCGCGCGTCATCGGCCGTCCGGGCGAGGTAGCCGGTCCGCGACGTCCTGCAACGTCAGCTCGGCACCGGCCCGCCATGCTCGCTCGAACTCGGATCGATCCATGGCCGAACGGCACTGGTCGAAGTTTGCTCGGGTGTGTGGGTGTTCCGGCCAGGGTGTGCCGGACTGACGGGAGAGTTCGGCGGTGGCGGCATAGATGGGCACCGCCGCACGCGTGTCACCCGCTGAAGCGAACATGTTCGCCAACGTCTCCAGGAAGGGTCGACTGCCGCCGGCCCCGAGTCGACGATGCAGCTCGATCACCCGCTGAGCCCACGCCATCGTGTCGGTCGGAGTCGGACTGATGACCGACGACTTCAGGGCGGCGAACCAGGCGACGATGATGTTGTCGGTCACGATCGCTTCGTCGTAGATCTCGGACAGCTCGTCACGCCGCCGGTCCAGTCCCTCATCGCTGCGCTCGGCGACGCACCGGATCACTCGAGCGAACAGGTGCACATCGGCATCGCTGCTGCGGCTGGCGACCGTGCGCAACGTTGCTTCCACCGCTTCGAGCAGGTCGAACCGCTGGCAGGCCCAGGCGCCACCCGCGACGCTCAGCAACGCCTCGGCGATCTCCCCTGCGTCGCCGGGATCGAGCTCGACAGACCGCTCCAGGACAGCCGACAGGTAGGGCGTCGCCTGCTCCGGTCGATACGTCACGAGCTCCCCACCGGCCAGGCGCAGCTGCGTCAGCACGTGGTGGAGCCCGCGGAAGTCGAGGTGACCGGAGGCGACAGCCTTGGCCAACCAGGTGCGACCCTCCACCGATCGGGAGCGGAAGAACCAGAAGAACGCCAGTCCAGATCCACGAGCGACGAGCGCCGGGGTTCCCGTCTCGCTGACCGCGGCCTGCAGGGTGGCCTGCACGGTCGGGTAGTCGGCCTCGACGTCGTCGTACCAGTCGCCGATCGCACTCCTCGCCAGGCTCGGTCTCCTGGTCAGGAGGGCCGACACCCACGCATCGCGGACGTCGCAGGCCCTCCGTTCCTCACCGGATTCAACCGCCTTCCGGCGGCCATGGGCGCGGATCGTCTCGAGCTGAGCGAATCTGGTCACTCGCCCGTGCCGACGCGCGCTGAGCATCGACTGGTTGGCCAGCGTGGCCACCGCCTGGGCGACATCGAGATGGTCGATGTCCTCGGCCAGGCCCCGGGCCGCAGCGAGGGTGAACTCCCCCGGCAGCGCAGAGAGCCGACGGTGGAGCATCCTGGAGTTCCACAGGAAGGAGTCGGTAGCTCCACTCGATCGCCTGGTACAGGTCGCTGCGATGGTCGTTTCGGGTACGACCGAGTCGTCCGAGCCGACTCGGGTCGCTGCTCACTTGGTCGGCGATCTCGGCCAGCGCGAACATCGGCACCCGTGCGGCAGCCAGCTCGATGGCGAGCGGCAGCCCGTCCAGACCACGGCAGATCGTCTCGATGACCACGTGGTCCTCGGCGTCGAAATCGAGGTCAGGAGCAACGGCCGCTGCTCGCTCGATGAACAGCCGCACGGCGGGGGCGGTCTCGATCGACGACGATCCGTCGACCGGCAGCAACGACAGAGGGGCGAGAGCCCAGACGACTTCGCCGTCGACGCCCAGCGGCTCCCGGCTGGTGCAGAGGACCTTGGCCGCGTTGGCACCGCCGGTGATCGCCACAGCGCACTCCGCAGCACCCACCAGCACGTGCTCGCAGTTGTCCAAGATGATCAACAGCTCGCGCCTCTCACCGAGGCGGCGGAGCTGCCGCAGCGTGTCTTCGCGTCGCCGCGCTCAGGCCGACGCTGGCGGCGACGGTGTCGGCGACCTCAGCATCGTCGCTGACGGTGGTCAGGTCCACGAACCACAGGCCACCGGGAAAGGCACCCACCATGGTCGAGCCGACGTCGACGGCCATGCTCGTCTTCCCGCATCCGCCCGGGCCCGCGATGGTGACCAGTGACTGCTCGGCCAGGAGGGCCGACAGCCGTTGGCGGTCGCGGGATCGACCGAGCAGCTCCGCCGTGGCGTGCGGTAGCTGCACCACGGGCCCTGGATCCGTGGCTGACCGACCTGGCGGTCGGCCGGACCACTGGCTTCGTGCTTCCGCCGGCGAGAATGTCCGCCTGCAGGTTCTGCAGCTCGGTGCCGGGGTCGAGCCCGAGCTGGTCGCTGAGCAGGTCACGTGCCGCGCGATAGCTGGCCAGCGCCTCGTCGGTGCGTCCGAGATCGGCGAACGCACGGATCCGGATGGCCCACAAGCGTTCGCGATAGGGGGCCTCGGCCATCAAGGAGATCACCTCGGCCAGTGCGGCTTCAGCCTGACCGGACCTCATCAAGAGCTCGGCCCGACGTTCCTGCAGCTGTTCCTTGCGCTCGGCCAAGCGAGCGGCGGTCGGCCCGACATCCAGATGATCGGCGATCGGCTCGAACGCCCGACCGCGCCACAGGGCGAGCGCCTGGTCGACCAGCGGTAGCAGCGTCGCGGCTGCCGCGTCGTCAGCGAGCATCTGGTCGATCTCGACGGTCAGCTGCTCGAAGTGCGCCGAGTCGACCTGTGACCGGTCGAGGTGGAGGCGGTAGCCGGATCCTTCGCGCACCAGCACGGAGGTGGCGCGATCACGTCCGGGATCCAGTCGGTTGCGCAGACGCCAGAGCTGGGAGTCCAGGCTGGCCGGCGTCACCTGACCGTCGGGTCCCCACGCGGCCGCTATCAGGGCGGCCGACGACACCTGCCGCTGGGGTTCCATCGTGAGGCGAGCCAGCAGAGCTGCCTGTCGGCTGACCCCCATCTCGATGACGTCACCGTCGCGCTCGACGACCAACGAACCGAGATTGCGGATACGCACCGTCGCGAGGCTATCGTGCACGGCCTGCCGTCAGGGCTGGCGGTCCATGATCACCGGTCGGCGGCTGACGCTCGCGGGCTAGTGGGAACCACTCGCTGGTGCTGGACGACCCGCCGCCATCCTCAGGGCCGTCCTCCGGTCCCAGGGAGCTTCGGACCCAAGGAGAAGGACTTTCACCTCGTTCGCGTCCAGCATCGTGAGGACGCGTGGATCGAGGGCGGGTCGTTGCCACTCGTCTGCGCCCTCACCAGCAGTCGCAGCGGTGCCGGGAAGAGCGAGCACGCGCTGGTCCGGCAGGTAGAAGCCGACACCTAGGCCATCGGCAGCGGACTCGAGCAGGATGAGTCGACCTTCCTCGAGGATCCACCCGGCCCACGCCGACGCTCCGATGGAGAGCAACGCCGGCTCGCCGAGCTCATCTCTGGTGAGCGGCCGATGCCGTTCGATGGGTAGCCGAGGGTCCACGAGCGATCCTTCGCCAGGTCGATCCCGGTGACCCCCACTGATCAGGACGAGCTCTTCGGCGTCGGGAAGCTGGCGATCACGGCGTGCAGGGCTGCTCTCTGCTCGACCCCGGACCCCGTGCCGAGAAGGTAGATCCGATCGGGGGTGTGGAGCAGGGCGCAGCCGATGCGGCGGCTGCCCGGCGACACCGACCAGCCCCCCTGGATCCAGTACAGGTCGGCGTCGATCGGATGGATGGCTCCTAATCCCATGAGTGCAGGTTGACGCACCGGGCTCACCGTCGACTGTCATCCGCCCGGCTGCCGCCGACAGTCGAGTGAGAGTCGGATGAGAGGCCTGGCGGAGAGGCTCCACTCAGTCGCCGGCCACGGGGTCGGTCCATCCAGAGGAGTTCTCCATGTCACCACTCGAGATCGCTGCGATCATCACCTTGTCGGTCTGGGCGATCTACAAGCAGACCATCGTCTCGGAGGTCATCTTCACCAACGCGCGTTTCAAGATGGCAGTCATCTACGCCGTCGTCGGTCTGGCCGTCGGCGGTTTCGACACCCCGGCCGGCTGGGCGGGCTGGGCGATGATCCTGACGGGTCTCGCGCTGAGCTTCGTGGTCGGCCTGATCCGTGGCCGCTACACCAAGCTGTGGGTGGCCGACGGCAAGGTCTGGCGCCAAGGCACCGCCTTCACCGTGTCGCTGTTCGTGGGGTTGATCACTGTCAAGTTCGCGCTCGGCACCCTCGCCTACTTCTGGAACATCGACGACGGCGCCGGTTTCGGTGAGGTGCTGGTCATGATCGCCATCATGATCGCCGTGCAGGCCCAGATCATCCACGGCCGCGCGAGCCGGCTGCCGGTGCCCGCTGCCGCCACCGAGCCGCAGTCGGCTCCCCCGGCCACCCGCTGACCCAGCCCGTCGTCGCGATCACCAGCTGATCAACCGGTCGTCGCGATCTTCCGCGGCGACCGCCGTACCCGCTCTCCTTCCCCCGCGTTCTGATCAGGAGATCTGTCATGTCTGAGTCCATGGTGTCGCCGACCCCGTTCCAGCTGAGCCGCCGCGGCTTCCTCGGCACCCTCACCGCGTTGTCGTTGGGCACGGTGGCCGGGTGCGAGCTGCCGGCCAGCGCCACCGATGAGGACCTGGTCGGCGGCGGGTTGGGGCGTGGTCCGGCCTCGCCGCCGCGGGTGGGTGCCGGCGACGGCGACTACACCCCGCTGGCCCCGTTCGCGATGACGGTGGCCTCCGAGCTCAGCCAGGACTACTTCTTGTTCCAGACCCACCAGATCGACCCGGCCAAGGACACCGTCGTCGCCTACAGCCGCGCCGATGGTGAGGTGGAGGCGATGCTGCTGCAGGACGGTCGGATCAAGCAGATCTACCGGGACCCGACCCAGCCGGGCGGGTGGAACATTTACACCTTCCAGGATGCGTCCGCGGTCGATGTCGTCGACATGGTGGCCGGTGTCTCGGCCCCGAAGAAGCCGAACGCCCCGGCCGGGTCGCCGCGGCTGACGGTCTGCTACCGCAGGAAGGGTGACAACGACAACCTGTATGTCGCCCAACGCAGCGACAGTGACAGTGCAGTGAGCGGTTCACGTTCACCACGGTGAACTGGAAGGCGGGCGCGAAGGCTGGTCCGTTGCAGATCTCGGTGAACTACGACAACTCGCTGCTGGTGAGTGCGATCACCGAGTCCAGCGCGAAGAACACCGCCGATGGGTGGCTGCACCTGTGGAGCGACTGCCCCAACGGCGCCCAGGGCGGACCGGTCTACGGCAGCCTGTTCGGGTTCGCCTACAACACCAGCTCCGTCCCCGCCCTGCTGTCCCCGGGGTGGGCGGCGACGATCGCCAAGCCCTGGGCGGTGCAGGCGAACAACCCGGAGGTCGAGCTGCTGCTGCCCGGCGGCACCTACGGCCCGGTCAAGGTCGGCACCATCACCGTTCCCGCACCGCCGAGTGTGCACCTGTGGCGGTGGGCGATCGCCACGAACCGACCGGGGGCCAGCGGCACCGTCATCCCGTTCACCATGACCTCGTCGCTGGTCAGCGTCGGTGCCGGGAACCCGCCTCCGGCGCCGACGACGACGACGAGCGCCTACCGGGTCGAGGATCTCAACGCGCTCGGATCGTTCAACCAGGCGACAGCTGTGGTCTCGACCATCGACAGCTCCGGCGGTGGGCTGGGGGTCCGGAAGCTGTGGACGCTGTCCCCCGGGACGAGCCCGGGCGGCGCCTCGACCGTCTGGGCGTGGAACGAGCTGCAGCTGCCGGCCGACGTGCCTGTCGCCACCGACGCGGTGAAGGTCTCGACCGCGATCCGGCCGCTGCCGGCCGGGGAGAACCCGAAACCGTCGTACGAGCGGACCGCCGCCCAGCAGTTCCTCGACGTGTTCGCCCTGACCGGCGGCACGTTGAGTGTGTTGCGGCAGGCACCCCGCGGCAACGCCAACGACGACTACGACAACCCGCTGCACTGCCCGGCGATCCCGCTGCAGCCGGACATCGCCCACATGGACAGCCAGGCCGGCCTGTCGTCGGGCAACGAGCTGCTGCTGGTCGCCACCGACGGCGCTCTGCAATCGCTGACCAAGGACCCTGACACCGGAGTCTGGGCCGACCACCCCATCCAGCTGCCGGCCGGGGACCTGGAGGAGACCTCCAGCTACCGGCTCACCCTCACCGTCGCCGACGCCTGGAACATGCCGCTCGTCGGCCAGACGCTGCACCTGAGCACCCCCACCACCACCGTGGCCCTGTGGAACGGGGCCACCGTGACCCTGGGCCCCGACCCGGTCGCGGTCACCACCGACGGCCACGGCGAAGTCACCCTCGCCCTGCTCGCCGGCGGCCTGTCCGCACCCACGCTGACCGTCACCGGCGCCGGTCTGCCCACCGCCTCGATCAACCCGAGCGACCCGATCAACACCTACCTGCAAGGCGGCGCCCCCCTCAACTACCTGCCGCCGTTGACCGGCGACAGCCTGGCCGACGCCAAGACCCCCGACGGACAGCCCCTGGCCCCCGGGGCCAGCGACCCGGCGGCGGCCAAGGACGCGGTGGCGAACATGAACCGGGCCGCGAACCAGGCCTCCTCCCCGAACGCGTTGAACGCCCGCCGCTCGACCATCCACCGACGCCGTGACGGACAGGCTGACCGGCACCAGCAAGGCCGAGCTGAAAGGCATCTTCTCCGACATCGACAACTGGGCCCACGACGCCCTGCACGCCATCAAGAAGGGCGCCGCCAAGATCAAGGAGATCACCTACGACGCCGCCACGAAGGTGTTCACCCTGGCCGCCGACTTCGCGAACTGGGCCGGCAACGCCGTCAACGTCATCGTCAAGGGCATCGAAGACGCCGCCCACGTCGTCCACGCCTTCCTCAACAAGCTCGGCGCCGAGATCGTCCACGCCATCAAGTGGCTCGCCGCCGAGGTGATCGGGACCTTCAAGGACGCCGTCGCGCTGGCCCACCAGTTCAACGACTGGATCACCAAGACCTGCCACTTCGTCGCCGACCAGGCCAACGCCGACGCCACCAAGGTCGACGCCTGGCTGGCCGCGAAACAGGCCTCGATCAAAGCCGACCTCACCAGCTTGGCGGGTCGTTACGGCAACACCACTTTGTCGCAGCTCAGCACCAACCCACCCCAGAGCGTCGGCGATCGCGCCGGTCAGCCGCGACGAGCCCGGGGCACCCGGCGGGTCAATGACAGTGACGACGACGACCAGCAGAGCCCGCACAGCGACTGGTTCTGGAAGAAGGTCAAGAACGAGCTGTTCGGGTCACTGACGCTGCCGGCAGTGACGGGCCTGCCCGACCTGATGAAGAAGCTTCTCGTCGCCGCCGGCACGGCCCTGGAGGACTTCGCCGCCGCCTTCGCCGACTTCGCCAAGTTCTTGATCCACAGCATCGCCCACCCCAAGGACGCCGACGGCCTCGGTGTCGGGCTCCTCCTGCAAGCCGTCAGCAAGCTCGTCGACGCCGTCTTCGTCCTCGCCCGCGCCATCATCACCGTCATGCTCGACCTGCTCGCGTTGATGGCCAACGCCATCCCCGGCATCCTCACCACCCCCCTCGGTCAAGCCGGCGGGATCATCGGCGCCCTGTTCAAGCTCGTCGGCCTGGGCAACATCCAGATGGGCACTGTCGCCGCCACCCTCTACGCCTTCCCCACCGTGCTGGGCTACAAGATCACCCACAAAGGCCAAGGGCGCCCGTTCGACACCACCCTCCACAGCGCACAGAACCGGGGCTACGGCGATCTGAAGGACGATCTCAAATTCTGCGCCTCGTACGTCCTGGGCACCTGGGCCATCTTCGACAGCGTCTCCGCCTCCGAGACGACCGTAGGGCGCACTCTGCCGTTGACCACGCTGGTCGACATCATGTCGCCGATCCTCGTCGGCGCCCTCACCGTGCCCGCCATCAAAGACGGTGAGCCCTACCTGAGCCCACCGGTCAGCGGCGACACCGCCGACACCCTCGACTTCATCTCCTGGCTGATGGGAATGGCACCCGCCGCCCTGGAAGCCGCCGGAGAGTACTGCGAGCACACCGGCGAGAAGGACCCTGACCTGCCCAACCAGCTCAGAATGATCACCTTCGGGGTGTCCGCCTCCGGCATCCTGGCCCTCGGCACCGGCATCCAAGCCCTCGAAGCGGGCGACAACCCCTCCGGCTGGGACTACTCCGACGTCATCTTGAACAGCATCCCCGACATCATCGGCTTCAGCCTCGACAAGAGCCTGCTCAACGCCACCGAGAAGTTCTCCGGCTTCGTCGACGTCGCCCTGACCGGCGCCGCCGGCCTCGGCGGCTCCATCGCCCATTCATTTGCTGCCTGAACAACACCTCGAGAGCACGGCACCGTCCGCAGCAGTCGCCCCACACCTCACCGCAGCGCCGCGACCCTGCAAGCCCCTCATCGAACCCTGACGAAAGGCCCTGCCATGACCACCCCTGTTCAGCCCATCACCGACCCCTCTCCGGATCGCCGCCGCAGGATCCGCCGCTACCTGATGGCCGTCCCCGCTGCTCGCCCTGCTCATCGCGATGTCGGCGTGCGCGTCCTCATCACCGAACACCCCGACCCCCAGCAGCACCTCCACCACCGACACACCGGCCAGCAAGGCCGACTGCTCCCCCGACGCGATCCTGCAAGCCCTGCCCGACAGCGCCACCATGATCAAGTTCGACTGCGCCACAGCCGGCGACACCGACTGGGCCGCCGCGCAAGTCAACCCCGGCAACACCGTCTTCTTCCTGCAGTGGAACGGGACCACCTGGGACGCCGAGGACTCCGACAGCGTCTGCGGCACCGCCTCCGCCGGCCTGCCCGAGAAGCTGCTCGCCTACTGCCAGGCACCATCGGCCACCACCTCGCCCCGCCCCTTCCACGACACCGACCTCGAGCAAGCCCGTCACCGCACAGCCTGCACCGCAAACGCGATCTTGGCCGCACTCCCGAACAGCATCGACCATGGAGAAGTTCACCTGCGCCGACGTGAACGGCACACCGTGGGCCGCTGCCCGCGATCAGCCCCGGCAACACCGTCTTGTTCCTGCAGTGGAACGGAACCGCCTGGGACGCCGAGGACTCCGACAGCATCTGCGGCACCGCCTCCGCCGGCCTGCCCCAGAAGCTCCTCGCCTACTGCCGGTAGGACCCAGAAGCGCCGACGCAAGACACCCATGAACCGCCGTCTCGCCAGAGCTGTCGTGATCAGCTCGCTCGCCGCGACCGCCCTCCTGACCGTTGCGACGCACCAACCGGATCATCGCCTGCCACACCGGCACCCCACCCACCCTCATGCGGCCCCCGTACGGCAACACGAACCGGCGTATCGATCACGTCGCCAAGAAGCTGGACCTGGCCGAGATCTACTGGAACGTGGACACCCTGGACTGGAAGCACCACGACACCGACCGGCTCATCACCTACACCCTGCGCCACGCCGGGAGGAACAAGGTGATCTTGATGCACGACATCTACCCGACCACCGCCGCCGCCGTCCCCGAGATCATCACCGGGCTGCAGGCTCGCGACTACACCCTGGTCACCGTCTCCGAGCTCTACCCGAAGCTCCGCCCCGGCGGCCGCTACCCCGCCTACCAAGGCCAAGGCCTCGCCCACCCCCAGGACTATCCCCAAGACCTCCGACCGTGACGTGCCTACGTTGATCGATCACACTTCCCTGCGAGCGGTGGCCGCACCAGCACGGCGGAGCCTAGAACCTGGCGGTCTCGGTGTAGGTGCCCCACTCGTCCCGGAGCACGTCGCAGATCTCGCCCAGGGTGGCCTCGGCCCGGGCGGCGGCCAGCATGGGTGGGACCAGGTTCCCGGTGGTCGCCTGGGCCGCCGTCCGCAGATCGTCGAGCGTCCGGCGGACCAGCGCGTCGTCGCGGGCGGCGCGGCGGGCCTTCAGCACCTCGCGCTGCTCGAGCTCGACCTCGTGACTGACCCGCATGATCTCCAGCTCGCCCGACACCGTGCCGGTGTGGGTGTTCACCCCGACGATCTGCTTGTCGCCCTTCTCCAGGGCGGTCTGGTACGTGAACGCGGCGTCGGCGATCAGCGACGTGAACCAGCCCTCCTCGATGCCGCGCAGCAGACCGGAGGTCACCGGGCCGATCGGCGTGCTGCGCGTCGGTCCCCCCGCCGAGGTCGATGATCTGGGCGAAGATCCGTTCGGCCTCCGCCTCCAGCTGGTCGGTGAGCGCCTCGACGTACCAGGACCCACCGAGCGGATCGGCCACGTTGGTCACGCCGGTCTCGACGGCCAGCACCTGCTGCGTACGCAACGCGATCTCCGCCGACGACTCCGTCGGCAGGGCCAGCGTCTCGTCCAACGCGTTGGTGTGCAGGGAGTTGGTGCCGCCGAGCACGGCCGCCATCGCCTCCACGGCGGTCCGGACCACGTTGTTGTACGGCTGCTGCGCGGTCAGCGACACCCCGGCGGTCTGGGTGTGGAACCGCAGCCACTGCGCCTTGGCGGTGGTGGCCCCGTACCGGTCGCGCAACCACCGCGCCCAGATCCGGCGGGCGGCCCGGAACTTGGCGATCTCCTCGAAGAAGTCGATGTGCGCGTCGAAGAAGAAGCTGAGGCCGGGGGCGAAGTCGTCCACCGCCATCCCGCGGGACAGCCCGAGCTCCACGTAGCCGAACCCGTCGGCCAGGGTGAACGCCAGCTCCTGCGCGGCCGTGGAGCCGGCCTCGCGGATGTGGTAGCCGGACACGCTGAGCGGCTTGTAGGCCGGCACCTCGGCCAGGCAGTACTCCATCAGGTCGCCGATCAGCCGCAGGTGCGGCTCGGGGCCGAACAACCACTCCTTCTGGGCGATGTACTCCTTGTAGATGTCGGTCTGCAGGGTGCCGTTGAGGTCCCCGATCGCCACCCCCTGCCGCTCGGCCGCCACCAGGTACATGCAGAAGATCGGCACCGCCGGACCGGAGATCGTCATCGACGTGGACACGGCGCCGAGGTCGATGCCGGCGAACAGCACCTCCATGTCGGCCGCGGAGTCGATCGCCACCCCGCAGTGCCCGACCTCGCCGAGGCTCTGCTCGTCGTCGGAGTCGCGGCCCATCAGCGTCGGCATGTCGAAGGCCACGCTCAGCCCGCCACCCCCGGCGTCCAGGATCATCCGGTAGCGCTCGTTGGTCTGGGCGGCGTTGCCGAAGCCGGCGAACTGGCGGATCGTCCACTCCCGGCCCCGGTAGCCGGTCGGATACAGACCGCGCGTGTACGGGAACTCCCCCGGCCAGCCGATCCGGTCCATCCGCGGGTCCGCGGCCTCGGTGTCGGCGTCCGGTGGCCCGTACACCGGGTCGACCTCGACCCCGGACAGGGTGGTGAAGTCGTCGTCACGGACGCGCCCCGCGGCGGCGGCGGCGTCGTAGGCGGCCTGCCAGCGGGCCCGACCACCAGCGTCGGGAGCACCAGGATTCTGCGTCATCGGAACCTCCACCCAGATCCTAGGATGTCCTACTAGTTTCCCCAAGGTCGGTGGGCTCGTCGGCCCGCGGCGAAACCGGCGGGGGTGGGCGGCATGTCGCCATCTCTCACTCGCCCAGACTGGGCCAGGATCGGCGGATGAGCGTGCCGAGGGTCCGTGTCGGTGACCGGGTCCGGCTCCTCTCTCCGGGGAGCACACCGGATCGTGAGGCAGTGGCCCGAGGTGCCGAGCTGTTGCAGAGCTGGGGACTCGCCGTGGAGATCGCGCCCCACGCCTTCGACGCCCAGGGTTACCTCGCGGGGAAGGACGAGGATCGTCTGGCCGATCTGAACGACGCGTTCCGGGACCCCGGTGTCCGGGCCGTGTTCGCGACGCGCGGCGGCAAGGGCGCCTACCGCATCGCCGCCGCCCTGGACTTCGCCGCCGCTCGCACCGATCCGAAGCCAGTGGTCGGTTTCAGTGACATCACCTACCTCCACCTCGCCCTGCACCGTTCCGGAGCGCCGGTCGGCTTCCACGGACCGATGATCAACTGGAGCGACGAGTACTACGACGCCGACTGTGCGGAAGGTCTGCGCCGAGCCCTGATGGAGCCCGAGCCGATCGTCGTTCGCAGTCAGGCCACGGACTACACCGCTCGGCTCACCGTCGGCGGCGCGGCGACCGGCCCGCTGATCGGCGGCAACTTCGACAGCATCAGCCGCTCCGTCGGTTGGGTCCTGCCCCGCCTGGACGGAGCGATCCTGCTGCTCGAGGACCACCACGGGACGGGCCTCGGGCAGATCGACCGCTGTTTCGCCCAGCTGTCCGGCAGCGGTCTGCTGGACCACCTCGCCGGCGTCGCGGTCGGGACCTTCGGTGAGTTCGAGACCACCGAAGCGAGCGGGTGGACGCTCGGGGATGTCATGGCGGGCTGGCTCGACCGCCTCGGGGTGCCGGTGCTGGGAGGGCTCCCGCTGGGTCACGGCCGCAATCCGGCCACCGTCCCGCTGGGCACGACCGCCACCATCGACCCGTCAGCCGGGACGCTGACGGTCGCGCCCGGTGTGCACTGATCGGGCCGGGCGTCGCGCAGTGGGAGCTGGAAGACCGTCAGCTCACCCGCGGAACTCGGCGCGGAAGCAGTGGGTCCGGTAGGGCAGACCGACAGCGTCCTGACCGGCGAGCTCCGCCCCGAGGAAGGCTTCGACCTGGCCGCGGATGTCCTGCTGCTCGGCTTCTGAGGCGTTCAGGTAGTAGCTCCGGGTGGTGACCAGCTCGGCCAGGTCGGCCACCGTCATGGGAACGACCCAGTCGATCGTCGTGGCCTCCACGGAACCGAACGAGTGCGTCAGCTCCGGTTGGTGCCGGCTGGCGTCAACGGCGCCGGCACCCTCGACGGTGTGCCAGATCGCCGCGAGCTCGGCCACCCAGTCGACGCGCACGTCCATGAAGTTCCAGACCCACCCCGCTCGACCGCCTGGGGTCAGGATGCGCTGGAGCTCCACGACGCCGGCCTCGGGATCGACCCAGTGCCAGGACTGTGCGAAGGTCGCCAGCTGGGCCACTCCCTCGCCGACACCGGTCGCCTCGCCCGTGCCCAGCTGAACGGTGACAGTGGGGAGCCGCCGGCTCAGCTGGGCGAGCATGTCGGCTGACGGGTCGACAGCCGTGACGTCCAGGTCGTACGCGATCAGGGCGGCCGTGAGCTTGCCGGTGCCGGCTCCGATGTCGACCGCACGACTCCCGGCGCCGACGTCTTCCACCAGGAACGCGACGGCGTCGTCCGGGTAGCCCGGACGCAGTCGCTCGTAGCGGTCACCGCCGACGGCGAACGCGCCACCCAGCTGTCGGAACTCCTCGGGCCGCTGTTCGGTCACCGCTCCAGTGTGCGCTCGGCCGGACCGGCCGGGGTGATTCCCCGTCCACACCGTGGAGGGTCCGCTCTGGCACGATGGCGCGATGGCCGCTGCTGCTCCCCGTCCCTACATCAGCTTCCCCGGTACGGCGCGCGAGGCGCTCACCTTCTACCAGGAGGTCTTCGGGGGCGAGCTGCGGCTGTTCACGCTCGCGGAGTTCAACCGTACGGATGGACCCGCCGACGCCATCGCCCACGGCGAGCTGACCGGGCTGGTCTCGGTCGGCGGCTCCGACGCCGTCGGCGGGGAGCCCACGGTCAAGCTCGAGGGGTTCCTGCTGTCGCTGCTCGGCACCGCCGAACCCGAGGTGCTGCACCAGTGGTTCGGCGCGCTCGCGGAGGAGGGGCGGGTGGTCGACCCGCTCGCGGTCAAGCCGTGGGGTGCCACCGACGGTCAGGTGGTCGACCGTTTCGGGCTGGCCTGGCTGATCGGCTACGAGCCGTCCTGACGCCGCGACCGCGCCGGGTTGTCTGACGTGGTCCCTAGAGTGCCGAGCATGGGCAGAGAGTCGAACGTGGTGGGCGCCGGGTCGGACTGGCGACGGCTCGACGGGGTGACGACCTCCTGGTTCGTTGCACCCTCGTTGATCGAGGGAGCGGCGTTGGCCCAGCGCTGCGTGGAGCTCTCGGCCGGGATCACCGTCGACGTACGGGCGAACGGTGCCCGGGTGCGACTCGACACCCCCGAGCACACCGAGGCGGTGTCAGCGGCCGCCCACGATCTCGGCCTCACCGCGGACCCCTCCGTTCTCCAGCAGGTGAGCCTGGTCGTCGAAGCTCAGGACCGACAGGCGGTGGCGCAGTTCTGGCAGCGCGCCCTCGACTACGGCCCCGGCCCGGACGGCGGTCTCGAGGATCCGTGGCGGCGAGATCCCCCACTGCGACTCCGACCGTCGACCGAGTCACGTCCGTTGCGCAATCGGCTCCACCTCGACGTAGTGCGTCCGGCGGAGGCCGTGGCGCAGGCGGATCTGGGCGAGCCGACGGGACCGTACGGGGTGCGACGCAGCGATCCGGACGGCAACGAGGTGGATCTCGTCCCGGGCGAGGTCCTCGGCAGCGAGCCCGGGACCGCCGACTGGCAGGCGGTGTTCAGTGCGGTGGCCTGCTACCGCACCACCTCGGCCACCCAGCAGCGGGAGCTGGTCGCCGCTGGCCGCCCAGCTCGCCGACGACGCGGGGTTCCCCCTGCTGCTCGACCTCCGTCCGGGGGCGGTGATCATGGACAGCGGGAAGGACCAGTGGGAGGCCGAGGCGCACGGTCTGGAGGTCGACTTCACCGAGCTGGCCGGCCGACTGCAGACCGCCGCTCGCGGGCTCGGAGCGACGGTGGACCCGGCGCTACCCCGTTTCGTCCAGCTCTTCCTCGACGCGGCCGACGTCTCGGCTGTCCGCGGGTTCTGGTCGACCGCACTCGGCTACGTGGCCGACCGGCGCGCCGGTGTGAGCGACGTCATCGACCCACGGCGACTCAACCCGGAGCTCGTCTTCCAGCAGCTCGACCTCACGGAGACGGCCCGTCGCCGGCAGCGCGACCGGATCCACGTCGAGCTCGCGGTGCCGGCCGACCAGGTCGACGCACGGCTGGCCAGGACGTCGGCGGCCGGCGGTCGGCTGCTCGACGAGGCGGCGGACCACTGGCGGATCGCCGACCCCGAAGGCAACGAGCTGGTGATCGTGACGGGAGTGTGAGGACCCCGTGAGCACCGGTGCCGGCCGCCGCGGACGTGGAGCGGTAGCTGTAGGTGCTAGCTGGCAGAGCTGATCGGTAGCGGGCTGGGAGAAGTCCTGTGGCGGGTGAACGCGTTGTCCACGACAGCGCAGTGATCCCGGCCGCGAGAGAAGTTGGAGTATAGAGGCAGCGCTGTGTCTGTGTAGATGCGAAGCGCTGCAGTCCAGGAGATACGACTAGCGAGTCGGGCTTGAGGAGAACGTAGTCCTCCCGGAGCACGACGAAGTCCATGTACGCCATGATCCGGCGGTAGCGGTGTATCAGCTCGAAGTCTGCTCGCCTCGCTGTTGTCACGACGGTCAGTAAGTGAGGAGTTAGGGAGGTGAGAATGTAGAGGAAGAGGTAGATATAGATGGTATAGGTATGGAGGTAATAAAGGTAGTAGTAGTAGTGAAAATGGTGTTGAAGGTAGATGGTGTTAGAAATAGAAAAAGGAAGAAAAGGAATGGGACAGCTCCTCGACCCTTTGCCATGTCCTCCAGGTACCGGACGGGGTCGAGGACGAAGCCGATGTCGGCCAGCGCCCGCTCGCCGGCCCTGAAGTACCAGGGTTCGGTGTCCACCAGCACCCCGTCGTGGTCGAACAGGATGCACTCCGTCACCCACGTCATTCTCCCCGGACCGGGTGACACTCGCGCGGCACCACCGGTCCCGACCGGTTCACCGGGCGGATGGACGACACTGGATGGCCTGTCGCCCCCCTCGAGCGGTCGACCGAGAGCCTGGAGGACAACGATGACCGTACGACTACGACCGGTCGACCTGACCAACCGCGAGTACCTCGACGAGATCGACCCGGGTCCAGCCGCTCTCGGGTGGGTGCACTCGAACTGGTACTGGCACCAGGTGTCGCTCGACCGTGCAGACGTCGAGTTCCGGCTCGTTCACCTCGACGGCGACCCCGCTGCCGTGGGCATGGTGGGGTTCGGGCAGGCGTACGCCGACGAGGCGCTGCTGGAACCCGTGCCCGGACGCTACGAGCTGGCGCACCTGGTGGTCGACCACCGGCATCACCGGCGAGGGATCGGACGGGCCGTCGCCCGGGCCGCTCTGACCATGCTCGCCGCCCAGCCGGACTGTCGCGAGGTGGTGATCGCCCATCACCCCGACAACGACGCGTCGCGCCGGCTCTTCACCTCACTGGGCCTGCAGGAGATCGACGAGCGCAACTACGACGGCGACCCGATGCTCGCCGCTCGGCCGGCCGAGATCCTCCGCCGGGTCTGACGCCCACCGCGCCGCCGGTCACCTGACGTTCACCGGCGCGTCACTCCCCGCCCGTACGGTCCCGCGCGTGGATCCCTCTGCCGCGCCCCGCGTGGTCGCCGTCATCCCCGCCCGCGGCGGCTCCAAGGGCGTTCCGGGCAAGAACCTCCGCCGGGTCGGCGGGGTCTCGCTGATCGCCCGCGCCGTCCGGTCGGCCCGCGACGCCGTCACGGTCACCGAGGTCTGCGTGTCCACCGACGACGACGCCATCGCGGCGGAGGCCGCCGCGGCCGGCGCCACCGTGATCGACCGACCCGCCGAGATCGCCGGCGACACGGCCACGTCGGAGTCGGCGCTGCTGCACGCGCTGGAGGTGCTCGCGGCCGACGCCGTACCGGTGGAGGTCCTGGTCTTCGTGCAGTGCACCAGCCCCTTCGTCGCCGCCGCCGACCTGGACGCTGCCGTCGACCTGGTGCTCACCGACCAGGCGGACACGGTGTTCTCCGCCGTCGACAACCACGCTTTCCTCTGGCGCCCCGAGGGCGACCGCGTCGTCGGGGTCAACCACGACGCGGCCCATCGCCAGCGCCGGCAGGACCGGGCACCGGAGTTCCGGGAGACCGGAGCCTTCTACGCTTTCCGGGCCGAACGGTTCGCCACGGTCGGACACCGGTTCTTCGACCGCACAGCTGTCGTGGCCGTGCCGGAGCTGACGGCCATGGAGATCGACTCCGAGGCCGACCTCGCGGTCGCCGCGGCGCTGGCTCCCCTGCTCGATCCCCGTCCGGTGCTGCTGGACGTCGCCGCCGTGGCCACCGACTTCGACGGGGTCCACACCGACGACCGGGTGCTCGTCGACCAGAACGCCGTCGAGGCCGTCCGGGTGTCCCGCAGCGACGGTCTGGGCGTGTCGATGCTGCGGGAGGCTGGTGTCCCGTTCGTCATCGTGTCCAAGGAGCGCAACCCGGTGGTCGGCGCCCGGGGGGCCAAGCTGCGGGTCGACGTGCTCCAGGGCGTCGACGACAAGGTGTGTGCCCTGACCGCCTGGTTGGACCGCCGGGGCCTGCACGCCCACGACGTCGCGTTCGTGGGCAACGACCTCAACGACCTGCCGGTGATGGCGGCGGTCGGCTGGCCGATCGCGGTCGCCGACGCCCACCCCGAGGTGCTCCGGGCGGCCCGGCTCGTGCTGAGCCGACCCGGGGGGCGCGGCGCCGTCCGCGAGGTCTGCGACCTGGTGCTGGCCGCGCGGTCCGCGGCCGTCAGCGGCTGACCCGGGCCGTCGACCGGGACCGGTGGGCCCGCGCCGACCGCAGCCGGTCGAGGATCGTCCCCGGCAGCAGCAGCCGGGCGGCCGCCCGGGCCTGCCGCCACCAGGGAGCCCCGCGGCCGGGGACGGGCAACCGTCCCGAGGTCCGTCGAGCGACCAGGTCGCTCACCCGCGTGACCAGATCGTCCTCCTCGGTCGGGTGGAAGTAGTTGTCGGCCAACCAGGCCGGGTCGGGGCGGTGCGCCCGACCGGCCCGGACGTCCTCGAGATCGCCCAGGCAGCCGGAGTCGGCGAACACCGTGTTGATCATGGACTCCGACACCCCGAAGTCGCTGAGCACCACCACCGGCACGCCGGTGTCGATGGCCTCCAGGGCCGCCGTCGAGGAGACGGTGACCAGGCTGCGGGCGCTCTCCAGGCTCGCCCGCATGGCTCCGGACGCGAACCGCACGCTGTCGGGTTCCACGCGCCCGGCGGCCAGCAGGTCGGCCCACAGGTCGGCGTACGGGAGCTCCTCGTGGTGGGTCTGCTGCTCACCCGGCAGCGCCCGGACCTTCACCACGGCGGAGCCGACCGGGCGGACCGCTGACAGCGCCAGCAGGATCGCCTCGCGGTCACCGCGGCTGGGCGGGACCTTGGCCTGGGCGGCGAACACCACGTCCTCGCCGACGGCACCCCCGGCCCCGCCGCCCCCACGGCCTGCGGCCCGGCGGTCCTGGTCGCGGTGCAGGAACGGCAGTCCGGCGAGGGCGACGGCGAGGCCGGGAGCAAGGTCGGTGGCCAGCCGGGTGAACTCCGTGCGTTCCCGTCGGCTGTGCACCACCAGCAGGTCACAGGCGCGACGATGGGTCACGGCCTTGGCCGACGCCGGGATGCTGATCCCCGGCAGTCCGGTGACCAGCACGGGTCGGCCGCGGCCCCGGACCGCCGGGAGACCGGCCAGCAGGGCGACGGTCGGCCCGGTGCAGGCCAGCAGCAGGACGTCCGGCGGTCTCCGGCGCAGCAGGCGGTGCAGATCCGTCAGCGAGAGCCGGCGGACCGGGGAGCCGGTGGCGGCGCGGGCCTGCTCCGGGGACGGGGCGACCGGTGAGCCGAGCAGCACCTGCTCGCGGTCCCAGTCCGGCGGAAGCCGGTCGAGGGTCGCGGCGCTCCACTTCAGGTAGGAGTCGGCGTCGGCCACGGCCAGCACCCGCACGGCCCCTCCCCGGTGTCCGACGCGGCGGTTCAGAAGTCGCCCGCGGCCGAGCGCGGCGGGGTCAGCAGGGAGGTGAGGTCGTCGCACTGCTCGTCGGACATGGACGCGAGCCCGAACCGGGCGGCGACGATCGCCTCGGTGGCCTGCTGCAGCACCCGCTGACCGTCCGGGGTGATCGAGGCCAGCACGGCCCGGCCGTCCTCCGGATGGGGGGTGCGCCGGATCAGACCGGCGCTCTCCAGCCGTTTGACCAGCGGCGTGACCGAGGTGGCGTGCACCTGCAGCCGCTCGCCGATCTTGCCCAGCGGGAGTGCGCCGCGCCGGGAGAACGAGAGCAGCACCAGCACCTCGTAGCGGGCGAAGGTGAGACCGAGCGGCCGCAGCAGCTCGTCGAGCTCGGTGAGCACCAGCTGGTGGACCCGCATCAGTGACGTCACCGCACGCATCCGCGGTGTCTCGTCCCAGCGCTGGTCCCAGAGCCGGGCCGCTTCCTGGATGGGATCGAACGGCAGCGGTGCGCGTCCGGTGCTCACGTCCCGTCGTCCTCCGTGGCGTTGGTCGTGGTCGGTCCCGTGCCGAGACCAGCCTCGTGGATCACCCGCTGGATCAACCGCTCGCGGTCGTCGATCTCGGAGACCCACTTGATCTCCCGCAGACCCTGGTCCTGGGCGGCGGACTCGAACACGAAGTGACCGTAGCCCAGCAGCCGGCCGAGCACGGGACGGTCCACGGTGATGTCCAGGATCCTGGTCAGCGGCATGCTCGCCCGGAGCTGGTTGAGGTTGCCGTGCACCCGGTAGACCTTCTGGTTGGTGACCACGAAGCGGTCGCGGAACTGGTCGGCGAGCACCCAGCCGCGTTCGCCAGGACCGCGAGCGCGAGCACCAGCACGACCCAGAAGATCCAGGAGGTGAACACGAAGGCGCCGGCCAGCAGCCAGACACCGACGCCGAACCGGATGCCGGGCCACACGCTGGCCGCCCAGTGCCGGGTGACCTGGTCACGCATCTGCTCGCCGTCCTCGACGAGCAGGTAGCGCTCGACACCGGGGTCGAGCCAGGCCAGCGGTCCGGACACGCGGGTCAGCCGGCGAGGGCGTTGAAGAAGGTGATCAGGGAGTTGATCGCGGTCCCGACCGCCGCAGCGGCTCCGCGCACGGCGTCGGCGGCACCCTGGGGCTGGTTCACCAGGTAGAACAGCACGAAGCCGACGACCAACAGCAGCAGCATCCGCTTGATCCACTTCATCGCTGCGTTCACTCCCACTGGTCTCGGTGGCACGACGACTCGTCGTACGCGGTGTTGGGGACTTTTCTACCCCACGCTCAGGCGCCTCTACGTACGCCGACAGCCGCCACGCCCAACCAGCCTCAGGCTGTAGTTGAGACTGAGAGCCCGCCCCGCCGCCGGCCGTCAGGGGCCGCCGAGCACCCGGTCGGCGGCGGCGTACGCGTCCAGACGGCTCGGCCGCCACCTCAGCCGCGACACGTTCCAGGCCGGTCCGCCCGTGCACGGGCAGAGTGGCCCGCAGCCGCGCCAGTACCAGCGACTCCACCTCCCGGCGCGCCCGGTGATGCCGCCGCCGAGCCAGCATCCCGGAGGCTGGTGGCGTGCTGCCTGGAACGGTCGAGCTCGGTCAGCAGCTCGGGCACGCCGACGCCGTCCACCGCGCTGGGCTGAGGACCGCGGTTTCCAGTCCTCCGGGCCGCGCTGGGCCAGCCCGATCATGTTCCGGAGCTCGCGGACCACCACGTGGGCACCGTCCCGGTCGGCCTTGTTGACCACGAACAGGTCACCGATCTCGAGCACCCCCGCCTTGGCGGCCTGGACGCCGTCGCCCATCCCCGGGGCCAGCAGCACCAGCGTCGCGTCGACCTGACCGGCCACGTCGACCTCCGACTGCCCGACCCCGACCGTCTCGACCAGGACGGTGTCGAAGCCGGCGGCGTCCAGCACCCGGACCGCCTGCGGGGCCGCCGCCGCCAACCCGCCCAGGTGGCCACGGGTGGCCATCGACCGGATGAAGACGCCGGGGTCGAGCGCGTGCTGCTGGATCCGGACCCGGTCCCCGAGCAGCGCGCCGCCGGAGAACGGCGAGCTGGGGTCGACGGCGAGCACGGCCACCCGCTGCTCGCCGCTGCCGGAGCGCGCGTGACCAGGGCGGCCACGGTGGTGGACTTGCCCACCCCTGGCGATCCGGTCAGCCCGATCACCCGGGCCCGACCGGTGTCGGGCGCCAGCCGCGCCATCAGCCCGGCAGGCGGTCGGTCCTGGTTCTCCGACCAGGCTGACCAGCCGCCCGATGGCTCGGGACCGGCCCGCGCGGGCCTGGTCGACCAGGGCGTCCAGGTCGGGCGGGCCGGCAGCAGCGCCCGCCATCAGGCCGCGGTCAGGATCAGGGCGTCGCCCTGGCCCCCACCGCCGCAGAGCGCCGCCACCGCGGTGCCGCTCCCCCGCCGTTGCAGCTCGTACGCCAGGTGCAGCACCAGCCGCGCTCCCGAGGCGCCGATCGGGTGGCCGAGCGCGATCGCCCCGCCGTGCACGTTGACCCGCTCGTCGGACTGCTCGGCGCTGAGTCCCAGGTCCCGGGCGCTGGCCAGACCGACCGGGGCGAAGGCCTCGTTGATCTCGATCAGGTCCAGGTCGGCGACGCCGAGGCCCTGCTTGGCCAGGGCGGTCTCGATGGCCCGGGCCGGCTGCAGCTGCAGCGAGGAGTCGGGGCCGGCGACCTGGCCGTACGCCCCGATCCGGGCCAGCACCGGCAGACCGAGCCGCTCGGCGACGGCCGCCGAGGCCACCACCAGCGCGGCCGCCCCGTCCGAGATCGGGCTGGAGGACGCCGCCGTGATGATGCCGTCAGCGCCGAACGCCGGCCGCAGCCCGGCCAGGCCTCGGCGGTGACCCCGGCGCGGACGCCCTCGTCGGCGCTCACCGTGACCGGGTCGCCGCGCCGCTGCGGCACCTCGACCGGGACGATCTCCTCGGCGAGCAGCTCGGCCGCTGCCTCCGCCGCTGGTGGGACCGGGCGGCGAACGCGTCCGAGTCGGCCCGGCTCACCTCCTCGGCGCCGGTGTTGCAGGCCTCGGTCAGGCGGCCCATGGCCTGGTCGGTGAACGCGTCCCAGAGGCCGTCGTACGCCAGGTGGTCCCGCAGCGTCACGTCGCCGTAGGTGAAGCCGGCCGTGAGCCGGGCAGCAGGTGCGGCGCCCGGGTCATCGACTCCATCCCGCCGGCCACCACGATGTCGGCCTCGCCCGCGCGGATCAGCTGGTCGGCCTGGGCCACAGCCGCGAGACCGGACAGGCACACCTTGTTGATGGTCAGCGACGGCACCGACATCGGTATGCCGCCCGCCACGGCCGCCTGCCGGGCGGGCAGCTGCCCGCAGCCGGCCTGCAGCACCTGACCCAGGATCACGGCGTCCACCTGGTCCCCGCGCAGCCCGGCGCGGGCGAGGGCGGCCGCGATGGCGTGGCCCCCGAGGGCGGTCGCCGACACGCCGGCCAGCCCGCCGAGCAGCTTCCCGAACGGGGTGCGGGCTCCGCCCACGATCACCGATCCCGCCAGCATCGCTGCTCCTTCGCCTCGTCCCGGTGCTGCGGACAGTCTGGCACCGCCTGCGCGTGGCAGGGGGCGACATGATGTCAGCCGCCCCGGCGCCGGTGCCGGGTCTGATCGCCGTCGACCACGTCGGTGTGGCGGTGCCCGACCTGGACGCCGCCATCGCCTTCCACACCTAGGTGCTCGGCCTGGTGCTCCTGCACCGGGAGGAGAACGTCGAGCAGGGCGTGGCCGAGGCGATGCTGGCGCCGCCCGGGGCCGAGCCGGTGCCCAGCTCCAGCTGCTGGCGCCGCTGAGCGAGCAGAGTGCCCTGGCGCGGTTCCTGGACGCTCCGGACCTGGCCTGCAGCAGCTGGCGTACCGGGTCGAAGACATCGACCACGCCGCGAGTGTCCTTCGGGGAAAGGGCTGCGGCTGCTTTATGATGCAGCCAGAACTGGTACAGGGGGGTCTCGGATCAACTTCGTGCATCCCAAGGACACCGGCGGGGTGCTGATCGAGTTGGTTCAAGCGGCTGTGGCCGCCGAGCGTATGGAGACAGGACAGCGATGAGCGTCGGACAACACCGGACTCGGGCTCTTCGATGACGCCGCCAGCGCCGCGGGGAACTTCCCGTCGGCCCTGCGCGGCTACGACCGGGCGGCCGTGGACGACTACGTCCGCTCGCTCGAGGCCACCATGGTCCAGGTGCGGCAGCAGGCCGCGAACGCCGAGAAGCAGACGGCGAGCTCAAGCGCCAGCTGGAGGAGGCCGCTCCCACAACAAGGCCGACTACACCAACCTCGGCGGTCGGGCGTCGGAGATCCTGCGGCTCGCCGAGGAGCAGGCCCGCGACGTGATGGACCGCGCCACCGCCGACGCCGAGCGGCTGCGCGAGGAGGCCCGGCGCGAAGCCGACTCCACCCGCGACCAGGCCGCTCGGGAGGGCGACGAGCTGAAGTCGGGCGGCCTGGCCGAGATCGACAAGGTCCGCGCCCGGCTGGAGGCCGACGGGGCCAGCCAGCTCGATCGGGCCAAGGCCGAGTCGGAGGCGCTGCTGGAGGCCGGCCGTCGGCAGGCGGAGTCGCTGCGGCGCGAGGCCGAGCACGACGTCCAGTCCGTACGCCAGCAGACCTACCTCGACACCGAGGAGCTGCGCCGCGTGGTCGAGCGGAGATCGCCGACATCCGGCAGCAGATCGCCGTCGAGCGTGAGGCCGCGCTGACCGAGCTGCGGCGTGCCCAGGAGGACGCGTCGCAGCAGACGTCCGCCATGCTGACCGAGGCGACCCGCTACCACGAGGAGTCCGCCGCCCGGCTCGAGGCCGACATCGTCGAGGCCACCCGGATCCGCGAGGAGGCCCTGCACGAGGCCGAGCAGCTCAAGCTGTCGTCGGTCAAGGAGGCCGAGGACCGGGTCGAGGCGGCCAAGAAGCAGGCCGCCGCCATCAGCGAGCGCACCCAGGCCGAGTTCGCCTGGCGCAAGGAGCAGCTGCGCCGGGAGACCGATCTGCTGGGTCAGCGCAAGCAGGCGGTGTTGGCGCAGCTGGCCAGCCTGTCAGCTCTCGCTCAGGAGACCGCCACCTCGTTCCCCGAGCCCTACGACCTGGACGACTTCGACGGCGAGCTGGGTGACCGCACGGTCATGCTGCCGCCCGGTCTCGCCCCGGCGCTGCCGGAGGGCCAGCGCCCGACGGAGGACGCCCCGACCGACGAGTCCAGCCCGTCCGAGGAATCCGACGCGACCGATCAGACTGATCAGACGGCGAGGACCTCGACACCACTGACACCGCGCAGGACGCAGCCGACGAGCACGACACCACCGACGAGCACGACGACCGCCCAGTCGGACGGCGTCGAGCAGCAGGACGTGACCGAGACGTCCGAGTCCACCCACTCCACCGAATCGACCGAGACCGCCCCGCCGTGGACGAGTCCTCGACCTCGACCGAGTCCTCGAGCCGGACCGAGACGGAGTCCGGCGACTCCGATCCCGACGCCACGGTCGTCATCTCCGCCGAGCAGATGGCGGCGAACGACCGCGACAACCGCTGACCCAGCACCTCCTCCATCCCCCGCACGACACCAGCAAGACAGACAAGGACCCGGCCGTGGCGTACTCAGGCGCACCCCTCCCCTCCAGCGACTTCCCGATCAACCGCCGCGGCTACGACCGCGACGCCGTGGACGGCTTCGTCCGCTCCATCCAGTCCCGACTGAACGACCTCGAAGGCCAGACGCAGCGGCTGATCGCCGAGAACGGACAGCTGCGGCACGACCTGACCGGGGCCCAGGACGCCGCGCACCCGGACTTCAACAACCTGGGTGGGCGGGCGCAGGAGATCCTGCGGGTGGCCGAGGAGCAGGCCGGGGACCTGACCGCACAGGCCCAGCGCGAGGCCGACCGGCTGCTGGAGCAGACCGACACCGAGACCCGCCAGCAGCGGGAGCGGGCCGAGAACGAGCTGGCCGGCATCCGGGACCGTCAGCTGAGTGAGCTCGACGCCCTTCGTCGCCAGGCCGACGCCGACGCCCAGTCGGTCTACCAGCACGCCCGGTTCGAGTCCGAGCAGCTGCTGGCCAGTGCCCGGGTCGAGGCGGAGGCGCTGCTGGTCGAGAACGAGCGGCTCAGCGCCGCCCGGCTGGAGACCGCCCGGCTCGAGGCCCGTCAGCTGCTGGGGGCGGCCGAGCGGGATGCGGCAGTGCTGCGGGAGCAGACCGCCGTGGAGCGGGACCAGGCCCTGACCGATCTGCGCACCGTGCAGGACGACGCCCAGGCCCGGATCGAGGCGTTGCTGGGCGAGTCCAGCCAGCTGCAGACCCAGGCGGCCACCCACCTGGCCGAGCAGACCGAGGTCGCGGCCCGGCTGCGCACCGACGCGCTCTACGAGGCGGAGCGGGTCAAGCGGGCGGCCATCGAGGAAGCCGACGCGATCGTCGCCCGGGCCCAGGCCCAGGCCGACACCATCGACGAGCGCGCCCGGCAGGAGTTCGCCTGGCGTCGGCGTCAGATGCGCCGCGAGCAGGATCTGCTGGATCGTCGCAAGCAGGCCATGCTCAGCCAGCTCACGTCCCTCAGTGCCCTTGCGGCCGAGACGGCCCAGAGCCTGCCCGAGGTGCCGCAGCTGGAGCTCAGCGACGTCGACGAGACCCGGGTGAACCAGCCGGTCGCCGTCGAGTCGACGCACGAGTCCGAGGACGAGACCAGCACCGGGTACGCCGCCGCGTCCTCGCTCTGAGTCCCGCTCCCGCCGCCGATCATGGGTGGACGGGTAGGCCGTGGCCGAGCCGTGGCGGCGCGGATCAGTGCGGTCCTCGGCGTGGTGGCCCTCGTTGTCGGTGTCGGCTGCACGGTCGCTCGTTGGATCGACGTCGTGCCGGGTCTGTCCGGGACACGTGGGCGATGATCACCTCGTTCGTCGACTTCGCCCTGCTGGCGTACGGCGTGGCCCTGGTCGCCCTGCTCACCTCGGCGCTGTTGTCGCGGGGCGGCCCGATCCGGATGTCCCTGGCCGGTCTGGCGGTCGTTCTGACCGTGCTGCACGGCTCCTGGGTGCTCCCCGACGTCGTGGCGGACCGGGACCAGGTCGCCGCACCGGGCCAGCTCACCGTGCTGTCCCAGAACCTGCTGTTCGGGGCGGCAGATCCCGCATCGGTGCGGGCGGCGGCTGTCGGAGCCGATGTCGTGGTGCTGGTGGAGGTCACCCAGTCGGCCGCCGACGGACTGCGCGCCACCGGGTTCGAGGACACGTTCCCGTACGCCAGTGGTGACCGACTGCCGGCGGGCGGCCCGTCGGGGACGCGGATCTACAGCCGCTATCCGTTGACCGGCGGGCAGCGGCTCGATCCGGCCGGGGGTGGGCAGAACTGGCGGGCCACGGTGACGGCCCGGCCTGGGACCGATCACCATCGCGGCCGTGCACCCGCCCCGGCCCCGACTCGGCGGCCAGGACTGGTGGCCCGCGCAGCAGCAGGTGCTCGCCCACGTCCCCACCGCCGCGACCGTGGTGGCTGGTGACTTCAACGCCGTCGACAGTCACCCGAGTCTGCGCCAGTACGGTGACCGGGGCTTCCGGGACGCCGACGACCTGTCGGGAGCAGGCTGGCAGCCGACCTTCCCGGCACAGGGGCCGGTGCCGCCGCTGATCGCCATCGACCACCTGCTGGTCAGCGCGGACCTGACCGCCACCGGCTTCCGGACGGTTCGGGTCGGCCGCACCGATCATCTCGGTGTGCTGGCGTCGGTCCGGCTCCGCGCGGCCGAGGGGTGGGGGGCCCGAGCCGCCCCGGGGAGCAGACTCGTCACCCATGACACCACCTCGCTCGGCGCCCGCCCGCGTCTTCGCCGACCGCACCCTGGACGGGACCGAGCAGCTCGCGGTCTTCGTCGAGGCCCAGCGCACGATGCTGCGGGCCACCCTGGACGGCCTGTCCGAGGACGAGGTCCGCGCGCGGCTGGTGCCGTCGGCGACCACGCTGCTGGGCCTGGTGAAGCACGCCACGTTCCTGCAGGTGGTCTGGTACCAGGAGGCGGTCACCGGCACGCCGAGGACCGAGCTGGGACAACCCGAGGCGGTCGACGACTCGTTCGCGCTCCAGCCGACGGACACCATCGCCTCGGTGCTGGCCGACTACGACCAGGCCTGTGCGGTGGCCCGCGAGGTCGAGACCACCTACGCCGCCGACCACGTCGTCGCCGGACACCGGTTGGGCGCGATGACGGTCCGCTGGATCCAGCTGCAGGTGCTCCGCGAGCTCGCCCAGCACAACGGGCACGCCGACATCCTGCGCGAGCAGCTGCTGGCTGCGCGCGAGCCGCGGACCGCCGGTGACGGCGGCGGCCCCCGGCTGCTGATGATCACCGGGCCCATCGCCGCCGGCAAGAGCACCCTGGCCGCGGAGGTCACCCGGCTGCTCCGCGAGACCGGCCGGTCGGTGGCGTTGACCGACCTCGACACGGTCGCCGAGATGGCCCTGCCCACCCTGCCCAGCTGGGACCAGGCCCACGCGATCCACGCGCAGCTGGTCGGTGCCTGGTACGCGACCGACGTCGACGTGGTCGTCGACGAGGGCACGTCCACCCCGGAGGAGGTGCAGCTGGTGCGGGACCGGCTGCCGGCCGGGACGACGATCTTCCCCGTCGTCCTGACCGCCGACTACGCCGCGTCGCTGGCCCGCGCCCAAGGGGATCCGGGACGCGGGCTGAGCAAGGAGCCGGAGTTCCTGCGGCGCGACCACGACGCGTACGCGCAGCACCTGCCCGACCTCCCGGGCAGCTGGCGGCTGCACGTCGAGGGCCGGACGCCGACCGAGCTGGCCCAGGAGGTGCTCGACCGGTTCGGGGTCTGAGGGGTCAGTGCTCGACCAGACCACCGCTGTGGACCGGGCGCACCTCCACGCCCCCGCCCTCCCGCAGCACCGGGTTGGTCCCGGCGATGGCTACGGCCGTCTCCATATCCGGGGCCTCGATGATGTAGAAGCCGGCCACGATGGGCCCGTCCGGTACGAACGGTTCCGAGACCCTCGAACCGGGGCGCAGCGAGGTGGCCAGGGCCCGCGGCGTCAACGCGTACGCGAGCACCATCGACTCGGCGGCCCGGAGCTCGTCGGCGTGCTCGTCGCAGCAGGCGGTGTCCTCCGCCGGCGCGTCCGGGGCGTGCGCGGAGTCGTCGTTGTAGATCAGGACGGCGTACTGGTTCACGGTGCTGTGGTCCTCTCGATCGGTCGGCCCGGAAGTGGCTTCTGTACGGGAGACGGAGCCGGCGGCGGTTTCTCGACATCATCGTGCCGGTCCTCCCTGGTGCCGGCTCGTCCCCGATGACGGGAACCAGCCAGCACTCTGTCCGGCCGATCGAGCCGTCAGCGGTTGACCCGTCGCCGACCGACAGCCACCAGCAGGGCCAGCACCCGCCCGTACGAGGCGGGCGCGATCCGGGCGGCCAGGTCCGGGATCCGGGCACTCGCGCCGATCAGGACCCGCGGTCGGCGCCGACGGACACCGTCCAGGATGCGTTCGGCCGCGACCGCCGGCGGGATCGTCAGCAGCGAGGCGATCAGCGGCTGCCCGCGGTCGACCTCGGCCGTGTCGGCACCGTCGCTGATCCGGGCGTCGACGGCGATCCGGGTGGCGATGCCGCCGGGGTGGACGCAGGTGACCCCGACCCGTCCGAGCAGCTCGGCCCGCAGCGACTCGGTCAGTCCGCGGACGGCGAACTTGCTGGTGACGTACGCCGACTGGGTCGGCGGGGCGATCAGACCGAAGACGCTGGACACGTTGACCAGGTGCGAGCCCGGGTGCTGCAGCAGGACGGGCACCAGCGCGTGGGTCAGGGTGAGCACGGCCCGGAAGTTGATCTCCATCAGCCAGTCGAACTCGTCCAGGCTGAGCTCGGTGAACGACCCGGCCAGGGCCACCCCGGCGTTGTTGATCACCAGCGTCAGCTCGGGGTGCTCCCGGGCCAGCCGGTCGCCGAGCTCCAGGGTCGCGTCGTGGTCGGACAGGTCGGCCACCACTGTCGCGACCCGCACCGCCGGATGCCGCCGCCTGATCTCCGCCGCCACCGCGGCCAGCCGGTCCGCGGTCCGGTCCAGCAGCACCAGGTGACTGCCGCGTTCGGCCAACGCGTACGCCAGCGCCTCGCCGATGCCGCTCGCCGCCCCGGTGACCAGGGCGGTGCCGTCAGCGAACCGGTAGTCGATCATGGTCCCTCCTCGTCCGGACCGGCCCTGAGCGGTCGATCCGCAGGCCGTCGGTCAGCCGCCCCCAGCGCAGCAGCGCGAGGTCGCGCAGGTAGTTCTGGTGCAACCGCCAGGGCGCGACAGGACCCTGCCGGGGCAGCCGCTGCCCACCCCGCCGGACGTAGCCGGACTGCAGGTCGATCAGCCCGGTCAGCTGGTCGTCGGGGAAGTCCGGGGCGACCGGGGTCACGCTGCGCCAGCCGCGCCGATCGAGCTGGCGCAGCAGACGGCACACGTAGCGGGCCACCAGATCGGCCTTGAGCGTCCAGGAGGCGTTGGTGTAGCCGAGGGTGAGGCAGAAGTTCGGGACCCCGGACATCATCATGCCCTTGTACGCCAGGCTTCTCGCCGGATCGACCACCCGACCGTCGACCACCAGCTCCATCCCGCCCAGGGCCAGCACGGTCAGGCCGGTGGCGGTCACGATCACGTCCGCGTCGAGCTCGCGGCCCGACGTCAGCCGTACGCCGTCAGCGGTGAAGCGGTCGACCTGGTCGGTCACGATGTCGGCCGTCCCGGCCCGGAGGGCGGCGAACAGGTCGCCGTCCGGCACCGCGCACAGCCGCTGGTCCCAGGGCTGGTAGGTCGGGGTCAGATGCGTCTCGACGTCGAAGCCGGCAGGCAGCCGGGCGACGGCGCCACGGCGGAGCAGCGCCTTCATCCGCTCCGGCCGCCGCCGGCTCAGCCGGTAGATCACCATGCTGGTGAGCACGTACTTCCAGCGCACCACCACGTCGGTCACCCGGGACGGCCAGCGCCCTCGCATCCGCTCGGCCGTCCTGTCGATCGAGCGGACGGAGGCGATGTAGCTGGGTGAGCGCTGCAGCATGGTCACCTGGGCCCCCTGCGCCGCCAGGGCGGGCACCAGGGTGATCGCGGTGGCGCCGCTGCCGATCACCACCACCCGCCGACCGGCCACGTCGAGGTCCTCGGGCCACTGCTGCGGGTGCACCACCGGTCCGGTGAAGTCGTCCTCCCCGGGGAAGGTCGGCCGGTGGCCCCGGTCGTAGCGGTAGTAGCCGGTGCAGGCGTACAGCCAGGAGCAGGTCAACGCCACCGGCTCGGCGTCACCTCGGTCGACGGTGACCGTCCACCGAGCGGTCTCGCTCGACCACTCCGCGCGGACGGCCCGGTGACCGAACCGGATCTGCTGGTCCACGCCGTACGCCCGGGCCGTCTCGGTCACGTACGCCAGGATCGACCGACCGTCGACGATGGCCCGGCTGGAGCGCCAGGGACGGAAGTCGTAGCCGAGGGTGAACATGTCGGAGTCGGACCGGACCCCGGGATAGCGGAACAGGTCCCAGGTCCCGCCCAGCCGCTCGCGCGCCTCCAGCACCACCACGGTCTTGGTCGGGCACTCCCGGCGCAGGTGGCAGGCGGCACCGACGCCTGACAGCCCGGCCCCGATGACCAGCACGTCGACGTGCTCGGGAGCGGCGGCGCCGTCAGTCACGGGGCATCACGTCGATCCCCCGCCAGACCTCGTGCCGCGGGGCGCCGCCGGTCTCGACCGCGTCGCCGTCGGGGCGGAACACCGTGGTCGGACGCTCGGGCAGGGTGAAGGCGGGCCAGTCGGGACCGGGGGCCTGGTCCCGGACGAAGGCGGTCCAGTGGTCCTTCAGCCGACGGCCCAGCGCCCGACGGGCGCCGGTCGGGCGACCACGGAGGATCACCGACGCCGGTCCCGTCCAGTCCCACAGGTACGGCAGCTCGGATGCGTGGGTCGCGCCGATCAGCGGCACGGCGGCGTCGAACCGGTAGCACCAGGTCGGACCGCCCGCCGCGCGGTGTCGTTCGCCGAAGTGCCGGGTGGGCACGGCGAAGTTGAGATCGGTGCCCAGCGCGCGGGTGCCGAGCAGGCTGTCGGGGTAGGCACCGATCACCGCCTCGGCGTGCTCGGGCTCCAGCGCCTTCCGCAGCCGCGTGGTCAGGGCCGAACGGGTGGTGGGCATGATGTCGCCGGGCAGCAGCTGGAACATCGTCACCTCGTCGTGGTTGTGGCCGATCAGGAGCGGCACCTCCGGCCGCACGGCAGCCTGGGCGGCGGCCAGCGACGCCGGCACCAGGTCGCCGTCGAACCACGGCGCGGCCGGGACGGTGCCCCGGACAGCCCGCCGGACGGCGCGCTGGGCGGCCAGCAACCGCTCGGCCGGCATCTCCCACAGCCGGTCACCGTCGGACGGCCCCAGCGACAGCTCGTCGGCGTACCGGCGGGCGACCTCCAGCCGCACCTCTCCGCCGTGGATGAGGCTGTAGGAGCCGCTCTGCATGATGGCGGAGCGGAACAACCCGCGAGCGCTCGGCGCGGTCAGCAGCAGGGACACCGACACCGAGCCCGCCGACTCCCCCGCCACCGTCACCCGCTCGGGGTCGCCCCCGAACGCCGCGATGTTGTCCCGCACCCACCTCAGCGCGGCGATCTGGTCGCGCAGACCGAGGTTGCTGGGGACCTCGGCGTCGGTGACGGCACCGAGGTCGACGAAGCCGAAGACCCCGAGACGGTAGTTGAGGGTGACCACCACCACGTCCCCGCCGGCCGCCAGCCCCGAGCCGTTGTAGAGAGCGCCGCTGCCACTGGCGTAGGAGCCGCCGTGGATCCAGACCAGCACCGGTCGCGGCGGGCCCGGCTCCGCCGGGGCGTACACGTTCAGGTAGAGGCAGTCCTCGCTCGGCGACCCGAGCTGACGGGTCGAGGCGGTCACGGCGGTCAGCTGCTGGGCGGCCCCGCCGACGGCGGTGGCCGGCCGGACACCGCGCCAGGGCCGGACCGCCACGGGTGCGGTGAATCTCAGGCGCCCGACCGGCGGCTCGGCGAACGGCACCCCGAGCCAGACGTCGACCGCCCCCCGCGCCGACCCAGCGAGGGTGCCGGACTCGATCTCGACGACGCGCTGGGTGCTCACCGCGCCATCCTGCCCCGTGCCGCCCAACCGCGCGTCGGCGACGGCCGTCAGGCCCGACGCGCCGCGACCGCCGCGGCGATCTCCTGCACCGCAGCGGCGACCGAGGTCCGGGCGGTGTCGACCACGACCCGGGAACGGTCCCAGGGCTGGTAGTCCCGCCCGACGACCTCGGCCCAGGTCGGCTTCACCAGTCCGACGACATCGGTGGCTCGTTCCTCGACCCGACGCCGGTGCTCGACCGGGTCGGAGCAGACCACCTCGACCTCCACCAGACCGGCACCGGCCGCACCGGCCGTCGCCGGCCAGGCGTCCCGGGTGACGGCGGCGGGGTTGACGCACTCCACGATGACGTCCAGTCCCAGCCGGAGCTGCTCGTCGGCGAGCGCGTGCGCCACCGCGTAGCCGACCGGACCGACCGGGTGCGTCAGCTGCGTCCAGTCCACGACCGCCTGCTCGACGCGGTCGACCCGCACGTACGGCGTCGAGGTCTCCCGCGCGAGCGCCGTGGCGATGGTCGACTTGCCGCTGCCGGGCAGACCGCCGATCACCACCAGCACGGGACGCACGGCGGACTCAGAACAGCCGGGCGGTCGGGTCGTCGGTGCCGCGCAGCACGTCGTAGTCGACGGTCACGCAGGCGATCCCGCGGTCGCCGGCCAGCACCCGCGCCTGCGGCTTGATCTGCTGGGCGGCGAACATCCCGCGCACCGACCCGAGCAGCGGGTCCCGGTTGAGCAGCTCCAGGTAGCGGGTGAGCTGCTCCACACCGTCGATCTCGCCCCGCCGTTTGATCTCCACGGCCACGTACGCACCGTCGGCGTCCCGGCAGAGCAGGTCCACCGGTCCGATCGCCGTCGGGTACTCGCGCCGGACCAGGCTCCAGCCCGCGCCCAGCGTCTCCGGGTGGGCGGCCAGCAGGACCTGCAGGTGGGCCTCGACCCCGTCCTTCTGCAGCCCGGGGTCGACGCCGAGGTCGTGCTGGGAGTCGTGCAGCACCTCGGCCAGCGAGATCAGCAGCGTGTCGCCGTCCCGGCCCTTGACCTCCCAGACCTCGGTCACCGGCTCGCCGACCAGACCGGCGTCGCCCGGATCGGTGGGAGCTGTCACCGCAGCCGCGGGTCGCACCGTCACGGTGCAGGGCGGGCTCATCCAGTTCAGCGGCTTGTACGCCCGGTCGTCGGCGTGGATGGAGACCGACCCATCGGCCTTGACCAGGATCAGTCGGGTCGCCATCGGCAGGTGGGCGGTCAGCCGACCCGCGTAGTCGACCTGGCACCGGGCGATCAGCAAACGCACCCGGTCAACCTACCGGTCGCGGGCGGGCTGCTCGTCCTCGTGGCGACGCACCAGCGGGTCCGTTCCCACCGCTCTGACAGACTTCTCCGGTGGCCAGACGTCCGAGCAAGCACCTGCGACCGCCACGCCCACTGGGCTCCGGCCACGCGCGGGCGGAGCAGCGGGGCGACGGACGCTGGGTCGTCCGCAGCATCGCCGGTGCCGCCGCCACCAAGGAGTACCGCTGCCCGGGGTGCTCGCGGGCCATCCCCCCGGGCACCCCGCACGTGGTGGTCTGGCCGGCCGAGCCGACGACCTGGCAGGTCGACTCCCCGGTCACCGAGCGGCGGCACTGGCACACCGGCTGCTGGAGTCGACGCCCGTGAGGCCGGCACGCTCAGGGACGGCCCGATCGAGGACAGCCCGATGAAGCCCCGCGTCGTCGTCGACCGCGACCAGCTCCACTACACCGAGCAGGGCGACACCGGACCCCGCGTGCTGCTGCTGCACGGGCTGTTCGGGCAGGGCAAGAACTGGACCTCGATCGCCAAGGTGCTGTCCGAGCAGGCCCGGGTGATCATGATGGACCTGCCCAACCACGGCCAGTCCGGCTGGACCGAGACGGTGACGTACGGCGAGATGGCGGTGGCCATCGCGGACGTGCTGTCCGCCGACGGCGGGGACCCGCTGACGGTGGTCGGGCACTCGATGGGCGGCAAGGTGGCGATGGCGATGGCCCTCCTGCAGCCCCGGCTGGTCGACCGCCTGGTGGTGGCCGACATCGCCCCGGTCCGCTACGAGCGGCTGACCGGCTTCGCCGACTACGTCAGGGGCATGCAGGCGATCGACCTGGACCGGCTGCAGACCCGGGCCGAGGCGGACGCGCAGCTGGCGCCGTACGTGCCCGACGAGGTGGTGCGCTCGTTCCTGCTCCAGAACCTGCGGCGCGACCCCCGCAGCGCCACCGGGTGGCGGTGGCAGATGAACCTCGCCCTGCTCGGGGCCGAGCTGGCCGCTCTCGGTGAGTGGCCCGACCTGCACACTGCCCCGTACCCGGGACCGGTCCTGTGGGTCGCCGGCGGGAACTCCGACTACATCACCCCCGCCTACGCGCCGGCGATGCGGGAGCTGTTCCCCCGCACCACCACCTTCACCATCAAGAACGCCGGCCACTGGGTGCACAGCGAGCAGCCGGAGATCTTCCTGGCCGCGCTGCGCCGCTTCCTGGGCCTGGACTGAGGGACGGATCCGGTGCCTGCATCCGTCGCCGGGACCGACCGGGAACCTGCAGACACGTGTCGTCGGACGAGAAGCCCGGCGTGCGCCGTCTACCGAGGAGTCGAGTGACCGAGCTGATCACCATCATCGCCACGGCGCTGACGCTGCCCGTCGACGTCGCGCTGGTGACGCTGGAGACCGTCCGCCCCACCCGCGGCAACGGCTTCGCCGCGTCGATCATCGGCGCCGCGATGGCCATCGGGCTGCTGATCATCGTGGCCAAGTTCGCCACCACCAAGCCGAAGAACCGGCGCCGACCGCCGCGCTCCTGAGACAGCTGTCCGGCCGCGGCACAGCTCCCCACGGGGGTGGCCGTCAGCGACCCGCCGGGGTGACCTCGAGGATCTCCGACGGGTTGTTCGGTCGTCCGCCGCCGGCCGGGTTGGTGCCGTCCTGCCCCTCCGCCGCCATCCGCTCGAGGATCCCGATGCCGGACGGGTCGACCTCGCCGAAGATGGTGTAGTCCGGCTTCTGGTCCAGGGCGGTCGAGTCGCGGTAGACCAGGAAGAACTGCGAGCCGTTGGTGTTGGCGCCGGCGTTGGCCATCGCGATCACGCCCTTGGTGTAGGACTCGCTCCCGTCCAGCTCGTCGGCGAAGGTGTAGCCCGGCCCGCCGCTGCCGGTGCCGGTCGGGTCCCCGCACTGGAAGAGGAAGACACCGGAGTCCACCAGCCGGTGGCAACGGGTCTGGTCGAAGAAGCCCTGCCCGGCCAGCGACACGAACGAGTGCACGGTGCAGGGCGCCCGGACCGGGTCGAGGGTGATCCTCACGGTCCCCTCGGTCATCGTCAGGTCGTAGCTGATCGTCCCGCTGGTGGCCACTCCGGTGGGGCTGGGCGGTCGGACGGACTTGGCGGCGTCGCCGCTGGGCTCGTACTCGCACTGCTCGGTCCCGGTCACCGCCGGGCTGCCGGCGGGGGCTGGTGCGCTGGCCGCGGCGGAGCTGGATCCACCGGGACTCGCACCGTCGGCGGCGGTCGACGGCCGCAGCGGGTCGTTGGCGGGGATGGTGCCGCACGCGGCCAGGCTCAGCACCACCACGATGGTCACCAGCAGCCCGCGTCGTCCGCTCACTCCCTCACCCTGCCCCAGGGCAACCGCCCCGCCCGTGAGGCCACGCCGGGAGGAGCGGACTCCGGCGTGACACTAGGGTGTGGGCGTGGTTCACCTCACCCGCATCTACACCCGCACCGGTGACGGTGGTCAGACCCGGCTGGTCGACATGTCGCTCACCGACAAGACCGACCCCCGCGTGGCCGCGTACGGCGACGTGGACGAGGCCAACTCCCAGCTCGGGGTGCTGCTGTCCACCACCGAGCTGCCGGAGGCGATGGTCACGCTGCTCGGCCGGATCCAGAACGAGCTGTTCGACCTCGGCGCCGACCTGGGCAACCCGCTGCAGGAGACGTACGCGCACGAACCGCTGCGGATCACCGCCGACTACGTCGACCGGCTCGAGGCGGCCTGCGACGCGTTCGGCGACCCGCTGCCGGCTCTGCGGTCCTTCGTGCTGCCCGGCGGGACCCCGGCCGCGGCCCACCTGCACGTCGCCCGCACGATCGTGCGCCGGGCCGAGCGAACCGCCTGGACGGCGGTGGAGCGGTTCGGCAGCGAGGCCCCCGGCGGGGTCAACCTGCTGGCCATCACCTACCTGAACCGGCTGTCCGACCTGCTGTTCATCCTGTCCCGGGCCGCCAACGCGACCGATCCCGCCATCGACCGGGACATCCTCTGGGTGCCCGGCGGCAAGCGAGCCGACAAGCCCCCGAGCTCCCCGTCAGGAGAGGTATGACCGACACCGTCCAGCCCCCCACCGCGCCGCGCGAAGCGACCGGCACGGCCCGGCCGCAGCAGCCCCGACCGGTCACCCTGTTCTCCGGTCAGTGGGCCGATCTCCCCTTCGAGGAGGTGTGTCGACTGGCCTCGGAGTGGGGCTACGACGGTCTGGAGATCGCCTGCTGGGGAGACCACCTGGACGTGGTCCGGGCCGCCGAGGACGACGCCTACGTCCGGGACCGCAAGGACGTGCTGGAGAAGCACGGCCTGGGCTGCTGGGCCATCTCGACCCACCTCGACAGCCAGGCCGTCTGCGACGCGATCATCGACGACCGGCACAAGAACATGGTCAAGCCACGGGTCTGGGGCGACGGCGACCCCGAGGGCGTCCGGCAGCGGGCGGCCGAGGAGATGAAGGCCACCGCGCGGGCGGCGGCCGCCCTCGGCGTCGACACGGTGATCGGCTTCACCGGCTCCTCGATCTGGCACTACCTGGCGATGTTCCCGCCGGTCGGCGACGACGTCATCCGGGCCGGCTACACCGACTTCGCCGACCGCTGGAACCCGATCATCGACGTCTTCGACTCCGTCGGGGTCCGCTACGCCCACGAGGTGCACCCCAGCGAGATCGCGTACGACTACTGGAGCACCAAGACGGCCCTGGCGGCGATCGGCCACCGGCCCGGTTTCGGCCTCAACTACGACCCGTCGCACATGGTGTGGCAGGGGCTGGACTACGTCGGCTTCCTGCTCGAGTTCGCCGACCGGATCTACCACGTGGACTGCAAGGACACCAAGGTCCGGATGGGCAACGGCCGGAACGGGATCCTCTCCTCGCACCTGCCCTGGGCCGACCCCCGTCGCGGGTGGGACTTCATCTCCACCGGTCACGGCGACACGAGGTGGGAGGACATCTTCCGGATGCTCAACTTCACCGGCTACGCCGGGCCCATCTCCATCGAGTGGGAGGACGCCGGCATGGACCGTCTGGCTCGGTGCTCCCGAGGCGCTGGGCTTCATCCGCACCCTGAACGCCATCACCGTCCCCGAGTCCGGCTTCGACGCCGCCTTCGCCTCCCAGGAGTGAATCGATGACCGAGCCCGTCGTCGTGCCGTCCGAGGTCCCCACCCACTGGTACAACCTGGCCGCCGACCTGCCCGAACCGTGTCCGCCGGCCCTGCACCCGGGGACCCGGCAGCCGCTGGGTCCGCAGGACCTGGCCCCGCTGTTCCCGCTGGCGCTGATCATGCAGGAGGTCAGCACCGAGCGCTGGATCGAGATCCCCGAGCCGGTGCGGGACATCTACCGGCTGTGGCGTCCGTCGCCGCTGATCCGCGCCCACCGGCTGGAGAAGGCGCTGGCCACCCCGGCCAAGATCTTCTACAAGTACGAGGGCGTCAGCCCGGCCGGCTCGCACAAGCCGAACACCGCCGTGGCCCAGGCGTACTACAACGCCGAAGAGGGCACCACCAAGCTCACCACCGAGACCGGCGCCGGCCAGTGGGGCGCCTCGCTGTCGATGGCCTGCGCACTGCTCGGCCTGGAGTGCGAGGTGTGGCAGGTCCGCGCGTCGTACGACGCCAAGCCCTACCGCCGGATGCAGATGGAGGTGTACGGCGGGGTCTGCCACCCCTCGCCGTCGGACCTGACCGAGGCCGGCCGGGCCATGCTGGCCGCCGATCCCGACACCACCGGCTCGCTGGGGATGGCCATCTCCGAGGCGGTCGAGGCCGCCGTGGGTGATCCGAACGCGCACTACGCCCTGGGCAGCGTGCTCAACCACGTGCTGCTGCACCAGTCGGTGATCGGGGTCGAGGCGCTGGCCCAGCTGGACGAGATCGGCGAGAGCGCCGACATCGTCTACGGCTGCGCCGGCGGCGGCTCCAACCTGGCCGGGCTGAGCTTCCCGTTCCTGGGCCGCAACCTGCGCGAGGGCACCGGCACCCAGGTGGTGGCCTGCGAGCCGTCCGCCTGCCCGTCGCTGACCCAGGGTGAGTACCGCTACGACTTCGGTGACGTGGCCGGGCTGACCCCGCTGCTGAAGATGTACACACTGGGCAACGACTTCGTCCCGCCGCCCATCCACGCGGGTGGTCTCCGCTACCACGGGATGGCACCGATGGTGTCGCACGCGGTCAACCTCGGTCTGATGTCGGCCATCGCCGTGGACCAGGCCGACGCCTTCAAGGCCGGCGTCGAGTTCGCCCGCGCCGAGGGTCTGATCCCGGCCCCCGAGTCGACCCACGCCGTGGCGGGAGCCATCGCCCGGGCCCGGGCGGCGACCACCGACGAGACGATCCTGCTGGGTCTGTCCGGCAACGGCGTCCTCGACCTCCCCGCCTACCACGACTTCGTCTAGCCGACTTTGTGCCGATCTCGACGACTATCGTCGACTTTCGGCACAAAAGATGGTCCGGGGGTCCCGGCGGGGGCCGCATCAGAGTCGTATGACGCCTGATTCGACCTGGTGGCGGAAGTTCCAGTCGTCGCGGGTGTTCGTCTTGTACGACCAGTAGCACCAGCCGGCCGCGGCGGCGTAGCCCTCGAGCTGGGCGTCGGCGTAGCCGCGGGCCAGCTCGGCCGGGGACTCGGGGCGGCCGACCAGAGCGGCCGGGTCCATCGCCGCGCTCCACTCGCCCACCAGCACCGGCTGCTTGCGCTGCAGCCAGGCGATCAGCTTGGCCCGCTTGCGCGCCTTGGCCAGGTGCTGCTCGTAGGACTTGCGGGTGTCCCAGGGGTAGAACGCCTGGTAGAAGTGGCAGTCCAGCACCACCGGGAACTCGGGTCGGCCGCGCAGGGTCCCGCTGAGGAACCACGGCACGTAGCCGTCGGAGAACACCACCCGGGTGCCGGGCACCAGGATCTCGGTCAGTCGTCGGTAGGCCCGGTGGTGGAACTCCCAGAGCCGCCAGATCCGCGGGTCGGTCGGCTCGTTGACCAGCTCGATCCCCCACAGCGCCGGGTGCTCGGCGTAGCGCGCGGCCAGCTGGGCCAGCGCCTCCAGGCTGTCGTCGCGGTGCTGTGAGCTGGCGTAGAACTCGCGCGGCCCGACCCGGCCGCTGTGGTCGCGACCGTTCTGCGAGCCGAGCACGGCGTGCATGTCCAGCAGCACCTTCAACCCGTACGCGTGCGCCCAGTCCATCGCCTGGTCCAGCAGCTCGACAGCTGGCAGGTACGGCGGCGCACCGCCCAGCGTCCAGTGGCCGACCGGTAGCCGGACCAGAGTCAGCCCGTGGCCGGCGATCCAGGCGAAGTCCTCCTCGGTGATGAACGTCTCCCGGTGCCGGCGGATCAGCTCCGGGCCGTCGGGGGTCTCCATCAGCGTGTGCTCGTCGACGGCCGAGGTGCCAGCGAAGAGCGCCGGTGTCATCCACGGCTCGACCACGAACCAGCCACCCAGGTTCACGCCCCGCAACTGGTCACCCTCGAACTGCTGCACGGGGCCAGTATCGCGGTTAGCGTGGCGGGTATGACGACACCGGTGCGGGACGAGCAGCCGCCCGTCCCCCCAGAAGAGCTGATGCTGGGTCCGCGGGAGCGACGCGAGCTCCCGCGCTGGGTGCCGCTGGTGGCCCTGGTTCTGGGCGTGCTGGTCATCGGCGGCGGCGCGGCCTGGAAGTTCTGGCCCCGCCCGATCGAGCCGCTGACCCTGGCGGATGTCCAGAACACGTACGCCGGCATGGTCCGCGCCGACGGCACCAACGACGCGTCGGTGATGACCCGGCAGACGGTCACCGAGAACCCGGTGACCGTCAAACCCGCCGCCTGCGCGCCACTGGTCTCCGCCACGATCGCCAACCGGTTCCCTGACGCCGCGCAGGACGGGGTCGGGACCTACTGGGTCGGACGCACCAGCACCATCTCGCTGTTCACGCTGCGCTTCGACCAGGTCGACGAGGCCGAGACCGAGCGCGCGCGGATCGCGGCGGCCCTCGACACCTGCGCCGGTCAGGAGGTCTTCGTCCGCCAGACCGAGCCCGGCAGCGTGCAGGCCTGGCGGGCCACGGTGACCCGCACCCCGGCCCCCTCGGCGGGGACCGGGGGGCCGGCGGACTCCGACCAGCTCGGCTACACCCTCACCGGAGCCGACGGTCTCGCCGGTCCGGACGGTCTGATGGCCATCCAGCTGATGCCGTACCTGAACACGATCACCTGGCAGTACCGCTACGAGTCCGGCACCCCCGACTACGCCCCGTTGGCCGCCGACCAGCTGATGGCGAGCATGCGTACGCAGCTCGACGCCGTGGTGGCGGCCCGGCCGAAGTGACCCCGGGACCGGGATGGCCCGGTCGGTGCCGAACCGCTCACAGTCCCGGTGGGCGCGGTGGCGCGGCTTCCAGCCAGCTCAGGAAGCCGGTCAGCGAGTCGGTGGCCATGGCGATCTCCCAGGTCCGGCCACCAGCGCCCGAACCGCCGTGCTCGACCAGCTCCACCACCTGCTGGCCGGCGTAGAGAGCCACTGCCTCGACGGGATCGGGCTCGCGGCTGTTGATCACCCGGACGTCGTTGCGGAGGAAGGAGGCGCGGGGACGCGTCGAGTACGAGAAGAAGCGGAACCACTCCAGCATCTCGGCGTTGTAGCGGGCCATCCCCAGCACCCAGCCGGCCCCCGGCGTCGCCGTCTTGAGCCGGACGCTGCACTCGAACAACCCGCCGTCCCGCGCCAGCACGCGACGTCGCAGTGGCAGCGCGATCAACGCCGCCGCCGCCAGCACGGCGACGAGCAGCACGACCACCAGGACCGCCAACCACCCATGCATCACGTCGACCCTAGCAACGGCTCAGTTGCGTCGAAGTTGCGCGAGAACTAGCGCAGCTTCTCAGCGGCCCGGACCTGGGCGCTGGCCAGGGCGTAGTGCTGCCGGGTGTCGACGTCGTCGTCGCCGGCGTCGAGCCGCGACTGGGCAGCGGCCAGCTCCTTCTCGGCGTCCCGCAGGCTGATCTCCTCGGCCAGCATCGCGTACTCGCTGAGGATGGAGACCCGGCCGTGCGCGACGGAGATGAAACCCCCGTCGACCGCGACGACCTCCCGGCTGGCGCCTTCGGCGAAGATCTCCACCGCCCCCGGCACCAGGATGGCCAGCACCGGCTCGTGGCCGGGCAGGATGCCGATGTCACCCTCCACCGTCTTGGCGATGATGTTGGTCGCCTTGCCCGACCAGACCACCCGGGTGGCCGAGACGACCTCGACCTGCATCGGATCAGCCACGTCGCCCCCTGCCCTTCGGCTTGCTCGAGATCATGATCAGCTGTTCTTCTGCAGCTCGGACCAACGCTTCTCGACGTCCTCCATGCTGCCCACGTTGAAGAACGCCTGCTCGGCGATGTGGTCGACCTTGCCGGCCACGATCATCTGGAAGGACTCGATGGTCTCCGCCAGCGGCACCGTGGAGCCCGGGATGTTGGTGAACTTCTCGGCCATGTAGGTGTTCTGCGACAGGAACTGCTGGATCCGCCGGGCCCGGTTGACCATGATCTTGTCCTCTTCGGACAGCTCGTCGACACCGAGGATGGCGATGATGTCCTGCAGCTCCTTGTTGCGCTGCAGGATCTGCTTCACCTCCACGGCCACGTCGTAGTGCGCCTGCCCGATGAACTGGGCGTCCAGGATCCGCGACGTCGAGGTCAGCGGGTCCACAGCCGGGTAGAGACCACGGGAGGCGATCTCCCGCGACAGCTCGGTGGTGGCGTCCAGGTGGGCGAAGGTCGTCGCCGGAGCCGGGTCGGTGTAGTCGTCGGCCGGGACGTAGATGGCCTGCATCGAGGTGATCGAGTGACCGCGGGTCGAGGTGATCCGCTCCTGCAGCTGCCCCATCTCGTCCGCCAGGTTGGGCTGGTAGCCCACGGCCGAGGGCATCCGGCCCAGCAGGGTCGACACCTCCGAGCCGGCCTGGGTGAACCGGAAGATGTTGTCGATGAAGAGCAGCACGTCCTGGTTCTGCACGTCACGGAAGTACTCGGCCATGGTCAGCGCGGACAGCGCGACCCGGAGTCGGGTGCCGGGCGGCTCATCCATCTGACCGAACACGAGCGCGGTGTCCTTGAAGACGCCGGCCTCTTCCATCTCGTGGATCAGGTCGTTGCCCTCGCGGGTCCGCTCCCCCACCCCGGCGAACACCGAGGTACCGCCGAAGTTGTTCGCGATCCGGTAGATCATCTCCTGGATCATCACGGTCTTGCCGACTCCGGCGCCGCCGAACAGGCCGATCTTGCCGCCGGTCACGTACGGGGTCAGCAGGTCCAGCACCTTGATGCCGGTCTGCAGCATCTCCGTCTTCGGCTCGAGCTGGTCGAACTTGGGCGGGTCGCGGTGGATCGGCCAGCGCTCGGTGATCTCGATCGTCGACGGGTCGACGTCGAGCACGTCACCGGTCACCGACCACACGTGACCCTTGGTGATGTCACCCACCGGCACCGAGATCGGCGCCCCGGTGTCCCGCACCTCCGAGCCCCGCTTCATGCCGTCGGTCGGCTTCAGCGCGATCGCCCGGACCACGTTGTCGCCGATCTGCAGCGCCACCTCCATGGTCATGGTGCGGGTCACGCCGTTGACGGTGGTGTCCACCAGCAGGGCGTTGTAGATGTCGGGCATCTGGTCGGCCGGGAACTCGACGTCGACGACCGGTCCGATCACCCGGGACACGCGGCCGATGCCGCCGGCCGGAGCGTCGGTGGTGGTCTCTTCTGCTACTGCGGTCATGATCCCTCGTTACCTCGTGTCGCTACTGGTGCTGGTGATGGTCGGTGGAGCTAGTCGGAGCCGGCGGAGGCTTCGGCCAGGGCGGCCGCGCCGCCCACGATCTCGCTGATCTCCTGGGTGATCTCGGCCTGGCGGGCGGCGTTGGCCTCGCGGGTCAGCCGCTCGATCAGCTGCTGCGCGTTGTCGGTGGCGGCCTTCATGGCCCGCTGCCGGCTGGCCAGCTCCGACGCCGCCGACTGGAGCAGGCAGGAGTACACGCGGCTGGCCACGTAGAGCGGCAGCAGCTCGTCGAGCACCGACTCCGCATCCGGCTCGAAGTCGTAGAGGGGGTGCAGCTCGGCCTTCTCGGTCTTCTGCTCGCCCTCCACCACCTCCAGGGGGAGCAGCCGGACGACAGTCGGTGTCTGGGTCAACATCGAGACGAACCGGGTGTAGACGATGTGGATCTCGTCGACGCCCCCCTCATCGGAGGACTTGAGGAACGACTCGATCAGCGCGTCGGCGATGTCGCGAGCCATCTCGTACGTCGGGGCGTCGGAGGCGCCTTCCCACTGGCGGTGGATCTCGAACCGGCGGAAGGTCGCGAAGGCGATCGCCTTGCGTCCGGCCAGGAAGCGCTGCACCCGCAGCCCGCTGCGCTCCAGCAGCTCACGCAGCTGGGCCGCCTGCTTCAGCACCGACGACGAGTAGGCACCGGCCAGGCCGCGGTCGGAGGTGATCACCAGGATCGCCGCAGCCTTCGGGTCGGACACCTGGGTGGTCAACGGGTGGTTGATCTCCGGCGCGTCGGTGGCGACGGCCGACACCGCCCGGGTGAGCTCGCGGGCGTACGGCAGCGCCTGCTGAGCACGCTGCTGGGCCTTGACGATCCGGGAGGACGCGATCAGCTCCATCGCCCGGGTCACCTTCTTGATGGTGGTGACCGAGGCGCGGCGCTGTCGCAGCTCCCTCAGGCTGGCCGGCATGGTTGATCCTTCCTGGCTCCGACGTCGACGCGGGAACGCATCAGCGCTTCTGCTTGACGATCTGCTCCTGGTTGACGTCCTCTTCCTCGAGCGGCTCGTAGTCCTCGCGGCCGGCGAGGAGCTTGCCGTCGGACGTCTGGAAGCCCTTCTTGAACTCAGAGATCTGGCCGCGCAGCGCCTCGGCGGTGTCGTCGTCGAAGACCTTCGACTCCCGGATGTTGGTCAGGGCGCTCCCGTTGTGGCGCAGGTAGTCGAGCAGCTCGCGCTCGAACCGCAGGACGTCGTCCACCGGCACCTCGTCCATCAGACCCTGGAGGCCCGCCCACACCGACACGACCTGGTCCTCCACCGGGTACGGGGAGTACTGCGGCTGGCGCAGCAGCTCGGTCAGCCGGCTGCCCCGGTCCAGCTGACGCCGGGTGGTGGCGTCCAGGTCGGAGGCGAACATGGCGAAGGCCTGCATGTCACGGAACTGCGCCAGCTCCAGCTTCAGCGAGCCGGCCACGCTCTTCATCGCCTTGATCTGGGCCGCGCCACCCACCCGGGACACCGACACACCGACGTCGATGGCGGGCCGCTGGTTGGCGTTGAACAGGTCCGACTGCAGGAAGATCTGGCCGTCGGTGATGGAGATGACGTTGGTCGGGATGTAGGCCGACACGTCGTTGGCCTTGGTCTCGATGATCGGCAGACCGGTCATCGAGCCCCCACCGAGCTCGGCGGAGAGCTTGGCGCAGCGCTCGAGCAGACGGCTGTGCAGGTAGAAGACGTCACCCGGGTACGCCTCGCGGCCCGGCGGGCGGCGCAGCAGCAGGGACATCGACCGGTAGGCCTCGGCCTGCTTGGTGAGGTCGTCGAACACGATCAGGACGTGCTTGCCCTGGTACATCCAGTGCTGGCCGATGGCCGAACCGGTGTAGGGGGCGATGTACTTGTAGCCCGCGGGGTCCGACGCCGGCGAGTTCACGATGGTCGTGTACGCCAGTGCCCCCGCCTCTTCCAGCTGGCCACGGATGGAGGCGATGGTGGAGTTCTTCTGGCCGATGGCGACGTAGATGCAGCGCACCTGCGCCTCCGGGTCGCCCGACTCCCAGGCCGCCTTCTGGTTCATGATCGTGTCGATCGCGATGGCGGTCTTGCCGGTCTTGCGGTCACCGATGATCAGCTGCCGCTGGCCGCGCCCGACCGGGATCATGGCGTCGATGGCCTTGATGCCGGTCTGCAGCGGCTGCCGGACCTCCTGGCGATCCATCACGCCGGCGGCCTGCAGCTCCAACGGCCGCCGATCGTCGACGTCGGTGATCTCACCGAGTCCGTCGATGGGCACGCCCATGGCGTTGACGGTGCGACCGAGGTAGCCGTCGCCGACGGGCACGGAGAGGATCTCGCCGGTGCCGCGCACCGCCTGCCCCTCCTCGATGCCCTCGGAGTCACCGAGCACCACGACGCCGATCTCGCGGACATCCAGGTTCAAGGCGATGCCCAGCACGCCGTTCTCGAACTCGAGCAGCTCGTTGGCCATGGCCGAGGGCAGGCCCTCGACCCGGGCGATGCCGTCACCGGAGGTGACGACGGTGCCGACCTCCTCGCGGGTCGAGGTCTCCGGCTGGTAGTTCTGGACGAACCGGTCCAGGGCGTCCCGGATCTCTTCCGGTCGAATCGTCAGTTCCGCCATCGTTTCCTCATCCGATCTTCGTTACTCAGGGGTGGCTTGTCAGGGCAGTCAGGGGTTCAGGTCAGGAGAAGAGCTTGCGTGCCTCGGCCAACCGGCCGGACACGGTCCCCTCGATGACCTCGGTGCCGAGCTCGACCCGGACCCCGCCCAGCAGGCCCGGTTCGACGATGACCTGCAGCGCGATGTCGCGTCCGACCTGGCGAGCCAGGCCCGCCCGCAGTCGCTGCAGCTGGTCCTCGCTCAGCGGCCGGGCGACCCGCACGGTGGCGATCACCCGGTTCTTCTGCGCCGCCGCGAGGTTGATGTAGCTCTCGAGGGCGTGTCCGTACGTCCGCTCGCGCGATCCCACGGCTCGCTTGGCCAGCACCACGGTGGCCGGCGTGGCCCGGCCCTGCAGCAGCTCGTCGACCAGCGTCTCGCGGTGGGCTTCGCCGACCGCCCGCTCGGACAGCGCGTTGCGCAGGGCGCCGTCGGACTCGACCAGGCGGGCGAACCGGAACAGCTCGTCCTCGGTCTCGTCCAGCTGGCCCGCCCGGTCGGCCTTCAACAGCTCCGAGCGGACGGCCTGGCGTTCGAGCGCAGCGGTGAAGGTGCGTCCGCCCGACCAGCGCCGCTGGGCGGCCCGGGCCACGAACTCGATGCAGGTGACCGACACCTTGCCGGCCAGCACCCCGCGGACGAAGTCGCGACGTGCCTCCTCGGGCGTGCCCGGGTCGGTGATGACCCGCCGCAGCGTCGCCGAGGAGTCCAGGGCGTCGACCACGGCGAACAGCTCAGCACCCAGGTCGTCGTGCGGACCCCACTCGTCGAGCAGTGCATCGAGCACGCCGAGGCGGTCCTCCAGCTGGTCGGCCATCAGGTCCCAGCCGGGGTGTTGGCGTCGGCGCTGTCGGACTCCAGGTCGGCCAGGAACCGGTCGACGGTGCGGCGGGCCCGCTCGTCGTCCTCCAGGGACTCGCCCACGATCCGGCCGGCGAGGGTGGTGGCCAGGCCACCGACCTCGCTCCGGAGCTGGGTCAGCACCTGGGTGCGCTCGGCCTCCAGCTGCGCCTCGGCCGACGAACGGATCCGAGCCGCTTCCGCCTGAGCCTGCTCGCGCAGCTCGGCGATGATCTGGGTGCCCTGGGTCTTGGCGTCCTCGCGGATCTTGGCCGCCTCGGTGCGGGCTTCGGCCAGCTGCGCCTGGTACGTCTTCAGCGCCGCCTCGGCCTCCGCCTGCGCCTTCTCGGCCTTCTCCATGCCGCCCTGGATCGCGGCGGTGCGCTCGGCGTACGTGGCCTCGAACCGCGGGACCACGACCTTCGCGATGATCACGGTGAGGATCGCCACGAACACGATCGACGCGATGATCTCCGCGAGCTCGGGGACCAGCGGGTTGGTGGCGTAGGGAATGAGAAGCGACGTCATGGTCGTCAGATCAGCCCAGGCCGCCGAAGACGAAGGCCAGGGCGATGCCGATGATCGCCAGGGCCTCGGTCACGGCGAAGCCGATCCAGGCGGTACCCATCATGGCGCCGCGCGCCTCGGGCTGACGGGCGGTGCCCTGGATGACGGAGGCGAAGATCAGACCCACGCCGATGCCCGGGCCGATGGCGGCGAGGCCGTAGCCGACGATGCCGAGCGAGCCGGTGAGCTCCAGTGGAGACATGTACAACATTCCTTTCGGTATTCCGCTGGGGTTCAGCCGAATCTTGGGTGGACGAAGGGGAGAAGCTGGTCAGTGTTCCTCGGCCAGCGAGGACGACAGGTAGACGGCCGTGAGCACGGTGAAGATGAAGGCCTGCAGGCACTGGACGAAGATCTCCAGGCCGAAGATGGCCATGCTGAAGACCAGGGCGACACCGCCGGCCAGGTGGTTGACGATGCTCCCACCGTGCAGCAGCAGGTACTCACCGCCCACCACGAACACCACGACCAGCAGGTGGCCGGCGAACATGTTGGCGAAGAGTCGCAGGGCCAGCGTCACCGGCCGGACGATGATGTTGGAGAAGAACTCCAGCGGGATGATCAGCGGCCACATGAAGACCGGCACCCCGGACGGCAGGGTGGAGACCTTGAGGTAGCCGCCGAAGCCGTGCTTGGCGATGCCCACGCTGTTGTAGACGATCCACACCATGGCGGCCAGACCGTAGGCCCAGCCGGCGTGCGCGAAGGTCGGCATCAAGGTGAGCGGGAAGACGCCCCACAGGTTGTTGAGCAGGACGAAGGAGAACAGGGCGATCAGCCAGGGCAGGAACTTGCGGAAGTCGTGGCCCAGGTTGTCCCGGGCGATGGAGTTGCGGATGAAGAAGTACGCCGTCTCCCCCACGAACTGGCTCTTGCTCGGCACCATCGCCCGCTTCCGGGACATCACGACCCAGAAGATGATGATGATGACGGTGGCCACCAGCGCCTGCAGGAAGTACTTGTCCAGCCACGGCACGCCCGGGAAGATCGGCGGCAGGTCGAACAGCTCCGGGCTCGGCGGGACGTAGCCCTCCTCGCCACCGGTCTCCAGCGGCAGCAGCCCCATGGTCAGCAGGCTCAACGCGCTCCCTCTCCAGTCGTGGTCGTCGGCAGGCGCTCGGGCGTCGAGTCGTCGACCCGCCCGAAGCGCCGGATGATGGTGTAGACCGCCGAGGCCGCGCCGAGCACGATACCCACCGGCAGCCAGAAACCTGTGCCCAGGAGCCAGTCGGCCAGCCAGCCGAGCGCGCCGTACAGCGCGACTCCGGCGATCAGGTAGGACAGGACCCGCAGGCCCTCGTTCATCCCGACCGCATGGCTGTGCACCTGACCCCCCTCCTCCGCCCGGCGACGCTGCTTCATGGCGATGGACACGCTAGCAGCCCGCTGCGACGGTCGGACCGGCTGGACGCGCCGCCCCGCCGCGCCGTGCTGCACGGCGCTCACTGCTGGTCCCCGTCGGTGCTGGGCGAGACGTACTCGGTGTCGTAGACGCCGATCCGCAGCCGGTTGAAGACCCAGACCTCGGCGACGATCCAGCCCACCACCACGGCGACCGTGGTGAGGAAGATGGCCATCGGCCAGAGCGCCGGGAAGGCGTCGCTGTTCTTGTTGTAGACCAGCAGCACCAGCCCCAGCACGACCACGCGAGCGGTGTAGCTGGCCATCGACACGGCGAGCAGGGTCCGGGCGCCGGCGTCGGCGAAGGCCACCATCACCAGCTGACCGACGCCGTAGAAGAACAGCACCATGGCGGCGGCCAGGCCGGCCGACGCGAGTCCGCGGGTGCCGTCCAGGACGGTGAAGAGCACCAGCGAGAGCAGGGCGGTCGCCACACCGCCGACCAGGCCGCCGACCAGCAGCTTGCGCGCCCGCACGACGTGGATGCTCGGTCCGCTCACGGTGGCCTCCCTGCCGCTCGTCGACGCGTTCGGGGACCGCTCCGCCGCGGCCGCGGAGGCCTGCGGGTGGGGGGTGGTCATCGAAGTGTCGTCCTCGTCTTCAGGGGGCTCAGCGAACGCAGGGCGTGCCGCAGGCGTAGGGCGAAAGTGTTCGTGAAAACTATCACGAAGCACCCACCGAACCAGAACTCCGACTGGTCCGGTGTGAGCAGGCTCTCGCGCACCGGTTCAGGCGCGGGGTCAGGCTCCGCCGACGGTGCTGCGCGGTCGCCGCTCGCCCTTGACGGGCCGCCCCAGGGTGGCCAGCAGCAGCACCACGGCGATGATCAGGACCACCGCGACGACCTGCCACTGCCGGTCGGTGCGGACCAGCCCGAGGATGATCACCCCGAACGACACCAGCGCCGACCAGACGTACATCAGCAGCACGGCGCGGCGCTGGCTGTGCCCGCGCTCGAGCAGCCGGTGGTGCAGGTGCTGCTTGTCCGGCAGGAACCACCAGCGACCGGCGTACGTGCGACGCACGAAGGCCATGATCAGATCGAGGAACGGCAGCGCCAGAATCGCCAGGGGCAGCACCAGGGGCAGCACCAGCGGCATCAGCCCGCCTGGCCCGGAGCTGGGACGGGTCCAGCTGCCCGGTCAGGCTGATCGTGGACGTGGCGAGCAGCAGCCCCAGCAGCATCGCGCCGGAGTCGCCCATGAACATCCGGGCCGGGAAGAAGTTGTGCGGCAGGAACCCCAGGCAGGCGCCGGCGATCGCCACCGTGATCAGGCTCGAGGTGGTCGCCCGGGTCAGGTCCTGGGTGACGACCAGCACGTAGGAGTAGGCGAAGAACGCGCAGGCGCCGATGCCGACCACCCCGGTGGCCAAGCCGTCCAGACCGTCGACGAAGTTGACGGCGTTGGAGCACAGCACGATGAAGAACACGGTGATCGCCACCGAGGCGCCGTAGTCGAGCGACACCAGCTGACCGGGCAGCGGGATCCACAGCATCCGGACCCCGAGGGCCACCACGATGCCGGCGGCCAGCACCTGGCCGGCGAACTTGGTCAGGGCGGACAGGTCGTAGAGGTCGTCCAGCACACCCACGGCGCAGATCACGGCGGCGGCGACCAGCACGGCCAGCGAGTCCTGCTGGACCAGCGGCTGTCGCCCCAGGAACGGCAGCTGCCAGGCCAGCACGATCGCGGCCAGCAGCCCGAAGAACATGGCCACGCCCCCGAAGTAGGGCATGGCCACCGTGTGCACGTCCCGGTCCCGCACCTGGGCCAGGGCTCCGGTCCGCAGGGCGATCCGGCGGCAGACACCACTGGCCAGGAAGGTCACCGCGGCGGCGACCAGCAGCACCAGCAGGTACTCCCGCACCGGCTAGGCCCTCGGGTCCGGGGTGGCCGCGCGTCGCCGGTCGAGGCGTCGTCCTCGAACAGGTCGGGCTGGTCGATGTCGTGGTCGGGGTGGGTGATCCGCAGCTCGTCGGTGGTCGGCTCGTGCCAGCTCTCGGCGGCCTGGCCCGTCGCCGTCAGCGGTTCCGGGTCCTCGGCCGCAGGCTCGCTCAGACCCTCGATCTGCTCGCGGATGTCCTCGGCCGAGACCGGCTGAGCGTCGGGGTCCTCGACCGGTTCGTCGTCGACCACCTCGGCGTCCACCACGTCCGCGTCCTCCGGGTCGTCGTCGACCACGTCGGCACCCTCCGGATCGTCGTCGGTCACGTCCTCCGGGTCGTCGTCGACGAGGTCCTCCGGGTCGTCGCCGCCGACGTCCTCCGGGTCGTCGTCGACGAGGTCCTCCAGGTCGGGCAGGGTCTCGCGCAGGACGGCCAGACCCAGGGCCCCGCGCCGCAGCACCTGACCGTGGTCGGCCTGGGTGAAGTCCACGATGGTGGAGGCCGGCTGGCCGTCCTCGCCCACGCGACCACCGTCGAGGTAGACCGAGACGTTCGCGCCCAGCTGGGCGACGGCCTCGTCGCAGGAGAGCGCAGCCGGCAGCCCGCTGATGTTGGCGCTGCTGACCGCCATCGGACCGGTGGCCCGGAGGATGTCGCGAGCCAGCTCGTGGTCGGGGACCCGCAGCGCCACGGTGCCCTCGGTCTCGCCCAGGTCCATCTTCAGACTCGGCTGCCGCTTCAGGATGATCGTCAACGGTCCCGGCCAGTGCCGGGCGACCAGCTCCCGCGCGGCATCGGGGATGTCGGTGGCCAGGGCCCGGATGAGCGAGGGCTCGCCGATCAGCACCGGCGGGGGCATGTCGCGACCCCGGACCTTGGCGTCCAGCAGGCGCTGCACCGCGTCGCCGTTGAAGGCGTCGGCGCCGATCCCGTACACGGTGTCGGTGGGGAGGACGATGCACTCCCCCGCCTCGATCGCCGCCCGCGCGTCGTCCTCGGCCCGGGCCAGCACCTCCGGGTCACCGTCGTGCAGTCCCAGCGCCGGTAGCCCGGATCCGCGTCGGGCTCGTCGGGCTCGACCGGATCGGACCCCTCCGGCTCCGCCGCCTCGACCGGTTCGGCAGAGGTCTCGCCGCCGGCGACTGTCTCGTCGACCTCGGCAGCCGCCGGGATCACCGCGGGTTCAGACGGGTTCTCCGATTCAGACGGGTTCCCCGGATCAGTCCGGTTCTCCGGTTCAGACCGGTTCTCCGGTTCAGTCCGGTTCTCCGGTTCAGGCTGGGCACTCACTCGTCCCATCCTGCCAGAGGCGAGGAGGTGCGGACGGCCGTGACGAACCGTGGCCGACCGGTCAGGTCGTGGTGGTCCCGTACGGTCCGGTAGGCCGCCGAGGCCACCACCACGGCGGGCGCGGCCTCGGCCTGGACCTCGGCGTGCTCGAAGGTCAGCAGACCGCCGGGCCGCAGCAGCCGGGCCGCGGTCGCGGTCAGCACCCGGATCGCGTCCAACCCGTCGTCGCCGGAGAACAGGGCGATGGTGGGGTCGTGGTCCCGGGCCTCGGCCACCACGGAGTCGTACGCCTCCAGCGGCACGTAGGGCGGGTTGCAGATGACCAGGTCGACGGTGCCGTCGAGCTCCGGCAGCGCCTCGGCCATGTCCCCCAGCAGCAGCGTGACGTCGGTGTCGGCCAGGTTGCGCTCGGCCCAGGCGTGCGCGTCGGCCGACACCTCGACCGCGAACACCCGACTGCCCGGGACCTCGGTCGCGACGGCCTTGGCGATCGCCCCGGAGCCGGTGCAGAGGTCGACCACGACCGCCGGCGGGTCGGCGGGTCGCTCCCGCAGCCGGTCGACGGCCCAGCCGGTCATCACCTCGGTCTCGGGCCGGGGGACGAAGGCGCCGGGACCGACCGCCAGCGTCAGGTAGCGGAAGGGTGCCTCACCGGTCAGGTGCTGCAGCGGCACCCGGGCGCTGCGGCGGGCCAGCAGGGCGGCGAACCGCTCGGCCTGCTCCGGGCTCACCGGGTCGGTGCGACCGAGCAGGACCGGTCGGCGCTGCAGCACGTGGGCCAGCAGCTCGCGGGCGTCGTGGGCCGGGCTCGGCACCCCGGCGGCAGTCAGGCGGTCGGTCGCCCCACTCAGCAGGGCGCCGACGGTCACGATCCGGCCGCCAGCCGCTCGGCGGTGTCGGCCTCCTGCAGCGCCTCGACCACTGCCTGCAGCTCCCCGTTCAGGACCTGGTCGAGGTTGTAGGCCTTGTAGCCGATGCGGTGGTCGGCGATCCGGTTCTCCGGGTAGTTGTAGGTGCGGATCCGCTCGGACCGGTCGACCGTGCGGACCTGCGAGCGGCGAGCCGCGGAGGCCTCCTGGGCCGCGGTCTCCTCCGCCGCCGCGGTCAGCCGGGACCGCAGCATCCGCATCGCCTGCTCGCGGTTCTGCAGCTGGGAGCGCTCGTTCTGGCAGGACACCACGATGCCGGTGGGCAGGTGGGTGATCCGGACCGCCGAGTCGGTGGTGTTGACGCCCTGGCCGCCGGGACCGGACGACCGGTAGACGTCGATCCGCAGGTCGCCCTCGTCGATGGCGACCTCGGACTCCTCCACCTCGTGCATCACCAGCACGCCGGCGGCAGAGGTGTGCACGCGGCCCTGGGACTCGGTGACCGGGACCCGCTGGACCCGGTGGACGCCGCCCTCGAACTTCAGCACGCCGTACGGCATCTGGTCGGGCTCGCCCACCGAGGACGCCTTGATCCCGACGGTGACCGACTTGTAGCCGCCGAGATCGGTCTCCTGGGCGTCCAGGACCTCGACCTTCCAGCCGCGGGTCGCCGCGTACCGGGTGTACATGTTGAGCAGGTCGCCCGCGAACAGGGCCGACTCCTCGCCCCCCTCGCCGGACTTGATCTCCAGCAGCGCGTCGGAGGAGTCGTTCGGGTCGCGCGGCGCCAGCAAGCGGGTCAACCGCTCGATCACGGGACCGAGTCGGGCCTGCAGGTCGTCGGCCTCGTCGGCGAACGTCGCGTCCTCCGTGGCCAGCTCGCGAGCCGCGGCCAGGTCGTCGGTCAGGCTGTCGTACTCGGTCAGGGCCTTGACGATGGGCGTCAGCTCGGCGTAGCGGCGTCCCACCTTGCGGGCCCGGGCCAGGTCGCTGTGCACCGCCGGGTCCGACAGCGCGGCCTCCAGCTCGATGAACTCAGCGCGCAGCGCGTCGGCCGACTCGAACACGGTCCCGTCCCTCCTGTTTCGTCCCCGGACACACGTACGCTCCCGGATCTCTCGATCCGGGAGCGTAGGTGGAGGTCACTTCTTGGCTGCAGCCTTCTGCGCGTAGCGCTTCTCGAAGCGAGCCACCCGACCACCGGTGTCGAGGATCTTCTGCTTGCCGGTGTAGAAGGGGTGGCAGGCCGAGCACACGTCGGCGCGGATGACGCCGTTGCCGTTCGTGCTGCGCGTGGTGAACGTGTTGCCGCAGGTGCAGGTGACCTGGGTCTCCACGTACGTCGGGTGGATGTCGGGCTTCATGGTGTTCTCCTTGTTCCGGCACCGGGTCGCCATGGTCGGGATCGACGGGCGTGAACCGGCACCAACGGATCAGTGTGCCGCAGCAGTCCCCGCGGCACCAAACCGTCCAACCGGCCGGCGGTCGGATTTAGTCCCGCGGGGTGCGCTCGGCCGGCTACTCGCCCCGGCCCGGGATCGACTTGGTGATCGCCCCCAGGAACTCGGCGTTGCTGCCGGTCTTGCGGAGCCGGTCGAGCAGCATCTCCAGCCCCTGCAGGTTCTCCCCACCGGAGAGGACGCGACGCAGCTTCCAGATGATGTTCAGCTCCTCGCGGCTCATCAGCAGCTCCTCGCGGCGGGTGCTCGAGGCGTCCACGTCGATGGCGGGGAAGATCCGCTTGTCGGCGAACTCGCGGCGCAGCCGCAGCTCCATGTTGCCGGTGCCCTTGAACTCCTCGAAGATCACCTCGTCCATCTTCGAGCCGGTCTCGATCAGCGCGGTGGCCAGGATGGTGAGCGAGCCGCCGTGCTCGATGTTGCGGGCGGCGCCGAAGAACTTCTTCGGCGGGTAGAGCGCCGCCGAGTCGACACCACCGGACAGGATCCGGCCGCTGGCCGGGGCCGCGATGTTGTACGCCCGGCTGAGGCGGGTGATGCCGTCCAGCAGCACCACCACGTCGTGGCCGAGCTCGACCAGACGCTTGGCCCGCTCGATCGCCAGCTCAGCGACAGTGGTGTGGTCGCTGGCCGGCCGGTCGAACGTCGACGCGATCACCTCGCCGTGCACGGTGCGCTGGAAGTCGGTGACCTCCTCGGGCCGCTCGTCGACCAGCACCACCATCAGGTGCACCTCGGGGTTGTTGGCCGCGATCGCGTTGGCGATGGTCTGCATCGCCATCGTCTTGCCGGCCTTGGGCGGGGACACGATCAGGCCACGCTGACCCTTGCCCACCGGGGCCAGCAGGTCGATGA
>CAWARE010000032.1:0-159615 GCA_963784345.1 uncultured Actinomycetota bacterium
GTAACCGTTCGTCAGTAGGTCGACGATGCCCCGATGGCTCAGCCGTCGGGGCATCGCCGCGTCCGGAGGCGTCAGAACCGGCCGTTCGGGCGCGGACGGCGCTCGGGCTGGCCGGATGCCGCCGGGGAGTCAGATCCGGCCGTTCGGACGGTGCTCGGTTGGCCGGATGTCGCCGGGGAGTCAGATCCGGCCGTGCGGACGCGGACCCGGCGGCGACGTCGGTGGCGGTGTCTAGATTGTCGGCATGCAGACGGGGGCGGTGAGCGAGCCGACCAGGGTGGTCCGCGGTCTCCGCTGGCTCGAGCTCGGTCGGTCGGAGCGGGTCGCCTGGGGACGGTGCCAGGGGAGCGCGGCGACGCCGTACGAGACGGTGGTGGCCGCCGATCGGCCCAGCACCTCCGCCTGCAGCTGTCCCAGCCGGAACCGTCCGTGCAAGCACGCCGTCGGGCTGGCCGATCTGGCCGCCGACGGTCAGATCGCGGTCACCGACGAGCCCGAGTGGGTGGCCCGGATCGCCGGCCGGCGCCCGTTCACGCAGCCGACCACCGACCCCGCGGTAGCGGGCGGACGGACCGAGGGACCGGTCGACCCGGAAGCGGCGGCGCGGCGGGCCGAGGCGCGGCGGGACAAGGTCTCCGGTGGTCTGGCCGAGCTGGAGCTGTGGCTGGGCGACCAGGTGCGGATCGGGCTGGCCGGCCTGCCCCGAGCCGGCTACGGGCACTTCGACGCGATCGCGGCCCGGATGGTCGACGCCCAGGCGCCGGCGGTGGCGGCCAGTCTCCGGGCGCTGCCGTCGGACCTGGTGACGGCCGACTGGCCCGCCCGCGCCCTGCACGCCCTCGGCGGCCTGCACCTGCTGGCGCGGGCGCACCGTCGGCTGGACGAGCTGCCGGACGAGCTCGCGGCCACGGTCCGTTCGCGGGTGGGCTACCCGGTCAGCAAGGACACGGTCCGGTCCCGGCCGGCGGTGCACGACCGCTGGTGGGCGATGGCGGCCATCGACTCGGTGGAGTACCAGCTGACCACCCGGCGGGTGTGGCTGCGCGGTCTGGACACCGGCCGCTGGGCGCTGTGGCTGACCGTGGCGCCACCGGGTCGCGACCTGGACCTCAGCGTGCGGCCGGGTCGGACGTACGACTGCGCGGCGCACTTCTATCCCGGCTCCGGTCAGCACCGGGCGCTGATCGAGCCACCGCTGCCCGACCCGGACGATCCGCCGGTGTCGGAGCGGACGACCGCCGAGGTCGTCGCGACCAGGACCTGGGGTGGGGACGACCTGGCGGCGGTCGGGGCCCAGCTCGCCGACTTGCTGGCCGCCGACCCGTGGGCGACCCGGCTGCCGGTGGTCGTCGCCGGGGTCCCGGTGCCCCCGATGACGGCTGGACTCCCGGGGGCGTCATCCGCCGCCGGGTCCTGGCGGATCCGGGACGCCGCGGGACGTTCGGTGCCGCTGGTCGACGGCGACGGCGACCCGTGGCCGCTGGTGGCACAGGCCGGCGGCGAACCCCTCCAGGTGATGGGGGAGTACGACGGCCGGCGGCTGCTGCCGCTGGCCGTGCTGCCCGACGCCCGGGGCCGCCGCTACAGCACGGACCTCTACGGATGAGGAGACGGAGCCGGACCACCCGGCCGGGAACCCCACAGGTCGGAGCCGCTCGGCCGGGCCCGGAGGTTGCCCGTGACCACCCCCGCGCAGTGGGCCGAGCTGGTCACCACCGCCCTGCTGGGGACCGACCGGCGTCCGCTGGACGTCATCGACCCGCCGGCCGAGGTGCTGCACCTGGCCGCTCGGCACCGCATCCTGGACCGCCTGGCCGCCACCGCCACCGGCGCCACCGCCGGCGCCACCCCGACCGGCGCCGGCCCCGCCGGGCCCGAGACCGACACGTCGGGCACGCGCGTCGGTCCGGCGCCACCCGCCCCCGTCCAGGACCGGCCGGAGGCCCCGGACGCCGCCGACCTGCTGCTGGGTCAGCTGCTGAGCCCGCCCGATCCGGTGCTGGTCTCGTGCTGGTTGCAGGTGTGCGCGGACCACGGGTACGTCGTCGCCTCCCTGCGCTGGACCGTGCTGGCCCGGCTCGCGGCGCGCTCGACGGCGTACGACCGGGAGGCTGTGGCGACCGTCCTCGGTCCGCGCGGCCGCTGGTTCCTGCGGCAGAACCCGGAGTGGCGCCGCCTCGCCGCCCACGCGGAGGAGTCGACGAGGCCGACCGCCGACCGGACGTCACCCTCGGAGCCCTCGGCCCCGGAGCCGCCGCCGACCAGGCTGCGCCCCGAGGACGTGCTGATCGATCCGGAGCTGCTGCTGGCGCACCCGCAGCCCTGGACCCCGGACCTGGTGTCGGCCGCGTACGCCGTGCTCGGAGGTGAGGGTCAGGGGCCACCGGCCCGCAGCTACGCCACCCGGCTCGGGGTCGCGCTGCCCACCGAGCTCTATCCGAGCATCGCTCGGGCGGGGGAGTACTACGTCCTCGCGCCGGACACCTCCCCGGCCCGGCGTCGGACCGTCCGGGACCGGTTCGTGGCCCTGGAGCTGGCCGCGTACGCTCGCGCCGCCATCCAGCACGCGTTCACCGACGGCACCACCGGCTTCACCAGGGCGGAGATCCCCCATGTCTGACGGCACCCCCACGCCGGCGCTCGGCGCACCCGACCGACTCCGGCCGCACGCCGAGGAGGCGTACGCCGAGGAGCTGACCGCCCTCGCCGCGGTCGACGACCGGCCGCGGCCCCCGCGCTGGCGGCTGTCGCCGTGGGCGGTGGTGACCTACCTGATGGGGGGCACCCTCAGCGACGGCACCGAGATCTCCGCGAAGTACATCGGGTCCCGACGGCTGATGGAGGTGGCGGTGGCCACCCTGGCCACCGACCGGGCCCTGCTGCTGCTGGGCGTGCCCGGGACCGCCAAGTCCTGGGTGTCGGAGCACCTGGCCGCTGCCGTGTCGGGACGCTCGACCCTGCTGATCCAGGGCACCTCCGGCACGCCCGAGGAAGCCATCCGGTACGGCTGGAACTACGCCCGGTTGCTGGCCGAGGGACCGACACCGGCGGCGCTGGTGCCGTCACCGGTGATGACGGCGATGGAGACCGGGGGACTGGCCCGGATCGAGGAGCTCACCCGGATCCCGAGCGACGTCCAGGACGCGCTGATCACGGTGCTGTCGGAGAAGACGCTGCCGGTCCCCGAGCTCGGTCAGGAGGTGCAGGCGGTCAAGGGCTTCAACGTGATCGCCACCGCCAACGACCGCGACCGCGGGGTCAACGACCTGTCGTCGGCGCTCCGCCGCCGGTTCAACACGGTCGTGCTGCCGCTGCCCTCCGACATCGAGGACGAGATCCGGATCGTGACCACCCGGGTGGCCGAGCTGGCCGGGTCCCTGGAGCTGCCGGAGCCGCCCAGCGCCGAGGAGGAGATCCGTCGGGTGGTGACGGTGTTCCGGGAGCTGCGGGCCGGGGTGACCGCCGACGGTCGCACCGCGGTGAAGTCACCGACCGCCACCCTGTCGGCGGCCGAGGCCATCTCGGTGATCACCAGCGGGCTCGCCCTGGCCACCCACTTCGGCAACGGCGCCCTGCAGGCCGGCGACGTCGCGGCCGGTCTGGTCGGTGCCGTGGTCAAGGACCCGGTGGGGGATCGGGTGGCCTGGATCGAGTACCTGGAGGTCGTCGCCCGGAACCGTCCCGGCTGGGCGGAGTTCTACAGCGCCTGCCGCGAGGTGACCTGAGCGTGGCCGCGTCCGGCAGCCCCGCCGACCCGGTCGAGGTGGCGGTGCTCGGCATCCGTCACCACGGTCCCGGCTCGGCCCGGTCGCTGCTGAGCGCCCTGGCCGACTTCGCGCCGGACCAGGTGCTGATCGAGGGTCCGGCCGACGCCGATCCGCTGGTCGGCTGGGCCGCCTCCCCGTCCATGCAGCCGCCGGTGGCGATCCTGGCGTACGCGCCGTTGGAGCCGCGCCGGGCGGCCTTCTGGCCGTTCGCGACGTTCTCCCCGGAGTGGCAGGCCCTGACCTGGTCGCTGGCCCACGACGTCCCGGTCGCCTTCTGCGACCTGCCCGCCGCCCACACCCTCGCGCCGGACGCGGTCGACCCGCCCAGTCCGGATCTGCTCGGCCCGGACCTGCTCCCCGACCAGCCCGACCAGCCCGACTCCGACGGCACGGAACCCGGCATCGCCGGGGAACCCGGTCGCCGAGCCCGCCAGCCGCGTCGGGTGGTCCGCCGGGATCCCCTCGGGGCCCTGGCGGCGGCCGCCGGCTACGACGACGCCGAGCGCTGGTGGGACGACGTGGTCGAGTCGAGGCGGGACGCTCCGTCGCCGTTCCCGGCGCTGCTGGAGGCGATGGCCGAGCTGCGGATAGCGCTGCCGGAGACCGACCCGGTCGAGGCGCTGACCGAGGCCCGCCGCGAGGCGTACATGCGCAAGACGATCCGGGCGGCGGTGAAGAGCGGGCGGCACCGGATCGCCGTGGTCTGCGGCGCCTGGCACGCCCCGGTGCTGACCTGGCCGCTGCCCCCGGCCACGGCCGACAACGCCACCCTCCGCGGCCTGGCCAAGACCAAGATCACCACCACCTGGGTGCCGTGGACGCACCAGCGGCTGTCAGCGGCCAGCGGGTACGGCGCCGGGATCGCCTCGCCCGGCTGGTACCACCACCTCTGGAGCGCGCCGGACCAGCCGGTGGCCCGGTGGTTGACCGCGGTGGCCGGGGCGCTGCGCACCCGGGACCTGCCGGTGTCGAGCGCCGCGGTGATCGAGGCCGTCCGGCTGTCGGAGACGCTGGCCGGGCTGCGGAACCGCCCGCTGGCCGGTCTGACCGAGGTCAACGACGCCACCCTGTCCGTCCTCTGCGACGGGGACGAGACCGCGCTCCGCTTCGTCACCGACGAGCTGGTGGTGGGACAGGCCACCGGCCACGTCGACCCCGGGGTGCCGACTGTCCCGCTGGAGGCCGATCTGCTCGCCACCTGCCGCCGGCTGCGGCTCAAACGGGAGGCCGGGGTCAAGCTGCACGACCTCGATCTGCGCAAGCCGCTGGACCAGCAGCGGTCGGTGCTGTTCCACCGGCTCCGGGTGCTCGACCTCGGGTGGGCCCGGCCGGCGGAGAGCGAGGTGGAGAGCCGGGGGACGTTCCGCGAGACGTGGCAGTCCTCCTGGCGGCCGGAGCTGGCGCTGACGGTGATCGAGGCGGCGGTGTGGGGGACGACGGTGCTGACGGCGGCGACCGCCAAGCTGGCCGACACCACCGAGGGCGGCACCCTGGTCGAGCTGACCGCCGCCGTCGAGCGGGCCCTCCTCGCCGAGCTCCCCGACGGTCTGGACCGGCTGCTGGCCACCCTGGCCCAGCGGGCGGCGCTGGACGCGGACGTGCTGCACCTGATGGACGCCCTGCCCGCCCTGGCCCGGGCGCATCGCTACGGCGACGTCCGGGGCACCGACACCACCGCGCTGGCCGCCGTCGCGGACACGATGGTGGTGCGGATCTGCGCCGGGCTGACGCCGGCGGTCACCGGTCTGGACGCCGAGTCCGCCCGGCAGATGCGGCAGCGGATGGACCGGGTCCACCACGCGATCGGGCTGCTGAGCGCCGACCGGGATCCGAGCAGCCTGGCCGAGCCGGAGGTCGGCGCAGACCGGCGCGACGACTGGTTCGCCGTCCTGGCCGGGATGCTCGATCGCTCCGACGTGCCCAGTGAGGTCGCCGGCCGGGTGGTGCGGGTGCTCTTCGACGCCGGTCGGATCGCCGACGGCCCGCAACGGGTGCACCGGGCGCTCTCGTACGGGACTCCGGCCGGGGACAAGGCCGCCTGGGTGGACGGCTTCTTCGCCGACGGCGCCCTGCTGCTCATCCACGACCTCGAGCTCCGCGGGCTGGTCGACGGATGGGTCGCGGGACTCAGCGACACCGAGTTCACCGACGTGCTGCCGCTGGTCCGGCGGACCTTCAGCACCTTCAGCCCGCCCGAGCGCCGGCTGATCGGCGAACGGCTGGCCGCGGCCCGGAGCGGTCGGGAGGTGCCGGCGGAGACGTCCTCGTACGATCTCGTGCTCGCCGCCCCGGCCCTCGCCCTGGTTGACCTCATCCTCGGAACCGACCGCGCCGGGGCTGACGGGAACGCTGCGTCGACCTCAGCTCGACCGACCGCCGGGAGCGACGACAGGCCGGCGTCCGGTCCAGGTCGAGCTGCGTTCGACGCAGCCGCGGACGCCACCACCCCCGGAGACGCACGGTGAGCGCGGACGACGAGGTGGTCGACGAGCGGCTGACCCGTTGGCGGCTGCTGCTCGGCGAGCCGGCGGCCGCCGGCCTGGGGGTCGAGCTGGGCGAGGACGAGACGGAGATGGACGCCACCCTGGCCGCCCTCTACGAGGAGCAGCCGCGGCGCCGACCCGGACCGGGCACCGACGACCGGGCGGCCGGGCTGGGGGCGTCCGCGCCCCAGGTCGCCCGCTGGCTGGGCGACATCCGCACCTACTTCCCGACCAGCGTGGTCCAGGTGATGCAGCGCGACGCCATCGAGCGGCTCAACCTGACCGCCCTGCTGCTGGAGCCCGAGCTGCTCAGCACGGTGCAGCCCGACGTGCACCTGGTGGCCACCCTGGTCGGTCTGACCTCGGTGATGCCGGAGACCACCCGGGAGACGGCCCGGACGGTGGTCGCCCAGGTGGTGGCCGAGATCGAGCAGCGGATCCGGGAGCGGACCCGCTCGGCGGTCGGCGGGGCGGTCAACCGCGCCGCCCGCACCCGCCGGCCACGGACCGTCGACATCGACTGGTTGGCCACCATCGGCCGCAACCTCGACCACTACCTGCCCGAGCACCGGACCGTGGTGCCCGAGCGCCTGGTCGGCCGCGCCCGCAACAGCAAGGCGCTGGCCTGCGACGTGGTGATCGCCATCGACCAGTCGTCCTCGATGGCGGAGTCGGTGGTCTACGCCTCGGTGTTCGGGGCGGTCCTCGGCTCGCTGCGCACGCTGCGGACGTCGTTGGTCGCCTTCGACACCGCCGTGGTCGACCTGACCGAGCTGCTGGAGGACCCGGTGGAGGTCCTGTTCGGCTGCCAGCTGGGCGGCGGCACCGACATCAACCGGGCGGTGGCCTACTGCGCCGAGCTGGTCAGCCGGCCCACCGAGACGGTGTTCCTGCTGATCACCGACCTGTACGAGGGGGGCGATGGCGAGGAGCTGATCCGGCGCCTGGCCGCCCTGCACCGGGCCGGGGTCCGGGTGGTGGTGCTGCTCGCCCTGTCCGACGCCGGCGCGCCCGCGTACGACCACGACCGGGCCGCCCTGCTGGCCGAGCTGGGCATCCCGGCCTTCGCCTGCACCCCGGACCTCTTCCCGGACCTGCTGGCCGTCGTGATCGGTCGCGGCGACCCGGTCCAGTGGCTGGCCGAGCGCTCCGGGCGGTAGCCGCGCCCATCCCGTCCTGCTTCCCGTACAGCGCATCCGATCGCGGGAGGCAGCCGTGCCGCCCTCGAACCGGCCGGTCACCTCGGCGGCGTTGACCGAGAAGCGCACCCGGGTGCGACGGGCGTGGTCCAGACCCAGCAGCTCACCGACCCCGTCGTACTTGGTGGTGAACCGCAGCGAGGCCTCCGGTCCGTACGCACCGGCACCGACCCGGCCGATGGCGGCGGCCAACGCTCCCGGACAGGTGCTCCAGGCCGAGCGGGTCGGTGTAGCAGGAGCAGCTCGAAGGTGGTGCCCTCGTGTGCCCGCTCGGCCGAGGCGCTGGTCACCGTGCCCCGGCCGGCGTGGGTGCCGATGCCGGCCAGCACGTCGTCCAGGTTGGCGTAGAGCCGGGTGACCGGCGGCCCGGTGAGCGAACCGGCCAGGTAGCAGTACTGGCAGTGCGCCGGACAGCCGCGGGCGAGGTCGATCCGCCAGTCGGCGCTGGGCGGGATCGGCTGCGGCTTCACCGCGCTCGGCGGCGCCACCACCACCGCCAGGGTGGACTTGGCCCGGGCGTACACCTCGCGCTCGGTGCCCCCGCTGAGACCGGTCAGCCGGTTGCCCGACAGGGTCTCGATCTCGGTCACCCCGGCGGCCTCGCAGCGCCGGACGATCTCGGCGGTGTGCGGCTGGTCGGCGGCGGCTGCGGTGATCCAGACCCGGCGGGGAACCCAGACGCGTGGGCGGGCGGGGACGGTGTCGACGAGGGAGGACGGTGGGTCGACGAGGGACGGCGACTGGACAGGGGTCGGCGGGTCGAGGGGGTCGGTGGGTCGTGGGGGGTCACTGACGTCATCACCGTGGACAACACCGCGAGCACCCTCCTGCTTCCGGCCGGGCGCATCCGATCGGCGGGGCAGGGGAACTGCAGAGGAGAGAACGTCCACCGAGCACAGAGAGACCGCCACGTGAGCCACGACATCTGGGACCGGATCCGCTACGCCCGCGACGCCGCACTGGACGCGGAGAAGACCGAGCGTCAGCGCCTCGCCGACGCCGACAACGCCGACCTGCAGCAGGCCGCCTCGGTCCGGCTGGCCACCCGTCAGGCGGTCCGTGAGGCGCTCGACGACATCCTCGACGAGACCTCCGACCCGGACGGGACGGCCGCCTGATCAAGCGTCATGACGTGGTCATCGTCGGGGGAGGCCAGGCCGGGATCTCGCTGGCCGCCCGGCTGCGGCGCGACGGGTTCACCGACATCGCGCTGGTCGATCCCCGACGGACCCACCGCTACCGTCCGCTGCTGTCCTACGTCGGCGGCGGGCAGGCCACCCTCGCCGACCTCGAGCGCTCCCAGAGCGAGGTCATCCCGCCCGGGGTCAGCTGGTACCTCGACGAGGTGACCACGATCGACCCGGTGGCGCGTCGGGTCGAGACGGTGGGCGGTCGTCAGCTCTGCGCGGAGGACCTGGTGCTGTGCCCCGGGGTCACCCCGGACTGGGACGACGTGCCGGGCAGCCACGCGGCGGTGCACTCCGCGTACGGGGCGTCGAACTACGTCGACGAGCGGGCGCCGTACACCTGGCAGCTGGTCGAGGGCCTGACCGACGGGCACGCGGTGTTCGTGGTCGGCGCCGGCCCGGTGCCCTGTGCCGGCGCAGCGCTGAAGCCGTTGTTCCTGGCCGCGGACCACTGGCGCCGGCAGCGGGTGCTCGGCCGGCTGACGGTGACGCTGATCGTGCCGTGGCCGACGATCTTCGGCATCCCGGCGGTGGACCGCGAGCTGGACGCCGTCGCCGACCGGTTCGGGATCACCGTGCTCACCGGGACCCGGGTACGGCGGGTCGACACCGAGCACCGGGTGCTGCACCTGGACCAGAGCGGTGCCGGCGGAGAGCAGGACACCCGGCTGCCGTACGACCTGCTGCACTTCGTGCCCCGGCACCGGCCGCCGGCCTGGCTGGGTGACGTCGCCCTCGCACGGCCCGAGGCGACCGACCGACCGAGCGAGGACGACAGCGGGTCGGACGCCCACGTGGCCGGGATGATCGAGGTGGATCCGGGAACCCTGGCCCACCGTCGGCATCCCGGGCTCTGGGGTCTCGGCGACGCCGCCGACGTCGCCGCCTCCCGCTCCGGCGGGGCCCTGCGCAAGCAGGTCGCCGTGGTGGCCGACAACATCACCCGCCGTCGCACCGGACGCCCGTTGGTCGACTACGACGGCTACTCGACCGCCCCCATCACGGTCGGCCGGGACCGGCTGGTGCTGGCCGAGTTCGACCGGGCCGGGGTGCTGACCCCGAGCGTGCCGGTGATCGACCTGGTCCGCCCGCGGCGCCTCACCTGGGCGTACGACCGGTATCTGCAACCCGAGCTCTACTGGCACAGCATCTTGAAGGGCCGGGTCTCCCGCTGAGCTGTGACGAACCCCGCACGACCCGATCCGTGACCGCAATGTTCACATAGAGACGGCGACGGTGGTGGCGTGCAAGACTCCCCGCCATGAGTGCAGCGCCGTCGGTTTCCTACTCGATCACCGTCCGTCTCGAGGTTCCGGCGGGGGGTGCTGCGGTCAGTCACCTCACCGCAGCCGTGGAGGAGGCGGGGGGTGCGGTGACCGCGCTCGACGTGACGGCGTCGGGGCACGAGCGGCTGCGGATCGACGTGACCTGTGCGGCCCGGGACACCGACCACGCCGACCAGCTGGTCGAGGCGATGCGGGCGGTGCCGGGGGTGGCCATCGGACGGGTGTCGGACCGGACGTTCCTGATGCACCTGGGCGGCAAGATCGAGATGAACGCGAAGCTGCCGATCCGCAACCGTGACGACCTGTCGATGATCTACACCCCGGGTGTGGCCCGGGTCTGCCTGGCCATCGCGAAGAACAAGGACGACGCCCGCCGGCTGACCATCAAGCGGAACACGGTGGCCGTGGTCACCGACGGGTCCGCCGTGCTGGGGCTGGGCAACATCGGTCCGGAGGCGGCGATGCCGGTGATGGAGGGCAAGGCCGCGCTGTTCAAGCGCTTCGGCGGGATCGACGCGTGGCCGCTGTGCCTGGACACGCAGGACACCGACGAGATCGTGGCGGTGGTCAAGGCGATCGCTCCCGGCTTCGCCGGCATCAACCTGGAGGACATCTCCGCGCCGCGGTGCTTCGAGATCGAGGCCCGGTTGCGCGAGCAGCTGGACATCCCGGTGTTCCACGACGACCAGCACGGCACCGCGATCGTGGTGCTGGCCGCGTTGTACAACGCGTTGCGGGTGGTGGAGAAGGACATCACGAAGATCCGGGTGGTGCTGTCCGGGGCGGGAGCTGCCGGCACGGCGATCCTGAAGCTGCTGCTGGCGGCCGGGGTCGGTCACGTGGTCGTGGCCGACATCGACGGGATCGTGTCCCGGACCCGGCCGGGGATCTCCGGGCAGCTCAAGTGGCTGGCGGAGAACACCAACCCGGACAACCTGGAGTGCTCGCTGAAGGAGGCGCTGGCCGGCGCCGACGTGTTCATCGGGGTGTCGGCGCCGCGGGTGATCGACGCGGCCGCGGTGGCGACGATGGCGGACCGGTCGATCGTGTTCGCGCTGGCCAACCCGGAGCCGGAGATCGACCCGGCCGAGGCGACCCAGCACGCGGAGGTGGTGGCCACCGGACGCTCCGACTTCCCCAACCAGATCAACAACGTGCTCGCGTTCCCCGGGGTGTTCCGTGGGCTGCTGGACGCCCGGTCGACCGACATCACCCCGGCGATGCTGATCGCTGCCGCCCGGGCGTTGGCCTCGGTGGTCGGTGACGACGAGCTGAACGCCACCTACATCACCCCCAGCGTCTTCCACGCCGACGTGCACCGCCGCGTCGCCCAGGCCGTCCGGGTCGCCGCCGGCGGTCCCGCCGAGCTGCCCACCGACACCGAGGTCGTCGCCTGAGTCGAACCACCGGGCCGCCGTCGGCCCGGTCCCGCTGGGGGCCTCCACTGCTCGTGCTGGGCAGTGTGGCGGCGGTGGTCGCCCAGCAGATCGGCCTCTACGGTCCGACCGGTCCGGTCCAGCCTGCGTGGTTCCCGAGTGCCGACAAGCTGCAGCACGCTCTAGGCTTCGCTCTGCCCATGTTCCTGGTGCTGACGACGTCACAGATCTACGCCGCACGAACCGGTCGTACGCTGCGACCGCTCGTGGTCGCGGCGGTTGCCGGCGTGTTCGCGGTGAACGCGGTGGTCAGCGAGATCGTCCAGGCCCGGCCGGGCTCCGGTCGCAGTGGCGACCTCCTCGACGCCTTGGCTGACGTGGTCGGGATCGCCCTCGGCTGGCTGGCGTTCCGCCGGCTGCGGCTCGGACCGGCCGACGCGTGAACGGCACCACCCCCGAGCCCGGCGACCTGCTGGTGGCCAGCACGGTGCTGACCGACGGTGTCTTCGACCAGACCGTCGTGCTGGTGCTGGACAGCGACGAGGACGGCGCGCTCGGGGTGATCTTGAACGAGATCTCCCAGATGACGCTGGAGTCGGTGCTGCCGGACTGGGTGCCGACGGTGAGCGAACCCAAGCTGCTCTTCCACGGCGGACCGGTGTCGCCCAACGGCGCCATCTGCCTGGCCAGCCTGCCGGAGGGCGGCGAGGAGCCGCCGGGCTGGCGACGGCTGTTCGACCGGGTCGGGCTGCTGCACCTGGACACCCCGATCGAGATCGTGGCCGGTGCGTACGCGGACCTGCGGATCTTCGCCGGTTACGCGGGCTGGTCGCCCGGCCAGCTGGCCGGTGAGGTCGCCCAGCAGATGTGGCACGTGGTGCCGGCCGAGTACGACGACGTGTTCGGCCGCCGGCCGACCGGGCTGTGGCGCCGGGTGCTGCGCCGCCAGAAGAACGAGCTCGCCTTCCTGGCCACCTGGGTCGAGGACCCCGAGCTGAACTGATCCAGCCGGGGCTCCGGCCCGAGGCGGGGTCGGCGGCCGGTCGGCGGTCAGGCGCCGGTCGAGCAGGTCGGGCGCCGGTCAGAGCAGGTCAGGGCCGGTCAGAGCGGTCAGGGCAGGTCGCGCCGCAGTCGGATCACGTGGTCCCACCGCTCCCCGTGACCGCCGTCTGTGCCGGGCATGCTGAACGCGACGGGCTCGGCGCGCTCGGTGGTCCACCCGGTCAGGTCGAGCGCGGCCAGCACGTCGGCGGTGGTCGGCAGCTCGGGGTGGCCGCCCTGGTGGGAGGACGGGAAGGCTTCGTGCCCCAGCACCAGCAGGGTGCCGCCGGGGGCGACGGAGGCTGCCGCCCGGCGGAGGATCTGGTCGCGGTCCAGCGCGACCGGGGACTGCAGGTAGCTGGCGACGACCAGCTGCCACTGGCCGGCGGGGGAGCCCTGGTCGAGATCGTGCCGGACGAAGGTGATCCGGTCGCCGACCCCGGCAGCGGCCGCCGCGTCGGCGGCGAGGGCCAGGGCCGCCGCGGAGATGTCGACGGCGGTCACCGACCAGCCCTGCTGGGCGAACCAGATCGCGTCGCCACCGGAGCCGCACCCCAGATCCAGCACCGAGCCGGTCGGGAGGGGACGCTCCGTCAGCTCGTCGACCAGCAGCGCGTTCGGTCGACCGGTCCACGGCCGCCGGTCAGGACCGTAGAACTCCTCCCAGAACACGGCCGGATCGCTGGACTCCGGGTGGGCGGGGGAGGGCTGCTGGCCGTGCCGGTGGAGGTGGTGCGCCGTCGGCCGCGTGCTGGTGGGCGGGCTCGGGGCTGACGCTGCCGGTGCGTCGGAACCGCTGTCGTCGGGACCACTGTCGTCGGGACCACTGTCGTCGTGAACTGTCGTCGGACCACTGTCGTCGGGACGGGTTGATCGGTGCGGCTGGGTCGGGTGGTCGGGCACGGCTCTCCTCGTACGGGTGGAGCCCATCGTCACCCAGGGGGACCGCTGATGGCACGCAGTGTTGCCGGATCAGCAAACCGCCGAGCCGTCCGCAGGCCCACGGTGCCGTCGTCGGGGACCAGCGCGCCGGGCCGGCCCGATATCGAGCCGTGACCTGGTGCGCCCGCATAGGATGAGCGTCGTCGATGGTGCCCGGGTGGCGAAGCCCGGGGAATCGATCCTGACGAAGGGAAAGCGCGTGTCGGAGGCCACGGTGTCGGCTGACCAGATCGGTGCCCACGAGTCCGGACGCGCCCAGGACGGACGCACCGACAAGGGTCGGGTGCTGGTGGTCGACGACGACGCCGCCCTGGCCGAGATGCTGTCCCTGGTGCTGCGCAACGAGGGTTTCGACCCGATCTGGTGCGCGCACGGGGACAAGGCCCTCGACACCTACCGCGACGCCCGACCCGATCTGGTGCTGCTGGACCTGATGCTGCCGGGCAAGGACGGGGTGGCGATCTGCCGCGAGATCCGGGCCGAGTCGCTGGTCCCGATCGTGATGCTGACGGCCAAGTCCGACACCATCGACGTGGTGGCGGGGCTGGAGGCCGGAGCCGACGACTACGTGGCCAAGCCGTTCAAGGCCAAGGAGCTGATCGCCCGGATCAAGACCCGGCTGCGTCGCTCGCCCGAGGAGGTCGACCAGGAGATGCTCCGGATCGGCGACCTCGTCATCAACGTGGACGGTCACACCGTCAAGCGCAACGGGGTGCCCGATCCAGCTCACCCCACTGGAGTTCGACCTGCTGCTCGCTCTCGCTCGCCGGCCCTGGCAGGTGTTCAGCCGTGAGGTGCTGCTGGAGCAGGTCTGGGGCTATCGGCATGCGGCCGACACCCGGCTGGTCAACGTGCACGTGCAGCGCCTGCGGTCCAAGATCGAGCGCGACCCGGAGCACCCCGAGATCGTGGTGACCGTGCGCGGCATCGGTTACAAGGCGGGTGAGCCGACGTGACCCGCCGCGAGCGGGGTCCGGCGGAGCCGTGTCGAACCTCCCCTCGCTGAGCGCCCGTCAACGGCCCTGGTGGCGGCTGCCGGTCGAGTGGTGGTGGCAGTCACTGCCGCTGCGGGTGATCCTGTCGGTCTTCGGGGCCTCTGTGGTGGTGCTCGTGCTCGGTGGCTTCCTGTTGATGCGGCAGGCGAGCATCGGCGTGCTGGAGGCCAAGAACGACTCGGTCAGCATCGAGGCCCGACAGGCCCTCGACACCGCGCAGCAGCAGCTGAACTCCGCCGACCTGACCGGTGACCCCAACCCGGACAAGAAGCTGACCGAGCTGGCTCTGGGTTTCGCCAACCGGTCCGGGGGCAGCGACCAGTACGACGTGATCATCGTCTCCGGCGGCCAGACCATCACCGCCGGCGACGTCTCCCCGGCCAGCATCCCCGACACCCTGCGGACGCAGGTGGCCACCAGCGAGGACCTGCTGATGACGCCCACGCAGGTGGTCTACCGCGACGACACCGCACCCGTCGCCGGCATCGCCGCGGGTTCGGGGTTGACCCTGCCCGGGACCGGCCGCTACGAGATCTACTTCGTCTTCCCGCTCACCCAGCAGGTCAACATCCTGGCCGTGCTGCGGACCGCGGTGGTCAGCACCGGAGCCATCCTGGTGGTCCTGCTGACCTTCATCGCGGCCCTGGTGGCGCGGCAGGTCGTCGTCCCCATCCGCGCCGCGCGTCGCGCCGCCGAGAGCCTGGCCTCGGGCAACCTGGACGACCGGATGAAGGTCCGGGGCCGCGACGACCTCGCCCGCCTGGCCACCTCGATGAACTACATGGCCTCGGAGCTGCAGAAGCAGATCAGCCAGCTGGAGGAGCTGTCGCGGGTGCAGCAGCGGTTCGTCTCCGACGTCTCCCACGAGCTGCGGACGCCGTTGACCACGGTGCGGATGGCCGGCGAGGTCCTCTACGAGACCCGCGAGGACTTCGACCCGATCGCGGCCCGGTCCGCCGAGCTGCTGCAGACCGAGCTGGACCGGTTCGAGGCGCTGCTGACCGACCTGCTGGAGATCTCCCGGTTCGACGCCGGCGCGGCGGTGCTGTCGGTCAGTGAGGTCGACCTGCGCGACGTGGTGGCCCGGGTGGTCGAGGCGTCGGACCAGCTGGCCCGCAGCAGCGGCTCCGAGATCCGGGTGCACGCCCCCGAACCGGGGATCGCCGAGGTCGACTCGCGGCGGATCGAGCGGGTGCTCCGCAACCTGCTGGTCAACGCGATCGAGCACGGGGACGGGCGGCCGATCGACATCCTGGTCGAGTCCGACGACCACGCGGTCGCCGTGGCCGTCCGCGACCACGGGGTCGGGTTCGAGGCCAGCCAGGCCAAGCAGGTGTTCCACCGCTTCTGGCGGGCCGACCCGGCCCGGGCCCGGACGGTGGGCGGCACCGGTCTGGGTCTGGCCATCTCGATGGAGGACGCCAACCTGCACAAGGGTTGGCTGACCGCCTGGGGTCGCCCCGGCATGGGCGCCCAGTTCCGGTTGACGGTGCCCCGGCGGGCCGGCGGGGTGATCGAGTCGTCCCCGCTGCCGCTGGTGCCGCGCGACCTGGTGCTGCCCGCCCTGCCGATCGAGCCCGGGATCGCCACGTCCACGGCACTCACCCACGTGCCCGACGTCGCCGACGACGCAGCGGACGACTCGACGCCACCGGTGGGGTTGTGGCCGGACACGTCCACCGCCGTCCCACCGCCGGCACCAGCGTCCCCGCCGCCCTCTCCGTCACCCTCCGACGCGGCGGGAGCGACCCGATGACCCGGACGTGGTCGGTGCCGACCGGAGCGAGCCCCGTCCGGTCCCGGGCAACCCTGGCGCTGGCCACGGTGCTGGCCCTGCTCGGTCTGCTGACCGGCTGCGTCAGCGTCCCCACCTCCGGCTCCGTGGAGCGGGTGGCGGGCCAACCGCCCGCCTGCCAGAACTGCCTCAACGTCGACGTCGCACCGCCCTCACCCGGCGACGAGCCGAAGCAGGTCGTGCAGGGGTTCCTGCGGGCCACCTCGAACTTCCAGCCCAACTACGCCGTCGCCCGCCAGTTCCTGACCACCGGGGCCGGCGAGAAGTGGGCACCCGAGTCGGGGGTGTCGATCTACTCCGGCTCCATCCAGGCCGCAGGCACCACGGTCATCCTCGACGGCCGGCTGGTCGGCTCGCTCGGCTCGGACCGCAGCTACGCGGCCCAGGACCGGGCCTGGCGGGTCAACTTCGGCATGGTCAAGGAGAACGGCGAGTGGCGGATCAGCACCCCGCCGCCCGGGCTGATGGTCGCCGAGTTCGCCTTCAGCTCGTTCTACCAGCCGTACAACCTGTACTTCGTCGGCAACGGTTCCGCGCTGGTGCCCAACCCGATCTACCTGCCCAACCTGCGCAACCCGGCGAGCACCGCCTCGGTGCTGATGCGGGCCCTGCTCAACGGGCCGTCGGACTGGTTGGCCCCGGCGGTGACCAGCGCCATCCCCGAGGGCACCGCGCTCAGCGTCGACGCCGTCACCATCAACGACGACGTGGCCCAGGTCGCGCTCAGCGACACCGTGCTCGGCCTGAACGACGGCCAGCGGACGCTGCTGGCGGCGCAGGTCCTGTACACGCTGCAGCCGACCGGCATCCAGGGCGTCGTGTTCACCGTCGACCAGAAGCCGTACGCGATCCCGGGTGCGGATCCGGGCACCTTCGAGGTCACCCTCGACTCCCGGTTCGAGGACTTCGACCCGATCCCGTCGGGGATCGTGGACTCGATCTACACGGCCCAGGGCAACAAGGTGACGGTGACCGCCTCGACGTCGCTCGACGGACCCCGGTCAGGCCATCCCGGTGCCCGGTCCGCTGGGGGCCGGTCGGTGGTCGGTCGACTCCCTGGCCGTGTCGACCACCGCCTCCGACATCGCCGCGGTCACCGACGGCGGCACGGTGCTGCGCCGGGCCGACGTGGCCGCGGGAACGGTCAGCACCGTGGTCGGGGACGCCACGAGCCTGCTCCGGCCGGAGTTCACCCGGTTCGGCGAGCTGTGGGCGGTGGGGAGCCAGGGAGGTCGCCAGCGCCTGTGGGCGGAGCGCGACGGTCGGCTCGAGGAGGTCGACTCGAGCATCCTCAACCGCGGCCGGATCCGGGCCTTCGCGATCAGTCCCGACGGGGTGCGGATGGCCCTGATCCGCGAGGTCGACGGGCGGACGGAGCTGGGGCTGGCCCGGATCGTGCGGGGTGAGCGGCTGCGACTGGACGGCTGGCTGCCGCTCGACGTGACCCGCTCCACCACCCCCGACCTCAGCGTGCTGCGGGATCTGGTCTGGTCCGACGCGACCACCATCGCCGTCCTCGGCGGCGCCTCGACCGATGCCCCGCTGACCGTCTACCGGGTCAGCCAGGACGCGTCGGCGATCGCCGCGGTGGGCGAGCCGATCGCCTGGGACGCGGTGGCGCTGACCATGCTGCTGAAGAGCCAGGCGGTGGTGGTGCTGGACCGGACCGGTCAGACCTGGCGGGACGGCAGCACCCAGTGGGTGACCCTGCTGAAGGGCGTCGACGCGGTCGCCGCCCCGGGCTGAGCCGGCCTGCACGGGACGACGGCCAACCCCGGGCGGGTGCCAGACTTGTCCGGTGGTCGAGCCGTCGGGGAGTGAGCGGGTCAGCCGGTGGTGGTCGGCCACGGCCGATCTGCTGCTCGGGGCCGGCTGCCCGGGGTGCGGGACGGCCTGGTGGGGCGCCTGTCCCTCCTGTCGGGAGCACCTCCGGACCCAGCCGACGCGGCTGACGGCGCCGACTCCGGCCCCGAGCGGGTTCCCGCTGGCCGCGACCGCCGGACCGTACGACGCCGTGCACCGCGGGCTGCTCGCGGCCCACAAGGAGGATCAGGCGCTGATGCTGACCGCGTTGCTCGGTGACCGGTTGGCCGCGGCGGTCGAGGAGCTGCTCTGGCGCCGGGGAGTGCCGGTGGACGAGCCGGTGGTGCTCGTCCCGATGCCGTCGGCGACGGCGGCGGTCCGGGCGCGCGGGTTCGACGCCACCGGCGCCCTGGCTCGGCGGGCCGCCCGGCGCCTCGCCCCCGCGTCGGCCGGTGCGTTGCTGCCGCCCTGCTCGCGCAGCGCGCCGGGTTGGCCGACCAGTCCGGGTCTGGACGCTGCCGAGCGGGCCGCGAACCTGCCGCGGGGGACTGCGGCTGCGACGGGGTCCCACACCCTCGGCGTACGGCCGGACGGGCCGGCGCTGGTCGTGGTCGACGACCTGGTGACCACCGGTGCCAGCCTCACCGAAGCCACCGTGCGCCTGGGCGAAGCCGGTTACGAGGTGCTCGGGGCGGCCACCGTCGCGGCCACTGTCCGGCGGCTGTCCACCTACTGAGAAGTGCCCCAAGATCGTCGAGGCGCCATGGTCAAGCAGGCGACCGAGCACTAGCGTCACCAGCAGAGGGCTGAAGGAAACGGCCCGGAGGCTACTACTGCTGGAGGCTGACATGGATGTTGTCGTCAAGAGCCGGCACTGCCGGTGTCGGACACGTTCCGCGACTACGTCGAGGACAAGATCACCCGTCTGGAGAAGCTCGATGACCGAGTGATCCGGGTGGAGGTCGAGGTCTCGGCGGAACGGAACAAGCGACAGCACGACCAAGCCAGCCGGGTCGAGATCACGCTGCGGACGCAAGGGCCCGGTGGTTCGCGCCGAAGCCGCTGCCGAGGACAAGAGCGCCACCTTCGACATGGCGCTGGACAAGCTGATGGCCCAGCTCCGCAAGGCCGCCGACCGCAAGCGGGTGCACCGCGGGTCGCACCGTCCGATGTCCCTGCACGAGGCCGCGGCCGAGCTGCCCGAGGTCGCCCCGAGGTGGTCGCGACGAACGGGACCGAGGTCCACAACGGTCGCCGGCATGGAGGTGCACGGCGAGGTCCGCTGGTGGTGCGGGAGAAGAAGCACGCGGCGACGCCGATGACGCTGGACCAGGCTCTGCACGAGATGGAGCTGGTCGGCCACGACTTCTACCTGTTCATGGACCTCGAGCACGACGAGGCGCCGGCAGTGGTCTACCGACGCAAGGCGTACGACTACGGCGTCATCCGCCTGGAGAACGCCGCCGTCCCGGTCTGAGCGTGCGACGGGTGCCGGGCGAGCAGCCCGACACCCGCACCCGCGTCGGTCAGGGGGCGACGGTGAACCCGAAGCGGTTGCCGGTCCGCGCGCCCTTCAGGTAGCTGACCGTGGAGCCGTTGCCCGGCAGCCCGACCAGGACGGCGCCGGTCGAGGAGTCCTCACCGGGGATCCCGATCAGGCTCCGGGTGGCTCCCGTGGCCGGCGAACCGCCGAGGGAGGCCCCCAGCCGGTCGCCGGTCTCGGCGGACCGGGCACACCCTTGGTGCTCTGCGTCCAGCCCTTGCCGGTGCCGATGGTCTGGACCATGCCGGCGTCCTTCCGGGACCCGACGTCCTCGCCCGGCGCGCCGACCAGGTAGCGGACCACAGACCGTCGCTCACGCTGGAGACGGCTGTCCCGAGCTGGTCACCCGCCTCGACCGACCCGGCCATCCCGGCGGAGTCCTGGTCGACGGTGCGGGTCGGTGCCGGTGAGTCCAGATCGGTCGAGATGCGGCGATCGTCACCGATCCCGCGTCCGCCGCCTTCCCGACATCCTCTCCGGGCGTCCCGACCAGCACCGTGGGTGCTCCGCCCGGCCGGATCCGGGACCAGGTGGACCGAGGTGCCGAACCGGTCGCCCTTCTCCGCCGTCCCGGGGACTCCCGCTGTGGCCTGGCTCAGCGCCAGGGCGATCGGGTCGTCGGGTCCGGAGTCGAGCGCGTCGACCAGGACCGCGCCCGCGCCTGCCTTGTCGGCGGCCGGGAAGCCGGGCATGCCCATGGCCACCTTCCCGCCGCCGACGGCGAGCGACGACCCGAGAGCGGCGCCGGGAGTGGGTTCGTCGGTGAAGGGCTCGCCGAGCCGTGTGATCTGGGTGTCGTGGGCGCTCGGGTCCTCGTCGGCGTCGATCCAGAACGAGGTGACCTGACCGGTGTCCCGCGCGTCGTTGATGTCGAGGCCCCGGTGAGCCCACGAAGAGGCGCGCCGGTCGTGGGTCGATCTGGTCGGCCGGGCGCTGCTCGGCGGCCAGCGCGGCGCCGAACCGGGCGCCGGACTGGTCCGTTCCGCCCACCCCCTGGCTCTGCGGCGCGAACGTGCCGCGGGACGTGAAGCGCTTGGCCGAGCTGCTCCAGGCGTAGACGTGGACCACGCCACTGCGCTGGCGGTCCGTCCGGAGGCTCTCCTCGGGACTGCCGACGACCAGCTGGCTGCAGAGCGCGTCGTCGCCTTCGCCGGCGTACGAGCTGAGGGAGGTGACAGCGGTGCCGAAGCCCGGGGCACCGGTGATGGTGGTGGTCAACGGTCGGCCCTCGTTGCTGAGCCGCACCTGGACGGCACCGCCGCGGCCCGAGCCGCCGGGCACGCCCACGACCACGTCGGGGGTGCCGTCCCGGTCGAAGTCGGAGCTGCTGGACAGGCACTCGGGCTCGGCCGAGGCCGGTGGTGCCCCGAGCAGGCCGGCTGCGGCCAGTCCGAGTGCGGCAGCTGTCACCACGGACCGTTGGGTTCCTCTTCGCATGGCAGGTCTCCTTCGACGTCGACGGATCTGATGCCTTCACTACGCCGGAGGAGCAGCCCGGGTTGCGTTCCGGACAGGATCGGGTGAGATCTCCTGCTCGGTCGGCCGGCGAGGCACCCGCACGGGTGGGGTCGTCGGAGGCGATCTGCGGAGTCAGCTGCGTCGGGCTGATCGGGTGACGCCGGCCCACTGGATGGTGCAGGCTGGGCCGGTGACGGGGAGCAGCCGGTCCTGGGACGCCTTCGCCGACGACCGCGGCGCACGAGCTGTGGACGAGGGTCAACCGACCAGGTGGTTCGAGGAGGTCTGGTCGGCCGGTGCCCGGGACGAGATCGACCTGCCCTGGGACCGCCGCGACCCCTACCCGCCGCTGACGGCGTACCTGGCCGCCGAGGATCCGGTCGTCGGCGGTCGCGCGGTGGTGGTCGGTGCCGGACTCGGTGCGGACGCCGAGCTGCTGGCTCGGCACGGTTTCCGGACCACCGCCTTCGACATCGCCCCGTCGGCCGTGGCGCTGACCCGTTCGCGCTACCCGGGCAGCACCGTCGACCACCGGGTGGCGGACCTGCTCGACCTGCCCGGCGACCTGGTCGGGGCGTTCGACCTGGTGGTGGAGATCTTCACCGTCCAGGCCCTGCACCCGTCGCTGCGGTCGGCGGCCCAGCAGGGGATCCGCCGACTCCTCGCTCCGGGCGGCGAGGCCCTGGTGGTCCAGTTCGTCCGTCAGGACCACGAGTCGGCTGCGGCCGGTCCGCCCTGGTTGCTCAACCGGGCGGAGATGGAGGCGTTCGGGGCCGACGACGTCGCCTGGGTGACGCTGGACACCCGGCCACATCCGACCCGGCCGGACGGCCGGCCGGTCTGGGTGGGGGTGCTCCGCCGCCGAGCGGCGGAGACCCGACCTGAGCCCAGCTGAAGGCGGTGAGTCGGTTGAGCTCGTTCCGGGCCACGATGGACTGTCGGTGGCGTGACCTAGCCTCCGGGAGGTGAGCGTCACCGCAGCACGAGTCAGGGAACGTCTCAGCCTGCCGGAGGCCCGCAGGGTCGCCCTGGCCGCCCAGGGGTTCGGCCGCCCGGCCCCGAGCCGACCGACCATGCGCGACGTGCAGGCCACGATCGACCGGTTGGCGCAGTTCCAGATCGACTCCGTCAACATCGTCGCCCGGGCCCACTACCTGCCCCTGTTCTCCCGGCTGGGCCCGTACGACATCGAGCTGCTGCACCGTGCGGCCCAGCGGCCGCCCCGCCGGCTGTTCGAGTACTGGGGCCACGAGGCGAGCCTGATCGACGTCACGCCTGCAGCCGGCGCTGCGCTGGCGGATGGCGGCCGCAGCCGAGGAGGCGCTGGGGCCGGATGCAGCGGATCCAGGCCGAGCACCCGCAGCTGGTCGAGCGAGGTGCGGGCCGAGGTGGCGGCGCGCGGGCCGCTGACCGCCCGGGAGATCGAGCACCAGGAGGAGCGTCGCGCACGACCACTGGGGGTGGAACTGGTCGTCGGTCAAGACCTGCCTGGAGTGGCTGTTCTGGCCGGCGAGATCACCGCCGCCGGACGCAACCGCCAGTTCGAGCGGCTGTACGACCTGACCGAGCGGGTCCTGCCGCCCGCTGTCGTCGCCACCCCGACCCCGAGCCGCGACGAGGCGGACGTCGCCCTGGTCCGGCGGGCGGCGCAGGCGCTCGGTGTCGGCACTCTCCGCTGCCTGGCGGACTACTTCCGGATCTCCACGGCTCGGCCGGCGCGCGCGCGATCGACGTGCTGGTCGAGGCCGGCGAGCTGGTGCCGGTGGCCGTTCCCGGCTGGGCCGAGACCGGTGTGTTCCTCTGGCACACCGCCCGGGTTCCGCGGCGGATCGAGGCCCGAGCCCTGCTCAGCCCGTTCGACTCGCTGGTCTTCGAGCGCCGCGCGGCTGGAGCAGCTGTTCGACTTCCGCTACCGGATCGAGGTCTACGTGCCGCCTGCCAAGCGGGTGCACGGCTACTACGTCTACCCGTTCCTGCTCGACTCGGCGATGGTCGGCCCGGGTGGATCTCAAGGCCGACCGGGCGCAGGGTGTGCTGCGGGTCAACTCGGCCTGGCTGGAGCCGGGAGCGGACCCGGGGAAGACCTGCTGCGGCCCTGTCCGCCGAGCTGGAGGACGATGGCCGGCTGGCTCGGGCTCGACGGCGTCGAGGTGGTCCCGCATGGCGATCTGGGGCCGATGCCTCGCGTCGGCCTGCGGCGGGACGGCCTACCATGGGGGTCGCGTCCGGTGCTCCGTCGTGATGGTTTCGTCGCGAGTGCACCGGTCCGACTAGACCGGGCGCGCCCGGTGCCGATCGAGTGAGGGACCAGTTCACGTGGCTTTGATGGACAAGCTGCTCCGCTTCGGGGAAGGCAGAATCCTCAAGCAGCTCAAGCAGATCGCCAACCAGGTCAACTCGATCGAGGAGGACTTCGTCGCCATGAGCGACGAGGAGCTCATCGGTCAGACCGCCGACTTCAGGCAGCGGCTCGAGAACGGCGAGAGCCTGGACTCGCTGTTGCCGGAGTCCTTCGCCACCGTCCGCGAGGCGAGCCGACGGGTGCTGGGCAAGCGGCACTTCGACGTCCAGCTGATGGGCGGCGCCGCGCTGCACCTGGGCAACATCGCCGAGATGAAGACCGGTGAGGGCAAGACCCTGGTGGCCACCCTCCCGTCGTACCTGAACGCGCTCACCGGCAAGGGCGTCCACGTCATCACGGTGAACGACTACCTGGCCAAGTTCCAGTCCGAGCAGATGGGCCGCATCCACCACTTCCTCGGCCTCGAGGTCGGCGCGATCCTGTCCCAGATGGACCCGGCGTCCCGCCGGCGGGCGTACGACGCCGACATCACGTACGGGACGAACAACGAGTTCGGCTTCGACTACCTGCGCGACAACATGGCCCTGACCCTGGACGAGTGCGTCCAGCGGGGACACCACTTCGCGATCGTCGACGAGGTCGACTCGATCCTGGTGGACGAGGCCCGCACGCCGCTGATCATCTCCGGTCCGGCCGAGGACAGCCACGAGTGGTATCCGACCTTCGCCAAGCTGGTCAACCGGCTGGAGCGCGACCGGCACTACGAGGTCGACGAGAAGAAGAAGACCGTCTCCATCCTGGAGACCGGCATCGACGTGGTCGAGGACCGGCTGGGGATCGACAACCTCTACGAGTCGGCCAACACCCCGCTCATCTCCTACCTGAACAACGCCATCAAGGCCAAGGAGCTGTTCAAGCTCGACCGTGACTACGTCAACCTCGACGGCGAGATCCTGATCGTCGACGAGCACACCGGCCGCACCCTGGTCGGTCGGCGCTACAACGAGGGCCTGCACCAGGCCATCGAGGCCAAGGAGCGGGTGCAGATCCGCGAGGAGTACCAGACCCTGGCCACGATCACCCTGCAGAACTACTTCCGGATGTACGACAAGCTGTCCGGCATGACCGGCACGGCGCTGACCGAGGCCGCCGAGTTCCAGAAGATCTACGGCCTCGGGGTGGTGCCGATCCCGACCAACAAGGACATGATCCGTGATGACCAGCGCGACCTGATCTACCGCACGGAGGAAGCCAAGTTCAGTGCGATCGTGGCCGACGTGGCCGAGCGGCACGAGAACGGTCAGCCGGTGCTGATCGGCACGGCGTCGGTGGCCAAGTCCGAGATCCTGTCCGGCATGCTGAAGAAGGCCGGCGTCGCGCACGAGGTGCTCAACGCCAAGCAGCACGACCGGGAGGCGGCGATCGTCGCCCTGGCCGGCCGCAAGGGCGCGGTCACGGTGTCCACCAACATGGCCGGCCGTGGCACGGACATCATCCTCGGCGGGAACCCCGAGTTCCTGGCCGACAAGCTGCTCCGCGACCAGGGCATCGACCCCGTCGACCACTCCGAGGAGTACGAGAAGCAGTACCCGGAGATCCTGGCCTCCATCGAGGAGGAGACGGCCAGCGAGCACGAGGAGGTCGTCGAGGCCGGCGGTCTCTACGTGGTGGGGTCCGAGCGGCACGAGTCGCGCCGGATCGACAACCAGCTCCGTGGCCGTTCCGGCCGTCAGGGGGACCCGGGCGAGAGCCGGTTCTACCTGTCGCTGGGCGACGACCTGATGCGGCTGTTCAAGTCCGACATCGTGGAGTGGGTGCTGCAGGCCCTCAAGGTGCCCGACGACCAGCCGATCGAGAACAAGCGGGTCTCGTCCTCGATCGCCAGTGCCCAGGGTCAGGTCGAGGCGCAGAACTTCGAGATCCGCAAGAACATCCTCAAGTACGACGACGTGATGAACCGGCAGCGGCACGCCATCTACGGCGACCGGCGCAAGGTGCTGGAGGGCGCCGACGTCGAGCAGCAGCTGCGGACCACCGTCGACACCGTCGTCCGGCAGTACGTCCGGGTGGCCACCGAGGGGTTCGCCGAGGACTGGGACCTCGAGCAGCTGTGGACCCAGATGAAGACGCTCTACCCGGTGAGCCTGTCGCTGTCCGACTACGCCGAGCGCGACGACCTCGAGCGCGAGGAGCTCGAGGAGGCCTTCGTGGCCGACGCCGAGGCCGCGTACGACAAGCGCGAGGAGCAGCTGGGTGCGGAGGTGATGCGGGAGCTCGAGCGTCGGGTCCTGCTCACCGTGCTCGACCGCAAGTGGCGTGAGCACCTGTACGAGATGGACTACCTCCGCGAGGGCATCGGTCTGCGGGCCATGGCGCAGCGCGATCCGCTGGTCGAGTACCAGCGCGAGGGCGGGCACATGTTCAACCAGATGATGGAGGCCTTCATGGAGGAGGTGGTGGGCTTCGTCTTCCACCTCGACGTGCAGGTCCAGCAGGCCGGACCCCAGGTGGGTGTGGTCACCGACGGCACCGGCCGGCCGACCCGGATCACCGCGGCTCCGCTGGTCGAGAGCGGCCCGGACCCGGACGGACCCGGGGTCGAGGTCCACACCGTCGGCGCCGAGGACGCGGTGGAGATCGAGCAGCCGGCCGAGCCCGAGCCCGAGACCCCCTTCACCCGACCGAAGATCACCGCCAAGGGTCTGAACGGCAGTCAGGGCAAGCGTGCGGTGTCCTACTCGGCGCCGGGTGAAGACGGTTCCGTGGCCACCACGACGGCCAAGGTGACCAGCGAGTACGAGGGCGTCGGCCGCAACGCCCAGTGCCCCTGCGGATCGGGTAAGAAGTTCAAGATGTGCCACGGCCGAGCGGGAGCGAACTGAGAGAGAGCTCCTGACGGATGGCGGGATTCGTCTGGAAGCGGGTGCACACCATCGCCGCGGTGAGCGTGGCGGTGGTGCTGGTGGGTGTCGGGTCGGCCGTCGCCCTGACCGGTCAACGGGACGGCTCGGGGGCGGACGCGCCGCCGCCGCCCAGCGCGAGCGCGTCGGCGGCGCGCACCGTCGAGCCCGACGCCGAGCACCGCCGCGACACCCAGGCCACCCGCCGTGGACCCGTTGACCGGGAAGAAGCCCTCGGACGCCGGGGTGCTGGCGGTGAAGGTCGAGAACATCGCTGCCGCCCGCCCGCAGGTCGGGTTGGGTTCGGCCGACATCGTCTTCGTCGAGGAGGTGGAGGGCTCACTCACCCGGCTGGTGGCGGTTTACCACAGCCGTTTTCCCTCGCGCGTCGGCCCGGTGCGCAGCGCTCGGAACACCGACGTCGAGCTGCTGCCGCTCTTCGGCAAGCCGGGCCTGGTGTACTCGGGAGCGAACCGCAAGGTCCAGCGCAACATCGACCGGGCCTCGATCAAGGCGTTGCCCCGGTCGGACCGGGATCCGTCCCGGGTGGCACCGCACAACGTGTTCGTCGATCTCGACGCCGTGGCCGACAAGGCCGACCTCGAGCCGGCCCGGTCGATCGGCTGGACGTTCGACGGCGACGACCCCCGGTGGGCGGCGGCGCCGAAGGACGACGACGTCAGCGGCCGGGTGGGTGGGGACCGGTTCACCTTCTCCGCCGACGGTGGGCGCTACGTGGTCCGCTGGAACGGCCAGCCGTACGCCGACGGGAAGACCGGCACGAAGGCCACCACCGAGAACGTGGTGATGATGTCGGTGACCAACGCCCCGGACGGCAACGCCGACGTCAACGGTGCCCGGTCGGTCAAGTCCGACACCACCGGGCGGGGCAAGGTCGCGATCTACCGCGACGGCCGACGGCTGACCGGCACCTGGAACCGGTCCGGCGCGTCGAAGCCGCTGCGCTTCCTCGATGACGACGGCCAGGACATCCCGCTCGGGCCCGGCCGGACCTGGGTCCTGCTCGTCGGCTGAGGGCAGCGGTTCACCCGCGCAGCTCCAGAGCCGTGCACCGCCAGCGCGGACCCACCCGACAGAGCTGGAAGGCGCAGGCGTACGACCGTCGGCCGCGGCGCAGGTGCACGGCGACCTCCAGCACCCGCGGGTGGCTGAACTGCGCGCGGAGCGACACCACCGATCCCGGGGGCTGCGGCGTCGTGCTCGGAGTGCGGGCACGAGCGCGGCTCTGCTGCCGCACCCGTCGGCTCACCTCAGCCAGCACCCAGTCGTCCAGCCAGTGGCCCAACGGCTCCAGCGAGCGGCGACCGTCGAGGGCCTCGACCAGCAGCTGGGCGAACCAGGGCGCCCAGGTGCGGGCCTGGTCCTCCAGCTCCCGAGCCCGCGCCGGGTCCACCCCGGCAGGGACGGTGTCGATGCTGACCGACCGCGTGGCGGCCGGCGCGGGCGGTCCGGTCAGCAGCGCGAGCTCCTCGATGAACCGCAACGGCGGCTGGTCGGGTGGCACCGGGTCGGACGACGGGAGAGGGACCCAGGGCTGGGCGGGTGGGCGGGCGTCGACCGCCGGTCGCAGCAGCAGGCGGGCAGCGGGCATCGGGACTCCTTGGTTCGGGAGTCAGAGCGTGCGGCATGCTCTGGCGGACGACCAAGAAGTCGGTGTGGACAACTCCGCGACCTGTGGAGAAGTGGTTGCCGGTCAGTTCCCGCCCACCTCGTACGCCGTCGCGACCCCTGTGCTGGTGGGGTTCGGCACCACGTCCGGCGCCTCGGCCCCGTGGACTTGTCCCGGTGCTGTCCGTGGCCTTCCCGGCGCCGGTCTCGTTACCGTCTCGGGCATGACCAAGCCACTCCCGTGCCTGGTCGGCCGGCACACCTGGCAGACCGAGATGCAGCGCCTGGACGACGTCGAAGCTGCTCGTCCCGTGCGGGTGTGCTCACGCTCCGCCCACGCCTGCTCGATCGAGCAGATCACGCCGCCGGCCGCGCGGAGATGACCCAGGTACCGGCTCAGCACCGTCCGCTCGTCCTCTCCGGACAGTTGCCCCAGCACCTCCAGGATGTTGGCCACGTCGGCAAACCGCGCCCGGAGACCCACCGTCGCCCAGTCGAAGACGACAAGCTGACCGTCAAGGGTGCGGCCGACGTGCTGGGCCGCCAGCTCGCCGTGGGTCAGGGCACGAGGCAGAGTCCGGTGAACGTCGACGGCCCGGCGGTAGAGATCGAACCACGATGCCGGTCGGTGCTCGGGCCACCGTGCGGCCACCTCGACGACGGCGGTCTCGAGGAGCTGCTCGAACTCGTCCTGGGGCAGGCCACGGCCGGTCGCCGCGATGGCGGGGGGACGTCGGTCGCCGCGTTGAGCGACGCCGTCAGTCGCAGGAGAGGGTCCACGTCATCTGGCCGCACGCCGACGGACGGCAGGAACTCCAGCCCCAGTACCTCGTGGTCGGCGTGGTCGAGGTGCAGGACGAGTCGGGGCACCGGCACGCCGAGCTGAGCGAGATAGCTGTAGGTGTCTCCTCTCCCGCGAGTCGTCCGCGTTCAGCTTGAAGAACACGGTCTTCTCACGTGGGTGCCCGCCGTCACCGGCGTAGGTCAGCGTCATGATCACGCAGGGCCGACCACCTCGGTGCCGTCCACGCCGTCGGTGCGAGATCCTGGCGGTGCCGCCGCTGACGAAGCCGGGTAACCCGTCGGACAAGTCTGCCCAGGTGACGCCGAACGGCAAGGGGGCCGGGGACACCGAGGATGTCGGTTCGGGGGACAGCTCCGCGGGCGAGGTCACGGACGACGACCGCCGGTGGAACCGTCAGACCATCAGGTTGGACTGGATGCTGTACTGCGCCGCCCGGTAGACGTGCCGGCCGAACTCCACGAACCGTCCGGTGTCGTCGTAGGTGATCCGGTCGACGGTCAGGCAGGCGGATGGCACCTCCTCGTCCAGCAGCTCGGCCTCGTCGTCGCTCATCAGCCGGGCGGAGATCCGCTGGTGGGCGATCTTGAGGTTGACGCCCAGGGACTGCAGCGTCGCGTAGAGGCTGCGGTGCTCCAGTGCCTCCCGGGACAGGTCGAAGCTGGCCGGCAGGTAGTTGGTGAGGATGGCCAGGGGCACGTCGTCGGCCAGCCGGAGACGGCGGACCCGGATGAACTCCTGCTCGGTGATCTCGGCGGCGTCCAGGGCGGAGGCGACGTCGGGATCCAACGGTCCGACGGTGAACCCGAGGAGCTGGGTGGAGGGTGTCTTGCCCGCCTGCACCAGATCGGCGTTCAGGCTGGTCAGCCGCTCGTCCCGGCTGAACTGGGACCGGACCACCTGGGTGCCGACTCCGCGCTTGCGCACCAGCAGGCCCTTGTTGACCAGCTCCTGGATCGCCTGGCGAGCGGTCGGGCGGGACAGACCGAGCCGGGTGGTGAGTGACAGCTCGTTCTCCAGCCGGTCGCCGGGCGACAGCACGCCGTCGTTGATGGCCCGTTCGATGGACTGGGCGAGCTGGTAGTAGAGCGGCACCGGAGAGTTGCGCTCGAGCGTGATGTCGAGCTCCCGGGCAGCGCTTGGCTCGCTCATGCTCGTCATCGTAGGCGGAATCGGCCGAACCTACTAATGTATGGACAATTTTCCTCGTGTCGGGTCGAGCGAGGACCGTCTCCGGTCAGGGGGAGAAGAGCAGCACGAGACCGGCGCAGGTGTAGCCGACCATGATCACGAGCATCGGCCACTGACCGCGGAGAGCGGCGGTCGGGGCGAGCAGGCTGATCGCCTTCTCGTGGGCGACCACGATGCCCACCAGGTGCCCGACCACGATCGCCACCAGCTGCAGGACGGCCACTCCCGTCGGGTGGGCGTAGACCGCTGTGCTCACGGTCAGGTCAGCGGTGCCGAGGACGTTCCACCCACGGCCCAGGGGATCGGACAGGTTGACCGCCACCCGCTGCCCCTCCACGATCAGCAGGGTGGCGTAGTGGGCGATCGCGTAGCCGACGACGATCGGGACCAGCGAACCAGCCATCGCCCGTACGGTGTCCTGCGGCCGGAGCCGTCGCGCGTCCCTGCCGGGGTAGCGCGCCAGCCAGGCGGCCGACCCGGTGAAGGTGACCAGCCACGATGATGATCATGGTCAGCAGCCCGCCGGTCTCCCACAGCACCGGGGACACCTCAGACGCCTGCACGGTCTGGATCCACCAGCTGAGGTTGGCGAAGCTGTCGAAGGCCGTGCTGCCGAGGAGCACGGCGACCACGCCGACCGTTCCGGCCGGCAGCGAGGCGGCGTTCACGCCGGCCAGGGGGTTGACGACGTGCAGACGTCCGTCGTCCGCCCGGCGCCACGGTGACAGCTGCGCCACGGTGGTGGCGTACGCCTCGAAGGGATCGGCCGCGGCGATCCAGCGCCGACCGGCCACGACGGCTCCGATGATCATGATCACCAGCCAGGCCAGCACCCAGACCCGCAGCACCGACAGGGTGGTCCGGTCGGGTTGGACCAGCTCGAGCCAGGCGAAAGCGAACAGGGAAAACGCAGCCGGCCACACCCCCAGCGCGCGGGGCGGCTCGAGCAGTCCCTGGTCGGGATCGGTGCGGGCCAACCGACACAGCACCAGGTGCACCGTCCGGAGCGGGTTGACCACCCGCCAGACCGGACCCATGATCAACGACAGCGGAACCAGGCCGACCCACAGCCAGACGAACACGAAGCCGAAGACCGGGTTGGTCAGCTGATCGGGGCCGATCGCCACGGCCAGACCCACCCAGCCGAACAACGCCAGCACGAGCACCCGGGCCACCGCGCGCACGGCACGGTTGTCCACCAGGGCTTGGATCCGGGGGACCGGCACCCCCGGATCGGAGCCGAACCTCGGCTGGCGCCAGGCGAGCAGCAGGACCCCGAAGGTGATCGCCAAGGCCGCGGCGGCACCGATCAGCACGAAGCCGAAGGGCAGCGGCAGATCGTGCCGGGAGGCGAGACCGTGCAGCGGGATCAGCGGCACGACCACCGAGGCTGAGCTCACCGTACGTTCAAGATCACGATGATCTTCTCGAGGTCCGTGCGACTCGACCTCGAAGCTGCCCGCGGAGGCGACGCTGAAGCGGCCGGTGGCCGGCACGCCGGCCCGGACCTCGAGCTCGTACCCGTCGGCGGAATCGGTGTGAGCGTGGATCTCGTCGTCGACGTCACTGGTCACGTTGAGCTCGACCTCCTGCCCGACGGCGACGTCCACCTTCTGTCCGTTGGGACTGACAGTCCCGTCGGCGATGGTGATGTCGACGACCACCCGGTTCGCGGTCTCCGACGGTGTCGCGGCTGTGGTCGGGCCGGCCGACGCCGGGGCCGAGGAGGTCGCCGCAGCGGTCGGCGACGGATCCGACGACGGGGCGGCTTCCGGTTCGGCCGGGCCACCGCACGCGGTCAGTCCGAGGCAGACGACCAGAGCGATGGCGGCGAGCGGCACGATGGGTCGAGCGGGCGGGGGATGACACGACGGTCCTTTCGGCGGGGTGCTTCCCCGCCAGTGTTCCAGCCGGCACCGGGGGCGCCGGTGTGCCGGTTGGTGATCTGCCCCACCTCGGTAGGGTGGGTGAGCGGAACAGTCCGCACCGATCGCGCGGGACGCCCGCGACACACATCGCGCGGGATGGCCGCGACGGAAGGGATCTCGATGCCACAGCGACTGACGCCGCTGGAGGTGTCCCTGCTCGTCCTGGATACCGCGCACGCGCCGGCGCACGTCGCGACGGTCGACATCTTCGACTCGCGTCCCGACGGTCTGGACTACGAGCGGTTGATCGCCCTGATCCGGGAGCGGATCGCCTACGTGCCCCGGTACCGGCAGCGCTTCCGGGACGTACCGGCCCGGCTGGCGGCGCCGGTCTGGGTGGACGACGAGAGCTTCGACCTCACCTTCCACGTCCGGCGCTCGGCCCTGCCGCGTCCGGGCACGATGGAGCAGCTGCGGGAGTTCGTCGGCCGGGTGGTGGCCCGACGGATGGACCGCTCGCGTCCGCTCTGGGAGATGTACGTGGTCGAGGGTCTGGAGGGCGACCGGTTCGCCGTCGTGGCCAAGACCCACCTGACGCTGGTGGACGGGGTCGACAACGTCGACATCGGGCAGGTGCTGCTGGACGCCCGGTCCGAACCCGAGCTGGCGACGCCGGAGTCCTGGCGCCCGGTGCCCGAGCCGGGGGCCGCCGAGCTGGTGGCCGGTGCGCTCTGGGAGAGCGCCAACGACCCGATGCTGGCCTGGCAGAACATCCAGGGGGCGGCGACGAGTGCCCTGGGCATCGCGGTGGCGGTCGGGGAGGCCGTCGGTGGCGTCGGGTCGACAGTCGTCGAGCTGGTCGAGGACGCGCTGCTGGGCAGTCGACCGCGCACGAAGTCCCCGCTGACCGGGGTGGTCTCCGAGCAACGACGGGTCGCCCTGGTGTCGGTGCCGCTGGCCGAGCTCAAGGCGGTCCGCGACGAGCACGACCACACCATCAACGACGTCATCCTGGCCGCGGTCACCGGCGCCCTGCGGTCCTGGCTGCTGACCCGCGGGGAGTCGGTGCCCAACGGCCGGGAGCTGACCGCCCTGGTGCCGATGAGCGTCACCGAGGACGACGGCGAACCCACCTCGCTGGGTAGTCAGGTCGCGCCGCACCTGCAGCCGCTGCCGATCGGCGAGCAGAACGCGCTGATGCGGCTGCACCAGGTGGCGTACGCGACCCAGGCGCACAAGGACACCGGCCGGGCCGTGGACGCGCGGACCCTGTCCGACATCGCCGGCTTCGCCCCCACCACGCTGCACGCGCTGGGGGTCCGGGTGTCCAGCGACGTCCTCCGTCGCCAGCACGACGTCCTGGTCACCAACGTCCCGGGACCGCAGGTGACGCTGTACGCGGCGGGCGAGCGGCTCGTGGCCAGCTACCCGGTGCTGCCGCTCGGCGCCGGTCACCTGCTGGCCATCGGGGTCACCTCGTACGACGGGCAGGTGTTCTTCGGTCTGACCGCCGACCGGGACGCGGTGCCCGATCTCGACGTGCTGGCCCAGTGCCTGGACGACGCGGTGGAGGAGCTGCTGGACACCACCGTCCGGGCGCGGGCGCTCCGGCAGCCCACCCGCAAGGCCTCGGCGGCGGCCAAGAAGGCGGCTGCGTCCAAGGCGGCGGCCCGGCAGGAAGCCCGGCGCGGGTCGGGTCAGCGGAGAGCCGCGATGCGGAACCTGGCCACCCGAGCGGTCGAGCTGGGCACCAACGCCACCCGTGCACCGGGCGCCAAGCGACCTGGGCCGGCGACGTCCACGGCACGCAAGCTGCCCACGCAGGACCCGCCCTCGACCGGGGCCGGTTCCGCGGAGACGTCGGGTGCAGCCGCGGCGCCCGTGAAGAGGACTCCGGCGGCGACGAAGAGTGCGGCCGGCAAGACCGCGGCGGGCAAGACCGCGGGGAAGAAGACGCCAGCTGAGAGAACCGGGGCGAAGAAGACGGCGGCTAAGAGGACCGGGGCGAAGAAGACGGCGGCCCGGAAGACGACTCCGACCGGCGAGATGAGTGCGGCGAAGAAGGCGGCGCCGGCGGCGTCCTCAGTGCCTGCGGTCGACCCGGTGGCGGTGACCACGCCGCCGGATGCGACCGCGAAGAAGGCGCCGGCCGCGAAGAAGGCGCCGGCGGCGAAGAAGGCGCCGGCCGCGGAAGAAGGCGCCGGCGGCGAAGAAGGCGCCGGCCGGGAAGAAGGCGGCGGCGAAGGCACCGGCTGGGAAGAAGGCGGCGCCGGCGAGGACGACGTCGGCGACCAGGGCCCTGGCCGTGAAGAAGACGCCGGCCAAGCGGACTCCCGCAAGCGCGGGCACCGGCGACGAGGGCACCGGGCGCGGCTTCTGCGGCGAAGGCGTCACCGGCCGCCTCCACCTCATCACCATCGCCGACCGGCGAGGACGCATGACCGTCTTCGTCCCCCTCACCCTGGAGGGCGCTCGCCGGCTGCGGACCACCGGCTCGGCCTCCGATCTCGTCGGTTACGCGGGGGGTGCGGGTCTTCGCGGCTGGCTGGGGGAGGCGCGGCTGGACGACGAGGAAGTCGACTACGTCGCTCTCAACCACGCCGGTGTAGCCGCCCTCACCCTCGATGACACGACGCCGACGCGGGTCGTCGTGGCCGTCGACCGGGACGTGTCCGACGGCGACGCCCTCGGTGCGGTGACTGTCCCGCGGCTGGACTGGTCCGACGTCCGCTCGTTGTTCGCGGACGAGGCCCCGGCGGCGGGCGCCGTCGCTCGAGGCCAGGCACGCGGTCCGGGGACAAGATCTGGCGGAGGCTCTCGGTGATCCTGCCGTCGAGGCGCTGCAGGAGTCGTACGACCTGCTCTGGTACGCCCCCGAGGAGCTCGACACCCTTCCCGCCTCGATCTGACCGGCTGGACTCTTCCGTCGAACGGGCCAGCCAGGTTGTCGGAGGGCGCTGGCCACGCTGTCGCCCTGCTCATCCTGTTCTGGTTGATCTCCGCGCCCCTGGACGCAGCCCCTGCCGCTCGCCCCCGCGCCAGATGCCGCCGGGGAGTCGCGTACGGCAGCTTCGCAGGCAGTCCGTCGGTCCGGATGCCGCCGGGGAGTCGCGTACGGCGGCTTCGCAGGCAGTGCCGAGGTCCGGATGCCGCCGGGGAGTCGCGTACGGCAGCTTCGCAGGCAGTCCCGTCGGTCCGGATGCCGCCGCGGAGTCGCGTACGGCAGGTGGGATGCGCGCGAGACCGGCCCCGCCGACCAGCCGGGCAGCTTCGGCGCGGCAGGGTGTCGCGGCGTCCGTACGCCGGGTCCCCCCGAGTCCCACCCGAGCTTCGAGCGGCTTCGACGGCAACCGCCTGACGACTGTCGGTGGGATCGGGCAGACTCGGGGCATGCCACGGTCCATCTGGAAAGGCGCGATCTCCTTCGGTCTGGTCACCATCCCGATCAAGCTGTATTCGGCGACCGAGGAGAAGGACATCAGCTTCCGGCAGGTGCACCCCGAGGACGGGGGCCGGATCAAGTACAAGCGGGTCTGCGAGAAGTGCGACAAGGAGATCCCGTTCGCGGAGATCGCCAAGGGCTACGAGCTGCCCGACGGCCGGATGGTCATCCTGACCTCCGAGGACTTCGACGACCTGCCGCTGACCACGACCAAGGCCGTCGAGGTGGTGCAGTTCGTGGCGGAGGAGGAGGTCGACCCGACCTACTTCGCCAAGACCTACTTCCTGCAGGCGGACGGTCCCGGGATCAAGCCGTACGTGCTGCTGCGGGACGCCCTCACCAAGTCGAACAAGTCAGCCCTGGTCAAGGTGGCGCTCCGGTCCCGCGAGGCCCTGGCGCTGATCCGGCCCAAGGACGACGTGCTGCTGATGCACACGATGCTGTGGCCCGACGAGCTCCGGGACGGAGGCTTCGCGGCCCCGCCGGCCGAGGTGACGGTCTCCGACGCCGAGGTGACCATGGCGCAGTCCTTCATCGACGCGCTGTCGGGCGACTTCGAGCCGCAGGAGTATCGCGACTCCTACCGCGAGGCGCTGGAGACGCTGGTCCAGAGCAAGGCCGACGGCGTGCCCCTGGAGGCCGAGCCGGAGGTGCAGGAGCAGGCGGAGGTGGTCGACCTCGTCGCGGCGTTGCGCGCCTCGGTCGAGGCAGCCAAGAAGCGGCGTGAGGCGGCCGCCGAGTCGAAGGCGGTGTAGCCGGCCGACACCGCCGGCTCAGAACCCGCTCGCGACTCAGCGCAGCGGCTCGGGCTCGGCCGGAAGGCCGGTGTCACGGATGAGGTAGACCCACGGAAACGCCCGACACCCGATCTGCCAACCGTCGCGTTCGTTGCGCGCCAGCGACCCCGGCCAGACGACCCGCTTGTGCTCCCACTGGGTGTCCGTCCGGACCATCCGGTGGCGGAGGATCCCCGCCTCCACCGTGTGCCAGCCGAGCCGGCCGGCCAGCTCCAGCTCCGGCAGCTCGTCGAAGGCGGTGACCGGACCGAGCCACCGTTCGCGGTCGTCGTCGTCAGGAACGCCGGTGACGGCGCCGCCGAACCGCTGTTGGGCGGCCTGACGGCTCATCCCGAGGACGGTGCCGATGGCGGCCCAGCTGCAGCCGGCCGCCCGGGCGGCCAGGACCGACTGCCGGAGCAGGTCCCGGACCACGACCTCGGCCTCGACCACCCGGGAGACCACGTCCAGGGGGTCCGGGTCCTGGGTCCCGGACGACAGGATGGCGGCGCCCAGACCCTCGGCCAGGTCGTCGCGGAACGATGTCACGGGCGGGCGTCCCGGCTCGGCAGCCACCCCTGGCCCGGATCGTCCGGGTCGGAAGCAGTGTCACCGGCAGTCCGATCGGAGGAGTCCGACGCGCCGAACGCCCCGGTTGCGTTCGCGGTGGACCCGCGTCCCGACCCTGACGTCCGCCGGGACGAGCGGCGCAGCAGAGGAGACAGCGTCGCCACTCCGATCAGGACCAGGGCCACACCGGCGCCGGCCAGGAGTCCCTGGACGAAGCCGTCGAAGCTGCGCGACACGGTGATCAACGCGATGGCCACCACGACGAGGGCGGTGCCGGACGTGAGGGAGGTCCTCGGCTTCGGACGCCACCAGTGCTTGTCAGTCATATGTCAACCGTAGGTTGACAAACAACTGATGTCAACCACAGATTGACATCGGCTCCAGCCGCGGACGTGCAACAGGGCTGTCACAAACGGGCGTCAGACTGTGGCCCATGACGCAGCAGAGTGGCGCCCTCGCGGGCGACGTCACCATCGAGCCGCAGCCGACCGCCGACGAGCTGGTGGAGGCGGAGCGCCGGGTCCCGGACGTGGCCGAGTACGCGGGCGGGGTGTCGTCCGACAGCCAGCACGCGGCGCTCCGGGCCTCGGTCAAGCAGCTGGGTCAGCTGCTCGGCGAGGCGCTGACCCGGCACGAGGGTCCCGAGCTGCTGGAGCAGGTGGAGCGGATCCGGCGGTTGTCGCGGGAGCACCGCGACGACGAGCTGCACGCCGAGCTGGAGGGGGTCGACGACGCCACCGCCGTCCGGCTGGCTCGGGCCTTCACCGCCTACTTCCAGCTGGTCAACATCACCGAGCAGCTGCACCGCTGGCGGGAGATCGCCGCCGGCGACGAGGGTCCGTTGGCCGCGACGGCCCGCCGGATGGGCGAGGCCCTGGACCGCGGCACCATCGACCGTGACCTGATCGCCGACGTGCTCAGCCGGTTGGAGTACCGGCCGGTCTTCACCGCACACCCCACCGAGGCCAGCCGCCGCTCGGTGCTGGAGCTGCTGCGCAAGATCGCCGACGTGGTCTCCGCGCTGGAGGACCCGCAGCGTCCGCCGGGGCAGAAGCCGCACCTGGAGCGCCGGCTGGCCGAGCTGGTCGACCTGCTCTGGCAGACCGACGAGCTGCGCATCGTGCGACCGGAGCCGAAGGACGAGGCCCGGATCGCCACCTACTACCTGCAGTCGCTCGCCTCCCAGGTCGTCCCCGACCTGCTGGAGGAGCTGGACCGGGTGCTGGCCACCATCGACGTCGAGCTGCCCGCGGCGGCCCGCCCGCTGCGGTTCGGCAGCTGGGCCGGGGGGGACCGGGACGGCAACCCCAACGTCACCCCGGCGGTCACCCTCGACGTGCTCGCCCTGCAGCACGACTTCGGCCTGCGGACCCTGATCGCCGGCATCGAGGACCTGCTCACCGAGATGAGCGCCTCGACCCGGGTGGTGGAGGTGACCGAGGAGCTGCTGGCCAGCCTGGCCGCCGACGCCGAGGCGCTGCCCATCACCCACGCTGCGACGGCCCGCTACAACGCCGAGGAGCCGTACCGGCTCAAGCTGACGTACGCCCGCATCCGGCTGCAGCGCACCCGGGACCGGCTGGTCGACGGCACCCCGCACGAGGCGGGCCGGGACTACCTGTCGCTGGACGAGCTGCTGAGCGACCTGACCCTGGTCCGGGACTCGATGATCGCCGGCGGTGACCGACTCACCGCCGACGGCGCGATCCTGCGCCTGATCCGGACGGCCACAGCGATGGGTCTCGGCCTGGCCACCCTCGACGTGCGCGAGCACAGCGGCAAGCACCACGCCGCGCTGTCCGCGCTCTACGACCGTCTCGGGGAGCTCGAGACCCCGTACGCCGACCTGGACCGGCCGGACCGGATCGCGCTGCTGTCGCGCGAGATGGCCTCCCGCCGTCCGCTGCTCGGCTCGAACCGGTTCGAGCTGCCCGACCCCGCCGCCGCCTCGCTGGATCTGCTCGGCTCGATCCGGACGGCCCTGGACGCGTACGGTCCCGACGTCATCGAGACCTACATCGTCTCGATGACCCACGACGTCGACGACGTGTACGCCGTGGTGGTGCTGGCCCGCGAGGCCGGTCTGGTCGACCTGGGCAGCGAGACCGCACCCGCCGCGGCACGGATCGGCTTCGCGCCGCTGTTCGAGACGGTGGCCGAGCTGGAGGCCGCCGGTCCGCTGCTGGAGGCGATGCTGTCCGACCCGGCGTACCGGCGTGTGGTCGCGGCGCGGGGCGACGTGCAGGAGATCATGCTCGGCTACTCCGACTCCTCCAAGGACGCCGGCATCGCCGCCTCCCAGTGGCAGGTGCACCGGGCGCAGCGGGGACTGCGGGACATCGCCCGCCGGCACGGGGTGGTGCTGCGGCTCTTCCACGGCCGGGGCGGTTCGGTGGGCCGTGGCGGCGGTCCGACCGGTCAGGCGGTGATGGCCCAGCCGAACGGCAGTCTTGACGGTCCGATCAAGATCACCGAGCAGGGCGAGGTGATCTCCGGCAAGTACACGCTGCCCGGGCTCGGTCGCTGGAACCTCGAGGTCGGGCTGGCGGCCACCTTGGAGGCGTCGGTGCTGCACCGGCGCTCGCTGCTCCCGGCCGAGGTGCTGGAGGGCTGGAACACGACCATGGACGTGGTGGCGGGGGAGGGCCAGGTGGCCTACCGGCGGTTGGTCCGCGACCCCGCGCTGGTGCCGTTCTTCATCGCGGCCACCCCGGTCAACGAGCTGGGCAAGATGAACATCGGTTCGCGACCGGCCAAGCGACCCGGCGGCGAGGGCGGTCTGGACGACCTGCGGGCCATCCCCTGGGTGTTCGGCTGGACCCAGTCGCGCATCATCCTGCCCGGCTGGTTCGGGGTGGGCAGCGGTCTGGCCGCGGCCCGCGAGGCTGGTCGCAGCGAGGTGCTCCGGCAGATGTACGGCTCCTGGCCGTTCTTCCAGACCTTCCTGTCCAACGTGCAGATGGCCCTGGCCAAGACCGATCTGGCCATCGCCGCCCGCTACGTCCGGACCCTGGTGCCGGAGGACTCGGCGGGCCTGTTCGCGATCATCGAGGCCGAGCACGAGCGCACGGTGGCCGAGGTGCTGGCGGTGACCGGCCAGCAGCAGCTGCTGGAGTCGTCGCCGGTGCTGCGCCGCAGCCTGGAGCTGCGCGACTCCTACCTGGCCCCGCTGCACGCGCTGCAGACCTCCCTGCTGGCCCGGACCCGGAACCTGCCGGAGGACGGTCCGCAGGACTCCGACCTGCAGCGTGCGCTGCTGCTGACGATCAACGGCATCGCCGCCGGTCTGCGCAACACCGGCTAGACCCCGGCGCCACCCGCCCCTGTCCGCGCCCGGAGGCACTCACTAGCCTCGACCCATGGACGCCATCACCTCCGTGCCCGCCCCCGTCAACGAGCCGGTGCGGGGGTACGCACCCGGGTCACCCGAGCGCGCAGGCATCGAGGCCGAGCTGGCCGCGATGGTGGCGGCCGGGCCGGTCGAGCTCACCGCGGTGATCGGTGGCGAGCACCGGCACGGTGGCGGTGAGGCGTTCGAGGTGACGATGCCGTCGGAGCACGCGCACGTGCTGGGGACGGCGCACCACAGCACGGCGGCCGACACGACGGCGGCGATCGCCGCCGCCACCGCCGCCGCACCCGCGTGGGCCGCGATGGACTTCGACGACCGGGCGGCGATCTTCCTCCGGGCGGCCGACCTGCTCGCCGGACCGCGGCGCGACACCCTCAACGCCGCGACCATGCTCGGCCAGGGCAAGACGGTGCAGCAGGCAGAGATCGACGCCGCCTGCGAGCTGATCGACTTCCTGCGGTTCAACGTGGCGTTCGCCCGGCAGATCCTGGCCGACCAGCCGATCTCCTCGCCCGGGGTGTGGAACCGTACGGACTACCGGCCGCTCGACGGTTTCGTGTACGCGATCTCGCCGTTCAACTTCACCGCGATCGGCGGCAACCTGGCCACCGCGCCGGCGCTGATGGGGAACACCGTGCTGTGGAAGCCGAGCCCGACCCAGCAGCTCGCCGCGCACCACACGTACGCGATCCTGGAGGCGGCGGGTCTGCCGCCGGGCGTGATCAACCTGCTGCCGGGCGACGGGATCGCCGTCTCCGAGGTGGCCCTGGCCGACCCCGCCTTCGCCGGTCTGCACTTCACCGGCTCGACCGCCACCTTCCAGCACCTGTGGCGGACCATCGGGGAGCACCTGACCGACTACCGCTCGTACCCCCGGATCGTGGGGGAGACCGGCGGCAAGGACTTCATCCTGGCCCACCCGAGCGCCGACCCGGACGTGCTGCGGACGGCGATGATCCGGGGGTCCTTCGAGTACTCCGGCCAGAAGTGCTCAGCGTCCTCGCGCGCGTACGTGCCGCGGTCGCTGTGGAACACGATCTCCGCCGACCTGATCGAGCAGACCGAGGCGCTACCGGTCGGCGACGTCCGTGACTTCACCAACTTCACCTCGGCGGTGATCGACGGCCGCGCCTTCGCCAAGCACCGCGACGCGCTCGAGCGGGCCCGGACCGGTAGCAGCACCCAGATCGTGGCCGGCGGCACCGTGGACGACAGCGTGGGCTGGTTCGTGCGCCCGTCGATCATCCTCAGCGACGACCCCCGCAACGAGGTCTTCACCACCGAGTACTTCGGTCCGATCCTCGGCGTCTACGTCTACGAGGACGCCGACTTCGAGACGGTGATGACCGAGATCGACACCGCCGCGCCGTACGGGCTGACCGGGGCGGTGATCGGCGACGACCGCGCCGCGCTGGCCCGTGCCCAGGAGCGGCTGCGGTTCACCGCTGGCAACTTCTACCTCAACGACAAGCCGACCGGCGCCGTGGTCGGGCAGCAGCCGTTCGGCGGCGCCAGGGCCTCCGGCACCAACGACAAGGCCGGCTCGATGTGGAACCTGATCCGGTGGGCCAGCCCCCGCTCGATCAAGGAGACGCTGGTCCCGGCCACCACCCACGGCTACCCGCACATGGGCTGATCGGCGCGGTGTGGAGGCGCGTCAGCCCTTCGCCAGCCAGGCTTCGCCGACCTTCTGCTGGGTGCGGAACCCGGCGAGGATCGCCGGGGCGGCGGACTGCTCCATCTTCTTGCCCAGCAGCGGGATGGCGACCTTGAGGTCGCCGCTGAGCTGGGCGATGGTGCCCGGGCCGCCGGCGGCCAGCTCGATGGCGCCCTTCATGGTGACGGGCTGACCGGGGATGCTCATCGTCACCCGTCCGGTCCGGTTGCCGTTGGCGTCGGCGGGTCCCCAGTTGGTCTCGTCCAGGACGGTGATCTCGGGACCGGTGAACCGGGCGGCGGCGTCGGGAGCGGGCAGCTTGCGCGAGGTGCGGGTGGTCGTCCCGGTCACCTCCGCCTCGAACGAACGCGCGTGGGTGGCCTGGCACACCTCCTCGAGGTAGGCGCGGTCGGTCATCATCGCGAAGACCTCTTCGACCCCGGCAGCGAACTCGACACGAGAGCTGATGTCCATGGCCGACATCATGGCACGCGCGTCCCAGGGGAGGCTTATGGTCGAATGTGGACAGGCACAACGTCGTGCCGACGAGAACCGAAGGAGCTGCTCAGCGGTGACGACTTTCGAGATCGAACTCGAACGGGACAAAGCCGACAAGATCAGGGAAGTGGCCTCCCGAGGTGGGGCGAAGGCCGCGGCGCTGGGCTACGACGGGGAGGCGATCAGCGCCTTCCTCCGTCACTACTTCCGACACGTGGATGCTCTCGACGTCGACGAGCGCACCGTCGAGGAGCTGCTCGGCCTGGTCACCAGCCACTACGAGCTGGCCACGAACCGGCCCTCGGCCCGCGCGACCATCGCCATCCGCACCCCGGGCCAGTCCGACGAGGGCTGGACGAGCAACGGCGCCACGGTGGTCCAGATCGTCACCGACGACCGCCCCTTCCTGGTCGACTCCGTGACCATGGAGGTGCTCCGCCAGGGCTGGAGCATCCGGGAGGTCTACCACCCCCAGTTCCTGGTCGACCGTGATCTCGGTGGCACGCTGCACGACATCCTGCGGCCCGACCACGACGCGACCGGCGAGCTGCGTCGCGGGAGCGGCGAGCAGCTGGTGCACGCGGTGGCCGAGTCCTGGATGCACCTGGAGATCCTGCCGCCCAGCGGCCAGGGTCGGACCGAGGAGCTGGTCGCCAACCTGGAGCAGGGTCTGCGCGAGGTCCTCCGGCTGGTCGAGGAGGCGGTCGAGGACTGGGCCAAGATGCAGCACCGCGCCCAGGAGACCATCACCATCCTGACCGACCCCGAGCTGCCCGCCGACCGTCGGACCGAGGCCGACACCGCCGCCGAGCTGCTCGGCTGGCTGGCTCAGAACCACTTCACCTTCCTGGGCTACCGGGAGTACCGCTACGAACCGGCCGACCCGACCGCCGACCGACCGGCCCGCTACGTCAGCGTGCCCGCCACCGGCCTCGGCATCCTGCGCGCCGACGTGGACCAGCCCGGTGCGTTCCACGCGCTGCCGGTGGCCGACCACCCGCAGCTGATGGTGATCACCAAGGACAACCACAAGTCCCGCGTGCACCGCCCCGCCTACCTGGACTACCTGGGCATCCGGCTGCTCGACGCCGACGGTCGCGTGGTCGGCGAGCGCCGCTTCCTCGGCCTGTTCGCCTCCACCGCCTACTCCGAGGCGGTCGGCCGGATCCCGCTGCTGCGGCAGAAGGCCCAGGAGGTGCTTCGCCGATCCCGCTACGACGAGTCCAGCCACGGCGGCAAGGCCATCGTCGACGTGCTCGACACGTTCCCCCGCGACGAGCTGTTCCAGGCCCCCATCGGCGAGCTGGCCCCCATCGGTGGAGAAGGTCGCCCACCTCAAGGAGCGCCGCCAGGTCCGGCTGTTCGTCCGCCGCGACGCGTACGGGCGGTACCTGTCCTGCCTGGTCTACCTGCCCCGGGACCGCTACACGACAGCTGTCCGCAACAAGATGCAGGACCTCCTGCTCGAGCGGATCGGTGGCTCGACCATCGACTTCACCGCCCGGGTGACGGAGTCGGTGCTGGCCCGGCTGCACTTCGTGGTCGCCATGGCCGAGGGGGAGACCGTCGGCGAGGTCGACGTCCGCGCCCTGGAGCGTGAGCTGACCCTGGCCACCCGGTCCTGGAACGACGGCTTCGCCGAGCTGCTGTCCGGCGCCGACGACCCCGACCGGCTGTCCACCATGATGGGCGCGCTGCCGGAGGGCTACAAGGAGGACTACCTGCCCCACCAGGGGATCCTGGACCTCCAGGCGCTGACGGGTCTGTCGGGGCCCGACGACATGGCGATGGCCATGTACCGGCCCGACCGCTCCGACGACGACGCCGACCTGCGGTTCAAGATCTTCCGCTGGTCGGAGACGCTGTCGCTGTCCAAGATCCTGCCGCACCTGTCGCTGCTCGGGGTCGACGTCGTCGACGAGCGGCCGTACGAGCTGACGGTCGCCGACGACAAGCGCGCCTTCGTGTACGACTTCGGCATCACCGTGCCGGGTGGTCGGGCCGAGGTGGAGAAGCGCTGGGACACCCAGCGCCCGCAACCAGTTCATGGAGGCGTTCGCGGCGTCGTACGGCGGTCGCAGCGAACCCGACCGCTTCAACGCCCTGGTGATGGGCGCCGACCTCGGCTGGCGCCAGGTCGGCATCCTGCGCGCCATCGGCCGCTACCTGCGGCAGACCGGTTCGACCTACTCCCAGACCTACGTCGCCCAGGCGCTGAACGCCAACGTGGAGATCGCCCGGATGCTGGTGGCCCTCTTCGACGCCAAGTTCGACCCGGACCTGGAGCTGAGCAAGACCGACCGGGCCGACGAGGTGGAGGACCACCGGGACAAGATCAAGCTCGCCCTGGACTCGGTGGCCAGCCTCGACCACGACAAGATCATCAGGTCCTACCTGGCGATCATCGACGCGGTGATCCGGACCAGCTTCTACCAGCCGGGGCGGGACACCATCGCCCTCAAGCTGCTGCCGCGCAAGATCCCCGACCTGCCGCAGCCGCGGCCGGCGTACGAGATCTTCGTCTACTCACCCCGGGTGGAGGGCGTGCACCTGCGGTTCGGCTCGGTGGCCCGGGGCGGTCTCCGCTGGTCGGACCGCGCGGAGGACTTCCGCACCGAGATCCTCGGTCTGGTCAAGGCGCAGATGGTCAAGAACACCGTGATCGTCCCGGTCGGTGCCAAGGGTGGCTTCTACTGCAAGCAGCTGCCCGACCCGGCGGCGGACCGGGAGGCCTGGCTGGCGGAGGGGAAGGCCTGCTACCGGCTCTTCATCTCCAGCCTGCTCGAGCTGACCGACAACATCGTCGACGGTGCGGTGGTGCCGCCGGAGCACGTGGTGCGCTACGACGGCGACGACCCCTACCTGGTGGTGGCCGCCGACAAGGGGACCGCGACCTTCTCCGACATCGCCAACGGCATCTCCATCGACCACGGCTTCTGGTTGGGCGACGCGTTCGCCTCCGGCGGCTCGGCCGGCTACGACCACAAGGGCATGGGCATCACGGCCAAGGGCGCGTGGGCGTCGGTCCAGCGCCACTTCCGGGAGATGGGTATCGACACCCAGACGCAGGACTTCACCTGCGTGGGCATCGGGGACATGAGCGGTGACGTGTTCGGCAACGGCATGCTGCTCAGCCAGCACATCAAGCTGGTGGCCGCCTTCGACCACCGGCACCTGATGATCGACCCCGATCCGGACCCGGCCGCCAGCTGGGCGGAGCGGAAGCGGTTGTTCGACCTGCCGCGGTCGAGCTGGGCCGACTACGACACCAGCCTGATCTCCGCCGGCGGTGGGATCTTCCCGCGGACGCTGAAGTCGATCGCCATCACGCCCCAGATGCGGACCGCGCTCGGGCTGGCCGACGGGGTGGCTGAGCTGTCGCCGGCCGAGCTGATCAGCGCCTGCCTGCGCGCCCCGGTCGGGCTGCTGTGGAACGGCGGCATCGGCACCTACGTCAAGGCCACCGCCGAGAGCCACGCCCAGGTCGGCGACAAGGCCAACGACGGGCTCCGGGTCAACGGCTCGGAGGTGCGGGCCCGCTGCGTCGGTGAGGGCGGCAACCTCGGACTCACCCAGCTGGGTCGGATCGAGTACGCGATGAAGGGCGGCGAGGCCGGTCACGGCGGTCGGATCAACACCGACTTCATCGACAACTCCGCCGGGGTGGACACCTCCGACCACGAGGTGAACATCAAGATCCTGCTGGCCGGGGAGGTGGCGGCGGGCCGGTTGACCGGGCCGGACCGCGACACCCTGCTGGCCTCGATGACCGACGAGGTCTCCCGGCTGGTGCTCAAGCACAACGACGACCAGAACCTGGCACTGGCCAGCGCCGTCTTCCAGGCCCCGTCGATGGCCGGCGTGCACGAGGACTGGATGGAGCGGCTGGAGGAGCGAGGGATCCTGGACCGGGAGATCGAGTTCCTGCCCGGCGCCGAGGAGCTGGCCGAACGGCGTCGCCACCAGCAGGGGCTGACCTCCCCGGAGCTGTCGACGCTGATGTCCTACACCAAGATCATGTTGGCCCGGGAGGTGCTCAGCTCCGACCTGCCCGACGACCCCGACCTGGCCGACCGGCTGGTGCGGTACTTCCCGACCCCGCTGCGCGACCCGCTACGCCGACCAGATCCGCGAGCACCGGCTGAGCCGGGAGATCATCACCACGGTGCTGGTCAACGACTTCGTGAACAAGGCCGGCATCACCTCCTACCACCGGCTGTCCTCGGAGACGGGGGCCTCGGTGGCCGACCTGATCCGCGCGGGGGTGGCGGCGCGGTTGATCTTCGGGGCGGCCGAGTCGGAGGCCGCCATCGCGGCGCTGGACCACCAGATCCCGGCGGCGGTGCAGACCGACCAGCGGCTGGAGGTCCGCACCCTGGTCGAGCGGGCGACGCGCTGGCTGGTCAACAACCGGCGGCGCCCGATCGACATCAGCGCGACAGTCGACTTCTACGCCGAACCGGTGGCCGGGCTGCTTCCCGTGCTGCCCGAGCTGCTGTCCGGTCGGGACGCCGAGGCGTACGCCAAGAGCCTGAAGGGGTACACCGACAAGGGGGTGTCGGCCGAGCTGGCCAGCCGGATCGCCATCCAGCCGTACCTGTTCCCGGCGCTGACCATCGTGGCCACCGCGGCCCAGCGGGGCGTCGCCGTCGCCGACGCCGCCAGCGTGCACTTCTCCCTCGGCCAGCGGCTGGGACTGGACCGGTTGCTGCGGCGCATCATCGAGCTGCCGCGCAGCGACCGCTGGGAGATCATGGCCCGGGCCGCGCTGCGGGACGACCTGCACGCGGTGCAGGCCGACCTGGCGGCGGAGGCGATGGCGGTCAGCGCCGACGGCTCCACCAAGCACCGGATCTCGCTGTGGGAGAAGGCCACACCCGGGGTCGCGGAGTCGATCAAGACGCTGCGCTCCATCTGCGACGGCAAACCCGACCTGGCCAAGGCCTCGGTCGGGACTGCGGGTCGCGCGGGGACTGCTGCCGCGCGCCAGCTGATCATGGTCTGCTGCTGCCGGCCGGGTGTCTCGCGGATGCGCGCCGCCTCCGGACGGCGTGGTAGGTGTGGAGGTGAGCGGGTCGTCCGGATTCGCTCCTGCACTCCCGAGAGAGGCTGCGTTCATGATCGATCTCCACACCCACTCGGCGGTGTCCGACGGCACCGACACCCCGACCGAGCTGGTGGCCCACGCCGCCGCGGCCGGGCTGACGGTGGTGGCGCTGACCGACCACGACACCTTCGACGGCCTGGACGAGGCCCGGGCTGCGGGGCAGCGGCTGGGGGTCGAGGTGCTGCCGGGGATGGAGCTGTCGTGCTCGCGGGAGCACCAGAGCGTCCACCTGCTGGCGTACGGGGCCGACCCGGCCGACGCCGCGCTGGCGGAGGAGATGGAGCTGGTCCGTGACGGCCGGAGCGGCCGGTTGCGACCGGTCCTGGCCAAGCTGGCCGCGCTGGGCGTGCCGGTGTCGGAGGAGGAGGTGCTGGCCTTCGTCGGCTCGAGCCCGTCGGTCGGGCGCCCGCACATCGCCGACGCCCTGGTCGCCGCCGGGCACGTCAAGGACCGCACCGAGGCGTTCAACCGGTTCCTGGCCGACGGCGGGCCGGCCCACGTGGGTCGCTACGCCATCGACATCGGCCGCGGGATCGACCTGGTGCACGGCGCCGGCGGCGTCGCGGTGATCGCCCACCCCTGGGGCCGGGGGCGGGAGAAGGTGCTGCCGGCCGCTGTGCTGAGCGACCTGGTCGCCGAGCACGGTCTGGACGGGATCGAGGTGGACCACCAAGATCACGACGCCGCGGCCCGGGCCGGACTGCGGGAGCTGGCGGGCCGGCTCGGGGTGCTGGCCACCGGGTCCAGCGACTACCACGGCACCGGCAAGGTCGACCACGACCTCGGGGTGAACACCACCGATCCGGAGACCTACGCCACGTTGCGCAGCCTGATGGGCCAGCGCGCCGGTGCGGCCGGTCGTTGAGGTGGCTGGGCACAATGTCGGGGTGAGTGCGCAGAAGGCCTGGGTCGTGGCGGTCGCCAACCAGAAGGGTGGCGTGGCCAAGACCACCACCGTCGGCTCGCTCGGGTCGGCGTTCGCCGAGCAGGGACTGTCGGTGCTGCTGGTGGATCTCGACCCGCAGGCGTGCCTGACCTTCTCGCTGGGCATCGACCCGGAGGGCGTCGAGGGGTCGGTGCACCAGGTGCTGCTGGGGGAGGCCAAGGCCGCCGACGTGGTGGTGCCGACCGAGGACGGCGTCGACCTGCTGCCGGCGACCATCGAGCTCGCCACCGCCGAGCAGCTGCTGCTGATGCGCACCGGTCGGGAGCAGCTGCTCAAGACCGCGCTGGCCCCGCTGCTGAAGCGCTACGACGTGATCATGCTCGACTGCCCGCCCTCGTTGGGAGTGCTGACCACCGTCGCGCTCACGGCTGCGCACGGCGTGCTGATCCCCCTGCAGTGCGAGACCTTGAGCCACCGCGGGGTGGGCCAGCTGCTGGACACCATCCACGACGTGAAGCGGATGACCAACCGTCGGCTCAAGGTGATCGGGGTGCTGCCCACGCTGTTCGACGCCCGGACCAGCCACGGCCGGCTCGTGCTGGAGCGGATCGGGGAGGACTACGGGGTCACCGTCTGGGAGCCGCCGATCCCCAAGTCCGTACGGTTCGCCGAGGCGCCGGCCGCGGGGCGCTCGATCCTGGCCACCGCGCGCAGCAGCAAGGGTGCCGACGCCTACCGCGAGGTCGCGGGTTCTCTGCTTTCCGCCCGCGGCTAGAACCACTCGCTTACAGTGTTCACGTGACGGGGCACAAGATCGGCATCGGGGCAGTGGGTCTGACGGTACTGCTGGCGGGAGCGTGGCTGGCCGCGCCCTCCAGCCAGGCAGCCGACCAGACGGAGATCTACGTCGTCCAGGGGCTGCCGAACCGCACGGTCGCCGTCGAGATCGACGGCAAGTCCGTGGCGGACTCGGTGGCGGCCACCAAGGTGGCCGGACCCTTCGACGTCAAGGCGGGCTCGCACACCGTCCGGGTGAGCCAGGACGGCAAGACGGTGGTCGAGCAGACCGTCAAGGTCAAGCCGGACCGCAGCACCGACGTCGTGGTGCACCTGCCGGGGCCGGGCAAGACCGCCCCGACCCTGACCGCGTACGAGAACGACCTGTCGGCGATGCCGTCGGACAAGGCGAACCTGACCGTCGCGCACACCGCGACCGTCCCGCCGGCCGACGTCACGGTGAACGGCAAGGTGCTGTTCGCCGACATCGCCAACGGCCAGGCACTGAGCCTGGTGGTCCCGGTCGGCACCTACTCGACGGCCATCGTGCCGCACGACGAGAAGAGCCCCGTCTACCTCGGCCCGGTGAAGCTGACCGTCGAGGGTGGCGCCCTCAACCGCGTGTACGCGGTCGGCGACCCCAGCAAGAAGACGATGAACGTCGTGCTGCACGTCATCGACGTGCCGAAGACCGGATCGAAGAAGCCGAAGAAGGTCGACACCGGCACCGGTGGTCAGGCCGCCGACCTGGCCGCGGGCGAGGAGCCCGTGCTGTGGGTCGACCTGACGCGTTGACCGCTGGGTCGACCGATCGACCTGGACCATCACACCTGACTGAGGCTGTCGACCCGTCTGGTGGGACCGCTGTGGCTCGTCCGGTCGGTCGGGCCCGCTGTGGTCCGTTCGTGCGGCTGGTTCTGGCCGCGGCCGCCGTCGCGGTGGTGACGGCGTGTGCCGCTCCTGCGCAGCCGATGGCCGGCGGACCGATGGCCGGCGCACCGGCCACCGCAGCGCCCACGGGCTCACCGACCGCTGCGACGCCGACGGCGACCACGCCGCCGGGGGCCGCCGGTCAGGGCACCGAGGCGCCGTCGCAGGTCAAGCGCTTCGTCCCCGTCGAGCTGATCCTGCCCGGTCGCGAGAAGGCGAAGGTGGAGCCGGTCTCCACCGTCGACGGCGAGCTCCAGGTGCCGAAGGACGTCGAGCACCTCGGCTGGTGGGACGGCAGCTCCTGGCTGAACGACCCCTTCGGGTCGACGGTGATCGCCGGGCACGTGGACTCAGCGACCGAGGGGCTCGGCTTCTTCGCCCAGCTGCTGCGGGTGGAGAAGGGCGACCGGGTGCAGGTGCGCGGTGCCGCCGGTCAGCGGCAGACCTTCACCGTCACCTCGGTCAGGACCGTCAAGCAGAACGCGTTGGCCGACGACAGCCGCGCGCTGACCCAGACCGGTGATCACCGCCTCGTCCTGATCACCTGCACCGGCGTCTACCGTCAGGGCCGCGGCTACGAGTCGAACCTGGTGGTCACGGCCACGCGGGTGTCCGACAGTCGCTGACGCGTCAGGCGCTCGGGTCGGACCCCCAGGGGCCTGCCGACCCGCCGTACGTGGCTACGGCGTGACTCGGCGGTGGCATCCGGCTGTCGTCCGGGGTGGCGGCCCGCCGTATGTGGCTTGCGGGCGGGAAACGGACTGCCCGGGGGCTGCGGCCCGCCGGACGTGACTCGGCGGTGGCATCCGACTGTCGTCCGGGGTGACGGCCCGCCGTATGTGGCTCGCGGGCGGGAAACGGACTGCCCGGGAGCGTGCCGACCCGCCGGACGTGACTCGGCGGTGGCATCCGGCACGTCGTTCCGGGTGGCGGCCCGCCGGATGTGGCTTGCGGGCGGGAAACGGACTGCCCGGGGGCGTGCCGACCCGCCGTACGTGACTCGGCGGTGGCATCCGGCTGTCGTTCCGGGTGGTGGCCCGCCGGATGTGACTCGCGGGTGGGAAACGGACTCCCCGGGGGCGTGCCGACCCGCCGGACGTGACTCGCGGTGGGAAACGGACTCCCCCCGGCCTGTCGACCCGCCGTCTGTGACTCGCGCGGCGGGAAACGGACTCCCCTGCCGGCCTCGCGCCGCGGAGGCGAGCACACCGAGATCCTGGTGAACGCCTCCGAGGCGTCGTCGACAACCTACGCTCGAGCGGTGCCGTGGGTGAGAGCAAGGGCGTCGACCGGATGGGCTGTGGTGGCGCTGCTGGTGGTCGTCGGTTGCAGCAGCTGCCTCGGGCCTGCGGTGAAGCCCCCGTCCGAACCGGAACCCGGTGAGGTGGCTCGGTTCTGGTTCAACCGTCCCGGCCACAACAAGGTGTCTGTCGGTCCCTACGCGGTCGCGGACGACACGCTCGTGGTCCGGGGTGCCTGCCGGAGCGCAACCGGCAAGCTCACCTGGAAGATCTTCGACAACAGCGGAGAGCCCGACACCGCGGACGACGTCGTGTTCCTCGACGAGGGCGAGGTCGCCTGCGACGGCAGCGAGTTCGTCGTCCTGGCACAGGTGGGGGGGCTGCTCGCGAGGTCGGGATCCTCGGGATGACAGGCACCGAGAAGGGCGCCGACTGGGACGAGAGCGTCTGGCTCACCCTGGCCAACCAGTAGATCGGCGAGGGTGCTGTGACGGCGGGTGCTGTGGCGCGGTAACCCCACGACGACCGAGCACGCGGTCGACGACCACGTGCTCGGCCCATGCGGGGCTTCGCTCAGGCGGAGAGCTTCTCGCTGATGGTGATGGCCCGGGTGACCAGGTGGTCGAGGGCCGTGTCGTGACGGTCTCGTCGATCGGGGCGTCGTTGTTGGCGCCGGTCACGTGGCTCACGCCGTACGGGTTGCCGTCGACGAACTTCGACCCGTCGGTGTAGCCGGGGGAGACGATCAGCCCACCGAAGTGGTGGATCGTGTTGTAGAGCGCCAGCAGGGTCGTCTCCTGCCCGCCGTGCGCGGTCTGGCTGGAGGTGAAGCCGGCGTAGACCTTGTCGGCCAGCAGGCCCTGGCTCCACGGGCCACCCAGGCTGTCGATGAAGACCTTCAGCCGTCCGGCCACGTTGCCGTAGCGGGTGGGGGAGCCGAACAGGACCACATCGGCCCAGACGACGTCGTCGGCGGTCGGACGCTGCGGTTCGCCGTCGGTGGACTCGTCGCCGTCGCGGCCGACGGAGCGAAGCCGGACCTCGGCGCCCTGCGCCTCTGCCGTGGCGGCGAGTCGCCGTGGCCATCGTCTCGACGGTGCCGGTCTGGGAGTAGTAGATGATCGCGACCTTGGTCGGCATGAAGCTCCTTGTTAGTAGTTGACGCTTCAACCGTACACGGAGGACCAACATCGAGATTCCGCGAGCCGGTTCACGCGATCGGATCCCGGCCTGCTGATCAACCGGGGGGGTCGGCGGATGGGACGTCGACGACCCCGGCGGAGGCGGTCGAAGAGCTGATGGACGCTTCCGACGGGTCCTGCCTGATCGGGAGTCCCGTGGGTGCGGTGTACTGCAAGGATGCATCGCATCCTGCTGCGCGAGATCGTCATCGATGCCCCGACCTCGACCGTCGGGGCCACCCGAGACTTCTGGGCCGCTGCTCTGGCGGCGGAGGCGCAGCATGACACCCGGTTCCCCGAGTTCACTGCTCTCCGACATCCGGCCGCGCTGTCCTGGGTCGGTCTGCAGGACGTCGGCTCTGCCGATGCTGGTTACCACCTCGACATCGAGACCGACGACGTGGCGGCCGAGGTGGCCAGGCTCACCGGGCTCGGAGCCGAGCGGGTGGCCGACGGCCGGACCTGGGTCGTGATGCGCGACCCGTCGGGTCATCTCTTCGACGTCGTCCCGCACCAGTCGCCGTGGTTCGACGACCGGTCGACAGTTGTGGAGTGAGGCGTCTCGTCGACGCGTGACGGCGGCCGGAGTCAGCGCCGTCCACCCAGCCGGTCCGGTTGTCACCGGCGCCGGTCCGGTCCGATCTCCGAGAATCTCGTCGTGCGTGCGTGACGGTCCGGCCCCCGCCGACGTCCTACCCGTAGCGGCGCGCCGAAGGACCGTGCAGGCGTGAGAGCACTGCCGCCAGATACCAGTTGTGCGCCGCAGGGTGTCAGCGGAGCGCTCGTCAGCGTCGAGAGGGAGGTCGAACAGGTGCGTCTCGAGCAGATGCGCACGTCCTTGGTCGCCAGACGCCGCCGCCTGGACCTGGCGATCAGCCTCATCGACCAGGCGCTCGGTGCGCACCAGACCAAGGGCGCCGCCCGCCGCGACGCAGCGGAGATCGTCCACCGGCTGTCGGCACAGCGTCGCCGCAAGCTGATGATCGCGCTGTACGAGACCGGTAGCACGCTGGAGAGCCTGCGACAGCTGACCGGACTCACCAAACGCGTCGTCCGGGACACGCTGGGCTCCGCCGTCGAAGCGCAGCGCAGCACCCTGAGCGACGACGGAACCTGGTGGAGTCAGCAGCTCGATGACGGCTACAGCGTCGCCGAGCTGGCCGTCGCCTCCGAGACCTCCACCAACCGGCTCTACCGCCACTTGACGACCTTGGGTGTCTGGCCGCGTCCGGCCGAGACGTTCGACCACTGGTTGGAGCAGCGCACCACGACGGTCGGTGACTGTCTCGTCTGGAGGTTGCCGACGACCGGCACCCAGACCGTGCCGATGGCGAAGTGGTCCGGACGCAGCGCCGTGGTCAGGCGCCTGGTGTGGGAGCACCATCACGGGCCGGTGGATGACTCGATGTACGTCACCGCCACCCGCGAGTGCCCCGAACCGGTCAGGTGCGTGGCGGTCCACCACAGCCGGCTCCTCACCCCGCACGGGGCGAGCTTGGAGCGGTCGGAGGCCGGACGGGTGGCGCACGGCGAAGCGCACGGGAACGCGAGGCTGACCGAGGACCAGGCCCTGACGATCCTGGTCAGCCCCCAGTCCCACGACAAGCTCGCAGAACACTACGGCGTCAGCCGGGCCACCGTGCACGCCATCAAGACCGGCCGCCGGTGGAAGCACCTGCACCGAGAGGTGCGGCACGACGACGGTGGTTAGCCGGTCGCCGTACGACCGGAAGGACCAACCAGCTGGACGTCACGGAAGTCGTCGCGCGGTGACGGCGTAGAGCGGGTCCCCGCGGTAGCGTCCGCCACGGTCGCGGCCCGGCGGCGTACGCAGCGAGATCTCGGGTTCGGTGAATCCCTCAGCGAGCCGGACGTACTCGGCGGCGATCGCACAGCGTTGCTCCTCGTCGGCGGCCAGCCAGCCGAGGACTGCCTTGCTGGCGAAGAGGCGGTTCGAGAACGTGAGCACCACCGGTGCGCCGGGGCGCAGGACCCGTGCCACCTCGGCCAGCACCTCGACGGGCCGGATCAGGTAGTCCACGGAGACGCAGCAGACCACGCCGTCGAAGGATCCGTCGGGGAACGGCAGCACCGGGTCGTCGTTGAGGTCCTGCACGACACGTTCGGTCGCCTGCGGGTTGGCGTCCAGCTCCGGGCCGTTCAGACCGAGGACGACCAGGTCGGCAGGAGCGGTGCGAAAGTGCGAGATCCAGGACGACATGAGGTCCAGGACCCGGCCGTCGAGCCCGAGCTCGGCGTAGAGGTCGCCGACCGCGGCGATGGCACCGTCGTCGATGTGGGTCACCAGGCGTGGGCTCGCGTAGAACCGGACGTCGTCGGAGGCGTCCTGTCGATCGAAGAACCAGGAAGGGAACGTCTCGGCGGGGTCGCGCATCCGCCCATCGTGGCCGGTCCCGTCGGGGTGGGTGTCGGCGGTCAGGATGTGGGCACGAGGCGCGTACGCGGGTGCCTCAGCAGGACGCTGGCAGTCCCGGGCCGGAGGATCACGGCGACTCGACGGCTGAGATCCGGTACGTGGACACGCTCGCTCCTCGCAGCTCTGGGGTGTCGTCCGCTGCTCGGCCCTGACCGCGATACGCCATCAGGTCCTCGTCGGACTCCCACCGCTCGTAGATCACGATCCGGTCCGACTCCACCGGATCAGCGACCTGGACGAACTCCCAGCAACCCCGGCCTGTCGAGCCGAGGTGGTCACATCGGCCATCGCGGAGAGATAGGCTCCGCGCAGCTTCGGATCGACGACGAGGTGGCCCGCGATGATCATGGACCCGTTCTGACCGGCTCTCCGGGTCTTCATCACCGAGATGCAGAAGATCAGAACCCGAGGTGACCAGTAGTGGGTCGGATAGTCGTCGTGAACTTCGTCAGCATCGACGGGGTCATCCAGTCTCCGCTGTCGCCTCAGGAGGATCCTGATGGCGGCTTCGTCCACGGAGGCTGGGTCCCGCCGTTGAGCGACGACACGGTCGAGTCCTTCATGCAGCAGACGACGGTCGACGCCTCCGGCATGCTGCTGGGTCGCCACACGTACGAGGTCATGACTGAGGCCTGGGCGAGCGCCGACGACAGCGAGCCGGCGGTGGCCGCGATGAACCGGATGCCGAAGTACGTGGTGACGTCCACCCTGGGGAACCTGCCGTGGCAGAACTCCCACCGGATCAGCGGGGACCTGAGCGCCACCGTCGCCGACCTGCGGAACCGTACGGAGGGTGAGCTCGTCGTCTTCGGCTCAGGGCGTCTGGTTTCCGGCCTCGCCGCCTTCGATCTCGTCGACGAGTACCGTCTGCTCCTCTTCCCGGTCGTCCTGGGTAGTGGCAAGCGCATGTTCGACGGAGACGGCCAGGTGGCCCGATTCGCGCTGACGAGCAGCGCCGTCGCTTCCAGCGGCGTCGTCGTGCTCACCTACCGGCGCGACAGAACTGCCTGATCGTCAGTTGAGTCGAGTGACGGCGAACACCTCGGCCAGCCGACCCGGCGCGAGGCCGGCGACTTCGGCGTTGCGGGAGTTCCAGCTGTGCAGCATCTCCCGCAGACCCTCGCCGAGATGCGCGGTCTGGGAGGCGTGCGCGCGCAGGGCGCTCACCTTGCGGTCGAACCACTCGGTGGTGTCGACGACGTGCGGCATGTCCGGGTGGGCCGACAGCCACAGCTCCCTCACCTTCCACGGCTCCAGACCGAGGGCGAGCAGCTCGGGCCAGGCGAACCGGTTCTCCGCAGCCGGATAGACCGCGCGGACGGTGGCCTCCCCGGCCGCCAGGTGATCAGGATGAGAGGCCTGAAGCCGCTGGTAGAGCCGTTCCGGTGACTGGGTGAGAACCCGTTGCGGCCGTACCTCTCGGATGACCGCCACGATGGCCTTCTGCAGCTCGAAGGTGGGCTCGAGCCAACCGTCGCTCCAGCCGTCGAGGAAGCGCACGTCGGTGACTCCGAGCTCGGCGGAGGCTGCCCGCTGCTCACGCTCGCGGATCAGCTGGCATCTCCGACCGAGGGGTGTCGTCGAAGCCGCCCTGCTCGCCGTGGGTGCAGAGCAGCAACGTGACGACGATGCCGGCGTCGACCCAGGAGGCGATCGTCCCGGCTGCGCCGAAGTCGGCGTCATCGGGGTGCGCGGTGACCACCAGGGCGCGTTCGACCTCGCTGTCGGGGAGCGGCTCGGACCAGGTGAACGGATTGGCCCGAGGCGATGAGTTCTCTGTCACCGGCTCAGCCTACGAGCCCGTCCAGCAGCCGAGTCGGCGTGCTGTCGTCTCCGCGCAACCTGTTCGTGGAGCGGGTGGGAGGCGGCCGACCGGTCCGCCTAGGCTCACCCGTGGCCAGCCGACGGGCCGAGAGGGGACGAGGGCATGAGCAGCACAAGGGTGTTGGTCTCGGGAGCGAGCATCGCGGGACCTGCTCTGGCCCACTGGTTGCACCGGCGCGGTGCCGAGGTGACGGTCGTCGAGCAGGCACCGGGGTTGCGGCCGGGCGGCCAGGCCGTCGACGCCCGCGGGGTGGCCAAGGAGGTCATCCGACGGATGGGCCTCGAGGCGGAGATCCGCGCGGTCTGCACCGACACCGCCGGCGCGTACGCCGTCGACGCGGACGGACGCGTGCTGGAGACCCAGAGCGCCGAGGAGAACGACGGCGACGGGTACGTCTCGGAGATCGAGGTGCTGCGCGGCGACTTCTCACAGGTGCTCTACGACGACACCAGCAGGGATGTCGAGTACGTCTTCGGTGACCGGATCGCCGAGCTCAGCCAGGACGCGGGAGGCGTCGACGTCACCTTCGCGAAGGGCGGCCGGCGCCGCTTCGAGCTGGTCATCGGCGCCGACGGCCTGCACTCCGCGCTCCGCAGCTTCGGTCTTCGGGCCGCGCGAGCAGTTCGTCCGTCACCTCGGTCTGGTGCTGGCCTTCTTCACCGTGCCGAACGAGTTCGGGATCGACCGGTGGCTGCTGGACTACCGGGAGGGCGGCCGCTGGGCCGGGCTCCGGCCGGTCCCGGATGCCACCAAGGCGATCGCCATGCTCTCCTTCCCTGCGGACCACTTCGACGTCGACCACCGGGACGTCGAGGCCCAGAAACGCTTGCTGCGCGGGGAGATGGCCGGTTTCGGTTGGGAGACCGAACGCATCCTGAGCCATCTCGACGACACCACCGACTTCTACCTCGACCAGGTGGCCCAGGTGGTGATGGACCACTGGTCCCGTGGCCGCGTGGGGTTGATCGGCGACGCGGCGTACAGCGCCTCGCCGATGTCCGGAGCCGGCACCGGACTGGCCCTCGTCGGCGCCTACCTGCTGGCGGGCGAGCTCGCCGCCGCCGACTGGGACGCGGAGACCGGGTTCGCCAGGTACGAGGAGCGGATGCGTCAGTACGTCGAGGACAACCAGGAGATCGGCCGGATGCACGTGCAGATGCTCACCGCGCCGGCCCGCGACCTGACGCCGACCCGGATCCGGAGCCCGACATGGACGCGATCATGGCCCTCGTGCAGCGAGCCGTGAGCGGCCCGCAGCTGCCCGACGACGACGGGCTGCCGGACTGGCGGGGTTGACGGACTCGAGGGATTGACGGACTCGAGGGGTTTGACGGGCAGCGGTGTCGTCGGAGGGCGGAGCCTCAGCCGCGGTCGTGCAGGGTGACCTGGTAGCCGTCGGGGTCGGCCAGGGTGAAGGTCCGGCCGAACGGTCCGTCGACCGGGGCGGACACGACGGCGTGCCCGTCAGCGAGCAGCGTGTCGTGGATGGCCTGAACGTCAGTGGCGCGAAGCCAGATCCCGACGCCGATCCCGGGCTGCGGCGCGGCGGCGAGGTCAGTGCCGGGCGTCAGGTCGCGGATGGCGAAGGCCACCGGCTTGGTGTCGAAGACCACCGCGTGCGGGGGACCGGCCGGAGAGCGGACCAGCCCGAGATAGCGCTCGTAGAAGGCTTGGGAGGCGGTGAGATCACGCACCTGCAGGGAGATGAAGTCGGGTCCGGTGACAGCCATGGTTCTCTTTCCGTCGTGTCAGTTATCTGACACCAGAACCGATATGTCAGAATACTGACATGAGTCAAGACGGAGGTGGCGTCGACCTCGAGACCTCGCTGGGCTACCTGCTCAAGGAAGCCGCGACTGCCCTGCGGGCGGCGATGGACGACGTGCTGCGGCCGCTCGGGATGAGCGTGACGGTCTACTCCTGCCTGGAGCTCCTGGCCCAGCGACCGGGGATGTCGAACTCGGAGCTCGCCCGCGGCGCCTTCGTGACCCGGCAGTCGATGAACGTCCTGCTCCAGACGCTCGAAGGCGAGGGCTTGGTGACCAGGCCGGCCGAAGCTGCCGTCGGCAAGGTCCGCCCCACCCGGTTGACCACCCGCGGGCGCCGACGCCTGGCGAGAGCCAGCACCGCGGTCCACGGCGTCGAGCTGCAGATGGTGGCCGACCTGTCCGATGCCGACCGGTCCGCGACGCTGGCGAACCTTCGCCGGATGGTCGCTTCTCTGCGACGCTCCCGGGGCTCGTCGGATGCGTGAGGTCGTGGAGAATCCCGGGCACCTCAGGCACCCTTCCCTGCCCGGACGCGACAGAGGCCACACCTGTCGGTGTGGCCTCGTCAGGGACCGCCTCGTCGGGACTGGTTCGTCAGCAGAGGTCTCCTTCACACCCGGCCGTGACGTCGGAGTTGTGGATGCCCATCACGACGGTGCCGCCGGTGTCGCTGTCGCCGATCTGAGCGTTCACGTCGCCGGTGCCGCCGATGACCACGTTCGAGTCGTCGTAGGTGACCACGTTGCCGTTGCCGTGTGAGCGGATCGACACGTCGTCGAAGCCGTCGGCTCCGACGACCACGGGGTGGTCTCCTTCGGCCATGGAGGCCCCCTCGTCGGTGACGACCGCCTTGCGCGTGCTGCCGGCCTTCGTGTGCTGCCTCCGGCTGGCCGCCGGTCGAGTCGGCCTCGTCGCTCCCCGAGTCGTCGTCGCCTGCCACGTCCGTTGCCGCCCCCGGGTCGGCCGGGCTGGTCTCGGCGGCTTCGTCCTCGTTCTCGTCGGCGCCCTCGCCGTCACCGGAGTTGCCCGATCGCACCCGGGAGTCGGTGACGTCGACTGCGTTGAGGCCGGAGGAGTCGGTGTCGCCGGTGTTGGCGTTGATCTTGCCGTTGCGGTTGACGAAGACGTTGGAGTCGTCGTAGCTCACCAGCTGGTTGTCTCCGACCACGCTGACCGAGTGGTCCTCGAAGCCGCTGACTGCCACCGACGATCCGCCCCTGGTCATCTGCGCGATGGACTGGTTGGCGGTGGCATCGGCTGCGGTGGGAGAGCTCGACCGCGAGTTCCCCGAACCGAGGGATGAGCCGTCGACGTCCAGGGCGACCACTCCGCTGCTGGACGTGGCGCCGGTGTTGGCGACCAGCCGGCCGTCGTCGCCGACGTAGACGATGGACCCGTCGGTCGCCACGATCTGGTAGCCGGGCTGGGTGGCCGTCACGCGATCCCGGGCGGCCGCCTGGTGGATGTGGGTGACCGTGGTCGACGTCATGACAGGCTGCCGCACGTCGACAGTGCGCTGCGACTTCCAGAGCAGGGTGCGAGCAGTCGAGGTGGTGGCGACCGTCCGGTGGTCGCTGGCCAGGACCCGTGACGTGTCCGTCCTCGTGGCGGTCGGGGTGTTGGGCCGGCTCTGCTGACCGGCGACCACGGTCACCTGGACGGGCCGGACACCGGCCGCGTCGCCGGCCGGGGCCGGGAGAGCGCCGGAGACGGCGACCGGTGCCGGAGAGGCGGGCAGGGGAGCGAGAGCGCTGTGCGCGAGATAGCCGCCCACGCCGAGGATCACAGCAGCCGTGGCGGCGACGGTGCCGGTGCCGACCGACCGGAGACCGGAAGAGATCCTGCGACCTTCTCCGGGCAGCTCAGCCGTTGGCTGCGCGGCGCGCCGCGGCGTTGCCGAGGCCGCGAACAGCCGGTCGGAGGAGGTCTTCGTCGCCGAGCGATCAGTCCCTGTTGTCATGGCTCCAGCCTGTTACGAGTCGTCGATCGGGTCTCCATGGCCACCCCCCAGATCGCGGGTCGAGCCTGCAGGGTGCCGTGGGGTAGGGCTAGCGGTAACCCCGGCGGGTCAGACTCCAGATCCAGGCACCGCAGCAGCCCACCGTGCCGTCCGTTTCGGCTACGATCACCGCGGCAGCCGCCGTGCGGATCCGTTCCGGAGGCAGTCGGACGCGGTCCCTTCAGCATCAGCGGACGCGCGCGGCCGTGCGGCGCGCTCAGGCGGAACAGAGGTCGGCTCATGGCGACACCGAGAGTGATCATCGCCGACGATGACGTACTGCTCCGCGAAGGTCTGGCGAGCCTCCTCGACCGATCCGGGTTCTCCGTCGTCGGCCAGGCCGGCGACGCCGAGCAGCTGCTTCAGCTGACCGCCGCGCTCGGTCCTGAGCTGGTCGTGACCGACATCCGAATGCCCCCGACACACACGGTGGAAGGGATCGCTGCTGCCCGGCGGATCCGCGCGGAGCAGCCGGACGTGGCGCTGATGGTGCTGTCGGCGCATGTCGAGGTGGAGCACGCAACGTCGCTGCTGGCCAGCGGCCGCGGCATCGGTTACCTGCTCAAACGCCGAGTTGTCGACGTAGACGATTTCCTGGACACGCTGCGTCGGGTGGCGGCCGGGTCGTCGGTCGTCGACCCGGCACTCATCCAGGAGCTCGTGTCGGCCAGGCGACGCAACGATCCCCTCGAAGCGCTGAGCGAACGCGAGCGCGAAGTGCTCGCGCTGATGGCCGAAGGAAGGAGCAACGCCGGGATCGCCCGCCAGCTCTGGGTGACCGAAGGAACCGTCGAGAAGCACGTCCGGAGCATCCTGTCCCGGCTCCAGCTGCCCGAGTCCAACGACGACCACCGTCGTGTCCTCGCCGTCGTCACCTTCCTGGAGAACCGGTGACAGCAACGCCGAGCGCACCCGACGAGGTTGCGACAGCTGGCCGTGGCGAACGTGAGGATCCGCTCCGGTTGCGGCTGAGGCATGCCGACAGCGGCGTGATGATGCTGATCAGCGGCGGCTGTGGCCTCCTGCTCGGGGCGCTCTGGTTCGCCGTCTCGGCGGCTATCGCGCACGAGCTGCCGTCCACGTTCGTCGCCGTGGGTGGCTTGATCGCGGCGGATGTCGCCGTCGTCCTGGTGGTTGCACGCACCGTGGGAATCGTGTCGGCCATTCCGGTCGGGGTGGGGAGCTCGGTGGCGATCGACTGGCACCTCATCCCACCGACGCACGAGACGGTCCTGCCGGAACCGAGCAGCGTGGCGGCGCTGGCCATCTACCTGACCGCCAGCGTCTCGCTCGGCCTGCTGTCGGCCACGCTGCGGCACCGCGGCGAGGTGGCGGAACAGGGCCGACGTCTCCTGGCCGAGGAACAGGCGGCTCTCCGACGGGTGGCGACGCTGGTGGCTCGAGAGATCCCTCCGCTGTCGCTGTTCGCCGCGGTGACCGACGAGGCACGGGGAGTCCTCGAGGTCGAGGTCGCTGCCCTGCTGCGGTGCGAAGCCGACGGATCGGCGTCGGTGCTCGCGTGGTCGGCGCCCCAGGGCTTGGCACCACCGTCAACCCTCCTGATCGAGGATCTGAGCGAACGGTCGGACGCCCTCGTCCGCTTCGGCGTGCCCGCCATCGTGGTCAGCCCCATCACGGTGGCGGGGGAGCGCTGGGGCCTGCTGCTCGTCGGCTCCACCGGACGCCTGCCGCTGCCCGAGCGGACCGGGGAGAAGCTGAGCGAGTTCAGCGACCTGGTCGCCATGTCGATCGCCAACGCCCAGGCCAGGATCGAGCTGCAGGCCTCACGAGCCCGGATCGTGGCCAGAGCCGACGAGTCGAGACGACTCCTGGAGCGGGATCTGCACGACGGCGTCCAGCAGCACCTGATGGCGCTGGCCCTGGAGATGCGGGCTGCCGAGTCCGCGCCTGATCTGACGGCCAGCCGGGCGGCGTTGCGACAGCTCAGGACGGAGCTCGGCGAACGTGGCCGACGAGCTGCGCGAGCTCTCCCACGGCCTGCACCCGGCGATCGTGACCTCGGGTGGACTCCGGCCGGCCCTGTCCACTCTGGCCCGGCGGGCCGGGCTTCCGACCGAACTGCGTTACCAGGGTGCGGATTCTCCGCCCGCGCCGGTGCTGGTCGCCGTCTACTACCTCGTCGCCGAGACGCTGACCAACATCGTCAAACACGCCCGAGCGGAGAGGGCCGTCGTGGAGGTCACGACGGGCCCGACGGATGTGCGGGTCGAGATCCGCGACGATGGTGTGGGCGGCGCGGACGTGACCGCGGGCACCGGCATCCTGGGACTGGTCGACCGCGTCGAAGCCCTCGGCGGGCACCTCCGACTGACGAGTCGGACCGGGACCGGGACGACGATCTCGGTGCGGATCCCCTACGAGCTCGAGCACACCGACCTGATCGAGGCAGGGCTCACGGCGGCCCGGGTCAGTGCTGCGACGTCGGCCGTCCGGCCATGAGGTCTTCCAGCGCGGCCGCGCACACGTCCTGCTTCGCGAGGAAACCGACCACTGTGCCCTCGCGCGCCAGGGTCTCGTAGTCCTCGGGGTGCCGGGCCGACATCACGACGACATCCGGTCGTTCACAGGCAGGCACCTCAGCGACCCGGCGCGCCAGGTCCAGTCCGCTGTCCGAGCCGATCTGCAGGTCGACCAGGGCGAGACGTGGACGAAACCGGCGGACGGCGTCCCAACCCTCCGCCACGGTGCGGGCCAGGGCGAGGACGTGGAGGCCCTCGTTCTCCAGCAGCCGGCGGGCAGCCGCGGAGAACCGTTCGTTGTCGTCGACGATCACACACGTCACCATGACTGCGAGCCTTCCGTAGTCGGCGTGGTGGCGCATTCCTGCTACCTGCAATCCCGACTGCCCGGTAACCCGCCGCCGGCTGCGGTGCTCAGGGGCGGCGCCAGTAGTTGTTGGCGGCAGCGATCGTCTGGAACTCGATCGCGACCACCTGGGAGGCGGCAATGAGGCTGTCGGGACTGCTGGCGTACGTGGGTCGGCCGCCCACCAGCACGTCCAGGTCCGGCTGGATGTTGTGGATGCTGTGCCGTGCGAGGGTGAAGGCGAGGGCGCGTCCCTCATCGGCCGTGGCGGTGATGAGGGTGCCTCCAGGCACCAGGACGAGCTCACTGTCGGGGACACGGGTCATGGCTTCCTCCGGGGTCGGTCACACGTACCTGCACGCTAAGTCGGACCTCACCCGAGCCGCTTGCGTCGAACGACTGCAATCGGGGACGCCGTCAGAGGTTCTGGATCACGACGCTGTGGCGACCCGTGTGGGCGATCGACATTCAGTCGAACGACTGATGCCGCGTCGTAGCTGACGGCGCAGAGTGTCTGTCGTCCCCTCGGCCCCGACAGGAAGCACACCATGACGGCACGCACCCCGGTCTTGTTCATCCACGGTCTGTGGCTGCACGCCAGCTCCTGGGAACCCTGGCTCGACACCTTCTCCGACGCCGGGTTCGCGCCCGTCGCGCCGGGATGGCCGCACGAACCGGCCACGGTCGGGGAAGCGCGTGAGCACCCGGAAGTGGTTGCGGGAGTGGGCATCGAGGAGGTGACCTCGCACTACAAGTCGTTGATCGACGGGATGGCTGCCAAGCCGATCCTCATCGGGCACTCCTTCGGCGGCATGATCGCCGAGAAGCTGCTGGGCGAGGACTACGGGTCGGCGGCGATCGCCATCGATGCTGCGCAGATCAAGGGCGTTCTGCCGCTGCCGTTGTCGTCATTGCGGGCGACTCTGCCCGTCTTCAAGAACCCGGCGAACAAGCATCGTGCTGTGTCGCTGACCGCCGACGACTTCCGGTACAGCTTCGGCAACGCGATATCGGCTCAGGAGTCCGACGAGCTCCACGAGCGGTGGACGATCCCAGCACCGGGTCGACCCCTCTTCGAGGCCGCGGTCGCCAACTTCTCACCGCACTCACCGGCGAAGGTCGATACCGACAACAGCGCCAGAGGTCCACTGCTGCTCATCATGGGAGGTCAGGACCACACAGTCCCCGAGGCGATCACCCAGGCGACCCTGAAGCAGTACCGGCACTCCACAGCTCTGACCGAGCTGATCGAGCTGGCCGACCGAGGTCACTCGCTGACCGTCGACGCCGGCTGGCGTCAGGTCGCCGACATCTGTCTCACCTGGCTGGCGACGCAGGGACTGACGCCTGCTGACGTGCCGGCCGCCGAACAGAGCTGAGCGGCGGTGGAGACGCAGGCGGCGTGGACGGAGCGGCAGTTGCCGGCCAGCATGATGGCGCTGCGGGCCCACCGACGGGGCGGGCCGGAGGTGCTGGTCTACGAGTCGGCCCCCGTGCCGAGCGTGGCACCGGACGAGGTGCTGGTCGAGGTCCACGCCGCAGCCATCACCTTCGCGGAGCTCGGCTGGTCAGAGACGTGGGAGAGCAACGGTCATGACCGGACCCCCACGATCCCCTCGCACGAGGTCTCCGGTGTGGTCGCCGCCCTCGGTGACGAGGTCACCGAGCTCGAGGTCGGAAGTGAGGTGTACGGCCTGATCCGGTTCGATCGCGACGGTGCTGCCGCTCAGTACGTCGCAGTACCGGCCGCTGACGTGGTCGCCAAGCCGAGGTCGGTGTCCCACACCGTCGCTGCTGCCGTGCCCCTGGCCGCTCTCACTGCCTGGCAGGCCTGGTACGACCACGCAGCCTTGCAGCCCGGCGAACGGGTCCTCGTCCACGGAGGAGCCGGCGGTGTCGGCGCCTTCGCCGTCCAGCTGGCCCGCGCCGCCGGAGCCCGGGTCACGGCCACCGCGCGCGCCGCCGACGTCGCCCTGACCGAGCGGCTGGGGGCCGAGCAGGTCATCGACTACGAACGCGGCGGCTGGATCGAGCACGGTCCGGTGTACGACGTCGTCCTCGACACCGTCGGCGGCCACACCCTGCACGAGTCGTTCACGGTGCTCCGACGCGGTGGCCGCCTCATCACCTTGCAGGCTCCACCGTCGTCGGAGCGGGCCAGCTACTTCGACGTGCAGGCGACGTTCTTCGTGGTCAGTCCGAATCCTGTGGAGCTCGCCCGACTCGCTGCACTGGTCGACTCCGGCGACCTCGAGGTCTTGGTGGCGGCGACTTTCCCGCTGTCCGAGGGCCGCGCGGCCTTCGAGAGCGGCACCGCACCACGGCGTACTCCCGGTAAGACGGTGCTGGTCGTCCGTCCCTGACGCAACGGTCCACGACTCATGATCAGGTTGATCATGAGCGACCGGCCGCGTCGTGAGCTGGATCCCGGAGTCGACGGAGGACGACGAGCGCGACGTCGGGCCGGACAGTGGGTCAGTCGGCCGCGGGCGCGGCCAGGACGGCCGCGAGCTGAGCGCGGTGCGTGATGCCGAGCTTGGGGAAGATGCGATACAGATGGGAGCCCACCGTCCGGTGGGAGAGGAACAGCCGCTCCGCGATCTCCCGGTTCGACAAGCCCCGCCCGGCCAGCTGTGCCACCTGCAGCTCCTGCGGTGACAACAACGTCCAGGCCTTCGGTCGGTAGAGCTCGCTGCCCTCACCGGTCGCCCGCAGCTCGTTCCGGGCGCGTTCACCCCACGGTCGCATCGACAGGGCGTCCGCCAGCTCACGGGCCGCTCGCAGACGGTCGCGCGCCTCCCGGACGCGGTCCTGGCGTCGTAACCACTGCCCGTACAGCAGCAGCATCCGCACCCGGTAGGTCGGCCATCGCCGAACAGGACCTTCCAGGGCGGCGCGGTAGGACCGGTCCACCGCCGCGGCATCGGGAGCGAGGAACGGGGCGGCGTAGGCCTCGGCCATGCGACGCCAGGGCGTACCGAACTCGTCAGTACGCAGCTGACCCACGATCTCGCGTACCTCCGCCAGACGGCCGGAGTGGTACCCGGATTCCGCGAGGTCGCCGAGGCTCCACGCCGATTGCAGCGGATGGAACGTCGGGTCGCTGGGATCGAACGGTCGCTGCAAGGCCGACATCGCGGCGTCGTAGCGACCCAGTCCGATGTTGAGGACACCCCTGGTGAGCTGAACTCCCGTGAGGACGTCCTGCGCCCCGCCCGAGATGGCGATGCGCTCGGCCTCGCTGAGCAGGCCGTCAGCCTCCGGCTCACCGCGCAAGGCGGCGATCATGGCCTGACCGATGATCGCCCCCGCCTCCCGTTGCCGGTCGTCGATCTCCCGGGACAGGCGGCTCCCCTCGTCGGCAGCTCGCAGGGCCTCCGGCCAGTTCGCCAGCGTGATCTCGGTCCAGCTGTGGATGGCCTGGAGCCGGGCGACGGAGCGCAGTCTGCCGTGCAGCCGGTACGTGTCGATCAGTCGGGCCTGCATCCGGGCGAGATCCTGGTCAGCGTCGACGACGAAGGCGGCACCGATCAGCAGGTCGGTGTGGGCGCCGAGCCGGGTGGGATCCAGCTGCGCAACCTGGTCCGCGACCTGCTGGGCATGGGGAAGGGGATCGATGGCAGCCAGCATCGCCAACGCTCGGACGTCACCGTCGTCCAGCGCACCGGCGATCCGACGAGCCGTCTCGAGCGGCCGTGTCCGGCTGAAAGCAAAACCGGCCCGGTTCAGCTGGGCACCGGCCGCCAGCATCAGCTGCACAGCGAGATCCAGGTCCTCAGCCTCAGCGGCGACCTCGGCATGGAAGGCGAGCTGGTTCACGCGCACGGCGCTGTGGGCGTTCGGGTCGAGTGAGTTCTGCAGCAGAGCCAGCCGAGCGAGGTCGTGCCGGGTGAGGGCGTCGTGATCGACCTGGGAAGCCAGCGCTTGGGACGTGTCCAACCGGCCGAGCTCGACAGCAGCCTCGGCAGCCCGCAGCAGACGACGGGCGCGCTGGTCCTCGGACTCGCTCAGCGAGGCGGCCGCCTCGAGGGCTCGCAGCAGGATGGCGGTGTTGCCCTGCCGTTGGGCCCGGTTGGCCACCACCTCCAGGCCGGCGGCCGCTGCTTCGTCCGGACTTGTCACCGACGCAGCCCGGTGCCAGGCAGCACGATCCGACGAATGGGGCAGCACGTTGGCCAAGGCCCCGTGGGATGCGCGTAGGACGCCGTCGGGCACGGCATCGATCACCGCCGACCGCACCAACGGATGTCGGAACTGCAGAGTCGAGCCGTCGATCACCACGACTCCCGTGGACGCGATTTGTTCCAGGCTCTGCACGGAGGTGGGACCGATCTGGGCGGCGGCGTCGAGGATCTCCGAGATCGGGCCACCGTCGTGCAGTGCTGCCACCACGAGCACGCCGAGGGCCGGTTCGTCCAAGCCGGCGATCTGAGCGGAGAACGCGCGCTGGAGGCGGTCGGTCAGCCGGTGCTGGCGACCGTCGACCTCGGTGGTGGCGCCCGGAGCGAGCTCGAGGAGGGCCAGGGGATTGCCCTGGGCCAGGGCCAGGATGGCAGCGCGATCACCATCGTCCAGTCGAGGTCGTTCGGTCAGGACCAGCGCTTCTGCGTCGGACGGGCTGAGCGCCCCGACCGTCAGCTGCGGTAACGCCGAGTCGGTCAGCGGTGTGCGGTAGCCCGCCCGAAGGGAGATCAGCAACGCGACCGGATCAGCGTGCAGACGTCTGGCCGCGAACGCGAGCACGAGCGCCGTCGACTCATCCATCCAGTGCGCATCATCGACAACCACGAGCACACCGACCTCGCTGCCGATCTCACTGAGCAGCTCCACGCTCGCCAGGGCAACGAGGTAGACGTCGGGTGGCTCACCTGCTCCCAACCCGAAGGCCGCCTCCATCGCCTCACGGTGCCTTGGCCGCAACGCGTCCAGCCGGTGACGAAAGGGCCCGAAAAGCTGCTGCAGAGCGGCAAAGGGGACCCGGGACTCGAACTCCGACCCCAGCGCTGTGACGACAATCAGGCTACGTGCCGAGGCGGCATCCTGGGCCGTCTGCATCAGGGCCGTCTTCCCGATGCCAGGTTCCCCGACGAGCACGAGAGCCCCGCCTCGTCCGGGCAGGGCATCCACGAGAGCGCAGACCTCGGCCTCTTCGGGCACCCTGCCGATGAGCGTTGCCACCACCCCTTCCGAGACGCGAGACCTCGATGGGCCCGACCCCGGCGACCAGATGGCCAGCCAGCTCAGACACCGTCAATCTCAGCGGCGGCCGGGCAACGAGCACACTCTGGCGAGGTCCTATCCAGTGAACCACCGCCGAAACCGAGGGAGCCGGGCAACGGAGCCACGTCTCAGACTCGGGTGGCTCTATGCCGGACTCCTCGTCATAACGAGTGGGCTCCCTCCACCGCCGCCTCGATCGCCCGACACCAACGGCTCCTCCGTCGACCATCGCGTCCTCACGTGGATCACGCGATCACTGCTGCGGATCAGGAGATCGCGCGGGAGTGGTTTGGTGGGGCGTCCAGGGCGCCGTCGGGCTCGCTCTGAGATCCGCTCAAGACGCGTATACGTACGGGTCAGACCCGTCCGGTCTCGTAGGCCCACATGGCGACCTCGACACGGTTCCGCGCGCCGAGCTTGCGCATGAGGCTGGCGAGATGGGCCTTGACGGTGCTCGGGGTGATGAAGAGCTCGCCGGCGATCTCGCTGTTGGTGCGTCCTCGGGCCACCGGCACGAGGACCTCCTCCTCGCGGGCGGTGAGCGGTTCCATCGGCTGCCTCGGTGCTGAGGTCTGTGCGCGCGCGAACGTCGCGAGCAGTCGGACCGTCACGCTGGGTGCGATCAGGGCGTCTCCTTCGGCGGCGGCGTGGATGGCCTGGGTCAGCAGCGCGGGACCGGCGTCCTTGAGGAGGAACCCACGGGCGCCGGCTTTGAGCGCCCCGTGGACGTACTCGTCGAGGTCGAAGGTCGTGATGATCACGATCGGCAGGGGGTCGACGACGTCCGGACCGGCGAGGCGTCGGGTCGCCTCGATGCCGTCCATCAGCGGCATCCGGATGTCGAACAGACCGACGTCGGGGCGCAGCTGGAGCGCCAGGCGGACTGCCTCGCGCCCGTCGGCGGCCGCGCCGACCACGTCGATGTCGGGTTGGGCGTCGAGCAGCATCGTCAGCCCCGTGCGCACGATGGGTTGGTCGTCGGCGATGAGGACCCTGATGCTCATCGTGGTGTCCCGGTGCGGGGGAGGACGGCCTCCACCCGCCAGCCACGCTCGGCGGCGGGCCCTGCGTGGAAGGTGCCGCCGAGCAGGGACGCCCGCTCCCGCATGCCGACCAGGCCGTAGCCGGCTGGGGCGCGTCCTCCGACGGGGGACCCGTCGTCGTCGATGGTCAGCCGTACCAGGTCGGTGTCCCCGCTGACGGCGACGGTGACCAGGGTCGCGTGCCGAGCGTGCCGTCGCGCGTTGGTGACGGACTCCTGGGCCAAGCGGTAGATCGCAGTTCCGACCGCGGGGCTGAGGTCGTCGAACTCGCCCTTGATCGTCACCTCGACGCGGGGACTCGGCTCGCCGTCGTTCGCGAGCTGCTCGACCTGGACCACGCCGGGCTGTGGCGCGAGCTCGGTGTCCTGGGGCGTGCGGAGCACACCGACGATGGCGCGGAGCTCGGTGAGGGTGCGGGTAGCCGCGTCCTCGATGGTGGCCAGGGCCTCGGCGGCACGGTCAGGGTGGGAGGACGCGATGGCACGTCCCGCCTGGGCCTGGATGGCGATCCCCGACACGTGGTGGGCGACGGTGTCGTGGAGCTCACGGGCGAGCTGCTCACGTTCGCGGGCCTTGGCCTGGTCGAGGTCGCGCAGGCGGGCCTTGGCGCGGTAGCGGACCGCCGCGCCGAGCGCGGCGGCGAACAGGAAGAACGCGTACGCCGCCACCGTGTCCGCCAGGCTGGCGGGGTCGGCGACGTTGGTGACGATCAGCCACAGCAGGACGACGCCGAGGCCGCCCGCTGCTTCCCGACCGGAGCCCCAGCGGAAGAGGGCGTAGGCCAGGATCAGCGCCGCGGAGATGCTGTTCACCAGGCCGCCGGGCGAGTCGGTGAGGATCCTGACCAGGTCGACGACCGTCAGGGTGCCGAAGGAGACGGCGACTGCGACGAGCGGGTGCGAGCGTCGCCACGGCAGGGGCCCGAGGACCGCGAGGACCGCGAGCAGCAGCAGCGGGATCGGCGCCAGGTTCTGACGCAGCAGCACCTCCAGCACGGACCAGCCGACGAACACGGCGACCAGGGCCCAGTCCCGACGGCCCCGGTCCGGGGCGTTCGCGGGTCGCGGTTCGGCCCACAGCGAGCGGAGCGCGTCGATGACCACCTGCTCAGCCTAGGCAGCCTGGATGGTCGACGTATCGGCCGAAAGTACGAGAGAGCGGCTGTACCGGTGGCCAGGTCGAAGGAGGCTCTGCGGCTGATGTGCCAACCACCCGCATCCGTGAGGGTGGAACCACGAACCCGATCAAGCCGAGGAGCTTCTGATGACACCACGTCGATCCCACACCGGACCTGAGAATCCGCCATCCCCGGGCACGCTGGAGGATCTGCGCCTGCCCGTGAGAGCCAAGCTCGCCGCGGCCTGGACCAGCTTCATGTTCCTCTACATCTACGTCGACTACCTCGCCCTGTACAAGCCCGGCTTCGTCGACGAGCTCCGAGCCGGCGTCGTCCACGAGTTCGACACCGGCCCGACCTTCGTCGCTCTGGCGCTCACGCTGGTGGCCATCCCGATCATCATGATCGTGCTCTCGCGCGACACTGCCCGCCATGGCCAACCGCATCGTCAACCTCGCCGTGGCAGCGCTCTACATCCCTGCCACCGTGTACAACGCGGCTGGCGAGTCCTGGAGCTACTCCTACTTCTACGGGTTCTCGATCGGCCTCGAGCTGCTGCTCCTGGCCTTCATCCTGCGCTCCGCCTGGGCCTGGCCGCGCCGTGAGGCGTCACCGACGACAGTGACCGCCAGCCACCACACTGAGCGAGCACCGCAACAGGCGTGACCGGCGGGCTGTCCGCGCGCACGCGGTCCTGGCCGGCCAACTGTTCCAGGTGCCAGCCCAGGTGAGGGCGGACGGGTGCCGGCCCTCGGTGCCCTCGGTGCGGGCCTATGCGGGCGGTGGGGTCGCGAGCCCTACAGGTGGTCACGGCCCGGCGTGCCCGGCGTCGAGCCGATACCGAGGAAGGCGCGGAGGCGGTCGGCGCCGTCGACGAGGATCTCCCCGCGGGGGCGGACGAAGGTCGCGGGTGTGACCACGACGCGCTGCTCTTCCACGCCGACGTTGCCGCGCTGAGTGCGCTGCGTGATCCGATGCCGGCCGTTGTCGACGTACCCGACCTTGCGGCTGACGGCAGCCGAGGCGTGGTTCCCGATGATGTAGCCCGACGCGCAGCGGCCGGCCCCCAGCTCGTCGAACGCGAAGCCGACGACGAGCTGCCGCATCAAGGTGCCGGTCCCCATTCCCTGATGGGCTCGCCCCAGCCACGAGCCGGTCATCACCTCACCCCTCAGCCGGAAGTCCGTCGCGTGCAGGTCCTGCATCCCGACGATCACTCCGTCACGACGGACCACGAGCGCGAGGCGCCAGTCGGTGGGCGCGAAGGTCGCTCGCTGCGTCCACCACCACGACAGCGAGGTCGTGGGGAAGCCGTCAGGGGTGCCGGGCGCGAACGGCGCACGATGCCAGTCGCTGAGAAAAGGCATCGGCAGATCAGGATCATGGATGCCACCGCTGACGAGCTCGACCAGCTCCGGGAGATCACTGTCGCGCAGGACGCTGAGCGCCACCGGACCGCAGGTGATACGCAGCGCGTACGGCGGGAAGATCTCCTCCAGCGTGAGCATGCTGGATTGTTGCCGAAGCGGGTCTGCACCGACAACGATTTTCGGTCGCCCGGGTCGCAGGGCTTCTCGTCTGCGAGCCGCGTCAACGGGCGTCGGCGTAGCTGGTGACGCGCGAGACGTCCAGGGCGAACTCGACGGGGAACGACCCGAACAGCAGCTGCCCGGCCCGGTGGGCAGCCGACCGGACGGCCTCCTCCACCTGCTCGCTCAGATCGGTCGGCGTCTCCACGATGACCTCGTCGTGCAGGAAGTAGACCAGCCGCGGTCGGCGATCGTCCGGTGCCGCCACGGTGGTCAGTCGGCGCCGGAGGTCGGCCAACCAGCACAACGCCCACTCCGCGGCCGTCCCCTGGACGACGAAGTTCCGCGTGAACCGGCCCCACTCCCGCGCCTGGGTCCGCGCCAGCTGCTGGTCGGCCGGCCGTGCTTCGGACGAGCCGGCCCACCGCTGACGCTCCCACCACGATTCCGGGGGCGGCGGCGAGCTCCGTCCGAGCCAGGTCGTCACCACCTCGCCGCGCTCGCCGGCGCGCGCGGCGGCCTCGACCAGTCCGGCCGCCGCCGGGTAGCTCCGCAGGAGTCGCGGCATCAACCGGCCGGCCTCACCCGACGTCGCCCCGTACAGCGCACCCAGCATGGCGACCTTGGCGTGGGCCCGGGTGTCAGCCACGCCCTCGTCGACCAGTGCCTGGTAGAGGTCCCCGGCGCGGCTCGCCCTGGCCATCGCCTCGTCGCGTGCCATGGCCGCCAGCACCCGGGGTTCGAGCTGCGCCGCGTCGGCCACCACCAGCTCCCACCCCGGCGGCGCGACCACGGCACCACGGATCTGCTTGGGCAGCTGCAGAGCCCCACCGCCACGGGTGGCCCAGCGACCGGTCACCACCCCGGACGGCACGTAGTCGGGTCGGAACCGGCCGTCCTGGACCCAGGACCTCATCCACGCCCACCCGTTGGCGCTGAGCAGTCTGGCCAGACTCTTGTACTCCAGCAGCGGCGCGATGGCCGGATGGTCGAGCCGGGACAGCTCCCACTTGCGGGTCGTCTCCACCGAGAGGCCCTGGGATCGGAGCGCCCGCAGCAGCTCCGGTGCCGAGTCAGGGTTCAGGGTCGGAGCCGACAAGTCGGTCCGGATCCGGGTGACCAGCGACTCGAGCTTCGCCGGTCGTCCCCCCGGTAACGGTTGCGGACCGAGGACTGCCTGCAGCAGCGCGTCGTGGGTGCTCTCGTCGAACGGTAGGCCGACAGCAGAGAGCTCGGCTGCGGTGAGGGCGCCGGCCGATTCGGCGGCCAGCAGCAGCCGGAGACGGTCGGCACGCCCCGCCGCGGCCACCGCGGCCTGCTGCCGGCTGTGCTCGGCCACCAGCTCGGTGAGATCGAGAGCGGCACCCTCGACCGGCAGGTCGAGCAGGCTCGGCTCCACCTCGGCCGGTTCGACATCCCCGGCTGCCCAACGCGGGTCGTCAGCGGGAGCGAACCCGTCCGGAACGTACGCGGAGCGGGCGAGGACGGCATGACACAGCCGGAGATCCACCGCCCGGGCGACAGTGACTCCTGATCGCAGGAGCAACGGGTAGACCGTCGACGTATCCGCCCAGACCCAGCGCGGATCTCCCTGCTCCACCTCGCGAACGTGGTCGACGAAGCCGTCCAGCGAGAGGTTCATCGCCTCATCGGGCCGACCGGCGTGGTCGAGCCGCACCATCGACACACCGGCGCCGTCCGGAGCGACGACGATGTCCATCCGAGAAGGGTAATCACAGCGGCCTCGAGGCGCGGGCCTGTCAGTGGTTCCCCAGCCGACGCAGCTCCTGACGGTTGCGTACTCCGGTCTTGGTGAAGATGCGGGTGAGGTGGTACTCGATGGCCTTGCTGGTGACGAAGAGCTCCCGGGCGATCTCCTTGTTCGTGCATCCGCGCCGGACGAAGGCGACGATCGTGTCTTCTCGCTCGGTCAGACGCAGATGGCGTGGAGCAGCTGTGCGGAAGCCGAGCGCCGCCAGGTCGGTCTGAGCCGCATCAGCCAGCGGTGTGGCCTGCAACGTCGCGAAGATCGCGGTCGCCGCACTGAGATGTCGGGAGGCGGCCGCACGGTTGCCCGCACGGTGTTCGAGGCGTCCAGCGGCGTGATGCAACCGGCCGAGCCGGAGCGGGTTCCCGAGCATGGCCGGGTCGGCGAAGTCGTCCGCGAAGTGCTGCCGGGCTCGGTCCGCGTCCCCCTTCACTTCCGCGACGCGTCCACGCAGCAGACCGAGACTCGCCGGCTCGAGGCCACCCGGCCAGCGGTGCAGCAGCTCCTCGTAACGCTCGAGCGCCTCTTCGGCGTCGTGGAGTCGGTCGAGGTGCAGACAAGCCCCGACGAAGGCGGGGAACACGCGGCGGTGCAGGCGGTAGGAGCGCATGCGGTGGAGCTCGGGCTCCGCCATCACGGGCTGCAGGGCCGTGAGCAACGCTCCGTGCTGGGCGCGCGCCTCGAGCAGCTCGCAGGAGCTCAGCTGGACGAGGGACCCGATCTGGCTCGCTGCGAGCTCAGGGGTGAGGGCGGATCGCGCGCGAGCCAGGTGGGACTCGGCGGTCTCGCCAGTGTCCCCGCCAGGCGGGCACGGACACCAACGCCGCGAACGCGAGCGAGACGCTCCAGGGCTGTGCCTGGCCGTCGGCGATCGCGAGACCCGCCATGGCGTCGGCCGACGCGCCATCCCAGTCCCCGAGCTGGAAGCGGCACTTCGATCGCAGGAGGTACACGCGTGCCTGGTTGGTCGACGGCCGCCACAGGTGGCTGAGGCCGATCGAAGCGTCCAGGTCCTCGTGTGCTCGGAGCAGGTCGCCGGAGTAGAGGAGCACCAAACCCCTGGCGGCGAGTGACTCGGCTTCCCAGGCGGTCCCTTGCGGACTCCTCGGAAGGGGATCCAGCACGCCCAGGGCCCTGCTCACGTCGCCGTTCTGCCAGTGCCCGATCGCGGTGGTCGTCGCAAGATCGGCAGCGAGCTCGGGGTCGCCGCCGGGATCCAATCCGTTCAGCGTCTGGACAGCGGCCGCGCCGTCGCTGAGACGGATCTGCAGCGTGGCCAGGGCGAGCGCGGATCGGCGGTGCAGCTGCACGTCGACGGCAGCCGAGCTCTCCACGGCGTCGTACAGGTGTGACGTGGCCTCGGCGATCTGCAGGCGGTCGCGGAAGCAGCGCCCCAAGGGCGAGATCACGCAAGGGACTCGACGGAAGGGCCTCAGCCTGCGTCGGCGAGTGACTGGGCCCCCTCGAGGTCCTGGCCCGCGACGCGGTCGAGGACGGCGTGCAGCAGCAGCCGATCGCGCTCGTCGTGATCTGGGGTGAGGGTGCGGGCCAGCTCCTCGGCAGCAGCCGCCTGGAGATGGCGCCGGTCCGCCCGGGCCGTTGCGGCCCACGCGGTCAGCTCGGCGGCCAGCTCCGGGTCAGGGGCTGAGGCGGCGGCAGCACGGTGCTCGAGGCGGCGGCGCTCGGCGGTCCACCTGATCGCCTGCCGGTGGAGCGCTCGTCGTCGGGACGGGGCCAGCGACTCGTAGACGGCTCGCGCCAGCAGGTCGTGAGGGATGGTGAAGCCACCGGGACCGGGGGCCAGGAGGCCCGCCGAGATCGCCTCGGCCGAGTCCTCGGCGCCTGCCGGCAACGCGGCGACGTCGCTCAGGACGGCCAGGCTCGCCGGCTCGGCCAGCACAGCCGCCGCTTCGACCAGACCGCGGCCCGCTTCGTCGAGGGAGTCCAGCAACCGCAGGATGGAGTCCCGCGGTGAGCGGCTCAGGTCACCGGACTCCAGTGCCGCAGGGCTCGCGGCCTGCCGCAACGCGGTTTCGAGCAGCAACGGGAGGCCCCGGGTGCGTCTCGATCAGCACCTCGGCCGTGGTAGCGGTCAGCTGCCACCCGCGCGCCTCGCGGCGAGCTCGACCACCGCCTCCCGGGTCAGTGGCTGCAGCCGGAGGTGCATCGTCCGCGTCGGGTCGACCGTCTCGAAGCTCTTGCTGTACGGCGATCCCGGCCGCTGGCTGACGACGATCAAGAGCGGGCTCCACGTCGAGACGACGTACCGCGAAACGAAAAGTGCGCGCCGACGCGGCGTCCATCCAGTGGGCGTCGTCGATCAGCAGCACGGTGGCCTCCCCGGGTCGTTGATCACCGTGCCCGTAACGAGCCAGCATCATGCGCCCGACGTCGATCTCCGCCCGATCGGCCGACAGCGGCGTGCCGAGCAGGATCTCGGCTGCCGCGAAGTCGGTCGCGCGCTCGTAGCGGTCGCAGCGCACCCATCGAACCCGTTCCCGGGCAGCCTCGCGGACGGCGAAGTCGGCCAGCAGGGCCGACTTCCCGATGCCCGCCGGCCCGTCGACGGCGACGACCACTGTCTGCCCCGAACGAGCCCGGTCCAGAGCGCGGCGAAGCATCGCCGACTCCTCGGCACGACCAGCCAGTCGGGGTCTGGTTCCGGCCTCGTCGGTCTGGTCCGGCTCGCTCTCGATCATCGTCTCTGCACGCTCCCCGAGGATGGACTGAGGCTTCATTCTGACGGGTTCAGCGGCAGATGACAGGTGTCCCCAGGTGGCCACTGCTAGGGAATGTCCCTAGAGACGCAGACCTGTCCGACAGCCAGACTGACGCTGCACGCTGAACCGCGCTGCACGACCTCGGCGTCAACCGGAGGAGGATCTCCTCCGACCGGTCACCCCGTCCACCAGGAAGAGGGATCCATGACTGTCGACCGCAGCCCGGGGGCTGAACCACGTAGGTCCGTTCCAGCACAGGGATCCAGCTCGGTGCTGGGTCGGAGGAACCTGTTGCGCGGCGGCGCGCTGGTGGCGGGCGCGGCCGTCGGTGCCGCAGCTGTCGCAGCGACCGGCGAGGTCGCGTACGCGGCCGACGGGGACAGCCTCGTCGTCGGTGCGGACAACGACGCTGATTCGCCCACCGGTCTGAGGATCGGTGCCGTCGACGGCAGCAGCGCCCCGACGCTCGCCCTGAGCAATGCGGACGGTCCGACGTTGCGACTCGATCCCGCTCCCCGGCGGTTGGACCGGCGAGCTCGAGGTCGGTGACGTGGCGGGTACGCCGCTCGGGCCGATCGTCGGTGTCGACCTGCCGAGCGGGGTGGCGACGACGTACCTGGTCACCGGAGCGGACCTCGCGAGCCTCTCCTCACCCTTCACCGCCACGCCCTCCCGAGTGCTGGACCTGCGCACGACAGCCGGCCGCACCGCGATCATCCGACGCTCGTCCGCGGCGTCCCTGTCGGCAGAGGGCCGGCTTCGCGCAGGCGAGTGGATCGATGTGGGCATCGTCCAGTCCGGCGACGACTACGAGCTGCAGGGGCTGTTCGCCAACCTGACCGTGGTCGGCGCTCTCGCGGCGGGCTACGCGTCGGCGTACCCGCCGGGCGTGCGACCTTTGAGCAGCAGCATCAACTTCACCAAGGGCCAGACCATCGCCAACTTCGCAGTCGTGGGCCTCGGACTGGTCCAGGGCTGGCACACCGTACGGCTCCACACCAGCGCAGAGACCTGGATCATCCTCGACATCACCGGCGGCATCAGTGTGGGGAGCAGCCAGGCGCCGCTGGCCAAGGTCATGACGAACCGACGGCTCGGCGGCCGCAGGGCCCTGATCGACAAGCTGCGCACCGCCTTCACCCGCGCCGGCAGCTGACCCGCGCGATGTTGACCCGAGCGCGCCATGCGCTGGTCGGTGCGGTGTCGCTGGCGCTGGTGGCCGTGGTGCTCGTGGTGCCGTCACCACCCGCGGCCCAGGCGGCCAGCACACCGACGGGAGCGCTGGCCCTCGGCGCGGGGATGTCGGGCCGGGTCGACCCCCGGACTGGTCAGTTCTCCGTCACGGTGGCGCTGGCCCACGTGAAGGGTCTCGGTCAAGCCGGCGTCAGCTTCGATCTCAGCTGGCAGCAGGACCGGGCGAGCGCGTCCGTCGACCGCTCCGGCTGGGGCATGGGCTGGAGTCTGGGCACCACGTTCATCACCACGAACGGGCTCAAGCGGGTCTATCCCTCGACGGGAGGCTCGTACACCCTCGACCCCACCGAGCCGAGCGGGCTGACCGACTACAAGCTGCGGGATCTCGTGTTCAAGCAGCTGACCGCTCCGCGGACGCTGCGAGCCCGAGCAGGCGCCGCGGCCGTCGCCTACGCGTACACCATCGCCTACGACGACGGGCGCGTCGACTACTTCGACGGCAACGGCAACCTCGTCGCCCGCACGGACAGGTTCGGTAACCGGACCGACGTCCGCTGGCAGTCACCGATGTCCGGCGTCTGGCGGCCGACGACGATCACCGACTCGTACGGTCTGACGACGACCTTCGCCTACGCAGGTCGGTCCCAGGTCACCATCTCGTCACCGGAACGCGCCGACCAGATCACGCCGGTGACCACGGTGACGCTGTCGGACACCGTCGCGGGAGCTGGCACCTACACGGTGACTGCGGTGAGTGACCCGGTCGGACAACAGACGACGTTCGGCTACGGCAGGTCCGGCGGACCCGCGTCCTTCCTCAGCTCCGTCCAGTCCGCCGCCGGCGCCCGGACGGCGATCACCTACCAGACGCCCGCCTACCAGAGCGGTCTGGTGGCGGTGAAGACGCTGCAGGTGACCGACACCGCCAACCAGCCCCTGTCGCCGCTGCAGACCTTCACCCTCGACCCGCAGCTGCCCGGCGGTGGGAACAACAACCGGCACAACTACACCGGCTACCCCACCTACACACCGGTCAACGGCAGCGACCCGCTGTTCCAGTCCGGCAATGCCACCTACACCTACTCCACCGGCCAGACGGTCGGCACCACGACGACCATCTCCACCTACGACGCGCTGCACCGCCTGATGAGGCGTCAGATCTCCGTGGCCTCGCCCGGAAGCCCGGCAGTGCTGGCCCAGACCCATCTGATGGCATACGACGCGCCGGTCCAGATCCCGCGGGTGCTGCCGGCGAACTACGGCAAGGTCAACGAGGTCACCCACACCGCGTCGGCGGCCACCGACGCAACCGGACCCACGCCGTCGACGAGCCGGACCACGACCGTCTCCACCGCCTACGACGACCACGGCCGGGTGCTGAGCACCGTGGACGAGACCGGCGCCACGACCGTCAACGAGTACGGCCAGTACGGCCTCGTCACCCAGCAGACCACCACCGGGTCGGACGGCTCGGTCGCCCGGACGGTGAACACCCCCACCATTGCGGGCTCCGGCGTCGCAGGATCCGGTGTCGCCATCGGCACCTCGATCACCTCGGTCGGCCAAGCCGGCGAGGCCCCGACCGCGCGGCAGGTCCTCGGCTACACGTACGACCGAAACGGCCAGGTGACGACCCGGACGCTGCGCTGGGCGCCGGACGCCGAGCCCGACCTGGGACGCGGCGGCGGACCGGACTCGATCGTCACGACGTACGGCCGCACCGTCAGCCCCGATGGCCGCTCAGTGGTGGTGAAGACCACCGTGGCGTCCGGAACCGACGCCGCCGAGGTCACGAACAGCACCGTCGACGTGGTCTCGGGGCGGGCCACCGGCTACGTCGACGCGCTCGGTCGGACCACGTCGATCCGCTACGACGCCATCGGTCGTGAGCTGTCGCGCGTCCTGCCCGGCGGGTACGCCACCACCACCGCGTACACGCCGACGAGCACGACCCGAACCGGGCCGGACGGCCGGAGCACCCGGACCACCACCGACGCGCTGGGACGGACCGTCCGGGTCAGCGACAACGTGAGCAACGGGGCACTCACCGGCGATCCGACGTCGCGGACCCTGACCTCGACGAGCTTCAGCCCGGACGGCTCGACGGTCACCGCCACCGACCGGCGTGGCCGGATCTCGACCTCCCTCGTCGACTCCTTCGGCCGGACAGTCAGCCAGCAGGGGGCCACCGGCGTCGCCCGGCTGACTGCCTATGACGACGGTGCGGCGCACACCCGCTCCACCTCGATCGTGCCCGACGACGCCACCTTGGCGCAGCGGACCACCACGACCGGCTACGACGACCTCGGTCGGGCGCTCACGAGCACGACCAGCTACCCCGCCGGCGGCCAGCCCGCCGCTGGCTCACCGACCGCGGGGGCCGGGCCGGCGGTCGCACCACCGCTGCCGCCCGATCTGACGACGGCGAACCGGTACACCGACCTGGGCCAGTCCGACCTGACCACGGGCAACGACATCAGTCTGGCCACCGACCTGACCGGTCCCGGCGGCATCGCCGAGACGTCGACCGCGACCCCCACCGACACCACCGAGTTCCCGGGTTCGCCGATCACGGCCACCACCACGCACAGCCTCTCCGGCGCAGCCGTCGCCCGCACCCTCAGGCAGGGCGACAGCACCAGCGAAGCCGTCGCGTACACCTACGACGCGGCCGGCAAGATCGTCACGGCGACCGACCCGATGGGTCGCGCCACCGCCTACACGTACACCGCTGACGGCCAGCCGCTCGCCGTCACCCGTCCCTCGGGGGCCGTCACGACCTGGACCTACGACCAGACCTCCGGGCTGGTGTCCGGGGTCGCGGTCAGGGCGCCGAACGCACCGGCCCGCACGCTCAGCTACACCCGGGTGCCCGTGGGTCGACCCGGAGCGGGTCAGGTGCAGACGATCAGCGACGGGACGAGCACCATCACCTACGGCTACGACGTGGACGGCCGTCGCACGAGCATCAGCTATCCGGACCAGACGTCCACCAAGGCGTCGTACAACGACCGGGCCCAGCTGGTCTCCACCACCGACATCACCGGGGCCGTCACCACCTACGGTTACGACCCGACCGAGGGCACGCTGCTCACGGCGGTGCAGAAGCGCGGCGCAGCTGTCCTGGCCTCCGTCACCTACGGCTACGACAGCCTCGACCGGGTGCAGACCACCACGCGGGGCAACGGGATCGCCACGACCAACACCTACACCGCCGACAACCGGCTGGCGCTGCAGAGCACGACCGGTCCCGGCAACCGGGTCCTGGAGTCCCACGCCTACACCTACGACGCCCACGGCAACGTCGAGACCAAGGTGGACGCCACCCTGCCGGGCGGCAGTGCGGCCGTGCCGGGAGGGGGAAGCACCTGGAGCACCCTCTACTCCTACGACGCGTTCAACCGGCTGATCGGGTCGGCCACCTATGCCGGCGGCCTGACCTCCGGACAACCGAGCGGGCCAGCTCTGACCCAGCACGCCTACACGGTCGACCTCGGTGGCGACGTGACGGCGACCAAGACGACCTACCGGACGACCGGGCCGCGGCCCACGGCCAAGACGACGACCACGACCATGACCATCGACGACTCGGGTCGTCTGACCAGCCAGACCACCGGTGCGAACACGGCCACGCAGACCTTCGACGACGACGGCAGAGTGCTCACCAGCCTCAGCGGGCTGTCCAACACCTACACCGCCGACGGCGCCCCGGCCACCACGACGATGGCCGACGGCACGAGCGTGACGTACGCCCGCTGGCCCGACGGCACCCTCCGCAGCGCCGTCACGAAGAACGCGAACGGGACGACGAGCAGCGTCGGCTACCACTACGGGACCGACGGGGTGCTGGCCAACGACAGCACCACCGACGCCGGCACCGCCACCGGCACCACGACGTCGGCGTCGTACCTGGTCGGAGCCGGGCGGGAGGCGCGGAGCCTGCTTGTGGGAGCGACCGCAGCCGGTGCAGCGCCCACGGCGCCGTCCGCGCCGGTAACGACGGGCGCGGGAACCGGCTACGTCGTCCGGGATCGGCACAGCAACGTGGTCGGCCTGATCGACTCGGCTGGCACCGTCACCGCGACCTACGGCTACACCGACTACGGTGCGGCGGCCCGGGCGGACGGGCGCCCCGCCACTGTCGGCACCCTGGACGGAGGACGGACCAACCCGTTCGGGTACACCGGTGCGATGCCCCGGGGGCCCCTGACCGAGCTCGACACCGCGCGGGTGCTGTTCCCGCACCGGGTCTACGACCCCACCAGCGGCCGGTTCACCAGCGCCGACCCCGTCGACGCCCACAACCTCTACCAGGGCTTCCGCACCAACCCGGTCAACTACTCCGACCTCGGCGGAGGCATCGCGATCTTCGACGCGATCATGGACGCGCTGTTCGCCATCATCTTCGTCGCCACCGCCATCCTCACCCTGGGCACCGGGCTGATCCCGGCCGCCACGGCGATCGCTGCCGCCGAAGCGGCCGACATCACCGCCTCCGTCGTCGCCACCACCATCAGCTCCGTCGTCAGCATCGGCGCCAACCTCACCGGGGCCGCGACCAGTGCGGCCCTGGCCATCGACGACGACGTCACCCTGGCCACGGGCAAGGGGGTCTTCAGCGCACAGCAGCGGAACCTCGTGACGGCGGTCAACACCGGTGCCTCCGTGCTCGCCGGGGCGAGCGGCGTCGTCCAGGGCGCGACCTCGAGCTCCGTGAGTGTTCTCGAGGAGGCGACGGACGCCAGGGGTGTCAGCACCGACGTCGAGCGGCTGAACAACCCGGTCCAGCCGCCCGACCAACCCGCACCCGCCGGGAATGCCGCGCCCGAGCCGCCGCCACCAGTGCCAGGAGAGCAGGTCGTCGTGCCGGGTCAGCTGCCCGATGGCGTCGGCGCACCGAACCCAGCGGCCGGAGCCGAGCCCGCGGCACCGGGACGCCCTGCGATCGAGCAGGTGGAACCGGCGATCCAGAATCCCGATCCGCCACCACAGGTTCCGGGAGTGGATCCGGCGCCGGCGGATGCCGGACCGGCTGCCCCCGACCTCGAGCAGGCGCCGAGCGATCAGACCCAGGCGCAGCGCAGCGACGCAGCGATCCTCCGAGACCCCGTCATCGACGCTGCCAACGAGACCCAGGAACAGGTCCGCGCTCGCGCGATCAGTCTCAACGGCCTTCCCGAGCCCGGCCTACGACCGGAGGCCAGCGGTCTGGGTGGCCTGCGGCCCCGCTCGATCTCCGTTCCGGAGACCCTGGTCGGCTACGCCAACGGCAACGTCCTGGTCCTCCAGAAGTAGTCATGACCGCCAGTCCTCCAGGAATCGACCCCGAGAGAAGCGATGAACCCGTGACCGAACTTCCGCGCCCCCTCCGTCGTCCGACATCTCGTCAGACTCCACGCCGGCGACTCCTCGCGCTCGTCGCCGTCTCGGCCCTGGTGGCGTCGCTGCTGGTCCCGACCGCCACCGAAGCAAAGCCCCGGCCGCCCACGACGCAGAGCACGGCCAGTGGAGCGAAGACCTCCGCGAACGTCAAGGCCACGGCAGCGAGATCGAAGGCGAGGGCAGCCGCGAAAGCGAGGGCAGCCGCGAAAGCGAGGGCAGCCGCGAAAGCGAGGGCTGCCGCCACGGCGAGGGCTGCCGCCACGGCGAGGGCTGCGGCCCGGGCGGATCGTGATCCGGTCGATCCTGGCGGACGAAGCCGACCGCCGGCGAAAGCCGCCGCTCTCGCCGATGCGGCCGTGCCGACCACTGACGCCTCCGGCGCTCTGCCGAGGCTGCAGCGATCCGGGACCACCGGTGACTTCCTCGGTCGGGGCTACGAGCAGCGCGCGATCGTGGAGAACGGTCAGCTCAACGTCTACGACACCCCCAACCGTGGCGGTGCCCTGCTCCGGTCGACGACCACGGATCTGGACGTTCCGCCCGTCCAGGACTTCTCGGAAGCCTTCGACACCGCTCACGGCCTGTCCGCCATCTACCTGCGGTGGACACCCGACTGGGCTGTACATGGCGGGCGTCCAGGGTATCTATGGGCGGCAATGACTACAAGATCGTGCTTGTACCGAATGGCCCCGGACGGTACGTGCGCGACCCGTGCCTGTGCCAGCTGGGTGAAAGACGACTTCGACACCCTCCGCAGCGTCGAGCTCGACGACCCCTATCTGATGTCCGTCATGTCGCTGGCTTATGGCGTGATCGGCACCGGTTCGACGGCAAGGCCAGTCTTGGCGGTCGGCTTGTCCGCCTCGAGCGCCGGCGACGTTCCGTCCTCGCCCAGTGGACGGGCCGACCAGCAGGGGGTCTGGATCCTGGATGCAGCGACGGGCGGACAGCTGGGAACGACCTACAACGACTACGTCAGCCCGGGCGTCGACGCCCTGCCCGTGCCGGTGCTCGACCTCGCCTGGGACCCCCACGGAAGCGGGCTGCTCTCCATCGTCATCTTCTCCAGCCAGGCGATCGGCAACTCCGTCAAGGTCGGTCCTCTGGGCACCTACAGCGGACGCACCTTCTGGGACTACGAACCCACCACGGATCCGAGCTCATCCTGTCTACCGCCGTGGGCTTTCTGGACGGCGGTACCACCCCCGTCATCGCGTTCGGTCTCGTCGACGGCAGCACGCGCCTGTGGAACCCCGCCACCACCACCGCCAACACGACAGCGACCTACACCGCCGGCACCGACCCGGTGAGCGCCGTCACCTTCGTCGACCGGGTGACCGGACCGGCCGGTGCTCAGGACGTCGTCGCTGTCAGCACGGAGAACGACTCCGCTCGCGTGCTGCGCTACGACGGCACCAGCACCCTGAAGCCGCAGTTCCTCGCGCCGGGCGGACAGCCCGCGGACCTGGAGACCGACGTGGGAGGCATCCAGTCGTGGTATCCCGGCTACAAGGCGGGGCGGCTGAAGATCACCGCCGTGAACCCCGACGAAGACCTCACGGTCTCCTTCGCCGCGCGCTCCGTCGAGGGGTACGGCTGCTGGTTCGGCCCGGCCTTCCCCGGCGCCCTCGCCTTCCCGAGCACGGGCTCGATCACCATGGACGCCGGCGGTTCGACCACCGATCTGTACACGATGGGTGGGCTCACCGCGGCGACCAGCGGCAACTGCGCTCTGGGCAGCGACTCGGTAGGCGAGTGGGCGTCGTACCTGCTGGTCGCCCCCACGAACCGCCCGGCCGAGCGCAGCACCATCAAGCTGGTGATCGGTCGCGACGGCACACCCACGGTGACGGTGGTCGGCGGGTCGATCACCGCCACCGCGAGCACGACGACGACGAGTGCCATGCCCCGCCATCCCCTGGGGGAGACCACCCTGACCCTCAGCAATCCGCCGACGGCGACGCCGGTCAAGCCCCTCAAACCCAGCGCGGTGCAGGTCGACAGCCTCGATCCCACCCGACCCGTGTTCCGGATCGACGTGCCGTCGAGCACCTGGACGCTGCCGCCCAGCACTCCGGGCCGTATCTCGGTCGAGCTCGAACCGTTGGAGGTGTACGGGAGCACGGGTACCGGTGGTGAGCAGACGCTGCTCGGGCTGCTGGCACCCGAGGGCCTGCCGAGCAGGGCTGCGACCTCGGGCACGATCACGCTGGCCCCGGTGAGCTTCTACTGGCAGAACCCGGCTCCAGGCGAGGGTCCGACCTTCACCAGCCTCACCATCACGAGCCCCGACGAGAACGCGCCCGTGTCGGCGACCATCGACCTGAGCCAGATCGGGCCGCCCTCGGGCAACGGGGCCACCATCTCGGACGTCTACATCTGTCCCGCGAACGGGACCGACAGCTGCGACGGCACCGCCGCGCCCTACGCCAATGGCTTGGACCAGGCAGCCGTCAAGATCAAGATCGCCGGCGCCAACGGCACCCTCCCCACCTCCGACCCCGCGTACGGGCGGATCTTCTACCGCGACGGCGACGGCAACCTGATCACCGGTCTGATCCCGACCGACGGCTCGCCGTGGACCAGGATCAGTCCCTACCGGGGCGCCTATCCCAACGACGGGTCCACCAAGCCACCGATCCAGCCCGGCCGGGTCGGCGGCCAGTACGGCTACCTCTCCACCACGGACACGGGGACGCAGTCGGTGACCGGCTGGGTCGGCAACTACGGCGACTCCAACGGGGGCAACATCGCGGTGGGCGGGGGGCTGCCCTCCAGCCTCCAGGTGACGGGGTCGTCGGTGTCTCAGGGCTTCAGCCTCACCAAGTGCAGCGGTGACTTCAGCGACCACGTCACCTGTGCCATCGCCCAGCCGCAGAAGAGCTCGACCGGATCGACGCCGGTGATGTACTACACCACCGACCCGATCAGTGGTGAGCTCAAGATCGGTCTGCAGTTCCAGAACCGAGCGCAGACAGCCCTGACCAGCCTGCCGCTCCAGCAGCTCGCCGGCCAGGGCGAGCACACGGTCGCCGACGCTCCGCTCACGATCACGGCGGGGGAGGTGACCTTCGCCGGCGCCGACACCGCTTTCCAGCCGGCCGACGACGTCGACGTGTGGCTTGTGGTGCACGGACAGCAGATCAAGGTGCCACCGGTCAACGTCGGCCAGGCCAACTGATCGTCGAGCAGCCGGGCGACGACTGGTGGCAGAGGCGGACCACCGACGCGCGTGTCCGCCGATCGGGGGACACGGCGTCAGCCGATCGATCGTCCGATCACACGATGGCCGACTCTCCTCGGATCGAGGAGGGTTGGTCTCATCGCGGAACCGCGTGACCATCATCCAAGGAGCCACACCATGACGAACACACTGAACCGGATCCTCGCCGGGACTGCCGCCGCCGTGCTGCTCAGCGGCGTCGGTGCGATGCTCTGGGCCGAGCCGGCCTCAGCCGCCATCGCATCACCACGAGTCGGAGTCTCCGCCGTCAGGGCGACTCCGGCCCAGGTTCCCGTGCACGTTCCGGTCAACGTGTGCGGCAACACGGCCAACGACGCGACTGGACTGAATCCTGCGTTCGGCAACACCTGCGTGAACGGCTGAAGTTGCAGTAGCTACCGGCCCGTCCGCTACAGCCCGAAGGAGTGCCGGCGGATCCGGATCTTCTGCTCGGATGGACAGCCGCTGTGCGCTCGTCTCTCCGCGCGGCCGCCGCAACCTCGACCTCTCCTCGACCTCTTCTCGACGCTGCCGGAGACTGGTGCGGTGGTTGACCAACGAGCCGAGGGAACGGAACGGGTGCGCGCTTCACTGCGGACCCAGGTGCTCCGTCGGGCCGCCCGGCGCACGAACCTCACGCTGCTGGGGCTGCTGGTCGGGGCGTTCCTCAGCGGCTGGCTCGTGTTCGCCGCCGCCGGCCCCACGACGGCCGCGCTGGCCACGGTGGCGCACGGTCTCCTCGGCGTGGCGGTGATCGCGATGTTGCCGTGGAAATCGGCGATCGTCCGACGCTCGGCCAGGCTTCGGGTGGCCAGCGTCGTGCTGCTGGTGATCATCATCGGCTGTCTGCTGGCGGGCTTCGTGCAGCTTTTCGTGGGCTATGTGGTCGTAGCTGGCATCACCCCGATCCAGGTGCACGTCGGAGCCGCGGTGGTCACCGTCCCGCTCCTGCTCTGGCACGTGCTGCGGCACCGCCGCCAGCGACTGCGGCGTAGCGACCTCTCCCGGCGGGCGCTCCTGCAGGACGTGGTGGTCGCAGCGGGAGTGGCGGTGGCCTGGGGTGGGGCGACGGCTGTCGCGCTGCGGAGCCGACCCGACCGTCCACGCGTGTCGACTGGGTCCCGACCGGTGGTTCCAGGTCTCGTGGGAGCCGTCTCTCTACCGGCGACCACCTGGTTGTTCGACACCATCCCGGACCTCGACCCGTTGACCCACCACGTGAGCGTGATCGGCAGAACGTTCACCGTCGACGAGCTGGTCGCCCAGGCCGAGCCGGTGACGGCGCGGCTGGACTGCACGAACGGCTGGTACGCCGATGCGGAGTGGGACGCCGTGCGGTTGGCGGACCTGATCGGGGCCACTGCCCTGGACGGTGCCGCGACCCTGCGGGTTCGCAGCGTCACCGGCTACGTGCGGGCGTTCTCGGCGGTCGGAGCCGGGCAGCTGTGGCTGGCTGTCGGCAGTCGGGGGGCGCCGCTGACTCCGGCCCACGGGGCTCCGGTTCGCCTGCTCGCCCCAGGCCATCGTGGGTTCTGGTGGGTGAAGTGGGTCGCCGCCGTCGAGCTGGACGATCGCCCCAGCTGGCTGCAGCCGCCGTTTCCTCTGCAGTAGTCCCGCCCGCAGGTGTGCGCGTGGTCTAGCGGGGAACGTCGTTCCGTGTGGGGATCTGGGCGCCATCGATGATCTGCCGCTCCTCGTCGCTGAGTCCAGCCGCGGCGAGGATCTGCTGGATCATCGCGTTCTTGCCCTGCCCGTACGACTCGATGCTGTCGGCAACGGCGCCGACGTCCTTCTTCACCGCGCCGTAGCGATCACGCAGCTCAGGGTCGGTCCGCAGCAGGTCGCGGAACCGAAGGTGGTTCCGCAGGGACAGGGAGCCCTCGACGATCACGTACGTGTTGGTGCCGGCGAGCCGTGGCGGCTCGGCGAACGCCCACCGTTCAGGGATGCCGAGCTCGCCCAGCGGCCGGAAACCGAGACCCACCAAGACATCGGACGTGGGACTCACTAGCTCGGCTGTCACGACGATGTCGCAGTCGATGACCGGCTTGGCCGCAAGGCCGGGCACGGACGTGCTGCCCACGTGCTCGATGGTGATCACGTCGATGCCGGCGTGGGTGAAAGCTGCGCTGTACTCGTCCCTCAGCATCTCGAAGCGCCGCGGCCAGGAGGCGTCGTAGTCGATGACTCGGATCATCCGTGCACAGTAGCCAGAGATCTTCCTGAGTTGGACGTCAAGGCCGTCACACGGCAGCGACGGCGTCGATGATCACGGGAACGGTCACGTCACCGTCACGGGGCTCAGCCGCTTGGTCCGGCAGCTCAGGTTGGAGATCGCCCTGGCCGAGCAGAACCTGAAGACGGCCGTCCGACTCCGTGACGGCAAGTCGCCCCTGCTCGCTCTCTTCGAGCCTCCGCCTCACCTACCCGTGAGACCTCGGTCGACGACTCGAGAGAACGCGCTTGCGGGTGCTGCCAGATGAGGGCTGGCTGCCCGGTGATCGACGCCCGAGTGCCCGCACCGAGACCGCCTCTGCCTACTCCGCTGCGACCGGCGTCAGCTCCGACGGAGCCGTAGTGCCAGAAGATTCGGGTTGCGGATGAGATCGGCGAATTCCTCCAGCGGGGTGGCCGGGCCATCCAAGAGATCGATCTGGACCATCTGGGCTCCGACACACGAGCTACGGTGCTGGGGTGGTCGAGGAGCTGCTGGATGCCGCCGTGGAGTGGGCAGCGCGGCGGCGGCGGCCGCTGGACGTTGATCTGCTGGCCACGATCCTGCAGCTTCGCGAGGAGTACGACGACTACTCGGCGGCGTACTGGCCGGCCCGCACCGCCGAGCGGCTCCTTCTGATCACCATCCCGGCGTACGGTCAAGAACTTCCCGACACCGATCGCCTCGCAGGTGCTCTGGAGACGTTCTGGGGGTTTCTTCGAGCGACCGGGCGGATGCGCAGCAACTCCGCCACTCCCGCCGAGCTGCGTAGGGAGATGCGGCGAGCGTTGCCGAAGATGGCCGCTGCCTTCGACGACCCAGCGCATCACTCCCAGGCTCGGGTGCTGGCTGGGTTCGGCCGATCGATCGGAGTCGACCTGGACTCCCCGGCTGGGTCGATCGAGGACGTCCAGGCCCGGCTGGACCTCATCATGGAGTCGTGGAACAACCTTCCGGAGGCCGAGCGGCGCAGGCTGATGCCGGACCCGACTGCGAAGAGCCTCCGGGCCGCCGAGCTCACCATGATGGCCAACGACACCCAGCCGAGCCCGACGGACGAGATGATTCCGCGCGGCGAGGTCGAGGCTTCCGGACGCGATGCCCGAAGCTCCCGTTTCGTTGCAGCCTGTCTGGCGCTGGCGGACTGGGTCGGTGACGGCAAACAGGTCACGACCGCCGGTCTGCTGCGGCCGGCGGTCGGCCGCGAGGCCTACCAGCACCTGAATCTGTGGGCCTGGGACAAGGCTTACGACGGGCGGGCACATCCTCGCGCCGCGCTCGACGATCTGCCGGCGGAGGCGGAACAGCTCCTGGCCGAGGCAGCCCTCCATTCGTGGCGGAGCGCCGGCGATTGCCTGCCTCTGGATCGGCTGTGGCGGGCCTGCTCGGCGGCCGGTCTGATCGAGGTCGCCCGCACCAAGGCGTATCGATCCGACCGGTCCCCGGTGACGGACGAGGAATGGCGAGATCTGGCGCTGGTCCTCGTCGCCGCTCTGTGCCAATGGCTCGACGACTGGTCCTGTGAACCGTTGGTCGGCATTCTCGGTCCGGCGGCCCTGAACGACGGCGGCGCTTCAGTCGCCGACATCCGCGAGTGGTGGCAGGAGCGGTGCCCACCCGCCCTGGCTGACCTGCTGGCCGACTCCTGGCGGACCCGCCTCGACCTGGCGCTGTTCCACTTCGACGACTGCGGGATCTGGCAGCGCACCGAGCAACAAGTGAGGCTGACCGACCTCGGATACGACTTCACCATCGTCTATCTCGGGCTCCTGGACAGTGGCTTCGGCGAAGACTGAGGTGGCGCGTGCCAGTGAACTGCTCCGTCGGTCATGGACGGCGGATTGCCGCGGTGCAGGATGTCTGGGTGACTACCGAACTTCCGTCAGCCCTGGCCCTCACGTCGTGGCGGCGGGACGTTCACGACCTGTACGCCGCGGTGCGTGCCGAGGCCGAGCCTTCCCGCGCTCACGCGCTCTGGGTGGCGGGCCGGAGCCGGATGTTCACCGACCACCCGGCGTCGGCCCGGCAGGGCGGGCAGAGGCTGCGGCACGCGCCGTACGACGCGGCGTACCGGTTCGTCGTGCCGATCGAGACCGCGGAGCCGCAGACCTGGACGCCGCCGACCGGTACCGACGGTGATGTGCCGTTCAGCCGGGTCGGTCGGGTGTCGCTGCCCGGTCTGGGCGCGCTGGACCTGTGGTGGCTCGACTCGTACGGCAACGGCCTGTTCCTACCGTTCCGCGACGCGACGGCCGGGCGGACCACGTACGGTGCCGGCCGCTACCTGCTGGACACGGTGAAAGGGGCCGATCTCGGCCGGGAGGGCGATGCGTTGGTGGTCGATCTGAACTTCGGCTACAACCCGTCCTGCGCCTACGACCCAGCCTGGGCCTGCCCGCTGGCGCCGGCCGGCAACCGGCTCGAGGCGGACGTACCGGTCGGTGAGCTGGTCCCGGTGGACTGACTCCGGCGGGAACCAGAGCCGCCGCCACGTCGCCGGGTCAGGCGACCACTGCCGAGGATGGACCAGCCCGATGAGTTCGACCGCCCTAGCCGGTCATGGTGAACAGCTTCTCGGCGAAGCGCACCACAGACCCCAGGAGGACGAGATGACCACCGACGTCTTGACCAGCTCGATGCTCGACCAGACCCGACTCGTTGCCAGCTGGGTGGACGGCGCTGACCCGGCGCAGCCGGTGCCGAGCTGCCCAGAATGGGAGCTGTCGGACCTGGTCGAACACATCGGGGCGACCCAGCAGTGGGTCGCCAGGTTGATCGAGAACCACATCACCGATCCGGCGGAGGCCTTCGCCCTGACCGGGACCGCGTCGCGGGAGCTGCCGAGCGACTGGCAGGGGTGGCTGGAGCAGAGCGCTGACCAGGCGGCTGCCGCTTTCGCTGGAGCCACTCGAGGTCGGGACGTCTTCGACCCGTCGGGCGGCAACGACGGCATCAGCTTCTGGCGCCGCCGCCTGTTCGGGGAGATCACCGTCCACCGGATCGACGCCGCAGTCACCGTCGGGCAGAGCTACGAGCTGGCCGCACCCCTGGCCGGCATGGCCATCGACGACTGGCTCGACACCATCTCGTCGGCTGGTTGGGCTACCCAGGTCGCCGGCTTCGCCGAGGCGATGCGCGGCGATGGCCAGACCATCGCCTGGGTTGCCGACGACATCGACCGGGCCTGGGTGCTGCGCCGGACCGATGCCCCGCTGGTCCTGACGACAACAGCCGTCGGTGGTATCGGGAAGGTCGATGCTGTCGTCCGCGGCAACGCCGTCGACCTGCTCCAGGTGGTCAGTCGCCGCCGGTCTCTGGGCCGAGGAACGGAATGCCGGGTCACCGGCGACCGCGCCGAAGTCGATCACCTGATCGACCACATGGACTGGGTCGGCGCCTGAGGTCCGGCTCCGTTCCCAGGGTCGACGCCGCGCCCAGCGCGACCCGGGAGCTGATGGCCATCAGGTTCGAGAGTCACGATCGCCGCGAGGCACGGCCGCCACCCGCTGCGCGGTGTCGCGACGTAAGAGGAGAGCGACAAGCTCATCGATGTCCGCGGCCCCAGCGGCATCCTGGTGACGTTCGCTCAAGAACTCAACAGGAGCAGCTGATACGCAGATGCCGGCAGGCGAGCGCGGCCGTTACCCACCCGTGGAGAGGAACCGTTGTCACGACTCGCTCAGTCGCGCGGAGTCGATGATCAGCTGTAATCCGCGCACGTGGGCCTCGTACGCTTCGCGTCCGGCCGGAGACGCCGAGTACCAGCGCGTACGCCGCTTCCCGGTGTAGGTCGAGCGGTTCGTCACGTACCCCACCTCGCTCAGGACAGCCAGGTGGGCGGCGAGGTTCCCGTCGCTGAGATTCAGCACCTTGGCAAGCGCGGTGAAGCGGATCGAGCCGTCCACGGTGAGCCCGTGCAGAGCCGCCTGGATCCGGAGTCGATTCATGTCGGACAGTGCCGCGTCGAGCGGGGTGCGCAGCCGCTCCACGACGTCATCGCCGAGATCCGGTCGAGGAGGGGACTGCTCAAACACGACTGACTCCGCGACGTACGCGGGAGATCCCCAGCGCAAGGAGCGGTAGCCCGGTGCACAGGCCGAAGCCCAGCAGTCGAGTCGCGATCTCCACGTCGGCTAGGACGGCAGCGATGACGATGCCCGAACCCGCCACCACCGCGAGGACCCGATCATCGGTGGCGATGGCATACAAGCACATCGCCAGCCCCCACAGGGCACCCAGGAAGAGCACTCCGTGCGTGAACGACGCGGGTTGTGCCGCCGTGACCAGGAACGGCGAAGCCACCAGCACGACCAGCCAGGCCCACCGCATCCGGGTCTCAGTGCCCGTTCGGATCACCGAGTGCACTGGCAGCCAGGACAGCACCATGCCGACCGTCCACGCCAGCACGGCAACGAGGATCCTCAGCGGTCCATCCAGCAGATCCAGTGCGCCGAGTCCGAGTATCCAGGCCGCTCCCCAGCCCACCAGCGGGAGACCTGTCGCCATGGAACGACCCGCACGACGGGTGGAGCCGGTCAGCTCGTCGAGCTCGCGCAGGGAGTTCTTCGCCCGTTCCGCCTCGTGCGACACGGCCGCGAGCCTAACACCGGCGGTCGACCTGGTAGGCCTATGCTCTGTCTCACAAAGTATCTGGGACTCGGACTGACCGAAGGATGGATGATCATGGGAATCAACTTCTCGAGCGGTCTGCTCGCCGGCGTGACGGCGGCGGTGATCTGGATCTCGATATGTCTGCTGATCGGCGCGGACATGACGACGACGGGGCTCTGGGCGCTGATCTTCCTGGTCATCGGGACGGCAGGAACGACCGTCATCGCCAACGCGATCTCCAAGCGGAAGGCCTCTCAGCGAACGTGATCCGCGCGGTGCCGGCACCCTGACGAGTGACCTCGTGCAGCAGACAGCTACTCGGGCGAGGTTGTCGAGTTCGTTCCTGCGCCCGTCCAACAGCCGCTGCGTCCAGGTTGCGTCGTGCAGCGACTCGACCGACATGCTGACCAGCGTGCCGTCGGCGACCGGAACCAGCTCGACATCGGTCGCGAACTCGTACGGGGCGTGGCCGGGCACGAAGTCGACCAGCGACTGGTAGGACAGCAGTGAGGGCTCCCGTACCCGTGTGAATCGTTTGCGTGACCTGGTGGCCAGAGGCATGCCGGCCGACCTCATGAACTCGATCGTCTCGGGCGCGGTGGCCGTCATCGTGTACGCGAGTTCACCCCTCCTCCCTGAGGTCGAGGGTGTCGACGGTGGTGGTGAAGCGCGCTGAGAGCCGGGCTCGCAAGATCACCGAGATGGTGGAGATGCTGGCGCCCGGCGAGACGCTCTACCCGCAGAAGGCGGCGTACCTGACGGCCTCAGGATGCACGCCGCGAAGCCAGCACCCCATCCACGAGCGGGAGACTGGTCGACGCAGCCGGCTCGGCCCCTAGAGTCGGAGCATGGATGCCGATGACGTGGAGATGGAACAGTTCTCCGCCGGCAGTGCTGCTGAGCTCGAGGTGGCGACGCGGGCGTTGACGTCGGCGCTCGGCGACTACCTCGAGCTTGTCACCGGCCTGCGCGGCGGATCGCTCGATGTCCAGCGGGTCTTCGCCGCCAACGATGTGGTTCGGCGTGAGGCGCTGAGATGGGATGACGCGGCCGGCGACCACACCGGCACCGTTCCCCTCGGGCTCGAGGACCTTGGCGAGGACGAGGACAGCGAGGAGACGGACGCGGACGACGAGGCAAGTGATGGAGAACCGGAGACGGTCTACGAGATCAGCATCGTCTCCCGGTGGGATCTAGAGGTGTCGGACCTTCCCGCTCTGGTTGAGGGAGGCCGTGCCGCGCATCGTCGGCTGCAGCCCGAGGAGTCGGAAGAGGACGTGCGGGTCGCGATCCCTGACGATGACGTGGGTCCGGCGCTGTACGCCCTGGTCCATGAGCGTGGTGAGCCTTGGTACGACTTGCCTGGCGTGTTCGTCCTGGGCGGTCATCGGGACTACATCGATCGAGACGGGGACCAGCCGATGACTGCTGCTGAGACGGAGGACGACCTTCCCGAGCTTGCGCCGCTACGTCTTCCCGATGGTGAGGTCGTCTTCAGCGAGAGCTGGCAGTAGGAGTCGTACCCGGCGGTGCGCCAAACCGTCTCTCGGACACCCTTCGGCGAGGGCCGAGCCTCCGCGAAGCTGCGAATGGGATGCGATGGATCCCAGTCATCGCGGGATCGTCCACGGGTAGTCGCCGGGATGTCGCTTCGCCCACGAGTGACCGGTGCACGACGAGCCGGGGTCCTCCGGGGCGCCCCACCAGGGCCATCGATCTGCGCACCAGTGCTCACCCGTGAGCATGCCCATGACGATGACGAATCCGGTGAGAGCGAGGAACACCACGATGCCCGACGCCAGCCCGCCGTAGGCCTTCCTGGTCACGATCGCACCCTATGCCAGCTCGCTGCGGTGCGGGTGAACCCGTCAACCGGGGCTTCGAGCTGAAGGCTCAAGGCCATGGCCATCACCGCGCCTGGCGCGCAGGTCCAGCGCGAATCAGCGAAACCAGCGCTCACCACCGTGGTTCAGCGAGCTCTGTGGGCCACCACGGCCGCTTCGACCCGGTTGCGCACACCGAGCGCAGCGATGATCTCGCTGACGTAGCCCTTGACCGTGCCTTCGCTGAGGTGGAGTCTCCGGCCGATGTCGGCGTTGGAGTCGCCGTCGGCGAGTGCTTGGAGTACGTCGTGCTGGCGCGGGCTCAGTGCGTTCACCCGGCTCCGGTCGGCGATCTGGGGTGATCGGCCGGCGACCCAGCTGTCGACCACCCAGCGCGACACGGTGGGGGACATGAACAGCCCCCCGTGGTGGGCCGAGCGGACCGCGCGGCTCAGCTCTTCGGGAGCGGAGGTCTTGAGCAGGAAGCCGGCGGCCCCCTGTGTCAGTGCCTGCTCCACGAGGTCCTGGTCGGAGAAGGTCGTCAGCATCACCACCGGCAGCTGGGGCCGATCGCGGCGGATCCGACGGAGCGCGTCCAGTCCGTCCACGCGAGGCATTCGGATGTCCATCAAGACGACGTCCGGGGCGAGGTCGCCCGCCAGCCTCCATGCCTCGGCGCCGTCTGCTGCTTGGCCGGTGACCGTGATCAGCGGGTCGCCGCCGAGGATGGTGATCACGGCCTGTCGGGTGAGCGGGTCGTCGTCGACCACGAGGACGCGGATCGTTTCGGCAGGCATGATCATCGACTCTCGACGGCGGGTATCTCGGCCTTCGCGATCACCATCGCGTCGGCCAAGCAGATCTGGAAGGTGGTTGTCCGCTCGAAGAAGGACACCCGTTCCTCGTAATAGCGGCAGTCCGCGCTGGGCTCGGCGAGAGTTTCCGGAGCTTCTGGCATCTGGGTCAGCGGCAACAACGTCTCGGCCACCGACTGTGACTGACCGACCTCGATCGCGGTGAAACGGTCGCGGGGGAGCACGGAGGCCAGGTTGACCACGACGAAGGCCACGATCACGGACACGACACCCAGAGCCACGATGGCCGCCGGTACGACCAGCACGGACCGGCGGCGGCGCGCGACGAGGTCTCGGCTGTCGGCCCGGGACAGGCCACGCCCCGCGGTGGCGTTCTGAGGAGCACGGAGCACGGGTCGGAGGGGTATCTCGGCTCGGAGGTGAAAGGTCTCCGAGGTCGTGGTGGCCCGGCACCATCCGCCCAGCGTCTGCGCCCGTTCGGCGAGCGAGACCAGTCCGCGACCGGAACCGGACACCGCAGCGTGGTCGCCTCGCTGTGACCGGCCGGTGTCGGTGCGCCTGTTGGCGGCCAGCAGCGTGATGGCATCGACGTCAACCTGCACAGTCAGGCCGAGGACGGTTCCCGGCGCATGCTTGGCCGCGTTGGTCATCGCCTCCTCCAGGACGCGGACCACGGTGCCTCCGACCACCGGCAGGCAGTCGTCCAGCGCTGGATCGACGGCGTCCAGGTGCACATCCAGGCCCGCTCGGCGAGCACGTCCGACGCAGTCCTCGACCACCACCGACCACCGTCCCTGCGCAACCTGGTCCGGTCGGCGGACGACGGCACCGGGCTGACCCGTGCCTCCTCCCGGCTCGAGCAGACCGATCACCTCGTGCAGTCGCTCGGTGGCGGTGGCCGCTGATCCCCGCAACATCGTCAGTCTGGCTACCAGGTCGTCGCGGGTCGGACCGTCGCGTTGCACCTCGACCTGTAGCGCTGCCAGCTGCATGGCCAGCAGAGCCATGTCGTGGCCGAGCGAGTCGTGCATCTCTCCGGCGATCCGACTGCGCTCAGCCGTCTGCGCGGCTTCGGTAGCTGCTCGTTCCCTGTCACGGAGCGCGTTCGCCAGCTGCCAGCCCTGCTCTCGGTACTGCGTCCTGGCGTGAACCAACCGACCCAGCCCGTCGGCCAGAGAGAGCACGGCGGCGAGCCCCGCCACGGTGAGCAGGAGGAAGGGGAGCTGGTCGTGGCGGACGAAGCGGGCTGCCACGGCACTGACACCTCCCGCGACCGCCGCGACCACCCAGACCCGTCGAGGCGCAGCCCCACGCCCGAGCAGGAAAGCGCACACTGCTGCCGGAGCCGACGACACCAGCCACCAGGGCGTCGCCACGGCGGCGACGACGAGGGCGCCGACCGTGATCCGATGGCGGGTCCCGGGCGGGATCCGTACGTGTCGGTCTGCAGCCATCGAGCCACGGTAGCCGCAGGCCCGCTTCCCGAGTACCCGACGAAAGTCTGGTCTGATCCGGTCGTTCCGGGGGTGGTTGGGAGCCGTTGACGTTCGTAGCGTCGAACGGTGACCAGACCACCCCGGCTCCTGCTTCTCGGTTCCGTCGCCCTCCTGTCGATGGCAGCCACGATGCTCGGCTCACTACCCACGGCGCACGCCGATCCGGCGAACCCGGACGTGTCCGCCACCGTCGACCGGTACGTGACCGCCCTGGCGAGCTCTGCCGGTCCGGGGTTGGAGGTCGCTGTGCTCAAGGACGGCGTCGTGGTGCACACGGCCGCAGCCGGCGATGACGGCCTCGGTCAGCCCGTACGCGTCAACACCCCGATGCGGATCGAGTCACTGTCGAAGTCCTTCACCGCGACGGCGGTGATGCAGCTCGTCGAGCAGGACCGCGTGCAGCTGGACGCTCCGGTGCAGCAGTTCCTGCCGGAGTTCAGCCTGGCCGACCCACGAGCCGCGCAGATCACCGTACGGCAGCTGCTGACCCACACCTCGGGAATGGACGACGCGCACGCCCCCGACCAGTACGAACCTGGCATCGAGACGCTCGAGCAGGCCACCGCCCGCCTGTCGGACGCTGAGCTGGCCAGCCCACCGGGGGAGACCTTCGCTTACCACAACCCGAACTACCACGTCCTGGCCCGCATGGTCGAGGTCGTGAGCGGCGAGCGTTTCCACACCTACCTGGACCGTCACGTGTTCACACCCGCCGGGATGACCGACACCGTCGACGTCGCCATGTCTGATCAACGGGTGCCCGGGATGGCTGCCGGACATCTGACGGCCTATGGGCAGCCGGTTCGCTTCGAGGGACGCGGCTACTTCGCCGAAGGTTCCGGCGGCGTCATCAGCACCGCCGACGACCTGTCCCGATGGCTGGCGCTGCAGAGCAACGGCGGCCGGGCCGTGACCGGCCAGCAGGTGCTGACACCAGCGAGCGTGACCGAGATGCACCGGCCCCAAAGCCCCGACGACTCCGACTACGGCTTCGGCTGGTACACCGCAGAGTCCGCGGAAGGCCCACCCCTGCGTACGTCTCACAGCGGTGCGGGCGGAGGTTTCGGTGCCTACCAAGGGCTGTTCACCGAGTCAGGGTGGGCCGTGGCCGTCCTGGTCAACCACGGTGCGGGCCTGACCGCAGCCGACCCGGCTGTTCTGGCTCAGAACCTGCTGGCCGAGCTGGACCCCAGCATCCCCCGCCTCCAAGAACGTGGATCAGGGTTCCTCCTCGACCTGGGCCTGACGGCACTGACCCTGCTGACCGTGATCTGGACGGTCTGGGCAGTGCGGCGGGCGACCGGTTGGGGCCGACGTCGCCGCCGCGGACACCTGTGGCTCGCACCTCTGCTCCTCCTTCCGCAGGTTGCTGCTATCGCCCTGGTCCTCAGCATCCCGACCCTGCAGCTGGTTCTCACCCGACGCACCGCCGGTTGGCGGCTGCTGTTCACCGTCGAACCGGTAGCAGTGGTGCTGCTGGGCTGCCTCGGAGCGGGAAGCCTGCTGGTCCTGAGCGCCCGACTGGTGGCGACCCTGCGGCCACGTCGAACTCCGAGAGCAGCCAGACTCGAAGCGAAGCCATGATCATCTACCGCAGCCCCACCGCAGTGCGGGAGGTGTTCACGCCCATCACGATTCGCTGCCCGACAGTTCCCTGAGGGTCCTCTGCGCCAACCGGTTCTCGGCCGATCGCGGCGGAGCGGATCGCAGAGTGATCACCGCCTTCCACAGCGTCCATGCCCGGGCTCGGCTCCAGGTCTCGGGTTCGTGGTCGACGTGATCCCTGAAGATGCCACGGCTGTGGGCGTCGAAGATCGTCCAGGCCATCGTCAGGTCGCAGGCAGGATCGCCCACTGCCATGCAGCCGAAGTCGATCACCCCACTGAGTCGCCCGTCGTGGAGGAGCAGATTGCCTGCGGCCATGTCCCCATGGACCCAGACCGGTGCTGCCGACCACGAGGACTCGGTCGCCTGCTCCAGCCAGCGCGGGCTCGTTGCTGAACGGACTCGTCCAGCACGGGTACGGCAGCCTGTCCCTCGGCGAGGTAGCGGTCGAACGGGGCTCCGCGGAAGCCGTTGGCTTGCTCTGGCTGAGGCGCGTCGGCTGGAGTGGGAATGGACTGAAGGGCCCGCAGGAATGCCGCGAGGTCGACGGCCAGGTCGTCCAGGTTGCCCGTGGGGGACTCCGCCAACGGCGTTCCCTCGAGCCATCGGTAGACCGACCACGCCCAGGGGAACTGCTGCGACGCAGCGCCCCTGGCGAGTGGTGTCGGGATAGGAGTCTGCAGGTGCCGGCCGAGGAACGGCAGCCAGCGGTGCTCCCTGTCGACCTGAGGCGCGTAGCCGGCACCGCTGGGGAGCCGCACTGACATCCCGGACCCGAGCCGGAAGGTCCGATTGTCCCAGCCCTGGGATGACACCTCAGTGACCGCGAGGTGGGCCCACTCTGGGAACTGCTCCCGGACCAGGATGCGAACCAACGCCACGGACGGCTCGACGGCAGCCGTCACGCCTGGCAAACCTCCACCTGCACAAGATCAGACTGCACGGACCAGGCCACGACGACCAGCGGTTTTCTCCGACGCGCCACCAGTGGCGCGCCGGCAACATCGAGCGCGGCGACGGAGCCGAGTTTGCACCCGCAGCTCGGCGCCCGGGGCTTGTTGGTACCAGGCAGCCGCGGCGGGGACGTCGTCGAGCGCGAGCATCACCGAGAGAGCGGCTGGACGCCTCATCAGCTGGTCCTTGTCGACGTGGTCGAGAGGGGAGCGGTGCGGAGTCCGTTCACGGTGCCAGCCGCGACAAGATCAGCGGCCAGTCGCTGAAGTGAGCACGCCGAGCGGCGTTGGTGGCCGTCCATCCGCCGTGTTCGACACGTACGCGGGTCCCGCCGGCCACAGCCTCGAACGTGGCCGTGAGCGTCGTCGGGTCGTCAGCGTCTTGGGCGAGGGTGAAGGTCTGGGCGTACCGAGCACCCGGTTCCCAGATCAGCACTCGGCCGATCGACATGTCACCGTCAGGATTGTGGAAGACGACGTCGCCATCGTCGATCGACACGTGCCCGTCGTCGGCCAAGCCATAGTCCTGCCACCAGGAGAAGGAGGTGAAGCGGTCGAAAGCCTCAGCCGGTCGGAGCCGGAGCACGACCTCGTTGACGATAGGAGGTAGGTCATCGGACACACGGTGATCAGGTTGATCGGACGATACGAAGATGATCCGGTTGCCCATCGGGTCGTGGACCGTGATGCTTCGGCCCAGCCGGGACTGGGCGATGGCAGGCGACGCTCCGTGGCCGGCGGCGGTCAGCGCTGCCAGCTGGTCATCGAGGTCTCTCACCGTCACGAGCAGCGACGCGCCGGGGGTCCCGTCGACGTGGTGCTCGCTGAGATGGAGCCGGGCGCCAGATGCCAGGGTGACCGCGACGTATCGCGGTGTGTGGTCGCCGGCGTCGTCGATCCAGTCGACGGTCGCTCCCAAGAACTCGACGTAGAACCTTCTGGTCGACGTCCAGTCGATCATCCGGAGCAGAGGTACGACTGGCTGCCGAGGTGATTCTGGTCGTGTCCGCGCCTGGGCGACGTAGGTGTTCCAGTCCCGCGCCCCGAGAGTCCGCGCAACCAGGTCGAGGGCCTGCGAATGTCCGACCTCGAAGCCTTGCTCTGCCAGGGCTGCGCGCAGGCGGTGGGCCATCGCTTTGGAGTCGTGCCGTGGGGTCTGGGTTGCCATCAGTGACGTCCTCGCCGCGCAGTCTCAGTCCAGGTGCCTGCGATTGCTGGTCCACTGCGCTGACTCGGAAACAAGCGGTCTCGGGCAAGGGATCACGTTCTCGGCATTCACCGATCCCGAAGTGAACCCGGGAGCAGGCGGCGGGCTGCCGATGCCGCTGCGGAGAGTCTGGCACACCGGGAACCGTCACCGGTAGATCGGCCCGGACGTGGATCACGATCACGTCGGCGGGCAGACCTGTGCGTTTCTCGTGGCTGCGGATTCAGCGTCTCTTGCCACCGACACCTGGCACGGACGCAACCTGTTTCATTCAGGCTGCGATCTGGACTGCGTCGAGGTCGTCCACGGATTGGAGCTCGACGCCTCGTGTCGCCTTGCCCATTCCGACCGGAGTCACCGGGGGCGTCGGTTCGAGCGCCGCTCCGTTGATGAACATGAGCTTGACGTGGCCAGCGAAGCCCCCGGAGCTGAAGCACCACCCGTCGCCCACGCCGTAGTAGGCCATGCCCCACTTCACGGAGCGCTTGAGGCTGGGCAGCGTCGTGGCGGCTAGCACATCGACGGCCTCGGCGATGCTTCGTTGCGGTTGAGGCAGGCTGGCGATGTCGAGTAGGGGATCATGCCGAGATGACGTCGCCCGATCACCTGTCGCCGAGCCGGCGGCCTTCGGCTGAACCGGAGCCGTTGCCGTTCGGGATGACCTGGGGAGATCTGGCGACCGCCCTGCCAGGCTTCGCTGGTGGCGGAATCGCCAGCGTCTCCCACCTCAAGCAGGGGCGGCACCAAGGCGGTCAGCCCAGCGTCATCCTGACACTGACCTACGTCGGCAGAGACGGGCGCAGCCGCGAGCGGACAGTGTTCGTCAAGCAGAACCCTGATGACTGCCGCGAAGCCGAGACCTACCGGTACCTGACCGGCCGGCTGCCGGTGCCTGACCTGCTGCTCTGCCTGGACCGGGCCCACAACGAGGTCCTGGGCCTGGAGTTCGTGCCCTCGATCGGCTTGGAGTCCGGCGACGTGGACGATCTTCTACACCTTGTTGCTGCGCTCAACTCGCTCACCAAGGTACCGGCCACGATCGCAGCCACGAGGCCCGGCATGGCTCCGTCAGAGTTCGAGCTCCTTCTCGAAGCGGCGACAGAGCACGTCGGACGCGCATGGCCCGAACTTCGACCGGACCTGTGGGTAGGCCTGTACCGCGAAGCCGTTCGCGTCTGCGGTGATCTTCCGCGGGCACTTACTCATGGCGAGCTCGCGGCCCAGCAGGTCGGACGGACACAGGACGGTCGCCTCGTACTGTTCGACTGGGCGACTGTTGGCGAGCGGGCACGCTTGGCCGACTTCGCGAATGTGCTCCAGCTCCTCGCGAGCCTCTCCGGCCAAGACGGGCACTCACTGCTGAGTCAGTATCTCCGGCACCTGTCGGCGGCCGGTGGCACCATCTGCTCACTGGAACGGGCCTGGGCAGAGCTGCGGCTCACGCGCTTCGTCGGGGAGCTCGAGGCCCTCCCGTGGCGAATCGGGCTCGACGATTCTGCGGATCTGCACCACCACCTCTTGACCATCGCAACCGACTGTCAGGCAGTGCTGAGTCAGCTACGCGCCTAGGAGATCCACCAACTGGCTTGGGTGTCCGATATCCGTCCGTCGATGGAGCAGTCATCGGCCGGATCCGCAGGGCCAGAGAGAGCCACCATCGTCAAGTGCCTCCGTTCTGCGGCCACGTTCACCGCTTCCCAGGAAGCGACCCGCGTTTCAACAGCGTGTTGACAACAATGTGTTGAGATTGCACCATGTCGGTATGGACAAGACCGCTGAGGACCGTCGCCGCGAGCGTGCACCACATGCACTGTTCCGGTTGGCGGAGCGGCACGCCGGCTCGAGCCGCCTTCGCGGCCGCGCCGTCAGCGCTGCCGCCGTGCAACCAGGCGAGGCAGTGCGCCTGGTGGAGCTCCTGGCGGCGGGTACAGCGACGTACGCGGCGGGCGAGGACCGGGTCGACTCCGATGATCTCGTCGCCGCGTTGACGTTGGTGCCCCACGTTCGCGCCGAGCTCGATGAGTCCGAGCTCGGCCTGCTGATCATGGCGCGAGGGCGCGGACTGACGTGGCAGCAGATCGCCGAGGCGCAGGGACTGGGAAGTGCGCAAGCGGCGCAGCAACGACATGATCGGCTCGCTGCCCGGATCGAGGACAGTGGCGCTGCAACACTTTCCTTGCGAGAGCGTGGGTCTGAGCCTGCTTGATCAGGTGACGACGGCACGCTTGAGCCTCTCGCGGAGCACCCGCCCGCCGAGTTCGCCCGCCGAGGCTGGCCCTGCGACCACGCTCTCGGCCCGATCTGTGCCGTTCCCGCGAGCGGGACGACGTCGAGGCCGAGCGCACCCCGAACCAGTCAGGAGCACTCGGCCCGGCCGATCAGTGGATCAGATCAGGCTGAGGCAGCGGCGTCGGAGGCATCCGAACCGCCCTCGGAACCAGCGTCTGCGCTGGCGCCGTCCGTGCCGGAGTCGTTGCGCTCCCCGGCACCGGACCTGCCACCGCGACGACGGCGACGACGACGCTTCGGAGCGTCACCGTCGGCGCCGGAACCAGAGTTGACGGCGTCGCCGTCGATGCTGTCGACCGGCGCTGCGCTCGCCACGGACGTGTCGGCCACGGCCGTGTCGGCCACGGCGACGACGGACTCGCTGGTCGACTCACCGGAGCCGGCCTCGACCGGTTGGCCGTTGCGCAGCCGGCGACGGTTGCGGTCACGCTTGGGGCGGTCCTTGCGTCGCTGTTCGCGCTCGGCGTCCTGCGCCGCCTCCTGCTCGGGCGTCAGCTCGGAGCGGCCGGAGCCGTTGCCGTCGGACCGACCGGAGCGGTCGCTGCGGCCGGAGCGGGCAGACGGCTCCCGGGGCGGCGGCGGAACGAGACGACCCGTGACCGTACGGTCGATGCCCTGGTCGTGGAACAGGTGCTCCGACGTCGAGTAGGTCTCCTGCGGCTCCGGGAACGGCAGCCCCAGGGTGTTGTTGATCACCTTCCACCGGGTCATGTCGGCCCAGTCGACGAGGGTGATGGCCACGCCCGACGCGCCGGCCCGGCCGGTGCGGCCGATCCGGTGCACGTACGTCTTGTCGTCGTCGGTGCACTCGTAGTTGATCACGTGCGTGACGCCGTCGACGTCGATGCCGCGGGCGGCGACGTCGGTGGCCACGAGCACGTCGACCCCGCCGGTGCGGAACCGCTTCAGCGCCTTCTCCCGCAGCACCTGGCTCAGGTCGCCGTGGATGGCGGAGGCGGAGAAGCCCCGCTCGACCAGGTCGTCGGCCAGCCGCTGGGCGGCCCGCTTGGTCCGGCAGAAGATCATCACGCGGTTGCGGTTCTCGGCCTGCAGGATGCGCGAGACGATCTCGGGCTTGTCCAGGTCGTGCACCTGGTAGACGAACTGCGCGGTCGCCGGGACCGTCATCTCCTCACCGGCGGACTCCGCCCGGATGTTGACCGGGTGGCGGAGGTGGCGCCGGGCCAGCGACACGATGGCCGCCGGCATGGTCGCGGAGAACAGCATCGTCTGGCGCAGCTCGGGGGTCTTGGCCAGGATCCGCTCGACGTCGGGCAGGAAGCCCAGGTCGAGCATCTCGTCGGCCTCGTCCAGGACCAGCACCTTGATGTGGCTGAGGTCCAGCGTGCCGCGGTTGGCCAGGTCGAGCAGCCGGCCCGGGGTGCCCACGACGACCTCGACGCCCTCGGCGAGCGCGTCCAGCTGGGTGTCGTAGCCGACCCCGCCGTACACGGTCAGCACGCGGGCCTGCCGGATCTTCGCGGCGACGGTGAGGTCCTTGCTCACCTGCAGCGCGAGCTCACGGGTCGGGGCGACGATCAGGGCCTGCGGTGCGCCGGGCTTGGCCTGCAGCTCGAACTCCGGGTCGTGCCGGACGATGATCCGCTGCAGGGCGGTGATGCCGAAGGCGAGGGTCTTGCCGGTGCCCGTCCGGGCCTGGCCGATCATGTCGGTTCCGGTCAGCGCGATGGGGATGGACATCTGCTGGATCGGGAAGGGGTGGACGATGTTCACCTCGGCGAGGGCGTCCACGATCTCGGGCAGCACTCCGATGCTGGCGAAGGTCGCCGGCTCGGCGGGAGTCGTCTCGACCGGGGCTGCGGTGGTGGTCTCGGTAGTCAGGATCTCGTACTTTCGTGTGCGACAGAGTCGGTGCGCACAGCAGTGCGCCACCGCATAGTCTATCGTGCCGCGCCCACTAGGCTGCGCGCATGACTTCGGACGACGGCTACCGCGCCGGGGCGGTCGACCTGCTGGGCATCCTGGCGTACGGCGCACTGACCGCGTTCGAGCGGCTGGCTGAGGACGCCCAGATCGCTCCGACCCTGGCCGACAAGGTCCAGCTGGCCACCGTGGCGGCCCGCCAGATCGGTCACTTCACGTCCGTGTCGGACCAGCTGGCCACCATGGACGTCGAGGTGATGGCCGCGATGGAGCCGTTCCACACCCCGTTCGACGCGTTCCACGCCTACACCAAGCCCAAGGACTGGTACGAGGGTCTGGTCAAGGCCTACGTCGGGGACGGGTTCGCCGCCGACTTCTACCGCGAGGTGGCCGCCTTCGTCGACGCCGACACCCGCAACCTGGTGCACGAGGTGCTGGCCGCGGAGGACCTGCACGCGTTCATCGTCGCCCAGGTCCGCCAGGGCACCCAGAACGATCCGAAGCTGGCCGGCCGGTTGTCCCTGTGGGGCCGGCGCCTGGTCGGTGAGGCGCTCAGCCAGGCGCAGCGGGTGGCTGCCGACCGGGACTCGCTGACCAGCCTGCTGACCGGGACCGTCGACCGGCCGGGGATGGACCTGGCCGCGATCAGCCGGATGTTCTCCCGGCTGGTGGCCAACCACACCAAGCGGATGGCCGAGCTCGGACTGCAGTCCTGACCTGACCGCTCGGTTTCTCACCTGACTGATCGGTTCTCGCCGACTGATCAGTTCTCACCCGACTGATCAGGCGGCCCGGTCGGCCCGCCTGACTAGCCGGAGCCGAAGCCCACCCGGCGGGCAGTCTCCTCGCCGATGTCGACGTAGCCGATGCTGGCGGCAGGAACCAGCACCTTGCGCCCGTGGGCGTCGGCCAGCACCAGCACCGAGTCGTTGTCCAGAGCGGTGGCGACCGCCTTCTCGATCTCGGCGGCGGTCTGGTTGGACTCCACCACGATCTCCCGGCTGACCTGCTTGACGCCGACCTTGATGTCCACGGAACTCCCTCGTCGAAATGTCGCTGTTGCGGCCTCTACCGTGCCACACGGGACCTAGTGGTCACGACCACCCTCGATCCGCTCGAGATCGGTCGATCCGCTCGATGTCCACCTGGAGCGGTTACGTGGAACTCGAGCGGATCCGGTGACCGGGTCAGGCGAGCGTCGCGATCTCGTCCTCGGTGGCCTCGCGGATCACCAGGCGGGTCCAGGCCCCGAGGTAGATCCGGTCGTCGGGGTCGAGCTCGCGCTTCACCCCGACCGGGATCGGGTCCTCGGGCAGCGTGCCGCTGGCCTGGCCGATGAAGGTGCCGTTGGCCGACTCCAGGTCCTCGACGAACCAACGGCTGCCGTCGGTGGTCAGCTGCGACTGCCGACGGCTGACCCCGGAGTCGCTGCCGCAGTCGATGTCAGGCGCGATGTTGCGGCTCCGCGACGCGCGCCCGACCAGCACCGACGAACGGCGGAGCGGCACGGTGTCGGGCAGACCGGGGGAGGGCAGCGGGTCGGGGCTGTCCTGCGCCTCGTACCACGCGGGGTCGATCCAGACCTCGGCCACCCAGCTGAAGGAGGCGGTGTCCGCCGCCGGAGTCGAGCCGGTCTGGCCCGGGGCGTCCCCACTCGCACTGGGAGCCGCCGCTGCGCCCGAATCCGCCGAAACCGCGCCGGTGGCAGCATCGGGCGGTGTCACGCCCTCAGGTGGCGTCAGACCTTCGGGCGGCGTGAGCGGTCGGGGCATGCTGCCGGTGGTGAAGTCGTACCCGCAGCTCTCGCAGAACAGCGCGTCGGCCACGTTGGCCGTGCCGCAGTGCGGGCAGGTCTGACCCGCCGGAGTCGCGGGTGCTCCGGATCCGGGCGCCGCCGGGGCGCCGGCCGACGAGGCCGCGGGAAGCACAGCGGTCGCGTCGATCGGCATCCCGCAGACGTCGCAGTAGTCGTCGGCGGTCGAGTCGTGTCCGGCCGGGCAGACCGACGTCATGCGCGTCCTCCTAGGGGCTCAGCAGTGCTCAGTTGCGTACGCGAGTGGTCTTGGTGGAGGCGGTGTCGAGCGCCATCTCGTCGGCCTTGTCGACGCTGCGCTTCAACCGAACCGTACCGGTCTCGAGGTCGTCGATGTCCACCACCTTGCGCAACCGGGTGGTCGCTTCCGCGTTCCCGGTCTGCGCGGCCAACTGTACGGCCCGGCCGAGCTTGGTGGTGGCGCCCTCCTCGTCGCCGGCCGCCTTGGCGGCCAGTCCGTCCTGGATCGCCTCGGCCAGCTCGGTCTGACCGGTGTAGTGGGCGACCTCCGGGTTGATCCGGGTGGTCAGCCCCTCGTCGTCGGACCACTTCGCCTTGACCAGCCCCTGCGCCACCACCTCGCCACCGACGGCGAGCTGGACCCGGGCGGCCAGCTGCTCCTGCCCCAGACCCTTGGCCGCCAACCGCACGCTGACGTGGTAGTCCCGGGACTCGTCGGACCAGGCACCGGTCGGGTAACCGCCGGTCAACGGGTTCACCTGGACCCGGCGGTCGGTCAGGTCCACGACGGTGGGGGAGACCTGACGGACGAACTGCACCTGGGCGCCCTGGGGTGCCCAGACCCGCAGCTGGGCGTCGGCCACGCCCCGGCTCATCGCGTTGCGCATCAGGTCGGCGAACACCTCGGCCATCTGCTCGGGCTGCGGGATGATGTCGACGGTGCCCAGCAGCGCCTGGGCGATCCGCCGCACCTCGGCGACCTGCCAGTCCACCCCGACGCCGCGGCAGTCGCACTGGAAGCGGCCGGTGACCGCGGCGATCGAGCTGGTCAGCTGGTCGGGGGACTCGTTGTGGTTCTCACCGTCGGTGAGCAGGATGGCGTGCCGCTGGGCGAGCATCGGGATCGAGTCGAACAACCGTCCGGCCAGCAGCAGCCAGGTGCCCATCGCCGTGCCGCCGTCGGAGCGGAAGCCGGTGACCGCCTGGTGCGCCTCGTAGCGGGTCTGCGGGTTCATCTGCACCATCCCCGCGCCGGTCCGGGCCGAGGGATAGGCCAGGTACGCCTGGTGGGTGCCGGCGACCACGGCGAACCAGGTGCCGTCCAGGATCTGGTCGATTGCGGCGGCAGCAGCGATCTTGGCCGACTCGATCTTGGTCCGACCCATCGAGCCGGAGGTGTCGACGATGATGATCTCGCCCGCCTGGCCGCCTGTCCCGCGGCCGGCCTCGCCGGCCCCGGAGCAGGTCACCGTGACGATCGCGTTCACGTCGGTGCCGCCGTCGGGGAGGAACTCGTTCTGGTAGACGGCGGCGGTGAACTCCGGCATGGTCGGGCTCCTCTTCGGGGAGGCCCCGTGGGCCCCGCTGACGACGATGTGACCGTCACAGTATCTCGACCGCGGTCAGCCTCCCGGGGCCCGGCTCCGGGTCCGTACGGTCCGCGTACGCTGCGCGAGTGAACGACCCGACCGGCGACGACAGCCCGTACATCCAGACCCGGGACCTGTCCCTGAGCACCCGCGAGGGACCGGTGTACGCGGACGTGAACCTGGCCTTCCATCGCGGACGACTCGCCGCCGTGGTCGGACGATCCGGCACCGGGCGCTCGGCCCTGCTGCTCACCCTGGCCGGACGGATGCGGGGCTGGACCGGCAGCTGCCGGGTGGCCGGCTACGACGCCGCCACCCAGACCGCGACGCTGCGGGACCGCAGCTCGGTGGCCCGGATCAGCGACCTGGTGGACCTGGAGCCGCGGTTGACCGTGGCCGAGTCGATCACCGAGCGGGCCCTGATCGACGCGATGCCGCTGCCCCGGGCGGGGGAGCGGTTCGACGCCTCCTGCGCCGCCCTGGGCGAGCTCGACCTGCCCCGGAAGACCCTGGTCGGAGACCTCTCCTCCCTGGACCGGACGCTGCTGACCGTGGCCCTGGCCACCCTGCGGCCGGCCGAGCTGGTGTTCCTGGACGACGCCCAGCGCGGGCTGGACGGCGAACAGCTCGCGCAGCTGATGGCCGGACTGGTCGGGCTGGTCGAGGCCGGCACCTTCGTGGTCGTCTCGGTGCTCGACCCGGCGGTCCTGCCCGAGGGCAGCGACTGGTGTCGACTGGAGGAACCACTGCCCGTGAACCCCTCGACGGAGCCGGTCGCGGCCGGAGTGGAAGGACGCTGATGCCGATCCCGGTCCCCGCCTCCCGGCTGGCGCGCTTCGAGCTGCGCCGGTTCCGCGGCACGATGCCCAGGCTGGCGCTCATCTTCGTGCTGATCGTCCCGGCGCTCTACGGCGCCATCTACCTGAGCGCCAACTGGGACCCGTACGGGAAGCTCGGCAACCTCCCGGTCGCCGTGGTGAACGCCGACCGCCCCACCACCTTCGAGAAGCAGACCATCACCGCGGGGGCCGACTTCGTCACCGAGCTGAAGAAGGGGGCCGCCTTCCAGTACCACGACGTCGACGAGACCGAGGCCCAGCGCGGACTGCGGGCGGGCGACTACTACCTGGTGGTCAGCGTGCCGGCGGACTTCTCCGCCGACCTGGTCAGCGGGGCCGGGGACGACCCGCAGCGGGCGAAGGTGATGCTCTACCGCAACGACGCCAACGGGTTCGTGGTCGGCAGCATCACCGGCAGCGCCCAGAACACCATCGCCCGCGCTGTCGACGAGGCCGCCGAGGCGGCCTACTTCAACGCCGTCTTCGCCAACCTGACCAAGATCCGTACGGGGCTGGAGAACGCCCGCCAGGGAGCGCAGCAGCTGGCCGCCGGCCTGACCACCGCTCACCGGGGCGCGACCACGCTGCACACGGGCACGGGTGAGGCCCTCACCGGCGCCAACCAGCTGGCCAGCGGCGCGAAGTCCCTGGCCACGGGTCTGACGAGCGCCAAGACCGGCTCGGCCGACCTGGCCGGCGGCCTGCGGACCCTGAAGACGGGGACGGCGACGCTGAGCTCCGGCGCCGACCAGGTCGCCGCCGGCACCCAGAAGCTGGACGACGAGGTGGTCCCGGTGCTGGACGACGTCTCGGCCGTCCTGCCCAAGGCCCAGGCCGACGCCAAGGCGCTGAACACCACCCTGAACCGCATCGGCAACGCGGTCGGCTCGGGCAGCGGGACCGTCGGCAGCGACCTCGACGACGCCTCCGACGCGTTGGACGCGGCGATCAAGGCCAACCCCGATCTGGGCGACGACCCGGCGGTGAAGCGCCTGTCGTCGGCGCTCGCAGCGGCGGCCAAACGCGCCGACACGGTCGCCGATGATGTCGACACCGGACTCGATCGGGTCAACGCGCTGGACCGGCGGCTGCAGAGCAACCAGCTCGCCACCAAGGTCACCACCGCCCGGGACAACCTGGTGACGCTGAACAACGGGGCGCAGGCGGTCGCCAAGGGGGCCGCGTCGGTGCAGAAAGGCGCGGCGTCGGCCTCGACCGGCGCCGACAAGCTGGCCAAAGGCATCTCCTCGGCCAGCACGGGCGCCGACACGCTGAGCACCGGCGCGACGTCACTGGCCGGCGGGGTGAAGCAGCTCGACTCCGGCGCGGGCGACCTGGAGACGGGGTTGGCCAAGCTGCAGACCGGCGCCACCACCTTGGAGAAGGGGTTGGCGGACGGGGTCAAGCGGATCCCGGCGCTCACCGGCGCCGAGCAGGACGACGCCGTCCAGGTGCTCTCCTCTCCCGCTGACGTGAGCATGCAGGTGCTCAACCCGGCCACCTACTACGGCCGCGGTCTCGCCCCGCTGTTCTTCTCCATCGCCTTGTGGGTGTTCGGGATCTCGGTGTTCCTGGTGGTGCGACCGATCACCGGACGGGCCCTGGCCGGCCGGGCCTCGCCGCTGCGGCTGGCCCTGACCGGGTGGCTGCCGATCGGCGGCATCGCCGTCCTCGGCGGTCTGCTGATGGCGGGCATCGTCTGGGTGCTGCTCGGGCTGGATCCCGTGCACCCGTTCGGTTTCCTGGGTCTGCTGGTGCTGGCCGCCTGCTGCTTCTCCGCGATCGCGCACCTGCTCCGGACCGCGCTGGGCACTGCCGGTTCGTCACTGCTGCTGGTGCTGCTGATCCTGCAGCTGTCGTCCACCGGCGGCACCTACCCGACGCCGCTGCTGCCGAGCTTCTTCGCCGCCATCGGACCGGCGATGCCGATGACCTACCTGATCGACGCCTTCCGGGTGGTCATCTCGGGCGGGGAGCTGTCGCACCTGGCCCGTGACGTCGGGGTGCTGGCCGGGATCCTGCTGGTCACGCACACGCTCACGGTGCTGGTGGTCCGGCGACGTCAGGGGTTCAGCCTGAAGGACCTGCACCCGCCCCTGGTGTCTCCGTGAGCGAGCGAGGTGGTTTCTCTCGTGAGTGGGGTGCCGACCGGCGTCGGGTCTCCGATCCCCAGCGAGGATCAGGCGCGGGTGAAGGTGAGCGAGGACGCACCGTCGGCGTCGTCGATCACCAGGGAGTCGTCGTCGATCCGGTAGGAGGTGGCGGCCTGGAGCCGCGCCAGGAAGGCCTGCTCGGCCGCCGTCGCGTCCGCCGGCCCGGCCATCTTCGTGGTGATCGGGGCCTCGATGGCGAACGAGCCGTCGGTCCCTGAGGTGACCGACGCGTTGTAGCGGTTGACTCCGGCGCTGCCGGCCACCCGGCCGTCAGTGAACTCCGCGGTGATGGTCGCCGAGGCCGGGATCGGGTCGGGCTCGGCCCAGCCGGTCAACCGCCAGCTGGTCCCGTCGAGGCGGGGCTGTTCGTTCGCCGTGGACGCGCAGCCGGCGCCCAGCGTGAGCAGGGTGATCACCGACAGGGCCAGGCCGAGGACGCGCATCCGGTTCACGATCGGATGATGGCACTCCGGCGACGTGACCGGCGTGGCGACGCGCGATCGAGACCCTTGCGTGACGCGTCGGCGCGCGCGACAGTGGGGGCGAGGCGGTGAGTCCGATGGCGGTCGCGGTGGACCTGGTCATCATCGCGGTCCTGTTCGTGATCGCGGTGGTGCTCACCTACGACCGCCCCCGCTCCTGGCTGTTCCGACGGGCTGCGCTGTTCGCCGCCCGCTACGGTCGGCCCGAGCACACAGCTGACTGGGAGCTGGAGCACGCCGAGCTGTGGCTGATGGCCCGACGCAAGCAGCTGACCGAGGACCTCCGCCGGATCGAGCAGCTGCTGCTCCACGACGCGTCGATGTCGGCCACCCGGCAGCTGGGCAACCGGTTGGCCCGCGAGCAGCTGCTGGTGTCGCTGGCCCGGATCCCGGACCTGGTGCCTGGTCGCGACCGCTGGTACGCGTACGAGCCGGTGGCGTACGAGTCGACGCCCCCCACGCCGGTCCTGGCCGGACGGGCCAGCAGCGTCGAGGTGCTCGACGTCAGTGGCTGGGGTCGCTGACGCCGCTCACCGGCGCCGGGACTCGGCGTACGCGGGGGTGAGCTCGGTCCACCGCCGGTGCCAGGCCGGCGCCGCGGACTCCGCCGACCAGCCGTCCGGGTGCACGGGGGCGTCACCGGTCAACGAGCGGCCGAGGTCCTCGAGATGCACCTGCCAACCGGCGCCGTAGAAGGGGAGCTGGTCGGTCGGCAGACCACGCTCCTCGACCACCAGCCGCGTCCGCGCGCCGTCGGCGGTGAGCCACGCCTCGATCTGGGTGGTGTCGGCGGTGTCCGGTTCGGTGGTCAGCAGCAGGTGGTGCGGGGGGTCGCAGGTCTCGATCACCGCCGGCCCGCTCCAGGTGCTGGTGAAGACGGCCTGCACCGTCCCGCCCGGCCGCAGGTCGCCGGAGACCTGGGCGATCCAGCGGGCCAGCCGCTCCGGGCTGGTGCACGCCAACCACAGGTCGTCGATGTCGGTGTCGTAGGTGTCCTCCACCCGGACCGTTCCGCGGGTCCGGTCCAGGGCGGTCATGGTGCCGATGAGCTTCATCGCTGCTTCCTCTTCTCTCGGGCGGTTTCGCCGCGGGCGCTCGTGTCCCGGGTGGTCTTCCCGCGGGCGATCTCGGTGTGCAGGGCGTCCAGGCGGTGCTGCCAGAGCGCCCGGTAGCTGCTCAGCCAGTCGTCGACCTCGACCAGGGACTCCGGTCGCAGGGTGTAGATCCGGCGCTGCGCGTCCTGACGGACGTCGACCAGTCCGGCCTCCCGCAGCACCCGCAGATGGCGTGACACGCCGGGTCGGGCGATCGGCAGGGCGTCGGCCAGCTCACCGGCGGTGGCGGGGTGATCACGCAGGATCTCCAGCACCGTACGGCGACTCGGGTCGGCCAGGGCTTGCAGCACCGCATCCACGACCGTCAACGTACCCGATCGGTTACGTAACCGCAAGGGTAAATAAGGAGGCAGTGGACAGCATCGAGGACAGCGATCGACAGAATGGAGCCCGTGGACACCTTCGCCGAGATCGCGGCCGAGCGTCGCGGGCTGGCCGACCTGCTGGCCGGACTCACCGCCGAGCAGCGCGGCAGCGCGAGCCTGTGCTCGGAGTGGACCGTGCAGGAGGTGGTCGGGCACCTGGTGGTGCCGCTGCAGGTCGGCATGCGCGAAGTTCGCGCTGACCATGCTGGTGTGCGGCGGCAACGTCGACCGGGTCAACACCCGGCTGGCCCGGGAGCAGGCCGCCCGCCCGTACGCCGAGCTGGTCGAGACGCTGCGGCAGCGGGCCGACTCCCGGTTCACCCCACCCGGGGCCGGCCGGAGGCGCCGCTGACCGATCTGCTGGTGCACGGGCTGGACATCTGCTGGCCGCTCGGCCTCACCCACCCGGTCCCCGCCGACCGCTGGCGACGGTGCTGACCTACCTGGCCACCGGGCCGCGCAGCTTCGTCGCGCCGGGACTGCTCGACGAACTGCGGCTGGACGCGGCGGACGTCGGCTGGAGCACGGCGAGGGAGCGACCGTGCGGGGTGACGCCGGGACCCTGACGCTGGCGCTGACCGGGCGAGCGGTGGCTCTGGACCGGCTGAGCGGTGACGGCGTCCCGACACTGCGCGCCCGGGTCACCGCCGCCACAGGCGGAGCGGCGCGTCCGGCGAGCTCAGGGGCGACGGGCCAGCGCCACCGAGATGTTGTCCTTGCCGCCCTGGTCGCAGGCCCAGCGCACCATCGCCTCGGCCAGCGCCAGCGGCTCACTGCCGGCGGTGGCGGTGAGCTGGGCCATCAGCGCCTGCAGCTCGGAGGCCTCGGAGGCGTAGTTCCACAGACCGTCGGAGCAGACCAGCACCCAGCCCGAGCCGTTCAGCAGCACCGAGCCGGTGGTCGGGCGGAAGTCCTGCGAGTCGCGGCCCAACCACTTGAGGATCGCGTGCGCCTGCGGGCCCTCCTCGGCCTGCTCCTTGGGCACTCCCGACGCGATCCGCAGCTGGGCCACCGAGTCGTCGGTGGTCAGCTGCACCGGGTCCCCGGACCCCGGGTCGGTGATCCAGTACGCCCGGCTGTCGCCCACGTTGCCGAAGACGCAGAGATCGTCCTCCACGACCACAGCCACGAAGGTGCACGAGGACGGGTTCGCCGTGTCCGCCGACGTGCTCGCGATGACGGCCTCGTTGCCGCGTTCGGCCGAGGTGACCAGGGCGGCCTCGATCGCCGCCGCCCGGCTCTCCGGGACACCGAGCCCGGCCGGACGGCTGGCCACCAGCACGTCCCGCGCGGCGCGGGCCGCCGCCATGCTGCCGATGTCGGACTCGTCGGCGGTGGACACCCCGTCGCAGACCACCAGCACCGCCCGCTTGCCCGGCTCGGCGGAGGCGGCCACGGCCGTCGCGTCCTCGTTGCGGTGGTGCCGGACTCCACGATCACAGCAGGCGGCCACCCAGGAGGCAGGGCGTTCGACGTAGTGGTCGCGTTCGCTCGGCGCCTTGGTGCCGCACGTCTCGCAGTAGCCGTCGGCTCCGACCACGCCGCCGCAGCTGGCGCACGGCCGGGTGAGCACCAGGGTCGGCTCGGCGTTGGCCGGCTCCGGCTGGACCACCGAGGCGGTCAGCTCCACCGGCAGCTCGGCGACGGCGGTCTCGGCGGCGGTCTCGGTGGGCGTCAGCGGAGCGCCGCAGGACTCGCAGAAGCGAGCCGTCGACTCGACCGGCGCGCCGCAGGTGGGACACCGGCCCGGTTCGGCGTTGACAGCCTGGTCGGTGCCTTGCTCAGCACTCACGGTGCTCACTCTCACACTTCTGGTCGGTGGTGCCGGGGTCGCTCGCCTGAGGGTCGGTCACGGGAGAGTTGATCACGTCGGTGACGGTCACGGGAGAGTTGATCACGTCCCGGTCGATCGCGTGGACGGTGATCACGTCAGGGTCCAGCGGCGGACCTCGTTGGCCTTGTCCACCAGGGCATGGCGTTCCCGGTCGTCGTCGGCCGCCGACGCGAGGGTCCGGTAGGTCGCCTCCAGCCCGTCACGCAGCTCCGGCTCGTCGGCCGGCACGCCGCCGATCGTCAGCCGGCGGTTGGGGCCCTTGGTCTGCACCGTGGCCAGCGCCCGCTCCATGATCTTGGCGGTCAGCTCGCCCTTGTCGACCGGGTCCATCCGCACCCGGGCGATGCTGTCCATCGCCTGCGCCAGCATGGGCAACCCGTCGGCCGCCGCGTACAGCAGCTCGGCCTTCTGCCGTTGCGACTCCGGGAAGTTCCGCGAGGTCGACGGGACCAGATCCAGCGCCTGGACCGCCCCGGCCACGTCCTGCCGTCCGGACCGCACCCGGGCCAGTCCGAAGGCCGCCGGCGCCACGTAGTTGGCGTCGGTCGAGGCGCAGATCCGGTAGAGGCGCTCGGCCAGGTCGGGCTCGCCACCGAGCTCGCAGGCCAGGGCCAGCGCCAGCTTGGGCGCCAGCTCGCCGGGCACCTGGCCGTAGACGGCGTTGAACGCCGACTGCGCCGCCCGGGCGTCCTGGCGCTGCAGGGCCAGCAGACCGCTCATCCAGACCGCCCGCCACTCCCACGGGTCGAGGGTGAGCATCTGGTTGACCACCTCGTTGCACGGTCTTGTCCCAGCCGGCCTGCAGCGCCGCCCGGGCCCGGGCGAGCTGGATCTCCGGGGTGACGGTGGGCGCGTGCTTGAGCTCGGCCAGCCGCTCCTGCGGGTCGTCGGCGGTGATGTTGGACAGCCACGAGTACTGGCCGTCGGTGGTGTCGACCCGCAGCGCCGGCAGCTGGTCCCAGGCCAGGGCGTCGCTGACCACCGCCGGGGCCTCGAACAGCACCGAGGCCGCCGAGGTCAGCGCGGTCCCGGCCTGCTTCTCGGCCACCACCTCGCGCAGCACGCCGAGGAGCTGGATCCGCAGCTCGTCGACCGAGGCGAAGCGGTCGGCCGGGTCGGGCGCGCACATCTTGGCCACCAGCCGGTAGAGCGAGTCGTGGGCCACGAAGACGGGCACGTCCTCGACCGGCGGCAGCTTGTCCACGTACGTGGTCTGGTAGCCGCGGAACTCCGCCATCAGCACCAGCAGGGTGCGGCCGATGGTGTAGATGTCGGAGGCGATGCTGGTGCCGACCTGCGGCACCTCGGGGGCCTGGTAGCCGACGGTGCCGTAGATGGCGGAGTCGTCGTCGTCCAGCCGCCGGACCCCACCGAGGTCGATCAGCTTGACCGCGTCCCCGATCTGGATCAGGTTGTCGGGCTTGAAGTCGCAGTAGACCAGGCCGAGGTCGTGCAGGTACTGGAAGGCGGGCAGCACCTCCAGGATGTAGGCCAGGGACTGGTCCACGGGCAGCGGGTTGTAGGAGCCGCCCGCCTCCCGCATCCGGTTCTTGAGGATGTCCTTGAGCGAGACGCCGCCGACGTACTCCATCACGATGTAGCCGGCGCCGTCGTGGGTGACGAAGTTGTAGATCTCCACGATCAGCGGGTGCTCGACCTGGGCCAGGAACTGCTGCTCGATGATGGCCACGGCCAGCGCGTCGGCGTCGCCGGTGTTGAGCAGGCCCTTCAGCACCACCCAGCGGTCGGAGACGTTCTTGTCCTTGGCCAGGTAGATCCAGCCGAGACCGCCGTGGGCCAGGCAGCCGGCCACCTCGTACTGGTGGGCGACCAGATCGCCGGGCTTGAGCTTGGGGGTGAAGGAGAACTGGCTGCCGCACTTGGGGCAGAAGCCCTCGGCCCGGCCGGGCTGGCCGTCCCGGCCCCGGCCCACCGGCGAGCCGCAGGACGGGCAGACCCGCTTGTTCTCCGGCACCACCGGGTTGGTCATGATCGCCTTGGCCGCGTCGATCGACGGAGCGGGCGGCACCCGGGTCAGTCCGGCCCCGAGCCGGGCGGAACGCAGCCGCTGCGAGCCGGAGCTGACCCGCTTGGTGGCCGTGGTGCCGCCGCTGCCGGCCCGCCGGGAGCCGATGGCGGCGGAGCCGAGCCGACTGGAACCGCGGGTCATGGTGGAGACCACCCCGGGCAGGTCCTCCTGAGGGGCGCTCGTACGGCTGGACGTCGGTGTCGCCGCCGGGGCGGCGTCGCCCGGGGTGCCGCAGACGTCGCAGTAGCCGTCCACCACGGTGCCGCCGCAGCCGGGTTGGCGACAGGCACCCGCCCGCTGACCGGCCGGTGCCGATGACCCGGCACCGCCGCTCGTCCCGGCCGGCGAGCCCGCTGACGAGCCCGCCGACGGTCGGGCGGCGGACCCGGTCGCGGGGGCGAGGGTGGCGGTGCCGGCGGACGCCCCGGGCGACCCGCAGACGTCGCAGTAGCCGTCGACGATCGAACCGGTGCAGCCGGGCTGCGTGCACTTCATCGGGTACCCCTTCGGCGTGGTCTGCTCATGACGCCGCCGTGCGGCTGGTGACGGTCTGCAGGTAGGTCTGGTACAGGTTGACCAGCTGGCCGGCCAGGGCCATCTTGGTCGGTCGCTCGGCCAGGGCGGCGGTGGCCAGCCCGTACGCGTTCGCCACGGCCGGCTGGTCGGCCACGCCGGTGGCGGTGGCCTTGAGGTGGTAGGCGTCCAGCCGGGCGAGCAGGTCGGCGTGCTGGCGCAGCGCGGCGGTGTACGCCTCGTCGGCCAGGGTCAGGGCCCGGTCCACCAGGGTCAGCCGGTGCCGGTACGCGGCCAGGGCCTCGAGGGTGTTGGGCACCGGGCCGAGCGCGTCCACGTCCGGCACCGCGTAGCGGGGCGCCGGGTCCACGGTGGCCACGCAGCTGGTGGCGAGGGTGCGGAGCCGCTCCTCGCGGGCCTCCAGGCTGTCCCGCAGCCGGCGGACCTGGTCGACCTCGATCCTCGCCTGCCGACGCTGGGCCGCCCCGACGATCAGGTCCCGCTCGAACCGGGCCAGGTCGATCTCCAGCGAGGGCAGCAGACCGCCCACGTCGCCGCCGCGGCCCGCCTTCTCGGTGACGTCCCGCAGCCGGCGGGCCAGCCTGGACTGGGTCTCGGCCGCCTGCTGCTGGCGGGCACCGGCGGGCTCCAGGCCGATCTGGTCGCGGATCCGCTCGAGCTGGGCCCGCAGGTCGGCGATCCGGTCGGTGGTCTCCAGGGCGGACACGTCGAGGCCGAGCCGGACCCGCAGCTGACCGACCAGGGCGTCGGACAACCGGCACGCCTCCGGCAGCGAGACGGCCAGACCGCTCTGGTCGTACGCGGCGTCGAGGCGACCCCAGATCAGCGTGGACAGCTTCTCCCGCTCGGTGACGCCGACCCGGCCCGAGTCCCAGACCCGGAGCAGGTGCTCGTAGCGGTCGGCCACCGCCTTCCACAGCGCCAGCGACAGCGCGATGTCGGACGTCGCTGACGGCGCCGGTGGCCGAGGAGAGGGCGGCCCGGTCCAGCTCGTTCAGCTCGGACCGGCGCGCGTCGCGCCAGCGACCGAGCTCGTCGAGGTAGGCGAGCAGGGCTGTCGGGTCGGCGGCCACCCCCATCCGGCCCGGGGCGACCGGGGCCGAGGCGGATCCCGCTGTCACGGGGTCCTGCCGAGGGTCACGGGGTCCTGCCGGGGACGCTCATGCGGTCCGGCCGTAGACGGCCTTGGGCGGGGCCGGGGCAGCGCCGAGCGCGTCGGCGAGCCAGCGGTCGTAGATCTTCTTCCAGTCCCCGTCGCTGCGCATCGTGGCCAGCTCGGCGTTGGCGAACCGGATCAGGTCGACGTCGCGGCTGTTGAACCCCAGCCCGTACGGCTCGGCGGTGAACGCCTTCTGGTCCGGCACCACCGCGTACGGGTCCTGGGCGGCCAGACCGGCCAGCACCGTGTCGTCGCCGGTGATGGCGTCCACGTCACCGTTCTGGAACAGGGCCAGGCAGCCGGTGTGGTTGTCGGCCCCGACGGCGATCGCCTCGGGCTGCAGCTTCATCAGGTTGGTCATGCTCGAGGTGCCGTTCGGCGCGCACACCCGCTGACCGGCCAGGTCGGCCAGGGTGGTCGCCTTGGAGCCGCGCCGGACCAGGATCTTCTGACCGGCCCGGTAGTACTCGGTGGAGAAGCCGATCTGGGTCCAGCGGTCGCAGGTGATGGTCATGTTGCGGGCGACGACGTCCACGGACCGGTTCTCCAGCGACGGGATCCGCTGCGCGGCGGTGATCACCCTCAGCTCGTACGCGTTCTCGTCACCCAGGATCGCCTGGGCCAGGGCCTTGACCATGTCGATGTCGAAGCCCTCGATCTGGCCCGTGAACGGGTTGCGGGAACCGAGCAGGTAGGTGTCGGCCGACACCCCGGCGATCAGCCGGCCGCGCTGCTGGATCCGCTTGACCGCGGTTCCGGCGGTGTCGCTGGGGTCGTAGGAGGACAGGGCGTTGTCGCACTGGGCCGGTGCCGTGGTGGGCGCGGTGGTCGGCGCCGTGGTGGGTGCCGTCGTTGCACCATCGCCGGGCAGCGGGGTGGGCGCGTAGCCGGCCAACCCGCAGCCGGCCAACAGCGTGAGCAGCAGAGCCAGCACCGGCACCAGCCGTACGGGCATGGCGGGGGGCCGGCGTCTCATCGGTACTCCTTCAGGCGCTGGGCGAGTCCTCGGCGGCCGAGCACGGCCATGGCGAGGCCGGCGGCGAAGGTGAGCAGGGCACCGACCACCATCGCGGGGACGAGGGCGGCCAGCCCGCCGGTGGTCTCGGCGCTGGCGCTGTCCACCTCCCGGGCCACGGCGGTGTCGAAGTCGGTGAAGGTCTCGTTCGACCTGGTGGTGGCCAGGGCGACGGCCTTGTCCCACTGACCGCCGTCGTCGAGCTTGCGGATCTCGGTGTGCACCGTCGCGTACGGCGTCCAGACGGAGCCGAAGTCGCGACCCAGCCGGGAGATGTGGTCCTCGACCACCGTCGCCGACACCTGCCAGGCCTTCTCGAAGGAGCTGCCGCTGCCGCGGGCGATCAGGGTCAGGCTCTCGTTGGACTTGGCGTTGTTGCCCTCGATCCGGGCGCCCGCTGCGTCGCGGACCGCGGCGAACGAGCCGTCCCGGATGCTCCCGATGGTGGCCGCCGCCCAGCCCAGCGTGGCCAGCCCGACGATCAGGGCGACGACCCCGATCCCGGAGGCGATCGCCAGCCCGACGTTGAACCGCCGCCGGAACCGTCGGGCCAGCCGCACCTGGACCCAGACCAGCGCGGCGAGCGCGGCGATCCCGACCACGGCGAACAGGACGGCGATCCGGGCACTCATCTGGCTGGCGGCCCGGTCGGCGTTGGCCGACACCAGGTTGTCCAGGATCGGCATCGCGTCGGCCCGCAGACCGCCGCTGGCGTTGCGCAGGTACTGCGCGCCGACCGGGAAGCCCTGCCGGTTGTTGGCCCGGGCCAGCTCGATGTTCTCGGTGTAGTCGACCAGCTGCACGTTGAGCGCGGACAGGGCGGCTCGGTCACCCGGCTCGGCGTCGGCAGCCTCGGCGATCAGCCGGGAGGTCGCGGTGATCGCGTCGTCGTACGCCGTGCGCTGGTCGGCCGGCTCCAGCCCGCCGACCAGGAACGCGTTGGTCGCGTTGGCGTCAGCGCGCAGCAGGTTGGTCTGGATCTCCTGGACCCGGATCAGCTGCGCCGTCGACGCCTCGGCCCGCTGCAGGGACGAGGTCAGCAGCAGGAAGGTGGCCAGGCCGGCCAGGCCGAAGACGACGCCGGCCACGATCACCAGCGTGGTCATCCGCCGCAGCTCGCGGGGGGTGTCGCGGGGCTTCGGGGTGCCGGTCGCCTGGACCGGCAGTGGCGACGGGTTCGCGGCGACCATGGTCTGGGCGGCGGGGGAGGTGACCGGCACCGGTGCCGTCGCGGCCGCTCCCGAGGTCTGCGTCACGGTGTCTCCTCACTCTCGTCGGTCGGCTGGGTCGTCTCGGTCAGCTCAGGTGGCTCGGGCAGATCGCTCGGCGCGGGCAGATCGCTCAGCCGGCAGATCGGGCAGATCGGGCGGTGCGGACGTCTCGTCGGCACCGACCGGCTCGTCGTCCAGGTCGTCGGGCAGCAGCTCCCGGAGCTCGGCCACTGTCGGCTCGGTCACGTCCCGCAGCCGCCAGGCGTGCCGCCCGATGGCGCCCTCGAGCAGGTTCCGGGCGAACCGGCCGTTGCCGAACGAGGGGCCGCGCGGCGTCGCGGCGAGCAGCGTGGCGAACCGGGTCCGGGTGGCCTCCGGCACGTCGTAGTCCGCCCCCTCGGCCAGCCGGCCGAAGATGGCCAGCAGCTCGTCGTCGGTGTAGTCGGCGAACTCGATGGTGGTCCGGAACCGGCTGGCCAGTCCCGGGTTCTGGGCGATGAAGACGACCATCGGGTCCGGGTAGCCGGCCACGATCAGCACCAGGTCGTCGCGCCGGTCCTCCATCTCCTTGACCAGGGTGTCGACGGCCTCGGTGCCGTACTGGTCGCCGGCCAGGCTGTACGCCTCGTCGATGAACAGCACGCCGCCCGCGGCGCTGGCCACCACCTCGGCGGTCTTGATGGCCGTCTGACCCAGGTAGCCGGCGACCAGCTCCGAACGGTCGACCTCCACCAGCTGGCCCTGGCTGAGCAGCCCCAGGGCGCGGTAGATCCCGCCCACCAGCCGGGCCACGGTGGTCTTGCCGGTGCCCGGGTTGCCGACGAAGACGAGGTGCCGGGTGATGGTGGCCGAGCGCAGTCCGGCCTTGTTCCGCAGTCCCTCGACCCGCAGCACCGCCACCTGGCGGTGGATCTCGGCCTTGACGTCGGCCAGCCCGATCAGCGCGTCGAGCTCGGCCAGCAGCTCGTCCAGCGACTTCTCCGGCTCGGGTTCCGGCTGCGGTGGCGTGGGGGCTGACGGATCCGCCGCGGTGGCGGTCGGAGCCGGCTCGCCGGCGTCGGCGACGGAACCGGACGCCGGAGCTGAGCCGGTGCCGGGAGCGTCTGAGCCGGGGGACTGGGTGCCGTCGCCCCCGACGCCACCCAGGCCCGGGAACCGACCCGGGGCCGCCGGGTCGAGGTGACCGAGGTCGAACCAGTCCTGGGACCGCGCGTCCGCCACGTCGATGCCGGGGCTGACCTCGCGGCTGCGGACGACCTTGTCGAAGGCGTCGGACAGCGCCTGCAGCGCGTCGGTACCCCAGCGGCGCAGGTCCGCGTCGGGCCGGTCGGTGGTGCTGTCGGTGGGTCGCTCGTCACTCATGGGAGGTCCAGACTGCTACGTGGGGTGTCCGAGGGTGGGCTCATCGTGGGTGGCGCGGTCGGCGTGTTGCCGGGGTGGCCGAACTTCTCCTGCAGGAACCGGCCGTGGGCGACCAGCGCGGCGGCGTCCACCCGGACCACGGCGTCGAAGATCTTGTCCATGGTGGAGCCGAGCAGGTCCAGCTGGTCGATCAGCAGCATCAGCGAGGTCTTGCCGGCCTCGATCGGCCGCGAGTCCGCCCAGTCCCGGGGCAGCCGCAGGTAGCCGCTGATCGCCTCCGGGAGGTAGTCGGTGGCGGTGGCCATCACCGAGTACGCCTCCGCGCTCCCCAGCCCGAGGTTGCGCAGCCGCGGCATGGTCTGGCGGACCGTCGAGGTGATCCGCTTGACCCGCGACTGGACCGGCGCCGGCACCACCCCGCCGGCGACCATCGCGTCCGCCCGGTCGAGGGCGTTCATGATGTCGTTCTCGGTCGGTGCGGGCGGGCTGAGCGCGACGGCCACCCGCTCCGGCTCCAGCCGGCCGGTGACCTTGGCCACCCAGTCCTTGAAGCCCATGGTCAGCTCTCGTCGAGGGTCGGGACGGCGTCGGGGACGCCGATCAGCGCAGCCCGCCGGCGCTGCCGCCCTCGAGGTCGAGCGCACCGGAGGCCAGCCGCTGGTCGGCGTGCGAGACCCGGTCCAGGTACTCCCGCGACTTGCTGACCTCGCCCTCGAGGGTGGTGATGGTGGTCGACATCGAGTCCAGGGCCTGCAGCTTGAAGGCGTCGATGGAGTCCATGGTCGCGTAGATGTTGGCGAACGCGGCCTGCAGCTGGGGCAGCCCGATGGTGGCCGAGGCCGCCTGCTGCTGGATCGCCGCCGAGTTGTCCTTGAGCATCTCCGACGTCCGCTGGATCAGGTCGGACGTCGTGGTGTTGAGGGCGGTGATCTGGTCCAGCACCAGCTTCTGGTTGCCCAGCGCCTGGGCCACGATGACAGCGGTCCGCAGGGCGGACACGGTGGTGGTGGCGGCGCGGTCGACGCCCTTGATCAGCTCGATGTTGTTCTTGATGATGATGTCGATGGCCAGGTAGCTCTGGATGGACACCGCCAGCTGGGTGAGCAGGTCCTGGTGCTTCTGGCGGACGTAGAAGAGCACGTCCTGCTGCAGGGCCTTGGCCCGGTCCGGGTCGGACAGCTCCAGCGCGGTGATCTGCTCGGTCAGCTTGGCGTCGAGCCGTTCGGCGACGTACACGTACTGGTTCAGCCGGCCCATGGTCGCCCACAGGTTCTGCTTCTCCATGTTGAGCGCGGCGTTGTCCTTGGCCAGCTCGTCCTGCCCGTTGCGCAGGCTGTGCAGGATGCCGTTCAGGTGGGTCTGCGCGTCCTGGTACTTGCGGAAGTAGTCGACCACCTTGTCGCCGAACGGCAGGAAGCCGAGCAGCTTGCGGGTGCCGGTGGCCTGGCTGGGGTCGAGGTCCTCGACCGTCCGGCGCAGCTCCAGCAGGGTGGTGCCGACCTTCGAGCCCTCGGCGATGCCGCCCTCCTTGAGCGCCTTGACCGGGGTGTTCAGCAGCCGGTTGGAGGTCTCGGCCGCCTTGCGCACGTCGGCGTCGCCCATGCTGCGGACGTTGTCGGCCTGCGCGGCGAACTCCGGCGACCGGGTCTGCGCGCTGGTCAGGGCGGTGAGGAAGCCGTCCACCCGGGCGTCCAGCGCCGGGACCTGGGCCGCGTCGACCTGCGGGGCGATGGAGGGCGCCTGGGTCGCGGCCACGCGTTGCGGCGGCGCGGGGGCGGTCAGGGTCAGGGAGGCGACCTGATCGGGGGGCGTCAGGGGCGACGGTGCGGCGGCGCCGGGAGCTTGCGTCATGGACCCATCCTCTCGCGGTGGTGGCCGGGCCAATCTACTCGGCTGAGGGTCGGCGGGGGCAGGGCAGGAAACAGCCGTGTGACAACAGGCGCCGCTACTGCCGCTCAGCGGGCTGGTAGGACAGACTGCAGCCAGGCGGGCGGGCACCGCACGCCCCGCGATCGGAGGCCCATGAGCGTCGAACCGTTGTCTCCCACCCAGGCCGGCGGGCTGTTCCGGCGGAAGCCGATCGGCGACCGCCACGGTCCGCAGCTGAACCGGACCATGGGCACGTTCCAGCTGATGATGTTCGGCGTCGGCGCCACCGTCGGCACCGGCATCTTCTTCGTCCTCTCCTCGGCGGTGCCCGAAGCCGGGCCCGCGGTGATCGTGTCCTTCATGCTGGCCGGGCTGGCCGCGGGGCTGGCGGCCATCTGCTACGCGGAGATGGCCTCGGCCGTGCCGGTCTCCGGCTCCACCTACTCCTACGCGTACGCGACCCTGGGCGAGATCATCGCCATGGGGGTGGCCGCCTGCCTGCTGCTGGAGTACGGCGTCTCCACCGCCGCCGTGGCCGTGGGCTGGAGCGGCTACGTGAACGAGGCGCTGGTGAACATCACCGGGCTGGAGCTGCCGCAGGCGATCCTGGCCGCACCGTTCGGGGTGAACCGGGACAGACCACCGGCGTGATCAACCTGCCGGCGGTGATCTTGACCGTGCTCTGCATGTTCCTGCTGATCCGCGGGGCCAGCGAGTCGGCCAAGGTCAACGCGATCATGGTGGTCATCAAGCTCACGGTGCTGGTGATGTTCTCGATCATCGCCTTCACCGCGTTCCAGTCCAACCACTTCGCCGACTTCGCCCCGCTGGGGGCGGCCGGGGTGGCCACCGCGGCCGGCACCATCTTCTTCTCCTTCATCGGTCTGGACGCCGTGTCCACCGCCGGTGACGAGGTCAAGGACCCGCAGAAGACGATGCCCCGGGCGCTGATCGGCGCCCTGTTCATCGTCATCGCGATCTACCTGCTGGTGGCGATCTCGGCGATCGGCGCCCAGCCCTGGACCGACTTCGAAGGTCAGTCCGAGGCCGGTCTGTCCAAGATCCTGGAGATCATCACCGGCAACACGGTCTGGGCGACCATCCTGGCTCTCGGCGCGGTGATCTCGATCTTCTCGGTCACCCTGGTCACCATGTACGGCCAGACCCGGATCCTGTTCGCCATGGGCCGGGACGGGATGCTGCCGAAGATCTTCGCCAAGGTCAGCTCCCGGACGCAGACCCCGGTGAACAACACGATCATCGTGGCGATCGTGGTCGTCGCTGCTGGCCGCGTTCGTCCCCCTGGACTACCTGATCGACGTGGTCTCCATCGGCACCCTGACCGCGTTCATCGTGGTCTCGCTGGGAGTGATCATCCTGCGCTACCGGCAGCCCGACCTGCCCCGGGGCTTCAAGGTGCCGTTCTTCCCGGTCACCCCGATCCTGTCCATCGTGGCCTGTGGCTACATCCTGGCCAACCTGCACTGGTACACCTGGCTGGTCTTCGCCCTGTGGGTCGGCGTCTTCATCGTCTTCTACCTCCTGTACGGGAGGAAGCACTCGGTGCTGGGTCGGATGCTGGCCGGCGAGGACGTCGACGCCGAGGAGCCGATGACGCGAGGTGGGTCACTGATGACCGTCTGCTCGTCGGGTACGTGCCGCACAAGGGCGGGCGTGGCTCGCTGGACCTCGGGTTGCAGCTGGCGCACGCACTGGGGACCTCGCTCGGCGTGGTCACCGTGGTGCCGCGCCAGTGGTCGACGCCGTCGCTGGCCCGGGTCGACGCCGAGTACGCCGCAGTTCGCCCAGCAGCTCGGGAAGCAGGCCGAGGCCAAGGCGCGCGACTACCTGGTCGATCCCAGCGTCGACGTGCCGATCGACTACCACGCGGTCACCGGGCGCTCGGTCACCTCCGCCCTGCTCCAGGCCGCGCAGGAGTGCCAGGCCTCGGTGCTGGTGCTCGGCTCCAGCACGGACGGGGCAGTGGGTCGGATCGTCGTCGGCTCCACCACCGACAAGCTGCTGCACTCCTCGCCGGTCCCGCTGGCCCTGAGCCCGCGGGGTTACCGGTCCACCGCCGCCGACGGGTTCAGCCGGGTCACCTGCGCCTTCTCCGACGGCGAGGAGTCGGAGAAGGTGGTGGCCCACGCGGTGGCCTTCGCCCGCAGCCTCGGCACGCCCGCCCGGGTGGCCAGCTTCGGCGTCCGGGGCGCCACCATGTACCCGCCGGAGGTCGGGCTGTCCGCCGAGGACTCGGTGCTGGACTCCTGGCGGGAGCAGGCGTCGCACGCCCAGAGCCGGCTGCGGATCGACGAGGTCATCGACGAGGACACCGAGACCGTGATCGCCACCGGCGCCGGCTGGGGCGAGTCGATGTCCAGCGTCGACTGGGAGCCGAACGAGCTCCTGGTGCTGGGCTCCTCGACGCTCGGTCCGATCGCGCGCGTCTTCCTGGGGTCGCGCGCCACCAAGCTGATCCGGCACTCGCCGGTGCCGGTGCTCGTGGTCCCGCGGGGCTACGAGCGGCCCGTCACCGACTAGTCCTCGCGCGAGCGTTCACTCCTGAGCGCTGGCGCGCAGGTTCAGTCCTGAGCGCTGGCGCGCAGGCGCACGGACAGGCAGGTCACGCAGCCCTCGAGCTTCTCGAACTCGGTGATCGGCACGGTCACGACCTCGAGCCCGCGGGCCGCGTACAGCTCGGCCGTGCGCGGAGCATCGGCGGACATCAGCACGGCCCGGCGACCGTCGGCGGAGGCGCCGAGGTCGACCACCGCGGTGCCGTGCTCCTCGGGCACCGCCAGGAAGCTGGGGTAGGCGCCGGCGTCGTCGACCAGCGGGGGGAAGCCGACGACCGTGCCGTCGGGCAGGGCGGTCACGCCGGACTTCAGGTGCAGCACCTTGGTCACCGGGACGGCGACGACCTGCCAGCCGCGGGGCTCCAGCACGGCGCTGTAGCTGGGCGACGGCCGCTTCGTCGGTGCGCCCGCTCAGCCCGACGTACACCGTCCGGCCGACCTTCAGCACGTCGCCGCCGTCCAGGTGCCCGGGTTGTTCGATCCGCGCGACCTCCAGTCGCCGGGTCGCGGGCAGGGCGGCCAGCGCCGCTTCGGTGGTGGCCACCTCGCCGCCGCGCGAGGACGCCGCCCGGGGGAGGTCAGCACGGCCAGGTCGTCGAAGACCACCACCTGTCCTCCACGAACACGCCGTCCGGGTGCTCGTCGGCCGGCTCGATCTCCTGCACGGTCCAGCCGCGGGCGGCGAAGGCGTCCACGTAGCCCCGCCACTGCTCGAGCGCGAGGGCGGCGTCGACCGGGGCCCGGTCCAGGTGGGTCAGCTCGCCGTCGGCGAGGGCCGGGGAGGGGCGTCGGACCAGCAGGTGGCCGCTCACGCCCGACCCTTCGGCGACGTCGGCCCGTCGGTGTGCGCCGGCGGCGCCGAGTGCTCGCGATGGTCATGAGGATGATCGGGGTGCTGGTGCTCGGTACTTGGGGAAGCCGCCGATGCCCCGCCAGACCAGGCTGCTGACCAGCTGCTTGGCCTCCTCCAGGGCGATCCGCTGGGTGCCCCCGGACACCCAGTAGCGGGCGCTGACCTGGGCGATCCCGACCAGGGAGATGGCCAGCAGCTTGGACTGCTCGTACGCCAGCCCGGTGTCGTCCTCGATCACCACGGCGATGGCGTCGGCGATGTCGTTGTTGACCTTCCACAGCCGCTGCTGGACCTGGCCGTCGCCGGTCAGGTCGGACTCGAAGACGAACCGGAACTGGCCGCTGGCCGAGGAGACGAACTCGTAGAAGGCGCCCATGGTGGCCACCACCCGGTCGGCGTTCTCCTCGGTGGAGTCGAGGGCTTCCTCGACCACCTCCACCAGCCGGTCGCAGCTGGCGTCCAGCAGCGCGAGGTAGAGGTCGAGCTTGGAGCCGAAGTGCTGGTAGAGCACCGGCTTGGAGACGCCGGCGGCCTCGGCGATGTCGTCCATCGCGGCGGCGTGGTAGCCGTTGCTGGTGAACACGTCGTTGGCCGCGTCCAGCAGCTGCGCGCGGCGCTGGTCCCGCGGCATCCGGACGGGGGTCTTCTTGGCGGCGACGGCCTCGATGCTCACCAGCGCACTCTAACCGGCAGCGTGCCGCCGCTCGGTGAGGTTCTCGACCACCTCGGCGGGGGCCAGGCTCGGACTCGTCGTCGGCCGCTTCCTCGGTGCTGCGGGAGTCGGTCAGGGACAGCGCCCCGACCGCCGCGATCAGGCCGGCCACCACGGCCAGCACCCCGTAGATGATCCGCTCGCCGTGGAAGAAGGTGGCGACCAGCTCGCTGCTCCAGACGCCGGCGGGCAGCTGGGTGGTGACCAGCACGGCGATCAGCGTCCCGACGACGGCGGTGCCGACGCTGGTGCCGATCTCCTGCGCGGTGTCGTTCAGCGCGGTGCCGATGGACGTGGCGTTGGCCGGCATCGCCTCGACCAGTGCGACAGCACAGATCGTCATCACGGTCCGCAGCCCGATCGTCATCACCACCATCGACGCGGCGATGGCCGGGTACCCGCGGTCGACGCCCCAGGCCAGGCCTCCCAGAGCGCCGGCCAGCAGACCGGCCCCGATCAGGCAGGCGATCCGGTGACCGAAGCGCCGGGCCAGCCACTCCGACACCGGGGTCGCGGCGATCATGGTCACGATCAGCGGCAGGTTGGCCAGACCGGCCCGGACCGGGCTCCAGCCGTAGGCGTACTGGAAGTGCAGGATCAGCCCGAACATCACGCTGGCCATGGCGATCGAGGTGCCGATCTGCGCGATCACGGCGCCGCGGACGGTGCCGACCTCGAACAGCCGGAGATCCAGCATCGGTGACGCCGTCCGCCGCTCGTGGCGGACGAAGGCGACCGCCGCGGCGGCCGCGCCGAGGACCGAGGCGACGGTGATCACCGAGAGCCAGCCGTGCTGCACCCCGCTGGTCAGCGCGTAGCAGGCCAGACCGATGGTGGTGACGCTGAGCGCCGCACCCGGCAGGTCCAGGGTGCCGCTGCTGAGGTCGGCCGGGCGGTCGGCGGGCACGCCGAGACGGACGCCGATCCAGGCGATCAGGGCGATCGGCGCGTTGACCACCAGCAGCCACTCCCAGCGCACGTGGGCCAGGGCGGTGCCGCCGAGCACCGGGCCGAGCACGAAGCCCGACATGCCGACGATGATCATCACCGTCATCGCGCGCATCCGCAGGGTGGCGTCGTCGAACAGGCGGAAGACCAGGGAGTTGGTGATCGGGGCCATGGCGGCCGCGGCGATGCCCAGCCCGGCCCGCAGCGCGATCAGCTCGCCGGAGGTGGACACGGCGACGACGGCCAGGCTGAGCAGACCGAAGACGGCCAGGCCGATCAGCAGCACCCGGCGGCGGCCGAAGCGGTCGGCGATCGACCCGGCGGTGAGCAGCAGGCCGCCGAAGGTCAGCGAGTAGGCGCCGGTCACCCACTGCAGCGCGGTGGTGCTGCCGCCGAGATCGCGACCGATGGTGGGCAGCGCGATCGACAGCAGCGTGTTGTCGACCATCTCGACGAAGAAGGCCAGACAGAGCGCGAACAGCGGGATCCACGCGGCGCGCAGGGACGGGTAGGTGGGTGATGCCGTGGCGGTGGTCGTGGTGGCCATCCCGGCTCCTTTCTCGAACGGCGTTCGACTACCGAACGACGTTCGATACGATAGAACAACGTTCGATGCTCGGCAAGATCTGCTTGGATGTGAGGTATGGCACAGGGACGGACGCGCGCTCCGGAAGGGCGGCGGCGCGCCTCGCACTCGATGGAGGCGGTCCTCGGCGAGGCGGTCGCCCTGCTCGACGAAGCGGGGGAGTCGGCGCTGACGTTCCGGGCGCTGGCCGGTCGTCTCGGCGGCGGCGTGGCCAGCATCTACTGGTACGTCTCGAACAAGGACGAGCTGCTCGACCGCGCGACCGACCACGCCGTGGCCGGTGTCCTCACCATCGTCGAGCAGCAGGCCGCGGAGGCCGACCGGCGCGGGGACGACCCGATCGACGTGCTGCGGGTGCTGGCCGTGTCCCTGTTCGACGCGATCGTGGACCGCCCGTGGTTGACCGCGTACTTCATGCGCAACACGACGCTGCAGCCGAACTCGCTGCGCCTGTACGAGCAGTTCGGCCGGCAGACGCTGCGGCTGGACCTGACCGCCGGGCAGCGGTTCAACGCCGTGTCGGCGATCCTCGGGGTCGTCATCGGCACGGCGGCGGACCTCGGCCAGGAGCCGCCCGCCGAGGTGCTCGACGGGAGCGTGAACCGGGACCAGTTCCTCGGGAGGGTCGCGCAGGACTGGCGCGACACGGATCCCGCCGAGTACCCCTTCCTGCACGAGATCGTCGAGGAGTTCGCCGTCCACGACGACGTGGAGCAGTTCCGGGCGGCCCTGGACCTGACCCTGGCCGGGCTGCGGCTGCAGACCCACGGCCGCGCTCCGGCGAGCGGTCCCGCGACCGAGGACTAGGCCTCGTCCGCTTCCACCGAGCGGCAGCTCCGGTCGGTCGGGGTGCAGCAGGTCGGCGGCCAGGTCCCCGTGCTCGGCGACCCGGTCCAGCACCTGCTCGGGGGAGAAGCGCAGGTCGTCCGGACCGGCGGTGGCGGCCACCTCCTCCCAGGTCAGCGGCGTGGCCACGCTGGGCCGCTCCCGACCGCGCAGGGAGTAGGGCGCGATGGTGTTGCGGGCAGCCAGGTTCTGGTTGTAGTCGACGTAGATCCGCCCGGCCCGCTCGGCGATCGACATCGAGGCCACGAAGAAGTCGGGTTGCCTGCGGTGCAGGGTGGCGTTGAGCTGCTTCACGTACGCCCAGATCCGTCGGCTCGGGGTCGGCGCGACGGCGGCGTACACCTGGATGCCCTTGCTGCCGGACGTCTGGGGCACCGGCACCAGCCCGTCGGAGGCGAGCCGCTCGGCCGCGATCATGGCGGCCCGGGCCACGTCGACGATCGTGGTGCCGGCGCCCGGGTCCAGGTCGACGACCACCCGGTCGGCCAGCGGCTCGCCGCGCTCCAGCGCCCCGCTGGCCGCGGTCCGCTGGTCCAGCACCCCGATCTGCCACTGGGGCACGTGCAGCTCCAGGGCGGCCAGGTTGGCCAGCCAGACCAGGGTGGCCGGTTCGTCGGCGACCACGTACGAGACCGGGCCGTCGCTGGTCAGGATCCGCGCGGTGCGGACCCACTGCGGGGTGCCGGCGGGGGCGTTCTTCTCGTAGAAGCTCGGTCCGGCGACTCCGTCGGGGAACCGCACCCGGGTCAGCGCCCGGTCGGCGACGTAGGGGAGCAGCACGTCGGCGATCTGGGAGTAGTAGCTGATCACCTCCGCCTTGGTGTAGCCGGTGGCCGGGTACATCACCTTGTCCAGGTTGACCACCGACAGCTCACGACCGGCCACCCGGGCGCGGACGGGATCGGCTGGGACCATGTCGCCATTGAACACTCCAGCGGCGCGTTGGAGTGCGGTTGGAGTCGCCACCAGGAGTCTGTTCGCATGAGTCTCACGTCCCCTGTCCTGCTCTGGCTCGTCGGTGCCCTGGCGGTGATCATCCCCGTCGCGTTGATCGTGGTCTGGGGTCGCGGACCGAGCGGTGTCGGTGGTCGGCTGCTCCGCCTGGTCGGCGTGGTGCTGTGCCAGGTGCTGGCCGTCGGCGCCGTCGGTCTCTACGCCAACAACCAGTACGGCTTCTACAACAGCTGGGGCGAGGTGGTCGGGGAGTCCGACGCCGGCGGCGGCGCCATCGACCTGACCGGCCTGGTGCCGGGCGACGGCTCGCAGGGCACGGTCAAGACGATCACCGTGAAGGTTCCGGGCGCCAAGGGACCTGGGGCGGCGCGCCTGCCGGTGCTGGTCTGGCTGCCCAAGCAGTACGACGAGCTGCGCAACCGGCTGACGAAGTTCCCCACCGTGATGGTGCTGCCGGGGCAGCCGAGCACACCGCAGGCCATGTTCAACGGCTTCGCCTTCGCCGCCCAGGCGACCCAGGCCATCGACTCGGGCAAGGTCAAGCCATTCATCGCGGTGTTCCCCCCGTTGATGATCGCGCCGCCGCGGGACACCGAGTGCACCAACGTCCCCGGCGGTCCCCAGGCGGAGACGTGGCTGGCCACCAGCGTGCGTCAGCAGGTGGTCAAGCGGTTCCGTTCCGACCCGTCGGGGGCGAAGTGGTCCTCGCTCGGCTTCAGCACCGGCGGCTTCTGCTCCGCCAAGCTGCTGCTGCGCAACCGGAGCGAGTTCTCGGCCGCGGTCAGCATCGGGGGCTACTTCGACGCCGAGACCGACTCGACCACCGGTGACCTGTTCGGCGGCAGCCGGCAGCTGCGTAACCAGAACGCGCCGATCTGGCTGATCAAGCAGCCGCCACAGCGCCAGACCAACCTGCTGATCGTGGCCAGCAGGACCGACACCGACACCTGGAAGCCGGGTGCCACGTACGCCGACACCTCCCAGATGGTCACCCAGTCCTCCGGCATCCCCGGGGTGGCGACCCTGCTGCTGGCCAGCGGTGGACACAACTACGCGACCTACAAGCCGACGCTGCCACAGTCGTTGGCCTGGTTGGGGCAGGTGGGGGCGATCTGACGGCTCAGCGGTTGGGCCGCACGATCGGGAACAGGATCGTGTCGCGGATGCTGAGCCCGGTCAGGTTCATCACCAGCCGGTCGATGCCCATCCCCATCCCGCCGGTCGGGGGCATGCCGTACTCCAGGGCGGTGAGGAAGTCCTCGTCGACCTGCATCGCCTCCGGGTCGCCGGCCGCGGCCAGCAGCGACTGGGCGACCAGCCGCTCGCGCTGGTCCATCGGGTCGACCAGCTCGGAGTAGGCGGTGCCCTGCTCGGCGGCGAAGATCACCAGGTCCCACTTCTCCGCCAGCCGCGGGTCGTGGCGGTGCTTGCGGGTCAGCGGCGCGTTCTCCTTGGGGAAGTCGGTGTAGAAGACCGGCGTGGTGGTGGTCGACTCGCACAGCTCGCCGTAGACCTCCTCGAGCACGAAGCCCCAGCGACTGTCGGCGTCGAGGTCGAGCCCGATGGCCGCTGCGTGGCGCAGCAGCACCTCACGGGAGGTGTCGGCGGTGACCTCCTCGCCGAGCTTCTCCGAGACGGCCTGGCAGATCGTCTTCACCGGCCAGTCGCCGGACAGGTCGTACTCGGTGATCTTGCCGTCGGGACCCTCGGCCCGACGGGCCACCGGTTCGCCGTACACGGCAACTGCGGCCTCCTGGATGATCTGCTGGGTGAGGATCCGCATCGAGTCGTAGTCGCCGTAGGTCTCGTACAGCTCCAGCGAGGTGAACTCCGGGTTGTGCTTGAAGTCAGCCCCCTCGTTGCGGAACTGCTTGCCCATCTCGAACACCTTCTCCATGCCGCCGACGATCAGCCGCTTCAGGTGCAGCTCGGTGGCGATGCGGAGGTAGAGGTCGAGGTCGTAGGCGTTGATGTGGGTCTCGAACGGTCGCGCGTTCGCGCCGCCGTGGATGAGCTGCAGGATCGGCGTCTCGACCTCGGTGAAGCCACGCCGGGCCAACGAGTCCCGGACGCTGCGCACCACCGTCGCGCGGGTGTACGCGATGTCGCGGGCCTCCGGCCGGATGATCAGGTCCACGTAGCGGGCGCGGATCCGGGCCTCGGGATCGGTGAGTCCCTTGTGCTTGTCCGGCAGCGGCCGCAGCGACTTGCTGGTCAGCTGCAGCGACGTCGCCTGCACCGTCAGCTCGCCGGCATGGGTGGCCATCACCTCACCGGTGACGCCGATGTGGTCGCCGAGGTCGATGTCGTGCCGCCACAGGTCGAACAGCTCCTCACCGACCCCGTCGCGGGAGATCAGCACCTGCAGGTCGCCCGAGCCGTCCCGCAGGGTGGCGAAACCGATCCGGCCGAGCTTGCGCTTGAGCAGCACCCGGCCGGTGATCGACACCGTCTCCCCGGTCCGGCTGTCGGGCGCCAGCAGACCGGCCTCGGCGCGCACCTGGGCCAGGGTGTGGCTGCGCGGGTAGCCGACCGGGTACGGCTCGATGCCGCGGGCCTTCAGCCGCTCGACCTTGGCGCGACGCACCCGCACCTGCTCGGGCAGCTTGTCGGCCGCCAGCGCCTCGGCCAGCAGGTCCGGGGGCGGCGGCATCAGCGCCCGCACCTCGGCGGCGTACGCCTCGGTGCCGGTGTCGAGCGCCGTGTTCGCCGCCTCCTGGCGGCGCAGCAGTGACGACAGGCTCGGGCGACTGAGGAACCCCTCGGCGCTGCCCGGCCGCCGTCCCCACCCGGGGGAGGTCGGAGGCGTACTCGAAGCAGATGAAGCGCGGCTGCCAGGTGGGCAGGTACTTGGCGTTGGACCGGTAGAGCGACTCCAGCTGCCAGTTGCGGCTGGCCAGCAGCAGGGTCTGGCGGAGCAGCCGGGCCATCGGCCCGGCCCCGATCTCGGCCCCGCGCTCGAACGCCTCGCGGAACATGGCGAAGTTCAGCGAGACCCGAGCCACCCCGAACTGCGCCGAGCGCTCGGCGAGGGAGGCCACCATCAGCTCGACCTGGCCGTTGTCGGCGGAGGGATCCCGCCGCATCAGGTCCAGGGAGAGCCCGTTGCGACCCCACGGGGAGAAGCTGAGGAAGGCCCGGAGGTTGCCCTCGCCGTCGCGCGCCTGCACCATCACGCAGTCGCCGTCCAGCGGGTCGGCCAGGCGACCCAGGGCCATGGAGAAGCCGCGCTCGTCGCCACCGTCACCGCGCCAGGACGCCGCGTCCGCGCTGAGCGCATCGAAATCGGCCTGGCTGAGCTCGCTGTGGCGGAGCACCCGGGTGGTGTAGCCGCGCCGCTGGAGCCGGGTCACCGACTGCCGGATCGGCCGCATCCCGGGCCCGTTGAGCGAGAAGCCCCGCAGGTCGACGATCGCCTCGTCGCCGATCTCGTACGCGGTCATACCCGACGCGGTGAACGCGGCGGCGCCCTCTTCGCCCGCCCCCATCACGGCCACCGAGAGCCCGGTGCGGCGGGCCTCCTGGCGCCAGGCCTCGATGGCTTCGGGCCAGCGATCCGGGTCACCGACCGGGTTACCGCTGGCCAGGCTCACCGAGCCGACCCCGCGGTAGGAGACACCGGCCCGGGCCGTGGCCGGGTCGCCGGTGTCCCAGACGATGGCCTTGTCCCGGCGGGTGGCGAAGTAGCCCAGCGAGTCGTGGTCGCCGTAGTCCCGCAGCAGGGTGCGGACCGTGGCCTCGTCGGCGGCGGAGAGGAAACGGGTGTGCTTCGGCGGTCGGAAGAGCAGGAACGCCGACAGCAGCACCACAGCGGCGCCGAACAGGCCGACCAGGAACCGCACCCAGAGCGGTGAGCGGACCGCGTCGGTCGCCGCCGAACCGGCCGATGTCGACCAGCATCGCGTTCAGCACGTGGCTGGTGGCGTCGGACCAGTCGGCGGTGGAGCCGAAGCGCACCGTCAGCCAGGCACCGAGGGCCAGCATCGCGATCCCCCCGACCACGAAGACCAGGAGCGCCAGTCCCAGACTGCCCGGCACCCGGCGGGCGGTGAACTGCCGGCGGGATCGGATCAGCACCACCAGCACGAAGCCCATCAGCAGCAGACCGGCCACGTGCAGGACGATCTCGACCGCCGAGGCACGACCGCTGATCAGGAAACCGATCCGGCCGAGCTCGGGGAAGATCACCCACCAGATCGTCAGCAGCCACCAGGCCGCGCGCAGGCGGCGGCGGAGCGCCTCGGCCATCACCAGCAGCAAGGCCGCGTACACCAGACCCGGGACGATCGGGATGGTGAGGATGGACACCCAGTCGTACTCGCGGGCGAAGTAGCGGCGCCACGGGCCGACCAGGGAGATGATCAGCACGAAGATGCTGGCCAGCAGCATCGCGGTGGCGAAGAAGTCCGGCCACCGGTCGTCGCGCAGGAAGCTGTCCACCGCGCGCCGTTGGCCGCGTACCGGGCTTCGGTCGGTGCTGGGTGGGGGACCGTCGACGGGGACGACACTGGACATGTGCTGCTCGGCCTCCGCGGTGTGGGGGAAGGCTGTGAGCGTATCGGGCGAGCTGCCTACGGCGGCCGACGGTTCCGCCCACATGTCGGAATAGGTGTCCACCCGGTCGCGTTGCTCTCCAAGATCGCAGTGGACGCTCCGACCGGAGCCTCGGGACACCGAGTCCGGTCACCATGGAGCCCCGACGACGAACATGGAGGAAGTTGTGGCTTTACCGCCGCTGGTCGAACCCGCCGAGGCGCTGACCCCGGACGAGGTTCGGCGCTACAGCCGTCACCTGATCATCCCCGACGTGGGCATGATCGGGCAGCGACGGCTCAAGAACGCCCGCGTGCTGGTGATCGGAGCCGGTGGACTGGGCAGCCCCGCGCTGCTCTATCTCGCCGCCGCCGGGGTCGGCACGCTCGGCATCGTCGAGTTCGACACGGTCGACGAGTCCAACCTGCAGCGCCAGATCATCCACGGCCAGTCCGACATCGGACGGTCCAAGGCGGTGTCGGCCAAGGAGTCCGTGGCCGAGGTCAACCCGCTGGTGAACGTGATCGTGCACGACGTCCGGCTGGACAACGACAACGTGATGGAGATCTTCGCCCAGTACGACCTGATCGTGGACGGGACCGACAACTTCGCGACCCGCTACCTGGTCAACGACGCGGCGGTGCTCTCGCACAAGCCGTACGTGTGGGGCTCGATCTTCCGCTTCGAGGGACAGGTCAGCGTCTTCTGGGCCGACCAGGGTCCGCAGTACCGCGACCTCTACCCGGAGCCGCCGCCACCGGGGATGGTGCCGTCCTGCGCCGAGGGTGGCGTGCTCGGGGTGCTCTGCGCCTCGATCGGTTCGATCATGGTCACCGAGGCGATCAAGCTGATCACCGGCATCGGCGACCCGCTGATCGGTCGGCTGATGGTCTACGACGCGCTGGACATGAGCTACAAGACGCTCAACCTGCGCAAGGACCCGGCGGGTGAGCCGATCACCGAGCTGATCGACTACGAGGCGTTCTGCGGGGCGATCACCGACGAGGCGGCCGCGGCCGCGGCCGGTCACACGATCGCCGTGACCCAGCTGGAGGAGTGGTTGCAGGCCCGGGAGGCCGGTGAGCGCGACTTCGTGCTGATCGACGTCCGCGAGTCCGTGGAACGGGACATCAACGAGATCCCGGGCTCGGTGCTCATCCCCAAGGGCGACTTCCTGAACGGCAGCGCGCTGCCGGAGCTGCCGCAGGACAAGCAGGTGGTGCTCTACTGCAAGGCCGGCACCCGGTCCGCTGAGTGCCTGGCCATCGTGCACGGCGCCGGGTTGGCCGACGCCGTCCACGTCGGTGGCGGCGTCAGCGCCTGGGTGAACCAGATCGACCCGTCCCAGCCCTCGTACTGATATCCCGCACTCGCTGGGCTCGCAGTTCGGAGTCGGCGATATCGGGTACACACAAAACCCCCGTACGGAATCCGTACGGGGGTTTGTGTGTGTGGAGCGAAGATCAGATGGCGTGCACCTGGTCGGCCTGCGGACCCTTCGGTCCCTGGGTGGTCTCGAACTCCACTCGCTGGCCCTCGTCGAGGGTCCGGAAACCCGTCGACTCGATCGAGCTGTAGTGGACGAAAACGTCCGGACCGCCGCCGTCCACGGCGATGAAGCCGTAGCCCTTCTCGGCATTGAACCACTTGACGGTTCCCTGTGCCATGAACTCTCCTAGGCATCGTGCGCGGAAGCCGCACCTCACGGCCCCGGGATGCTGTCGGACGTTCACATCGGTCGAACGCCCACGCAAGAACCTGAGGGCGTAGCACTGACCACGGCACAGACTTGCAACAGCAGAACCACCCAATCACACACCCCTGGGCCGACGGAACCACTCGAGTTAATCCAGTTCGAGGACCAATCTGACGGTCCGGACGGGGTGCCGGTGCCTACGCTGGCGGCATGGACACACCCAGCCCGCCGAGTGGAGAAACGCCGATGCGACCCGGTGGAGACACCCCGACCCGACCGAGCGCGGAACGCGACCGACCGCGCGGAGCCGACCGACCGGCGCGGAGACCGCGACGGAGTCGGTCTGGGACTACCCGCGACCTCCGGCCCTGCGGGCCTGCCCGGCGGAGATCGAGGTCCGGTTCGCCGGCACGACGATCTGCCGGACCTCGTCGAGCTGGCAGGTGCTGGAGACCTCCCACCCGCCGACCTACTACCTGCCGCGGGCGTCCTTCGCGGCCGGCGTGCTGCGGGAGGCGGCCGGCACCTCCTTCTGCGAGTGGAAGGGTTCGGCCCGCTATCTCGACGTGGTGGTCGGCGACCGGGTGGCCGAGCGGGTCGCCTGGTACTACCCGGACCCGACCTCGGCCTACGCCGTGCTGCGAGACCACCTCGCGCTCTACGCCGGCCCGATGGACGAGGTGCTCGTGGGTGGGGAGACCGTGATCCCGCAGCCGGGCGGGTTCTACGGCGGCTGGATCACCAGCTCGGTGACCGGACCGTTCAAGGGCGTGCCCGGCAGCCACGGCTGGTGACCCGGTGGACGACGCCTACGTCGAAGCCGTCCTGACTGCTGTCGAGCAGATCCCGCCGGGCCGGGTGGCCAGCTACGGCGACCTGGCCGAGCTCGTCGGGCGGGGCGGCCCGCGCCTGGTCGGTCGGGTGATGTCGACCCAGGGGGCCGGGGTGCCGTGGTGGCGGGTGGTCCGGGCCGACGGCCGCCCGGCCCGTGGGCTGGAGGAGACCGCCCTGCGTCACCTGCGGGACGAGGGTGCGGAGCTGGTCGGTGACCGCGTGGACATGCGCCGGTCCCGCTGGTCGCCGTCACTATCGTGAGGACGTGCCCGCCGACCCCGTCCTGCTCGTCCAGCGCGCGGGCGACCGCTTCGCGACGGAGGCGCCCGGGGTCAGCACCCGCCACGCCTTCTCCTTCGGCCGTCACTACGACCCGGACAACGTCGGCTTCGGCACGCTGGTGGCCCACAACGACGAGCGGTTGACCAGCGGCCACGGCTTCGACGACCACCCGCACGCCGACACCGAGATCGTCACCTGGGTGCTGTCGGGTCGCTGCTGCACGCCGACTCCACCGGGCACGCCGGGATCATCGCGCCCGGCTCGGTCCAACGGCTGAGCGCGGGGTCGGGGGTGGTGCACGCCGAGCGGAACGACGCCTACCGGATCGAGCCGGACCGGCCCCGGGTGCCGGTCCGGTTCGTGCAGAGCTGGGTGCGGCCCGACGTCGCCGGGGTCACGCCGGCGTACGCGCAGCAGGAGGTGGATCGTCGCTCGCTGGCCGGTGACTGGGTGCCGGTCGCGTCCGGGTCGGTGTCGGAGGCGGCGATCACCCTCGGGTCGGTGGCCAGCACGCTGTGGGTCACCACGGTGGCCGCGGGCGAGCACCGGCAGCTGCCGGAGGCGGCGTACGTGCACCTGTTCGTGGCCGTCGGCCAGGTCGAGGTGGAGCGGGTCGGGGTGCTCTCGGAGGGTGACGCGCTCCGGGTGGGTGGACCCGGCGGGGCTGCGGGTCACCGGGCGAGCGCCGAGCGAGCTGCTGGTGTGGGGGATGGGATGAGCGCGGGGGACGGGATGAGCGAACAGCCGGTGGTCGACGGCGCGGACGAGGACAACCTGCCGCTGCTGATCCGGGTGTCCGGGCGGGACCGACCACGGCTGACCCGGGACCTGCTCGGGCTGGTGGCGGCCGCCGGGGCCCAGCTGGAGGACATGGAGCAGCTGGTGGTCCGCGAGCGGCTCACGCTGGACGTGCTGGTCCGGCTCGACGGCGCGTCCGACGCGCTGCTGAGGGACATCCTGTTCTGGGGCTTCCGGCACGATCTGAGCATCGACTTCGAGCGGGTGGAGGCGCACTCGCAACGGGCCTCGCGGCGCCGCCACGCCGTCACCGTGCTCGGCCGTCCGCTCACCCCGACCGCGCTGGCGGCCGTGTCCGACGCCATCGCCGACACCGGCGGCAACATCGACCGGATCGTGCGGCTGGCCACCACGCCGGTGACCGCGTACGACCTGGTGGTGATCGCCGGGGACGCCGACGCCATGCGGACCGCGCTGGTCGGCGTGGCTCAGCAGCACGGCATCGACGTGGCGGTCCAGGTGAACGGGCTGGAGCGGCGGGCCAAGCGGCTGGTGGTGATGGACGTGGACTCCACCCTGATCGCCGACGAGGTGATCGAGCTGCTCGCCGACGAGGCGGGCTGCCGGGCCGAGGTGGAGGCGGTCACCGCGGCGGCGATGGCCGGTGAGCTGGACTTCGAGACCTCGCTGCGCGAACGCGTACGCCGGCTGGCCGGGCTGGACGTCTCCGCCATCGACCGGGCGGCGGCCCGGATCCGGCTCACCCCGGGTGCGCGGACCTTCGTGTCCACGCTGCAGCGGATGGGGTTCTCGGTCGCCGTCGTCTCGGGCGGCTTCACCGTGTTCACCGACCGGCTCAAGGCCCAGCTCGGGCTCGACCACGCGCACGCCAACACCCTGGAGATCATCGACGGACGGCTCACCGGCGAGGTGGTCGGCCCGATCGTCGACCGGGCCCGCAAGGCCGAGCTGCTGGCCGAGATCGCCGCTGCGGAAGGGATCTCCCCGTCGCAGACGGTGGCGGTGGGGGACGGCGCCAACGACCTCGACATGCTGGCCGCGTCCGGTCTGGGCATCGCGTTCAACGCCAAGCCGGCGGTCCGCGCCCGGGCCCACACCACCGTCTCGGTGCCGCAGCTGGACGTGATCTTGTTCATGCTCGGTGTGCGGGGCGCCGAGGTCGACCACGTGGACTGAGGTCCTGCGTCAAAGTCTCCCCGATCGGCGCCCGTCGCGGCGTGTCGCGCCGCCGGGAGCCCAGTCGGGGAGACTTTGACGCAGAAGCGTCCCGATCAGGCCAGGGTCTTGCTCACCCAGGCGTAGCCCTGGGCGAGGCCGTCGAACACGTCACCCTCGTAGTGGTCGAACTCGAGCACCGCGTAGGGGAACGACAGGTCGTCGGCGGTGAGCACGGCGGCCAGCGGGACGTCGCCCTGGCCGGCCGGCTGCTGGTCGCTGGGCAGCTCGCGGGCGCTGATGCCGGGACGCATCGGGCCGTCCTTGACGTGCACGGCCACCACCCGGTCGCCGAGCCGGCGGAGCAGCGGGACGAGGTCCTGGCCGCCGGCGGTCGCCCAGTAGAGGTCGACCTCCAGCTGCACCGAGGGATCCAACAGGTCGGCGAACACCTCGAGCACCGGCCGGCCGTCGATCGTGGTGGTGAACTCGTGGTCGTGGTTGTGGTAGCCGACCTTGAGCCCGAACTCCTTGGCCTGCTCGGCGCGGGCGTTCAGCCGGTCGGCGTTGCGCTGCACGTCCTCCAGGGTGGCCCAGCGGTCCGGCGCGACGAAGGGGTCGATGACGGTCTGGACGCCGAGCAGGTTGGCAGCGGCGAAGGTCTCCTCGGCCGGCGGCACGGTCAGCAGGCCGTCGGGGGTGGCGACACCCTCGTCCTCGATCAGGATCGCGTGGGCGGTCGGGGCGCTCAGGCCGTACGTGTCGAAGGACGCCTTGAGCTCGTCGGCGCGGCGGACGAAGTCGAACGCCTCCACGGTCCGCAGGCCGATGTCGGCGATCTTGCCGAGCGATCCGTCGAGGTCGGCATCGAGCGCGGCGTGGATCGAGTAGAGCTGGACTGAGATCTCGGGAGTGGACATCTCATCACCGTAGCAACATGCCGACAGTGGTGTCTGTTTCTGGCCGTGGTCATCTGAACCGGCCCGGCGTCCCCCGCGGGCACCGTGATCGGCTTGAATGTCGCTCATGTCGACGCCGGGGGGCTCCCAGCCAGGGAGCGGGGCCGTGGACTCGGGGGTCGAGCCGGGACGCTGGGCTCCCTTTCCCGTGCAGGACTGGTCCCGCATGCCTCCGGCCGAGCCCGGTGTTCCGGCGTCCTGGCCCTACACAGTGGTCGACCCGTCCTGGGGCCCACCGACAGCGCCGACGCCGGTCGGCGGCTCCGGAGACGGGAGTCGACGGCCTCGCTGGGTCCCGCTGGTGGCGGTCGTGCTGATCACGACGCTGGTGGCGCTGGGCATGTTCGCGGCCGGTCGGGTCGGGGCCACGGCCCGGGACACCGGCGCGGCGTACGTGCCGACGGATGGCCAGGCCCGCTACCTGCAGCGGGACACCGTCGTCGGCGACGAGACCGTGACCACCAGGCTGGTGCAGGAGTCCGCCCGGCAGAGCGGGGCCGTGGTGCTCGGTGGGCTGGACTGGACGCTCGGGATCAAGGTGCTCGGGGTGGTCGGCTCCGGATCGCTGGACCGGATGCACTTCTGGCGCACCACCTCCTCCGAGATCGGCAACCTGGGGAGCAGCCAGCAGCTCGTCCGGGTCTACCGGGTCGACGACGCCGTGGAGCTGCTGGCCGAGTCCGACCAGGGCGGCGCCGACGTCTACTCCCCGGCGCTGACGGAGCTCCCGGCAGAGGTCGCCGCCGGTACGACCTGGTCCGGTCAGGGGACTGTGGGTGCCCGCCGCTACCGCAGCGAGTTCCGGGCCGTGGCCGCCGAACCCGGCTGTCTGCAGGTCCGCGGGACGATCGCGGAGACCACCGCTGCCGGGCAACCGGGAACCGCCCGGACAGTGGAGCGGACCTGGTGCCGGGGCCGTGGCGTGGTGCTGGACGAGCAGGTCCGCGGGGGTGTGACGGTGCGGACCAGCGGTGTGTCCGCACCGACCGCCGACCCGACGCTGCGCACTGTCACCGAGCCGTGGACGTGGTCGGACCCGGAGCGCTGGAAGCGGCGCGACTTCGACCTGATGTCGGCCGACGCCAGTCTCGGCTCGGGCCCGATGGCCGGGTCCCCGGGGTCGGCGCCGCCGGTGCTGACGGCCTCGGGACTGATCATCCGGAGCACCAGCGGCGATGACCTGGTGGCCACCACGCCCAAGACCGTCGACCGCTGGACGTCGCTGTGGCGGATGCATCCGGGCGGGACGGTGCTGTCCGTCGCGGCCTTCGGCGACGTCGTGGTGGCGACCACCAGTCAGCGAGCGGTGGTGGCCTACTCCGACGCCGGCGTACGGCTGTGGTCGCGGGCGCTGGATGACGTGGCCTTCTGGTCACCGGTCCGGGTCGACGACCGCCGGGTCGCGCTGGCCGACGCGGCCGGTGGGGTGCGGGTGCTGGACCTGCTGACCGGGGACCAGGCCTGGGAGCAGCGGCTGAACGGTCAGGCCAGCGCTCCCGTGGCGGCCGACGCCGGGACCGTGGTGGCCTTCGACGCGACCGGCCGGGCCACCGCCTTCGCCGCCGACAGCGGGGCGCAACGGTGGGCGGTCGACCTACCGAGCACCCGCGGGGTGGTGCTCGGCGGCACCCTGGTGGCGCGCAACGCCGCCACGCTGGAGGCCCTCGACCTCGGGTCCGGGCGGCGCCGCTGGCTGCTGCCGCAGACGGGGACCTTGGACGCACTGGCCACCGTCGGCGACACCGTGGTGGCCGCCACCCAGCTCGGCACCTCGGTGATCGACGAGCAGGGCACCATCCGTCGGGAGCTGCCGGCGTACGAGCACGTCAGCGTGGTCGGGGACACCATGGTCGGCTGGGGTCGGACCGAAGCGGAGTTCCGCGGGCCGGACGGGACGGTGCTGGCGGTGCTCGACACCCCGGACCTGTCACTGGCCAGCTCGAGCGCCGTGCCGCTGGTGTACCGGCAGGGGGTGGTCGTGTTCGACCGCAACTGGACCTTCTCCACCTGGAGCGACGAGCCGTGACGTCACCACCGGTGGCCCCTGTGCGGCGGACGGGTCCGGTAGGGCGGGCGGGTCCGGTGGGGCGGGCGGTTCCTGTGGTGCGGGCGGTGCTCGACCAGGCCGTGCTGGCCAAGGTCCGCGACGGTCGGCTGCGCGACGAGGACTGGCCGTACGGGCTGCGGGCGATAGCGGTGGTCGGGGTCGCTCTGATCGTCGCCACCACCGTGCTGGCCCTGGTGGGTGGAGCTGTGCGGCGCTGGTCCACGCTGGCCGTGCCGAACTCGCTGACCAGCAGCGTGCCCGACGCCCTGGTCTGGGTGCTGGTCTTCCTGCTCACCTTCTGCCTGGCGCTGCTCACCACCGCGGCGCTGCACGGACCGTGGTGGCTGACGGTGCTGGGTCTGCTGTCGGTCGGGCTGCTGCTCGGGGTGTGGTCGATCGCCACGGCCACCAACCGGGGTCTGCCGGTCGCGATCGGGATCCCGTCCGGCGCCCTGCTGGTGCTGGTCGTGCTGCTGATCACGCGACGGCGGCGCGGGCTGGCCTGGTGGGAGTTCCCGGTCGTGCTCGGCGTGATCGGCACGGTGCTGGTGCTCTGCCTGCGTGCGTTCGCCGAGTCCGACCGGTTGCTCGGCTTCCGGTTCACGCCCGCCTTCGTCGACCAGACCCTCAGCCTGCTCACCTACCTGGTGCTGCCGGCGGCCTTCGCCGCGGGCGCCGCGGTGGCCGAGATCGCTGTCGGGTTGACCATGGTGGCCACCCGGACCGCGCAGCGCCGATCGGCCGGGCGCTGGCCGTACGTGGTGCTGGCGGCCGTGCTGGTCCTCCGGCTGGCGCAGGAGGCGCGGCGGCTGAGTGACTTCGACCCGGTGAACAGCGGCTGGATCGCGGTGGCCCCGGCGGCCGGGCTGGTGGCGGTGTTCGCCCTGCTGGGCTGGCTGATCTCCCGGCTGACCCCGCTGCAGGGCGTACCGGTGGCCAGCCTGCCGGACGACCTCAGCAAGATCGCCGTGCCGGTCGGTGCTGGTGTCATCGCCATGCTGCTGCCGGTCTACGTGTTCCTGTTCGGCTTCCAGATCGTGGTCGGGCTGAACCCGGCAGCTGCCCCGGCCGGCTTCGATCCCAGTCCGCTGATCGACCGGCTGGTGGACGGCTTCCGAGTGGTGCTGGGGCTGCTGCTGATCGGGTTGGCGTTGTGGCAGGCGCGGCGCGGACGCGGCGGTCTGGCCCTGGTGCTGGGTGGGACCGGGGTGATGCTGGCCGCGCTGGGCGTCCGGTTGCTCACCGGCTACCGGTGGGCGCTGTGGCTGGACCCCGACGCCATGGTGTCGGTGGTGACCGTCGTCGCGGTGGTCGCCGGGCTGTGGCTGCTGGCCCGCCGCGCGCTGTTCCGGGACCGGGCGATCGGGTTGGCCGCGGTGCTCGCGCTGGCCGTGCTGCTGTCGGTCCGCTCGGTCATCGTCGACCCGTTCGGGGTGCTGCTCGGCTACGGCGGGGTCGCCTTCGTCCTGTTCGGCGTCACCTGGGACTTCCTCACCGGCTCCGACTGGGCCAACACCGACGGCCGGCGGGTGCGTCGACCGGTCCGGGTGCTGCTGGCCATCGGCTACCCGCTGCTCACGGTGACGATCGTGGCGTCCGACGCCCTGATCCGCCGCCCTCGCACCACCTCCGACGTGAACGCCTTCGCCGAGCTCGGCGAGCTGGTCCTGGGCACGGCCCTGCTCGCCGCCGCCATCGTGGTCGTGCTGTCGGCCGTACGCCGCAACCGCGAGGTGGCCTAGCCGCGCTGCGCCGTCCCGGGGTGGTGGTGGGGAACTCCCGTCCGCGGATGGAAAGTGCGGTCTGCGGGCCGCCGGGTTGGGCGTAATTGGCGTCCGTGGCTGGAAAGTGCGACGCCCGGGCCGCCGGTCGGGCGCAATTCGCGTCCGTGGCTGGAAAGTGCGATGCCCGGGCCGCCGGGTTGGGCGCAATTCGCGCCCGTGGATGGAAAGTGCGACGCCCGGGCCGCCGGGTGGGGCGTAATTGGCGTCCGTGGCTGGAAAGTGCGACGCCCGGGCGCGCTGGGTCGGGCGGAAGTGGCGTCCGTGGCTGGAAAGTGCGACGCCCGGGCCGCCGGGTTGGGCGCAATTCGCGTCCGTGGCTGGAAAGTGCGACGCCCGGCAAGCACGGACGAGCAGCGAGCGAGGACAGCACTGTCGGCGCGGCGTGGTGGAATCTCTGGCAGAGCACGAAACCTCCACCACGAAGGCAGTCCAGGACGTCATGTACACCCTTGTTCGACCCCGGCGGGAGCGGTTGGCCGCCCCCGAGCTCGACCCGTTCCAGCGGGCCGTCGTGGAGCACCCGGGTGGTCCGCTGCTGGTGCTGGCCGGGCCGGGGACGGGCAAGACGACGACCCTGGTCGAGTCGGTGGTGGACCGGATCGAGCACCGGGGCGTCACCCCGGACCGGGTGCTGGTGCTGACGTTCTCGCGCAAGGCGGCGGCCGACCTGCGGACCCGGATCGCCGCCCGGCAGGGTCGCTCGGTGGTGACGCCGATGGTGCTCACCTTCCACGCCTTCTGCTACGCGCTGGTGCGACGCTTCGCCGACACCGACCCCCTGGCGCCGCCGTTGCGGCTGCTGACCGCGCCCGAGCAGGACTTCCGGATCCGGGAGACGCTGGCGGGCAGCCGGGAGACCCGGCGGGTGTCGTGGCCCGAGACCCTGGACCGGGCGTTCGGCACCCGGGCGTTCGCCACCGAGGTGCGGGCGGTGGTGGCCAAGGCCCGCCAGCTGGGGATGGATCCCGACGACATCATCGCCGCCGGGGTCGAGGCGGGTCGGCCGGAGTGGGTCGCGGTGGGGGAGTTCTTCGAGGAGTACCTCGACGTGCTCGACGCCGAGCAGGTCATCGACTACGCCGAGCTGGTGCACCGCAGCCGGATCCTGCTGGCCGATCCGGAGATCGCGGCCCGGCTCCGCAGCGAGATCGACGAGGTGTTCGTCGACGAGTACCAGGACACCGACCCGTCCCAGGTCCGGCTGCTCCAGGTGGTCGCCGGCGAGGGGCGGAACCTGGTGGTGGTGGGGGACCCCGACCAGTCGGTGTACGCGTTCCGCGGGGCCGAGGTGCGCGGGATCGGTGAGTTCGCCGACCGGTTCCGGACGACCGACGGCGCCCCGGCGCCGGTGCTGGCCCTGGGCGAGACCCGACGCTTCGGGCAGGCCCTGCTGGCGGCCAGCCGGCGGATCGCCGAGCGGATCGCGCTGCCGGGGTCGGTGCCGGCGTCGATCCGGACCACCTTCCGTTCACCCCGGTCGGCGCCCGGTCTGCCGTACGGACGGGTGGATGCCTTCACCTACGACTCCGCCGGGGCGGAGGCCGACCAGATCGCCGAGCTGCTGCGCGCGGCGTACCTGCGCGACGGCGTGGCCTGGGACGAGATGGCGGTGCTGGTCCGCTCCGGCCGGGCCATGATCCCCGCCCTGAGCCGGGCGCTGAGCGCCGCCGGTGTGCCGGTCGAGGTCGCCGGCGACGAGATCCCGCTGTCGGTCGACCCGGCGGTCAGCCCGTTGCTGCTGGGGCTGCAGGTCGCCGCGCGCGCTCGCAGCATCGATCCGGACGACGCGCAGGTGCTGTTGACGTCGCCGTTGGGCGGTCTGGACGCGATGGCCGTACGCCGACTCGGTCGTGGTCTGCGGCGGGCGGAGCGGGCCGAGCTGGCCGGCAGCGCCCTGCCGCGGCCGTCCGGGCAGCTGATCGCCGACGCGTTGCGGCGGCCGGAGCTGATCACCGACCTGCTGGCCGAGGAGGACCGCCCCGAGCTGCGGGGGGCCGCGGCTCTGGCCGCGTTGCTGCAGCGGTGCGAGAAGACCGTCGCCGACGGCGGGACGGCCGAGGAGGCGCTCTGGGTGCTGTGGTCGGGCACCCGCTGGCCGGAGCGGCTGCGCGAGCACGCAGCTGTCGGCGGCGAGTCGGGCCGGCGGGCGAACCGGGACCTGGACGCGATCTGCGCCCTGTTCGACATCGCCCACCGCTCCGAGGAGGTGTCCGGACTGCGGGGGGTGGCCGGCTTCCTGGCCGAGGTGGAGGGCCAGCAGATCCCCGCCGACACCCTCGGCGAGGCGGACCTGAGGGGGTCGGCGGTGCGGCTGCTGACCGCCCACCGGGCCAAGGGGCTGGAGTGGGACCTGGTGGTGGTGGCCGGCGTCCAGGAGGGCGTGTGGCCCGACATCCGGCGGCGGGGGTCGCTGCTCGAGCCGGACCGGCTCGGCCCGCACGGCCTGAGCGAGATCGAGCCGACCGCGTCCCGGATCGCCGAGGAGCGGCGGCTGTTCTACGTGGCCTGCACCCGGGCCCGACGGCGGCTGGTGGTCACCGCGGTGGCCGGCACCGAGGGGGAGGGCGACCAGCCGTCCCGCTTCCTGACCGAGCTCGGGGCTCGGGTGGTGCCGGTGGCGGGTCGTCCGCGCCGGCCGCTGACCCTGACCGCCCTGGTCGCGGAGCTGCGCCGGACCTGCGCCGATCCGGAGTCGCCGCCGGCCCTGCGGGACGAGGCGGCCGGTCGGTTGGCCCGGTTGGCCGACACCGTCGACGAGGACGGCCGGGCGCTGATCCCCACCGCGGACCCGGTCCGTTGGTGGGGGATGCGCGAGCTCACCGACGCGACGGTCGCCGTCACCGCCGCCGACGAGCCGGTCGCGCTCTCGGGCAGCCAGCTGGCCGGTCTCCTCGGCTGCCCTCGGCAGTGGTTCCTGTCCCGCAAGGGCCAGGCCGACCCGGCCCGGAACACCGCCGCGACCTTCGGTTCCGTGATCCACGTGCTGGCCGACCACGGCGCCCGGTCCGACGTGCCGGCCCACGAGCTCGCCGCTCACCTGGAGCAGGTCTGGGACCAGCTCAGCTTCGATGCGAACTGGTTGTCCTCGGTCGAGCGGGCCGAGGCGGAGGCCGCGCTGGACCGGTTCGCCAGCTGGCAGGCGGCGCGCCCGGAGATGGAGCTGCTCGGCACCGAGGTCCGGTTCCGGGTGCTGGTCGACCTCGGCTCGGACCGGGTGCTGCTCACCGGCAGCGCGGACCGGGTGGAGCGGGATCCACAGGGCCGGATCCGGATCGTCGACTTCAAGACCTCACGGTCGGCTCCGCAGTCCGCGGACGTGGCCGTGCAGGACCAGATGGGGGTCTACCAGCTGGCCGTGCTGGCCGGGGCCTTCGACGAGCTGGCCGGTCCCGGCGCCCGCCCGGCGGGGGCGGAGCTGGTCTACCTGCGGCTCGGCGACGCCCCGTCGGGCCGCGGTGGCGGCTTGCTGCCGAAGTCGTTCCACCAGGCCTCGCTGGACGACGTGCCGTACCCGACCGACGACCCCGACGACGGTCCGGACCGCAGCGACCTGCCCGCCGACCTGGACCTGCAGCCGACCTGGGTGCACCGGCGCCTGGCGGTGGCGGCGCACCTGGTCCGGCGGGAGCGGTTCGTGGCCCGGATCGGTCCCGGCTGCCGCTACTGCCCGTTCGCGGCCAGCTGCCCGGCCCAGCCGGTGGGTCGGCAGGTGGTCCGGTGAGCATCCTCAACCTGCCGGTCAAGGACCGCTCGGGGGCGGTGTTCAGCGCGCCCGAGGAGCTGTGCGACGCGCTGGGCATCCCGTTCTCCGACCAGCAGCTGGCGGCCATCACCGCACCGCTGGAGCCGGGGGTGATCATCGCGGGCGCCGGCTCGGGCAAGACCACGGTGATGGCGGCCCGGGTGGTGTGGCTGGTCGGCACCGGCGAGGTGCGGCCGGAGGAGGTGCTCGGTCTCACCTTCACCCGCAAGGCGGCGGCCGAGCTGTCGCACCGGGTCCGCTCGGCCCTGGAGCGCGCCGGGGTGGTGCCGGCCGACGGCGTCGACGCCGGCGGCGAGCAGCTGATCATGACCTACGACGCGTTCGCGGCGCGGCTGGTCGCCGAGCACGGTCTGCGGCTGGGCTACGAGACCGACCCGACCATGATCACCGGCGCCACCCGCTACCGGCTGGCCTCCCGGGTGGTCCGCGACGCCGCGGGTCCGTTCGAGCACATCTCCCGGCTCCGGCCGGCGTCGGTGACCGAGCGCGTGCTGCGCCTGGACGCCGACCTGCAGCAGCACCTCGTCGCCGTGCCCGAGCTGGATCCGCACGCCCACGCCCACCTGCTGGAGCTGGCCTCGGCGCCGCTGAACCGCAACGGCAACGTGTACGCCGACCTCAAGAAGGCCACCGCCGCCGCCCACGAGAGGCTGGAGCTGGCCAGCCTGGTGGTGGCGTACCAGCGGCTCAAGCAGCGGCTCGGGGTGGTCGAGTTCGCCGACCAGATGGCCATCGCCGCCCGGTTGGCGCAGGAGGTGCCGGCCGTCTGCGAGCTGGTCCGGTCGGCGTACCGGGTGGTGCTGCTGGACGAGTACCAGGACACCTCCGCCGCCCAGGCCAAGATGCTCTGGGGGCTGTTCTCGGGCGGCACACCGAGCCAGGGGATGGGGCATCCCGTCACTGCTGTCGGCGACCCGTTCCAGGCCATCTACGGCTGGCGCGGTGCCGCGGCCAGCAACATCACCTCCTTCGCCGACCAGTTCCGTACGGCGAAGGGCCGGCCGGCCGCGCGGTTCGCCCTGACGGTCAACCGCCGCAGCGGCCACACCATCCTGGACGTGGCCAACGTGCTCAGCCGACCGCTGCGCGACGACGCCCTGTCGGTGGTCGCCGGCGGACCGGGCGGGGTCGGCGCCCCCGAGGGGATGGGGTTCCTGGTCGCCCCGACCGAGACGCCGGCCGGCACGGTCCGGGCGGCCACCTTCCCCAGCTGGCCGGAGGAGGTCCGCTGGATCGGCGATCAGGTGGTGGCCGCCCGCACCGACGGCAGCGCCCCGCACTGGGCCGACATCGCCGTGCTGACCCGGCGCAACGCCGACATCGGACCGCTCTACGCCGAGCTCACCGCCCGCGACGTGCCGGTGGAGATCGTCGGCCTCGGCGGTCTGCTGTCGTTGCCCGAGGTGATGGACGTGACCGCCACGTTGCGGGTGCTGGAGGACGTCACCGCCAACCCCGACCTGGTCCGGCTGCTGACCGGGCCGCGCTGGCGGATCGGGGCCCGGGATCTGGCCCTGCTGGGTCGGCGGGCCCGCGAGCTGGCGCAGGTCGACGGCCGGCTGGTCACCGACGGGGATCCCGACGACGTGCTGCGCGACCTGGAGGGGGCGGTCGCCGACGTCGACCCGACCGAGATGGTCAGCCTGCTCGACGCGGTGGAGAGCCCGGGCGAGCTGCCGTACGCCCCGGCGGCGCGGGAGCGGTTCGCCCAGCTGGCCGCCGAGCTGGAGTCGCTGCGACGCCATACCGGCGAGCCGGTGCTCGACCTCTGCCGCCGGGTGGTCACCACCCTGGGGCTGGAGGTCGAGCTGATGGCCACCCCGGAGCTGGACCGGACCAACCGGCGCGACCAGCTGGGGGCGTTCTTCGACGCCGTGGCCGGCTACGTCGACGTGGACGGCGACGCCTCCCTGGCCGGGCTGCTGGCCTATCTGCAGGCCGAGCTGGACACCGGCTCGGGACTGGAGCAGGCCGTCCCGTCGGACCGGGAGGCGGTGAAGCTGCTGACCGTGCACAAGGCCAAGGGGCTGGAGTGGGAGGTCGTCTTCCTGCCCGCGCTGATGAAGGGTGTGTTCCCCAGCGACCGGGTGACCGACAACTGGCTGACCAACCCCGGGGTGCTGCCCGCGGACCTGCGGGGCGACGCCGACTCCATCCCGCAGCTCCGGGACACGACCAACGCGGCCCTGCAGACGTACAAGGAGGCGTTGAAGGACCAGCAGCTGCGGGCCGAGGACCGGTTGGCCTACGTGGCGGCGACCCGGGCCCGGCGGCTGCTGATCGGCACCGGCCACACCTGGCGGGTGGACCAGGTCCGACCGCGGATCCGGTCCACCTACCTGGAGGCGATCCTGGCCGAGGCGGAGCGGCAGGGCGAGGTGCGGGCCGAGGCGCCGCCGCCGGAGGCCAGCAACCCGCTGGTCACGGCCAGCGCCCCGGTGCCGTGGCCGGCGCCGTACGACCCGGAGGCCTGGCGGCACCGCCAGGACGCCGCGGCCGCCGTGGCCGCGGCGCGGCGCCGTCGCGGGGAGACGGGCAGCTACGAGCCCGCGGCCGGTCCCGACGGTGAGCTGCTGCTGGACGGGTTGGAGACCACCGCGCGCTGGGACGCCGACCTGGAGCGGCTGCTGGCCGAGCTGGCGGCGGCCCGGGCCGAACGCACGGCGGTGACCCTGCCGGACGCGCTGTCGGCGACGTCGCTGCTGCGGCTCCAGCGCGACCCGCAGGGGCTGGCGGCCGAGCTCGCCCGCCCGATGCCCCGCCCGCCGTCGCGGGCCGCGCGGTTCGGGACCCGCTTCCACCAGTGGGTGGAGCGGTACTTCGGGCCCGCCCTGCAGACCGGTCAGCTCGGCCAGCAGCAGCTGCTCGATCCCGACGACCTGCCCGACCGGGCCGACCCGGAGACCACCGACGAGACGGGGCTGCGCGAGCTGTGCGCCACCTTCCTGGCCGGTGCGTACGGCAGCCGGGTCCCGTACGCGGTGGAGGCGCCGTTCACCCTGCTGGTCGCCGGCACCCTGGTCCGCGGCCGGATCGACGCCGTCTACGACCTGCGCGCCGGGGCCGGCGGGGAGCGGGGGCCGTACGACTTCCAGGTGGTCGACTGGAAGACCGGACGGGCCGAGACGACCGACCCGCTGCAGCTGGCGATCTACCGCCAGGCGTGGGCCGAGGTGTGCGGGGTCCCGCCGGATCGCGTGGACGCGGTGTTCTACCTGGTGGCCACCGACAGCGTCGTGCGCCCCGACCAGCTTCCCGGCCGCGCGGAGATCGCCGAGCTGATCGCCGGTCCCGAGGCGGACGAGCACGCCGCCGGTCTGGTTTAGGGTAGGTAGGTGCTCAACTGGGCCATGGCCAGCGACCTCGACCGGGTCGACCACCACCGCCGCTCGCCGGACTGGGTGTCGAACCTGTGGCGAGCTGACGACGCGAAGCTGTTGAAGCTGGACGAACAGTCCCGCTTCACCACCAACGTGGGCGGCAGCAAGCTGCGGATGACCAAGCCGTTCGTGGAGTACGACAGCCAGCGGCACCGGCTGCTCGGGCTGCTCGAACGGCACCCCGATCTTCGCGGTCGAGGCGCTGACCGAGGGCGAGGTGCACGACTTCCGCGAGGTGGCGTTCCAGCTCAGCGACAACGAGCGGGACATCGCCGCGACCGCCGCCGCAGTGACGAACTGGCACCGGGCCGAGAAGTTCTGCGGCCGCTGCGGCGGCGGCACCGTGGTCATCAACGGCGGCTACGCCCGGCACTGCGACGCCTGCGACGAGGACCACTTCCCGCGCACCGACCCGGCGGTCATCGTCGGGGTGCTGGACGCGCAGGACCGGCTGCTGCTCGGTGGCCAGGCCACCTGGGGCAACCGGATCTCGGTGCTGGCCGGCTTCGTGGAGGTCGGCGAGTCGCTGGAGCAGACCATTCACCGCGAGATCGGGGAAGAGGCCGACATCATGGTGGGGGAGACCCGCTACTTCGGCAGCCAGCCCTGGCCGTTCCCTCGCTCCCTGATGGTCGGCTACTTCGCCCGCGCCACCTCGACGGCGATCTGCGTGGACGCCGACGAGCTGGAGCACGCGGCCTGGATGTCGCGGGACGAGGTCCGGGCCGCGGTTGCCGACGGCAGAGTCGGCCTGCCCGGCGGCAGCTCGATCGCCTCCCGGATGATCGGGGCCTGGTTGGACGAGGAACCCGACCTGATCTGACGTCATCTGGCGTCTCGTTCACCGATTCTGTGGCGGGCAGCCGCCCGTCTGAGCTGTTGTCGGAGAAGGGGCTCAGCCCTCCGCTTGCGAGCAGGGGCTGTGCAGGACGGACTTCGGTCAGCTGTCTGACGGTGCGTTGCAGTTCCAGGTCGCGACCAGGAGATTGAGTGCTGACTGGTGGGCCCGCGGGGTGAAGACGTGTTCCTCGTCGGGATAGATGTGCAACGCGCACGGGGGCCGCTTCGTCAGGCGACCAATAGCCTCGCCCGATAGTGCCAACTTTCTGGTCGTTGGGGCATGGTCGGGCCAGCCAATGCCACGACGGCGCGAGCCTGGCTAGGTTCTGATCGTGCAGGAAAAGGTCGAGGCTCCAGACCGCTCCCGATCCGCGCGGTCCAGCGACGCCGAAGCCGACCGGAGTGGCCGGGAGACCCCCGGCCGCGACCGGGTCGGCCAGCTGCTCGCCTTGCAGAGGCTGGCCGGGAACCGTGCCGTTGGCTCGTTGCTCCACAGCCCAGGCGCAAACCGGCGAGCCATCCAGTCCCCGCCGGCCACGGTGGCTGTCCAGCGCGTTCCTGTGGTCCAGCGGGTCGCGACTCCTCCGCCGGTCCAGAGCTGGTCGGGCAAGGTCAAGATCGGCGGCGTGGCGAAGGATCGGCCACGGGACTTGGAAGGGGCGGCCCAGAAGGTCTACGTAGGCGATCAGATGACCGTGAGTGCGGACTTCCCGGCCCTCACCGCCGAACAGAAGTCGACCATCAAGATGACCGAGCAAGTGGACGGCACCTGTACCTACAGCGGCCCGACCTGGGTCGGCAATCGCGCCACCTGGGTTCTGGACTTCCCCAAGGTCGGCGCGCTGACGGTGAAGTTCAAGGTCAACAGCGATCTGGGGGACGGCCTGTCGGTGATCCTCGGCGAGCACAGCGAACCCTTCCGGGTGGTCACCGACATCATCGACTTCATCCTCTCCGTGCAGGCCGCACACTCCGTACTGGACGCCAAGTTCAGCTCGGCCACAGCCCACCTCAACTCGGCGGTCGGCGCTTTCAAGAAAGCACAAGAGGAGCAGCAGGCAGTGCTCAATTCGGTCGGCCAGACCGACAAGCTGGCTCACGACCTGATGTGGGGTGCCTTCTGGGCAGCGGCTGGCGGCTTCGCCGGCGGGGCGGCCGGCAGTGTCCTCAAGAAGAGCTTGGAGGACCTCAAAGGCCTGAAGGGTCCGGTCGCCGACGGCTTCACCGACGCCGGCAAGGACTTCGTCAAGTTCTCCGTACGCTCCTTGGACAAGATGCGCGGCGGGACGGGCAAGCCCTCGACCTCGGGTGATTCCACCGCACCTGGCAAGCCGGCCGCGAAGATGCCCGGTGCTGCGGAGAAGGCGGCCGGGGACGATCCGTTGGACTTCCTCACTTCCACCGCAGCCTCGATCAGCAACGATCGAGTCAAGGTGCAGGGTCAGCTCGGCCAGATGATCGAGGCGGCCCGAGCAGCCCGGGCCGCCGACTCCAAGGCCGACTTCGACGAAGACCCGAGCGCGGTAGTCGACAAGCCGAGCCAGGTCGACGCCATCGCCGACGGACTCACCGGCGGCCAGTCCGACTACGGCAAGAGCCTCTGGCAGACCTGGCTCTCGAAGCACGGCTACGACGTGGCGTCTGGTTGGGACAACGCGTTCTCCGAGAATCCTCACCCGCTGTCCATGCGGAGCCAGCCGATCCGTGCCGCTCTCGTCGGCCTCTTCGGTTCCCCCGAAGCCGCGGGCGCCTTCGCGAAGGCCAACGCACCAGCCCCAGCGGCACCGGGCGGCGTACGGGGCCCGTGAGGCCGAGCAAGAGGTTCGACTACGACCACGAGAGGAGTTACCTTCGCCCCGTGGCCGGGGTTCTCGGCGCAGATCCTCGGCGAGCTTCATGGGCACGCCATTCGCGCCGTTCAATCTGCCTGTCTGAAGTACTGCTCACGCTCCAGAACCCCTAGCCGCAACATGCTGGAACCCGACGGCGGACACCTTCTATGGGGTTTTGCGTGTTCGAGGGTCACGCTGTTACGCCGACTCGCTTCCTTGAACGCAGGGTGACGACTGTCGACACGGCGATCGTGGCGGCTCCGGCACCGGCGACGATGCGGGTGAGCACGGGGCGACGCCGGTCGAGTGCGGTGGTGGCCAGGCCCCAGGTGGACGCAGCGGCCAACGGCACGAAGCCACGTTTGCTGCGCGTCACCGTGAGGGCCAGGGCCGTCGCTGTGGTGGCTGCCGCGAGAGCTGAGAGCCTGATGCTGGCTGCGGAGCTTGCGCGTGCACCGAGCAGCTGCGTGGCCGCGGACAGGTTGATGGTGGCGGCCAGGCTGGTCCAGCCGAGCAGCAGTCCGGTGCTGGCTGACGTCGTACTGGGTGCGGGGCTGCTGTCCTGCAGGCGTCGGTAGGCGACCGCGGTAGCGGCCACGGCGGTGGGCAGAAGTGGTGCGGTGTAGGCGAAGTGGTCGCTTTGAGCGGCTACCGACCACAGCGTGTTGAGCGCGTACGCCGCCGTCAACGGCCAGCCGGTGGCTGCGTTGTCAGGTAGATCACGCCGGCTGCCAACTGTGGCCTGACCGGCATTCACCAGGATGCCGGCGAAGATCGGAGCCCAGACGGCGAAGGCGTAAGGCGGTGGGGTGATCGAGGTGTCGTAGCGGTCGGTCTGCTCACCGGTCCCGCGGAGGAGAGGGCCGAGAGTGGGTATCGCGGTGATGGCCAGCGCCGAGCTGCTCAAGGCGAAGGTACGAACGTTGGACTCGCTGAACATCGTGCTCCTTTCGCTCGATATTGAAGCGACCATACGCTGGGACTCGTGACCACCCAACCCGGCGATGGACCAGAGGGCGAGCAGATCGCCTGGGCTCTGCACCGTCTTGCTGCCGCCTGGGCCGCCGATGACGTGACACTGGCCGGGACGCTGCACGTCACCTCAGGGGATCTGCTTGCCCTCAAGCACGTCGCGGTCACCGACGGGATCGGGCCGGCCGAGCTGTCGCGGCGGCTCGGGATGTCCACCGGATCAGTGAACGCTCTCATCAATCGGCTGGTGGCGGCGGGCCATCTGCACCGACAACGCCATCCACACGACGCCCGCAGACTGACCCTGTGCCTGGACGACGAGATCCGCGACCGCATCGCCAGCCAGTACCGCGCCCGCACCGACCGTGTCTTGGGGTCGGTGTCCCTCCGCGCTGATCAGTGGGCGGTGATTCTGCACTTCCTGACCAACCCGGCCTGGTACACGCCGCTGGCTGACCCCACCCCCAAGGATCCCCGCCAATAGGTGTTTCCCCGTGACGCACGACGTCTCCGACTCGACCGTCGAGAATGGCGTCAGCGGTCCCTCGAGCGGGCACGTCAATGACCAGATCGGGCCAAGTCCGGTGATGCGGCAACTCCGGTCCGGTCCGTACGGGTCGGGAGTCGCGCTGAGAGCCGCCCGAAGGCGGACCCTCCTGTGGACAGACCGAAGGTGATGCACCCGGTCGAGCGCGAACAGCAACATCGCTCCCTCGTCGCCAGTTCGACAGTCCTCCAGCGGAATATCCGTGTAGTCCATCTCGCGGACGCTACTCCGCGCATCGCCGCTCCGGGTTCTCCTCTTCGGCTACGACCATGATCAGAGCTCTTGGCGGCGCAAGGCATCAGCTGACGCGGCAACCCGCCGAGAGCCGCCCACAAGCCGACCGCGTGCGACTTACCACGACCGGCGACCTCACGCTGGCCGTAGAAGTCTCCGCAACACCGGCGCCAGGACTCAGAGTTATGCCAACCTTGCCCCATGGCCGTGAAGCGCCGACAGCCCACCTTCGCCGAGATCGTCGACGACGTTCGTTCTGGGCCGTCAACGCCGCCGTCTGGGCGGCACGCCATTCGACCGGGGCAGCTGAACAAGGCTGGTGAGTTCTTCGATCTGGCTGGCAGACCCTTGCACCTTGAGGGTCGCGTCACCGCGGAGGACGCCGCAGAACTCATCGTGAACCATGCAGCGCTGGTGGTCTACGAAGGCTGTGGTTGCGGTGGATGGTCACACTGTCGACCTTCCTGGGCGAGTCCCGCTCAAGTCACCGCGCTAGCCGTCGCCCGTGATCTGGACGTCCTACTCGACTCCCAGGAATGGATCGAGTCATATTCCGGAGACGCCGGGAAGGTCGTCTTCCTCCACGGCGGTGATGATTGGGAAGACCTGATGTAGGCCTAAGTCGCCTGTGCCTGAGCGCGGATCTCGACAGCTGCTGCTCACGGTGACCCACCGTTGAGTCGTGTTCGCAAGACGTCAGCTCATCGACACACCTAGCGCATGGTCAATCTGCACTCCCACACTCAGTAGATGAGTTGGCAGAGGAGCGCCATCCTCGTCGCCCTGGGCACGGCTCTGCTGGTCGCGTTCCTCGCCTTCTTCATGGCGAACGGTCCGCTCAGTTGTGGAATCGCTCAGACTTGGTCCTTTGCGCGCGGCTGCTGGCCGAGACCTTCTGCGAACTGATGCCGACGCGCTCGCATCCGATGCCGACGGGCTGTCGGGCCCCCGGCGACGCCACCGTCGTCTCGTCTACCACGCTCAACCACCGCTGAGCGGATCATTGGTGCCTGTGGATGCCGCGTGCGACTCAGCGGTGGTGGAAGTCCTGGCGCCGCTGGTACAGGTCGCGTAGGAGGGCGATCTCGGCGCCGTGGTGGACCTGCTCGTCGAGGAGGATTCTCACGACCTCACCAGCGGTCTTGGCGTCCCCCAGGTGGCTGGGGCGCGGCTCAGCGAGATCGGCATCGGTCGCTGTACGGAGCCACTCGGTGATGGGGCGGCGGCTGTCGTGCCAGCCCTGCAAGGCTTCCGTGACGGTGCTGGGCACGACGAGATCGAGGAACGTCCGTTGCTCGGGGTCCGAAGGCGTACTCCCAGTAGATCTCGTTGTCGGCGATGACGTGCACGAGCCGCCAGCCGATCGTGGTGATCGGCGCCGGTGGTGGTGGCGCGAAGTCGTAGTCGTAGGTCCACCGGCCTGGTCGGTCCGGGTCGGGCTTGATGGTCCAGGCGTCGGCAGTGGGAGACCACAGGTACTCCTCATCGGTGAGGCCTTCGCAGCGCCGGGTCAACCGGTCTGCCGACTCCTGCCACGACATTCTCAGCAGCTTGGCGGCGATACTCATGATCCGACGGTATCGATGGCCGCCGTCCGGACCAATCCCTGGAACGGCGTGCAGGCCGAAGGCCGTCCGGTCACCGACCGTCGAGTCCCATGAGCGGTGAACGAGCCCGGTCGTCATCAGAGATCATTGCCCGCGCGATCCATCGGCCATCTCCCGGAGAAGATCGAGGTGGCCGAGATGTCGACCGGTCTCCTCGATGAGGTGGGCAAGGATCCAGCGCAGCGAGACGAGATCGAGTCCAGGCGGCGCATATGCCTCCAACTCGTCGAGGTCGTGTCCGGCGAGGATCTCGCGCGATCGAGCCGTCTGACGTCGGTAACTGGCGAGCAGATCAGCCAGAGTCTGGCCGTCGACCCTCCAGCCGCCATGAGAGTCGGTGCCCAGTAGTTCCACGTTGCCGAGGAAACTGCCTTCGAGCCAGTCACGTTCAACTGAGGTGAGATGGGCCACCAGGCCAGCGATCGTCATGTCAGGGGAAGTGCCCAGCCGTGCATGGTGGGCATCGGTTTCAGAGACCCCATCGCACTTGAGCTCGACGGTGTGCTGCTGCCACTCGAGCCAGCCCACCAGCATGGGGTGCTCACCGGCAGTCGGTTGCGGACGCTGTCTTGCCACCACTCGAGCCTGGCACATCGGCCGGCTCCAGAGGGCGTTCAGGTAGCTGTCGTCTCGTGGGACCACAAGCCGACCA
>CAWARE010000033.1:0-98770 GCA_963784345.1 uncultured Actinomycetota bacterium
GCGGCGTGACCCTCGACGTAGTCGTCGTCGTGCGACTTGACCCACGCCATCAGGCCGCGCAGCTGGTGACCGGTGGCCTCGATCGGGTGCTCCTCGCCCTTCTTGCGGAGCTCGGTGAACTCCGGCGCGCCGGCGTCCTGGTCGTCGATGAAGCGCTTGGCGAAGGCCCCGCTCTGCACGTCGGCCAGCACGGCCTTCATGTTCTCCTTCACGTGCGCGTCGATCACCCGCGGCCCGGACACGTAGTCGCCGTACTCGGCGGTGTCGGAGACGCTCCAGCGCTGCTTGGCGATGCCGCCCTCGTACATCAGGTCGACGATCAGCTTCAGCTCGTGCAGGCACTCGAAGTAGGCGACCTCGGGCTGGTAGCCCGCCTCGGTCAGGACCTCGAAGCCCGCCTGGACCAGCGCGCTGGCCCCACCGCAGAGGACGGCCTGCTCACCGAACAGGTCGGTCTCGGTCTCCTCGGTGAAGGTGGTCTTGATACCGCCGGCGCGCAGACCGCCGATGGCCTTGGCGTAGCGACAGGGCCAGCGCCCAGGCCTCGCCGGACTCGTCCTTCTCGACGGCCACGATCACCGGGACACCACGGCCCTCGGCGTACTCCCGGCGGACCAGGTGACCCGGGCCCTTCGGGGCGACCATGCAGACGTCGACCCCGGCCGGCGCCTCGATGTAGCCGAACCGGATGTTGAAGCCGTGCGCGAAGAACAGCGCGTCGCCCTCCTGCAGGTTCGGGGCGATCTCCTCGGCGTAGAGCTTCCGCTGGTGCTGGTCCGGCGCCAGGATCATGATCAGGTCCGCCTCGGCGGCGGCGTCGGCGACGCTGACCACGCGCAGACCCTCGGCCTCGGCCTTGGCCACCGACGGCGAGCCCGACCGCAGACCGACGCGGACGTCGACCCCGGAGTCCCGCAGCGACAACGCGTGCGCGTGGCCCTGGGATCCGTAGCCGATGACGGCGACGCTGCGGCCCTGGATCACCGACAGATCGGCGTCGGAGTCGTAGAACATCTCTGCTGGCACTTGGTGGTACTCCTTGTCAGACGGGCTTCGGTGGGTTCGGACAGGATGGGGATCACGGCGTGTGGGACGAATGTTCCACAGCCGCGGTGGGACGGTCTCGACGTCTCAGGCGCAGGCCCTGCGACGTCAGACGACCCGTACGTGCTTGTAGCGCTCGCCGCGCTGGGTCCGGTCGGTGATCGAGCGACTGCCCCGGCCGACGGCGACCAGACCGGACTGGACCAGCTCGCGGAGCCCGAACGGCTCCAGCAGCTTGAGCAGTGCGTCCAGCTTCTCCGGGCTCCCGGTGGCCTCGACGGTGATCGAGTCCGCCGTCACGTCCACCGCCTTGGCCCCGAACAGCTGGATGATCTCCAGCACCTGGCCGCGCTGGTCCGGCTCGACCCGGACCTTGACCAAGATCAGCTCGCGGCGGACCGCGTCCCGCTCCAGCTCGACGATCTTGAGCACCTCGATCAGCTTGTTCAGCTGCTTGGTGAGCTGTTCCAGGACGTGGTCCTCGAGGGTGACCACCAGGGTCATCCGCGACATGTGCGGGTACTCGGTGGGGCCGACCGCGAGCGACTCGATGTTGAAGCCCCGGCGGGAGATCAGCGAGGACACCCGGGCCAGGACGCCGGGCTTGTTCTCCACCAGCACGCTCAGGGTGTGCGTGCCGGCGTCCGTCGTGGTGCTCACAGCTGCTCTCCGTCCCAGCGCGGGGCCATGTCCCGGGCGACCTTGATCTCGTCGTTGCTGGCGCCGCCGGCGATCATCGGCCACACCATGGCGTCCTTGTGCACCACGAACTCCACCACCACCGGCACGTCGTTGATCGACAGCGCCTTCTCGATCACCGAGTCGACGTCGTCGGGCTCCTCGGCCCGCAGACCGACGCAACCCATCGCCTCGGCCAGCTTCGGGAAGTCGGGGATCCGGTTGGTCTTCAGGTCGGTGTTGGAGTAGCGGCCCTCGTAGAACAGGGTCTGCCACTGCCGCACCATGCCCAGGCTCTGGTTGTTGATGATCGCGATCTTGACCGGGATCCCTTCCAGGGCACAGGTGACGAGCTCCTGGTTGGTCATCTGGAAGCAGCCGTCGCCGTCGATCCCCCACACGACCGAGTCGGGTCGGCCGACCTTGGCTCCCATGGCCGCGGGCACGCAGTAGCCCATCGTGCCGAGACCACCGGAGTTCAGCCAGCGACCGGGCAGCTCCCAGGGCAGGAAGTGCGCCGCCCACATCTGGTGCTGGCCCACGCCCGAGGCGTAGTACGCGTCCGGTCCGGTCAGCTCGCCGATCCGCTTGATCACGTGCTGCGGGGACAGGCTGCCGTCGTCCGGCAGGTCGTAGCCGGTCGGGTAGCGACGCTTGACGTCGGTCAGGAACTTCGCCCAGGCAGCCACGTCCGGCAGGCGGCCGCCGGAGCGCAGCAGGCTGGTCAGCTCGCCGATGATCTCCTTGGCGTCGCCCACGATCGGCACGTCGGCGTAGCGGTTCTTGGAGATCTCGGCCGGGTCGATGTCGGCGTGGATGACCTTGGCTCCGGGCGCGAAGGTGGTCAGGTCGCCGGTCACCCGGTCGTCGAAGCGCGCCCCCAACGTGATCAGCAGGTCGCTGCGCTGCAGCGCGCCCACCGCGGCCACGTCGCCGTGCATGCCCGGCATGCCCATGTTCTGCGGGTGGCTGTCGGGGATGCAGCCCAGGGCCATCAGCGTGGTGACCACCGGGATGCCGGTCAGGTCGGCCAGCTCGCGCAGCTCCGCCGACGCGTGGGCCTTGAGCACCCCGCCACCCACGTAGAGCACGGGACGCTTGGACTCGACGATCAGCCGAGCGGCCTCGCGCACCTGCTTGCCGTGCGGCTTGATCACCGGGCGGTAGCCCGGCAGATTCAGCTGCGTCGGCCAGGTGAACTCCGAGCGGGCCTGCAGCGCGTCCTTGGTGATGTCGACCAGCACCGGACCCGGTCGGCCCGTGCCGGCGATGTGGAACGCCGAGGCGATGGCCTCGGGGATGTCGGCGGGCTTGGTCACCAGGAAGTTGTGCTTGGTGATCGGCATGGTGATGCCGCGGATGTCGGCTTCCTGGAACGCGTCGGTGCCGATGGCCGCCCCGGCGACCTGGCCGGTGATGGCCACCAGCGGCACCGAGTCCATGTAGGCGTCGGCGATCGGGGTGACCAGGTTGGTGGCGCCGGGCCCGGACGTCGCCATGCAGACGCCGACCTTGCCGGTCACCATCGCGTAGCCCTGGGCCGCGTGGCCGGCACCCTGCTCGTGGCGAACGAGGATGTGGCGTACGAACTCGGAGTCGTAGAGCGGGTCGTAGGCGGGGAGGATCGCCCCGCCGGGGATCCCGAAGACGGTGTCTGCTCCCACCTGCTCCAGTGACTTCACCAGGGACTGGGCGCCGGTGAACTCACCGGCGGGGTCCATGTCGGCCATAGCCGTGCTCCTGTCGTTTCCGAACCTGCTAGATGTTACGCCCGTGCTACGCCGAGCCTCCCGGCCAAGAAAAAACCCCCGCCGCCAAATGGCAGACGAGGGAGCGCGTCGGTGATGAGCTGAACTCAGCCGACACGCTGACAAACTACGAGGAGGAACGAGGCACGCACCCGCTCACTGTCGTCCATCGGGCCGGGCGCGTCAATCCGACGGGCCGGGTGTCTTGCCATCCGGAAGGACCCTCGGGGGCCCTACTTTCTCGCCAGGGTGACGAACACCGGCTTCAGCCACCGTCTCGGGTGGCGCCGGGGGCGCGCTCGACCTGGCCCGGATGACCGCGGCTGAGGAGAATCGGCCCATGAACCCGGTGACGCAGGATCCCCCACCCGCCCAGGACCCGCCCGCCCACGCCTCGCCGGCCCTCGACTCAGCCGTCCTGCTGCACGTCGAGGAACACGCGTGCCGCGTTCTCGATCACGGCACCGAGGTCACAGCCGGGTACGCACCCCAGCTGCCCTCACCCCGGGTCGAGCGCCTGTCACCGGGTCATCTGGTCGCCCTGGCCACCGCGCCGGACGGCCGCCGGGTGGTGCTGTGGCGCTGGTACGACGCGGTGGTCGTCGGGGTCGAGGGCGATCTCGTCCGACTCTGGGAACCGGCGCACGGCGAGGTGCTGGCGTCGCCGCGGGGCACCGCCAGGTCGCTGGCGCCCGGAACCCGCGCCTACCTGTCGGCCGGTCTGCCCGGCGCGGACTGGTGGGTCGCCGGTCCGGTGCCGGACGGCGAGGTCGAGCTCGATGAGGTCGCTGCGCTCTACACCCAGTACGGACTGTGGGCCTCGGCACTCGGGGTCGACCCGCCGGCATCGCCCGTCTGACGCCCGCCCCGACGCGTACCGGTGGCCTCGTGGGCTCGTGGCAGCCGGGGTCGGCCGAGCGCCGGTTCCGGGGACCGGCGTGGCGTCTGGGCTCAGAGCGCTCGGGCCGCGATGGCGGCGTAGCGGCGGTCCGGCCGGTCCTCGCGCTGGTGCCGGACGCGCTCCAGCTCGACGAAACCCGCCGCCGTGAGGTGCTCGGCGAACTCGTCGACCGGCCAGCGGTACGCGGTCGTCACCGCGTGGTCGAACGCCTGGACCCCGTCCTCGCTGGCGAAGAAGCCGGCCACCAGCAGACCCGAGGGGACCAGCAGCCGACGGAACTCCCCCAGCACGTGCGCCAGCTCGGCGGGCGGCAGGTGGATGGTGGAGTACCAGGTCAGGACGCCCGCCACCGAGTGGTCCGGCAGGTCGAGGTCGGTCATCGAGCCGAGCCGGTAGGTCGGGCCGGGATGGTGCGACCGCGCGTGGGCGACGAACTCCGGCACCAGGTCGATCCCGGTCACCTCAGCTCCCTGCGCGTGCAGGTCGGCGGTCCAGTGGCCCGGACCGCAACCGAGGTCGAGCACCGGACCGCTGAGCCCGGTCAGGTGCCGACGCACCAGGGCCGCGTCCTCGGGGTGCTCGTGGCCGGTGCCGTCGAACAGGTCGATGTACTGGTCGGCCACCACGGCGTACGCCTCCCGGACCGGTTGCCAGCTCATCGCCCGAGCCTAGAACCGCCGGAAGCCGCCGCCACCGGCGAGCCCGTACGCAGGTGTCGGCGGCGACCGACACGGCCCCCGCTGGCGCCGAAAGGGGTGGCTGCACAGACTCGGTGGCTACCATCCGAGCCGACCGCATCGCCGCCGTGCTGCCGGCCCAGCCGCCAGCCACCCCCACCGGAGAGCCAGGACACGTGCCCCACACCCAGACCGAGCCCGGCGGCGTACGGCCAGGTCCGGACCGGGTCCGGCGGCAGGGACGCGACCGGTGATCCCGCTCTGGCTCCGCAGCGTGCGCGGCCGTCCGCAGACGATGGTGCTGCTGGTGCTGCTGTCCACGGTGGCGGTGATGACGGCGATGCTCGGCCCGCTGCTGGTCCGCGCGGTCGACCAGTCGACGCTGACCGACGCCCTCGACGCGGGCGGACTGGACGGTTCGTCGTTGTCCATCAGCTCCGAGGCCGGCGCCGGCGAGCCGCAGGAGGGCGCCCGCGTCCCCATCGACGACGCCATGGCCGGCCTGTCGGCCGGCGCCGCGGCGCCGCTGTGGCAGCCGCCGGTCACCCTGGTGCGTTCGACCACGATCGTCATCTGGGAGCCGAGCGGCGGTCTGGGCACCGACGCGCAGGTCAACGGCGTCGACGAGGGCTGCGGCGGCTACGTGATCACCGCCGGCACCTGTCCGGCCGTGAAGAGCCAGGTCATGATCAGCAGCGTGGACGCCCAGCGTCAGCGGGTGCGGGTCGGCGACCGGATCAGCTTCAGTCTGGCGCGATCCGCCGACGTCGGCGTCACCGTGGTCGGCCTCTACGACGCCGCCGCCTCGGCCGGCTCCGCCGGTCTGGTCCGGCCGGGGACGACCGCTGGGGTGCTCGCCGGGATCAAGGGCGACGCGCTGGTGATGACCACGGCGCAGCTCGCCGATCTGCCGCTGCCGGTGCTGGTGACGGTGCGGTCGACGCTGCGGCCCGGGCTCACCCTGGGCGAGCTGCCGGCTCTGCAGGAGTCGATCGACGCCACCAAGGCGGCGGTCAACCGGCAGGACCGGCTGCTCGCGCTGCGCAGCGACCTGCCCGACATCATCGCTCGGGTGACCGCTCAGGCCGGCGCGGCGCAGGTCCTCATCCTGGTCACCGGGGTCCAGGCCCTCTTCCTCGCCGTCTACGCCCTCGCCATCGTGCTGCAACGCGTCGGCCGGGCCCGCGCCGCCGAGTGGGGCGTCGGTCGGCTGCGCGGCGTCCCGCGTCGGCGCTGGCTGGCCTCGGTCTACACCGAGCCGCTGGTCGCGCTGCTCCTCGGCCTGCCCCTCGGCTTCGCCGCCGGGATCGGCGCGGCGCGGCTGGGGGTCGGCTGGGCGCTGCGACCGGGCACGCCGGTGGAGCCCTGGCACCTCCCCGTGGTCGCCTCCGCCGTCGCGGCCACCGTGATCGCGATCGCGGCGCTGGTGGTCGTGAGCCTGCGCAGTCTGCGCCAGCCGCTGGCCGAGCTGGTGCAGCAGCAGGCGGAGACGCGCCGGCTCGGGGTGGTCGGCGCGGTCGTGCACGCCGGGGTCGTCCTGCTCGCCGCGGCCAGCGTCTACCAGCTCCTGTCCGGCGGGCTGCTCGGCGCCCAGGGTGGTCAGCTCGGCCTGCTGGCGCCGGGGCTGCTCGCCCTGGCCGTGGCCATGCTGGCGGTCCGGCTGGCGGTGCTGGTGGTCGCCCGGATCACCACCCGGCCACCCCGCAGCCTGGCGTCGCTGGTGGTCGGCCGGCACGCGGCCCGGAGCCCGTCGACCCTGAACCCGGCCATGATCATCGCCGTCGGGGTGGCGCTGACCGTCTTCGCCACCCAGGTCCTGGCCCTGTCGGTCCGCAACCAGGAGCTGCGCGCCGACGCCGCGACCGGCGCCGACACCGTCCTGACGGTCTCGGTGCCCCGGGACACCGACCTGCTCACCGCGGTCCGCGGCGCGGACCCGAGCGGCCGCTTCGCGATGGCGGTCCAGGAGAGCGCGGTCGGGGAGTTCAGCGGCGCCGCCCGGCTGATAGCGGTCGACAGCACCCGGCTCGAAGCGGTGTCGGCCTGGTCCCCGGCGTGGGCCGGGGTGGCCGACGTGGCCTCCGCCCTGCGCGGGCCGGTCACCCCCGCCGTCGAGCTCCGGGGCAGCCGGATCGAGGTCGACCTCACCGACGTACGCGCCGAAGCGCTCGCCCTGCCGGATCCGACGGCTCCCAACGCGGTCGACCCGTCACCCCCGCCCGAGCTGGTCGTCACCGTGGCGACCGGCGGAGCCTGGCGCACCGTGTCGCTGGGCCAGCTGGAGCGGGCCTCCGGTGCGGCCGGCCAGGCTGCGACCGACCAGCGTCTGACCGCGGACCTGCCCTGCGCAGCAGGGCTGCCGGCTGGTGGCGATCGGTCTCCAGGCGCGCACCAACCAGCCGTACCGGGCGACGTTCACCGTCGCCGCCATCGGCACCGACGAGCAACCCGCCGCCGACTCGCACGCCTGGCTGCGCACAGCTGACCGCTGGCGGGAGCAGTCGGTCAACCAGACGGTCGGCGAGCAGGTCACCAGCGCGGTGCCCGAGGCGGGTGCGGCGGGTCTGACCATCCGCGCCCTCGACCGCAAGGGATCGGGACTGACCTCGGTCTCCCCCACCGACACCGCCGACCCGCTGCCCGCGGTGCTGGCCCCCGGCACCACGGTGGAGCCGGTGCCGGGTCGCGAGGGAGCGGGCTACGGCACCGGGCTGGACGGTCAGCAGCAGAAGCTGCAGGTGGTCGGCCGGGCTGCCATCCTCCCCCGCGCGTTGGACACCGGCGTGCTGGTGGATCTGGAGAACGCCCAGGGACTGTCCGATCCCGCCACCAGCCAGACCATCGACGAGGTGTGGCTCGCACCCGACGCCCCGGCGTCGATCGAGCAGCGCCTGGTGGATGCGGGGGTGTCGGTGGAGCGACGCGAGTCGCTGACCGCCGAGCGGACCGCCCTGGAGAACCAGGCGACCACCCGGGGAGCGGCGGTCGCGGTGACGATCAGCGCGGCCGCGCTGCTGCTCAGCCTGCTGGCTCTGGTGGCGGCACGCTGGGCCGACGCCGCCCACCGCGGCGAAGACTGGCGCGCGCTCCGCGAGGGCGGGGTCCGTCCGGGCCGGCTGCGACGGCTCGTCGCCGTGGAGATCGCCGTCCCGGCGACGGCGGCGGTGCTGGTCGGTCTGGTCAGTGGCGCGGTCGCGGCCGTCATCGCCGCCCCCCGGTTGCCGCTGGTCGACCTGTCCGCCGCCGGACCGCCACTGGATCTGCACCTGGCCTGGGAACCGATCGCCGCGATCGGCGGCGGCACCGTCCTCGTCCTCGTGCTGATCGCCCTGGTGGGTGCGCTGGCCGAGATCCGTCCGCGGCGGTGGCGATGAGCACGCCAGGGAAGAGCGGGGAGCGATGAGCACGGGAGCGCTGGTCCGGACCGTCGGTGTGGTGCACGTCTACCGGGTGGCCGGCACCGACGTGGCCGCCCTGCGCGGGGTGGACCTCACGGTCGCTCCGGGCGAGCGGGTGGCGCTGCTGGGACCGTCCGGTTCGGGCAAGTCCACGCTGCTCAGCGTCGTCGCCGGGCTGCGCCGGCCCTCGGCGGGCGCGGTCTACATCGACGGCGAGGACATCGCCCGGTTCAGCGAGGCGCAGCTGTACGGCTACCGCTCCGGCGGTCTCGGGCTGATGATGCAGGGCACGGTCTCCAACCTGCTGCCGTACGCCAGCCCCGGTGAGAACGTCCGCTTCGTCGCGGGCCGCCCGCGGGCCAGTCGATCGGGGGCCAGTCGATCGGGGGCCGGGAGGCCGACGGCCGATCCGGGCACCGAGGCCCTGGCCGCGGCCGGGCTGGCCGACGAGCGCCGACCGGTGGGCACGCTCAGCCGAGCCGACCAGCAGGCCACCGCGTTCGCGGTGGCGATGGCCGGGTCGCCCCGGCTGCTGCTGGTGGACGAACCGACCAGCCAGCTCGACGACGACGCCCGCGAGCAGCTGCTGGACACGCTGGTCGCGGCCACCTCCGCGGCGGGCACCACGGTGCTGATGGTCACCCACGACGAGACCGTCGCCCACCGGATGCAGCGGATGGTCCGGATGCGGGAGGGCCGGGTCGGGGCCGAGGGCCAGCGGCACGACCAGTACGCCGTGATCGGCGCCGACGGCTCGGTGCAGCTGCCGGAGGAGCTGATGGCCGACTGGCCGGCCGGCTCGACGGTGATGGTGGCCGCCGAGTCCCCCGACGTCATCACCATCCGGCGCCGCCCTGCGGCCGGGCAGGAGCAGTCATGACCGCGTACGCCGACCAGACCGGAGACACCGGGGCGTCGATCCGCGGGCTCCACGTCCGGTCCGGTGCGTCCACCGGTGCGGAGCGGGACGTGGTGATCGACCTCGAACTCGCGCTGCCGGCGGGCTGCCGGGTCGGTGTGGTCGGCCCCTCCAGCGCCGACCAGACAGCGGTGCTGGCCACCGTCGCCGGACTCCGTGCGCCCGCCGCCGGCACCATCGAGGTGGGCGGGAGTGCTCTCGGCGCTGCGCCGTCCCCCGCGCCGGGTCGGCTACCTGAGTCAGGACCACCGCCTGATCGGGACCCTGACCGCTGTGGAGAACGTGCTGGTGGCACTGCTCGCCGGCGGCGTCGGACGGACGGACCTCGATCCGGCGGGCGGAGGCACAGCTGGAGGCCCTCGCCCTGGCCCCGGCGACGTGGCACAACCTGGTCGAGCAGCTCTCCGGTGGGCAGCAGCAGCGGGTGGCGCTGGCCCGGGCCCTGGTCCGCCGCCCGACCCTGCTGGTGCTGGACCAACCGACCAGCGAGCTGGACCCGGACAGCGTGGTGCTGGTGGACCAGGTCCTGCAGGCCGCCCAGGACGAGGGAGCAGCGATCCTGCTGGCCAACGACCCGGGCGTGATCATCGACCACTGCGACCAGATCGTCCACCTCGGCCAGGGTCCCGCGACCACCTCGTAGCTGACGGTGTCTCTCCAGCGCGACGCCGATCGACTGACCAACCGACGGGATAACCCGTCGTCGGACCACGTCCTGTCGGTCTACCCTCGTGCCCTGTCCGAAGCGATGACGGCCGAACGGCCGGGAGAGGAGTCACGGACCATGATCAACTCGTACGGCACCCGCCGCGTGGTCGGCCCGTCCTTCCTCCAGCTGCGGCAACACGAACCCAGGTAGCCGGTCGGCTCCTCGTCATCGAGGGTCGGCCGGCGTGTTGACGCAGCGCACCCACCGGCACGACCACCACGACGACGAGGACACGAGCATGAAGAAGATCACCGACAAGCTCATCAGCTGGGCGAGCATCCTGGAGGACAACACGCAGGCGCAGGCGCGGACGGCGTCGACGATGCCGTTCGTCTACCCCCACCTGGCCCTGATGCCGGATGCGCACCTCGGCCGCGGCGCGACAGTGGGATCGGTCATCCCCACCCTGCGAGCGGTGATGCCCGCCGCGGTCGGGGTCGACATCGGCTGCGGCATGATCGCGGTCCGGACCCAGTTCTCCCTGTCTCACATGGACGATCGGGTCGCCGCCGGTGAGTCGCTGACGACCCTGCGGCAGTCCATCGAGCGGGCCGTCCCGACCTCGGCCGGTGCGTACAACGCCAAGATCGTGGCCACCGCCGAGCCCCGGATCGCCGATCTGGAGGAGCGGGCGGAGAAGGCGCAGTTCGACCCGGCGAGCTACGCGAGGAACTGGCGGCAGCAGCTGGGGTCGCTGGGCAGCGGCAACCACTTCATCGAGGTGAGCCTGGACGAGACCGACACGGTGTGGCTGTTCCTGCACTCGGGCAGCCGGGGCGTGGGGAACAAGATCGCCAGCCGGCACATCAAGATCGCCCAGGCGCTGATGAAGCAGTGGTGGATCGAGCTGCCGGACCCGGATCTGGCTTACCTGGTGGAGGGAACGCCGGAGTTCACCGCCTACCTCCGGGAGCTGCGGTGGGCGCAGCACTTCGCGCTGCTCAACCGCGAGGAGATGATGGACCGGACCGTGCGTCAGCTGTCGGAGTGGCTGGGTGAGCCGGTGGTCGAGCAGGAGCGGATCAACTGCCACCACAACTTCACCACCCAGGAAGTCCACTGGAACAAGACGGTCTGGGTGTCGCGGAAGGGCGCCATCTCGGCCCGGCCGGGCGAGCTCGGTCTGATCCCCGGGTCGATGGGGACGGCGTCGTACGTCGTCGCCGGGCTCGGCAACCCGGTGGCACTGCACTCCTCCCCGCACGGGGCGGGCCGGCAGTTCTCCCGGTCGGCGGCCCGGAAGCGGTTCACCCACGCCGAGCTGCAGGCGGCGATGACGGGGATCGAGTACCGGGACACCGAGGCGTTCCTGGACGAGATCCCGGCGGCGTACAAGGACATCGACCAGGTGATGGCCGACGCGGCGGACCTGGTCGAGACCCGGCACACGCTGCGGCAGATCGTCAACGTCAAGGGCGACTGACCCGCACCCGACCGGTCACCACGACCGGTCGGGTCGGTTGCACCGCTGAGTTCTGGTGGGGTCGGACTTCCGGCCCCACCGGCTACCCCTGCCGGGCGGCGTCGTTGCGCTGCAGCGCCTCCTCGGTGAAGACCGACAGACCGAGCTCGGGCCGGTAGCCGTGGATCTCCTTCACGTCGAGCCGGATCAGGAACTCGATGATCGCCCGGGACACGCTCTGTCCCGGCACCAGCACCGGGAACCCCGGCGGGTAGGGCACCACGAAGGTGGTCGAGACCAGCCGTCGACCCTGCTCGAGCAGGCCGACCGCGCGGTGCAGCGGCACGTACTCCTTGTCCTCCTCGGCGTAGCCGGCGTAGAACGCGCGGCGGATGTCACCGTCCGGTGACGTCGGGGTGGCCCGGAACGCCGGGTCGAAGTCGCTGAAGTCGGGCAGCGCCGGCAGGTTGGTGGTCAGCGCCGCGATCTTGTCGTCCTGCAGCCGCAGCTCGGCCCGGCTGGCGGCGGCCCGCTCCCGCTCCAGGTCCTCCGCGACCCGGCGCAGAGCCTCCAGCAGGAAGTGCACCGAGGACCAGGTCACCCCGATCGTGAAGATCAGCAGGACGCTGTTGATCGAGGTCTTGTTGATCTGGATGCCGAACCGGCTGCTGAGCACGTCCTCGCGGAACTGGTAGCCGTTGAGCCCGGTGTGCCCGATGTAGAGGGTGACCCGAGTGGGATCGAGGACGAACTCGTCGTTCTGCCAGGAGGCGTTCCAGCGCTCGACCTGGGTGCCGCCGGCGGCCGGGTCGGCCGAGGGACGGTACTCCTCAGGCACCAGGGCGGCCTCGTCCAGGATGGTGAACCACCGCTTCAGCAGCCGGTCGGCGCGGACCCGCTGCCGGAAGGCCAGCGCCATCTTGTAGGCCGAGCGCACCATCGCGAAGCCCTCGATGTCGACCTGCCGGCGGGCCAGGTCGAGCGAGGCCATCAGCTGCTGGTTGGGCGAGGTCGACGTGTGGGTGAGGAAGGCCTCCCCGAAGGCCTCCCGGGTCTGCTTGTTGAAGTCGGCGTCGCGGACGTGGATCATCGACGCCTGCCGCAGCGCCGACAGCGACTTGTGGGTCGAGTGGGTCGAGTAGACCCGGACCCGCGCGCCCGGATCCGGCAGCAGCCGGTGGGAGGCCCACTCGCTGCGCGGCACGTCCGCCATCTCCGCCCGCCAACGGGCGTACTCGGCGGCGTACGCGGGGCTGGCCAGCCGGTCCTCCAGCCGCTCCGCGGCCACCATCGCCGTCCGCTGCCGCACCCACGGCACCGCCACCGCGAAGGCGAACCAGGCCTCGTCCCACAGGAAGCAGATGTCCGGCTTGATGGCCAGCACCTCCTCCATCACCCGCTCGGGGTTGTAGACCACCCCGTCGAAGGTGCAGTTGGTCAGCAGCACCATCCGCACCTGGTCCAGCCGGCCCTCGGCCTCCAGGTCGAGCAGCGTCTGCTTGATCGTCTCCAGCGGCACCGCGCCGTAGATCGAGTACTCCTCCAGCGGGTACGCGTCCAGGTAGACCGGGTTGGCCCCGGCCAGCACCAGCCCGTAGTGGTGCGACTTGTGGCAGTTCCGGTCGATGAGCACGATGTCGCCCGGCCGGGTCAGCGACTGCACGACGATCTTGTTGGCCGTCGAGGTGCCGTTGGTGACGTAGTAGCTGGACCGGCTGTTCCAGGTGAGCGCCGCCTTGTCCATCGCCTCCCGGAGGGCCCCGTGCGGGTCCAGCAGCGAGTCCAGACCGCCGGAGGTGGAGGACGTCTCCGCCATGAAGATGTTGCGGCCGTAGAACTCCCCCATGTCCTTCAGCGAGCGGGAGTTGAAGATGCTCGCCCCGCGCGCCACCGGCAGGGCGTGGAACTGACCGACCGACGAGTCGGCGTACGCGCGGAGGGCGTCGAAGAACGGCGTGGTGTAGCGGGCCCGGATGCCGGCCAGCACGGTGGAGTGCAGGTCGGTGACGTCGTTGAGCCGGTAGAAGGTCCGGTCGAAGACACCGGGGGCCTCCTCGGCCCCGGCCACGATCGACTCGTCGGTGAGCAGGAACAGGTCGATCCGCGGCCGCAGCTCGCGGATCCAGTGCCCGCACTCCACCCAGTCGTACGTCCGGTCGGTGGCCACCTCCAGGCTCTCCACCCCGAGCAGCCCGGTCATGATCGGCAGCCGGTCCTTGGACCGCAGCGCCAGGTCGTGCCGCACGACGGCGGTCTGGATCTCCCCGTTCAGGGCGACAGCGGTGATGGCGTCCTCGACGCTGGTGACCCGGAGGATCTCGTACTGGACCTCGTCGGTCGAGCGGCGCAGCCGACGCAACGCGCCGGCCAGGCCGTCGGGGGAGGTCAGCGGCGAGTCGTCGGCCAGCAGCACCGTGTAGAACTGCTGCTGCGACGCCCGAGCGACCAGCTCCTGCTCCTCCAGCGGCGACGCGTCGTCGAACAGGGCGGCCCGGTCGCCGTACTCCTCCAGCAGCCGAGCCGCCAGGTTGACAGCAGCCGCCAGCTCGACGGTGTCCATCGCCTCGAAGTGCTCCCGCAGCTGGTCCAGCCGCTCCTGCCCCGGGTAGAGCCAGTACCGCTCGTACGCGTTCAGACGGTCGAGCTGACGGCGGACCCGGCTCTCCTCCAGGTGGGTGTCCAGCCCGGCCCGGTGCACCGCGGCCAGCTGCTGGGTCGCGTCGTCGAGCAGGTGCCACACGTCCAGCCGCTGCGAGGACGGGTTGATCATCGCCGCCAGCGCGGACACGCGCAGACGGTGGGGCGTGCGACTGGCAGGCGGCATCGCGGGGACCCGGTTTCGGTGGGGGGTGGACGGCGTGGCGCTGATCCTAGTGGTGGGCGGCGGCGCGACAGCTCTTGGTGAAACGGCGTGGCTCCGCCGTCACGGCCCGCGGCGCGATGGTGTCGGTGGCCTCGCCGGCGGGCTGAAGGGCTCGCGGGGTCAGCGGTCGAGCAAGAGCTCCGCCGAGGTCAGGAACGGCCGACCGACCGCCTCGGAGCCGAAGCCGAGGACGTACAGCCCGGTCGACACCCGTTCCAGGAACGCCCAGCGCCAGATCCGGGTGATGTCCACCCCCGTCCGGTCGGCCAGCAGCTGCGCGTACGACTCGACCAGTGGCCGGCCCTCCCGCAGCACCCCCGAGGAGAAGTCCCGCATGGCCACCCCGAGGTCGTACGCCCGGTCGGCCACGAACCCGTCCGGATCGACGAAGCAGAAGCCCGTCTCGGCGCCGGGACGGGGTTCCGGCACGGCCAGCGCGTTGCCGGGATGGGCGTCACCGTGCACCACCACCAGCGACGCCGGCGGGGCGTCGGCGAGCTGGTCGGCGTAGCGGAGGGCCTGGTCGCGGACGGCGACCGGACAGGGCCGGTCGAGCCGGTCCCAGCGCTCGCCGATCAGGCGGGCCAGCCCGACCGCCTTGTCCTGCTCGGTCGGCACCCGGTCCGCAGCGGCCGGCTGCCAGGCCAGAGCGAGGGTGTCGGCCAGGACCGCGAGCTGCTCCGTCGCGGGGCGGCCGCTCGCCTGCAGCGGAGCACCGAGCGCCTCCAGCAGGAGGGCCTGGCGAGTCAGGTCGCCGCGCAGCAGCCGGGCGTAACCGCGCCCGTCGGCCGCCGCCAGCACCCGGATCTGGCCCTCCAGCTCGTCGCCGTCCAGCACCACCTTCAGCACCGCCGCCGCCCCGTCCGCGGTGCGGGCGCGCACCACGTAGGAGTTGCTGCCGCCGGGCAGGGACCGGCCGAGGTCGAGTCCCCAGTCCTGCGCCAGCTCGGCCAACCGGCCCGGCAGCGCGTCGGCCCAGGCGGTGCCCCGCTCCCCCAGCGACGCCACCCGGGCCCGGGTCAGCGGCTGCAGCCGTACGGTCACCGGGAGGCTCCGTTGCTCGTGGGGACTCCAGCCGGGGCGACGGCTGCGGCTCGGGCCGCGTACGCCGACGGGGTCTCCCCCAGCATCTCGACGAACTGGTTGGTCAGGTGCGCCTGGTCGTAGAAGCCGAGCCGCGGGGCCAGAGCAGCCAGGTCGACGCCGGGATCGCGCTCCAGAGCGAGCGCCGCCTCCTGCAGCCGGAAGCGGGACAGCACCCACTTCGGCCCGATCCCGACCTCGCGCCGGAACCGCCGCTGCAGCGTCCGCTCCGACAGGGCTACCGACCGGGCCACCTGGTCGACCCGGACCAGGCCCGGATCGGCCGCCATCAGGTCCACCACCGGGCCCACCCCTGCGCGTACTCGTGGCGGTCGGGTCTGCTCCAGCGCCGACCGCATCCGCTCCAGCTGGTCGACCGGGTCGGTGTGCGCCCCGAGTCCGACGTGCAGCGAGCCGACCGCCGGGCCGAGCAGGTCGTCGGCCGGAACCACCCGATCGGTGAAGGTGGCCGCCTCCAGACCGGTCCAGGCGTGGAAGCCGTCGGCCCGGAACCGGGCCCCGACCACACCGCCCCGGCCGGTGAGCTCGACCCGGAACACCCGGCTGATCAGCCCGTGCACCAGCGTCGCCGGCAGCGCGTGCCCGTGCCGCACCGCGCCCGGCTCACCCCACTCCACCGTCAGGTGCATGGCCGGGAACGAGATCACGGTGGACTCCAGCGGCCCGGCGTCGCCCCGATCCCAGCTGACCGTCCAGAAGTACGCGATCCAGGGCGCCAGCGCCTCCCCCGCCGGATACCGGCTGGTGCTGAACGCCTCGGCGGTCGCCGGTCGGCGGACCAGCCCGCGCTGCGGAGTCACCGTCACCGGGCCGACGTTAGCCGCCGGCGCCGACAGCTGCAGGCCGGATCTCGCTGACGCACACCTCCGCCAGCTCACGTGGCCGTTGCCTCTCGTGCGTGAGGTGCGCCAGGCGTGCGTCAGCGGGAACCGACGGGCCGGGTGCGGCCGGCGAGAGCGCTTTGGCAGGATGCCTGCAGCAGCGGCTCGAGGGGGGCGACGGACGATGGTCGGACGCAGGGCGCATCTGGTGGGAAGTCTGCCCGGGGACACGCCGGAGCAGGCGATGAGGACGGCGCTGGAGGTGCTCGGCCCGCGGCTGCGATCGCTCCCCGACGGGGAGACCGGCGAGCGTCGCAACTGGGTGATCTCCATCGTGGACAGCCTGCGGGACCACCCGGACCTGGAGCTGGTCAAGGCCGGCGACTGGTCCGACTACGACAAGACCCCGACGCTGCGCGTCCGGCGGGGGCGCACCCTGTACGGCGCCAACCTCGACTTCGGTCACGTGACGGCGGTGCGCGACACCTTCCCGGTGTTCGAGCGGCTGCGGGCGGAGTTCGACGTCCCCGACCTGGTGTTCCAGTCCGGCGTGCCCGGGGACCTGGACCTGGCCATGTTCACCCTCGGCCCGGTCGGTGCGCTGCGCCACCGCACCCCGTTCACCGAGGCGACGTTGACCGAGATCCGGGGCGTACGTGAGATCGCCGGCCCCGACACGATCTTCCAGATCGAGCTGCCGGTGGAGCTGGTGCTGCTGGCCAAGGCGCCCCGACCGGCACAGCCGGTGCTCGCGGGCCGGTTGGCCGCCGGGATCGCCCGGCTGGCGGGGGCCGCCCCGGCCGGATCGGTGTTCGGTCTGCACCTGTGTCTGGGCGACATGAACAACAAGGCGTTCGGGACGATGACCGACGTCGCCCCGCTGGTGGCCCTGGGCAACGCGATCGTGGCGCAGTGGCCGACGGGGCAGCGACTCGCCTACGTGCACGCCCCGTTCGCCGCGGCCGACCAGCCGGCTACCACCGACGCCGCCTTCTACGCGCCGTTGGACGGCCTGCGGCTACCGGCGGGGACGTCGTTCGTGGCCGGCTTCGCCCACGAGGCGCAGTCGCTGGACGACCAGCTGAGGGTGCGGGCGATGATCGAGGACCGGCTGGGTCACGAGGCCGACGTGGCCGCCGCCTGCGGCTTCGGTCGGCGTACGCAAGCGGACGGCCGAGCCGTGTTGGAACGCACGGCCGAGCTGCTCGACTGAGACGGACCCGGACTCCGGGTCAGTGGACCCGGTGGGCCGTCTTGGTGCGCTGCTTGACCGTCACCCGGAAGCCCAGGTAGCGGCGGGTCAGCAACCGGATCTGCGCGTCGATGGCGGGCAGGCAGAAGAAGATCGGACCGACCAGCGGCAGCCCCGCGAACTCGCCGACCATCTTCAGCCAGACGCGCTTGGACCGCTCGGCCGGCCGCTTGGGCAGCAGGCTCAACGCCACGACGGCGGAGATGACCAGGCTGAGCGGTGCGACCGCGAACGAGAGCAGGTTGGCCAGCCCCGCCAGCTCGGACAGCATCAGGCTGGAGTGGGTGACGATCGGCTGCAGGTAGTTCGACAGCGGACGCAGGCCGAGGATGAGCAGTGGCACGGTCGCCCACAGGTGGAACTGGGTGAGCTGGCGGAAGGTCTGCAGCGCCTTGTCGCGCCACGGGATCCGCTCGTTCAGGACGTTCTGCTCCATCAGGTACGGGAAGTCGATCACCCCGTACGACCAGCGCCGGATCTGCTTGTACTGCTCCTTCATCGTCGCCCACCAGCTGTGCGAGTGGACGGCGTCGAGGTAGACCGGCAGGTGCAGCGGCACCGTCTTGGCCCGACCGTCGCTGCCGTAGTACATCCGCCAGTACTGCCGGGAGTCGTCCGGGATCACGTTGGTCGACCAGTAGTTGACGCCGACCAGCGCCTTCATGCCCAGGGCGTGCGAGGAGAAGATGCGCAGCCGCTCCGGCCGGGTCGAGTCGACCAGGGTCCACATGCTCGCCACGTAGCCGACCAGGCGGGAGGCCGTCGGCACCTCCCAGGCGTTGTTGTGGAACAACAGCACCGGCTGGTAGCTGTCGACGTCCCGATCCGGGTTGGTCAGGTAGGTGTAGCTCAGGACGGTGAAGTAGTGCGGGCTCGGCCGGGTGTCGGAGTCGAACGCCGACACGATGACCTGCTCGTCGGCGATGCCGTCGCGGTGCAGCTCCTGGCGGGCCAGCTGGGCACCCCAGCTGATGTTGGCGCCCTTGACCCGGCCCTCGCCGGGCAGCCCGTCGGGGTGCTGGGTGGCCAGGAAGTGACCGAAGCGGTGGGCGTACGCGGACTCGATGCCGGCGATCTCGGCAGCCCCCCAGACCGGGGAACGACCCTCGAAGGTCAGGCAGATCATCAGCCGGTCGGCCGGGAAGTCCGCGGCCAGGATCGCGTCGAGGGACTGCTCGATGATGTCGCTGGACTCGCTGTAGACCGGGATGACGACCAGGTGGTGCACGTCGTCGGGAGCGGGCACGTCGGCACCGCTGTGCACCCAGGCGTTGAGCGCGTGCAGCTCCTCGACCTCGGACCGGGTCAGGTCGGGGCGGTCGACGAGCTCGTGGATCCGGGCGTACGGGTCGGTCAGGTGACGCAGCCGCTGGTGCCAGTCGATGCCGCGGTAGCGCTTGATCGTCCGGTACTCCTTGGCCTGGCGGAAAGCCAGGCTGAGCGAGACACCGAGCCAGAACAGCAGGTAGCCGCTGAACGCCAGGTAGGCCACTGTGGGCGAGACGACCAGCAGCAGGACCGGGATGAGCACCGGCAGCACCAGCATCACGGCGGGCAGCGACTCCAGCACCCGCTGGGTCTGGTAGGCGGCGCGTGTGGCCGGCGGCTTCTCGGCGCTGGTCAGAAAGCCCGACGCGACGACGGAATCGGTGATCGGGGCTCTCCTAGGCGTCGGGCCGGGCCGGGGCTGGTGGGTCCGGCGTCGGTCGTGATGGTGTGAGCCGCGGCGGTGACCGCTTACCTCACGTCATAGATGGTATCGGATGGACCTGCTGTGAGCCGAGTGAGAAAACCCGTGCCGAGCGTGCCCGGTGATGAAACTCACCCTAGTCGGGGGCTCTGACACAACCCGTCCGACTCGCGGTGCCCACCCGCCGGTCCGCGACCGCGTTCCGTCACCCCGGCGGCTCGAACATTCCGTCACTCGACGGCAACTTCCGACGCCCGACCGGCTCGGCGGCTCGAACATTCCGTCACTCGACGGCAACCTCCACGCCCGACCGGCCCGGGGCTCGAACATTCCGTCACTCGACGGCAACCTCCACGCCCGACCAGCCCGGGGCTCGAACATTCCGTCACTCGACGGCAACCTCCACGCCCGACCAGCCCCAAGCTCGAACATTCCGTCACTCGACGGCAACTTCCGCGCCCGACCGCCCTGGAGCTCACGAACTCCGTCGAATGACGGAATCTTCAAATCCACCCGCACGGCAGCCCGGCACACACCTAGCCGATCGCCTACGTGGCGCCGGGGTAAGACCAACTCAGCTGCAGACCGCGCCCACGTTGGCCGACTTGACCAGCTTGGCGTACTTGGCCAGCACGCCCCGGCGGACCGGCCGCGGAGTCGGGGTCCAGGTGGCCCGGCGGCGCTCCAGCTCGTCGGGGTCCACCCCCAGCTCCAGCGTCCCGTTGGCCACGTCGAGGGTGATCGGGTCGCCGTCCTGCACCAGGGCGATGGGACCGCCCTCGGTGGCCTCGGGCGCGATGTGGCCGACGCACAGACCGGTGGTGCCGCCGGAGAAGCGGCCGTCGGTGATGAGCATGACGTCCTTGCCCAGCCCGGCGCCCTTGATGGCGCCGGTGATGGCCAGCATCTCGCGCATCCCCGGACCGCCCTTCGGGCCCTCGTAGCGGATGACGACCACGTCGCCGGCGACCACGGTGCCGTTCTCCAGCGCGTCCATGGCCGCCCGTTCCCCGTCGAAGACCCGGGCGGTCCCCTCCCACACCTCGGTGTCGAAGCCGGCGCTCTTCACCACAGCACCCTCAGGGGCCAGCGACCCGTGCAGGATGGTGATGCCGCCGGTCGGGTGGATCGGGTTGCTCAGGGCCCGCACGATGGTGCCGTCGATGTCGGGCGGGGCGATGTCGGCCAGGTTCTCCGCCATCGTCTTGCCGGTCACGGTCAGGCAGTCGCCGTGCATCAGCCCCGCGTCCAGCAGGGCCTTCATCACGACCGGCACCCCGCCGACCCGATCCACGTCGTACATCACGTAGCGGCCGAACGGCTTCAGGTCACCCAGGTGCGGCACCTTCTTGCCCACCCGGACGAAGTCGTCCAGGGTCAGATCGACCTCGGCCTCGTTGGCGATGGCCAGCAGGTGCAGCACCGCGTTGGTCGAGCCGCCGAAGGCCATCACCACCGCGATGGCGTTCTCGAACGCCTCCTTGGTCAGGATCTGCCGGGCGGTGATGCCCTGCCGCAGCATCTCGACCGCGGCCATCCCGCTCCGGCGGGCGAACCCGTCGCGGCGACGGTCGACCGCCGGTGGCGCGGCCGAGCCGGGCAGGGACATGCCGAGCGCCTCGGCGGCGGAGGCCATCGTGTTGGCCGTGTACATGCCGCCACAGGCGCCTTCACCGGGACAGATGGCCTTCTCGATCTCGGTCACCTGCTCGCGGGTGATCAGCCCTCGCATGCACGCGCCGACCGCCTCGAAGGCGTCGATGATGGTGACGTCCTTGTCGCCGACCTTGCCCGGCATGATCGAGCCGGCGTAGAGGAAGACGGAGGCGAGGTCGAGCCGGGCCGCAGCCATCAGCATCCCGGGCAGCGACTTGTCGCAGCCGGCCAGCAGCACCGAGCCGTCCAGCCGCTCAGCACTCATCACCGTCTCGACGGAGTCGGCGATCACCTCCCGGCTGACCAGGGAGAAGTGCATGCCCTCGTGGCCCATCGAGATGCCGTCGGAGACCGAGATGGTGCCGAATTCCAGCGGGTACCCACCGGCCGCGTGCACGCCGTCCTTGACCGCCTTGGCCAGCCGGTCCAGGGACAGGTTGCAGGGGGTGATCTCGTTCCAGGAGGACGCGACGCCGACCTGCGGCTTGGCGAAGTCGTCGTCGCCCATGCCGACCGCGCGGAGCATGCCGCGGGCCGCTGTCGCCTCGAGGCCGTCGGTGACCACGCGCGAGCGGGGCTTGATGTCGACGCCGGCAGGCTTGGTAGAGCCGGCCGGGCCGGGCGCAGTGGTGTCCTCGGTGATCGTCTGGGGGGCCATGGGCGTCAGGCTACCGCCGCTCCTTCGTACGACTGGTGGGGACCAGCATGTGCTCGCACGCCTCAGCCGACAGCAGGGTCTGGGCCGGCGGAGGCGAACCCGCTCCGCCAGTCCTGGAGGTACGCCAGCGCCCGGCGGGCGAGCTCGTCCTGGGTAGGAGCGAACGACCGCCAGATCGAGGCGGCGACGGCGATGGTCGCGTTGTCGGCGGTGAACGACTCGAAGCCGAGCATGCCGCGGTAGCCCAGCTCCTGCAGGCAGGCCCGGATCTCGACCCAGTCGAGATGGTCCTCCCCCGGTGCGCCCCGGTCGTTACCGCAGACCTGGAGATGCCGCAGCCGTGACCCGACCACGGCGAACGCCTCGCGAAAACCCTTCTCCTCGATGTTCATGTGGTACGTGTCCAGGTTCACCCCGACGACCTCCGCCGGCAGCGGGTCGATCAGCTCCATCACCTGGGCGGCGGTCGTCAGCAGACTCGTCTCGTACCGGTTCAGCGGCTCGATGGCCAGCACGATCCCCCGCTCCCCGGCGTGGTCGACCAGCGGGCGGTAGGACTCTCGCAGCTGCGCCAGCACCGCTGTGCGCTCGCTCGCGCTCATCCGCCAGGTGCGCCCCACCGAGGTGTACATCGGACCGATCACCATCGGCGCACCGATGGCCGCCGCGACGTCGATCGCGCCCCGGACGTAGTCCTGCGTCGCGGCGATGGTGGCGGAGTCGGCCGCCGCCAGCTCGCGCCCGGGGCCGAACACCCCGCCCACCACGGCCCGGAGTCCGAGCTCCTGCAGCAGATCCCCGGTCCGGCCCGGGTCCCAGTCGCCGAGATCCTCCAACGCGATCTCGACGCCGTCGTAGCCCCAGCCGGCGAGCTTCCGCAGCGTCGGCTCGAGCAGCTGGTCGTCCACCGGCGAGTGCCAGACGAAGGTGTTGACCGCGATCGGCAGCGCGTCGGACAGAGCCGACTCGTCGACCGGCAGCCCGCTCACCGGCCCGACCCTGCGGTCAGGTCCGCCACGTACCGCCCGTTGCGCAGAGTGGCCCGGTCCGGGTCGGCTTCGGCCTCGGGCGACTCGTCCTCGAAGGTCACCCAGCCCGCGTAACCGGTCTCAGCGAGGAAGTCGAGCACCGCTCGCACGTCCACCACACCGGCGCCCGTCTCGGCCCAGGTGCCGTCGGCCGCCAGGTCCTTGACGTGCACGTGGTCGACCCGCGACCGCCAGTCCCGGACCACGGTGAGCGGGTCCATCCCCCCGCGGGCGATGTGACCGAGGTCGGGGGTGTAGCCGATCGTCTCCGGGAGGAGGTCGGCCATCACGGCGTAGTCCTCGGCGGTCCGGAAGACCGAGCCGGCGGGAGAGTTGGGGTGGAAGGTGCAGGCGACACCGCGATCGAGGGCCCGGTCGGCGACAGCGGTCATGCAGGCGATCGCGTTCCGCTGCCGCTCGCGGAGGTCGTCCCGGTCCTGTCCGGGGTACGGGCAGAGGACGATGCGGGTGCCGGGGAAGGAGGCAGCGGTGTTGATCAGGAGCTCTGCCTCGGCCCGCTCGGCGTCCGTCTCGACCTGACCCCGCCAGGGTTCGACCAGCACCAGCGCGGCCAGCTGGAGCGCGTGGGCTTCCAGCGTGTCCTTCAGCCCGGCCGCGCTCCACCGGTCCCCCAGCATCACCAGCTCCGGTTCGAAGCCCGAGAACCCGGCTTCGGCCGCTGTCGCCACCATGTGGTCGACCCGGCCGCGGAACCGGTCGATGCTCATCTGCCAGCTGTAGGTCTGGCAGGCGTATCTCAGGTCGGCGAGATCGGTCGTCGGCGTCATCGTAGGAACTCCTCCACGGTGTCGTTGAAGCGGTCGAGCTCTTCCCAGTGGTGCACGTGGCCGGTGTCGGCGAACAGCTCCCAGCGGGCGTCGGGGATGCGTGCGGCGATCTCCGCGCTGAGGGCGGGTGGGATGAACCGGTCGCGTCCCCCGGCGGTGACCAGGGTCGGCACCCGGATCCGGTCGAGCCGGTCGTAGGCGTCGTGGTCGCGACAGGCCGCGGCCTGGGCGGCCAAGGCCGGACGGTCGACGGCCGGCTGTTCGCTCCGTGCTACGACCAGGTCCTCCTCGTGCGCGGCGAACCAGTCAGGGGTCCAGACGAGTGTCTGCAGGTGCGTGCCGAAGGTGGCCAGGTCGCCTCGCGAGCGGACCTCGACCAGGGTGTCCAGGACGGCGCGGGTGTACGGGTGCGGCCGTGACCAGGTCGCCACCAGCACGAGCCGCTCGACCAGGTCCGGCCGCCGGAGAGCCAGCTCCTGCGCGATCGCGCCCCCCATGGAGATGCCCGCCACCCGGCACGGGCCCACGCCGAGGTCCTCGATCAGAGCAGCGCAGTCGTCGGCCATGACGGCGGTGCCGTACGGACCCGGCGGAGCCGGTGACCGACCCGCCCCTCGGTTGTCGATCTCGATGCAGCGGTACGTGGCCGACCACGCCTTCGTGTGGGGCGCCCACGCGGACCCGGGCGCGTTCAGTCCCATGATCAGCAGCAGCGGCGGGCCGGAGCCCGACTCGTTGTGGGCCAGTGCGACCGGTGACCCGGTGGTCACGGTGCCGGGTTCCGCAGCACCCACCCGATGCCGTTGCGCAGCAGGCGTCGGACCGGGTCCGTGGCCAGGTCCTCGGCGTGACCCAGGCTGGTGTAGAACGTCGGCCGACCGTCGGAGCTGCCGTACCAGGCCACCGGCCCCGGTGTCGGCGGGCTCTCGGGATCGATCGGCGTGCCGTGCAGGATCGGCCGGCACCACGGGGCCAGATCGGTCCGGTAGAGCCAGGAGCGGACGGTGAACCGCTCCGGCACGCCGTCGACCAGCTCCGCAGGGGATTCGGCCAGCACGGTCACCTCGGTCCGAGAGCTGTGGCCGTGGTGGCTGATCCACGGCGACCCCAGCACCTGAGCACCGAACCAGTGGTTCCAGCGCTGCCAGCGCTCGTCGTCGGCGAACTTGAACGCGTGGCTGGACGTCCGCAGACCGACGACGGCGCCGCCGCGGGCCAGGAACCGGTCGAGGGCCTCCATCTCCTCGTCGGGCAGGCGTCGAAACCGGGTGTAGACGACCAGCAGGTCGGCGTCGTCAAGGGCGGCCAGCCCACCGAAGGACGAGACGGGGAACTCGGGCTCGTCGGGCACCACCGATGGCGTGCGGTAGTCGACGGCGAGCCCCAGCTCCTCGGCGATCTCGGCGAGAACCGGCCGCATCGTGTGATGGGCGTCGTACTCGGGCTCTCCGGCCAGGGCGATGACGCGGTGCGTGCTCAACGGTTGGCCTCCTCGGCTCCGAAGGGGTGGACGATGATCTTGCCGCACTCGCCCGAGTCCTGGAGGTCCATCGCCGACGAGATCTCCGCCAGCGGCAGCCGGTGGGTCACCATGGTGTCGATGGCCGGCCCGGTGGCGTTGATCATGGTCCACATCTGGTCCAGGTGCAGCGCGTGGTTCCAGTGCCAGCAGGCGTAGACGTCGAGTCCGTGCGGGATCGGCGTGGGCAGCTCGACCTGCTGGGTCCAGGCGACGAGCGCCAGCGCGCCACGGACCCGGACCAGGTCGGACAAGGTGGCGGTCGCGGTGGGCGCCCCACTGGTCTCGATCCCCCCGGAGGCACCACGGCCGCCGGTCAGCGTCCTGACCCGGGCAGCGAGATCGTCCGACCGCGGGTCCAGCACCTCGACGGCCCCGAGCTTCAGGGCCAGCTCGGTGCGGTACGGCTGCGTCTCCAGGGCGATCACCCGGGCCCCGCGTGCCACGCCCTGGACGACGGCGCCGAGACCGACGGGTCCGCAACCGGACACGACCACCTCGTCCAGCACGCCACTGGCCAGCCGATGGTGGGCGGTGAAGGTCGGCCCGAACCCGCAGCAGGCCATCGCCGCGTGTTCCAGCGAGAGGTGGTCGGGCACCTTGATCAGCAACCAGTCCGGCTTGATCACGTACTCCGCGATCGTGCCCAGACCGGCTGCGGAGCCGGTCTCGGCCAGCACGTCACGCTGGTGGGGGCAGTGGATGTGCTCACCACGCTGGCACAGCCAGCACCGACCACAGGCGAACTGGGGCATCACCACGACGCGGTCCCCGGGGGCGACGAGGGTGGAGGTGCCGGCGTCGACGACCACGCCGGCTGCCTCGTGACCGAGGTGATCGGCGGCCGCGGCCGCCTGCCGGGACTTGAACTCGGTGCAGAGGGGTGCGACCAGGATCTGCACGACGACCAGGTCCCCGGACGCCTGCGGATCGGGCTGACTCTGCACGGCGACGCGCCCGTCGCCGGTGAGCACGGCGGCCCTCATCGCCGTTCTCCCGTCAGCGCCAGGGTGCGGTCCCTGAGCTCGGCGACGTACGGAACCGCGGCTCGGCCGTCGGCATCGGTCGTCGGGCAGAAGCAGAAGTCCACCGTCCACCACGGCAGCTCCACCACGTCGTCGCGGACCGCGGCCAGCAGCGCGTCGAAGTCCACCCGACCCTGACCGAACGGGAGGTGGGCGCTGGTCTCCTCGTCGTGCAGGGAGCCGTCGCTGTCGATCAGGTGCAGGTGGCCGATGTGACCGGCCAGCATCTGGGCGTACTCGGTGACGCCACCGGGCAGCAGCTCCGGGTCAGCACCCTGACGGGCCCCCAGGACGGCTCCGGTGTAGGCGTGGGAGCTGTCGAAGAGCACCCTGAAGTTCGGGTGGTCGACGTCCTGGACCATGCGCAGCACCTCACTGGGTCGGTTGAGCCAGAAGCCGGGTTCGAACTCCCAGAGCAGCAGGATCCCGCTGTCGGCAGCGCGCTCGGCGGCTGCCCGCCAGGCGGTCACCAGCCGGGCGAACCGGTCCTCGGTCACCGGTCCCGGCGGCGAGATGGTGTCGGTCCGGAGCGTGGTGATGCCCAGGTGGCGGCAGAACGCCAGGGTGCTGTCGATCCGGGCCAGGTAGTCGGCGAGCGGGACGTCCGCGGGCGGGGTCGAGCGGAAGTCGGGCGCGTAGCCGGAGATGCCGAGACCGAGGTCGGCCAGCAGGTCGCGCACCGGCGCGCACTGCTCCGCGGTGGTGAGGTCCTCGTCGTGGGGATGTGGTCGGAAGCCGTTGATCTCGATCCCGTCGTAGCCGGCGTCCGCCACCCAGCGGGCGATCCGGTCGAAGGGCCAGGGATCCGGTTCGAAGGGACCGAAGGCGAAGGCCCAGGTGCCGAAGGACAGACGCGGTCCAGGCTCGGTGGCCGGTCCGGCGGGGTGAAGCACGGTCGGGATCCTCTCAGTCGACGACATGGCGGCTCAGCTCTCGCGTACGCGTCATTTCTGCTGGAGCAGCGGTTCGGTCTCGGCCTGGACGAGGCCGAGGGTGGCGGCGACGTCGGAGGTCTTGTTCGCCCACAGGTTGTCCATGTTCTTCTGGTAGACCGAGGTGTCCCACCGTCCGTAGCCGGGCCAGTAGAGGGGCCGGTCGCCGTCGGTCTTGCCCAGCTCGTAGAAGGCGTGGGTGTACGCCTGCGGGTCGACGACGTCCTTGGCCGGCACACCCTTCTCCCAGAACTTCGTGTTCGCGACGAACATCGAGCCCATCTCGGCCGTGACCGGCAGGTTGGTCGGGTCCGACAGGGCGTACTTGATGAACTCGTACGTCACGTCGGGATGGGGCGAACCCTTGGGGATCGCGAAGGCGGAGCCGCCGACGCCCTGGAAGCGGCCCGCCGGGCCCTTGGGCAGCGGCGCGACGGTCCAGCGGAACTTGCCCTTGACCAGGTCGCCGATGACGAAAGCGGTGTCGTTCAGGTCGTGCATCATGGCGACCTTGCCGGAGGCGAAGAACGCCGAGGTGTCGCCGCTGCCGGCGGTGGCGGACTTGATCTGAGCGACGTTGGGCATCGCCTGGTGCTTCCAGATCGCGTCGTAGAGGTACTGGAAGCCGGCCACCGTGCCGTCATCGGTGAAGTGCATGGTCAACGGGTCCCCCTCGACGTAGTCGCCGCCGAAGGACTTGATGATCGCGTGCCCGAAGTTGGAGCCGGTGGGCAGGGACATGCCCCACTGCTTGCCCGGGGAACCGGCGTGGTCCTTGAGCTTGATCGCCGCGGCCAGCAGGTCGTCCCAGGTCCAGTCCTCGGTCGGCACCTCCACCCCGGCCTCTTCCAGCCAGTCCAGGTTGACGTAGAGACCGGCGGTGGCCCAGTCGTAGGGGAAGCCGTACTGCTTTCCCCCGTACTGGAAACCCTCCACCTGGGTGGTGTAGAACTCCTCCGACCAGCCCTGCGGCTTCTCCTTGCTCAGGTAGTCGTCGAGCGGCTCGAGCAGTCCCTGGCTGGCGTAGAGGGCCACCCGGGTGTCGTGCATCCAGCACATGTCGGTCGGCGCTCCGCCGGCGATCGAGGTCTGGAGCTTCGTCCAGTACTGGTCCCACTCGATCCCGTAGTCCACCGACGGCTTCATCTCGGGATAGTCCTTGAAGAAGTTGGTGATGTGCAGATTCCACTTCTTCATCTCGGCCTGCCCCTCCCAGCTCATCGCCTTCCAGTCCCCGGTCGTGGAGCCGGCGTCGCCTCCCGCCCCCGAGTCTGAGCTGCAGCCGGCGAGCCACGGGAGGCTCAGCCCACCGGCCAGGGCGGCGGTGCCACCGAGCAGACTCCGGCGGCTCAGGCGACGGGACAGGGGCGGGGTCGGGATGGTCATGGTGGTCTCCTTGGGTGGTCGACGATGACGGTCGGAGTGGGTGGACGAGTGAGTGGCCGGGCCGGCCTCAGCCCTTGATCCCGGTGGTGACGATGCCCTTGACGTAGTACTTCTGACCGAGCACGAACAAGATCAGGACGGGCACGATGGTGAAGGTCGCGGCCGCCATCACCTGGTTCCAGGGCGTCCGGCCGGAGAGCTGGGACTGGAACATGGTCAGTCCCAGCGGGAGGGTCTTGTTCTCCACCGAGCTGATCGAGATGAGCGGCCAGAGGAACTCGTTCCAGGAGCCGAGGAAGGTGAAGATCGCCAGCGTCGCGATCACCGGCTTCATCAACGGCAGGACGATCCGCCAGTAGATGCCGAAGAAGCCGCAGCCGTCGACCCGCGCCGCCTCCTCCAGCTCACGCGGCAGGGTGAGGATGAACTGGCGCATCAAGAACGTGCCGGCCGGGGTGAAGATCGCGGGCAGCACCAGCGACCACAGCGAGTCCACCAGGTGCAGGTTCTTCATGATCACGAACAGCGGGACCATCAGCACCGGGAAGGGGATCATCATCGTGGCCAGGTAGGCCAGGAAGATCTGGTCCCGGCCGGGGTAGCGCAGGCGGGCGAACGAGTAGCCGGCGAGAGAGCAGGTGAGCACGACCCCGATCGTGGTGGCCACCGCCACGATGAAGCTGTTGGCGAAGAACACGTCGAACGGCAGCGCGTTCCAGGCATCGACGTAGTTCGACCACTTGATGTCGGCGGGGATCAGACTCGGCGGGAACTGGTAGATCTCGGACAGGTCCTTGAGCGAGCTGGACAGCATCCACAGGAACGGCGTCAAGAAGATGAGGCCGATCACCGCCGCTGCGACCGTGGCCACCAGGTCACCGACCCGGCGCCGGCGTTTCATGCTGCCGCGACGGACGGGGCCCGGGTCGGCGGCAGCCGGCGGTCGGGTGGTGACGGTGGTCATGGCGTGCTCGCTTCCGGGGCGTCAGGGATGTCAGCTGGAGGTCAGGGCGCTGCTGCGCGACTGGCTGCGCCACAGGAGTGCTGTGACCACGGCGATCAGCAGGAACAGAGCGACGGCCAGCGTGGCGGCGTAACCCATGTCGAACCACTGGAAGCCCTGCTGGTAGATGTACATCACGATCGTGGTGGTCGCGTAGGCCGGACCGCCCTGGGTCATCACGTAGAACTGGTCGAAGCCCTGCATGGCGCCGATGAACGAGATGACGACGATGTAGAACGTCGCCGGGGCGATGGTGGGAACGGTGACGTGCCGGATCCGCTGCAGCCAGCTCGCGCCGTCCAGCTTGGCGGACTCGTAGTACTCCTCCGGCACGCCCTGCAGGGCGGCGAGGAAGATCAGCATCGGGTAGCCGATGCCCTTCCAGTTGCTCATGATGATCACCGCCGGCATGGCCCAGCCCGGGTCCTGCAGCCAGGCGGGACCATCGATCCCGACGAGACCGAGCAGGTAGTTGACCAGTCCGAGATCCGGGTTGTAGATCCACGACCAGACGATGGCGATCGCCACCGTCAAGGTCACGTACGGCAGGAAGTAGATCGTCCGGAAGAGCCGCACCCCCCGCATGCCCCGGTTGAGCAACAGCGCCAGCCAGAAGGCGATGAAGATCGCGATCGGGACGGCTCCGAGGGTGTAGTAGACGGTGTTGCCGAGCGTCTTCCAGAACAGCTTGTCGCTCACCATCTGGGTGTAGTTGGCACCGCCGTTGAACTCCGGCGGCAGGATCAGGTTCCAGTCGGTGAAGGTCAGCGCCAGGCACACCCCGATCGGGATCAGGCTGAACGCGAGGAACCCGACGAAGTTGGGCAGCAGGAACAGGTAGCCGGCCCGGGCCTCGGCCCGCGCCTGCCGGGTCATCCGGCGGCGGGGTGGGCGACCCCGGCCCCGACGGGCGAGTGCCCCCACCCGGGGAGCGGGGCGTACCACGGGCTCCCCCGCGTCACCACCGGCCGATCGAGTCAACGTCATCGTCTTCCCTTGGTCTCGTCTCGGGACCCGCTCCCCCGCTCGCTCCGACGATCCGGGGACGGTTCCCTGCGCGTGCGACCCACGCTAGGGTCGCGAGTCATCCAGGTCGTTGGAGATCTCGAGCGCATCCTTGGATAATCCGGTCAAGTCCACTTGGAGAGAGTCGCCTGATCAACAGCCTGTACAGCGATGGGCGAAGATGTTCACCGTTGCAGAGCAACGATCTGGCCGTTCAAGGGCTCGGTGGAGCACGAGCCGTACGTGTTGAGCACGATGGAAAGAAGAGCACGGCAGATGACAGTCGACCGAGGGATCCCGGCCCTGATGCTCACCGGCGCCGCCGTCGACGCCATGAACGAGCTCGGAGACCTGTTCTTCGTCAAGGACCACGAGCGACGGTTCGTGATGTGCACCGACGCCCTGGTCCACCACCTCGGGTACCGGCACCTGCGACAGATCCTCGGGTTGCGGGACGAGGACATCTCCCCGCCGCACCTGGTCGAGCACTACCGGGAGTACGACAACCGGATCCTGGAGAGCGGCGAGCGGGTGGTCGGTCTGGTGGAGCTGGTCCGCAACGTCGACGGCTCCTACGACTGGTTCACCACGACCAAGTGGCCGCTGCGTGACGACCAGGGGCGGATCGTGGGACTGGCCGGGGTGACCAAGAGCCTGAAGCCGCGCCACTCGATGCGCGAGGACCTGCTGCCGCTGACCCCGGCGCTGGAGATCATCGCCGCCGAGTACCACCGCAAGATCACCATCGACGAGCTCGCCGAGGCGGCCGCCATGTCCGCCAGCTCCTTCACCCGGCAGTTCAAACGGCACTTCGGGACGACGCCGCACAAGTACCTGCGGTCGGTCCGCTTGATGGCGGTCTGCGAGCTGCTGTGCACCAGCGACCTTCCCTTGATGGCGATCGCCCACCAGACCGGGTTCTACGACCAGAGCCACATGTCGAACGAGTTCTCCCGCGGCCACGGCATGAGTCCACTCGCCTACCGTCAACGCCACCGCCGGCCAGTCGACGTGACCGTGGCCAGCCGGGTGTAGCTGCTGGGGACCCTCCTCTGGCGCTCGACCAGCGGGTGGCTCAGGCAGGAACTCGAGCGGCCGACTTCCGCTGGCTGCTCACCATCTGCCAACCCAGCCCGGCGACCAGCACCACACCCATCAGCGGACCGAGGTTGGCGACCAGCTGCTGCAGGCCCGTGTACGACAGCTCGGCGTCGTAGCCGTACGGGAGCAGGGCGAGCGGGAGGCACAGGCTGACCCAGACCACCCACGCCCCGCCGAGCAGTCGCACCCAGCGCGGCAGCGTCCGACGGAGCAGCACCGCCGCGCCCAGAGGCAGCACCCAGACGTAGTGGTGGGTCCAGGTGACCGGCGAGGCCAGGCAGGTGCAGAGGCCGACGAGGGCCACCGCGAACACCTGCTCACCCCGCTGCCACCAGTGCGCCGCCACCACCGCCCCGAGCAGCGCGACGATCGCGGACAGACCGAGCCCGAGCAGCGTGGTCGCCACGTCAGTCGTGCCGGCGAAGCGGCTGACGGTGCTGAGCAGCGACTGGTTGCCGACGTAGAACGGTGAGTTGGGGGCCCGACCGCCCGCGGCGATGCTGGACCAGAACACCAGCGACGGCGACCACTGGAGGACGGCTCCGATGAGGGTGAACCCGAGGAAGCTCGCCACCCCGGTGATGGCCATCCGCCGCCGGCCGGCCAGGTAGGCGAACACCACGAACAGGGCCGGCGTCAGCTTGATCGCCGCCGCCAGACCCAGCAGGACGCCCGCCGGGAGGCGCCGGCGCTCGCCAGCAGGACGGGGACGTCCCTCGGGCCGGTCCGGCAGCAGGTCGGCGACGACCAGGGCCATCAGCACCGTGTTGACCTGCCCGTAGCCCAACGTCGTCCGGATCGGCTCGACGGCCAGCACCACCACCAGACCGACCAGCCCGAGCACCCAGCCGCGCGGGACGCCGCAGCGCTTGAGCACCGACTGCTGGGCCCAGACGAGCAGGAACGTCCAGATCAGCTGCCACATCCAGTAGGGGCCGATGGCCAGTGGCGCCATCAGCACGGCGGCGATCGGGGGGTAGATGAAGGGGAGGTTCCAGCCGGGGGTGGACGTGGCGTAGATGTCTTTGCCGGCCACCAGGTCCCGCACGGCGTACACGTACACCTGCAGGTCGATGGTCGACGGCTGCCAGGGCCAGGCCACACCGTGCGCGATCACCCAGGGCAGGATCGCCAGGGCGACCAGGTACGCCGGAACCAGCTCGACCACCCAGCGCAGGACCGGCTGCCGCGGGCCGGGGTCGACGAACCGCCGACCCGTGGCCGAGACGGTGACGCTCACGCCGTGATCTCGGCCCAGACGGCGTCGAGGTCGCTGTCGTCGCCGCGATCGGGTCCGATCAGCTGGGACAGACCGGGACGGTCGGCGTAGCGCGGCACCAGGTGCACGTGCAGGTGGAAGACCTCCTGGCCGGCCACCGGCCTGGCCGAGGAGAGCAGGTTGAGGCCGTCGGCCCCGAGCCGGTCGACCAGCAGTCGCGCCGTGGCGTCGACAGCCGGTCCGATGGCGGCCAGCTGCGGCGGTCCGCTGAGCAGGTCGGTCACGTGCTCCCGGGGCACGACCAGGGTGTGGCCACGCTGCCAGGGAGCCACGTCGAGGAAGGCGACAGCTGTGTCGTCGGCGTACACCTGACGCGACGGGATCTCCCCGGCCACGATCCGGCAGAACAGGCAGTCCGGATCGGTGGTGGTCGGGGTCGTGGGGCTCATCGGGCCCCCCGGATCACGTTCTCGAGCGGCTCCCCGGCGGCGAACCGGCGCAGCTGGGCGGCGACCAACCGGTCGGCCCGGGGCCAGAACGCGGAGCTGGCCCCGCCGACGTGCGGCGAGATGAGGACGTTCGGGATCTGCCAGAGCGGGTGCTCGGGCGGCAGCGGCTCGGGGTCGGTGACGTCGACCGCGGCCCGGATCCGGCCGGTGCCGGTCTCGGCGACCAGAGCGTCGGTGTCCACCAGCTTGCCGCGGGCGACGTTGACCAGCAGCGCGTCGTCCGGCAGCCGACCCAGGAGGTCGGCGTCGATCAGGCCCTCGGTCTCGGGGGTCAGCGGGGCGATGACGATGGCCACGTCGGCCTCGCCCATCAGGTCGGGCAGCTCGGTGGTGGCGTGCACCCGCGGCTCGCCGTCGCGCGCCCGGCGGGCCACCCGGGTGACCGAGGCGACCTCGAAGCCGGCCAGCCGCGCCTCGATGGCCTCACCGATCCGGCCGTACCCGATGATCAGCACCCGCTTGTCGGCCAGCGCGCTGCCGAACACCGGCGACCAGCGACCCTCGGGCTGCTGCCGGGCGAAGGCGTCCAGGTGCCGGCCGCTGGCCAGGGTCAGGGCCAGCGCGAGCTCGGCGGTGCTGGCGTCGTGGACCCCGGCGGCGTTGCACAGCGTGGCCGTCTCCGGCACGTGCGGCAGGAAGTTCTCGTAGCCGGCGGTCAGCGTCTGCACCACCCGCAGGTTCTCCATCTCGCCGGCGCAGGACAGCGTCTCCTCCCCCCGCATGTAGGGGATGACGTAGAACTGCGCCTCGGCCACCGAGTCCGGGTAGTCGTCCCCGTCGGCGCGGTAGCAGTCCACCCGTACGTTGTCGGGCAGTCCGCCCAGACGCTCGGCGGCCTCCTCCGGTGAGGCGTACGGCAACCAGGCCACGATGTCGCCCACGGCTACTGCTCCTGTCCTGAGATGTCGAGGTCGGCGCCGGGCGTCAGGCGTACGGGATGACCGGCGGCGGCCAGCGCCCGCTTGACGTCGGCGACGCGGAGCGTACCGAAGTGGAACACGCTGGCGGCCAGCACGGCGTCGGCCCCGGCGGCGACCGCGGGCGGGAAGTCCTCGGCCCGGCCCGCCCCGCCGGAGGCGATCAGGGGGACGTCGACCACCGCGCGGACGGCGGCGATCATCTCCAGGTCGAAGCCGGCGGTGGTGCCGTCGGCGTCCATCGAGTTGAGCAGGATCTCCCCCACGCCCAGGTCCACGCCCCGGCGGGCCCACTCGATCGCGTCCACGCCGGCGCTCTTGCGGCCGCCGTGGGTGGTGACCTCGAACCCGGACGGCTGGTCCGGGCTGCGGCGGGCGTCGACGGACAGGACCAGCACCTGGTTGCCGAACCGGCGGGTGATCTCGGCGATCACCTGCGGCCGGTGGATGGCGCCGGTGTTGATGGCCACCTTGTCGGCACCGGCGCGGAGCAGCTGGTCGACGTCGGAGACGCTACCCACCCCGCCACCGACCGTGAGCGGGATGAACACGGTCTCCGCGGTGCGCCGGACGACCTCCAGGGTGGTCTCCCGACCCTCGACCGAGGCCGAGATGTCCAGGAAGGTCAGCTCGTCGGCTCCCTCGGCGTCGTACACACCACCGAGGGCGACCGGGTCGCCCGCATCCCGCAGGTCGACGAAGTTGACCCCCTTGACCACCCGCCCGTCGTGCACGTCCAGACAGGGGATCACACGGACCGCGAGGGTCATGGGTGGAGCCTCTCGCGAGTGCAGGAGCGCGTCGGGCGGCTCGCCCCTCGGACCGGACCGAGCGGCGTGTCGTCCGGGACCACTGGAGCACCCGATCGCGGGGCCCGGGAACGCGGACCGCGCTGCGCGACCCGCCGTGGTGCTCATGGGGCAACCCTATCCAGGCCCGACGGGACCGGACTCCTTCTGCACGGGATCGTGCCGTACGTGCAATGCTGCGCCGTCGGCGGTCGCGGACCGGTCCGAGCCGACGAGCATGGACCTCACACCCGATCTGTGGAGGTTCCCCTCGTGACTGCCCCCGACCCCGTCCTCGAACCCGCCGCCCTGGAGTTCGCCGAGGCCACCGCCCACCCGCCCTTCCTGTACGAGCTGAGCATCGACGAAGGCCGACGGACGGTCCACGCGGTGCAGGACGGCGAGATCGACGCGCCGGACGCCGACGTGACCAGGCTGACCATCCCGGGTGGGCTCGACGGCACCGTGGATCTGACGATCTACCGGCCGGCCGGTGTCACCGGGCCGCTCCCGGTGGTGCTCTACACCCACGGCGCCGGCTGGGTCTTCGGCGACACCCACACCCACGACCGGCTGGTGCGCGAGCTGACGGCCCGGTGCCGGAGCCGCCACGGTGTTCCCCGAGTACCGTCGCGCTCCCGAGGCCCCGTACCCGCACGCCATCGAGGAGGTCTACGCCGACCCTGGAGTGGATCGCCGCCGACGGCGCGGAGCACGGACCTGGACGGCACCCGGATCGCGGTGGCCGGGGACTCCGTCGGCGGCAACATGTCCGCCGCCGTCACCCTGCATGGCCAAGGAGCGCGGCGGACCGCGGCTCACTGCGCAGCTGCTCTACTACCCCGTCACCGACGCCTCGTTCGACACCGACTCCTACCACCAGTTCGCGGAGGGCTACTGGCTGCGCCGGGACGGCCATGTTGTGGTTCTGGGACCAGTACACGACGCGATCCCGACCAGCGCGCCGAGATCACCGCCTCCCCGCTGCGGGCCACGCTCGAGGAGCTGGCAGGTCTGCCGCCGGCGCTGGTGATCACCGGCGAGGCCGACGTGCTGCGCGACGAGGGCGAGGCCTACGCGGCACGGCTCCGCGCGGCGGGCGTGCCGGTCACTGCCGTCCGGTACGGCGGAGCCATCCACGATTTCGTGATGGTCAACAGCCTTCGCGACACCCAGGCGGCCCGCGCCGCCACCGCGCAGGGCGGGGAGTTCCTCCGCGCCGCCCTGCACGACCGTTGAACCCCGTCACCGACCCAGACCGAGTCAACCGAGTCAACCGAGTCAACCCAGATAGGAAACCCGATGAGCATGCCCACAGTGGTTCTCGTGCACGGCGCCTTCGCGGACGCCGCCAGCTTCGCCGCCGTCGTCCCCGCTCTGCTGGACGCCGGGATCCCCGTCGTCGCCCCTGCGGTGCCGAACCGGAGCCTGTCCGGCGACGCCGCCTACGTGTCCTCGGTCGTCCGGCAGATCCCGGGGCCCGGTGCTGTTGGTCGGCCACTCGTACGGCGGCGCCGTCATCACGGTCGTCGGGGTCGAGGAGAACGTCGTCGGTCTGGTCTACCTGGCCGGCTACGCCCTGGACGAGGGCGAGAGCCTCGCCGAGCTGCAGGGTCGGTTCCCCGACTCCGCGCTGGCCGCCGCGCTGGTCTACCGGCCCTACCCGGTGCCGGGAGCGGACGACGGCACAGACGTCTACGTCGACGTCGACCGGTTCCCGGAGATCTTCGCCGCTGGTGTGGACGAGCGGTTTGGCGCGCGTGCTGGCGGTGTCCCAGCGGCCGCTGGCCGGGGCCGCCTTCGGCGAGCCGGCGACCGCCGCCGCGTGGAAGACCACGCCGTCCTGGGGACTTGTCGCGACAGCCGACCAGACCATCAACCCCGACGTCGAGCGGTACGGCTACGCCCGGGCCGGGATGCAGGTCCGAGAGGTCGACTCGTCCCACCTGGTGATGCTGGCCCACCCGCAGGAGGTCATCGACCTGATCACCGAGGCGGTGCGCGCCACGACCAGCTGAGTTCCGTGGGAACCCGCTGAGTCCCGTGGGAAGCCGCTGAGTCCCGTGGGAAGCCGCTGAGTCCCGTGGGAAGCCGCTGAGTCCCGTGGGAAACTGGGGCCGGCAGCCTGTGCTCGACCGCTGCTCCTCGCGGTTCACACGATCGGGGTGCCCTGATGACCGTCCTGCTCGACACCGACCGCCTGTCCATCGCCGAACGTGCCGACGCGCTGCACTCGGTCTACGCCGACGAGACCCCCCGCCGACGCGTCTACATCGACGGCTACCCGATCCGGCACCGGGTCGAGAAAGTGGATCTCGGACCCGACGTCCAGCTGCTGCGGACCGGGGGCAGCGCGCTGCACATCCTCCGCACCCACCAGGACGTCCGCGAGGATGCGCCCGAGCACCTCGCGATCGGGCTCCGTCGCCGCGGAACCGGGCTCGTGGCAGCCGGCGGCAGCCCGGTCGAGCTCCCCGTCGGGCACCTCAACTGCGTCGACATGACCAGCCCCTACCGGCTCATGCACACGTCGGCGCACGTGCACGACGTCCTCCTGATCGACAACCAGACCGCCGGTGTGTCCGTCGACGTCGTGCGAGCCGCGCGATCGCAGCTGCGCCAGAGCCCCGTCTACGCGCTGATGGCCAGTCACCTCGGTCACCTGTTCGCCGCCTCGGCGGCCCTCTCGACGACGACGCGTGCCCTGACCGGCCAGTCCACCGTGGCGTTGACGCGTGCGCTGCTGACCACCGCCGCCGCGTCGGCCGACAGCCGCGAAGCGATGGAGGACTCGCTCGCCGTCCAGATCGAGATCTACCTCGACGTCCACCTGCACGAACGTGATCTCACGGTCCAGCGAGTGGCCGGGGTCCACCACATCTCCGTACGGCACCTCTACAACCTGTGGTCCCGGGCCGGCCACACGACGACACCTGCGGAGTGGGTGGCCCGTCGACGCCTGGAGCGAGCCCGAGACCAGCTCGCCGCACCCGGCGGCGCGAGCGTCGCCGCCATTGCCCGCGCCTCGGGCTTCCTCGACAGCAGCCACTTCAGCCGCCGCTTCCGCCGGAGGTACGGCCTGTCGCCGACCGAGTGGCGCGCCACCCACCATCCGCGCCCCTGAGATCGGCGGGACCAAGATCTGCTGGACGAACGTGCGCGCACCGGTTGTAGAGGCTCCCGCCCCCACGGCGCCCAGTGCGCACATTCCGGCGCCGCCCGGGCTGGCGCGGGTCTCTGCCCACCGGAACGACCCCTGTTCGGTGACAGAGCGCTCAGCGTGGTGGCGCGGCAGCGGGCGCCCCGGGGCGGCCTGGGCCAGCACCGGCCCCCTGGAGAGTGCCGACCGGCGGCGGGGGCGGAGCCACCGGCCCACCCTCGGGAGGTGCCGGCATCGAGGTCGGCGTCGGCTCTGAGCCCGCCGGCGGCGCCGGCAGGGACGGCTCAGCCGAAGCGGAACCAGACGATGCCGGTGTCACGGACGCCGCTGGCCGGTCTGGCTCGGGCAGACCGGGAGTCAGGATGACCGCCGCGCCGGCCGCGGCGGCGAGCAGGCAGACCCCGCCGGCGAGACCGACCACCATCCCGGACCGGCCTCGCCGCAGAGACCTCAGCACGGGGTCCTGCGGCGCGTACCGGTCACGATCGACCAGGTCCCGCTCGCGCCGTCGCCGGGCGCGTTGGAGCTGGTCGCGCTGACGCGCCTCCTCCGTGCCGTCCGGCCCGGACCCGCCGGGCGGCAGGTCCCGACCGGTCACCGTCAGCTTCCGTCGGAGCTCGGCTCCGCCGACGCGCTGGGGGCGCTCGGCGGGGTCGGCGCGTCACCGTTGCCGGCGGGCGGCGCTGGGCGGGGTCGGCGCGTTCTCACCGGCGGCCGGCGGAGTGGCGGTGTCTCCGTTGCCGGCGGGCGGCGCGGGCGGGGTCGGCGCGTTCTCGCCGGCGGCGGGCGGGGCGGGGGCTCCGGCGGGCGGAGCCGGCGGGGCGGGCGGACGCTCAGCTGCCGGACCGCACGATCCCGGTCCGGCGGGCGCGGGTGCCCCACCCGCTCCGGCCTGGGGCGGCGCCGGGGCGTCGGCCGGCGCGGACGGTGCCCCGGAGGGGGCCGACGGTGCGTCGGAGGGCGCCGCCGGGGCGGAGGGGTCCCCCGAAGGAGCCGCCGGAGCCGAGGGAGCCGCCGGCGGTGGCGTACCGACGTCGGCCAGGGCCGGGGCTGCGAACGCCGTCCCGGCGGTCAGCAGCAACGCGGAACCGGCCAGGATCCAGCGGGTGCGGTGGCTGCGGTGGGAATCGGAGACGAACGGGTTCTTCGACATCGACGATGTCCTTTCCTCTCGTCGACCGGCGACGCTCGCCGGTCTGGACTGGTTCCCACCGTGCGGCGCAGACCTGAAGCCGACCTCAAGATCGCGACCTCTTCAGCCGATCTTGAGAACCGTCGACCACACTGGCGACATGCCCGAGCACCCCCGCATCCTCGTGGTCGAGGACGAACCCACCATCGGGAACGCGACAGTGGAGGCCCTCGCCGCCGCCGGCTTCCGTACGCGCCTGGTGCCCGACGGTCGCGGCCTGGAGGCGGTGCTGGCCGAGTACCGACCCGACGCGGTGCTGCTGGACTGGATGCTGCCCGGCCGCGACGGCCCCACGCTGGCCCGGATGATCCGTACCCAGAGCAAGACGGCCGTGATCATGCTGACCGCCAAGGACGCCATGGACGAACGGCTGCGCGGCTTCGACTCGGGCGTCGACGACTACCTGGCCAAGCCGTTCTCGATGGCCGAGCTGATCGCCCGGTTGTCGGCGGTGCTGCGCCGGACCGGGGCGCTGTCCAGCGTGATCGAGATCGGTGACCTGCTGATCGACGCCGACGCCGGGATCGTCCAGCGCCGCGGTCACCCCGTGGAGGTCACCGCCACCGAGCGCCGGCTGCTGCACTACCTGGCCGAGAACCGGGAGCGCGTGGTCTCCCCCACCCAGATCCTGACCCAGGTGTGGGGCTACGGCGAGTACGCCGACAACCTCGTCCAGGTGCACGTGAGCTCGCTGCGACGCAAGCTCGAGGCGCACGGGCCACGGCTGCTGCACACGGTCTGGGGCGCGGGCTACGTCCTCAAGGCGCCGGTCCCCGAGCCGGCCGCCGCCGAGGCCCCCCAGCGGTGACCGACGTCGCCGCCCACCAGGACGACGCCGCGCGAGCTCGAGGCGGAGGGACCGAGGCCCCAGGACTGCGGACGACCTCGCTGCGCAACCGGGTGACAGTGGCCGTCTGGCTGCTGCTGGCCGCCATGGTCCTGGTGCTGGCCGTGGCCACCGGGGTGGCGCTGGCGTCGCGGTTGGACGCCCAGCTCCGCCAGCGACTCACCGACCGGGTCGCCGTGGCGACCGCCCTGACCGGCCAGATCTCCGACCAGGACCTGGTCGACCGGCTCGAGGGCGACGGGGTGTCGGTCATCCTGCTCACCGCCGACGGTGAGCGACTGAGCAAGGGCCCGTTGGCCCAGCAGGCCACGGCAGCGGCCACCGCGGCCCCTGCTCCCCCGGGCCCGGCGGGTGGTCCGGGGCCGCCGGCTCCGGTCGTCCAGCAGGGTGACCTGTACCGGGTCAGCACCGAGCTCGACGGTGGTGCCCGCCTCACCCTGGTCGCGTCCGCCGCCGACGTGCGGCGGACGATCGTCCAGGTCGAGGGGATCCTGGTCGTCGGCGGTCTGCTGGTCTTGGCGCTGGGGGCGGTGGTCCTGGTGCCCCTGGTCGGCCGGGCGCTCTCGCCGCTGCAGCAGATGACGACCACCGCCCGCTCGATCACCGCCGGCGACCGGGGCCGCCGGCTGCGCCCGACCCGACCCGACACCGAGCTGGGCCAGACCGCCGCCGCCTTCGACGCGATGCTGGACGCCGTCGAGGGCGCGGAGACCCAGGCCAGGAACGCCGAGGACCGGCTGCGGCTGTTCCTCTCCGACGTCGCCCACGAGCTGCGGACACCGCTGGCCGGCGCCCGGGCGGCCACCGAGCAAGTGCTGCGGGCCGACCTCTCCCGGGAGCAGCGCGAGCGGGGTCTGGTGAGCGCCATCCGGGAGAACGACCGGGCCGCGCGGCTGGTGGAGGACATGCTGACCATGGCCCGGATCGACCAGGGTCTGGAGCTCCGCCGGGTGCCGGTCGACCTGACCGAGCTGGCCCGGCGGGCCGCCGACAACCGACGGCTGACCGCCCCCACCGCTCGGCTGCTGGTGACCGGCGACCCGTGCCCGGTGCTGGCCGACCCCGACCGGTTGCTGCAGATCATCGGCAACCTGCTGGACAACTCCGTCCGCGTCGGTGGCCCCTCGACCTCGGTCGGGCTGACCACGTCGACCCGCGCCGACACGGTGGTCCTCGAGGTGGTCGACGACGGCCCGGGCGTGCCGGCCGCGGACCGCGAACGGATCTTCGACCGGCTGGTCCGCTCGACCACGCCCGGGCCCGGACCGGCGGCGACGACCGGACGGGTTTCGGCCTGGGCCTGCCCATCGCGCGTGGGTTGGCCCGGGCCCACGGCGGCGACCTGGTCTGCCTCCCCCACGACCACGGTGCCGCCTTCGCGCTGGTGCTGCCGCGGACCACGCCCTGACCCGTACGTCACCTGACGCCTCCGACACCGTCAGGCCGTACGCGACCGGTTCCGCCGAGACCTCGATCCGTGAACCGACCTGGCCCGCCAGCGGTCCCGCAGACCGTCCGACGAGGCGGCTAGGGTCATCCGGGTGAGCAGGATCGACGAGACCTTCGCAGCCTTGCCGCTGCGTGCGCTGGCCGACGCCGCGCTGTCCCGGGCCGCTGACCTCGGCTGCCGCCACGCCGACGTCCGGGTCGTCCGCGGGCTGTTGTCGCGCCGGAGCTTCCGTGACCGCGACCTCGAGTCCAGCGCCGACACCCAGGAGCTCGGCTTGTCGGTGCGGGTGGTGCACGACGGCGTCTGGGGCTTCGCGGCCGGCATCACGCTGACCGCAGACGCGGCCGCGGCGTTGGTCGACCGGGCGGTGGCCACGGCGAAGGTGTCACGGCCGCTGACGCCGCACCGGGTGGAGCTGGCCGACGAGCCGGTCCACGCGGACGCGGAGTGGGTCTCGGCCTACGAGGTGAACCCGTTCGACGTCCCCGACGCCGACCGCAGCGCCCGGATGCTGGAGCTGGGCGCTCGGCTGCTGGCTGCGGACGGGGTCAGCCACACCAACGCGAGTCTCACGCTCGTGCAGGAGAACACCTTCTTCGCCAACCTGGCCGGGACCAGCACGCTGCAGCAGCGGGTGCGGCTGATGCCGAGCCTCACCGCCATCAGCGTGTCCGATGCCGGGTTCGCGACCATGTCCACCATCGCCCCGCCCGTCGGCCGCGGCTGGGAGTACCTGACCGGCACCGGCTGGGACTTCGACGCCGAGATCGACGAGCTCCCCTCACTGCTGGCCGCGCACGTGGCGGCCCCGTCGGTCGAGGCGGGCGCGTACGACCTGGTGGTCGACCCGACCAACCTGTGGCTGACCATCCACGAGTCGATCGGGCACGCCACCGAGCTGGACCGGGCGCTGGGCTACGAGGCGGCGTACGCCGGCACGTCGTTCGCCACCGTCGACCAGCTCGGCACCCTGCAGTACGGCAGCCCGGTGATGAACGTGACCGGTGACCGGGTCGTCGAGCACGGGCTGGCCACCATCGGCTACGACGACGAGGGGGTGGCGGCCCAGCAGTTCGACATCATCCGCGACGGGGTGCTGGTCGGCTACCAGCTGGACCGGCAGATGGCCGCCCTGCGCGGGCTGGACCGGTCCAACGGCTGCGCGTACGCGGACTCGGCCGGCCACATCCCGATGCAGCGGATGCCCAACGTCTCGCTGCAGCCGGACCCCGACGGCCCGTCCACCGCGGAGCTGATCTCCTCGGTCGAGCGCGGGATCTACGTGGTCGGCGACAAGTCCTGGTCGATCGACATGCAGCGCTACAACTTCCAGTTCACCGGTCAGCGCTTCTTCCGGATCGAGAACGGCCGGCTCGCCGGTCAGCTCAAGGACGTGGCCTACCAGGCGACCACCACGGACTTCTGGGGGTCGATGGAGGCGGTCGGCGGACCGGAGACCTACCACCTCGGTGGCGCCCTGAACTGCGGCAAGGGTCAACCGGGGCAGGTCGCCCCGGTGTCCCACGGCTGCCCGTCAGCCCTGTTCCGCGGGGTCAACATCCTCAACACCCAGACCGAGGGAGGTCAGTCGTGAGCGGGTCGAGAGCGACCGGGGCAGCCGAGCTGGTCGAGCAGGCCCTGGCCGTGGCGCAGCGGCCGACGATCGCGTACGTGACCGAGCGGGCCGAGGCCAACCTCCGCTGGGCCGGGAGCGCCCTGACCACCAACGGGGAGATGACCAGCACCGAGCTGACGGTGGTGGCCACCGCCGCGGTGGACGGCGGGACCGGGGTCGGCACCGTCAGCCAGCAGGTCACCCACGTCGACCAGGTGGCCGCCCTGGTGGCCGCCGCCGAGGCGGCGGCGCAGGCGTCCCCGCCCTCCCCCGACGCGGCCCCGCTGGTGGAGCCGTGGGGAGCGGCTGACGACTTCGGTCAGGAGCCGGCCGGCACCACCATCGACGTCCTGGAGGACGTCGCCCGCGGTCTCGGGCAGGCGTTCACCGACGCCGCCGGGCGGGACCAGCTGCTGTACGGGTTCGCCGAGCACATCGTCACCACCACCTACCTCGGCAGCACCACCGGTCTGCGCCTGCGCGGTGTCCAGCCGACCGGTCGGCTCGAGCTCAACGGCAAGTCCGCCGACGGCGCCCGGTCCGCCTGGGTCGGAGCGGCCAGCCGGGACTTCACCGACGTCGACGTGGCCGCCCTGACCGGGCAGCTGACCACCCGGCTGGGCTGGGCGGAGCGTCGGCTCGACCTGCCCGCCGGGACGCTACGAGACGATCCTGCCGCCCGGGCCGGTGGCCGACCTGATGATCTACGCCTACTGGTCGGCCAGCGCGCGCGACGCCGAGGAGGGCCAGAACGCGTACGCCACCCCCGGCGGTGGCACCAGGATCGGCAGCCGGATGTCCGACCTGCCGCTGCGGCTCTTCTCCGACCCGGCCCGGCCGGGCCTGGAGTGCCTGCCCTTCGTCGACTTCGGCGCCGGGGCCGACGGCACCTCGTTCACCGTGGACGCCGGCCTGCCGATCGGCCCGGTGGACTGGATGCGCGACGGCGTCTGGAACGAGCTGATCCGCAACCGGGCCTGGGGCGCGAAGACGGACCGGCCGGCCACCCCGCCGGCCGACAACCTGATCCTCGACGGGGGTGGCGAGGCGTCCCTGGAGGAGATGATCGCCGGCACCGAGCGGGGGCTGCTGCTGACCTGTCTGTGGTACATCCGGGAGGTCGATCCGGAGCGGCTGCTGCTCACCGGACTGACCCGGGACGGCGTCTACCTGATCGAGAACGGCCAGGTCAGCGGGGCGGTGAACAACTTCCGGTTCAACGAGTCGCCGCTGGAGCTGCTGGGTCGGATCAGCGAGGTCGGCCGGACCGAGAAGGTGCTGTGCCGGGAGTGGAACGACTTCTTCAACCGCACCGAGATGCCGCCCATCCGGGTGCCCGACTTCAACATGTCGACGGTCTCCCAAGCCAGCTGACCTCACGCGCTCGACCCTGTGGACGTCCACGCCCCGCGCGTGTCAGCGGACCCGTCTAGGGTCCCGACCATGGCTGACAAGAAGGGCAAGGGCAGCTCGACTGCCCAGAAGGCGAACGCGAAGGCGTCCAAGGAGGGCAAGAAGAACCCGCGGACGTCATCCGCCGCGCAGGCCGAGCTGGGCAAGAAGGGCGGCAAGACCCAGAAGAAGTCGAAGAAGACGTGAGTCCGGGCCGACTCAGCCGGCGTCGAGCCGGGCCGCCACGTCGGCCGGGAAGCCGCCGGTGGCGATCGGGCTCCAGCGGGTCGGAGTGATCCGGATCAGGGACTTGTTCTGCAGCCGCATCGCCGCCCGGTACTCGTCCCAGTCGGAGTGCTCGCCGGCGATGCAGCGGAAGTAGTCGACCAGCGCGTCCTCGGCCTCGGGCATGTGCAGCACCTCGGCGTCGCCGTCGACCTGCACCCAGGGTCCGTCCCAGTCGTCGGAGAGCACGCAGACCGACACCCGGGAGTCCCGCTCGGCGTTGACGGCCTTGGCCCGACCGGGGTAGCTGGAGACGACCAGCCGGCCCTCGGGGTCGACCCCACCGGAGACCGGGGACAGCTGGGGGCGGCCGTCGCGGCGGGTGGTGCCGAGCAGGAAGTGGTGCCGGGGCCGGACGAAGTCCAGCAGCTCGGCCAGCTCGACGGCGGTGTTGGTGGCGACGGATCTACCCATGGGTCCGACCCTACGCGGGAAGGACCGCGCAGTGCGCCGCGCCGGGTGCCGAACCGTGATCCGGGCCGCCCCGGCGCCGAACCCTGATCCGCGCCTCGCCGTTGAGGCGCGGACCAGGAGGCCCGGGGTGGCCGCCGTGGGGCAGGTGGTCAGGGGGCGCGGCGGGGACCGGTCTGGTGCTCACCGGTGACGGGTCCGCCGGTCACGTCGGGGTGGACGACCACCCGGACGGTGGTGGTCAGCGCCACGTCGGACACCACGTTCACCGCGGTGAGCGTCACCGGCGACTCGGTCGGTCCCTCCAGCGGGGTGCCAGCGATCATGGCCGTCCCGTCGCCGTTGTCGGCGAAGGTCAGGCCGGCCGGCAGCTCACCCTCGACCGCGATGCTCGCGGCCGGGAACCCGGTCGTGCGGATCGGCAGGCTGGCGAAGTCGCCGGCCACGAACGTCAGCGGAGTCCGCTCGAGGAACCCCGGGCCCTGCTGCACGGTCACGGCGAGCGTCTCGGTGGTCGACCCGGCCGTGTTCTGCGCCGTCACCGCCACGGTCGTGCGGCCGGCCGGCCCGGTCGGGGTGCCGGCGATCGTGGCGCTGCCGTCACCGTGGACGACGAGCCGCAGACCCGGCGGCAACCGATCGACCCCGATGGCCGGGACCGGGTCGCCGTCGGCCTCGATGACGTACGTGGTGCCGGCCCGACCCAGCACGAAGTCGGCGGCGTAGGGCAGCGTCAGGACCGGACCGCCGGGCTCCGACGCGTACGGAGTGGCCGCCGCCACCCCTGCCCCACCGCCGAGCAGACCGGCCAGGGCGACCACCAGTGTCACGACCAGCACCGGCAGCCGCCGCAGCGCCACTGGACGCCGCACGCGCGACGGCACCACCGGTCGCCGCTGGTGCGGCGGGCGGGCTGTGGGCATGGTGGACTCCGAGGGATCGACGGCGATACCGACGATCGTCACCCGCTCGCCGGCAGCAGACAACCCCGCTACGGAAATCGATGTCCCGCCGTGAGTGAATCGTTATCACCGACACCGTGTCGGGTGGTGCTGACCACCACGACCGTCGACTGTCGTCAGGCGCCGGCGGCCTCGTCGTCGAGACCCTCGAGCTCGTCGTCGGCCACGTCGTCCGGCGCGTAGGCCACCACCCCGCGCCGCATCGCCCGGACCACGGCCCGGGCGGTCTCCCGCACCTGGCCGGGCCCGGCCGCGTCGGCCACCTGACCGGCGAAGTCGAGGACCTGGCGCACCCAGCGGACGAAGTCGCCGGCGGTCAGGTGACCGTCGGCCAGGACCGAGGCGAGCGGGCGGCCCGACGCCCAGCCGTACGCGCACTGGCTGAAACCGATGTCGGGCTCCGGCCCACGGGGCAGCCGGTTGTCGCGCTCCACCAAGGACACCTCACGCCAGATCCGGCGCACCCGGGTCATCGCCTCCTCGCTGACCCCGTCCGGCATCCTGGGCTTCCGCCACTGGTCGTCGCTGCGGCGCGACTCGTAGACCAGCGAGGCGAGCACAGCGGCCAGCTGCGGCGGCGTCAGGGTGTCGAACACCCCGGACCGGATGCACTCGGCGGCCACCAGATCCAGCTCGGCGTAGATGCGGGCCAGCATCCGACCCTCCTGGGTGACGTCGTCACCGCTCTCCCCGCCGAGGTAGCCCAGCGAGCCGAGCACCGTGCAGATCTTGTCGAAGTGGGTGGCGATGGTGTTGGTCCGCGACGACACCCGCGCCTGCGCCCGCTCGTTCTCCCGCTCCAGGCGCAGCGCGCGCTCCGCGTAGCGGGCGTGGGTCTCCCGATCCGGACAGGTGTGGCAGGGGTGCCGCCGCAGCCGGTCGCGGAGGTCGTCGATCTGCTCGGCCATCTCCTCGCTGATCTGGCCGGGCTTGTAGCGCTGCGGGTTGAGGTCGATCTCGGCCAGCTTGGAGCGGAACGCCGCACCGAGGTTGCGGCGGGACGCCGGTTCCTTGGGGTTGAACTGCTTCGGCACCCGCATCCGGCCCGCCACCGCCGGTGGGGTCGGGAAGTCGACCAGCGACAGCCGGCGGACGTGCCGGTCCTCGGTCAGGACCAGCGGGCGCGGGTTGTCCCGGTCGCCGGTGCGGGTGTCGGGGTCGATCACCACCGCCCAGCCCTGGTTCTTGCCGCTCGGCACCCGGATGATGTCGCCCGGCACCAGGGTCAGCAGCAGCTGGGTGGCCTCGGCCCGGCGGTCCGCACTGCGCTCCCGGCTGGCCTCGGCCTCGGTCGTGCCGATCTCTGCCCGCAACCGCGCGTACGCCTCGAAGTCCCCGCGATCACAGGTCGCCCGCCCCCACAGCTCGGCCAGGGCCTCGGTGTTGCGGGTCAGCGAACGGGACAGCCCGACCACCGAGCGGTCGGTCTGGAACTGGGCGAACGACTGCTCCAGCAGCGACCGGGCGCGGTCCCGGCCGACGGCGCCGACCAGGTTGACGGCCATGTTGTAGGTGGGTGAGAAGGAGCTCTTCAGGGGGTAGGTGCGGCGCGAGGCCAGGCCGGCGACGGCGCGCGGGTCCAGCCCCGGCTGCCAGACCACCACTGCGTGTCCCTCGACGTCGATGCCGCGACGTCCGGCCCGGCCGGTCAGCTGGGTGTACTCCCCCGGCGTGATGTCGGCGTGGGTCTCGCCGTTGTACTTCACCAGCTTCTCCAGCACCACGCTGCGGGCCGGCATGTTGATGCCGAGGGCCAGCGTCTCGGTGGCGAAGACCACCTTGACCAGCCCCTTCACGTACGCCTCTTCGACCGCCTCCTTGAAGGCGGGCAGCATCCCGGCGTGGTGGGCGGCGATCCCCCGCTGCAGTGCCTCGACGAACTTGTCGTAGTCCAGCGCCCGCAGGTCCGCCGCGGTCAGACCCGCGACGTGACGGTCGGCGATCCCGGCCAGCACGGCCCGTTCGTCGGCGGAGGTGAGTCGGAGCCCGGAGCCGAGCAGCTGACCGACAGCGGCGTCGCAGCCGGCGCGGGAGAAGATGAAGACGATCGCCGGCAGCAGCGCCTCGGCGTCCAGCGCGGTGACCAGGTCCGCCCGGGAGGCGACGGCCAGGGACCGCGGTCGGCCGGGGCCCTCGGTGCGGGAACGGTGCGCGGCGCCGCCGTAGGCCCCGCTGCCGTACGCGACGGCGCGCTTGCCCTTGCCGCCGCGTCCCGCGCGGCCGCCGGGAGTCGTCCCGGACGTGCCGGGCCTCCTCCTTGCTGACCCGGACCAGGGCCGGGTTGACCTCGGCGTTGGCCTGGCTGGGCAGCGGGAACCGCCGTGGGGGCCTCGTCGGCGAACAGGTCGTAGAGCCGCTTGCCCACCAGGACGTGCTGGAACAGCGGCACCGGCCGCCGCTCGGAGACGACCACGGCCATCTCGCCGCGCACCTCCGACAGCCAGTCGCCGAACTCCTCGGCGTTGCTCACCGTCGCCGACAGCGCGACCAGCTGGATCGACTCGGCCAGGCCGATGATGACCTCTTCCCACACCGCCCCGCGGAACCGGTCGGCCAGGTAGTGCACCTCGTCCATCACCACGAAGCCGAGGTTGGTCAGGGTGGCCGAGTTGGCGTAGATCATGTTCCGCAGCACCTCGGTGGTCATCACCACCACCGGCGCCTCGGAGTTGATGCTGGAGTCGCCGGTCAGCAGACCGACGTTGGCCGAGCCGTGCCGGCGGACCAGGTCGGCGTACTTCTGGTTGGACAGGGCCTTGATCGGGGTGGTGTAGAACGCCTTGCGGCCCCGCTGCAGGGCCAGCCAGATGGCGAACTCCCCCACGATCGTCTTGCCGGCCCCGGTCGGGGCGGCGACCAGCACCCCGGAGCCGCCCTCCAGGTGGGCGCACGCCTCGCGCTGGTAGTCGTCGAAGGCGAATCCGTAGCCGTCGGCGAACGCCCGGAGCTCCGGGGTGGCCTGGGAGGACCGGAACCGCTGGTACGCCGCCGCCGGGCTGATCGACTCCAGCTCCTGATCGAGCGGTCCGCCGACGGGATCAGGACGTTCGACCATGCCGCCACGCTACCCACTTCGACTGCTGCACCGAACGACGCGGGGCCGTGGACCGCCGTGCGGAGTCGGCGGAAGCCGGGGCGGCTCAGGGGGCGTAGACGCGGAGCAGCCCCGGCCGGACCTCGATGTCGAGACCGCCGGCGGGCAGCGGCTCCCCGTCGCCGTAGCCGGCCAGGTCGGCCCGCTCCACCCGGACCGCCCGGGCCCGCAGCCGCTCCACGCAGGGGTCTCGGACGAAACGGCCGGAGAAGGTCTGGGGCAGCAGCCGCAGCAGCTTCGCGCGGCTGGCCGCGTGGACGATGGTCACGTCGAGCAGACCGTCGGCCGGGTCGGCGTCGGGGCAGATCTTCATCCCGCCGCCGTAGTAGGCGCTGTTCCCGACCGCCAGCAGCATCGCGTCCAGCTCACGGACCTCGCCGTCGACCACCAGCCGGTACGGCAGCGGGTCGAACGAGGCGATCTCGGCCAGCGCGGCGACCGCGTACCGCAGCGATCCCTTGGGCCGGGCCATCGCGTTGGCGCGGGCGTTGACCAGCGCGTCGAAGCCGGTGGCCACCACTCCGCCGACGAAGGTGTCGTTGACCTGCAGGACGTCGATCGGGCGAGCCGGTCCGGACGCGATGGCCAGCGCCGCCGCCACGGGGTCGCGCACGTCCATGCCCAGACCCCGGCACAGGTCGTTGCCGGTGCCGGCCGGGATCAGCCCGAGGTGGCTGACCCCAGGATGAGCGGCGACCACGTTGAGGCCGAGGTGCACCATCCCGTCGCCACCCATCACCACCAGGGTGCCGACCCCGGACTCGACGGCGTCGACCGCCATCGCCTGCGCCTCCTCGACGCTGCGGCTCAGCAGCACCTCGAGGGGGTGGCCGGTGTCGCGGAACAACCCGGCGACCTCCGGCAGCAGTCGCTGCGCCCGACCCTTGCCGGACGACGGGTTGACCACCAGCGCGATGCTGTGCTCGGACCGGGAGCTGTCCGACCCGGCGCCGTCGGCGCCGGAGAGGCGGGGGGGCACCGCTCAGTCGCTGGACTTGTCGAGGTCGTCCAGGGCCTTGTCGTGCAGCACGACCGCCCCGTCACCTTCCAGCGCGCGTTTGGCCTTGCGCCGGTCCAGGACGTGCGCGAGCGCCTCGGCGACCAGGAACAGCGCGGCCATCGGGATGGCCAGGGCCAGCATCGAGAAGGGGTCGGTGGAGGGCGTGGCCACGGCGCCGAACACGAAGGTGCCGAAGATGACGTAGATGCGCGCCTTGGACAGCTGCGAGGCCTTGACCACGCCGACGATGTTGAGCATCAGCACGATCAGCGGGATCAGGAAAGCGATCCCGAAGACGACCATCAGCCGCAGCATGAACGACAGGAAGTCGTTGATGTTCTGCAGGTTGGCCACGCCGTCCTGGGTGAAGCCGAGCAGCACGGCGATGCCCTTGGGCATGATCAGGTAACCGGTCACCACGCCGGCCAGGAAGAGGGGCGTGGCGGTGCCGATGAAGATCATCGCCCACTTCTTCTCCTTGGCCAGCAGGCCGGGGACGATGAACGACCAGAGCTGGTAGAGCCAGACCGGGGAGGTGAGCACCAGCCCGGACACCAGACAGACCTTGAGCAGCAGGGTGAACGGGGAGGCGAGCCCGATGTTGACCAGGTCGGTGATCTGGTCCGGGTTCTTCTCCTTCAGCGCGGCGATGGCCACGTCGTACGGATGACGCAGGATGTCGAACAGCTGGCCGTAGAAGACGGCCGACAAGATCATGCCGAGCAGGATCGCGCCGACCGCGATCACCAGGCGGTAACGCAGCTCGCGCAGGTGCTCGAAGAGGGTCATCGACCCGTCCGGCGGGGTCGGCGGCGGCTTGAGCCAGCTCAGGTTGAGGCGGACCGGACGGCCCAGGACGGTGAGAGCCACAGGAGTCTCCGAGCGGGACCGGGCTCAGACGTCCTTGCGCAGGTCGTTGGGCGCGGGGTCCTGGATCGGGTCCTGCGTCGTCGGCCGGGTGACCGGGGGCTGGTTGGTCGGGCCGGCGATCTGGTCGTTCTCGGCGTTCTCGGACTTGAGACCCTTGGTCTCCTCCTTGAACTCCTTGAGCGCCCGGCCGGTGCTCTTGCCGAGGCCGGCGAGGCGGGAACCGCCGAACAGCAGCAGGACCACCGCCAAGATGATCAGCAGCTCGGGAACACCGAGTCCGAACATGGCCTGTGGGATCATCTTTTCCTTCTTTCCGACGGATTCTGCTTCAGCGGTGAACCGATCCGATCACGGGATCATCGGCCATCCTACGTCGCACCCTGACGAGACAAGCCCCGCGCCGCCACGTCGATCTCGACCTCGTCGTCGTCGCCCGGACGGTTCGATCGCGGCGGGCTGGGCCCGCCGGGCACCTCGACCTGGTCCAACAGGCCGAGCAGCTGATCGGCCCGTTCGAGGAGGGCGCCGACCTCGTCCAGCAGCGCCTGGCTCTTGCGCCACAGCGAGACGCCGAAGCAGACCACCATCACCAGACCACCGAGGGCGATCACGCCGAACACCAGGAACCAGAGCATCCCGGCGACCCTACGCCAGTCCGAGCGCCGCGTACTGGTCGAGCGCCTCCCGGGCCACCTCGGTGGCGGAGTCCCCCGCCCCGGCGGGCGACAGGACGCGGGCATGGCCGCCGAGCCGCAGCAGCATGCCCTCCAGCCAGGACGGGTGGGTGACCCGGAGCGTGACCACCGAGCCGCCGCCGGGGGCCGGGTTCACCTGCTCGGTCGGGTAGTACTCCGCGATCCAGGACGCCTGCGGATCCAGCTCCAGGGTGACCAACGGGGCGTCGGCCAGGGCGTCGAACCAGCCCCCGGTCAGGTCGCGCAGCACCACGTCGTGCTGGGCCACCGGGGTGTCGGTGACGGCCACGGCCACGATCCGGTCCAACCGGAAGGTGCGCAGCCCGCCGGCCAGGTAGCACCAGGCTTCGAGGTAGCCGTAGCCGTCCAGGACGAAGACGCGGAGCGGGTCGACCTGGCGCCGGGTGGTCTCGGCCCGGGTGGCCACGTCGTAGGTGAGGTCCAGCCGGAGCCCCCGCTGCAGACCGTCGGTGACCTGGGCCTGGATCTCGTCCCGCGCACCCTGCACCAGCACCGCCGCCTGCCCGGAGTGGGCCTGGCTGCCGGCCACCGCCTCCAGCTTGGCCAGCGCCGAGTCGATCGCCGCCCGCTTGCCCGGTCCGGCGATCCCCCGCAGGGTCCGCAGCGCCAGCACCAGGGCCAGGGCCTCGTCGGCCGACAGCCGCAGGGGCCGGGTCAGGTAGTCGGCGTTGGACAGGTGGATGACGCCCTCGCCGTCCACCGCGTCCATGTCGATGTCGATCAGGTCGCCCGGCGTGAGCCCGGGCATGCCGCACATCCACAGCACGTCCAGGTCGGCCCGCAGGGTCACCGGGCTGATGCCGAAGGCCGCCGCCACCTCGGTCAGCGACACCCCGTCGTGCTCCCGCAGGTACGGCACCAGGGCCAGCAGCCGGCGCACCTGCGCCCGCGACGTCATCATGCCGACACCCACTCGTCCTCCAGCTCAGGGTCAGGGGACCCGTCGACGGCGGGCAGCGAGCCGGCCGCCACCCGCGCCAGCATGTCCAGCACCCGCTCCCGCACCTCGGGCGGGTCGAGCACGATCGCGTCAGCGCCGTAGCGGACGACCTCCTCGGCCAGGGAGTGCCGATCCGAGTACGCCACCCGCAGCACCTCGAACCCGACCGGCAGCCGTACGCCCGCGACCTCGGCGGTGGCAGCGGCCTCAGGTTCTCCGAGCTCGGTCCCGACGGTGCCGCTGTCGTCGGCCGGACGGCTCTGTCGCCGCAGGGTGGGGCCCTTCCCCGCCCGGACCGCGATGGTGGCGGTCCGGTGGGGCTCCCTCGGATCCAGGGACCGGGCCAGGGCCCGCAGGTCGAGGTCCTCGGGCACCTCGTACGCGCCGACCTTGGACAGCCGACGGGGCTTGTCGGTGATCCGGGTCAGCTTGAACATCCGGGTGGCCTGCCGGTCGGTGTCGAAGCCGATCACGTACCAGCGGCCCTTGGACGCGGTCATCCCCCAGGGCTCGAGGGTGCGCTTCTCGCTGCCGCGGTAGGTGAAGGAGACCCGGACGCGGTCCAGCACCGCCGTCCACAGCGGCTCGAACGCCTCCTCGCGCGCCTGCACGGACGGCTCCAGGGTGGCCAGCTGGGAGGTGTCGGGCTCGACCCCGGCCGCCCGCAGCTTGGCCAGGGCGCTCTGGGTGGACTCCGCCACGCTGGCGTGCTGCCAGACGCGGGCCGCGACGCCGACCACGGCCGCCTCGTCGGCGTCCAGCTCGACCGGTGGCAGCTCGAACTCCGAGGCCTTGATCCGGTAGCCCGGCTCGTCGTCGAAGAAGGCGTCGAACGAGCCGACCTCGATGGGGACGCCGAGCGCGCGGAGCTCGTCCTTGTCCCGCTCGAAGGTGCGCTCGAAGGCGCTGTCGGAGAGATCGTGGTAGCCCTCGACCGCCTCGCGGATCTGGCTCTTGGGTAGGTACCGTCCCGACACCAACAGACAGATCGTGAGGTTGAGGATTCTCTCGGTCTTGCGTGATGTCATGCTCAACTCCCGTACGACCGCAGGTCGTCACTCCGAGGGCTGCGTGCCGACGCGTCACGCTACCAGCATTCGAAAGGGTTTCCGATGAGTTCCGGGGCGGGTCGGTCTGGGCGGCTCGCCGGGACCGGAGCTCGCGGGCTCGCCGGAGCCGGGCGCTACGCGCCGAGCCCCACCGGCGACCTCCACCTGGGCAACCTGCGGACCGCCGTGGCGGCCTGGCTGTTCGCCCGCACCACCGGTCGCCGGTTCCTGCTCCGGTTCGAGGACCTGGACGCCGGCCGGGTCCGTCCCGGGGTGGCCCAGCGGCAGCGCGCCGACCTCGAGGCCCTCGGGCTGACCTTCGACCTGCCGGTGCTGGTCCAGTCGGAACGGGCGGCGGTCTACGCCGACGCCCTGGCGGCACTCGCCGGGCACACCTACGAGTGCTTCTGCACCCGCCGGGAGATCGCCGCGGCCGCGGCCGCGCCGCACGGCGTGCCCGGTCGCTACCCGGGCACCTGCCGCGACCTGACCGCTGCCGACCGCGCGGAGCGCCGACGCTCGGGCCGGCACCCGGCGGTGCGACTCCGTGGGGACGGCGCCGTGGTCACGATCACCGACCTGCTGCACGGTCAGGTGTCCGGCGTGGTCGATGACGTGGTGCTGCTCCGACCCCGCACCCAGCAGCAGGAGCCGGGAGCCTCCTACCAGCTCGCCGTGGTGGTGGACGACGGCGCCGGCGGTGTCGACCAGGTCGTCCGCGGCGACGACCTGCTCACCTCGGCCCCGACCCAGGCCCGGTTGGCCACCCTCCTCGGGCTGCCGGTGCCGACGTACGCCCACGTCCCGCTGGCAGTGACCGTCGACGGTCGACGACTGGCCAAGCGCGACGGGGCGGTCACGCTGGCCGACCTCGCACCGCTCGGCTGGACGCCGGCGAGGGTGCTGGGTCTGTTGGCCACCTCCCTGGGGCTGGCCGAGAAGGGCGAACCCGTCGGACCGGCGGACCTGCTGGCCCGCTTCGACCCCGCCCGGGTCCCGCGCGACCCCTGGATCGTGCGGCCCGCTCGGCTCGTCCTCGGAACCGGATGACGGAGATCTGCGTCTCGTCGGCTCGGCCTCGGCGTGTCGGCCGGCGTGTCGCGGTCGAGAGGCCGATCTCCGTCACCGCGAGCCGCAGACCGGGCCGGTGACGCCGACCGCGGCCCGTCCGAACCGCCGACCAAGGGGTTTACGAGCAGAGGGTCACTGGCTGGGCGCGGCGAACAGCAGGTCCACGACCAGCACCAGCGTGGTGTTCTGCTCGATCTTCGGGGTGGCGTTGCCGTTCGGGTAGCCGTCGGCCGGCGGCACGATCAGCAGCACCCGGCTGCCCACGGTCTGACCGGTCAGGCCCTTGGCCATGCCCGGGAGGAGCCCGGCCAGCTGGTACTGCTGCGCTCCGGAGGAGTACGAGTCCTCCAGCAGCTTGCCGTCCCAGGTGTACCAGCGGTAGTTGAAGGTGATGGTGTCGGCCGCGGTGACCTTCGCCCCGGCGCCCTTGATGATGGGCTGCACGGTCAGCTCGGTCGGCGGATCCGTCTTCGGCATGGTGACCTCGGGCACGCCGCCCTTGTCGGTCACCGTGGGCAGACCGGCCTTCGGGTCGACCTTCTCGCCCTCCGGTCCGGTCAGCGGGGCGGCCACGATGTCCACCACGAACAGCAGCGTGTCGCCGACCTCGATGCCGGCCTGCGGGCTGCCGCCGCTGGCGTCGTACCCGTCGGTGCCGGGCATGGCGATCAGCACCCGGCTGCCCTGCTTCTGACCGGTCAGGCCCTTGCTGAAGCCGGGCACCACCTGGGCCAGGCTGAAGGTGGCCGGTTCACCCCGGCTGAAGGAGTCGTCGAACTTCTTGCCGGTCCGCCCGTTCACGCCGTAGTAGTCGACTGTCGCTGTCGTGCCCTCGGCGAGCTCGGGCCCCTTGCCCTCGCTGAGCACCTCGGTCTGGGTCTTGTCGATGGCGAACGGCGCCTTGAAGGTGATCTTCGGCTCCTTGCCGAAGGCACCGGCTGACCTTGATCCCGTCCAGGTTCTTCGACACCGGCACCGCCGCCTTGGAGGCCGACGGGCTCGCGCTCGCCGAGGGCGAGGCCGACGCCGGCGCGCTGGGCGAGGCACTGGCCCCTGGATCCCCCTCGTCGCCGCAGGCGGCGAGCAGGGTGAGGGAGGCCGCCACAGCGGTCACCAGCAGGGTCTTCAGGGCACGGCTCGTACGTCGAGAACGCACAGGTCGGTCAGCAGGCACCGGTGCACCCTACCCGGCGCCGCTGAGGGCGGCCCCGCACCGCGCTCAGCCGGACGAGGGTCGCCGCATCGAGGCGATCAGCCGGTCGACCCGCTCGTCGGCGGCCAGGAACGGGTCCTTGCACAGCACGGTGCGCTGGGCCTGGTCGTTCAGCTTCAGGTGCACCCAGTCGACGGTGTAGTCGTTGCGGCCCTCCTGGGCGGCGCGGATGAAGTCGCCCCGGAGCTTGGCCCGGGTGGTCTGCGGCGGCACCGACTTGGCCCGGAAGACACCCAGCTCGTCGGTCACCCGGGCCGCCATCCCGCGGGACTGCAGCAGGTCGAACAGGCCACGCCCGCGCCGGATGTCGTGGTACGCCAGATCCAGCTGGGCGATCCGCGGATCGGCCAGACCGAGGTCGTGCTTGGCCGCGTACCGGTCGAGGAGCTTCTGCTTGATCACCCAGTCGATCTCGGTGTCGACCAGGCCCAGCTTGTCCTCGGCCACGCCGCGCAGCGTCCGCTCCCACAGGTCCAGCACCCGATCGACGGTCTGGGTGCCCAGCCCTTCGCGGCGGACGAACTCGCTGACCTTCTCGTAGTACTCCGACTGCAGGTCCAGCGCCGAGGCGCGCCGTCCGTTGGACAGGGCCACAGTGGTCCGCCCGGTGGGGTCGCGGCTCAGGTCGCGGATCGCCCGGATCGGGTTCTCCAGCGTCAGATCACGCATCGGGACCCCGGCCTCGATCAGCCGCAGCACCAGCTCCGCGCTGCCGACCTTGAGCAGGGTGGTCGTCTCGCTCATGTTGGAGTCGCCGACGATCACGTGCAGCCGGCGGTAGCGCTCGGGATCGGCGTGCGGCTCGTCGCGGGTGTTGATGATCGGCCGGCTCCGGGTGGTGGCCGAGGAGACCGACTCCCAGATGTGCTCGGCCCGCTGGCTGACGCTGAACTCCGCGCCGCGGGCGGTGTGCAGCACCTTGCCGGAGCCGCAGATCAGCTGCCGGGACACCAGGAACGGCACCAGCACGTCGGTGATCTTGGCGAAGTCACCGACCCGGGAGATCAGGTAGTTCTCGTGGCAGCCGTAGGAGTTGCCGTGGCTGTCGGTGTTGTTCTTGAACAGGTAGATGTCGCCGCTGATGCCCTCGCTGGCCAGCCGCTGCTCGGCGTCGACGATCAGGTCCTCGAGGATCCGCTCGCCGGCCCGGTCGTGGTTGATCAGCTGGACCAGGTCGTCGCACTCGGCGGTGGCGTACTCGGGGTGGGAGCCGACGTCGAGGTAGATCCGGGATCCGTTGCGCAGGAAGACGTTCGACGACCGGCCCCAGGTGACCACCCGCCGGAACAGGTAGCGGGCCACCTCGTCGGGGGTCAGCCGGCGCGTCCCGCCGGAGGTGCAGGCGACCCCGTACTCGGTCTCCAGTCCGTAGATGCGCCGGTCCACTGATCCTCCTCGTTCGCCAGAGCCTCCTCGTCCCGTCGGGAGCCTGGTCAGCCGCCGGTCAGGTCCAGCAGCTCGCCGAGCTCGTCGCGGGTCAGCTCGCGGAACTCCCCGACCTTCAGGTTGCCCAGCCGGACCGGACCGATGCCGGTCCGCGACAGCCGACGCACGGGATGCCCGACTGAGTCCATCGTACGGCGCACGATCCGGTTCCGGCCCTCGGTCAGGGTGATCCGGACCAGAGTCTTGTCCGGCGCCGACGAGACGACCTTGACCGACGTCGGCCGCACCGGGCCGTCCTCCAGGGTGACGCCCTGCCGGAGCCGCTTGATGATGTGCGGGCTGAGCACCCCCTCCACCTCGGCCAGGTAGGTCTTCGGGACCTCGAACGAGGGGTGGGCCAGCCGGTGGCCGAAGTCCCCGTCGTTGGTCAAGATCAACAGGCCCTCGGTCTCGGTGTCCAGGCGACCGACGTGGAAGAGCCGGTCGTTGGCCGAGCGCCGGCCGGGCACCTTGCCGACCAGCAGGTCGGCCAGGGTGCGGCGACCCTCCGGGTCGTCCATCGTCGAGACCACGCCGCGGGGCTTGTTCAGCACCAGGTAGAGGTGCCGGCGGGGCGGCGGGATGCGGGAGCCGTCCACCCGTACGGTGTCGCGCTCGGGATCGACCCGCAGGCCCTGCTCGGTGACCAGCCGGCCGTTCACCTCGACCCGGCCCTCGCTGATCATGTTCTCGGCGACCCGCCGCGAGGCGACACCGGCCGCGGCCAGCACCTTCTGCAGGCGTACGCCTTCGGTCGACTCCTCAGCCATGGCTGTTCTCTCTCTCGTGGTCGTTCTCGCCCGAGTCGGGGGCGGGTTCATCGGGTACGGCCTGCGGGCGGGCGAGCTGACTCAGCTCGGCCTCCAGCTCGTCGACCTCGGGCAGGTGGGGCGCCAGAGCCGGCAGGTCGTCCAGGCTACGCAGACCCATCCGCTCCAGGAAGTAGCCGGTGGTGCGGAACAGGATCGCTCCGGACTCGGGGTCGTGCCCGGACTCCGCGACGAGGCCCCTGGTCAGCAGGGTCCGCATCACCCCGTCGACGCTGACCCCGCGGACGGCCGAGATCCGGGCCCGGGAGATCGGCTGCTGGTAGGCGACCACGGCGAGGGTCTCCAGCGCGGCCTGGGACAGCTTGGCCTGCTGGCCGTCGAGCAGGTAGGCGGCCACCAGGTCGGCGTGCTCCTCACGGGTGTAGTAGCGCCAGCCGCCGCCGATCTGCCGCAGCTCGAACCCGCGCCCGGTCTCGTCGTAGAAGGCGACCAGCTCGGCCAGCGCGTCGGCGACCAGACCGGTCGGCGCGTTCAGGGCCGCCGCCAGCTCGCTCTCCGGCACCGGTTCGTCGGCGATCAGCAGCAGGGCCTCCAACGCCCCGCTGATCTCCTCGACCGTCACCGGCGCCGCCGAGTTGTCAGCGTCGGTGGTGGCCGGAGCCACCCCCGCGTCCGACAGCTCGGGAAACTGCTCGCTCATGCGGGTCCCTTCTCGTCCGAGGTGTCGGCCTCGGTGGTGGCCGGAGCGACCACCGCGTCGGACAGCTCGGCGCCCTCGTCGAACTCGTCGGAGATGTCCAGCTCGCCGGACTCGCTGCCGGTCCAGCGGATGGTCAGCTCCCCCAGCGGGGTGAGCTGCTCGAAGGACACGGCCTGCTCGCGGAACAGCTCCAGCAGGGCCAGGAAGCGCGCCACCGTGGTCACCCGGTCGGGGGCGTCGGCGGCCAGTGCCCGGAAGGTCATGGTGCCGGTCCGCCGCAGCCGGTCCACCACCAGCGCGGCCTGCTCGCGGACGCTCACCGTGGACAGGTGCAGGTGGGCCAGCGAGATCACGTCGGCCTGCTTCGGCGCCATCGCCTTGGCCGCCAGGGCCGCCAGCTCGACCGGGGTGATGGTCAGCCGGACCTCGGGCAGCAGACTGGCGAACCGGGGATCGGGTCCCACCTGCCGCGGGTGCCGGCGGTCCTCCACCGACAGACGCTGGACCAGCAGGGCGGCGATCTGCTTGTACGCCCGGTACTGCAGCAGCCGCGCGAACAGCAGGTCCCGCGCCTCCAGCAGGGCCAGGTCCTCGGTGTCGGTCATCTCCCCCGACGGCAGCAGCCGTGCCGCCTTGAGGTCCAGCAGGGTGGCGGCGACCACGATGAACTGGCTGGTCTGCTCCAGGTCCCAGGCGTCGCCGCTGGCCTTGATGAAGCCGATGAACTCGTCGGTCACCTTGGACAGCGCGACCTCGGTGACGTCCAGCTTGTGCTTGGAGATCAGCTGCAGCAGCAGGTCGAAGGGACCGGTGAAGTTGGTCAGGTGGACCGAGAAGACACCCTCGTCCTGCGGGGCGGCCGGCGTACCGTCCGGCGACCCGCCGGCGCTCACCTGATCCGTCGGCACCGTGATCAAGACGCTGTCAGCCGGCGGACCAGCTCGCCGTCCGCGCCGGCGGCGTCCAGGTCGGCCAGCGCCAGCGCCATCGCGGCCCGGACCAGGCGTCCGCGGTCGACGGCCAGCCCGAGCTCGCCACGCAGCCGCAGCCGGGCCTGCTCGATGGCCAGCAGCTCCTCGCGACTGACGTAGACGGTGATCTTCTCCTCGTGCCGGACCCGACCGGACCCACCGGTGACCGCACTCTCCGCGGCCGCCGACCGATCCGGGCGAGCGGCCTCGGCCGGCGACGGCTCGGCCGCCGACCCGGCGGAGGCGGGCGTCCGTTCCTGGTCGACGTCGTCGGCTGCCCGGGATCCAGCGGGGACCTCCGCGCGGCGACCGGTCGACGTCTCCGGTCCGGTGGGTCGGAAGAGCTCCGACGCACCGGGCAGCTTCACGCGACGCGACACCGCTGCAGGACCTCTCGGGCCAGACTCCGGTACGACGCCGCGCCCGCCGAGGTGGACGCGTACGTGGTGATCGGCTCACCGGCCACGGTCGTCTCGGGGAACTTGATCGTCCGGCGGATGACGGAGTGGAAGACGACGTCGCCGAAGGCGTCCACCACCCGCTCCATCACCTCGCGGGTGTGCAGCGTCCGGGGGTCGTACATGGTGCCGAGGATGCCCAGCACCTCCAGATCAGGGTTCAGCCGGTCCTGCACCTTGGAGATGGTGTCGGTGAGCAGCGCGATCCCGCGGAGGGCGAAGAACTCGCACTCCATCGGCATGATGACCTTGTCCGCCGCGGTCAGCGCGTTGATGGTGAGCAGGCCCAGCGACGGGGCGCAGTCGATCAGGATGACGTCGTAGACCGGCCGCAGCGGTCGGAGCAGTCGCTGCAGGGTCTGCTCCCGGGCCACCTCCGAGACCAGCTGGATCTCGGCGGCGGAGAGGTCGATGTTGGCCGGCAGGATGTCCATCCCGTCGACCACGCTGGGCCGGATCACCTCCTCGGCGGTGGCGTCCCGGCCGAGCAGCAGGTTGTAGATGCTCAGGTCCAGCGTGTGCGGGTTGATGCCCAGACCCACCGACAACGATCCCTGCGGATCGAAGTCGACCAGGAGCACCTTGCGGCCGAGCTCGGCCAGCGACGCACCCAGGTTGATGGTGGTGGTCGTCTTGCCGACCCCGCCCTTCTGGTTGCACATGGCGATCACCACGGCCGGACCGTGACCTGACAGCGGCTCGGGCTCCGGCAGCTCCGGCCAGGGACGCCCGGTCGGTCCGAGCTCCGGACCGGGATCCACCGCCGGCGCCGCGAACAGGCGCGTCATCGGGCTCGGCCGGGACCGAGTCCACCGCCGGTGCCTCCACCTGGGCCGGTTCCTGCTGCTGATCCTCGTGCTGGATCTCGCCGTCGTGCTCCACTCGCGGATCTCCCTCCGTTGCCTCGGGCAGCCTAGTGCCTGGCCGTGGCGCTTTGTCGACTCGGGCGGCGGGGGCAGCGGCAGGAACGGGACAAACGCGTGGCTCATCCGGCCGACACGCCGTCCGTAGAGCCGCGTCGACGCGTTGAACCGCAGATCTGTCCCGCTCGACGCCTCAGCCGGTGGCCCGCGGGTGCGACGACCGGTACACCTCGCGCAGGTGGTCGACGGTGACCATCGTGTAGATCTGGGTCGTGGTCACCGAGGCGTGACCGAGCAGCTCCTGGACCACGCGGACGTCGGCGCCGCCCTCCAGCAGGTGGGTCGCGTAGCTGTGCCGCAGCGTGTGCGGCGACACGTCGGCGGTGATGCCGGCGCGCTCGGCGGCGGTCCGCAGGATCGTCCAGGCGCTCTGCCGGGACAACCGGCCGCCACGGCTGTTGACCAGCAGCGCCGGGGTGCCCCGCCCGCCCGCCACCAGCCCGGGTCGGGCCCGGGTGAGGTACGCCCGCAGGGCCGCCCGGGCGTACGAGCCGACCGGCACCCAGCGCTCCTTGCTGCCCTTGCCGAACAGCCGCAGCCCGACCGGCTCCTCGGCCGGTGCGTCGGCCAGCCGCGCGACGTCGTCGACGTCGAGACCGACCACCTCCGAGATGCGCGCGCCGGTGCCGTAGAGCAGCTCCAGCAGGGCGGCGTCCCGCAGTCCCAGTGGCGTCTCCACCAGCGGGGTCTCCAGCAGGGCCTGCACCTGCGCCAGGCTGAGCCCCTTGGGCAGCCGGCGACCGGACTTCGGTGGGGCGACCTCGCGGGCCGGGTCGGAGGTGGTGAGCCCGTCGTCGGCGGCGAACCGGTGCAGACTGCGGACGGCGACCACGATCCGGGCCGTGCTCGCGGGGGCCAGCTCACCTTCGCGCAGGTTGCCGGCGAACTCGGCCACCACCGGCGGGCTGACCTGCTCCAGGTCCCGGATCCCCTTGCCGGTCAGGAACTCCACGTAACGACGAAGATCACGACGGTACGCCGCCGACGTGTGCGGGGACACGCCGCGCTCGACCCGGAGATGATCGAGATAGCCCTCGACCGCCTGGGCCGCGGTCAGCTCCGCGGACGCCGCCACGTCGGGGCCGCTCAGCCGAGGACGTCGGCGAGCGGTCGGTGCGACAGACCGTGCGCCTGGGCCACCGGACCGTTGACCAGCTCGCCGTCGTGGGTGTTGAGCCCCAGGGCCAGGGCCGGATCCGCCCGGCAGGCCGCCTGCCAGCCGCGGTCGGCCAGACTGACCACGTACGGCAGGGTGACGTTGGTCAGGGCGTAGGTCGAGGTGTGCGGGACGGCGCCGGGCATGTTGGCCACGCAGTAGAAGACCGAGCCGTGCACCATGTACGTCGGCTCGGCGTGGGTGGTGGGCCGGCTGTCCTCGAAGCAGCCGCCCTGGTCGATGGCGATGTCGACCAGCACGCTGCCGGACCGCATCCGGGAGACCAGCTCGTTGCTGATCAAGGTCGGTGCCTTGGCGCCCGGCACCAGCACGGCCCCGATCACCAGGTCGGCGTCCACCACGGCCCGCTCGATCTCGTACGAGCTGGAGGCGACCGTCTGCAGGTGTCCCTGGTAGATCCGGTCGACCTCCCGGAGCCGGTCGATGTTGTTGTCCAGCAGCAGGACCTCGGCCTGCATGCCCAGGGCGATGGCCGCGGCGTTCATGCCCGAGACCCCCGCGCCGATCACCACCACCTTGGCCGCGTACACCCCCGAGACGCCGCCCATCAGGGTGCCGCGGCCACCGCCCTGGCGCATCAGGTGGTAGGCCCCGACCTGGGGCGCGAGCCGACCGGCGACCTCGCTCATCGGGGCCAGCAGCGGCAGCTGTCCGGACGGCAGCTGGACCGTCTCGTACGCGATCCCGGTCACCCGGCGGTCGAGCAGCGCGTGGGTGCAGTCCCGGCCGGCGGCCAGGTGCAGGTAGGTGAAGAGGACCTGCCCGGGCTGCATCCGGTCGTACTCGACAGCTATCGGCTCCTTCACCTTCAAGATCATCTCGGCGGCGGACCAGACCGCGTCCGGTCCGGTGGCGATGGTCGCGCCGGCGGCGGTGAACTCGGCGTCGGCGATCGAGGACCCCAGCCCGGCACCCGCCTCCACGGTGACCTGGTGGCCGTGTCGGACCAGCTCGTGCACGCCGGCCGGGGTGATGGCCACCCGGTACTCGTGGTTCTTGACCTCCGACGGCACGCCAACCCTCATGGCCGGATCCTAGTGGTCGACGGCCGATCGCGTCAGGGCCCCGCGGGGGTGGCGACGGCCGCGGAGCGGGCGATCAGCAGCTGGGCCACCACCAGGTTCGGCAGCCAGCACAGCCAGGCGATCACCGGGTATGCAGCGTCGAACTCCACGCCGAGCAGCCCGCTGACCGGCAGGTAGAGCCGCAGCATCACTGCCGCGTAGGTGAGGGCGAACGACCTGGTCATCCAGCGGCGGTGGGTGGCCACGTCGCCGGCGCGGATGGCGCGGAAGCCGAGGAACCCGGTGAGCAGCCAGCCGACGGCCAAGCCGAGGAAGCCGGCTCCGGCCACCGGTCCGCCGGTGGAGAACAGGGCGATCGCCCCGCCCGAGGCGCCACCGACGGCACAGGCCAGCAGATAGACCCGGCCGAGCCCGCGGTGCAACCGGGGCAGCCGCCGCCGCAGACCGGCCGCGAACTGGAACGGACCGACCAGCAGGGCCACCCCGGCGGCCACGATGTGCAGCCGCAGCCCGAGCGGCGTCGGGAAGGCGTTGCCGGCGATCTCGGCCGGCACCAGCCGGAACCCGCTGGCCACCAGGACGACGGCGTACGCGCCGACGAGGACGGCGAAGGTGGTCATGATCACCCAGCCGGCGCGGCGGGCGGGCGACGGCCGTCGGGACACGTCGGGGAGCGGGATCGAGGTCGTGGAGGTCATGACCCGGATGCTCGTCCTCCGGCCCGGCACGCGTCATCGGGGAACCGGCGGCACCGGGCCCGAGCCGACCCTGGTCCGCCCCTGGCGCTGACCCCGCCGGACCGGGCGGTCAGCCGGTCAGCCGGTCAGCCGGTCAGCCGGTCAGCCGGTCAGCCGGGAAGGATCACGTTCATCGCGTTGCGCAGCAGCCGCCACTCACGACGGGTGATCGGGCCCTCGATCTCCCCGTCGGCGCTGACGTGCACCGGCTGCCCGCTGACCTCGACCCGGGTGGCCAGCCGGTGCTCGACGTCCCGGTGCTGGGGATGGCGCGCTCGGGCCAGGTCCACGCCGTAGGTGACGCGCCGCCAGGCCCCCGTGGCGCGCGCGACCAGCACGTCCAACCGGCCGTCGTCGGGATCGGCACCGGGGTTGAGAGCCAGTCCCCCGCCCACCGTCGCGCCGTTGCCGATCGACACCTCGAGCAGGCTGTGCTGCCCGTCGGCCACCACCTCGTCGTCGACGGTGACCCGCAGCCGGTACGGGTCGGCGAACGCCGCCTGCAGGACGCCTATCGGGTAGCCCACCCGACCCAGCCGCTGCTTCCAGCGCGCCCCGTAGCGCGAGGCGTCGGCCCCGATGCCCAGATGGACGTTGTTCACGACCACCCGGTCCCGGTCGTCGGCGATCAGGTCGACGTCGCGGACGTGCCCGGCCGCGATCACCCGCGCGGCGTCCTCGACGTCCAGCGGGATCCGGGTTCCCCGGGCGAAGTCGTTGCCGGTGCCCAGCGGCAGCAGGCCGAGGACGGCCTCGGCCAGGTCGCCGCGCTCGTGCAGCCGGGAGACGGTCAGGTGCAGGCTCCCGTCGCCACCGGCGACCACCAGCGTGCGGCCGTCCCGACGGTCCAGGGCGGCCTCGAGCTCGCCGTCCTCCCCGGTGCCGACCACCTCCACGTCGGCGCTCTCGCGCAGCACCGCCAACGCCCGGTCGAGCTGCTCCTGATCGGCCGACCCGGCCGAGGCGTTGGTCAGCACCAGCATCGCGTTCATGGCGCCACCGTAGTGCCGGTGTCCCCCGGCCGACCCCTACCCGGCCAGGGCCGTCCAGCCGGCCAGGCCGAGCACCACCACCGCACCCACGACCGAGGTCCAGCGTCGGGCGACCGGGCCGGACAGGACGCGCGACAGTCCCGCCCCGGCTCCGGCCAGGACCAGCTGCCAGCTCGCCGAGGCCAGCCCGGCGGCGACGACGAAGATCACCGCCTCGGCCGGCCGGTCGAAGTGGACCGTCGAACCTGCCACCAGGGCAGCGAAGTAGACCAGCGTGGCCGGGTTCACCAGCGTGATCACCAGGACGGTGGCGTAGGCCCGGCGCGGGGACGGTGCGTCGGGCGGCTGGCCGCCGTCGGCCCCGATGATCACCGAGGAGACGGGCCGCAGTCCGGAGATGATCATCAGCACGGCGACACCGACCAGGACCAGCGCGGACAGCCAGCGCAGCGGGGTCGCCACGGTCATGATCAACGGCGCGAGCACGGCGCCGAGGACGACCGCCACCGCGGCGTACGCGGCGTCCACCGTCGCCGCCCCGAGACCGCCGGCCGCTGCGGTACGGAAGCCGTGCGTCGCGCCGAGGGTGATCAGGTAGGCGGCGACCGCGCCGACCGGGATGGCGATGCCGTAGCCGGCGACCAGACCGGCGAGGGCGGCCGTGATCATGGTCGGCGGCCGACGAGGTCCTCTCGGAGCCGGACCTGCCGGACCGACACCGGCGTGACGACCGGCGCCGAGACGGGCGGCAGCGGGGCGGGCGGCAGGCATGTCGGGAGGGCGGTCATGGCGGTGATCCTAGGGATGATCACCCGGGTCGCGCCCGCGGATTACCGGCTCCCGTGGGGCTTCCGGGGCGGTGCTCAGTCTTCCGGGGTCCTCAGGGCGACGGACTCACCGGTGTCGGCCGAGGCGTAGAGGGCCTCGACCAGCCGCAGGGTGCCGAGGTTGTCCCGACCCGACGACCGCGGCGGCGGTCCGCCGGCGACGGCGGCGAGCAGGGAGGCCATCGGTCCCAGGAAGGCGTCGGGGATCCAGCGGGTGGTGACCGGGTAGGGCAGCCAGCCGTCGGTGCCCAGCACCTTGCTGGTGACCTCGAGGGTGTCCGGTCGCCCGGTCGGGTAGTCGTAGAGCAGACCGAAGGTCCCCTTGATCACGCCCTCGGTGCCCTCGATCCGGAACTCGGCCCGCGCGTCGCCGTGCCGGTTGGCGTGGGTGGCGGCCACCACCGCCACCAGGTCGTCGCGGTAGCGGTAGCTGGACACGGTCCTGGTCTCCCCCGCCGCCGTCTGGTCGGGCCGCCGACCGGCCAGGCAGAACACCCGGTCCGGTTCGCCCAGGAACCAGCGGACCAGGTCGTGGTAGTGGATGGAGTGGTAGAGGATCTCCAGCCGCGGCACCTCCAGCAGCCAGGGCCAGCTCGACCACGGGGTCCAGATGTCCACGCCGATGGTCAGCGCCGAGACCTGCCCCACCCACCCGCGCCGGACCATCGGCGTACGCCGCCGCGGCCCCCTCGTCGAAGCGGAGCTGCTGGTTGACCGCCAGCACCCGGGACCGTTCCTCGGCCAGCCGGACCAGACGCTCGCCGGTGGCCACGTCGGGAGCGAAGGGCTTCTGCGCCAGCACGTGCTTGCCGGCGCCCAGGGCCGCCGCCACGATCGCCGGCTGCCGGTCCGCGGGCACCGCCACGTCGACGACCTCGACGTCACGGTCGGCGAGGACGGTCTCCAGGTCGGGGTAGACCCGGTCGATCCCGTGTCGGGCCGCCACCTCCTCGGCCCGCGCGCGATCCACGTCGAAGAGGCCGACCACTCCGAGACCGCCGGCCCGGTACGCGGGCAGGTGCGCGGTGTCCACGATGGCGCCGGCCCCGACGACCACTATCGGTCGGTGGTCGCTCTCCGGCACCCGGAGCGTCACCTCGGCCCTCACCGCGGCGAGCTCGGCGACCAGATCGACGGTCGGTCACCGGCCGTCGACCCGCCCGCGTACGTCGTCGGTACCGGCCCGGCTCGTCAGCCCGGCTCGCTCGGACTGTGGTCACGGGAAGGTCGAGGCCGTAGACCGCCACCGCCGTCCCGGCCAGCACCCGCGCCGCGGCGTCGTCGTCGAGGAGGTCGCGGACCACCCGGATCACCGAACCGGTGACCGGCAGGTAGCCGCCCGCCGCCTCGGCGACCGGCCAGTCGCTGCCCACCAGCAGGCGCTCGGGACCGAACAGCTCGAGGGCGTCGCGTGATCCACGGCCGCAGGTCGTCATCGGTGGCCGGCGGACCGTCGCCCGCCCGGTAGAGACCGGACAGCTTGGCCGACACCCGGGGGTTGGCCGCGGCGGCGGCCATCAGGTCGAACCACGGCTGCCGTCGGTCGCTGCCGATCGGGGGCTTGGCCAGGTGGTCGATCACGATCGAGAGCTCGGGGAAGCGCTCGGACAGGTAGCCGACGTGCTCCAGGTGCCGCGGCAGCACCGCCACCAGGTCGAACGGCACCCCGGCGGCCTCCAGCAGGCGCCAGGCCCTCGGCCACGTCCGGGCGTCGCAGCCAGTCGGGATCGGGCTGGTCGTGGATCAGGTTCCGCACCCCGACGAAGGCGGTCTCGGTCCGCAGCTCGGCGAGCCGGTCAGCCGCGCGCTCCGGCTGCTCGAGGGGCACGTAGCCGACCACCCCGAGCACCCGCGGGTTCGCCGTGGCCTCGGCCAGCATCGCGTCGGTGTCCTCGTCGCGGTCGGCGGCCTGCACCAGGACGGTGCCCACCACGTCGAGGGCGTCCAGGGCGTCGCGGGCCTCGTCGAAGGTGAAGGCGCGCTGCAGCACCTCCGGTTCCCGGGCCAGCCAGCCGTACCAGCCGGTGGCCGGGTCCCAGAGGTGCTGGTGGGCGTCGACCACCGGCAGCCGGGTCTCACTCACCGGCGGCACCGTCCGGTCCCTCCTGGCCGGCGCCGTCCGGCACCTCAGCGGCGGCCTCGTCGGTGGGGCGCTTGGTGATCACGTACAGGTGGGTGAGGACCAGGACCACCTCGCCGTGCTGGTTGGTGACGGTGACCAGCTCCTGCAGGGTGCCGAGCCGCTCCGGTGACCGCTTGTGATCACCCAGGCCGACCACCTCGGCCGCCACGGTGATGGTGTCGCCGATGAAGACGGGCTTGACGAACCGGATCGTGTCGTAGCCGTAGCTCATCGCCTGCGGGTTCACGTCCCCCGCCGTCATGCCCACCGCCACCGACAGCACCAGGGTGCCGTGGGCGATCCGGCGGCCGAACGGCTGCGTGGCGCACCACTCGGCGTCCATGTGGTGCGGGAACAGGTCGCCGGTCTGCCCGGCGTGCAGCACGATGTCGGCCTCGGTGATCGTCCGCCCGGTCGTCCGGCGCACCTCCCCCACCGCGAAGTCCTGCCACCAGCGTTCAACCGTGCGCACCAGTCGCCTCCTGTCGGATGAGTTCGTCGGTCTGTGCTCAGGTGCCGCGCACTGGCGGCGTCCAGGGCCCTGACCAGACTGGCATCGTCCAGCCGGCCGGCGAGGCAGTCGGTGACCAGCGGGGCGACCGTGTCCTGGAAGTCGACGAAGCCGATCTCCCGCGGTCGCGTCCACGCCCCCTCCAGCGTCGCGCGGGTGCCCCGGAAGAAGTCACCGGTCTCCCGGTTCAGCCGGTCGTCGTCCCAGGCGAGAGCGTGCCCCGGCTGTCCCCCGCCGTCGAAGTAGACCCCGGTCTGCGCCTCGGCCCCGGCGACCCAGAAGGCGAAGTCGACGGCCGCCTCCGGCTGGCGCGTCCCCGCCACGACGGCGATCCCGGCACCGCCGAGCAGCGAACCGACCGGCGCCGCCCCGGGGGTCAGCACCGGCATGTCCACGTAGCGCAGCCGGTGGGGGCGGTAACCGGCGCGGGCGTAGTTGGTGTAGCCGAACAGCAGCGGTGCGTACGCGACCTGGTCGCCCGCACTCAGCCGCTCGGCCACCTCGATCGGGTTGAGGGTCAGGCACTCGGGCGGGCACCGCCGCGGTCAGCTCGTGCAGCAGGGCAAGGCACTGCTCGACCACCGCCGGCGGGCAGGTAGGTGCCGGGCCCGACCGGCGGGCGGGCGCCCTGGTGGGCCGCCAGGGTGCACAGGCTGGAGAAGGCGTCGATGGGCTTGGCCGGCCAGAGCACCCGCCCGGTCCGGGCCAGCTCCAGCACCTCGGTCCAGGTCCGCGGCGGCGTGGCGAGCAGATCGGGTCGGTAGGCGGCGACCTGGGCGGCCGCGTCGTGCGCCAGCGCCCACTGGTGGCCGCCGTGGGCGTAGCTGGCGTGCGAGGCTCCCACGCGTGTGGCGCGCCAGGTCGGCCAGCTCGTCGTCGTGGCCGGCGCCGTCCAGGGCCAGCAACAGGCCGTCGGCGGCCGCCAGCGGGATGTGCGGGTGGTCCAGCACGACGAGGTCGTAGCCCGCGGTGGTCTGGTCGAGCGGCGCGTCGGCGAAGGCCTGCAGCGAACGAGCATCGACCACCACCTCGACACCGGTCAGCTCCCGGTGCCGCTCGGCCGCCGCCCGCAGGCTGCCGCAGCCCCGCTCGTGCTCCCAGGTGATCACCCGCAGCGGCGGCGGTACCATGACGCGGTCGCCGTCCCCGCGCCGGATCACCGCGCCACCGCCACCGGGTCGTCCTCGGGCGTCAGCTCCCGACGTACCTGCTCGTCGTGCTCCCCCAGCCGGGGCGCGGCACGGTCGCTCCGCAGGACGTGCCCGTCCACCCGGATGGGTGAGCGGGTGGTGAGCAACCCACGTGCCTCGTCCCCGGCGCCGCCGTCCCGGTGCACCTCCTGGGTCATGCCGATCGCGGCGAACCCCTCGCTGGCCACCAGCTGCTCCAGGGTCAGCACCGGAGCGCACCAGACGTCGGCGGCATCGAGGACCTCCAGCCAGTGGTCGGTGCCCGCGGTCGCGAGCCGGTCGCTCAGGCGTTCAGCGATCTCGTCGGCGTGGTCCCACCACTGCTGCTCCTGCACGTACGCCTCGAGCTCGGGCAACCCGAGCAGCCGACCGAGCCGCGGCACCGGGTTCATGGCCAGGGCCAGGTAGCCGTCGGCGGTGCGGTAGGTGCCGTACGGGGCCGGCAGGAACGCGTGGGCCGCGTGCGGTCCACCCCTGGAGACCGAGACGGACGTGTCGTTGAGGTGGGTGCTGAGCAGCTCGAACTGCAGATCCAGCATGGCCTCCAGCAGACTCGTCTGCACCAGCCCGCCGCGACCCGTGCGCTCGCGCCGGAACAGCAGCGCGGTGACCCCGTGAGCCAGGTGGCAGCTGGTCAGGTGGTCGGCCACCGACAGCCCCATCGGCACCGGACCGTCCTCCCGTCCCCCGCTCAGCCACGGCAGCCCGCTGATCGACTGGGCCAGCAGGTCCTGGCCCGGACGGTCCCGCCACGGGCCCGAGTCGCCGTACCCGCTGGCACTGGCGTAGACCAGCCGCGGGTTGAGAGCAGTGGCCGTCTCGACGTCCAGCCCGAGCCGGGCCATCACCCCCGGCCGGAAGTTCTCCACCAGCACGTCGGCGTGCTCGACCAGGCGCCGGACCCAGGCCAGGTCGGCGGGGTCCTTGAGGTCGGCGGTGACGCCGAGCTTGTTGCGGTTCATGGCGTGGAAGGAGATGGTGTCGCCGTCGAACCGACGACCGGCGAAGGCCAGGTTGCGACCGATGTCGCCGCCGACCGGCCGTTCGATCTTGATCACCGTGGCCCCCAGGTCGGCCAGCCGCAGAGCGGCCACCGGCCCGGCCAGGAACTGGCTGAAGTCGAGCACGCGGATACCCGCCAGCGGCAGGTCCGGTTCGCTCGTCCGGGTGCCGGGGGCAGGACTCGCCGGGGTGCCGGGGGCAGGGGTGGCCATGACGCTCCGTCCTCGACCGACAGCCGCACGGGGGTCGTCGACCAGCCCACCGCGCCATCGCGGTGGGGCTGCCGGATCGTGGCGAAACAGTAACAGACAAACGTTTGATCAATACGGGGCTGTGGGTCTAGCCTGCTGCTACCTCCGGTCGGCCGACCCCGATCGCAGGACGCACGATCCCGGTCGTCCCATGGCAAAGGAGCCTTCATGAACGGCAACATCCCGGGTCCGGATCCCCTACCCGCAGCCTTCTCCCGTCGCCGGCTGATGCAGGTCGCCGCCGCCCTCGGGTTCACCGCCTCGCTGCCCACGGTGCTCGCCGCCTGCGGCCAGGACCGGACCCCGCAGACCCAGGCCGGTGAGCAGGCGCAGAGCGGCCAGGTCGTCAACGGTCAGTATCCCGATGACGCCGCCAAGGCGCTCAACGACTCCCTGAAGTGGCCGACGACGATTCCGCCCGAGCCGACCTCCAAGGTGTCGATCACCGTGGCCCACGCCTGGGACTCGACCTTCCTGCAGCGGCAGAAGCAGTTCGACACGTTCTTCACCGCGCGACACCCCAACATCTCGGTCACGACCGAGAACACCGCGTGGGGCGACTTCCAGAAGAAGTACGTGACAGCGGCCGCCGGCGGCAGCCTGCCCGACCTGATGTACCAGCACTTCAGCTGGATCCAGACGTTCGTCCGCCAGGGTGTGTTCCACAACCTGAAGGACTACATCGGGGCGCAGACCGACTTCAAGATGGACGACTTCACCAAGCCGTCCACCACGCCGTTCCTGGCCAACGGCGACCTCTACGCCGTGCCGTACGACTGCGGACCCCTGATGCTCTTCTACAACAAGGACCTGCTGAGCAAGAACGGGATCGACGAGCCGACCGACGCCTGGACGATGGACGACCTCAAAGCTGCCGCCCTCAAGGTCGCGGCGGCGGGCGACGGCCGGATCTGGGGTATCGCCGGAGGGCCTGCACCCACTTCCTCCGACCTGGCCCCACCGTGGCTGTTCCCCTTCGGTGCGCGCTTCGTCAACGACACCCAGACCGAGTGCGTGATCAACGAGCCCGCCGCCGTCGAGGCGATGACGTACTGGCAGGAGCTGCGGGACGCCAAGGCGGTGCCGACGTCGGCCCAGGCCGCGGCGGTCACCCCGGATCCGTTCGTGGCCGGCCGTGCGGCGTTCCAGCTCAACGGGACCTGGGGCACGCCGCAGCTGCAGTCGATGGCCAAGTTCGACTGGTCGATGGCCAAGTGGCCGTCGGGCCCGGTCAAGCGGTCGACCGCGGCCGAGGGCAGCGGCTACGCGATCACCGAGTCCAGCGAGCAGAAGGACGCGACCTGGATCTACCTGAACGAGTACATCTCGGAGGCGGGCCAGAACTTCATGTGGGCCTCGACCGGTCGCGGATCGCCCTCCCGGGCCTCGGCCTGGCCGTACTACGTGGACAGCGAGCTGGCGGCGCCCGGAGCTGACCAGATCCTGCCGGTGCTGAACGAGTACGGCAGCGGCGACATCCTCTACCTCCCCCAGACCACCGAGGCGCTGACGGCGGCCACGCCGATCTGGGACCGGGTGGTGGCGGGCAAGCTCGACCTGAAGGAGGGGCTCGACCAGATCGCCGCCGCCATGACCCCGATCCTGGCCAAGAATGCCGGCTGAGGGTCGCGACCGGGAGCTCCTCACCCCGAGGAACCTCCGGTCGTGACGACCAGCGACGGATCGGCCGAGCGCGCCTCCGACGCCGTCCCGTCCGGGCTGGTGCTCCGCACCGGCCCGGCGGGGGCGGAGCGCGAGCTCTCCCGGCTCGGCCGCACCCGCGGTGCGCGCCGGGGCCGGCCCCGCAACCAGCAGGCGCGGATGGAGGAACGCCGGTTCTGGCTCTTCCTGATCCCCTGGATCATCGGCTTCCTGGTCTTCGGTTTCGGGCCGCTGGTCGGTTCGGTCGTGCTCAGCCTCACCGACTACTCGCTGCTCAGCCCGCCGAACTTCATCGGGCTGGCCAACTACACCCGACTGGTCCAGGACCCGCTGTTCTACACGACCATGCTCAACACCGTCTACTTCGGTGTCGCCTCGGTCGTCCTCAGCGTCGTCTTCACCCTGCTCATCGCCCTGCTGCTCAACCAGAACGTGCACGGGCTGTGGTTCTTCCGGATGGTCTTCTACCTGCCCTCGGTGGTGGCGGGCATCGCCACGGCGCTGCTCTGGAAGAACATCCTCGATCCCGACTTCGGCCTGATCAACCTGGTCCTCGGCTGGTTCGGGATCCAGGGACCGCTGTGGCTCCAGTCGCCGAGCTGGGCCATCCCCGGTCTGGTGATCATGACCGTCTGGGGCGCCGGCAACACCATCGTCATCTACCTGGCCGGGCTGCAGTCCATCCCCTCGACCCTCTACGAGGCGACCAGGATCGACGGGGCCGGCGCCTGGGCCCGGTTCCGGCACGTCACCGTGCCGATGATGAGCCCGGTGATCTTCTTCAACGTCATCACCGGTCTGATCGCCTCGCTGCAGGCGTACGTCCTCATCCTGGTGATGACGGGCGGGCCGGGGGTGGCGCCGGGTGGCCCGGAGAACTCCACCCTGGTGATCGGGCTCTACATCTACCGGCAGGCCTTCCAGTACTTCGACTTCGGCTACGCGGCGGCGCTCTCCTGGGTGCTGTTCGTGTTCATCATGATCATCACCGCGGTCCAGTTCGTGCTGGCCAAGCGGTGGGTCTACTACGACGGCAAGTGAGGGACTGATGCGTGTCTCGACCCAGGCCCGCGGGCCCTCGGCCGCCGGCAACCCGAAGGTCCGCCTCTGGCGGACGTCGATCTACGCCATGCTCGCGCTCGGCGCGGCCGCCTTCCTGCTGCCCTTCCTGTGGATGGTGAGCACGGCGCTCAAGCAGTCCGACGAGGTCTTCACCTTCCCGCCGACGGTGCTGCCCGCCTCGCCCCAGTGGCACAACTTCATCGACGGCTGGACGGTGCTGCCGTTCAACACCTTCCTGCTCAACACCTTGATCATCACCGTGCTGGCGGTGGTGGGCAACATGGTGTCCTGCATCCTGCCGGCGTACGCCTTCGCCCGGATGGAGGCCAGGGGCAAGAAGATCGCCTTCGCCCTGATGCTGGCCACCATGATGATCCCGTTCGAGGTGACCCTGGTGCCGACCTTCATCGCCTTCAGCAAGCTGGGCATGGTCAACACCTTCTGGCCACTCATCCTGCCGGCCTGGTTCGGCTACGCCTACTTCATCTTCCTGCTCCGGCAGTTCTTCATGACCATCCCCAAGGAGTACGACGAGGCCGCCCGGATCGACGGCGCCGGTTACTTCCGGACCATGTGGTCGGTGATCCTGCCCCAGGCCAAGCCGGCGATCGCCACCATCGCGATCTTCGCCTTCGTCGGGAACTGGAACAACCTGCTGGCCCCGATCATCTACCTGCGCTCGCAGGAGAAGTTCACGCTGGCCCTGGGTCTGCAGCTGTTCCAGGGGCAGTACCAGACCTACTACAACCAGATGATGGCCGTCGCCCTGATCACCCTGCTGCCCATCCTGATCATCTTCCTGCTGGCCCAGCGCACCTTCATCGAAGGGGCGAACATCTCCGGTCTCGGCGGCCGCTGAGATGGACCGGCTCGCACAGCCGGCCTGGGTGGACCACCGGGCCGGCGCCGTCGACCGACCCTGGACGAAGGTGCACCTGGACTTCCACAACACCTCCCACGTCGGCGGCGTGGGCGCGGACTTCGACGCCGACGAGTTCACCACCGCCCTGCAGCGGGCCCGACTGGACGCGATCGTGGTCTTCGCCAAGGACATGCACGGCTGGTGCTACTACCCGGCGCGACGCGAGGACGCCGTGCACCCCGGGCTGGAGCGGGACCTGCTGGGTGAGCAGGTGGCCGCCTGTCGGGCCGCCGGCGTCCGGGTGCACGCCTACTACTGCGTCACCTGGGACCACCGGATGGCCGAGCAGCACCCGGAGTGGCTGGTGGTGCGCCGGGACCGGACCACCTACCTGCCCCGGTTCGACCAGACACCCGGCTGGACCGCCCTGTGCCTGCGCAACCCGGCGTTCGTGCGGACCAGCCTGGACGACGCCGAGGACGTGCTCTCGCGCTACCCGATCGACGGCATCTGGTTCGACATGCCGTTCCCGATCGACGGCGAGTGCTTCTGCCACCTCTGCCTTGCCGCCCTGCGCGACCGGGGCCTGGACCCGCTCGACGTGAGCGTCCAGCGGGCCGACAAGCAGGCACTGTGGGTGGACTGGCAACGACGGTGCGCCGAGCTGGTCCAGCGGGTGCGGCCCGGCTGCGAGATCGACCAGAACAACAACACCCGGCTCGGCCTCGGGGAGCGGGTCGGTTATCTCAGCAACGTCGACATCGAGGCCCTGCCCACCGGCGGTTGGGGCTACCACTACTACCCAGTGGTCGCCCGCTACGCCCGCACGTTCGGCGTCCCCGACCACCGGCATGACCGCTCGGTTCGCCCGCTCCTGGGCCGATGTGGGCGGGCTGAAGCAGACCGCCCAGCTGCGCACCGAGGTGGCCCAGATCGTGGCCCAGGGCGCCCAGGTCTGCATCGGCGACCAACCACCGCCGAGCGGCCGGCTCGACCCGGCCGTCTACGCCACCATCGGCGACGCGTACGCCTGGGTCCACCGCAGCGCCCCCTGGCTCGCCGGGGGCGGGCCGCTGGTCGAGGCCGCGCTCGTCGCCTCCGGTGAGCTGCTCGCCGACCCGGGCCGCACCGCCGACACCCTCGGCGGGGAGAGCACTGTGGCGTGGAGCACGGCGCTGGTCGGCGCCGCGGACCTGCTGCAGCACCACCGGGTGCAGTTCGACGTGGTGGAGCCCGGTCCGGAGCTGGCCCGCTACCGCCTGCTCGTGGTGCCGGCCGGCACCGACGTCGACGACCACCTGGCCGGGCTGCTGGGCGAGCACCTGGCGGCCGGCGGGGCGGTGATCGCCCTGGGCGACGCCTGGCGCGGCGGTTGGGCAGCGGGGGTCACGTACGGCGGCAGCACCCGGTGGTCGGTGCCGTACCTGCTGCCGACCCCGGCGGCCGCGGGCCGGCTCGACGACTTCCCGTACGCGCTCTACGGCGGCTGCGGGTCGGTCCAGGTCGACCTCGCCGGCACCGAAGTGTTCGCCACCCTGGGTGAGCCCTTGTTCGAGCGTTCCCCCGAGCAGTTCACCAGCCACGGCTACACCCCGCTGGGGCGGCGGACCGAGCGTCCGGTCGCCTGGCGCACCGGCCGTCTGGGCGGGCTCGCCTACGATGCCGGCACCGCCTTCGGAGAGCAGGGCTACTGGGCCCAGACGACGCTGTTCTCCCTGGTGCTGGACGCCGTGCTGCCGGACCGGCTGCTGCGCTGCACCGCCCCCGACCTGCTCGACGTGGCCCTGACCCGGTTGCCGGCCGGCCGGGACCACCACACAGTCGTGCACGTCACCCCCGCGCTGGCGACACGGGCCTGGGGCCACCGTCCCGTGGCCTGGAGCGACGGCGTCACCCTGGCCGACCTGGAGCTGACGCTGCGGCTCGACCGGCCCGTGACCGGCGCTCGGCTGGTGCACACCGCCGACCGCGCCCACGTGGAGGTCAGCGCGGACCGCGACCAGGTCACCCTGCGGCTGGATCGCCTCGACGGGCCCGAGCTGGTCGTCCTGACGTGATCGTCCGTGACCGCGACGACCGGCGACGGTCGCACCCCTCGTCGTCCACCCGTGAGGAGATCCCATGATCATCGCCCTGCACTCCGTCCTGCGCGCCGGCGCCGAGCACGACTACGACACCCACCACGCGCGGCTGCCCGACGACCTGGTGATCACCTTCGCCCGGATCGGCATCCACGACTGGTCGATCTGGCGCAGCGGACGGGACCTGTTCCACCTGGTCGACTGCGACGACTGGCCGGCCGCGAACCGGGCGCTGACCGACGACCCCGCCAACCTGGCCTGGCAGGCCGACATCGGCCGCTTCGTCGACCACTTCGTCCAGGTGTCCGGGTCGGGGCCGGTGGGCCAGGTGCTCCCGCACGTCTACAGCCTGCGTGAGCAGCTGGCGTCGCGAACAGGGCACCGGGCCCGAGATCCCCGGATAACATGCAGCGATGGTGAGACTGGCCGACATCGCGCGCGAGGCCGGGGTGTCGATCGGGCTGGTCTCGAGGATCCTCAACGACGACCCGGCCCTGCGGGCGACCGACGAGACGCAGCGCCGTGTCAAGAAGGTGGCCGACGCGCTCGGCTACCAGCCCCACTACGCGGCGCGGGCGCTGCGGCTCGCCCGCACCAACACGATCGCCCTGGCGCTGCCGGTGCTGACCAACCCGATCTTCGGCCCGATGCTGCGAGGCGTCGAGGACGAGGCACGCCGGCTCGGCTACACGCTGCTGCTGGCCCGCTCGGAGTCCCTGGGCGAGCGGCGTGAGCTCTCCAGCCTGGTGAGTGAGGGCCGCGTCGACGGGTTCCTGCTGCAGGGCCGGGACGACGAGACCGACGCCGACCTCGCCACCCGCGTGGGGCGGGCGCCGGTGGTGCTGATCAACTCACGCCTGCCCGAGCGACCGGGAAGCGTGATGATCGACGACCGGTTCGCCGCCGAGCTCGCCACCGACCACCTCCTGGCCCACGGTCACCGGCGGTTGGCGATGGTGAACGGGCTGCCCACCTCGGAGACCGCACGCCGCCGCCAGGTCGGCTTCGCCGCCGCCGCCGAACGGGCCGGCCTGGACCCGGCCCGGCTCCCGGTCACCCACGAGGGCTACGACCCAGGTTCGGCCGCCGCCGCCGTCGACACGCTGTACGCGCGACGCTCGCCGCGCACCCGCCCCACCGGGCTGGTGGTCGCCAACGTCAACGCCTCGCTGGCCGTGCTGACCGCCCTGCGGTCCCGGGGTCTGCGCACCCCCGAGGACGTGTCGGTGGTGGCGATCCAGGACGCCTGGACGGCCAACCACTCCTGGCCGCCGGTCAGCACGATCCGGCTCCCCGTCTACGACCAGGGCCGGCAGTCGCTCACCATGCTGCACGATGCCCTGAACGGGAAGCCGATGACCGACGTGATCGTCGACGTCGCTCCCGAGCTGGTGGAGCGGGCTTCGGTGGCGGTGGCGGCTGAGCCGGCCGCACCCACCGTCAGAGCGGGAAGGCGTGCCGCGGCACCGACGTCGGTGGGCTGAGCCGCACCCGGACGGTGACGCCGTGGCCCTCGGCCAGCTCGGGCAGCTCCACCCGCAGGGCGTCGGCGTCCTGCCGCCAGACCAGATCACCGTCGTGCCCGAGCACCCGGACCTCGGCCAGCTCACCGACCAGTCCGGAGCCACGACCCAGGCTGCGGATCACCAGCTCCGGCTCGGCGGGGCGGGCGAGCGCGGTGGCGTAGACGTAGTCCTGACCGGTCGCCGTACGCCTGGTGAACCGGATGTCAGCTCCCGTCCAGCCGGTGGCCGTGGCGTCGGTGAAGTAGCCCCGGCGCTGCTCGGTGGGTCCTTCGCCGGCCACCTGCCACGGACTGGTGCCGTAGATCGCCTCGCCGTTGACCGCCAGCCAGCGCCCGATCTCGCGCAGCAGCTCCTGCTCCGGTGCGGCGATGGTGCCGTCGGGTTTCGGTCCGATGTTCAGCAGCAGCACACCGTTCTTGGCCACCACGTCCACCAGCTCCGCGATCAGCTCGGCAGCTGACTTGTAGTCGTGACCCTCGATCCAGGACCACGAGTTGCGGGAGACCGAGGTGTCGTTCTGCCACACCCGCGGGTGGATGCCGTCGAGGGCGCCCCGCTCGATGTCGTAGACGGCGGTGCCGGGTCGGAACGCCTCGTACTTGTACTGGATCACCACACCGCGGTTCCAGCGGGCGGCCTCGTTGTAGTAGTACGCGGCGACCTTGCGCAGCCACGGCTCGAACGCCGGTTGCTCGATCCACCAGTCGAACCACAGCACCTGGGGTCGGTAGCTGTCGATGATCTCGATGGTGCGCAGGAACCAGTCGATCAGGAACTGGTCGTTGGGCTGCAGGGCCGGGGACTGGGCCGGGCCGTAGAAGTCGGCCGTCTCGGCGTCCAGCACGTCGGAGGGGTAGCCGGTGCCGTCGTGCATGAACCACCAGTGCTCGGCCCGGTGGGACGAGGCGCCGAGCACCAGGGACTGCTCCCGCACAGCTGCCCCCAGCTCGCCGAGCACGTCGCGACCGGGTCCCATCGCGGTCGCCTTCCACCGCGTCCGCTTCGACTCGTACATGCAGAAGCCGTCGTGGTGCTCGGCGACCGGGACGACGAACTGGGCTCCGGCCTCGCGGAACAGGTGCGCCCACTGCCGTGGGTCGAAGTCGGTGGCGGTGAAGTCGGGGATGAAGTCCTTGTAGCCGAAGACGTCGTGCGGACCGTACGTCTCGCGGTGGTGCGCGAACTCGGGACTGCCCGGCACGTACATGTTCCGCGCGTACCACTCGTTGCCGAAGGCGGGCACGGAGTAGACGCCCCAGTGGATGAAGATCCCGAACTTCGCCTCGGCGAACCATCCGGGCGGCTGGTAATCCGCGAGCGACTCCCAGGTGTCCTCGAAGGGTCCGGCCGCGATCACCGCGGCGATCCTCTCCAGCTCGGCGTCGTCGGAGATCTGGTCGGGCTGGGTCACGACGATCCTCTCGGTGGTGGTGAGGCGACTCTAGATGCTCGGGAAACGTCTGTAAACAAACGATTGATCAGGCGCTGATCGGGTCAACCTCGCCGCCGATCACCATCCACTCCCCCCTCTCGTCCGCCTACTGCCGAAGCCCCGACGAGTTAGGTAAGCCTAAGATGATCTGATGCGCCGACCTCTCCTCCTGCTGTCCACCGTGCTGCTGACGGTCCTGCTCGGCTCCTGCAGCGGGCCAACCGCTGCGCCGGAGCCGTCCACGCCGGCAGGTGCACCGAGCACGCTCCCCGAGGGGATGGGCTCCGGCGCGGACGACGGCGTGTTCCCCCGGACGGTGGGTCACTTCGACGGCTCGACCACGCTCGAGGCCGCACCGATCCGAGTCGCGGCCATCAGCACCGGCCAGCTCGACGGTCTGCTGTCGGTCGACGTGGTCCCGGTCGGCACCACGACGGCGCGCGGAGCGAGCGCCGTCCCCGCCTACCTGGCGGCCGCCTTCCCGCAGCACAGCACCGGTCTGGCCGCCATGACAGTTCTCGGCACCCGGACCGAACCCGACGTCGAGGCCGTCGCGGCGGTCGACCCGGATCTGATCCTGACCAACAGCACCGTCGACGCGACCGTGCGGGCCCAGTTCGCCCGGATCGCCCCGGTCGTGGTCACCGAGGGCACCGGGGTCAACTGGAAGCAGGACTTCCTGCTGGTGGCCGACGCCGTGGGTCGCCGGCAGGCTGCCGAGGCCGCGCTGACCAGGTTCGCCGACGATGCGGCAGCTCTGGGTGCCCGCGTGACCGCCGAACCGACCGTCTCACTGGCCAGTGTGGCGCCGGATCGGGTCCGCGTCTTCGGGGTCGGCTCGTTCGCCGGCAGCATCCTGGCTGATGCGGGGCTGAGACGGCCGGCGGGCCAGAGCTTCGACGACACCTCGGTCGACGTCTCGCTGGAGACGCTCGACCGGGCCGCCGGCGACTGGATCTTCTACGGCGTGCAGGGCGAGAACGCGGCGATCACCGGTTCGTCGGTCTGGGCCGCGCTCCCGGCGGTGACCGTCGGCCAAGCCGTCAGGGTGGACTACGAGACCTGGTTCCTCAACGCCGGTCCTGCCGCGGCCCGGCGAGCGCTCACCGACCTCGACGCTGCCCTGGCGAGCTGAGGCGCCCCGGTCCAGAGGGCGACGAGGCCTGCTCAGGCCGGACGCAGACCGTCCCGCGCCGGCCAGGGGGCGTCGGCAGGCCGGAGCGAGGCGAAGTCGTCGCCCTTCAGGTGGGCGACCCAGGCGGCCAGCACGCCGCTGACCAGTGTGGGGTTGTGCAGGTCACCGGCCAGCACCGCGTCGACCAGGTCGGCCAGGGGGGCCCAGGAGAGCTCCATCTCCGCTTCCTCACCCTCCTTGACGAACCCGTCGGGAGCGTCGGCGGGACGCAGATCGCGGGCGAGGTAGACCCGCAGACCCTCGGCGATGATGCCCGGGGTGGTGAACAGGTCGACCAGCACGTGCCAGGTGCCGGCGGCCAGGCCGACCTCCTCGGCCAGCTCGCGCTGAGCGGCCAGCACGTATCCCTCCCCGTCCACGTCCAGCAGACCGGCGGGTGGTTCCAGCAACCGGTGCCTGACGGCGTGCCGGTACTGACGGACCAGGGCCACCCGACCCGTGTCGTCCAGCGCGATGATCCCCACAGCACCCGGGTGGCGGAGGTACTCCCGCTTCAGGGTGCTGCCGTCCGGGGCGGTGATGTCGTCCTGCAGCAGCGCGGTGAAGCTCCCGGCCCCGAGCACCCGCTCGGCCGTGACCGGCCAGCTGACAGCTCGGTCGACCAGGTCACCCCGGGTCAGGAGGTGACCGCCCAGAGCGCTGTCGCTCGGACCGCCGCCGGGAGCGTCCGCGGCGGACTCGGCGGACTCGGCGGTGGCTCACGGGGTGGCGTCGACGGGCAGCCGGGTGGCCAGCCGGCGTTCCAGCGCGGCCTCGACCAGCCCGACGAACAGCGGGTGCGGCACCGTCGGCCGCGACTTGAGCTCCGGGTGGGCCTGGGTGGCCACGAAGTACGGGTGCACGTCCGTCGGCAGCTCCACGAACTCCACCAGCAGCGAGTCCGGCGAGGTGCCGCTGATCACCAGCCCGGCCTCCTCGAGCTGCTCGCGGTAGGCGTTGTTGACCTCGTAGCGGTGCCGGTGGCGTTCCTGCACCTCGGTCTGGCCGTACTGCTTGGCCACCACCGAGCCGGCCTGCAGCTCGGCGGGGTAGGACCCCAGCCGCATCGACCCGCCGAGGTCGCCCTGGCCGTCGACGATGGCGACCTGCTCGGCCATGGTGGCGATCACGTGGTGCGGCGCCTCCGGGCTGAACTCCGAGGAGTCCGCGCCCTCCAGCCCCGCCAGGTGCCGGGCCACCTCGATCACCATGCACTGCAGGCCGAGGCAGAGTCCCAGGATCGGGATCTGGTGCTCGCGGGCGTAGCGGATCGCGCCGACCTTGCCCTCCACACCGCGGATGCCGAAGCCGCCGGGGACGCAGACGCCGTCGACGTCCTGCAGCGCCCGCGCCGCCCCCTCAGCGGTCTCGCAGGCGTCGGAGGCGACCCAGCGCACGACCACCTTGGCCCGGTTGGCGAACCCGCCGGCCCGGAGCGCCTCGCACACCGACAGGTAGGCGTCCGGCAGGTCGACGTACTTGCCGACCAGCGCGATCACCACCTCCTCCTTGGGGTTGTGCACCCGGTCGAGGAGGTCGTTCCACAGGGTCCAGTCGACGTCGCGGAAGCGCAGGTCGAGCCGACGGATCACGTACGCGTCCAGGCCCTCGGCGTGCAGCACCTTCGGCAGGTCGTAGATGCTCGGCACGTCGGTGTTCTCCACCACTGCCTCGACGTCGACGTCGCACATCAGCGAGATCTTGCGCTTCACCGACTCGGGGATCTCCCGGTCGCAGCGGCAGACGATGGCGTCGGGCTGGATGCCGACCTGACGCAGCGCGGCCACCGAGTGCTGGGTCGGCTTGGTCTTCAGCTCGCCGCTCGGTCCGATGTAGGGCACCAGGGACACGTGCAGGAAGAAGCAGTTGTCCCGGCCGACGTCGTGCCGCACCTGGCGGGCGGCCTCCAGGAAGGGCAGCGACTCGATGTCGCCGACGGTGCCGCCGATCTCGTGGATGACCACGTCGATGTCCGGACCGCCCATGCCGAGCATCAGGTCCTTGATCTCGTTGGTGATGTGCGGGATCACCTGGACGGTGTCGCCCAGGTAGTCACCGCGACGCTCCTTGGCGATCACCGTGGAGTAGACCTTGCCGGTGGTCACGTTGGCGTGCGCCGCCAGGTTGACGTTGAGGAAGCGCTCGTAGTGGCCGATGTCGAGATCGGTCTCCGCGCCGTCCTCGGTGACGAAGACCTCGCCGTGCTGGAACGGGTTCATCGTGCCGGGGTCCACGTTCAGGTACGGGTCCAGCTTCTGCATCGTCACCCGCAGACCGCGGGCGACCAGCAGGCTGCCCAGACTCGAGGCCGTCAGGCCCTTCCCGAGCGAGGATGCGACCCCGCCGGTGACGAAGAGGTGCTTGGTCTGTCGATCACGGGCTCCCACGGAACTCCAGGCTACCCGTTGTCCGCCCCGGCGCCCGCATCCCCCGGCGCGTCGTCGCCGCCGGTCGCGGTCACGGCGTCAGCGGGAGGCGAGGTCGAGCAGCTCGCCGGCGTGGGCCAGCGCCGACTCGGTGGTCTCCAGACCGGCCATCATCCGGGCCAGCTCGACGGCCCGGTCCCGCTCCGCCACCTCGCGTACGCCGCTGGTGGTGACCTGGCCGTCGTCGGACTTCACCACCGCGAAGTGCCGGTCGGCGAAGGCGGCGACCTGGGCCAGGTGGGTGACCACGATGACCTGCCGGTGCCGGGCCAGCAGCGCCAACCGGCGGCCGATCTCCACCGCCACCGCCCCACCCACCCCGGCGTCGACCTCGTCGAAGACGAAGGTGACCGATCCGCCGCCGGCGGCCAGCACCACCTCGATGGCCAGCCGGACCCGGGACATCTCGCCGCCGGAGGCCACCTTGCCGAGACTGCGCGGGGCGCTGCCCGGGTTGGCCGAGAACAGCAGGTCGACCTGGTCGGCCCCGCTCGGACCGAGCTCGACGCCGGTCACCTCGAACTCCATCCGGGCGTGCGGCATGGCCAGCGCCGCCAGCTCACCACGGACCCGCTCCACGAAGACCGACGCCGCCGCCACCCGAGCGGTGTGCAGCTCTCCCGCGAGGTCCTCCAGCTCCGCCTCCAGGTCCTCGATCCGGGCCGACAGCTCGCCGATCCGGTCGTCGGCCAGCTCCAGCTCCTCCAGCCGGGTCCCCGCCCGTTCGGCCCAGGCGAGCACCTCGTCGCAGCTGGACCCGTACTTGCGCAGCAGACCGGCCAGCTCGAACCGCCGCTCCGCGATCTGCTCCAGCCGCCCCGGCTGAGCCTCCAGCCCGTCGAGGTAGCGGGACAGGTCCCCGGTCAGGTCGTTCAGCAGGTAGCCCACCTCGCGGACGCGCTCGGACAGCCCGGCCGCCCCGGGATCGGCCTCGGCCAGCCGGTCGGCGGCGTGCCGGGCCACCGCCAGGGCCGCCAGCGCTCCCCCGGCCTCGTCGTCGGAGCCGGCGATCGCCTCGATCGCGGTGTTCGCGTCGGCGCGCAGGTCGCCGCTGGTCTGCAGCCGCTGGGCCTCGGCGGCCAGGGCCACGTCCTCGCCGGGCTGGGGTTGCACCCGGGCGATCTCGTCCCGGCCGAAGCGGAGGACGTCGATCTCCCGGGCTCGCTCCTGCGCCTCGCCCTCCAGGCGCTCCCGCTCGGAACGGGCAGCCCGGTGCTCGTCGTAGGAGTGCCGGTAGCGCACCAGCCGCCGGTGCTGCTCATCGCCGGCGAACCGGTCCAGCAGCTCCCGCTGCCGGTCCCGTCCGGCCAGTCGGATCTGCTCGGACTGGCCGTGCACCGTGACCAGGTCGCCGATCAGCTCCTCGATCCGGCCGACCGGCACCTGCGCCCCGCCGACGAAGGCGCGGGTCCGGCCGCTCGGGGTGATCTGGCGGCCCACCAGCAGCTCCGGTCCGTGCTCGTCCGTGCCGTCCTCGTCCAGCTCACCACCGGCCTCCTGCACCCGTCGTACGGTGTCCGGCGACACCTCGGCGAACCGGCCCTCGACGACCGCGCGGCGGGCCCCGGAGCGGACCGCCTTGGGGTCGCCCCGACCGCCCAGCAGCAGGTCGATGCTGGTGACGATCATGGTCTTGCCGGCCCCGGTCTCACCGGTCACCACCGTCAGCCCCGGGTGCAGCGCGAGCACCGCGTCGTTGATCACGCCGAGGTCGGTGATCCGCAGCTCGGTGATCACGTTCCGGTCGGTTCCGGGTCGATCGGCTGGGGCTCCGTCGGTCCCGGCTCGCGGAAGGCGTCGGTCAGCGTCCGGCGACGGTCACGCTCGGCGCTGCCCCGCCAGCCCTCCACCGGCAGCTGGAACTTGTTCACCAGCCGGTTGGTGAAGGGTGACTGGGAGAGCCGGGCGAGCCGCAACCGGTGGCGACCACGTCCGATCTCGATCTCCATCCCCGTCCGCAGCTCGGCCGATCGGCTGCCGTCGCACCACACGACTCCGTGCACCGGTGAGGCGTGGATCAGCTCCACGGTGATCACCGAGTTCGGACCCAGCACCAGCGGCCGGGCGAACAGGGCGTGCGCACTCAGCGGCACCAGCAGCAGGGCATCCAGCTCCGGCCACAGCACCGGGCCGCCAGCGGAGAACGCGTACGCGGTCGAGCCGGTCGGGGTGGCCACCAGCACCCCGTCGCAGGCCCAACGGGACAGCGGCCGGTCGTCGACCTCGACGGCGACCTCCAGCATCCGCTCCCGGGCGGCCTTCTCGATGGACACCTCGTTGACCGCGAAGGAGCTCCAGATGACCTCACCCTGGTCGCGCAGGGTGACGTCGATGGTGAACCGCTCCTCGACCGTGTAGGTGCGGTGCGCCACGTGCTCGACGATGCTGTCGATGTCGGCGGCCTCCGCCTCGGCCAGGAAGCCGACGTGGCCGAGGTTGACGCCCAGCAGCGGGGTGTCGGAGGTGATCACCTTCTCCGCCCCGCGCAGGATCGTGCCGTCACCGCCGAGCACGAGCATCAGCTCGACGTCACTGGTCGGAGCCGACAGCTGCTCGGGCGTCGCTCCCAGCACGGTGGCGGTCGTCAGCTCCGCGGTCAGGATGTCGACGTCGGCCTCGGGCACGACGACGGTGATGCCGGCGGCCGCCAGCCGCTCGATCAGAGTGACAGCCGTCTCCACCGCCTCCCGCCGGCCCAGGTGCGTGAGCACCGCTACCTTGCGCTCCGAGGAGGGACCAGCGACCTCGCGTTCCGAGGGCGTGGGCACCGCGACCCGACGCTCCGCGGCGGTGGGCAGGTCGGGCGGGGGGGTCACGCGGCTCAGCATAGGCGGGGTCAGCCGGCGCGGACGGACGCGGCGACATCGACCGGAGCGGCCGGTGGTCGGCGGGCCAGCAGGACGAAGAACTCACGGTTGCCCGACGGGCCCGGCAACCGACTCGGCACCACCGCCTGGGCCGACCAGCCGAGCGCGGCGGCGGCCGCGATCACGCCCGCCACGGCGTCGGCGTGCAGGGCCGGTGACCGGACCACCCCGCCGTCGCCCAACCGCTCCCGGCCGACCTCGAACTGCGGTTTGACCATCAGCAGCAGGGATCCCGACGGATCGACCACACCGGTCAGGGCGGGCAGCAGCACGGTCAGCGAGATGAACGACAGGTCGGCCACCACGAGGTCGACCGGTCGCCCGTCGACGTGCTGCAGTCCGAGATCACGGACGTTGAGGTGCTCGTGGACCCGGACCCGTGGATCGACCCGGATCTCCTCCGCCAGCTGACCGTGTCCCACGTCGACGGCGATCACCTCCGGGCAACCGGCCCGCAGCAGCACCTGGGTGAAGCCGCCGGTGGACGCGCCGGCGTCCAGAGCCCGCAGCCCCGAGACGTCGAGGGGCAGCTCGGCCAGCGCACCGACGAGCTTGTGCGCGGCCCGGGACACGTACGGGTCCTGCTCGACGTGGATCACGTCGTCGACCGTCACGGCGACTGACGGTCGGTCCACGACCCGGTCGCCCACCCGCACCCGGCCCGCCCGGATCAGCGCTGCCGCGGCGGCCCGCGACCGGGCCAGACCCCGGTCGGCTACGGCGCGGTCGAGCCTCGAGGTGTCCTGGGCGCCGCCGACCGGGTCAGCCGGTGCCACTCAGCCGCGGCCGTCGGCCGGACCGGACGGTGACTCCAGCTCCGCGTGCAGGGTCTCGTGCGCGGCGGCCAGCTCGGCGGGGTGCTCGCTCACCGGCAGCTGGTCGAGGTCGTCGAGCCGGGCCAGTGCCTCGTCGACCGCTGGCAGCCCGGTGGCGGGGCGGCCGTCGGTCGCACCCTGCTCGCGTGCCTCGTCGCCGGGGACGGGCGCGCTCACTCCGTCGCCGCCTTGGTCACCGGCGCCTTCTTGACAGCGGTCCGCTTGGCCGGCGACTTCTTCGTGGCGGTGGTCTTCGTGGCGGTGGTCTTCGTGGCGGTGGTCTTCGCGGCGGTGGTCTTCGCGGCGGTGGTCTTGCGGGCGGTCGTCTTACGGGTTGGAGGGCTCATCGCCGCCGGGGTCTTCGCGGCCGGAGCCTTCCGCGTCGAGGTCTTCTTCGTCGCCGGCGCTGGGCTCTTCGTGGCTGCTGCGGGCTCTTCTTCGCCGCCGAGGTCTTCTTCACCCCGGGAGTCTTCTTCACCCCGGGAGACGGGGCGGCGGGGACGGGCTCCGGTGCAGGACCGGCGGCCGCCTCCTCCGCCGAGACCGCGGCCTCCTCCGCAGAGCTGGCCGCCTCCTCGGCTGCCGCTGCGGCGGCGGCCGCGACGACCGTCGCCTCGGTCGCAGCCGCCTGGGCCGTCGTCGCCCGGGTCACCTGGTCCGCGACGGCGGCCCGCAGCTCGGCGAGCTCGGCCCGCAGTGCGTCCACGTCCTCGGACCGGGCGAAACCGGTCCGCGCCGCGGCCTTGTCGATCTCGGTGTTGATCATGGTCACCAGCAGCTCGCGGTTCGCCCGGCTGGCCGCCAGGATCTCCTCGGCCAGGTTGCTGACCCGGTCACCCGCGTCGGCGGCCACGTCGTCCAGGCCGGTGGCCGACAGCAGCCCCTGTGCGGCCTCGGCCGCCTTGGCCCTGGTGGCCCGGCGAAGACCGGTCATCAGGTTCACGTAGTTCTGGATCTGCTCTCGCACCATCTCGCGGCCTCCTCGTGCAGTGGGTCGTTCTCCGGCAACGGTAGCCCGGCGGACCCCTCGCGGACACCGGGGTGGGCTGGAACAATCGCGCCGTGACCGATCCGACCTCCCCGCCCGAGCCCGCGCACGATCCCGACTGGTGGCAGACCGCGGTGATCTACCAGATCTACCCCAGGGCGTTCGCCGACGCGAACGGCGACGGGATGGGTGACCTGCAGGGTGTCGTGTCCCGGGTCGACTACCTGGCCGAGCTCGGGGTGGACGCGGTCTGGCTGTCGCCGTTCTACCCCTCGGCGTTGGCCGACGGCGGCTACGACGTGGACGACTACCGCGACGTCGATCCCCGGATCGGCACGCTGGCCGACTTCGACGCCATGATCACCGCCCTGCACCGGGTGGGCATCAAGGTGCTGGTCGACATCGTGCCCAACCACAGCTCCAACCGGCACGCCTGGTTCGTGGAGGCGCTGGCCGCACCGGCCGGTTCGCCGGAACGCCACCGCTACATCTTCCGCGACGGTGAGGGACCGGACGGGAGCCGACCACCGAACGACTGGCAGTCCCTGTTCGGTGGCTCGGTCTGGGAGCCCGTCGGCGACGGCCAGTGGTACTTCCACCTGTTCGCCCCCGAGCAGCCCGACCTCAACTGGGACGACGAGGAGGTGCGTGAGGACTTCCGTACGACGCTGCGCTTCTGGGCCGACCGGGGCGTGGACGGGTTCCGCGTCGACGTGGCCCACGGACTGGTCAAGGACCTGACCACCCCGTACGCGCCCTGGCCGGAGATCGAGCTGATGCAGCGGGAGGACGGCAGCCACCCGCTGTGGGACCGCGACGACCTGCAGCTGGTCTACCGCGACTGGCGCGCCCTCTTCGACTCCTACGACCCGCCCCGGTTCGCCGTGGCGGAGGCCTCGGTGCACCCGAGCCGACGGGCCCGCTACGCCGCACCGACCAGTCTCGGCCAGGCCTTCAACTTCGCCATGCAGGAGGCCAGCTGGCGACCCGCCAGCTACCGGACGGTGATCGAAGCCGGCCTGGCCGACATGCTCGAGTCGGGCTCCACCACCACCTGGCTGCTCGGCTGTCACGACACCGTACGCGTGGTGTCGCGCTACGGGCTGCCGGTGCCGGACGACGAGACCCCGATCGAGATCGCCCGCCGCTGGCTGCTCACCGACGGCACAGATCCTCACTGTGACAGCGATCTGGGCCTACGACGCGCTCGCGCGGCGATCTTGGTGCTGCTGGCGCTGCCGGGCTCGGTGTACGTCTACCAGGGAGACGAGCTCGGACTGCCCGAGGTCGCCGATCTCCCGCGCGAGGCGCTGCAGGACCCGATGGCGTTCCGCTCGCAGGGCCGGGAGAAGGGCCGCGACGGCTGCCGGGTGCCGCTGCCGTGGACCAGGACCGGCGGCTCGTACGGCTTCGGCGGCGAGCCCACCGAGCTGCCGCAGCCGGCCTGGTTCGCCGACGTCGCGGCCGACGTCCAGGCCGCAGCCACCGACTCGACCCTGAACCTCTACCGCCGGGCGATCACCGCCCGGCGCGATCTTCTCCGGGGTCTGGCGTCCACGGAACCCGCACTCACCCTGGCCGACCCAGCCGACGACGAGCTGCGCTTCCGGCGCGGTGCGAGCTGGCACTGCGTGACCAACTACGGCGCCGAGTCGATCGACCTACCGACCGGTCGGCTGGTGATCAGCAGCGTCGACCTGGTGGACGGGCGGCTGCCGGGCGACGCCACGGCCTGGGTGGTCAGTGGCGAGCCAGCACCGCGCTGATCACCGACAGGGCGGGGGCGGCGTCGGCCGGCCGACCCAGGTCGGCCACCCGCCAGGCCAAGGTGGCCACCGCCCACAGGGCGTCGACGGCCGAGGACCGGTCGTCGGGCGTGCCCACCAGCTCGATCCGGCCCGCGTCGACCACCGCGGTCTGCTCGCCGCAGCTGACCTCGCCCGGCCGCTCGGCACAGGACCGGGCCGGCTGCAGCAGGTCGCGTAGGTCGTAGCCGAGGTGGGTGGGTCGGCTGTCGGCCCCGGCGGCCACCAGGTCGGCGGGGCCGTGCGAGCCGGTCAGCACCAGCATGCTGTCCAACCCGGCGGCGGCGGCCCCGGCGATGTCGGTGTCCAGCCGGTCCCCGACGAAGATCGGGTTGCCTGCGCCGAGTCGGGCGACGGTGGCGTCCACCAGCGGTCGGAACGGCTTCCCCGCCACCTCCGGCTCGACGTCCACCGCCTGGCGTACGGCGTCCACCGCAGCCCCGTTGCCGGGCACCAGCCCCCGGTCGGTCGGTCGGGTCGGGTCGATGTTGGTGGCCACCCAGTGCGCCCCGCGCTGGATGGCGATCGCTGCCTCGTTGAGCTGGTCCCAGGTCAGGTCGAAGCCGAACCCCTGCAGCACAGCCACCGGCTGGTCGTCGGCGGAGCGGACCCCGACCAGACCGACCTCGGCGAGCGCGTCCCAGACGCCGGCGCCGCCCACCGCCAGCACCCTGGCTCCGGCGCCGAACCGGCCAGCCACCAGCTGCGCACCCGCCTGCGCCGAGGTCACCACGTCGTCGGCGACGGCTTCGATACCGAGCTCGGTCAGGTGCTCGGCCACCGCGGCCGGCGGCCGGGCGGCGTTGTTGGTCACGAACCCGACCCGGGTGCCGCGGTCGCGCAGCGCCCGCAGACCCTCCGGGGCCCCGGGCACCGCGACCGGTCCGAGGTAGACCACGCCGTCGAGGTCGAACAGCGCCGCGTCGTACGCGTCGGCCAGGACCGTCATCCGCGCGGCTCCAGGCCGTCGTCGCCCGCGGACCCCTCGAGGCCGCCCTCGCTGTCGTCGCTGTCGTCGCTGTCGTCGCTGTCGTCGCTGTCGTCGCTGTCGTCGCTGTCGTCGAAGGTGATCGACATCCCGTCCAGCAGATCACGGCGCTCGTCGGCGTCGAGGTCACCGTCGGCGTCCAGGCGGGCGGCAGCGTCGAACCACTGGCGCGCCTCGGCCGGCTTGCCGGTCTGCTCGAGGATGTCGGCGTACGCGTAGTAGAGCCGAGCGGCCGGCACTCCGAGCTGAGCCGCGCGACGGTCGTCCAGGTCCAAGATCGCCTGGTGCAGCAGCCGACGGGCCTCCGGCTGCTGACCGAGGTCGCTGCGCGCCCCCGCCTCGACGAGGAGCATCTCGATGGCCAGCGCCGGTTCGAGCTGCTTGCTGCGGGCTTCCTTGGCGATCTTGATCGCCGCCTGCGGTCGACCCAGGGCCCGCTCGCAGTCGGCCATCACCGGGAGGTAGTCATCGGTCCCGGTCATCCGGCGCAGGGCGCGGAACTCCGAGAGCGCGACGTCCCAGTGACCGGCGGCGTACGCCGTCTCGGCCGCCGCCTCCCGCACCACCGGGAGTCGCGCGGCCCGACGACGGGCCGCCTCGGCGTGCTTGTAGGCCAGCTCTGGGTCCTCGTCGATCAGCATCCCCGCGGTGACCAGGTGACCGGCCACCACCTCGGCGAGGTCCTTCGGCAGACCGCGCAGCTCGGCTTTCACCCCGCGCGGCAGACCGCGGGTGTCGACGACGTCCGGCAGGCGCGGTTCGTCGGCGCGCTTCTGCAGCCCGGGTGGGGGCGGCGGCCGATCGCCCCGGTCGGACGAGGCGGCGGTCGTCGGTCGGACGAGCGACGGTCGTCGGTCCGGCGGTCGGGCAACCGGCGGTCCGGCAGCCGCCCGTCGGGAAGGCGGCCGTCCGAGCCGGTCGGTCTGCGGTCGTCGTCGGTTCGGGGCCGGTCGTAGCCACGCTGCTGACCTGGGCGGCCAGGGGTGCGGCCCTGCGGTCGGCGGGCTGCCGAGCTCCGCGACTGTCCGGGCGGTCCGCTGCGGCCGGGTCCGCCGGCGCGTCCACCGCCACCGCCACGACGCTCGTCCCCGCTCCGGCTGCCACCGCGGTCGTCGAAGGACCTGGCGTCGGTCCGCCGGTCGTCCCGCCCCCGATCCTGGCTGCCCCGATAGCCACCACCACGGTCGTCACCGCCGCGGGTGTCACCACCGCGGTCGTCCCTGCCCCGGTAACCACCACTCCGGTCGTCACCACCGCGATCGTCCCTGCCCCGATAGCCACCACCGGCACCACGGTTGTCACCGGCGCGGTCGTCCCGACCTCGGTAGCCACCACCGCCCGGTTGTCACCCCGGTCGCCCGGTCGTCACCCCGGTAACCGCCACTGCGGTCGTCACCGCCCCGGTACCCGCCACTGCGGTTGTCACCGCTGGTGTTCGGGCTACGACCTCGGTCGCCACCCCGGCTGTCCCCACGGTCGCCGCCGCTCCGGGACGCCGAACCACCCGAGCGCCCGGACCCCGAGCTCCCGGAACGTCCGGCGCCACCAGGGCGTCCGCCACCCGAGCCTCCCGACCGGCTGCCACCGCCGCCGCCGTAGCCTCCCGAGGAACCAGCGCCCGGCCGGCCACCGCCGGATCGACCGCCACCTCCGCCGTAGCCACCGGATCGACCACCGCTGCCGCCGTAGCCGCCGGATCGACCACTGCCCGAGCGGCCGGAACCGCCCGAGCCACCGGCGCCGCCGCCGCGGGCTCCACCCGAGCCACCGGATCGACCGGCCCCGCCGGACTGTCCGCCACCCGGTCGCTGTCCCCTGCTGTCCGTCACCGCCTCATCCTTGCCGCCCGCGTTCGTCCGCGCAAAGCAGGTCTGACCTCAGGCCTGCACGACGGCCGGACCGGCGGCGCCGAGCTCGGCCACCTGCTCGGGAGCGGCACCGCGATCGGTGATCACCAGGTCGATCTCCGCCACGTCCCCGAACCGGCAGAACGACGTCCGCCCGAGCTTGCCCGAGATCACCGGCACCAGCCGGCGCCGGGCGGCGAGCAGCATGGCCCGCTTCACCGCCGCCTCCTCCGGGTTCGTGGTCATCAGCCCGCGTTGGGCGGTCATGCCGTTGACGCCGATGATGGCGAGGTCGGCGGTGACGGTGCCCAGGCGTCGGACCGTCCACGGGTCCACGGCGGCCGATGTGAGCCCACGTACCGATCCGGGCAGAGCCACGATCTGCAAGCGGGTGTGGGCCACCAGGTAGCGCGCCGCCGGGAGGTTGTTGGTGACGATCGTCAGCGGTCGGTCGACCGGCATCAGCTGAGCGCAGACGAAGGTGAGGGATCCCGAGTCCAGGATCACCACGCCGTCCTCGGGCAGTTCCTCCATCACCCGCCGGGCGATGGTGACCTTGTCCTCGAGCTGCTCGGCGTGCCGGGCCGCCAGCGCCTGCTCGAAGGGCGTGGTCGAGAGCAGCTCCGCCCCGCCCCGGAAACGGCGCAGCACCCCACGCCGCTCGAGCACGTCGAGGTCCTTGCGGACGGTCTCCCCCGTGACCCCTAGCCGCTCGCCGATCTGCACGATCCCGGCCCGGTGCTCAGGGAGCTCGACCAGGTACTCGGCGATGGCCTGCTGGCGCTCCGGCGGATACACGAGCGTATCCAACCACGCCCACAGGCAGCACGGCTACAGGCAAAACCACATCAGATGCCGGTCATTCGGGCATGAAACCACGCTGAAACTCTGGACTTCGGGCACGAGCCAGCGCTACCTTTCTCGAAACAATCCCCTCGGGATAGCCGGCGACCGTCGGCTCGCGACCCAGAAGGCGGTTCATGACCACCACCAAGCAACGCGGCCTGGCAGGTGCCGGCCTCGTCCTGAGCTTCTCGCTCGCCCTCTCCGGCTGTGCCGGGTTCGGTGCTCTCGGCAACGAGCCGGGCGTGACGACGGTGACCCTGGCCAGCGTGAACAACCCGCAGATGCAGGACATGGCGCAGCTGCTGCCGGAGTTCTACAAAGAGCATCCCGACATCAAGATCAACATGATCTTCATGGAGGAGAACGACCTCCGAAACGCCGCCACCAAAGACGTCGCCACCCAGGGCGGGCAGTACGACATCATGACCGTGGGCGCGTACGAGGTTCCGATCTGGGGTCAGAACCGTTGGCTGGAGGATCTGACCGATCTGGCCGCCGACGACCCGGACTACGACGTCGACGACCTGTTCCAGCCGGTCCGGGACGGTGTCTCCTTCGACAACCGCCTCTACGCCGTGCCCTTCTACGGTGAGTCGTCGTTCCTGATGTATCGCAAGGACCTGTTCGAGCAGGCCGGCATCACCATGCCCGAGCGGCCCACCTGGGACCAGATCGCCGACTACGCCGCCCGACTCAAGGACGCTGACACGGACCGGGCCGGCATCTGCCTGCGCGCCAAACCGGGCTGGGGCGAGATGTTCGCCCCGCTCACCACGGTGGTCAACACCTTCGGCGGTCAGTGGTTCAACACGGACTGGGACGCCCAGGTGAACGCCCCCGGCTTCACCGAGGCGGTGAAGTTCTACATCGACACGCTCGCCGCCTCCGGAGAGGGGGACCCGGTCTCGTTCGGGTTCACCGAGTGCCTCAACCTCTTCAGCCAGGGCAACGCGGCGATGTGGTACGACGCCACCTCCGCCGCCGGCTCGGTGGAGGACCCGGCGAACTCGAAAGTGGCCGGCAAGGTCGGCTACGTCCGCGCACCGGTACAGAAGACCGAGAACGCCGGCTGGCTGTGGTCGTGGAACCTGGGCATCAACGCCGAGTCCAAGAACAAGCAGCAGGCCTGGGAGTTCGTGCGGTGGGCCACCTCCAAGGAGTACGCCAACCTCGTCGGCTCCGAGCTCGGCTGGTCCCGGACCCCGCCAGGCACCCGGAAGTCGACCTACCAGATCCCGGAGTACGTGGCCGCCGGGGGCGACTTCGCGCCGCTGACCGCCGAGATCATGAACGAGGTCGACCCCAAGCAGCCCGGGGTGGCTCCCCAGCCGTGGGTCGGGATCCAGTACGTGACGATCCCGGAGTTCCAGGACGTGGGGAACCAGACCTCGCAGCTGCTCGCCGACGTGATCGCCGGTCGAAGACCGCTCAACCTCGCCCTGGACCAGGGGCAGGAGATCGCCCAACGCGCCGGTGACCAGCAGAAGAAGGGCAGCTGAGATGAGCGCCACGACCACCGACCCGACCCCCGTCGACGGCGAGACCGAGTCGAAGTTCGCCAAGACCCAGCGGATGGCCTCCGTCTCCAGCCATGACGAGGGTGAGCGTCGCTTCGCCAAGCGGATCCTCTACCCCGGTCTGATCGCGGCGATCGTGATCACCCAGGTCCCGTTCCTGGCCACCATCTACTACTCCTTCCAGAACTGGAACCTCTCCCGACCCGAGGAACGCTCGTTCGCCGGTTTCGACAACTACATCGCCGTCGTCACCAACGGGCAGTTCCTCCCGTCCCTGTGGGCCACCGTGCGCATCGTCGGCGGCTCGGTGCTGCTCTCGCTGGTGCTGGGCCTGATCTTGGCCGTGCTGCTCAACCGGAGCTTCCGCGGCCGGGCTGTGGCCCGCACCCTGTTGATCACGCCGTTCCTGGTGATGCCGGCGGCGGCGGCCCTGATCTGGAAGTACTCGCTGCTGGAGGTCAACACCGGGTTGGTCAACTGGGTGCTGTCCTGGGTCGGACTCGGGCCGGTCGCCTGGAACACCGACTACCCGGCGTGGACGATCGTGTTCACCCTCACCTGGCAGTACACGCCCTTCATGATGCTGATCCTGCTGGCCGGTCTGCAGTCCCAGGCGGGCGAGGTGCTCGAGGCCGCCGACGTCGACGGCGCCAACGCCCTGCAGGTGTTCCGCTACATGACGCTGCCCCACCTGCGGACGTACGCGGAGCTCGCAGTGCTGCTGGCCACGGTCTTGATGATCCAGGTCTTCGACCCGGTGAACATCATGACCAAGGGCGCCGGCAACACCAAGACGCTGTCCTACCTGCTCTACGAGCGGGCGTTCATCGGACAGCAGATCGGGGAGGCCGCCGCGTACGGCGTCGTCACCGTGATCGTCACCATCGTGGTCGCCACCCTGGCGCTGCGGACGCTGTTCAAGGTGTTCACCGAGGAGACCGACAGATGACCACTGACACCCCGACCCGCACGCAGACCTCGTCGGCGAGCGAGCTGCGGACCCGCCCACGGTTCACCCGGCGCAAGGTGGGCGGCCTCCTGGTCACCGCCCTCACCTGGGTGATCACCATCGTGTTCTTCTTCCCGGTGCTGTGGATGGTGCTCACCAGCTTCAAGTCCGAGGGGGTGGCGGCGTCGTTCCCGCCGAAGATCATCCCGGACTGGACGCTGGATCGCTACGCCGACGTCTTCGACCGCGGGATGGGGCTGTACCTGGCCAACTCCGCCGCGGTCTCGATCCTGTCCACCGTGGTGGTGATGGCGCTCGCGATCCCCGCGGCGTACGCGCTGTCGGTGCGTCCCGTGGCCAAGTGGCGCGATGCGCTGTTCTTCTTCATCTCCACCAAGTTCATGCCCGTCGCCGCCTCGATCATCCCGATCTTCCTGCTCCTGCGCGTGTTCGGACTGCTGGACAACCTGTGGGCGCTGGGGGTGCTCTACATCGGCATCAACCTGCCGCTGGCGGTCTGGATGATGCGGTCCTTCTTCGCCGAGGTTCCCATCCCCGTGGTCGAGGCCGCCCAGATCGACGGGGCCAGCTACAGCCGGGAGCTCTGGCGGGTCTCGTTGCCGATCGTGGCCCCCGGGGCCGCCGCCGCCGCCTTGATCTGCTTCATCTTCGCCTGGAACGAGTACTTCCTGGCCAACCTGCTGACCGCCGTCGTCGCCCGCACCACGCCGCCCTTCCTGGGCAGCTTCGTCGACGGCCGGGGTCAGTTCATCGCCGTGCTGTCCGCCGCGTCCACCATCGCGGTGCTGCCCGTCATCGTGGCCGGCTGGATCGCTCAGAAGCGGTTGGTGACCGGCCTGGCCATGGGGGCGGTGAAGTAGTGCGCGCCGTCGTCTTCGCCGCCCCGGGGTCCTGGTCGCTGGAGGAGGTCCCCGACCCGGTTCCCGGGCCGCGGGAGGTGCTGGTGCGGGTCGAGGCGGTCGGCCTCTGCGGCACCGACGTGCACGTCCTCGACGGGGAGTTCGCTCCCACCCGTTACCCGATCATCCCTGGTCACGAGACCTCCGGGGTCGTGGAGGCCGTGGGCGAGCGGGTCAGCGAGGTCGCGCCCGGTGACCGGGTGTCGGTGGACCCGACGCTGACCTGCGGGGAGTGCCGCTTCTGCTCGGTCGGTCGCTCGAACCTGTGTGAGCAGTGGGACGGCTCCGGCGTGGCCCGCACCAACGGCTCGACCGCCGAGCTGACCGTGGCACCGGTCCGCAACGTGCACCGGCTGCCCGACACGGTCGACCTGGCCCTGGCCGCGCTGATCGAGCCGCTGTCGTGTGCCATCCACGGCTACGACCTGCTGCCGCGACGGATGGGTGAGCACTATCTCGTCTACGGCGCCGGGACGATGGGCCTGATGATGGCGCAGCTGGCACCGCGCGCCGGGGCGGCCACCGTCACGGTGGTCGACCGGAACCCGGCCCGACTGGACGGCGCCCGGGACGTCGGGATCGAGCGGGTCGCCACCAGCGCCGACGACGCCGACCAGGTCGGCGGCTGGGACGTGGTGATCGACTGCACCGGCGTCGTCGCCGCGATCGAGGACGGCCTGACCCGGGTCCGTCGCGGCGGCGTGTTCCAGCAGTTCGGGGTGGCGCCGGCCGACGCCACCGCCCGGTACTCCCCGTTCGCGATCTACAACGACGAGATCAGCGTGGTGGGATCGATGGCGGTCCTGCACAGCTACGGCCGCGCGGTCGAGATGTTCGCGGCGGGTGCCGTGCGCGCCGACCGGATGGTCTCTCACGCCTACGCGTTGGAGGACTACGGTGAGGCCCTGGAGGCGTTCCGGTCCGGCACCGGCCGCAAGCTGCAGATCCGACCCCAGGCGCGGGAGTCCATGCCGTTGCTGTGAGCCCGGTGGGACGTCGTGGCCGAAGGGAGTCCGTGTGGTCGCTCAGGTGGACGCCGCCGACCGTCACCGTCGGATCCTGGACCGGCTCGAAGCCGACGGCCGGGTCGAGGTCGCTGACCTCGCCTCCCTCTGCGTCGTCGCCCCGGAGACCATCAGGCGCGACCTCCGGCTGCTCGAGGACCAGGGCCAGCTACAGCGCGTACACGGTGGCGCCGTCCGACGGGCCGAGCGTCCGCTCTCTCCGTTCGACGGCACCGACCCGGAGCACCCTGCCGATCACGTCCGGCTGGCCGACGCCGTCGTCGACCTGCTGCCCACTCACGGCACGCTGTTCCTCGGCTCTGGACGACTGACCTGGGCGGTGGCGGACAGCCTCAGCCGACGTCCCCCGCCCGAACCTGGCCTCACGGTGGTGACCACCAGTCTCGACGTGGCTGTGGTGCTGTCCCGGGCCGAGAACCTGCACGTCTACAACACCGGCGGCAGCGTGGATCCTCCGCACCACGGCCAACAGGGTGCGTGGGCGCTGGAGGAGATCAGACGGTTCCGGGTCGACCTGGCCCTGCTCTCCCCCGCGGGCGCCACCCTGGATGGGGTGTTCGAAACCGACCCGCTGGCCGCGGCTGTCACCGCCGAGGTGCTGCAGCTGGCCAACCGGGCGTGGTTGTTGCTGGAACCCGGTCGGCTGGGACACGAAGGCCCCGTTCGAGCCGGCGACCTGACGCGCGTACGGCGGCTGGTCGCTCTGGGGGCCGACGGACTCGACTCGGTGGACTTCCACGAGGCCGGCATCGACCTGATCAGCGTGGACTGACGCCGGTCGCCCACGACGTCGTCCAGAAACGCCGTCGTTCGCCATCAACCGCGTGGCTTCCTCCCTCGACCACACGGTGGGCTGTCGCTCACGTCCCTGAACGAGAAAAGCCCAGGAA
>CAWARE010000034.1:0-17193 GCA_963784345.1 uncultured Actinomycetota bacterium
ACCAGCTGCCGGTGACGCTGCCGCAGCTGACCGGGGCCGCCCTGGCGCCCAAGGGCGTCTCGCCGCTGGCCAGCGCGACCGACTGGGTGAACGTCGACTGCCCGTCCTGCGGCGGGCCGGCCAAGCGGGACACCGACACCATGGACACGTTCGTGGACTCGTCCTGGTACTTCTTCCGCTACTGCTCGCCGGGCGACGTCGAGGGTCCGTTCGATCCCGACGACGTCCGGCGCTGGATGCCGGTGGCGCAGTACGTGGGCGGCGTCGAGCACGCCATCCTGCACCTGCTGTACATGCGGTTCTTCACCAAGGTGCTGCACGACATGGGGATGGTCGACTTCGACGAGCCGATGCGCCGGCTGCTGAACCAGGGCCAGGTGGTCAACCAGGGCAAGTCGATGAGCAAGTCGCTGGGCAACGGTGTCGATCTCGGAGCCCAGATCGATCAGTTCGGCGTCGACGCGGTGCGGCTGACCGTGGGCTTCGCGGGCCCGCCGGAAGAGGACATCGACTGGGCCTGACGCCCCCGCCGGCCTGGGTCACTGAGGTTCCTGCAGCGAGCCCATCGCATCGCCCACCGAGGTGAGGGAGCGCACCGGACGCCGATCCGGCCACCGGCGACACGGACGCTGCGCCAGGAGACCCATCGGCTGCTGGCCGACATCGACCAGAGCATGGCCGGACAGCGGTTCAACGTCGTCGTGGCCCGGGTGATGGAGCTGGTGAACGCGACCCGCAAGGCGATCGACACCGGCGCCGGACCGGCCGACCCGGCCGTCCGCGAGGCGGTCGAGGTGGTCACGGTCGTGCTGAGCACGGTCGCGCCCTACGTGAGTGAGGAGATGTGGGAGCACCTGGGCCACGCCCCCTCGGTGGCTGACGCCAGCTGGCCCGTCGTCGACCCGACGCTGCTGGTCGCTGAACTCGGTGACCTGCGTCGTCCAGATCCAGGGCAAGGTCCGGGCCCGGCTGGACGTGTCGCCGTCGATCGAACCGTGGCCGAGCGGAGCGGGGCTGGCGCTGGCCGACGAGGCCGCGCCGCCGCCGGGCTCGGCCGGCCGGTGGCCAAGGTGATCGTCCGGGCCCCCAAGCTGGTCAGCATCGTGCCTCTGTGAGTCGTCACTCGCTGTTCACTGCGCGACTGAGGGTTCTGTCTTCCCTCCTCGTTCGCAGACGAAGAGCGTGTAACTCACTTCGTCGGTCCAGACAGAAGCTGGGCGCTTCGTTCTCGGCCGCTCGCGACGGGCTCGCTCGCTGACGCTCGCTCGAGAACCTGTTGACGCACTCCTGCGACCTCTCACGCACGTGATGCAACGCAGGCGTGAGTGAGCGGGGGAGTGCGTCAGCGGTGTGGGTTGCTCTTCAGCGGGTGGTGGGGTTAGCGGTGAGCGGGCGGGGGGGCTGGTGCCGGCGATGACGGCGCGCACAGCCGAGGTGGTCGGTGCCCGGCGACATCGAACGTGGTGAACGCGGTGGCCGTCAGCCGGTCGTCGAGCAGGATGTGGTCGATCCCGATCAGCGGTGGGAAGCGCCGGTCCGCCGGGTAGGTGCGGACGAAGCCGGCGCCGGCGAGGTCGGCGGCGCTGCGCCAGCCGTCGGCGTACAGGTCCGCATCGGGCCGTGGTCGTCGACGGCGTTGAAGTCCCCGGCCACGACCGTGGGGGTGTCGTCCAGCCGCCGCAGGTAGTGCCGCAGCTCGGTGTGCTCCGTGGTCCACAGTCCCGGACCGCAGAACGGGTTGCAGGGATGGACCGCGACCACGCGCAGCGCACCGAGCTGAGGCGTGTCGATCACCGCTGACCACTGCTGGAACGAGCTCGCCGGCAGCGCCTCGGAGGAGGTGATGGGGTAGCGGGAGAAGATGACCGACCCGCTCGTGTACTGCAGCGGGGCCCCCACCGCGTACGGCAGCTCCTCCCGGAAGGCAGCCGGCAGCGCCTCGACCCAGGCGGGGCTCGCCTCGACGAAGGACACGACGTCGGCCCCCTGGACGGCTTCGGCGACGTCTGCCGGGTCGGCCGATCCGGCCCGCACGTTGAGACTCATCAGCGTCAACGGTTCGGTCGCCACCGGTCGCTCGTTCGGCACCCACGCCGGTCCCTGCCAGGCGACGGAGGCGAGCAGCCCGACCAGGACGACCAGGGTCACCAGCAGCAGGCTGACGCGGGCGAACGCCGAGCTGCGCCGGGCCCGGAGGCTGGCGACGCCGATCAGCAGCAGGGCCGGTGCGTAGAACACCAGCCCGTACGGGATGAACGAGGCGAGCAGGGCCGGTCCGTCATCGGTGGGCGGGACCACCCGCAGCGCGGTGGCCACCAGGGCGGGCACGAGGGCGAGCAGCCCGAGGGTGACCAGCCACCCCTGACCGGCGCGAACGTGGCGTCGGCCGTCCCAGGCCTCGTCGGGCTCGGGCATCAGGCGCGCCGCCGGGGCGCTGCCGGGTTGGTCCGCACCATCTTCATCTCCACCGGGTGCGGTGGGTACTCGCTGTCGGACCGCTCGTCGGTGTCCCGCCAACCACGCGAGCGGTAGAAGCCGCGCGCGTCCCTGTTGTCCTCCAGCACCCACAAGGTCAGCTCCCGGGCTCCGGTGGCCATCAGCTCCTCGGTGGCGTACTGGAGGAGCAGTGACCCGTGGCCCTGACGGGCGTAGCGCGGGGACACGGCCAGGTGCCGGAGCTGCCCCCGGCTGTCCCAGGCCACCACCCCGACGGGCTTGCCGTGCTCCTCCAGCACCCGCAGCTGCACCTGACGGTCGCGGAGCAGGCGCCGCCAACGCCGACGGACGTCAGCTGTCGGGTAGGGGTGCTGGGCCGCGTCGAAGATGTGGCCGAGACCGGCCTCGCTGGCGGCCCGCTCGAGATCGGTCAGCAGGTCGAGGTCGGCCTGCCGCGCCCGCCGCAGGCGGATCCCGGTCTGCTCGTCCTCCAGCGGTGGGTCGAACCGGTCCTGCAGGTCCTCCAGCTCGGCGACCACCCGGTCGGCCCGGGTGGTCTTGCCCTTGGTGGTGGCCGAGCGGGACTTCTGCACGCACCAGGCCTCGGTCCGCGACACCTCGGTGCCCAGCACCAGACCGTTCTCGCCGGGGGCGATCACTGTCAGGTCGTCCCAGTCGAGCCGCGTACGACGACCGGGGTTGACCACCTCGACCCCGTCGGGACCGGCGATCAACCGGGGATGAAGGCCGAACCGCCAGCCGTACACGACGGCCCCGGCGGCCAGAAGGAGCAGGAAGAGGGCGATCAGCAGGTCTCCGGCGCGCAGGTAGGTGAGAAGCGCGAGAGCCGGCACCCCGAGCCCGGCGAGGGCCACGAAGATCCAGACCGCCACCAAGGTCCCGGTGGAGACGCGCCAGACACGTCGGGTCCGGACGGCCATGCAGATGCTCCTCGGTTCCTCTACCGCCCAGGGGAGTCCGGTCGCCTAGGGTGGCGCCATGCCCGGCGTCGCGGTGGTGACCGACTCTACGTCGTCCCTGGCTCCCGACGTGGCGGATCGGGCCGGCGTGGTCGTCGTCCCGCTGCAGGTCATCGTGGATGGTACGAGCCGTCCCGAGTCGTTTCGTCCGAGTGCCGGAACGTTGACGCCCGGAGCGGTGGCCGCCGCGTTGCGGGAAGGCCGAACCGTGTCGACGTCACGACCCGCGCCGGAGTCGTTCTCCGCTGCGTACGCGGCGGCGGCGGAGCGCGGGGCCACGGCGATCGTCTCGGTGCATCTGAGCGGGGCCATCTCGGGCACGGTGGACGCAGCCGAGCTCGCCGCGCGGTCGGCGCCGGTCCCGGTGACGGTGGTGGACAGCCTGACAGTGGCCTCGGGCTGTGGTTTTGCGGCGCTGGCCGCGGCCGCGGCGGCGCAGGCCGGGGCTTCGCCGGCCGAGGTGGCCGACGTCGCCCGGCGCCGCGCGGCCGCCGCGGTCACCTACTTCTGTGTGGAGAGCCTGGAGTACCTCCGACGGGGCGGCCGGATCGGGGCTGCCCAGGCGCTGTTCGGCTCGGCGCTCGCCGTCAAGCCGCTGCTGACCGTCTCGGACGGTCGGATCACGCCGTACGAGCGGGTCCGGACCATGTCGCGGGCCCTGGCCCGGTTGGAGGAGCTCGCGCTCGAGGCCCTGCGTGCCGGTGCGGGTGCCGGTGCAGGTCCCCGGGGTGGGGTGGGATCGGGTGGGGGGCGGGCCGACGTCGCCGTGCTCCACCTGGACAACCGGTCAGCCGCGGATCGGCTGGCCCGCACGCTGCGGGCGCGGGAGACCGAGGTCGCCTCGGTGACGGTCTCCGACGTCAGCGCGGTGCTCGGCGTGCACTGCGGTCCGGGCACCGTGGGTGTGGTGGTCTCGCCGCTCGACTGACCGTCAGTTCAGGTGGGCGGCGCGCTCCGCAACGACGGCTGCGCCGGTTGTCCACAGACGGAGTGCCACCTCGAGCCGTGTCCACAGACCGGCGTCGGGCCCGTACGACGACGGGGCACCGTCCTTAGGTTCTGGTCATGTCCCGCCGAGATCGGATCGACCCGGAAACCGTGCGCCTGGTGGAGCAGCGGCTGCAGTGGCTGCTGCAGGAAAACGGACCGGGCACGGGTGCACCCGCCCGAGCGGCACCGAGGTCCGAACCGTCAGCTCCGTCCCCAGCGCCCGCTCCGACCGACGGGCGAGTCGAGAGCGAGCGAACGGTCGGATCAAGCGGTGGACCCCGGCCCGAGGTCGTGACGCGTGACGAGCGTCGTCGGGCGGCGCGGGAGACTCACCTCGGCGAGGATCAGCCGGTCGGCGGTGAGCGCCGACCACGCCTCCCCGAGGTCTCTCGCACCGGCCCGGGACTGGTGGCCGCGCTGATCGGATTCCGGCGACCGCACCTGGTCGTGGTGGCGGCGATCGTCGCCCTGGGCATCCTGGCGGCTGGGTGGGCGGTGCTGCGGGCCCGGCCGGTGGCGGTCGCGGTCACCCCGCCGCCGGCGGCCGCGACCGCCCCGTCGGGCGCTGCGAACCCACCCTCGGCCGCCGCGAGTCCGCAGGCCAGCGCCTCGACCGCCGGCCCGGTCGTGCACGTTCTCGGTGCGGTGCGCCGACCCGGTCTGGTCACCCTGGAGGGCGGCGCCCGGGTGCAGGACGCCATCGACGCAGCCGGAGGGCTCACCGGCAAGGCCGATCCGGGCGAGCTCAACCTGGCCCAGGCCGTCACCGACGGTCAGCAGATCGTGGTGGGCACCAAGGGCAAGCCGGCGGGCGAGGTGCGGGACGGCAGTGCCGGGGGAGCTGGTGCCGGCGGATCAGGTGGCGGCGTCGCAGGTGGCGGGGGCTCCGCAGGCACGGGACCACCGGTCAACCTGAACAGCGCCACCCTCGCCCAGCTGGAGGAGCTGCCGGGCGTCGGACCGGTGATGGCGGGCAAGATCGTGGCCTGGCGTACCGAGAACGGCCGATTCAGCCGGATCGAGGAGCTGCAGGAGATCGACGGCGTCGGCCCGAAGACGTACGCGAAGCTCGCGCCCCTCTGTCGGGTGTGAAGACGGTGTCGGGTGTGAAGACGGTGTCGGGTGTGAGGCCTGGGCCGGTGTCGGGGGCGCCGTGCCCGAGCTGACAGGGACGACTCCGGGGCTCGCTGACACCGAACGCGACCCGGCCGGAAGGCGACCCGACCACGATCTCCGGCTGGTGCCGGTGGCGGCGGCCGGGTGGGCGGGGGCCTGGCTGGGCACCGGACTGACCGGCCCGGACAGGTGGTCACTGACGGCGATCGGTCTCACGGTGACGACTAGCGGTCACTGTCGGCCTGATCGCCCGCCGACACCGTCTCGTGGTGCTGGCCGCCGCGGCGCTGGCTCTGCTCGGCACCGTCGCCGTCGGTGGGCTGGCCGCACAGCGGGTCAGCCATGGTCCGGTGGCCGAGCTCGCCGAGGATCGGGCCGTGGTGGCCGTCGACGCCGTCGTCCGCAGCGATCCACAGATCCGGACCGGTCAGTTCGGTGGCTACGCGACCGTCCGGGTGCTGTTGGACACGGTCAGCGGTCGGGGGCAGACGTGGGCGGTGCGTTCGCCGGTGCTGCTGATCATCGGTGGCGGCCCTGCGGTGGACTCGTGGCGACGGGTGCTGGTCGGCAGCACCGTCCGGGTCACCGGCCGGTTGGAGACCGTCGACAGGGGTGCCGACATCGCCGCGGTGCTCCGGGTCCGCCAGGGCGCCGACGTCCGTGCGCCGCCGAGTCGATCACTGGTGCTGGTGGAGGGGGTCCGGGCGGGCCTGCGGACAGCCGTCGCCCACCGGCCTCCCGAGCCCCGGGCCCTTGTCCCCGCGCTGGTCCTCGGCGACACCTCCGCCATGACCGACGATCTGCAGCAGAGTTTCCAGGCCACCGGGCTGACCCACCTGACCGCGGTCTCCGGCGCCAACCTCACGTTGTTGCTCGCGTTCCTGTTGTTCGCAGCGAAGTGGTCGGGGCTGCGGGGGCGGTGGCTGCGTGGCGTCGGGCTGGGTGGGGTGGTCGTGTTCGTCGCGCTCTGCCGGACCGAGCCCAGCGTGCTGCGAGCGGCAGCGATGGGGTTGGTGGCGCTGGCCGCCTTGGGTGCTGGTGGCGGCCGGAAGGGCCTGCGGCAGCTGTGTGTGGCGGTGCTCGTGCTGGTGCTGCTCGACCCGTTCTTGTCCCGCTCGGTCGGGTTCACGTTGTCGGTGCTGGCCAGCGCGGGCATCGTCTGGTGGGCGTCGTCGTGGGTGAGTGCTGCAGTCTGGCTGCCTCGGCCACTAGCTGAGGCGGTGGCGGTCCCGTTGGCCGCTCACCTGGCGACGCTGCCGGTGGTCGCGTCCCTGTCGGGGGCGGTGAGCGTGTCCGGTCTGCTGGCCAACGCGCTGGCCGGCCCGTTCGTCGGTCCGGCGACGGTCCTCGGGTTCGCCGCGGCAGGGCTGTCGCTGGTCAGTCCCGGGCTGGCCGGGCTGGCGGGGTGGGGGGCGTCGTGGTGCGCGCAGCTGATCATCTGGGTCGCCCACGCCGGGGCTGCGCTGCCGGGGTCGTCCTGGCAGTGGCCCGCCACGCCGTTCGCGTTGCTGGTCCTGGCGGTCGCAGCGCTGGGCCTGGGGATGTCGGTGCAGGTGCTGGCCCGGCACCGCTGGTGGGCCCTGGCGGCGTCGGTGCTGCTGGTGGCGGGGATGCTGACCGGGCCGGTGCAGCCAGGGTGGCCGCCGCGGGACTGGCGGCTGGTGGCGTGCTCGGTCGGTCAGGGAGACGGTCTGGTGCTACGAGCCGGTTCGGGTCAGGCGGTGGTGGTCGACGTCGGGCCGGACCCGTCCCTGATGCGGCGGTGCCTGTCGGGGTTGCGGATCCGATCGGTGCCGGTGGTGGTGCTGACCCACTTCCACGCCGATCACGTCGACGGGCTGTCCGGTGTCCTGGGTCATCTCCCGGTCGGCCAGATCTGGGTCAGTCCGTACGCGTCCCCGGCGGCCGAGGCTGCCTCGGTAGGGGCTCTTGCCGCGGCCAACGGGACCACGGTCCGGTCGCCGCCGGTGGGGGAGACCGGACGGGTGGGAGCCGTCTGGTGGCAGGTGCTCGGGCCGGTCGGACTGCCCCGCGGGGTGCTGGGAGCCGGACCAGCCGATGGATCGGTGACGGGGCCGGCCGACGCAGGGGAGTCGGTCGAGTCCGGCGCCCAGAACGACGCGAGTCTGGTCCTGCGGGTCGGGGTCGACGACCTGACGATGCTGCTCACCGGCGACGTGGAACCGGAGGGACAAGCCCGGATCCTGGCCACCGGGGCCGACCTGTCGGCCGACGTCCTGAAGCTCCCGCACCACGGCTCGCGCCGACAGGACCCGGCCTTCTTCGCTGCCACCGGGGCTCGGATCGCCATCGCCAGCGTGGGCGAGGACAACTCGTACGGCCACCCAGCCCCGAGCACCGTTCGGCTGGCGACGGGGCTGGGCATGACGGTGCTGCGGACCGATCAGCAGGGCAGCGTGGCCGTCACCGAGCACGACGGACGACTCGGTGCGGTGACCCAGCGGTGAACGTGCCGAGTCGGTAGGCCAGCAGCGTCCAGGCGGTCGGCCCGCGCCTGACCATGCGGACGGCCGCCCCGCTGCCCCCTTGCGCTCGGTCACCCCGCGACGACCGACGCCGGGACGGCCGCCCTACTTCTTCAGCTGCTTACCCGTCTGGGGATTGAGGCTGACGGTGGTGTTGCTGCACTTGGTGACCACCGAGGGCTGCTCGACGAACTCGGTGACCCGACCGGCGGTCGGGTCGTCGCCGGCGTCGGCACCGGCGAACCGGAGCGACAGGTCGCCGTCGTCGTCGCAGCGGAAGGTCCACACACGCTGCCCGTCGGACACCCGGATGCCCTGCAGCTGGTCCGGTGCGCTGCCGAAGCCGGCGCCGTCGTTGCTGGCGACGACCACTGTCGCCCCGTACTGGGCGGCCACGACGCGGCCCTTGATCGAGACACCGTCGGGAGTCTCCGCCCGGACCGGCGAGAACTGCTCCGTCAACTGGTTCTGGGCCGTCTGGGCGTAGCCGCTGAAGGCGGTGACGGTGTTGCAGCCGCTGCCGGACAGGGCGACGGTCTGCGCCGGGGCCAGCTTCTCCGGCTGTTGCGTCCACGACGCGCACGTCAGGGCCAGGTCGCCTGCGGGGCTGCCGAGGGCGATCTGCTGGGCCCGGGCCTGGCCGGCCGAGCTCGCGATGGCTCCGGTCACGGTGAGGGCGACCACGCTGAGACCCAGGATGAGCAGGCGCGGCCCGAGCGTGGCGGGCGGTCGGTCGCCGGTGGTGGCGCGCACCCACGGCGTACGGATGGGTTGCCAGGGCGGCACCAGCATGTACCAGGCCCAGCCGACCAGGACCACGGCGACGCCGCTGAGGTAGACGGCGATGTTGGCCGGGGTGATGAGGGCGGCGTACTGCAGCGCGTCCTGGCCACTGGCCAGCAGCTCGGCGGCCGCCTCCCGCAGCTCCGGGGCGAAGATGCGGCGCCCGAGGGCGATCGCCAACGGGTGCAGCAGAGCGACCAGCACGACCAGCCACAGGACCCGGGTGGAGCGTCGGGGCAGGGCATCGGTGGGGGCCCAGATCAGCCGGAAGACGGTGACGCCGACGGCGGCCACCCAGGCGACCATCAGCAGCACACCGAAGAACGAGCCGAGGAACTGGCCGCGGGCCAGCAGGCTCAGCACGGTGACCACTGTGCCCATCGCGCCCAGGTAGCCGATCAGGGCGGGCACCACCAGGCGCAGCTGCCACTGACGGGCGCGGAAGAGGGTGGGCAGCGGGAGCGAGGCCAGCAGCAGGAAGGTCGAGATCATCGAGCCGCGGCCGACCTGGACGTCGGCCACCGGTTGACCCTGGCTGGTCAGCGAGGTCGACGCCAGCGGGCCGAGCTGGTTGAACAGCCAGACGTGACCGGGGAAGCGACCGAACTCCGGCACCCAGTGAGCGACGAAGAAGACGGCGTTGACGGCCACCGCGATGATCATCGGCAGGTGCGCCCACTGCAGCGCCGTCCGCGGGTCGCGCTGCTTGCCCTTGCCCTTGGTCGGCGGCCCGGCGTACTCGACGTCCGGCAGGTCCTGGGCGTCGAAGCTGAGTGTGCTGCTCATCAGCCGGTGACGAACTCGATGTGGCGGTGGGGGAGCAGGCGCCGTAGGGCCTCGACCTCGGAGCCGTTCAGGCTCGGTCGACCGGGGTGGGCCTGTTCGGGGCTGGCCAGTGGACGGTCGAGTGTGATCCGCAGCAGATCGCCGTCCCGCAGGGACTCGACCGAGCGCAGGTTCACGTTGTCGTCGTCCACCTGATCCAACCAGCTCGTCACGAGGGACTCGTAGTCCTCGGCGTCGCTGACCACCAGGCAGGTCGTCCGCTGTCCGTAGAGCTCGGAGAACGCGCCCTGCAGCCGGGGCAGGTCGTAGTCCCCGGGCGGTCCGCCGCAGACGGCGACCACTGTCGCCTCGGCGCCGACCACCGCACCCGCGATGCCGATCACCGGCACCATCGACCCCGACCACCACACCCGACGCAGTCGGGCGTCCAGCGACAGCTCCAGCTGGGTCTCAGGTGCTGCCGGGCGGCTCGCGGCCGGGCCCGGTTGGACGGCCCGACCGGCCGACGACTGGCGTCGCGTGGTCGACGGCTCGTTCGACTCGCTCCGGGCACTCTCTGCCGCGGACGCCGGCCAGGCCACGTCGACGACGGTGAGACCCCTTCTGACCAGCGTGCCGTTGGCGAAGGACGTCGGCACCCAGCGCTCCTCCAGCACGGCGGCCACCGTGTGGCGTCGCAGGTCGGCCAGCCGGTTCATCCGGAACGCGCCCCGGACGGTGCTCTCGATCTTGGCCTGCAGCTCCTGCATCAGGTAGACCCCGAAGGTGTCGCCGAACTCGGCGGCCAGGTCGGCCACCGCGGCGAAGTCGCCGGCGTCGAGCAGCTGGACGGTGACCTTGAGGGTCACCCGCTCGATCGACTGGTTGTCCAGGGTGGTCAGGTCGCTGACCACCATGGTCAACGGGACCAGACCGGTGGTCACCGGGAGCGCGAGCGATGCGTACTGGAACGGGTTCCAGGTCGGCAGCACGGTCTCACCGGGGTGGCGGACCTTCGGGCGCTCGCCCGGGGGGAAAACGACCAGGACAGTGCCTGGCTGCACCCGTACGAGACGGTTCAGCTCTCGGGTCTGGCCGGTGAACGGCTGCTCCACGGAAGCGTCGGTCGTCATGCGGGGTGCCTGTCCATGGGGGAAGTCACGGCGGACACGGCGGCCCTTTCGGAGTCGAAACCTGGGCCATGTATAGCAACTGGCCCCCCCGATCGGGCGGAGGCGCGAGCAAACTCCACAGTGTCGTGACCGACTGGCATGCTGAGGCCGTGGCCAGTCCCAAGCGATCGACTTCGTCGACGTCGTCGTACGGCGTCGCGACCCTGGTGACCGGTCCCGAACGGCTGCTCGCAGAACGCGCCGTCGGCGAGGTGCTCGCCCGAGCCCGCGCCGCCGAGCCGGCCGTCGAGATCGACCAGGTGTCAGCAGCACAGCTCGATCCGGGTCGGCTCGCCGAGCTCACCAGCCCGTCGCTGTTCTCCACCCGCCGGGCCGTCGTCCTGGACGACCTGGCGGAGCTGTCCAGCGACCTCGTCACTCAGGTCGGCGACCTGGCCCGCGGTGTCGACGCCGACCTGGCCCTGGTGCTCGTGCACAACGGTGCAGCCCGGAACAAGAAGCTGGTCGACGCGATCAAGTCGGCCAAGGCCGAGGTGGTCGACTGCCCGTCGGTGAAGTCGTGGGAGCTGCCGCAGTTCGTCTCGCGCGAGGCCCGACGGCTGGGCGGCACCGCTGACAGTGAGGCGCCCACGCTGCTGGTCGAGGCGGTCGGTCACGACCTCCGGGCGCTGGCGGCGGCGGTCTCGCAGCTGCTCGCCGACAGCGAGACCCGAGCCATCACCGCGACCCAGGTCCGACGCTACTTCGGCGGCCGGGCCGAGGTGACCAGCTTCGCCGTCGCCGATGCCACCCTCTCCGGTCGGACCGGGGTGGCGATGGAGCAGCTGCGGTGGGCCCTGTCCACGGGGGTGGCGCCGGTCCTGGTGACCAGCGCCTTCGCCTCGGGGGTGCGGGGACTCGGTCGGCTGATCGGAGCCCCCGCCGGACTCCGCGAGGGTGACCTGGCCCGCGAGGTCGGGGTGCCGCCCTGGAAGCTGAAGTCGATGCGGGCCCAGGCCCGCGGTTGGGACCAGCGAGGCCTCGCCAACGCCCTCCAGGCCGTGGCGCTCGCCGACGCCCAGGTCAAGGGCGCCGCCGACGACGCCGAGTTCGCCCTCGAGCAGCTCGTCCTCTCCGTCGCCGGCAACCGCCGGAGTTAATCGCGAGGAGCGTCAGCGACGAGCGGCCCGTCGCGAGCGGCCGCGAACGAAGCGCCCGGCTCTGTCTGGACCGAGGAGGAAGCAAACACGCTCTTCCGTTTGCGAGCGACGAGGGAAGACAGAGCCAACCGGCGCGCAGTGAGCAGCGAGTGATGACCAACACAGCGAGTGATGAACGCACAGCGTCCCGATCACCTGGGGTGATCGGGACGCGATACGGACTCGAGCGGCGGGTCGCGCCGCGGGCAGTCGAGGCTGCGGTGGGCGGGTCAGCCCAGAGCGGCAGCCTGGGCGGCGATGGCCGACTTGCGGTTCGCCGCCTGGTTCTTGTGGATGACGCCCTTCGACGCGGCCTTGTCCAACGCGCGGTTGGCGGCCTTGGCGTACTCCTGGGCCTTCTCGGCCTCGCCGGCCGCTGCAGCCTCGCGGAACCGACGAGTGTGCGTGCGCAGGGCGGACTTGACCGCCTTGTTGCGCTGGCGCGCCTTCTCGTTGGTCTTGATCCGCTTGATCTGGGACTTGATATTCGCCACGGGGTAAGCCTCTGAAGATCTCTCGTGTGAGCTGGTGGGGTGCGTCCGCGAGCGGGCGCGACCGCCAACATTAGCAGTCGGCCACCGTGGCCTCAAATCTCGCGCTCAAGGGCCTGAGAAATCCGTGTGAGAACACTGAAACGCGACTGGAACGAATCCGACACCGGGCGGAGACCGAGGTTGTCGAGGATGGCGTCGACTACTGCGCCAGCCCCTGCGCGCAACCCGAAGGAGTCTGCCATGACCGACGCCACCGCGGACAGCGCCCTGATCAAGAGCGTGATCTCCGACGGCCCCGACACGGCCCATGAACCGCACGTCCTGGTCGGCAAGGAAGCCACCAAGGAGACCCTGGAGGACTACACCCTCCGGTTCGCGCCCCGGCACTACCGCCGGTGGACCCCCGGTGTGGTCGCCATCTCCGCGCTGGGTGGGATCGCCTACCTCGCCGACTTCGCCATCGGCGCGAACATCGGCATCGCGTACGGCACCACCAACGCCCTGTGGGGGATCGCCATCTTCGCGGTGGTCGTCTTCCTGACGTCCTTCCCGCTGGCGTACTACGCCGCGCGCTACAACCTGGACCTGGACCTCATCACCCGCGGCAGCGGCTTCGGCTACTACGGGTCGGTGGTCACCAACGTCATCTTCGCGACGTTCACCTTCATCTTCTTCGCCCTCGAGGGCTCGATCATGGCCCAGGGCCTCTACCTGGGTCTCGGGGTGCCGCTCTGGCTCGGCTACGCGGCCTCGACGATCATCATCTTCCCGCTGGTCATCTACGGGATGAAGGTGCTCTCCAAGCTCCAGCTGTGGACCACCCCGCTGTGGCTGATCCTGATGGTGATCCCGTTCGTCTACCTGCTGGTCAGCCACCCGGAGACCGTCAACACCTTCTTCACCTACCAGGGTGAGGACGGCAACGGCGCCACCAACCTCGGCTCGATCATGCTGGCCGCGGGTGTCTGCCTCTCCCTGATCGCCCAGATCGCCGAGCAGATCGACTACCTCCGCTTCATGCCGCCCCGGACCCCGGAGAACAACCGCCGCTGGTGGACCGCCATGATCATGGCCGGCCCGGGCTGGGTCGTCTTCGGTGCGATCAAGCAGGTCATCGGTCTGTTCCTGGCGGTCTACATCATCGCCAACGTGGCCGACGGGGCCGCCATCGCCAACCAGCCGGTGCACCAGTTCCTGGAGATCTACCGCGACATCATGCCGGTCGGGCTGGCCCTCGCCCTGGCCGTCATCCTGGTCGTCATCAGCCAGGTCAAGATCAACGTCACCAACGCGTACTCCGGCTCGCTGGCCTGGACCAACTCGTTCACCCGGGTGACCAAGCGCTACCCGGGCCGGATCGTGTTCCTGGCCTTCAACCTGCTGATCGCGTTGATCTTGATGGAGGCGAACATGTTCGACTTCCTCAACACCATCCTCGGCTTCTACGCCAACTGCGGCATGGCCTGGATCGTGGTGGTGGCCTCCGACATCACCTTCAACAAGCTGTTGTTCAAGCTGTCGCCGATCCAGCCCGAGTTCCGTCGCGGCATGCTCTACGCCGTCAACCCGGTCGGCTTCGGTTCGATGCTGATCTCGGCCGGCGTGTCCATCGCTGTGTTCTTCGGTCTGTTCGGCCCGACCATCCAGCCGTACTCGCCGCTGGTGGCCATCGGTCTGGCTCTGGTGCTGCCGCCGGTCCTGGCCTTCGCCACGAAGGGCCGCTACTACCTGCGCCGGACCGATGACGGCATCGACCTGCCGATGTACGACGAGCACGGCAACCCGTCCGACGCCGTGTTGACCTGCCACGTCTGCCGGCAGGACTTCGAGCGGCCCGACATGGTGGCCTGCGCCACCCACGACGACGTGGTCTGCTCGCTGTGCCTGAGCACCGACAAGCTGAAGGACCACGTGCTCCCGGCCCAGTGACGGCACCGACGAACTTCTGTCGAGCTACCCGACCCTGGTGGGGACAGCTCGACAGAAGTTCGGATCGGTGAGGTCCGGGTGGAATGATGGGCTCTTGACCCGGCCTCGGGTCCCCACCGACCCCAGCCCCTGGAGACTCGCTCGTGACCTCGCCCACGCCCGGCACCGGCGCCCTCGCCGCACCTCAGCCCGGACGGACCGACCCGGCGATCATCCGCAACTTCTGCATCATCGCCCACATCGACCACGGCAAGTCGACCCTGGCTGACCGGATGCTGCAGCTGACCGGCGTCGTCGATGCCCGGTCCATGCGGGCGCAGTACCTGGACCGGATGGACATCGAGCGCGAGCGCGGCATCACCATCAAGTCCCAGGCCGTCCGCATGCCGTGGACCACGAACGCGACGCAGGAGCCTGTTCGTGGTGCGGCAGACGTACGAGCGGAGCGAGTTCCAGGCACTTCCGGGGTATCCGGGGCAGAGCCCCGGACGGGGGGGTCCACGGGGGGCGGAGCCCCCCGTGAGTTCTCTTCCGGGGGGTCCACGGCGGGGCGGAGCCCCCGCGAGTTCCTTTCCGGGGGGTCCACGGGGGGCGGAGCCCCCCGTGAGTATGTGCTGAACATGATCGACACCCCCGGCCACGTCGACTTCACCTACGAGGTGTCACGCTCCCTGGCCGCCTGCGAGGGGGCGGTGCTGCTGGTCGACGCCGCGCAGGGGATCGAGGCGCAGACGCTGGCCAACCTGTACCTGGCCATCGACGCCGACCTGCACATCATCCCGGTGCTCAACAAGATCGACCTGCCCAGCGCGCAGCCGGACAAGTACGCCGAGGAGCTGGCCGGCATCATCGGCTGCGACCCGAGCGACGTGCTGCGGGTGTCGGCCAAGACCGGCGTCGGGGTCGCCGAGCTGCTGGACGTCATCGTCACCCAGGTGCCGGCCCCGGTGGGCGATCCGGACGCGCCCGCCCGGGCCCTGATCTTCGACTCCGTCTACGACACCTACCGCGGCGTGGTCACCTACGTCCGGGTGGTCGACGGCGAGCTGTCGCACCGCGAGCGGGTCCTGATGATGTCGACCAAGTCCGCGCACGAGGCCCTCGAGGTCGGGGTCATCTCGCCCGAGCCGGTCAAGGCGCCGTCCCTGGGGGTCGGCGAGGTCGGCTACCTGATCACCGGTGTGAAGGACGTCCGCCAGTCCCGGGTCGGCGACACCGTCACCGCGCTGGCCCGGCCGGCGACGCAGGACCTCGGCGGCTACCGGCACCCCAACCCGATGGTCTACGCCGGGCTCTACCCGATGGACGCCGACGACTACCCCGAGCTCCGTGAGGCGCTGGACAAGCTCCAGCTGAACGACGCGGCCCTGGTCTACGAGCCGGAGACCTCCGGTGCGCTCGGGTTCGGGTTCCGGATCGGCTTCCTCGGTCTGCTGCACATGGAGATCGTCCGGGAGCGGCTGGAGCGCGAGTTCAACCTGGACCTGATCTCCACCGCCCCGAGCGTGGTCTACCGGGTGGTGATGGAGAACGGTGCCGAGCTCACCGTGACCAACCCGTCGGAGTACCCGACCGACGGCAAGATCGCCGAGGTGCACGAGCCGGTGGTCAAGGCGACGATCCTGACCCCGACGGACTACATCGGCACCATCCTCGACCTGTGCCAGACCCGCCGCGGCGTGCAGCACGGGATGGAGTACCTCTCGGCCGACCGGGTGGAGATCCGCTACACGCTGCCGCTGGCCGAGATCGTGTTCGACTTCTTCGACGCCCTCAAGTCGCGGACCAAGGGCTACGCCAGCCTCGACTACGAGCCCGACGGCGAGCAGGTGGCCGATCTGGTCAAGGTCGACATCCTGCTGCAGGGGGAGCCGGTCGACGCCTTCTCCGCGGTGGTGCACCGGGACAAGGCGTACGCGTACGGGCTGCTGATGGCCGGCAAGCTCAAGGAGCTGATCCCGCGGCAGCAGTTCGAGGTGCCGATCCAGGCCGCCATCGGCGCCCGGGTGATCGCCCGGGAGACCATCCGCGCCATCCGCAAGGACGTCCTGGCCAAGTGCTACGGCGGTGACATCACCCGCAAGCGCAAGCTGCTGGAGAAGCAGAAGGAGGGCAAGAAGCGGATGAAGATGGTCGGCCGGGTCGAGGTCCCGCAGGAGGCCTTCGTGCTGCACATGGACATGGTCTGCTAGCGGCTGGAGCGGGAGTTCAACGCCGAGGTGATCGTGACTGCGCCGAACGGTTCTACGGGGTGGAGCCGGAGAACGGCTACGAGCTGACCGCCAGCAACCCTGCCGAACACCCCACTCGGGCAAGATCGCGGCCGCCACGAGCCCATGGTGAAGGCCACGATCATGACCCCGAGCACGTACATCGGCGCGCTGGTGGAGCTGTGCCACGCCCGCCGCGGAGTCAGGAGGGGATGGAGCACCTGTCCGACCACCGCGTGTAGCTCCGCTACAAGCTGCCGCTGGGCGAGATCGTCGTGGACTTCTTCGACGCCCTCAAGTCCCTCAGCTAGGGATATGCGAGCCTCGACTACGAGCCGGATGGCTAGCAGCCGTCCGACCTGGTGAAGGTGGACATCCTGCTGCACGGCGAGCCGGTGGACGCCTTCTCTGCGATCGGCACAAGGACAAGGCACAGCTACGGGCTGCTGATGGCGGGCAAGCTCAAGGACCTGATCCCCCGCCAGCAGTTCGAGGTGCCCATCCAGGCGGCCATCGGGTCGCGGGTGATCGCGCGGGAGACCATCCGCGCCATCCGCAAGGACGTGCTGGCCAAGTGCTACGGCGGCGACATCACCCGCAAGCGCAAGCTGCTGGAGAAGCAGAAGGAAGGCAAGAAGCGGATGAAGATGGTCGGCCGGGTCGAGGTGCCGCAGGAGGCCTTCGTCGCTGCCC